>NZ_CP012150.1:2842373-4263559 GCF_001187505.1 Mycolicibacterium goodii
GTCCGGCAGCGCCGGCGAGGCTGCGCTCGATCGCGTGACCGTCGACGCGGCGCTCGTCCGGCGGCAGGGTGACATCCAGCGCGAGGCCGCCAACATCGCCGAGGACGGCAGCCGCGACATCCGGCGGTCGGTGAATCAGGTTCTCGAGGCGATCGCACTGGCGGAGGCCGACGGCTTTCAGGTCGGCGAAGACCTGTCCGTGCGCGACACCCGGCGAATTGATGTGGCGACGATGGCGAAGCGTTTCACCGCCTCGCGTGAGCATGCCGAAGACATTCGCTGGCACGCCGAGCGGCTGGTGCAGGCCGACATCTATCTGGGCCAGAGACTCGAGATGAAGGCCCTCGAACTCGACGAGATCATGTTCGAGAGCTGACCCGGTACGGGGCCCGTCGAACCGCGCTCGGATGGCGTCCGGTCGTGTTCGCGGCGCAATTGCGGTCCAGAAAGTTCGGCGGTAGCTGTCGTCCGTTCGCGACGCACCCCGGCGCCTTTGCCCGCCGGAATGTCGCCCCACTCGGGCCGCGTCGTGGCGGATGTGACGCAGATGGATTCGCCAAGCTCCGGTCGTGGCAGTGGCCGCGTCGTAGCCTGGGGACGTGGCCGAACTGACCGAGGTTCGCGCCGCCGATCTGGCGGCCCTGGAATTCTTCACAGGTTGTCGACCGTCCGCACTGGAAACGCTGGCCACGCAGTTGCGTCCGCTGCAAGCCGAACCCGGCCAGGTGCTGATCCGCCAGGGTGAGCCCGCGGTGACGTTCATGCTCATCGAGTCCGGACGCGTCCAGGTCAGTCATGCCGTCGCCGACGGCCCGCCGATCGTCCTGGACATCGAGCCCGGCCTCATCGTCGGCGAGATCGCGCTGCTGCGCGACGCCCCGCGCACGGCGACCGTGGTGGCGACCGAACCGGTGATCGGCTGGATCGGGGACTGCGACGCGTTCGACACGATCCTGCATCTGCCCGGCATGTTCGACCGGTTGGTGCGGATCGCGCGTCAGCGCCTGGCGGCGTTCATCACGCCCATCCCGGTGCAGGTGCGCACCGGGGAGTGGTTCTACCTGCGGCCGGTGCTGCCCGGTGACGTCGAACGCACGCTCAACGGCCCCGTCGAATTCTCCAGCGAAACGTTGTACCGACGGTTCCAGTCCGTGCGGAAACCGACGCGGGCCCTGCTCGAGTACCTGTTCGAGGTCGACTACGCCGACCACTTCGTCTGGGTGATGACCGAGGGCGCACTCGGGCCGGTGATCGCCGACGCCCGGTTCGTGCGCGAGGGACACGACGCCGAGACGGCCGAGGTCGCGTTCACCGTGGGCGATGACTACCAGGGCCGGGGCATCGGCAGCTTTCTCATGGGGGCGTTGATCGTCTCCGCCAATGACCTTGGTGTACAACGCTTCAACGCCAGAGTCCTCACCGACAACATGGCGATGCGCAAGATCATGGATCGGCTCGGAGCGGTGTGGGAGCGGGAAGATCTGGGCGTGGTGTTGACGGAAGTGGACGTGCCGCCGGTCGACACGGTGCCGTTCGAGCCCGAGCTGATCGACGCGATCCGCGACGCCACCCGCAAGGTCATCCGGGCGGTGGGCCAGTGAATGCCTCCGCCCACGGCAGGCGGCCGGCCCTGAACAAGGACACCAAGGTGTGCAT
This sequence comes from Mycolicibacterium goodii, assembly GCF_001187505.1. The sequence continues at coordinate 2,844,030 of NZ_CP012150.1, forward strand.
ATCGCTGGCCGCGCGGCCCAGCAACCACGGCACCCGCTTCCACAACTACCTCTACGACAAACTCGGGCTCGACTTCCTCTACAAGGCGTTCACCACCACCGACATCGCGGCGGCGATCGGCGGCGTGCGGGCGCTGGGCATCCGCGGGTGTTCGGTGTCGATGCCGTTCAAACAGGACGTGATGGCGCTGGTCGACGAGATCGAACCGTCGGCGCGGGCCATCGACGCGGTGAACACGATCGTCAACGAGGACGGGCGCCTGGTCGCGTCGAACACCGACTACATCGCGGTGCAGGCGCTCATCGAGGACCACGGGCTGGCCCGGGACCGCCCGGTGCTGATCCGGGGCAGCGGCGGCATGGCCAACGCCGTGGGAGCGGCGTTCCGCGACAGCGGGTTTCGTCGCGGGACCATCGTCGCGCGCAACCGCGACACCGGCGCCGCGCTGGCGTCGCGGCTCGGCTACGACTATGCACCCGAGGTCGGCGACCGCACCGCGCCGGTGCTGGTCAACGTCACACCGATCGGGATGGCGGGCGGACCCGACGCGCACCGCAGCGCCTTCGAACCGCCGACCATCGACGCGGCGGCCGTGGTGTTCGACGTCGTCGCCATGCCCGCCGAGACGCCGCTGATCGAGGCGGCCCGCGCCGCGGGCAAGCCGGTGATCACCGGCGCCGAGGTGATCGCGCTGCAGGCCGCCGAGCAGTTCGAGCGGTACACCGGCGTGCGTCCCACCGCCGAGCAGGTCGCCGAGGCGTCCGCGTTCGCCCGGGCGTGAGGCGAATCAGGGTGTGATGACCGTCTTTTCGTCGATCGTCGACGTGGCGTCGAGCATCGGGCCGATCTGGTCCTCGGTGCCGTCGGCGTTGAGCTGCAGTACATAGAGGCCGTCGCTGCCGGGGATCACCACGGTCTTCTGGGCGATCAACCGCCGTTGGCCGTCGCGGACGTACACGCCACCGATCTGGTAGGCGTCGAAACCGCCGAGCGTGTCCGCTGACCCTTCGCTGCCCTGACCGTCATAGCCCGGCAGGTTCTTGATCTCGTTGGGTGCGTACTCGATGATCTTGGCGGGGTCCACGTCGCCGGTGAGTCGTGACATCAGCGCGACGATCGTGGGCGGGTCCTCGGCGAACGCCGGATCGGTCGAGATCATCGCCGACCACGCCCACTCCGGGGTGTCCGGCCCCATGTCCGCCCACCCCGCGGGTATCGGTATGTCCAGCACCGGCGTACCCGGATCGCCGCGGTGCACGGGCGTTTCCATGATTTCGTTGTCGCGGATGTAGTCGACGATCGTGTAGTGGGATCCGGACGCGCCGTCCTCCTTGGGCCCGGGGGCAGCTGTGTCGGTGCTCTCCGCGGCGGTGCTGGTCTCGGATGTGTCGGTGCCCGCGGCCGTGGTGGCCTCACCGGCTGTCACGTCGGATCCGCACCCGGCCAGCGCGAACGCGAGTGCACAGGCGGCCAGGAAAACTCCACCCGCTCGCAAAGATGTGGTCATGGCGGATTCTCCGATCGGTCCGAAACGGGCACACCTGCAAGCGGCGTACGCAGATGATACGTCGGCAAGGAGATTTTCTTTGCCAAAACCACACGATCTTGTGGCGACCGCGTGCCCGTGACTTTCGCAGGCGACGTCGGCAATTGCCTCCCGCGTCGGGTTCTCGGCATCGTCCCCCGGGCGACGGCCGACGGGCGGCGTCGACGATGAGGCGCCCGCCGCATTCGCTGAGCACAGTGATTCGGGTGCTCGTGATCAGAACGCGAGATCGCGCGGCGCGAAGCGGTCCGTGACGTTTCCGGCGAGGGACTCGTCATAGGGATCGACCGCGACGGCTCGGCCCGCCGCGGGCAGTTCGAGGCGGTCGAACTCGACCCAGATGGTGCTCGGGCTGGTGCTGAGCTCGAAGAAGTACAGCCTGTGCGTCAGGTCGGACACCGTGCGGTATTCGGTGTTGTAGACCCCGAATTCGCCGTACGGCGCGCCGAACGGCACCGACACGTTGCGCATCACGGCCATGACACTCGCCACGCCCTGCCGGATGTTGGCGGGCTCGGGCAGCAGCGCGGCGTAATACGCGGCCCGCTGGAACCGGTCGACGGGGTTGACGTTGCCGGGCAGCGGCAGTTCACGGCTGGGGTGGGAGAAGTCCTGTTCGGCCAGCAGTGCGAGTTGTTCGTCGTAGGTGGGGTCGTTGGTCATCAGCGTGTACTGCCTGCCGTGGTGCACCACGAGCTTGCCCGCCTCGAGCTCGAGGATCGCCGAGTCGCCCGCGCTGTCCTCGATCGCCAGGTGCAGCGTGGCCTCGCGGCCGCGGGCGCCGACCATGACCAACTGGACGTCCTGCATGAGCTCGAGCGCCTCTTCGACCGTGGCGGCCTGGTCCAGCAGGTACTGCGCCCACAAGCCGGTGTGCAGGCCGGGGAGGTCGGGATTGCGTGGCCCCACGTCGGTCGACCTGAGGTAGAGCGCGTGGACGCCGAGGCCCGCGGCGTTGATGCCGTCGACGGTGCCGAGCCCATACACCGTGGTGACGAGGCTGGCGTGGCGGCTGGTCCAGCGCAGCGGATTCTGCGCGACCACCGGATGGCCCGCCAGCAGGCCGCCGTCACGGTCGCGGCCGCTGGCAAAAGCCACGATCAGCGGCTCCGTCGACTCCGGCCAGTCCATGCTGCGTCCGCTCAGCACGGCCAACTTGTTGCTGTTCCACAGAACCCGAGTGCACATGGCCCGCAGACTAGTTCACTGCAGGCGGCAACTCTGTGGTATCAACGCGCCGTGCGCCTGTGTGCGGCGGCCGTCGCGATGTGTATCGCGGTGGCACCGGTCATCGCGGCCTGCGGCGAGCAGGCCCCGCCCAGCGCGTCGTCGGTGACGACGACGGGCGGCGTCGTCGGGCCCGTCAACCCGGCCAGGATCGACCGGGTGCGCTACGACCTGCCGCCCGGATACGAGTTCGGCGGGGTCGACGGGCGCGCCGACCCGGTGTCGCAGTGGGGCTTCGCGGCGGGCTGGGTCGCCGAACCGCCGCAGTGCGGCGCGGCCGCGGTGGGCGCCGTCGACCTCGCGAGCGTGCGGGGCTGGACCGGGTCGGGTCCCGGTGGCATCGTGTACGCCACCGTCGGGAACAGCGTCGCGAACACCGTCGCCGAGTGTGCGCAGTGGACCGTGACGGGTGGGCACTCGACCGCGACCGTGACGCGATTGGACGCACCGGCCATCGAAGGGGCCCGCACCACCGGCATGAGCGCCAACGTCGTCACCGTCGTCGAAGGCGGAACCGAGACCCAGGCGCACGCCGACACATTCACCGCCGAACTGGACAACCACCGCTGCACGGTCACCGTCATCACCGATCCGGGCTCGCCGAGCGCCGCGCTCGACACCGCGTTCGCGGCCGAGCTGCTGGTGAAAACCGTGTCGGCATTACGGGGTTGAACCCGTTGCGGCGGGTACATTTACCCGCGATGTCGAACCCCATGCGCACCCTGACACTCGTCACCTCGGGCCTGCTGGCGTCTGCCACGGCGCTCGTCGGCTGCAGTTCGGACGGACCGGCGTACCCCAACGCCGACATCGCCAACGTGTCGCAGCTGCGGTCGTCGTTCGGGCCCGATTTCAAGGTCAGCGAGGTGGCGCCCACCGGTATCGACCCGAAACTGCTCTCGCCGCAGAAGTTGCCGGACGGGGTGAAGTTCGAGCCCGCCGACTGCGCGAAGGTCGCCGAGGGGCAACAGTTCCCGGCCGGGCTGAAGGGGAACATGGCCGCGACCGCGGCCGAGGGCGAAGGCAACCGGTTCATCGTGATGGCCGTCGAGACCTCCGAGCCCATCCCGCTGACCGATCCCGGTGACGCGTGCAAGCGGGTGAAGTTCCTCGGCGCGGGCGCGCGGGGGCAGGTCGACGTGGTCGAGTCACCGCCGATCGACGACGCGCGCACCGTCGGCACGCATCGCATCGTGCAGACCGTGATCCAGGGCCGGCCTCGCACCGGTGAGCTGTACAACTACGTCGCCAGCTTCGACAACTACATGGTGATCGTGACGGCCAACCCGCTGGTGCTGCCGGACAAGCCGGTGGCCAAGGTCAACACCGAACGTGCCCGTGAATTGCTCTCGGCGGCCGTGGCTGCGGTCCGGGGATAGGGCTAGCGGACATTGTGCGGCCGGAACTGGATGCTGATCCGCGGGCCGATCAGCCTGCTCGTCTTCGGCACCGAGTGCTCCCACGTGCGCTGACACGAACCACCCATCACCAGCAGGTCGCCGTGCTGCTGCTGCAGCCGCAGAGCGTGCCCGCCGCCGCGTGGGCGTAACGCGAAAACCCTTGTGGCGCCCAGGCTGACGATGGCCACCATGGTGTCGCGGGTGCGGCTGCGGCCGATGGTGTCGCCGTGCCAGGCCACGCTGTCGTCGCCGTCGCGGTACAGGCACAGCCCGGCCGTGGTGAACGGCTCGCCGAGTTCGCGGCCGTACGTGTCGTTGAGCCTGCGGCGGATCTGCTTGAGGCGCGGATGCGGGGCGGGCTCGTCGACCAGGTTGTGGAAGCTCACCAGCCGGGGAACGTCGACCACGCGGTCATACATCTCGCGATGCTCGGCCCGCCACGGGATGGTGTCCATCAACTCTTCGAACAGCGAATCGGCGTCGGTCAACCAGCCCGAACGCAGCTCGATCCAGGCGCCGTTGCCCAGCGGGCGACGTTCGGCATGCTCGAACAACGAGCCTTGCACCGCCAGCTCCATGCGCGCGAGTGTATCGCACACACGTTCGATGTGTCAGAGGCGTGCGGCGCCCGGTCCGCGTTCGGCCAGGACGTCACCCGGGTTGGTCAGCTGACATGTCTTGAGGCTCAGGCAGCCGCAGCCGATGCAGCCAGTCAGGTTGTCGCGCAAGCGTTGCAGATGCATGATCCGATCGTCGAGGTCCTGGCGCCAACCCGCCGAGAGTCGTGCCCAGTCCTTGCTGGTGGGCACCCGATCGGTGGGCAGTGTCGCCAGCGCCTCCCGGATGCGGGCCAGCGGGATGCCCAGGCGCTGCGACATCCGGATGAACGCGACGCGGCGCAGCGTCTCCCGGGCGTAGCGGCGCTGGTTACCCGAGGTGCGCCGGCTCGCGATGAGGCCCTCGCGCTCGTAGAAGTGCAGCGCCGAGACCGCGACGCCGCTGCGTTGAGCGAGCTCACCTGGGGTCAGTTCGGGCATGTCCATGACACCTAAACCTTACTTCAGGTGGATTTGAGGCTACGGTTCTCATGTGACTGATGTGGTGTTGGGCGTCGACTCGGAGGTGGGCGTGCTGCGCGCCGCCATCCTGCACCGGCCCGGACCGGAACTGCAGCGCCTGACCCCACGCAACAACGACGCGCTGATGTTCGACGGCCTGCCGTGGGTGTCCAAGGCCCAGGAGGAACACGATCAGTTCGCCGAGGTGCTGCGCTCCCGCGGCGTCGAGGTGCTGCTGGTGGCCGATCTGCTCACCGAGGCCCTGGCCCACAGCGGGGCCGCGCGCATGCACGGCATATCGGCGGCCGTCGATTCCCGCCGACTCGGTGTGCCGTTGGCGCAGGAACTCTCGGCGCACCTGCGCACACTCGAGCCCGCCGCGCTGGCGCACGTCCTGATCGCGGGCATGACGTTCAACGAACTGCCCTTCAGCGGCAAGGAGCTCTCGCTCGTGCGGCGCATGCACCACGGCGGGGACTTCGTGATCGATCCGCTGCCCAACCTGCTGTTCACCCGCGACTCGTCGTTCTGGATCGGACCGCGGGTGGCCATCACGTCGCTGGCGTTGCCCGCCCGTCACCGCGAGACGTCGTTGACCGACGTCATCTACGCGCACCATCCGCGGTTCCTCGGGGTGCGACGCGCCTACGAGTCCCGTTCGGCCCCCGTCGAGGGTGGCGACGTGCTGCTGCTGGCGCCGGGAGTCATCGCGGTCGGTGTGGGGGAGCGGACGACGCCTGCCGGCGCGGAAGCCTTGGCCCGCAGCCTGTTCGACGACGGGCTCGCACACACCGTACTGGCGGTGCCCATCGCGCAGGAGCGCGCGCAGATGCATCTGGACACCGTGTGCACCATGGTCGATGTCGACGCCGTCGTGATGTATCCCCACATCGTCGATTCGTTGTCGGCGTTCACGATTCGCCACGACGCCGGCGGCGTGCACATCAGCGATGCCGAGCGGTTCGTGGATGCCGCGGCCGAGGCCATGGGGATAGACAAGCTTCGCGTGATCGATACCGGCCTGGATCCCGTGACGGCTGAGCGCGAGCAATGGGACGACGGCAACAACACGTTGGCGGTGGCGCCCGGCGTCGTCGTCGCCTATGAGCGCAACTCGGAAACCAATGCCCGCCTTGAGGAGTCAGGTATCGAGGTGCTTGCCATCCCGGCGTCGGAATTGGGCACCGGCCGGGGCGGGCCACGCTGTATGTCCTGCCCGGCGGCGCGCGACCCGTTGAGGTTGTAGAGGGCACGTCGGCGCATCAGTATCTTTTGCACCCGGTAGATGATCTCGCGGCGGGTATGGCGTGGTGCCACCCGAATGCGGAACCAGCCCAACCGCTGCAGTAGCTCATCATGTGCGGCGCTCACCACCAACCCGCACGCCGAGATGTCCGGGTCGTCGTCGAGGACCAGCGCGACCTTGGCGTCGGGCCAGCCGATGGGCACGTAGGTCTCCCAGTCGGCGTCGGCCAGCTCGATGGCGGTCTGCGGGCGTGGCAGTCCGGCGTCGATGATGACCAGCCGCACCCACGTCTCCCGCGCGGTCCGCGCCCCGCCGTCCATCACCTCCACGCTGTCGCGCGCCTGCCGCACCCCACGCGCTCCCGCGTACGTGTCGGCAAGGGCCAGAACCTCGTCGACGGTCACCCCGCTGATTCGGGCGAGCGCGTCCAGTTGTTCCACGGCACGGTCTCGGGGCAGCCGACGGGCCAGGTCGAGCGCCGTGCGCGCAGGTGATGTGACCGGGAGATTCTGAGCGGTGGAGATTTCAGTGGGTGCGATCCGTTCGTCCCGGATGATCACCCCGCGGCGTTCTCGGCGGTGTTTGCCGATCATCTCGATCGGCACCTCGGGATCTATCCCGTAGACGCCGTACAGTCCGGCCGCCGCCTGCCCGGCGATGATCGCCGTCCGGCCCGTCCACAACCACGCTGCCGACGCGTATGTCTGGAGGTCCCGGCGGACGTCCTTCGCCACGTACACATTCGGATGGATCGCGGTGTAGTTCCACCGCAGTTGGCCGCGGGTGAGCTCACCAGACGCGATTGCTTCGGTACCGATGAATGGGTGCATGCGGGCATCGTCCGGCTCGGCACCGACATCCAAGGCCTGCTCGCGTCGATGTGAGCCTGTCTCTGTGGATAAGTGTTTGTGCAGCGTCCTGTCGTCGAGTTCGACACTGTGGTTGTGATTTTGGGGGGTTGGTCGGGTTTTGGCGACCGTGGTGTCGATCTCGGTGATAGGGCCGTGCATCGAAGTATGTGGGGGAGAGAGGTCCGCCCGGGTCTCTCTGTGGACTAAGTGTTTGTGCAGCGTCCTGTCGTCGAGTTCGACACTATGGTTGTGATTTTGGGGGTTGGTCGGGATTTGGCGACCGTGGTGTCGATCTCGGTGATAGGGCCGTGCATCGAACTATGTAGGGGAGAGAGCCCCCGGCGCACGCACTAACGCCAGCTCGGTAACCAGATCTCTAGGTTCCAGGTGGCCTGGGAGATCGGCAGGCCGGTCAGGATCGGGTACATCCATGCGAAGTTCGTGATCACCAGCGCGACATAGAAGCACACCGTCAGCAGCCCGAGTGTGCGGCGTTCGGGACTCTGGTTGGGTTTGTAGAGAATGTCGCCGAGGATCAGCGCGATGGCGAGCACCAGGAACGGGGCCATCACCGTGGCGTAGAAGAAGTACATCTGCCGGTCGATGTCGGCGAACCACGGCAGGAAGCCGGCCAGGTAGCCGACCAGCACCGCGCCGTAACGCCAATCGCGTCGCACCACCGCCCGCCACAACGCCCAGCCGAGGACCGGCACCGCGATGAACCACATGGCCGGCGTGCCGACGAGCATCACGGCCTTGACGCAGGACTGCGCGCCGCAGCCGGGCACATCCTGGTTGTCGATCGCGTACAGCACCGGCCGCAGCGACATCGGCCAGGTCCACGGCTTCGACTCCCACGGATGGTGATTGCCGTCGGCGTTGGTCAGCCCGGAGTGAAAACGATAGGCCGCATAGGTGTAATGCCACAGTGAGCGCAGCGCATCGGGAATCGGCAAGATGCTGTCCTGCCCGATCGAGCGCCCGACCTCATAGCGGTTGACGGCGGTCTCGGAGGCGAACCACGGCCCGTACGACGCCAGATACACCGCGAACGGGATCAACCCGAACACATACGCCGCGGGCCCGAGATCGCGGCGCAGCGTGCCCCGCCACGGGTGCGGCACGTGGTACTGCTTGCGCGCGATCGCGTCGAACACGAGCGTCATGACGCCGAAGAACAATACGAAATACAGGCCCGACCATTTCGTCGCACATGCCAGCCCCAGCAGCACCCCCGCACCGAAACGCCACCACCGCACACCCAGGCGCGGACCCCAACGGGTCTCGGCGATGCGGCCGTCGAGGAACGCGTTGTACATGCGCTCGCGCACCTGGTCGCGGTCGACCATGAGGCACGCGAACGCGGCCACCATGAACATCACCAGAAAGACATCGAGCAGCGCCGTGCGTGACGAAACGAAGCTCACCCCGTCGGCGATGATCAACAACCCGGCGATCGCGCCCACCAGCGTCGAGCGGCTGATCCGCCGGGCGATGCGCGTCACCAGCATCACGATGATGACGCCGCACACCGCACCCGAGAACCGCCAGCCCAGACCGTTGTAGCCGAACAGCCACTCGCCGATGGCGATCAACTGCTTGCCCACAGGTGGATGCACCACCAGGCCGTAGCCCGGATTGTCCTCGACACCGTAGTTGTGCAGCAGCTGCCAGGCCTGCGGCGCGTAGTGCTTCTCGTCGAAGATCGGGGTGCCCGCATCGGTGGGCGACCCGAGGTTCAAGAACCGGCTGATGGCGGCAAGCGCGGTGATCAGAGCCGTCATCACCCAGCCCTGCGCGCGGTCGAGCGGACCGAAATCAGGTGGCGGGATCACCGGCCCGGGACTGATCAGCGGAGCCGAGCGACCAGCCGTCGGCGTATCGGTGTCGAGGGCGGTCACGCAAGCGATCGTAGGCTGTCGGTCGTGACACTCGGCAAACTGCTGATCGGCGCCACGCCGTTGGGCCAGCCGTCAGATGCGTCGGCGCGGCTGGTCAGCGCGCTGAAACAGGCCGACATCGTCGCCGCCGAGGACACCCGGCGGATCCGGGCGCTCGCGCAGGCGCTCGACGTCACACCGGCCGGGCGGGTGCTCAGCTTCTTCGACCAGAACGAGGCCGGCCGCGTGCCCGGGCTGGTCGAGGAGATCGCGGCGGGCGCGACCGTGCTGGTGGTCAGCGACGCGGGCATGCCGCTGATCAACGACCCTGGCTATCGACTCGTCGCGGCCTGTGTGGACGCCGGGCTGCCGGTCAGCTGCCTCCCTGGACCGTCGGCGGTGACCACGGCCCTTGCGGTGTCCGGTCTGGCGTCCGACCGGTTCTGCTTCGAGGGCTTCGCACCACGCAAACACGCCGCCCGCATGACCTGGTTGCGCACGCTCGCCAACGAGACCCGCACGAGCGTGTTCTTCGAGTCACCGCGCCGGCTCGCCGAGACGCTGCACGACGCGGTCGACGCTCTTGGCTCCGATCGTCGCGTGGTGGTGTGCCGCGAGCTGACGAAGACCCACGAGGAGATCAAGCGCGGCACACTGGCCGAACTTGCGGAGTGGGCCGACGACGGCGTGCTGGGGGAGATCACCGTGGTGCTGGCCGGTGCGACGCCGACGGCGGATCTGCCGACGCTCGTGGCCGAAGTCGAGGAACTGGTCGCGGCGGGCACCCGGGTGAAGGACGCGTGCGGGCAGGTGATCGCCGACCATCCTGGCGCGCCGTCCAAGCGTGAGCTCTACGACGCGGTGCTGCGCGCGAGGGAGTGAGGCCCGACGGCAGGCCCAGCCCCCACGATGCTCGCGGCCTTGTGTAGGCACTCTTCCCACTCGCGGTCCGGGTCGGAGTCCGCGGTGATACCGCCGCCCACGCCGAGCACCGCGGAACCGTCGGCGCCGAACTCCACGGTGCGGATCGCGACGTTCAACTCGCACCCGGCGACCGGTGAGGCAAGACCGACCGTGCCACAGTAGATTCCCCGCCGGCCGGGCTCCCAGATGCGCAGCAATTCACGGGCCCGGCCCTTCGGGGTTCCCGTGACGGATGCGGGCGGGAACGCGGCATCGAGCAGTGCGCCCATGGGCACGCCGGTGTCGACCTCGGCGGTCACGGTCGACACCAGATGCCACACGCCCGGTGCGGGCTTGACCGCGAGAAGTTCGGGCACGGTCACCGATCCGGTGCACGCGACGCGACCGAGGTCGTTGCGCACCAGGTCGACGATCATGATGTTCTCGGCGACATCTTTGGCCGACGCCAGCAGTCCGGCCGGGTCCGCGTGGCGCGGCAGTGTCCCCTTGATCGGGCTCGACGACACCGACGATCCGCGTCGGCTCAGAAACAGTTCCGGCGACAGCGACGCCACGGCACCCCATTGGCCTGCCACGTACGCCGCGCGTGCCGGCGCGGTGCGGGCCACGGCGTCGGCGAAGAAGTCCAACGGCGAGCCGTCGAGACGCCCGGTGAATCGCGTGCACACGCACGCCTGATACACCTCGCCCGCCGCGATGGCCTGCAGGCATGCCACCACGCCACGGCGGTGCACACCACGATCCGGCGCCACCCAGTGCACGGCGTTGGGCCGCGAAGGCGTCGGCTCCAGCGCGCGCAACCAATCGGGAACCGGTGCGCCACTGAGGCTTTCGTACCACCACCGGCCGTCGACGTCCTGGCGCAGCACGCAGTCCGACCAGCCGCCCGCGGCCTGCGGGATGCGCGGAGCGGTCTCCGCCGCCCCGGGGTCCGGATAGGACAGATAACCGAACCAGCCACCGCCCACGGCGGTGCCGACACAAGCAGGCTGCGGCACGTCGAACACCGCGTCGGGTTCAACGGGCAGCGCCGTCACCGTCGGCGCGATGACGGCGCGGGAACCGAACCAGTCGCCGATCAGCGCTGCCGGCGGCGCCAGCCCGGCGGCCGACGCGGCGGCGGCGACGCTGCGCAACACGGCGGGGGCCGCCCCGTCCGGCGGGCAGAACCGCTCGATCCGCATGCCATCAGCGTGGCAGATGGCTACCGGCTGATCACCCGCGGGATGTCGACACCGGCCAGCTTGTCCGGGTTGCGCATCGCATAGAAGTGCGTGATGCGCCCGTCGACGATCTCGATGGTGATCACGCCCTCGAAGCTGTCGTCGAGGTACAGCTTGAGCGCGGGGGCGTTGTTGTACATCGCCGGTTCGACCCGTACGCCCCCACCGCCAAGGCGCACCAGACCGGAGACCAGGCGGGCCACGGCGTCGGCACCCGACACCGGACGGCGCGCGGCGCTGCGCTTGCCCGCACTGTCGGCGGTCCACACCACATCGGGGGCCAGCAGCTCCATGAGCGCGTCCATGTCACCGGTCGCCGCCGCGGTGAAGAACCGCTGGGTGATCTCCATCGACACCTGTGGGTCGACCGGTTCGAAACGTTTACGACGCGACTGCACGTGGTTGCGCGCGCGGTGCGCCATCTGGCGCACCGCGGTCGTGGATTTGCCGATGGTGGAGGCGATCTCGTCGTGGCTGAAGCCGAACACGTCGTGCAGCACGAACACGGCCCGCTCATCCGGGGTGAGGGTTTCGAGCACCACCAGCATCGCCATCGAGACCGATTCGGCGAGCACCACATCCGAGGACGCATCTTCGGCCTGGGCCACCAGCAGCGGTTCGGGCAGCCACGGGCCCACGTACTCCTCGCGCAGGCGCGAGCGGGCGCGCAGCGCGTTGAGCGACTGGCGGGTGACCAACTTGGCCAGATAGGCCTTGGTGTCGGTCACCGTGCCCAGGTCGACCTCGGCCCAGCGCAGGTAACTCTCCTGCAGCACATCGTCGGATTCGGTTGCCGTGCCGAGGATCTCGTATGCGATGGTGAACAGCAGCGGCCGCAGGGCGGTGAACCGCTCGGCATGCTCGGTCGAGTTACCTGCGCTGGGATCGGTCATCGGCGTGCAGCTCCCACGGTTTCCTTGCCTACCTCGGCGAGTTGGCGGGCGCGGTTGCGACCCTTGAACCAGAAATAGGATCCCGGCTTGCGGCCCTCCTTGGCCAGGAACGTCAGCGTGGCCTTGCACACCGTCTCCTTGACCGCCGCACCGGCACGTCCGCCGATGTACACCCGTCGCGGCGTGTCATCGGAGTGCGCGATCTGCACGGTGCCGTAGATGCGCCCGACGCTCACGCACTGCCCCGTGAAGGCCTGGTTGAGCACCGCCGGTTCGGTCCCGGCGATGCGCGCCAGCACGGTTTCGGCGGCCTGCACACCCATCGGGCTCGCGGCCTGGCAGCTCATCCGCAGCGGGATGCCCGACGGGGACGCCGCATCACCCGCGGCGAGGATGCGGTCGTCGTCGACACTGGTCAGGGTCTCGTCGGTGATCAACCGGCCCACTTCATCGGTGGTGAGACCGCTGGCCGCGGCCAGCCCGGGCACCCCGAAGCCGGTGGTCCACACCGTCACCGCGCTGGGCAGTTGCCTGCCGTCGGCCAGCGTCACCTCGGTGGCGCCGACGGAGGCCACCAGGACGTCGGGTCCGTCGACGATGGTCACGCCCAGCTTGGTGAGCGCCTTGACCACCGAGCGGCGGGCCTGCACGCCCAGCGACGCGCCGACGACGTCGGTGACAAGGGTGACCGAGCGGCCGGCCTCGGCGAACTCGCCCGCGGCCTCGATCCCGGTGAGGCCACCGCCGACGACGACGATCGGCGCGGACATCGGCACGTCCTGCAGGCGCGCACGCAGACGCTGCGCCTGTTCGAATTCGCTGAGCGGATAGGCATGTTCGGCCGCGCCGGGCACCGACCTCGGCACCCCGCCGGTGCTGCCGACGGCGTACAGCAGGTAGTCGTAGTCGAGCACGTCGCCGGAGGCGAGCTGCAGCTGACGGATCGGGGCGTCGATGCGTTCGACGCTGTCCACCAGCAGGCGCACCCGGTCACCCAGCAGGGTGTCGTAGCCGGCCGTGGCGTTGTGGTTGCCCGCCGCCAACTGGTGCAGGCGGATGCGTTCGACGAACTCCGGTCGCGGGTTGACCAGGGTGATGGTCGCGCGCTCTGCCTTCTGCAGATGGTTCGCGGCCAGCACCCCGGCGTAGCCGCCGCCGATCACGACGATGTGAGGGGCCTTCGGCGTCATGGTGTCTCTCCTTCTCGAATGGGCTTGTGCCCTCAAGACACCGCGCGTCGCCGAAGTGTGACAGATCCGCGCCGAATGTGGCTCAGATCACCCCGATCAGATGACGCCCAGTGCGAGCATCGCGTCCGCGACCTGGGTGAATCCGGCGATGTTGGCCCCTGCCACGTAATTTCCCGGCCTGCCGTACTCGTCGGCCGTGGACAGGCACCGGGCATGGATGCGGCGCATGATCTCGGCGAGGCGCCCCTCGGTCTCGTCGAAGGTCCACGAGTCGCGCGAGGCGTTCTGCTGCATCTCCAGCCCGCTCGTGGCGACACCGCCCGCGTTGACGGCCTTGCCCGGCGCGAAGATCACACCGGCCTCGTCGAACAGCTTCACCGCCTCGGGGGTGCACGGCATGTTCGCGCCCTCGGCGACGATGCGGCAGCCCGATTCGATCAGGGCCCTGGCATCCTCGCCGGACACCTCGTTCTGCGTCGCGCACGGCAGCGCGATGTCACACGGCACGTTCCACACGCTGCCTCTTGCGACGAATTGCGTTGCCCCGCCCCGTGCTTCGGCGTACGCGTCGATGCGGGCACGCTGAACTTCCTTGACCTGCTTGAGCAGGTCGACGTCGATGCCCTTCTCGTCGACGACGTAGCCGCTGGAATCCGAGCACGCGACCACGATGCCGCCGAGCGCGTGCACCTTCTCGATCGCGTAGATCGCCACGTTGCCGGACCCGGACACCACCACGCGCCTGCCGTCGAACGACTGCCCGGACGACTGCAGGATCTCGTCGACGAAGAACACCGTGCCGTACCCGGTGGCCTCGGTGCGCACCTGCGACCCTCCCCAGCTGAGGCCCTTGCCGGTGAGCACGCCCGACTCGTAGCGGTTGGTGATGCGCTTGTACTGGCCGAACAGGTAACCGATCTCGCGTGAGCCGACGCCGATGTCACCGGCCGGCACATCGGTGTATTCGCCGATGTGCCGGTACAACTCGGTCATGAACGACTGACAGAAGCGCATCACCTCGGCGTCGGAGCGGCCCTTGGGGTCGAAGTCCGACCCGCCCTTGCCGCCACCGATCGGCAGGCCGGTCAACGCGTTCTTGAAGATCTGCTCGAAGCCGAGGAACTTGACGATGCCGAGGTACACCGACGGGTGGAAACGCAACCCGCCCTTGTACGGCCCGAGCGCGGAGTTGAACTCGACCCGGAACCCGCGGTTGATCTGCACCCTGCCGGTGTCGTCGACCCAGGGCACCCGGAAGATGATCTGGCGCTCGGGTTCGCACAGGCGACTGATGATCGCGTGGTCGGCGTACTCGGGGTGCTTGTCCACCACCGGCGCGAGGCTCGTCAGGACCTCGGAAACGGCCTGGTGGAACTCCTGTTCGCCGGCGTTGCGGCGGGCGACCTCTTCGAAGACCGCCTGCAGTCTCGGGTGTAGGTCAGTCATGTCGATCGTTCTGGTAGCGCGGGAAGATCCCGCTCGGCGCGGGCAGGGCCACACCCGGTTTGATCCGGGTGGCGACGGCGGCGAAGTCACGTTCATCGGCCGGTTGGCCCAGCAGGTCGAGCAGCTTCGCCGAGGACTCCGGCATCACCGGCTGCAACAGCAGCGTCGCGATGCGCACCACCTCCAGGGTGGTGTAAAGCACTGTGCGGAAACGCTGTTGGTCATCGGCGGAGTCGGATTTGCGCAGCACCCACGGCTCCTGGGCCGAGAAGTAGCGGTTGGCGGCGCCGAGCACCGACCAGATCGATTCCAGCGCAAGGTGCATCGCCGGCACGTCGAAATGTTCACGCACCCGCTCCAGCAGGCCGTCGGCGGCCGCGAGCAGCGCGGTGTCCTCGTCGGTGAACTCGCCCGGATCGGGCACGGCCGCGCCGAGGTTCTTGGCCACCATCGACAGCGAGCGCTGCGCGAGGTTGCCGAGTTCGTTCGCGAGGTCGGCGTTGATCCGGCCGATGATGGCGTCCTCGTTGTAGCTGCCGTCCTGCCCGAACGGGACTTCGCGCAGCAGGAAGTAGCGCACCTGGTCCAGACCGAAGGTGTCGACGAGGTTGATCGGGTCCACGACGTTGCCGATCGACTTGCTCATCTTCTCGCCGCGGTTGAGCAGCCAGCCGTGCGCGAAGACCCGCCTGGGCAGCTCAAGGCCCGCCGACATCAGGAACGCGGGCCAGTACACGGTGTGGAACCGGATGATGTCCTTGCCGATCATGTGCAGATCGGCGGGCCAGTAACGGCGGAACGCCTCGGATTCGGTGTCGGGGAAGCCCGCACCGGTCAGGTAGTTGGTGAGCGCGTCGACCCACACGTACATGACGTGGTCGGGATGGTCGGGGACCGGCACGCCCCAGTCGAACGTCGTCCGCGAGATCGACAGGTCGCGCAGACCGCCCGAGACGAAGCTGATGATCTCGTTGCGGCGCACGTCGGGTCCGATGAACTCGGGGTGCTCCCGGTACAGCGCCAGCAGGCGGTCGGCGTAGGCCGACAGCCGGAAGAAGTACGTCTGCTCCTCGGTCCAGGTCACCGGCGCGCCGGTCTCGGTGGCGATGCGGGTGCCGTCGGGCTGCTCGGTGGTCTCACCCTCGGTGAAGAAGCGCTCGTCGCGGATGGAGTACCAGCCCCGGTACGCGTCGAGGTAGATGTCGCCCGCGTCGGCCATGCGCTTCCAGATGGCCTTGGATGCCTCGTAGTGGTCGGCGTCGGACGTGCGGATGAACCGGTCGAAGGAGATGTTGAGCTTCTCCTGAAGCCGCTGGAACACATCGGAGTTGCGCCGGGCCAGCTCGGCGGCGCTGATGCCTTCGGCGGCCGCGGTCTCGGCCATCTTCTGCCCGTGCACGTCGGTGCCGGTCAGATACCGCACGTCATAGCCGTCGAGGCGTTTGAAGCGCGCGATGGCGTCGGTGGCGATGTATTCGTAGGCATGGCCGATGTGCGGCACACCGTTGGGATACGCGATGGCCGTGGTGATGTAAAAAGGCTCGCTCATTTGCATCCACCTTATGGTGTTGCGGTGAGTGCGAAACGTTCAGCCAGGGCGAAACCGCCAGCTCCGCAACCGTTGACCCCGCTCGTCGACGCGCACACCCACCTCGACGCGTGCGGTGCGGAGCACCCGCAGGACGTGCGCGCCATCGTCGACCGCGCCGCCGCCGTCGGCGTCGGGCGGGTCGTGACCATCGCCGACGACCTGGCCGCGGCGCACTGGGTGACCCGCGCCGCCGACGCCGACGACCGCGTCTGGGCCGCGGTCGCGCTGCATCCGACGCGCGCAGGCACCCTCACCGACGACGCCAAGAGCGACCTGGAACGGCTGGCCGCGCATCCGCGGGTGGTCGCGATCGGCGAGACCGGGATGGACATGTACTGGCCGGGCCGGCTCGACGGCTGCGCGACGCCGCAGCAGCAGCGTGAGAGTTTCGCGTGGCACATCGACCTGGCCAAACGCACCGGCAAGCCGTTGATGATCCACAACCGCGAGGCCGACGCCGAGGTGCTCGACGTGTTGCGGGCCGAGGGGGCGCCCGAGACTGTGATCTTCCACTGTTTCTCGTCGGGTCCGCGGATGGCACGCACCTGCCTCGACAACGGCTGGGTGCTGAGCCTGTCGGGCACCGTGAGCTTCAAGAACGCCCGTGACCTGCAGGAAGCCGCCCGGCTGATCCCGCACGGGCAGATGCTCGTGGAGACCGACGCGCCGTTCCTCACGCCGCACCCGTTCCGAGGCGCGCCCAACGAGCCGTACTGCCTGCCCTACACTGTCCGTGCACTGGCGGCGTTGCTGGACCGGTCGGCCGAAGATCTCGCCGCCGAGACCGCGGCCACCGCCGAACGGGTGTACGGGCTCGGCGACAGTTGCCGCTCCTAGACCGATTCGTTACCGTCTTGTGATCAAGGACTCGGCCGGCATGGTTTGGCAGGCCTGCAAGACCCGAGAAACACGAGGACCACACGACGCCGTGGATGCGCTCAACAAACTTCATGAATCCCGCTCGCCGCTGCTTCGAGGAGTCGTGGGGGCCTTCCTGGTCTCCCTGACGGTCGCCGGAGGCTACGCCGTCGACTCGCACAAGACCGTGACCCTGTCGGTGGACGGCACCCCCATGACCGTCACCACCATGAAGTCCCGCGTGATCGACGTCGTCGAGGAGAACGGGTTCGACGTTTCCGATCGCGATGATCTTTTCCCCGCCGCGACCGAGACCGTGCACCAGTCCGACACCATCGTGCTGCGCCGCAGCCGCCCCATCGAGGTGTCGCTCGACGGCCAGGGCAGCAAGCAGGTCTGGACCACGGCGTCGACCGTCGACGAGGCGCTCGCCCAGCTCCGCATGACCGACAAGGCCCCGGCTGCGGCCTCCCGCGGCAGCCGTGTCCCGCTGGCCGGGATGGCCCTTCCGGTGGTCAGCCCCAAGACCGTGCAGATCGACGACGGCGGCAAGGTGTCGACGGTGCACCTGGCGGCGCCGAACGTCGCGGGCCTGCTCGAGGCCGCAGGGGCGCCCCTTGAGCAGAACGACACCGTCGTCCCCGCGGCGTCGTCCCCGGTCGTCGACGGCATGCAGATCCAGGTCACCCGCATGCGCATCGAGAAGGTCACCGAACGGCTCCCGCTGGCGCCCGGCAACCAGCGCATCGAAGACCCGACCATGAACATGAGCAGGCAGGTCGTCGAGGATCCCGGCGCCCCCGGACTGCAGGACGTCACATTCGCCATTGCGAAGGTTAATGGCGTGGAAACCGGCAGGCTGCCGGTAGCCAATCGGGTAATTGAACCCGCCCGGAATGGCGTCCTGCGCGTCGGTGCAAAGCCGGGAACAGAAGTCCCTCCGGTTACCAATGGACATGCCTGGGATGCTCTCGCGCAATGCGAAGCGGGAGGTAACTGGGCCATTAACACAGGTAACGGTTTTTATGGCGGCGTCCAATTCGATCAAAACACCTGGGAGAGAAACGGCGGTCTGCGGTATGCTCCGAGGGCCGACTTGGCGACCAGAGAAGAACAAATTGCGATTGCTGCGGTGACGCAATCCCGGCAAGGTTGGGGAGCCTGGCCGGTGTGTAGCGGGAGGATTGGGGCGCGCTGACTATTCGACTGCTCGGGCGGACCGAGATACGACGCTTGGCGAAAGAGATCGACTTTCGCCCACGAAAGGCATTCGGACAGAACTTCGTCCACGATGCCAACACGGTGCGGCGCATCGTGTCGGCCTCTGGGGTCCACCGGAACGACCATGTCCTCGAGGTCGGGCCAGGACTCGGTTCTCTGACTCTGGCGCTGCTGGATCGGGGGGCCCGCGTCACCGCGGTGGAGATCGATCCGCTGCTGGCGCGTCAGCTGCCGACGACGATCGCCGATCATTCGCACAGTGAGATCAACCGGCTCACCGTGCTCAACAAGGACATCCTCACGCTGCTGCCGGGTGACCTGGCCGAGCAGCCGACGGCCCTGGTCGCGAACCTGCCGTACAACGTGGCGGTGCCCGCGTTGCTGCATCTGCTGGCCGAGTTCCCGACCATCCGGTCGGTGATGGTCATGGTGCAGGCCGAGGTGGCCGAGCGCCTGGCCGCCGAACCGGGCGGCAAGGACTACGGCGTGCCGAGCGCCAAGGTGCGGTTCTACGGAAACGTCCGCAGGCACGGCATGGTGTCGCCGACGGTGTTCTGGCCCATCCCGCGGGTGTACTCGGGGCTGGTGAGGATTGACCGGTACGAGACCCCGCCGTGGCCGATGGACGAGGCCTTCCGCGACGAGGTGTTCAGCCTCATCGACATCGGCTTCGCGCAGCGCCGCAAGACCTCGCGCAACGCGTTCGCCGAGTGGGCCGGCGGTGGCAACGAGTCGGCCGAGCGCCTGCTGGCCGCCAGCATCGACCCGGCGCGTCGCGGCGAGACGTTGAGCGTCAACGACTTCGTCCGGTTGCTGCAACGCACCAAGGAAGCGCTGGGCGAAAACTACAACAAGCTGGCCTCCAGGTCGTCGGCAACGAGCCCCTCGGTGTCCTCCGAGGTGTCCGCCGAGGCCTGAGCCGGCCTGCGCCGAGACCGGCGAAATGGTGCCCGACGGTGTCCGTCGGCGGCCATTTCGCCGGTTTCGTGTTTGCCGGCCGTTGTTTTTCGGTTGTCATTCGAGTGTCATTCCAGTGCGGTGGCCAACTGTTCGACGAACTCCGCACACGATTCGTGACGGCGCTCGGGATCTTTTGCCAATGCCTTCGCGAATATCGAATCCACGGCGTGCGGGATCCAATCCGCCCGATCCGAAATCCGCGGCGGCGGGCTGTTCAGATGTTGGTCGATCATCTTCATCGCGGTGGTCGCGGTGAACGGCGGCAGCCCGGTGAGGATCTCCACCGCCGTGCAGGCCAACGCGTACCGGTCGGTGGCCGCCGAGAGCACCCGCCCGGAGATCAGTTCCGGTGCCGAGTAGGGCAGCGACGCCTGCACCTGCGGCCGGGGTGCCGCGGCCTGATGCGTGATGCGGCGGGCCGGGTCGAGGGTGAGACGTCCGGTGGAGTCGGCGGCAAGGCGCGCCGCGACGTCCTCGGCGAGCGAGTGTGCGACGCCGAAGTCGATCAACACCGCCCGTGAAAAAGGTTTGTCCGCAAGGATATTGGTTGGTTTGACGTCGCTGTGCACGATGCCGAGCCGGTGCACGTGGTCCAGCGCGTCGGCGATCTGCCGCAGCGCGGCGAGTTGATCTGCCCGCGCGGCCAGGCTGGTGACGGGCCTGCCGTCGACGAACTCCATGGCCAGCCAGTCCCGCCCCGCCGAGTACATCGCGACGACGTTGGGGTGCTGCGCACGGCAGGCGAACTCGTACTCGCGGCGCAGCTTCTCCAGGTGCGCGGGGTCGCGGTGCGAATCGTTGAGCACCTTGAGCGCGACCGGGCGGCCCGCGGCGTCGCGGGCCCGGTACACCACGGCCCAGCCGCCGCGACCCGCCACGTCCTCGACGGCGAATCCCGCGATGCGCTCGCCGGGTGACACCACCCACACAGCTTAGGGATCGGCGCCGTGATACAGCGGCGAGACGGCTCACGGCGATAGGGTCGTGGCCGTGTCCGCATCCGATGGCAGTACCGCGTCCGAGTGGGTGACCACCGGTTCGGTCACCGTGCGCGTGCCCGGCAAGGTGAACCTGTACCTGTCCGTCGGCGATGTGCGTGACGACGGGTACCACGATCTGACGACGGTGTTCCACGCGGTCTCACTGCTCGACGAGGTGACGGTCCGCAACGCCGATGTGCTGTCGCTGCAGATGTCGGGTGAGGGGTCCGAGACGCTGCCCGTCGACGAGCGGAACCTGGCCTGGCGGGCCGCCGAACTCATGGCCGAGCACGTCGGCCGGGCCCCGGATGTCGCGATCACCATCGAGAAGTCGATCCCGGTGGCAGGCGGTATGGCAGGCGGCAGCGCCGACGCGGCGGGTGTGCTGGTCGCGATGAACACGCTGTGGGAGCTCGGGGTGCCGCGGCGGGATCTGCACGCGTTGGCCGCCCAGCTGGGCAGCGACGTGCCGTTCGCGCTGCACGGCGGCACCGCGTTGGGGTCCGGACGCGGTGAGGAACTCGCGACGGTGCTGGCGCGCAACACGTTCCACTGGGTGTTGGCGTTCGCGCACCGCGGCCTGTCGACCCCCAAGGTGTTCGGCGAGCTCGACCGGCTGCGCGCGGACGCCACGCGCGGTCTGCCGCGTGCCGACGAGCCCGAGCCGGTGCTGGCCGCGCTGGCCTCCGGTGACCCGGCCGAGCTGGCGGCGCTGCTGGGCAACGATCTGCAACCCGCGGCCCTGAGCCTGTACCCGGAGCTGCGTCGCACGCTGCGCGCCGGGGTCGAGGCGGGCGCGCTGGCCGGCATGGTGTCGGGTTCCGGTCCGACGTGTGCGTTCCTGTGTGCGTCGGCGTCGGCCGCTGTCGACGTCGGCATCCAGCTGTCGGGCGCCGGGGTGTGCCGCACCGTGCGCGTCGCGAGCGGACCGGTGCACGGCGCGCACGTGGTGCCCGCTCCTTCGGCGTCCTGAGACCCCTCGGGCGTCGTGTCCCAACCTGAATTCAACCTGCCGAAACATGGCCGGCACCAGCGGATACACCGCTGTGACACATCACTCAATTCTCGCCACAGTTTGGCAGTTACTTAAGGGTCTCTTAAGATGATCGGCGGTGGAAGCTAGCGGTCGAGTATCGAATGCGACAATTTCGCCCTCCGGCAATATCGGTGGGCGGTTGCTCAGCCATGTGGCAGGCGTCGCGAAGTGCGATCCCGCGTCGTTGCTGGAAGCGCCCGTATTTCCGGGCAGTTCATCACCGAACCGAGACATAACTGCTGCCCAATCGTGTGCGCGTACCTATCCAATGGTGCGGTCGCAAGGGCGGAATATGGATAACCGGGTAATGACGTTGGGCCGGATTTCGCCGGTCCAGCGGCTCCGGAAGCCGAGGAGGTCGTCGTGAGCAGATTCACCGAGAAGATGTACCGCAACGCACGCACGGTGAAGACCGGCATGGTGACCGGTGAACCACACGCGCCGGTGCGGCACACCTGGGGTGAGGTGCACGAGCGGGCTCGTCGCATCGCCGGTGGCCTGGCGGCCGCGGGCATCGGTCACGGCGACGCGATCGGCGTGCTGGCCGGCTACCCGGTGGAGATCGCGCCGACCGCGCAGGGCGTCTGGATGCGCGGCGCGAGCCTGACGATGCTGCACCAGCCGACGCCGCGCACCGACCTCGCGGTGTGGGCCGAGGACACCATGAACGTCATCAGCATGATCGAGCTGAAGGCCGTCATCGTCTCCGAGCCGTTCCTGGTCGCCATCCCGGTGCTGGAGGAGAAGGGCATCCAGGTCCTCAAGATCACCGACCTGCTCGCCGCCGAGCCCATCGACCCCGTCGAGACCGGCGAGGACGACCTCGCGCTCATGCAGCTCACGAGCGGCTCGACCGGGTCGCCCAAGGCCGTGCAGATCACGCACCGCAACATCCACTCGAATGCCGAGGCGATGTTCATCGGCGCCGAGTACGACGTCGAGAAGGACGTCATGGTCAGCTGGCTGCCGTGCTTCCACGACATGGGCATGGTCGGCTTCCTGACGATCCCCATGTATTTCGGCGCCGAACTCGTCAAGGTCACGCCGATGGACTTCCTGCGCGACACCCTGCTGTGGGCCAAGCTCATCGACAAGTACAAGGGCACGATGACCGCGGCCCCCAACTTCGCCTACGCGCTGCTGGCCAAGCGGCTGCGCAGGCAGGCCAAGCCCGGTGACTTCGACCTGTCCACGCTGCGTTTCGCGCTCTCGGGTGCCGAGCCCGTCGAACCGGCCGACGTCGAGGACCTGCTCGACGCGGGCAGGCCGTTCGGTCTCAAGCCCGAGGCGATCCTGCCCGCCTACGGTATGGCCGAGACCACGCTGGCGGTGTCGTTCTCGCCGTGCGGCAAGGGTCTGGTGGTCGATGAGGTCGACGCCGATCTGCTGGCCGCGCTTCGCCGCGCCGTGCCCGCCACCAAGGGCAACACCAAGCGCCTGGCATCGCTGGGCCCGCTGCTGGAGGGCCTGGAGGCCCGCGTCGTCGACGAGCACGGCGAGGTCATGCCGCCGCGCGGCGTCGGCGTCATCGAACTGCGCGGTGAGCCGCTGACCCCGGGCTACATCACCATGGGCGGTTTCGTGCCCGCCCAGGATGAGCACGGCTGGTACGACACCGGCGACCTCGGCTACATCACCGAGGAAGGCAACATCATCGTCTGCGGCCGCGTCAAGGACGTCATCATCATGGCCGGGCGCAACATCTACCCGACCGACATCGAGCGTGCCGCCGGCCGCGTCGAGGGGGTGCGTCCGGGTTGTGCCGTGGCCGTCCGCCTGGATGCCGGGCATTCGCGGGAGACCTTCGCCGTCGCGGTCGAGTCCAACGCCTGGCAGGATCCGGCCGAGGTGCGCCGCATCGAGCATCAGGTCGCCCACGAGGTGGTCTCCGAGGTCGACGTGCGGCCGCGCAACGTCGTGGTGCTCGGCCCGGGTTCCATCCCGAAGACGCCGTCGGGCAAGCTCCGCCGGGCCAACTCGGTCTCCCTCGTCACCCAGTAGCGCTTTTCTCTGCACCTTGGCACCGCGACCGTGCGTGTCTGCCCCACGCCACGCCGCCGAACAGCAGCAGTCCGCGCACGCTCGTCGAGCGCGAGAGTGACGTGATACGTCAGGCCGTCGGGTGCGGCGACGCCGCGTCGTCCATGCGCCGGTAGACCCGCCACCAGATCGCCTCGTACTCGACGGGTTCGAGCTCGCCGCGGTCGAGGCGGTCGTCGGCGTCGAGCAGGGTCGACGCGAGGTCGCTGAGCCGATCGCGCGCCGCGATCGCCGTCTCGTCGTCGTGGCCGACGATCGTCGTCGCCAGCAAGGTACGCACCTGGGTGCGCGCCTCGCCGGCCAGCGCGGCGGCCACCGCGCCCGCACCCAACGTGATCGCCGTCGACGTCGCGACCGCGGCCCACGTCGGCATCGATGTCGTGAGCCAGATCGGGCAGATGAACCACAGCGCCAGACCCCAGCCCGGCCAACCGCGCGCGACGCGGGTCCAGCGGCGCTCCGCCGCGTCCATCCCCGGCGGATAGACGACGAGCCGGTATTCCACGACCCCGAACCGGGTGGGCCGGATCTCGACCGACCCCCATCGCCGGGCACCGTCGAGCACTCGAATGATGAGACGCTGCAGCAGCCCGGGCTGTGCATGACAGGCGTCCATACCTCCGTTTTACCCAGCTTTTTCACAGGGAACCGGAACCCGGCAGATTTCCCATCTGAGTATATAAAGATATACTCAGATGATGGCTGACAGAATTCCCACCAGGCTCGCCGAGCATCCGACCGTGAAGGCGGTGCGGGCGCGCAACAACGCCGGACCCCGGGTCCCGATCGACGCCGACTGGCTGCGGGCGCTGTGTCTGGAGGCCGGCGTCGACGACGTCGGGTTCGTCAGCGTCGACAATCCGGCCGTCGAATCTGAGCGCGAGCACGCCGACGCGGCCCTGCCCGGGGTGCGCAGCTACATCTCGCTGGTGGTGCGTATGAACCGCGACAACGTGCGCTCCACCGCGCGCAGCGTCGCCAACCAGGAATTCCACCGCAGCGGTGAGGCCCTCAACGAGGCCGCGCACCGCATCACCCGGGCACTGGAGGACGCCGGATACCGCGCGGTCAACCCGTCGGCGACATTCCCGATGGAGATGGACCGCTATCCCGGGCGCATCTGGGTGATCGCACACAAACCCATCGCGGTGGCAGCGGGCATGGGCGTCATGGGTATACACCGCAACGTGATTCACCCGAAATTCGGCAACTTCATCCTGCTCGGCACCATCCTGGTGGCCGCGCCGATCAGCGGTTACGGTGAGCCACTTGACTATTCGCCGTGTCTGGAATGCAAGTTGTGTGTGGCGGCATGCCCGATCGGGGCGATCGGCAAGAACGGCGAGTTCGACTTCCGCGCCTGCTCGGTGCACAACTACCGCGAGTTCATGGGCGGGTTCACCGACTGGGTGCAGACCGTGGCAGACAGTGCCGACGCCGACGATTTCCGTTCGCGGGTAAGCGATTCCGAGAACGCGTCGATGTGGCAGAGCCTGTCTTTCAAGCCGAACTACAAGGCCGCCTACTGCCTGGCGGTGTGTCCGGCCGGCGAGGACGTCATCGAACCCTACCTCGAAGATCGCAAGGCGTTCATGGACACGGTCCTCAAACCGCTGCAGGACAAGAAGGAGACGCTGTACGTGCTGCCCAACTCGGCGGCCAAGGCGCATGCCGAGAAGCGGTACCCGCACAAGACCGTGAAGGTGGTCGACGGCGGGCTGCCGCGGCAGCGGTGAGCGCCGGGCGCACGCTCACGCGCACCGGACGCGCGCTCACGCGCGACGAGCGTGCGCGCAGTGCTGCTGATCTGCGGCGTGGCGTGGGGCAGACACGCACGCTCGCGGTGCTGACTGCTGACTGCTGACTCACGGTGCTGACTGCTGACTCGCGGTGCTGACTGCTACCAGGCGTGGACGGTGTTCTGCGCGGGTTCCAAACCCTCGGCGATGAGGAGTTCGGTGGCGTCGGCGGCCTGCTCGACGATCGTGGGGACCTCGGCGCGCTCGGCCGCGGTGAAGTTCTCCAGCACGAACGCCGCCGGGTCCTTGCGACCCGGCGGGCGTCCCACGCCGATGCGGACCCGGTGAAAGTCCTTGGAGCCCAATGCCGATGCGACGGAACGCAGGCCGTTGTGGCCGCCTTCACCGCCGCCCAGCTTGAGCCGGATGCGGCCGAAGTCGATGTCGAGCTCGTCGTGGATCACCACGATCTGCTGCGGCGGCACCGAATAGAACTTGGCGAGTGGGCCGATCTGACGGCCCGACTCGTTCATGTAGCAGCGGGGCTTGGCGAGCACCACGGAGGTGCCCGCCAGTCGACCCGTCACCACCTCGGCGCCGGACTTCTTGTGCACCTTGAAGGCCGAGCCCATGCGTCCGGCGAGCACGTCGGCAACCATGAAGCCGAGGTTGTGCCGGGTCTTGGCATAGGCGGGCCCGGGGTTTCCCAGGCCCACCACCAGCAGTGGCTCGGCCATCCGGTCGCGGCCTTACTCGGCCGACTCTTCGGCGGCAGCCTCTTCGGCAGGAGCCTCGGCAGCGGCCGCTTCGGCCTCGCCTGCGCCCTCACCCTCGAGGGCCTCGGCGCTCGGGGCCTCGACGATGTTGACCACCAGCAGCTCCGGATCGGAGATCAGGTTGACGCCGTCGGGCAGCGAGATCTGGCCCGCGGTGATCTGGGTGCCCGCCTCGACGCCCTCGACCGACACGGCGAGCTGCTCGGGGATCGACAGCGCCTCGGCCTCGATCTCGATGGTGTTGGTGTCCTGGGTGACCAGCGTGCCCGGGGCGGCCTCGCCCTCGACGACGACGTTGACCTCGACGGTGACCTTCTCGCCGCGCTTCACCACGAGCAGGTCGGCGTGCTGGATGGTGCGGCGGATCGGGTGGACGTCGAGCGCCTTGGTCAGCGCGAGCTGCTCGGTGCCGTCGATGTCCAGGGTCAACACGGCGTTGGTGCCGTGGCCGCGCAGCACGGCCGCGAAGTCGCGGGCGTTGAGCTCAAGGTGCTGCGGATCGGTGCCGTGGCCGTAGAGCACGGCGGGCACCTTGCCGTCGCGGCGGGCCTGGCGCGACGCGCCCTTGCCGGTGCGGGTACGCACGTTCGCGGTCAGCTTGTTGGGTACGTTGGCGGCGGTCTTGGCCATGGGGTGTTGCTCCTAATCAGTCCCTGTACTCGGTTCGTCAGCACGGCCAGGGTCGCAACACTCAAAGAAGTTCCCGTCGATAACGGTGGTCCATCAAGGTCCACCCTCGCCGTGACGCCCGGTCAGGGTAGCAAAGAAAGCCCGCCGGTCCCAAAACGCTACAGCGGGTACCTGGTGCCGGTGAGCTGCTCGGACAGCTCCCACAGCGCCTTCTGGGTGTCGGTGCGACGCGCCAGCGGGCTGCGGCCGACCGGCCCGGTGGGGCCCCACTGCCCGAAGCGCGGGCCGAGGAAGCTGTCGCCGGGCACGTCCTGCGACACCGCGTAGAGCGTCTGGCGGGCCCCGAACGTGACGTCGGTGGCCAGGTGCCGGTTTCCCAACGCGGCCATCGCCGATCCCAACCGGTTGCCCGAGTGGCCCTGCAGGTTGGTGGCCGAATACCCGGGATGCGCGGCGAGTGCGCGCACCGACGATCCGGAGGCGACGAGGCGACGCTGCAGTTCCGAGGTGAACATCAGGTTCGCGAGCTTGGACTGGCCGTAGGCCGGCCACGCCGCGTACGGGCGGGCCTTCCAGTTCAGGTCGCGCAGGTTGATGCGGCCGATCCAGTGCATCATCGACGACACCGTGACCACCCGGTCGGAGATCTTGGGCAGCAGCAGGTTGGTGAGCGCGAAGTGGCCCAGATGGTTGGTGCCGATCTGGCTCTCGAAGCCGTCGACGGTGCGCGACAGCGGCACGGCCATGATGCCCGCGTTGTTCACCAGGACGTCGACGGTCTCGACGGTGTCGGCGAATTCGTGCACCGACTTGAGGTCCTGCAGGTCGAGCTTGCGTACCTCGACGACGCCTCCCGGCATGGTCTCGGCGGCCGCGGTGCCCTTGTCGAGGTTGCGGACGGCGACGATGACCTTGGCGCCCACGCGGGCGAGTTCCCGCGCGGTGACGAGTCCCAACCCGCTGTTGGCGCCGGTGACCACGACGGTGCGGCCGCGAAACGAGGGGAGATCGGCACTGGTCCAATGGCTCATGCCGCCACCCTAACGACTCCGGTCGGTGCGCCGGCTCACTTCTTGGCGACGGTGAAACCGGAGATGATCGACTCGATGTCCTTGGCCTGTGCCTCGGCCTGATCGGCGTAGGTGGTGACGGTCAGCTGGATCAGGTAGCGCTGCGGCGGTGCCTGCTCGGTGGTGGGGATGACGACGCGGTTGTAGGACTGCATGCGGCGTCCGTTGAGGTCGTAGCTGCCTTCGATCATCGCCGAGGGGAAGCCGCGCCAGTCTTCCAGCGAGGCGTTGAGCTGCTTGAAGTTCTCCGACAGTTGCGCGTCGGCGTAGCCGTGGTCGCGCAGCGCGGCCGCGACGTCGAAGTCGCCGTAGAGCTCGAACGCGAGCAGCATCGCCGTCGGGTAGGTGTCGCCCTTGGCGATCATGCGGGTGAACGGCGCCAGGTTCGGGTTGGTGTACGGGTGCCAGCCGGGTGGGGTGGGCATGCTGACCGTCAGATCCGGGATCTTCTCCGGGGCGACGGGTTCACCGACGATGCCGTTGTCCTCCAGGTGCTGCCACAGCGGCACCGGTGGCGCACCCGAGGAGGTCGTCGTGGTGGTCGTGGTCGTCGTCCAGATCGACTGATAGTCAGGGGTTTGCGCGCCGCAACCGGCCAGCAGCAGCGCCAGCACGGATACGACGGCCGGGACGGCTGGGGACCGCCTCACAGAATCTCGTGCACCGAATCGATCGGCCGGGCGAGCCGGGTGCCTTTTGCGGTGACGACGAACGGCCGCTCGATCAGGATCGGGTGCTCGGCGAGAGCGTCGAGCAGCTGCTCGTCGGTTGCATCCGCCAAATTGAGCTCGGCATAGAGGGATTCGCGTTTGCGCACCGCGGTGCGCACATCGATGCCCGCGTCGGCGATCATCTTCTTCAGCTCGTCGCGGGTCGGCGGGGTTTTCAGATACTGGATGATCTGCGGCTCGATGCCGTTGTCGCGCAACAGTTCCAGCGTCTTGCGCGACGTCGAGCACTTGGGGTTGTGGTAGATGCGAGCTTGTGAATCCGATGTCATCTATGCAGACCCGTCGAACAGTCCGGTCACCGAACCGTTCTCGAAGACGGCCCGGATGGTGTTGGCCAGAAGCGGTGCGATGGACAGCACCGTGAGTTGCGGGAAGCGCTTTTCTTCACCGATGGGCAGCGTGTTGGTGACGATCACCTCGCGCGCGCCGCACTCGGCCAGGCGCTGCGGGGCCGGATCCGAGAGCACACCGTGCGTCGCGGCGATCACCACGTCCTTGGCGCCGTCCTCACGCAGCAGGTTGACCGCGCCGGCGATCGTGCCGCCGGTGTCGATCATGTCGTCGGTGAGGATGCAGGTCTTGCCCTTCACATCGCCCACCACGCGGTTGGACTTCACCTGGTTGGGCACCAGCGGATCACGGGTCTTGTGGATGAACGCCAGCGGCACACCGCCCAGCGAGTCGGCCCACTTCTCGGCGACGCGCACGCGGCCCGAATCGGGGGACACCACCACCATGTCCTCGTCGGCGTAGTGCTCGGCGATGTAACCGGTGAGCAGTTTCTGCGCCCGCATGTGGTCCACCGGGCCGTCGAAGAAGCCCTGGATCTGATCGGTGTGCAGATCGACCGACACGATGCGGTCGGCGCCGGCGGTCTTGAGCAGATCGGCGACCAGCCGCGCCGAGATGGGTTCGCGGCCGCGGTGCTTCTTGTCCTGCCGGGCGTAGGGGTAGAACGGCAGGATCGCGGTGATGCGCTTGGCGCTGCCACGCTTGAGCGCATCGATCATGATCAGCTGCTCCATCAGCCACTGGTTCAGCGGCGCCGGATGGCTCTGCAGCACGAACGCGTCACAGCCACGGACGGATTCGTCGAAGCGGACGAAGATCTCACCGTTGGCGAAATCCCGTGCCGTCTGCGCGGTGACCGCCACGTCGAGTTCCTTGGCGACCTGGTCGGCCAGCTCGGGGTGCGCGCGACCCGCGAACAGCATCAAGTTTTTGCGATTGTCGGTCCAGTCCGTGGCCACTTTGGCTGCCTTCGCGGTCGGGAATCGATACGGGGCAATGGTACGTAGCGTTTCCGGCGGCTCGTAGCCGGGTTACCAGATTGCCAACGGAAAGAGTCGATTCAGCTCTCGTCGCCCATGGCCTTGCGGGCGGCCTTGTCGGCGGCCGAGCCCGGACGCCTCTTGGCCACCCAGCCCTCGATATTGCGTTGCGGACCTGCGGAGACGGCCAACGCACCTGGCGGAACGTCGTCGCGCAGCACCGTTCCCGCGCCGGTGTAGGCGCCGTCGCCGACGGTCACCGGCGCCACGAACATGGTGTCGGAGCCGGTGCGCACATGTGACCCGATCGTCGTTCGGCTCTTGTTCTCGCCGTCGTAGTTGACGAAGACGCTCGACGCGCCGATGTTGCTGTATTCGCCGATGTCGGCGTCGCCGACGTAGGTCAGGTGCGGCACCTTGGTGCCGGTGCCGATCGTGGAGTTCTTAACTTCGACGAACGCGCCCAGCTTGCCGTCGGCGCCCAGGTTCGTTCCCGGCCGCAGATAGGTGAACGGACCGACGGTGGCGCCCGCGCCGATCACCGACTCGCTGCCGTGGGTGCGCACCACCGACGCGCCGTCGCCGACGGCGACGTGGGTGAGCGACGTGTCCGGGCCGATGACGCAGTGCGCGCCGACGCGGGTCGCGCCGAGCAGTTGCGTGCCGGGGTGCACCACGGTGTCGCGCCCGATCTCGACGTCGATGTCGATCCAGGTGCTGCCCGGATCGATGATCGTCACGCCGGCCCGCTGGTGGGCCGCGACGATGCGCCGGTTGAGCACCTTGGCGAGGTCGGACAGCTGCACGCGGTCGTTGACCCCGGTGACCAGGGCGCTGTCGTCGACGTGCTTGGCCCGCACGGTGCGGTGATCCTGGCGCAGGATCTCGACGACGTCGGTGAGGTACAGCTCGTGCTGGGCGTTGTCGGAGCGCAGCCGGGTCAGCGCCGAGCGCAGATCGGCGATGTCGAACGCGTAGACGCCGGTGTTGACCTCGCGGATGGTGCGCTGCGATTCGGTCGCGTCGGCCTGCTCGACGATGCCGATGATCTCGTGGTCCTGGGTGCGCAGGATGCGGCCGTATCCCGTCGGGTCGGGCAGCGTCGTGGTCAGGACGGTCGCGGCCGCGTCGCCGCTGCCATGGCTGTCGATCAGATCCGTCAGCGTGTCGGTGTCCAGCAGCGGCACGTCACCGGAGGTCACCACGATCATGCCCGCGAAGTCGGCGGGCAACGCGGTCAGCCCGCAGTTCACCGCGTGGCCGGTGCCGAGCTGCTGGTCCTGCACGGCGATGTCGATCCGGCGGTCCAGCTCCCCGGCGAGCCGGGCGATCTCGGGGGCGATGCGCTCACGGTCGTGACCGAGCACCACCACGAGGTGGGTCGCCGAGATGTTGCTGACGGTGTGCAGGACGTGGGCGAGCATGCCGCGCCCGGCCAACGTGTGCAGAACTTTCGGCGTGTCGGAGCACATGCGGGTGCCTGCTCCGGCGGCGAGAACCACAACCGCGGCCTCGGTTGATGCGGTCATCCGGCCTCCCTGCTCGTCCGGGTGTGAAGGTTGGCGACGCGACTCGCGGAATTCGTACGCGAAGCCACGTGGGCTGTTCGCGGCAAGAATGCTCCGTCGCCAGGACTCGAACCTGAACTATCTGAACCAAAATCAGAGGTGCTGCCGATTACACCACGACGGAATGTCCGCCAGAGACTTTAGTCGAAGGGTCTAGCCTGTACGCGTGGCAGCACCCGACAAGGACGTGCGTGCCCCTCGTGCCAGGATGACCGGCAGCGAGCGGCGGCAACAGCTGATCGAGATCGCCAAGTCGCTGTTCGCCGAGCGCGGCTACGACGGCACCTCGATCGAAGAGGTCGCCCAGCGGGCCAACGTGTCCAAGCCCGTGGTCTACGAGCACTTCGGCGGCAAGGAAGGTCTGTACGCCGTCGTCGTCGACCGGGAGATGTCGGCGCTGCTCGAGGCCATCACGTCGTCACTGACCAACAACCGTTCCCGGGTGCGGGTCGAGCGGGTCGCGTTGGCGCTGCTCACCTATGTCGAGGAACACACCGACGGGTTCCGCATCCTGATCCGTGATTCGCCTGCCGCGATCACCACCGGCACCTACGCGACGCTGCTCAACGACGCGGTGAACCAGGTGTCGTCGATCCTGGCGGGGGACTTCTCCCGCCGCGGGCTGGACCCCAATCTCGCGCCGCTGTACGCCCAGGCGCTGGTCGGTTCGGTGTCCATGACCGCACAGTGGTGGCTTGACGTGCGCGAACCGTCGAAGGAGGTGGTCGCCGCGCACGTGGTGAACCTGGCCTGGAACGGCCTGACGCATCTGGAATCGAATCCGGTGCTGCACGAGGAGTAGGTCGGAGAGCATCCCCAACTGCAACCCAAGGGTTGCATCAGTGGGTGTTGATGTGCAACCCTAGGGTTGCAGTAATCCCGCGAGAGAGGAATCCGACATGACCACCGACTTCGACCGCATCGAGCGCGAGATCGTCATCGACGCATCGGCGCAACGCGTCTGGGACCTGGTGAGCGAACCCGGCTGGTACATTAACGACGAGCGGATCACCGAACACCGCATCGAGCGTGACGGCGACGTCGCGATCGTCACCGATCCGACGCACGGCAGGTTCGCGTTTCGAACCGTCACCCTCGACGAACCGCGTTATGCGGCCTTCCGCTGGCACATCGACGCCGACGACCTCGACAGCTCGTCCACCCTCGTCGAATTCTGGATCACCCCGGCGCCGTCCGGCGTGGTGCTGCGGGTCGTCGAGAGTGGCTTCGCCGCGCTGGACGAGCCCGAGGCCGACCGCCGTTCCCGGTTCGACGATCACAGTGGCGGCTGGACGCTCGAGCTCGGCCTGGCCAGGAAGTTTTTGGTGGGAGCCGCCGCCGATGCATGAGAGTCCTTCGCCGGTGCAGGTTTTCGCTGCGCTTGCCGACGACAGCCGGTGGCAGGTTCTCGTCGCACTCGGGCGTCGGCCGGCGTCCGCGTCGGCGCTGGCCGACGAACTCCCGATCAGCCGCCAGGCCATCGCCAAACATCTGAAAGTGCTCACCGATGTGGGACTGGTGGCGGCCACCCGGGTGGGACGTGAGATCAGGTACGAGGCGGTGGGAACTCGGCTCAGCGAGGTGGCGCGCCGGCTCGACGGTATCGCGGCTGGTTGGGAACGCCGGCTGGCCAGGATCAAGGACGCTGCCGAACAGGACGTCTGACTGCGCGCGAGCGCTCGGACAGAGCGGGGCCGGATCGAAATTCCGGCCCCGTAGAATGACCCCATCATGACCGCACCGGGGCACACTTCTGTCCAGACCCCGATTGCGGGTCTCGTCGAGCTGGCACTGTCCGATCCGTCTCTGCAGGACGTCATTCGGCGCGCCGCCGACCGACCCGCCGATCTGGCACTCGTCGGACCGGCCAGCGCACGCGTGCTGGTCGCCGCCGCGCTCGCCCGGAACGGCCCGCTGCTGGTGGTCGCCGCCACCGGCCGTGAGGCCGACGAGCTCACCAGCGAGTTGCGCGGCGTGTTCGGCGACTCGGTGGCGCTGTTCCCGTCGTGGGAGACGCTGCCGCACGAGCGGCTCTCACCCGGCGTCGAGACCGTTGGGGCGCGGCTGCTGCTGTTGCGTCGCCTGGCCCGGCCCGACGACGAGACCCTCGGCCCGCCGCTGCGCGTGGTGGTCACCACGACGCGGTCGCTGCTGCAGCCGATGGCTCCCGACCTCGTCGACATCGACCCGGTGAAACTTGCCGTCGGCGCCGAGCTGGAGTTCGAGGACGTGGTCGCGCGGCTCGTCGACCTTTCTTATACGCGCGTCGACATGGTCGGCAAGCGCGGCGAGTTCGCGGTGCGCGGCGGCATCCTCGACGTGTTCCCGCCGACGGCCGAACATCCGGTCCGTGTCGAGTTCTGGGGCGACGAGATCTCGGAGATGCGGGCGTTCTCGATCGCCGACCAGCGGTCCATCCCCGAGGTGCCGGTGCAGACCGTCGTCGCGGTGCCGTGCCGTGAGTTGCTGATGACCGACGACGTGCGCGAACGCGCCGCGGCGCTGGCCGCCGAGCATCCGACGTCGGAGAACACCGTGCCCGGCACGGTGCCGGACATGCTGGCCAAACTGTCCGAAGGCATCCCGGTCGACGGCATGGAGGCCCTGCTGCCGCTGCTGCATCCGGTCGAGCCGACGACGCTGACCAACCATCTGCCCGAGGGCGCCCCGGTGCTGGTGTGCGATCCGGAGAAGGTGCGCACCCGTGCCGCGGACCTGATCAAGACCGGCCGCGAATTCCTCGAGGCGTCGTGGTCGACGGCCGCCGTCGGCGGCGACGCCCCGATCGATCTGGAGGCGCTCGGCGCGTCGGGGTTCCTCACGTTCGAGGAGGCGCGCGACGCCGCCCGCGAGGGCGGGCACCGGTGGTGGACGCTGTCGCAGCTGTCCGACGAGTCGGCGATCGAACTCGACCTGCGGCCGGCCCCGTCGGCGCGCGGCCAGCAGCACAACCTCGACGAGATCTTCGCGATGCTGCGGGCCCACGTGGCCACCGGTGGGTACGCCGCCGTCGTCACCCCCGGCGTCGGCACCGCACACCGCGTCGTCGAGCAACTCGGCGAAGCCGACACCGCCGCAACGATTCTGGAGCCTGGCGCCGCCCCCAAGGCCGGTGTGGTCGGGGTGCTCAAGGGCCCGTTGTGCAGCGGTGTGGTGCTGCCCGGCGCCAACCTGGTGATCATCACCGAGGCCGACCTGACCGGTAACCGGGTGACCGCCAGTGAAGGC
The DNA here is from genome assembly GCF_001187505.1 of Mycolicibacterium goodii. Next base: position 2,878,613 of record NZ_CP012150.1, read on the forward strand.
AAAAAGCTTGCCGCCAAACGGCGTAACGTCGTCGACCCGCTCGCGCTCACCGCGGGCGACCTGGTGGTGCACGATCAGCACGGCATCGGCAAGTTCGTCGAGATGACCGAGCGGGTGGTCGGCGGCGCGCGCCGCGAGTACGTCGTGCTGGAGTACGCCTCGGCCAAGCGCGGTGGCGGATCGGACCGGCTCTACGTGCCGATGGATTCGCTGGATCAGCTGTCCCGCTACGTCGGCGGGGAGGCGCCGTCGCTGTCGCGCCTCGGCGGCAGCGACTGGGCGAACACCAAGACCAAGGCGCGCCGCGCGGTCCGGGAGATCGCCAGTGAACTTGTTGCGCTGTACGCCAAACGCCAGTCCGCGCCGGGACACGCGTTCGGCCCGGACACCCCGTGGCAGGCCGAGATGGAAGATGCGTTCGGGTTCACCGAGACCATCGACCAGCTGACGGCCATCCAGGAGGTCAAGGCCGACATGGAGAAACCCGTGCCGATGGACCGGGTGATCTGTGGCGACGTGGGGTACGGCAAGACCGAGATCGCGGTGCGCGCGGCGTTCAAAGCCGTGCAGGACGGCAAGCAGGTCGCGGTGCTGGTGCCGACGACGCTGCTGGCCGACCAACATCTGCAGACCTTCACCAACCGCATGGCCGGCTTCCCGGTGACCGTCAAAGGCTTGTCGCGGTTCACCGATCCCACCGAATCCCGCGCCGTGATCGAAGGTCTCAAAGACGGTTCGGTGGACGTCGTGATCGGCACCCACCGGTTGTTGCAGACCGGTGTGACGTGGAAAGACCTTGGCCTCATCATCGTCGACGAGGAGCAGCGGTTCGGCGTGGAGCACAAAGAGCACATCAAGTCGATGCGCACCCACGTCGACGTGCTCACCATGAGCGCCACCCCGATCCCGCGCACCCTGGAGATGAGCCTGGCAGGCATCAGGGAGATGTCGACGATCCTCACCCCGCCCGAGGAGCGCTACCCGGTGCTCACCTACGTCGGCCCGCACGACGACAAGCAGGTCGCCGCCGCGCTGCGCCGCGAACTGCTGCGCGACGGGCAGGCGTTCTACATCCACAACCGGGTGCGCACCATCGACGAGGCCGCCGCCCGGGTGCGCCAGCTGGTGCCCGAGGCGCGGGTTGTGGTGGCGCACGGCCAGATGAACGAGGAGACGCTGGAAAAGACCGTCGAGGGTTTCTGGAACCGCGAATACGACATCCTGGTGTGCACCACGATCGTCGAGACCGGCCTGGACATCTCCAACGCCAACACGCTGATCGTTGAGCGGGCCGACACGTTCGGTCTGTCCCAGTTGCACCAGCTGCGCGGCCGGGTGGGCCGCAGCCGCGAGCGTGGCTATGCCTACTTCCTGTATCCGCCGAACAAGCCGCTGACCGAGACGGCCTACGACCGCCTGGCCACCATCGCCCAGAACAACGAACTGGGTGCCGGTATGGCCGTGGCGATGAAGGACCTGGAGATCCGCGGTGCGGGCAATGTGCTCGGTGCCGAGCAGTCCGGCCACGTCGCAGGCGTCGGCTTCGACCTGTACGTGCGCCTGGTGGGGGAGGCCGTCGAGGCTTACCGAGCTGCGGCCGACGGGAAAACCGTTGCCACACCGCAGGAGCAGAAGGATGTGAGGATCGACCTTCCGGTCGATGCGCATCTGCCACCCGAGTACATCGGCAGCGACCGGCTGCGCCTGGAGGCCTACCGCCGGCTGGCCGGCGCGGTCGACGACGACGCCGTGGGGTCGGTCGTCGAGGAGCTCATCGACCGTTACGGGCCGCTGCCCGAACCGGCGCAGCGTCTGGTGGCCGTCGCCCGGCTGCGGCTGCTGTGCCGCGAGTACGGCATCACCGAGATCGGTGCGGTGTCGGCGTCGACGGTGCGGTTGAGCCCGGTGGTGCTTGCGGATTCGGCGCAGTTGCGGCTCAAGCGGATGTACCCGGGCGGGCACTACCGCGCCACCACCTCCACCGTGCAGGTGCCGCTGCCGCGCGCCGGTGACGGTGTCGGCGCGCCGCGCATCCGCGATCTCGAACTGGTCGGTTGGGTGGCCGGACTCGTGCTGGTGCTCAACGGAAAAGGTCAGGCCGACGTGGACATGTCGAAGTTCTCGAACCCGGCGGGGGAGGCGAAGCGATGATCGTGGTCCTGGTGGATCCGCGCCGCCCCGCCCTGGTGCCGGTCGACGCCGTCGAGTTCCTCACCGGGGATGTCCAGTACACCGAGGAGATGCCGGTCAAGGTGCCGTGGTCGCTGCCGTCGGCGCGGCCGGCCTACGACGGCGAGGACGCCCCTGTGCTGCTGTCCTCCGATCCTGAGCATCCAGTTGTCAAGGCGCGCTTGGCCGCCGGTGAGCGGCTGATCGCGGCGCCCGATCCGCAGCCGGGGGAACGTCTGGTCGACGCGGTCACGCTGATGGACAAGCTGCGCACCTCCGGGCCGTGGGAGAGCGAGCAGACCCACGATTCGCTGCGCCGCTACCTGCTGGAGGAAACCTACGAGTTGTTCGACGCCGTCCGCAGCGGCGACGCCGAGGAACTCCGTGAGGAACTCGGCGACGTGCTGCTGCAGGTGCTGTTCCATGCCCGCATCGCCGAGGACGCGCCCGAGCATGCGTTCAGCATCGACGATGTGGCCGATGCGCTGGTGCGCAAACTCGGCAATCGCGTGCCCGCGGTGATCGCCGGGGAGTCCATCTCTCTGGACGAGCAGTTGGCTCAGTGGGAAGAGCGCAAGGCCCAGGAGAAGAAGGTCAAGGCGCGTGCGTCGTCGATGGACGATGTGCCCACCGGTCAGCCCGCGCTGGCGTTGGCGCAGAAGGTGCTGGCGCGCGTCGCGCAGGCCGGTCTGCCCGCGGACCTGATTCCGGCCGCGCTGACGTCGGTCACGGTCTCGGCCGATACCGATGCCGAGAACGAACTGCGTTCTGCGGTGCTGGAATTCATGGATACCGTGCGACAGGTGGAGGCCGATGTCGCGGCAGGCCGCCGTGGCGAGAATGTCCCCGAGGAACTCGATGTCGCCCCGCTCGGGGTGATCTCCGAGGACGAGTGGCGGGCGTACTGGCCCGGTGTTGTCGCCGATGTCTCGGAGGCCTCGGAGCCGGAGCCGGAGCCTGACCCCGAATCGGACCCGGACTCCGGCGACTGATCCGCGACTGTGAAACCTCGGCGAGATTTCGCGAAAAATGCAGCCGTGGTTGCACATTCGCGAACGTGACATGGGTGTGCCCCCTTCCTTGCGGAAGGGGGCACACCGTTCCTCCCCCCTTAGTCCGAGTCGCCGCCGGAGCCGGAGCCGGAGTCGTTGCCGCTCGTGTCCTTGCCCGTGTCTTTGGCGGTGTCTTTGGCGGTGTTCTTGGTCTTGTCTTTGCCGGTCAGCTTCTTGACCCCGTTGTCGATGTCCTTCTTCAGGCGCTCGACACGGTTCTGCACGTTCTCGCCGACCTGCCGGACGGCACCCTTGAGGTCGCCCTTCTGGAGCTTCTCGACGACCTTACCGGCGCGGACCTGAGCCTTGGCGATGCTGTTCTGGGTCTTGACGACCCGCTTGGTCACCTCGGCCTCAAGATCCTTGCCGGCCTTCAACACCGGGCCGATCGGGTCGTTGACAAGGGCGGTGGCGTCTTTGAGCCCGTCGACCACCGCCCCTTCGGTGGCCTCGTTGACCTCGGCCAGCGCCTTGCCGACCTCACGCTGGTCCTCGGCAAGCTGTTCCTGCGTGGGTGCCGGGGTTTCAGGCAACTGGCCGTCGGCCGCACCGAGCACCTTGCTGACCCCGTCGCCGATCTCACGGCTGACGGTCTGGATGGCCTCACCCGGCTCCGTCGCGAGCTTGGCGACGGCCTCCTTGATCTGGGTGGGCACCTCGATGTCGTTGTCCTCCAGGAACTTCACCACCCGATTGGTGATGCGGGTGACCACGTCGGTGTACTCCGCGCCCACACCCTTGCCCAGCTCGGCGAGGATGTCCCCGGCCAGCAGGGCGGCCTGCTGACGGGTGAGGGTCTGGGTGCCGAACAGCGTCGGGACGTGCATCTTGTCGAGCGTGCGTGTCCACGTGCCGTCCTCGTTGCGCACGACGTCGGTGTAGCTGCTGTTCACCAGCATCTTGAGCACCGGCTCCAGCGCATCGGCGATCGGAGTGTTGATCTCCTCACCTGTTGCGGCACTGAGCAATCCGGCGACCAGGCGGGCCGGCGCCAGCAGCGGCAGGCCGTCGGTGGTCAGCGTGGCGTAGAAGCTGCCTGCGTCGTATTCGCCCTCGGGAACCTGGTAGGCGACCACCCCGACGCCGCCCTCGCGGTTGGTCGCCAGGTTGACGAGCTCGGCGCCGTAGGTGAGGACCAACATCGACGACGCCACCGAGTTGGCCCAGGCGATCGGGTTGGCCGTCACCGGGGCGTCGGAGAGCAGGTCGTATTCCCAGGTGGCGTCGGCCTTGATGGTGATCACCATGGGCTTGCCGTCGGCGGAGTTCAGGAAGACCATCAGGTCGTTCAGGTCGTTCAGCCCGACACCCGAGACATCACCCTGCAGCAGCTTGGTGACGGTGTCCTCCGGCAGCCCGTACAGCACGTCCTCGCGCTCGGGGCTGACCGGGTTGACGCCGGTGAGCTCCTGGTAGATCGGCGCGAACCGAGCGTAGAGACCGCCGTTGGGCCGGCCCGGGTTCCGCAGCAGGGCCATCGTCATCAGCGTGACATCGATGACCCCGCCCGGGGTTTCGGTGTACGACGGGTACAGCGGGTTACCGTTCGCGTCGACCGGCATGTCCGGGAACTCGAGATCGCCGGGCAGCGGGTACGACACGATGATGTCGTTGAGGCCTCCGTTGCCGGTGGTGTGGTTCACCACCTGCAGGATCGGATTGCCGTTGTCGTCTGTCTTGATGACGATGTAGCGACCGTCGGTCAGCGGCTTGCCTGCCTCGATCTCACCGTTCTTCACGGCCTCGATGAACCGGCGGTATGCCTCACCCGTGGCGATGGCCCCGTCACCGTAGGCGATGAGGTTCACGTTCTGGGCGTACAGGGTCCAGTTCAGCAGCGGGGCAAGGAAACCCAGGTCACCCGACAGGAAGTAGGCGACCGTCTGCGGTGAGAGGTTCGCCAGGCCGGCCAGCGCCGACAGGTCGACGTCGCCGTTCGCCAGACCCGCCAGGGCGCTCAGGTCCAGGTTGGCCAGTGCGGCCAGTTGATCGGTGGGGGACACCCACTGGCCGAAGGTGTTCGTGGTCCAACCGCCAGGCAGCCAGCCGAACACCGGTTGGGTTTCGGGGATCTGCTGCGGGATTGTCGGATCGATCAGGTCTTCCGCGCGCTCTTCCCAACTTCCGCCTGGGAGGTTGAATTTCGTGCGGTCGAAGGTGTAGTTGACGTCGCCGACGTTGATCGGCTTTACCAAGCCGATCAGCGAATTCCAGAGGCTGTTACTGGGGAACCACCCCGGCTTTGTCAGTCCGAGAACCTTGACCGGATCGATAGGAGGAACTGTGTATGTGCCTTCGTACTCGCCGGTTTCGAGGAACTGGTCGAGTGCTTCTGGATCGCCTTTGAAGGGGTTGTCGATGGTGACGGTAGTGCTGATCGGCTGTCCGAGCGACTGACTGGCCCATGAACCGAAAACATCCTGCAAGCTGTATTTGTACGAGCCGAGAAACGGTATCGAGATCGACTTCTGTTCGGTCCACCAACTCGGTTGGGAAACCGTGTATGAGATGGTCAGATCAATCTGCTCCGCCGCGAGGATCGCGTCACGGTCCTCTTGCATCACCTGGGCGAGCGCGGCCTCGAAGGCCTCCTGGTACGCCGGATTGTCGACCATCACGTCTTTGGTGCCGGTCTGGCCCCATGTCGGCGGCGTGTAGTACTGGTCGTTGTCCGAGTTGGTCAGCTCACCGAGGTCCATCTGGCCCAGCAGATCTGCCAGGTCGCCCGCGGACAGATCACCGAGGTTGATGTCGCCCAGGCTCAGTCCGCCGAGATTCGGGTTGTACCACTGCACCCACTTGGGATCGAGCGCCACACCGCCGGTGCCCCAACCCACAAGGGGATTCGTGTCTTTCGACTTCACGATCGCTTGGTAGATCGCCTCGGCGTCGGCATCGACCGTGTTCGAAGCGCCGATCGGCAGCCAGTCAGGAAAACCGATGAAGTAGGTGTCGCTCGAGACTGCGTTCGCAACGGACGGGGTGATCGCGACACCGAGGGTCGCGGCGATGGCCGTACCGACAACAGCTGCCTTGGTGGCCTTCTTACGGCGATGCCTTGCCAATTGCCTGCACCTCTCAGGAAAAATTCAGATTTACAGGAGGCACTTTAGGTCGGCAAAGCTCGTCTCCGCTGTCCGTCGAACGGCCTAACGGGCGGCATTTTTGCAGGTGCAAATAGCTGAGATTGCTCAAATTGTCGCATCGCGGCGAGTTTCGCCGGCGGCTCTTGACGATGTAACCTGTTCCGTTCGGTTATTGAGCACCGGTGAAGCGGTTGACAATCCAACGCATGAAAGTAGCTGGATCCCGGCAACTTTATTGACGTACGCGAACATAGTCGTGTCTGCGAGGCCGGCGCGGCGGCTTCGCTGTCCTTCGGTTACCCTCAGGTTGCGCTCCATACCGGATGACCTGGGTTAGCGGGCGATCTGATGGGCAAAGGCTTCGCGAGTGTGAAGCCCGCGCGAAAAATCCGGCGAAAAGTAGCAGAGGTTTCACAGTCGGGGAGTGGAATCGCAAAGGCTTCACACTCGCGGCGGACAGACCCGCCTTACCCGCCAGAGCCGCCCAGGCGACGTCACTCGAACAGCGTCGAACCCCAGTAGGCCGAGGTGTCGCCCTCACGGATGCCGGGCGGGCACGCGAAGACGGCCGTCCCGGTGTGGGTGATGTACTCGTTGAGCGCATCCTTGCGCGACATCTCGCCGAGCATCGGGATGAACTGCTTGTCCGGGCTGCGCACGAAGGCGATGAAGAACAGCCCGGCGTCGAGGTGACCGAAACCGTCGGTCCCGTCGGTGAAGTTGTATCCGCGGCGCAGGATCTCGATGCCGCCGAGGTTCTGCGGTGACACCAGGCGCACGTGCGCGTCGACGTCAATGGCCGGTTTGCCTTTGCCGTCGGTCAGGTCGAAGTCGAGTTCCTCGAACTCGTCCTGCAGACCGTTGGGCGCACCGCTGCCCTTCTGTCGGCCGATGACGCGTTCCTGCTCCAGCAGCGTTGTGCGGTCCCAGTTCTCGATGCGCATCCGGATGCGGCGGGTCAGCAGGTAGGTGCCGCCGGTGAGCCAGGCCGGCCCGTCGCCGTCGGCGACCCAGACGTGCTTGTTCAGCGCATCGGTCTCGTCGGCCTTGATGTTGTTGGTTCCGTCCTTGAACCCGAACAGGTTTCGCGGTGTCGCCTGATCGCGGGTGGTCGACGAGGTGCGTCCGAAACCCAGCTGCGAGTAGCGCACCGCCACCGTTCCGAACCCGACGCGCGCGAGGTTGCGGATGGCGTGCACGGCGACCTGCGGGTCGTTCGCACATGCCTGGATGCAGATGTCGCCCCCGGAGCGGGCCGGGTCCATCGTCTCGTTCGGGAATTTCGGCAACGCCTGCAGCTCGGCGGGTTTCTGGTCGGCGATGCCGAAGCGGTCCTTGCCGTCCTTGAGGAAGAAGCCGGGCCCGAACCCGATGGTCAGGGTCAGCTGTGAGGCAGGCAGGCCGAGCGCCTCACCGGTATCCGACGGTGGGGCATAGGGATTGCCGCCGACCGCGCCGTCGGGTTCGGTCTCCTCGCCCTGCGTCATACGTTCTGCCATCTGCGTCCACTGCTTCAGCAGCGCGATGACGTCGTCGCGGCTGTCGGTGGTGACGTCGAAGGCGCAGAAGTGCATGCGGTCCTGCGCCTCGGTGATGATGCCGGCCTGGCGTTCCCCACGGAACGGCACCGGCCCGCTCAACGCCCCGTGCGGGGCGCCGGCGGCGGCGGAGGCCCGGCCGGCCAGCGCACCCGCGCTGGCCGCGCCGACCACCGCGGCGGTGACCCCGGCAGCGCCGAACAGTCTGCGTCGCGATATGCCCGACGACTGCGCTGGGGTCACCTCACGGGCAGGGGACTGCCCGCGGGAAGGGTCACTGCTGGGCGATGACACCTTGCACCTGGCTCACCTCTTTGCTCAGCGCGTCGATGGCGCGCGAGAGCTCTTGACGTTCCGGTTCGGTCACCTTGTCGTAGGTGACGAAACCATCGCCATCACGATACTTCTCCAGCAGCGCCTCGACGTCGGCGAAGCGCTGATCCACGCGCTTGCCCAGATCAGGGTTGCGCTCATCGAGGATCGGGCGCACCGAGGCCACCGCGGTCTGCGAGCCCTCGACGTTGGCCCGGAAGTCCCACAGGTCGGTGTGGCTGAAGATGTCCTCTTCACCGGTGATCTTGCTGATCGAAACCTCGTCGAGCAGACCCTGTGCGCCACCGGCGATCTGGGTGGAGTCGATGGTGAAATCGGGCGCCTTCACACCGGCGTCGAGTTCCTTGACGTCGGCCACCAGCTGATCGGCGATGGCGTCGGTGTCGGGCTGCAGACCCGAGACCCACAGATCTTTCTCCAGGCGGTGGAACCCGGTCCACTTCTGGCCCGGCTCCAGGTCTGCCTCGCGCAGGTCGATGCGCGGGTCGAGGTCGTTGGGGAACGACTCGGCGACCGGCTCGATGCGCTCGTAGTAGATGCGCGAGGTCGGGTACAGCGACTTGGCCTTCTCGACGTCCTTGGCCTTGATCGCGGCGACGAACTCCTCGACGGCCGGGACCAGTGCGTCGGTCTGGCTGTTGACGTAGCGCTTGTAGCTGTCGGCGGCTTCCTTGAACTTGCCCTCGGTGTCGATCTGCACGGCGTCACCGGTGACGACGAAATCGCCGCGGATGCCGTCGCCCACCATGCCGGGGCGGCACGAGGTCTGGTAGGTGCCGGGCTGCGTGAGCTGCACGATGAGCTGACGCTTCAGGCCGGGGGAGATGTTCTCGACCTCACCCATGACCCGCTCGCCCTCGCCGTAGACGTAGAACTCGGTGACCTTGTTCCCGGTGTTGGTGACGACGAACGTGCTGGGCCCGGTCGCGGCCTCGGTGCCCGAGAGCTTGCACTCGGTGTCGGAGGCCTCGACGGTGATCTGGTTGGACTTCTCGCCGCCGGCGGTGTCGCCGGTGGTGGCGCTCTCCTTGGCCTGGCAGCCGGCGAGCGAGAACCCGGCAAGGACGGCCGCTGCGGCGGCAACTCCTGTCTTGGCGGCAGGGATCATCTTCACGTGGTCGACCTTTCGGATGTGGTGGTTGCCTCCGGGTCGACGGTCGGCTCGGAGGACGTATCGGCGGACGCGCGGCCCGGCTTCAGGAACAGCGCGAGCACGACGACGAGGTAGGCCAGCCACGCCGCGAACTGGAGCACGGTGGGCGTGGGGTCGATGTTGAAGATGCCCTGGATGGCCTCGCCGTACCACGCCGACCAGTCGAACCAGCCCCCGCCGCCGCTGACGTCGAACGCCTTGGCGGCCAGGCCGGGCAGCCATCCGACGGTCTGCAGCGCCTTGGTGGCGTAGGCGAGGATCCCGGCGGCGACCACGATCAGGAAGATGCCGGTGTACCTGAAGAACTTGCCGAGGTCGAGCCGCACGGCGCCGGCGTACATGCCGTAGGCGATCGCGACGGCGATCAGCACGCCGACGATCAGCCCGGTCAGCGGCCACAGCGTCTCGGCTTCGGCGTAGCCGACCATGAACAGCGCCGTCTCGACGCCTTCGCGGCCGACCGCGAGGAACGCCAGCAGCGCGACCGCGGGCCCGCCGGTCTCCAGTGCCTGGGAGAGTTCGCTGCGCAGCTCGCCTGCGATGGATGCCGCGGCCTTCTTCATCCACAGCACCATCGTGGTGACGATGACGACGGCCAGAAGCGATGCGATGCCGGCGATGGCCTCCGCCCCGAGGCCGCTGATGGTGTTCTCGCCGAACTGGATGACGAGGAACACCGCGACGGTCACAGCGATCGCACAGCTAACTCCCAGCCACACCCATTTCAGGGCGTCCCTGCGGTCGGATTTGACCAGGAAGGCGACGAGGATCGAGACCACAATGGCGGCTTCCAGGCCCTCGCGCAGGCCGATCAAGCCGCTGCCGAGCAGCTGCGATGTGATGTTCGATGCGGCCAGTATGCTGGTCGGAACCTCCGTGATGGCGGTCATCAAGCGTCCTCAATAGAGCCGGGTAGAGCCGTAAGCCTTGGCTAGCCTTGGCAAGGCGTGGCTCACCTTAGCAGGGGCCGCTCCGGATGCGGCAGGTGTTCGGCACGCCCCCGCCGATCAAAAAGTCCACCGAAGTCCGTCGAAACGACGCTTCTGCGTTCATGCGACGATGGGGAGCGAGATGAAGCGGGGTTGAGGGAGTCCGGTGTCGCCAGTTCGTTGGCTGCGGGCCGTCGCGGTGATTGCAGCGACAGCACTGCTGATGGCTTCCAGCTGTTCGTGGCAGCTCGGCACCCCGATTCCCGAAGGTGTGCCGCCTCCGGCGGGTGATCCGGTGCCCAAGATCGACACCTACGCCAAGGGTCGGCCTGCCGACCAGCTGCACGAATGGGCCCAGGAGCGGGCCTCCGCGCTGGGCATCCCGGTCAACGCGCTGGAGGCCTACGCCTACGCCGCGCGGGTGGCCGAGGTGGAGAACCCGAACTGCAACCTGGCGTGGACGACGCTGGCCGGAATCGGGCAGGTGGAGAGCCACCACGGCACCTACCGCGGCGCGATGATCGCCCCGAACGGCGACGTCAGCCCGCCGATCCGGGGCGTCCTGCTCGACGGGACCGCAGGCAACATGCACATCCCCGACACCGACGGCGGCCTGCTCGACGGCGACGATTCCCTGGACCGGGCGATGGGGCCGATGCAGTTCATTCCCGAGACCTGGGGTCACTTCGGCGTCGACGCCAACAACGACGGCAAGATCGACCCGGACAACTTCGACGACGCCGCGTTGTCGGCGGCCGGGCTGCTGTGCTGGTACGGCAAGAATCTCTCGGATCCCCGCGGCTGGATGCGGGCGCTGCGGGCCTACAACTACTCCGATCAGTACGCCCGCGCCGTGCGGGACTGGGCCACCGCCTACGCCGCCGGTCACGCCCTCTGACATTCCTGCCGTTAGGCTCTTGCAGGAGCGCCGAGCACGCCAAGGACGCGATAAGGAGATACCAGTGCCCATCATCGAGCAGGTTGGAGCCCGCGAGATCCTCGACTCCCGGGGCAATCCGACGGTCGAGGTCGAAGTCGCCCTGACCGACGGAACGTTCGCCCGGGCCGCGGTGCCCTCCGGCGCATCGACCGGCGAGCACGAGGCGGTCGAGCTGCGCGACGGCGGTTCCCGCTACGGCGGCAAGGGTGTGGAGAAGGCCGTCGAGGCGGTGCTCGACGAGATCGCGCCGCAGGTCATCGGCCTGTCCGCCGACGATCAGCGCCTGGTCGACCAGGCCCTGCTGGACCTGGATGGCACCCCGGACAAGTCCCGCCTCGGCGCGAACGCCATTCTAGGTGTGTCGCTTGCCGTTTCGAAGGCCGCCGCCGAGTCCGCCGGTCTGCCGCTGTTCCGCTACATCGGTGGACCCAACGCGCACATCCTGCCGGTTCCGATGATGAACATCCTCAACGGCGGTGCCCACGCCGACACGGGAGTCGACGTCCAGGAGTTCATGGTCGCCCCGATCGGTGCGCCGTCGTTCAAGGAGGCGCTGCGCTGGGGTGCGGAGGTGTACCACTCGCTCAAGTCGGTGCTCAAGAACCAGGGCCTGGCCACCGGCCTGGGTGACGAGGGTGGTTTCGCGCCGGATGTGGCGGGCACCAAGGCCGCACTCGATCTGATCTCGTCGGCCATCGAGGCCACCGGCCTGAAGCTGGGCAGCGACGTCGCACTGGCGCTGGATGTGGCGGCCACCGAGTTCTACACCGAGGGTTCGGGTTACGCGTTCGAGAAGGAGACCCGCACGGCCGACCAGATGGCCGAGTTCTACACCGGCCTGCTCGACGCGTACCCGCTGGTGTCGATCGAAGATCCGCTGTCCGAGGACGACTGGGACGGCTGGGTGTCGCTGACCGCCGCGATCGGTGACCGCATCCAGCTGGTCGGCGACGACCTGTTCGTCACGAACCCGGAGCGTCTCGAGGACGGCATCCAGCGCGGCGCGGCCAACGCACTGCTGGTGAAGGTCAACCAGATCGGCACGCTCACCGAGACTTTGGATGCGGTCTCGCTGGCGCACAACAGCGGCTACCGCACCATGATGAGCCACCGCAGCGGCGAGACCGAGGACACCACCATCGCCGATCTGGCGGTTGCGGTGGGCAGCGGTCAGATCAAGACCGGTGCGCCTGCCCGCAGCGAGCGCGTCGCCAAGTACAACCAGTTGCTCCGCATCGAGGAAACCCTCGGCGACGCCGCGCGTTACGCCGGTGATCTGGCGTTCCCGCGGCTCGAAGCCAAGTAGGCGGCGCCGAGTACATCCGGCGCCTGACTGACGAAGATGCCCGACCCGAAGCGGCCCGATCCGAGGCGACGCTCCCCGGCTCCCCGACCTGGGAAGCCGGGGAAGAACGGCGATGCGAATCGGCCGAAGGCGCAGGCACGCCGTCGGGCAGCCGAGGGCAGGCCCGCGCAGGTGGAGCAGGCGCCCGACGAGTCGGTCACCAAAGCCATTGCGGTACAGGCACAACAGCAGGCCGAGCTGCAGTCCGAGCAGCGGTTCGGTTCGGCGGCGCGACGTGCGGCCATCCTGGCCGCCGTCGTGTGTGTGCTGACGCTGACGATCGCCGGGCCGGTGCGCACCTATTTCGCGCAACGGACCGAGATGAAGCAACTCAAAGCGAGCGAGGAGCAGTTGCGCGCCCAGATCGCCGATCTCGAACAGCAGAAGGTGAAGCTGGCCGACCCGGTGTTCATCGCGGCCCAGGCCAGGGAGCGGCTGGGTTTCGTGATGCCCGGTGACACCCCGTTCCAGGTTCAACTGCCGCCCAACGCCGTGGTGACCCAGGAGCCCGAACCCGAGAAGCCCGGCGCGACCGTGCCCGCGGGCCAGCCCTGGTACACCTCGTTGTGGCACACGATCGCCGATGAGCCGCACGGGGTCACGCCCGCGATCGCGCCGGCTCCGCCCGCCCCACCCGCGCCGGGTGAACCGGCACCGACCCCACCCGCCCCCGGTGGTTGACCCCGCCGACCTCGAGGTGGTGGCGCGGCAACTGGGCCGCGAGCCGCGCGGGGTCCTTGAGATCGCCTACCGGTGCCCCAACGGTGAACCGGCCGTGGTCAAGACCGCGCCGCGGCTGCTCGACGGCACCCCGTTCCCGACGCTGTACTACCTGACCCATCCGGTGCTGACCGCGGCCGCGAGCCGGTTGGAGTCCTCCGGGATGATGCGCGAGATGACCGAACGGCTCGGCCAGGACCCGGATTTGGCCGCGGCGTACCGGCGGGCCCACGAGTCCTACCTCGCCGAGCGCGACGCGATCGAACCGCTGGGCACCACGTTCACCGGTGGCGGCATGCCGGATCGGGTCAAATGCCTGCACGTGGTCATCGCGCATTCGTTGGCAAAAGGTCCCGGTGTCAACCCGTTCGGCGACGAGGCGCTGGCGGTGCTGGCCGACGAGCCCGCGATGGCGGGGATTCTGGAGCGTGACACATGGGTGTGACGAACCGCCGGGTCGGCGCCGTCGACTGTGGCACCAACTCGATCCGGTTGCTGATCGCCGAACCCGACGGGGGCCGGCTGCGGGATGTGCACCGCGAGATGCGGATCGTGCGCCTGGGCCAGGGCGTCGACGCGACCGGGGAGTTCGCGCCGGAAGCGTTGGCCCGCACCGAAGCCGCGCTGGCCGACTATGTGGGCTTGATGATCGAGCACTCGGTGTCGGCGGTGCGCATGGTGGCCACATCGGCCGCTCGCGACGCGGGCAACCGCGACGACTTCTTCGCGATGACCGCGCGGCTTCTCGGCAAGGTGGTGCCCGGCGCGGTGGCCGAGGTGATCACCGGCACCGAGGAGGCCGAACTGTCCTTCCGCGGCGCCGTCGGCGAACTGGATGCGGCCGCAGCGCCGTTTCTGGTCGTCGACCTCGGCGGCGGTTCGACCGAACTGGTGCTGGGCACCGACGCCGTGCAGGCCAGCTACTCGGCGGATATCGGCTGTGTGCGGCTCACCGAGCGCTGCCTGCACTCCGACCCGCCCACCGCCGACGAGATCGCGCACGCCCGCAGGGTGGTTCGTGAGGGCTTGGCCCAGGCGCTGCAGGTGGTTCCGGTGCAGCAGGCCCGCACCTGGGTGGGTGTGGCGGGCACCATGACGACGTTGTCGGCGTTGGCGCAGAACATGACCGAATACGATCCTGCGCGGATTCACCTGTCCCGCGTCGGTTTCGGCGATCTGATGCGGGTCTGCGACGAGCTCATCGCGATGACCGGTGCGCAGCGGCTCGCCCTGGGGCCGATGCACGAGGGCCGTGCCGACGTCATCGGCGGTGGTGCGGTGATCGTGGAAGAACTGGCCGCCGTGCTCGGCGAGCGCGCGGGGATCGACCAACTTGTCGTCAGCGAGCACGACATCCTCGACGGCATCGCGCTGTCGATCAGCTGATCTCATTCAAAAGCAAACGGCCGGAAGTGGTTTCCCACTTCCGGCCGTCGCGGTGTAAAGGTCAGGCCAGATCAGATCAGGCCGCGGGGCCGTGGCTGACCGGAGCCGTGGTGGGCGCAGGCACGGTCGTGGTCGGCTGCACACCGGCCGGCACCAGCGCGGGGTCGGCGGGCACCAGCGCGGGATCCGCGGGTGCGGCGGGCACAGCGGGCACCGCCTCGACCGGGGCGGCCGGCGGAACCGCGGTCGCCACGTTGCCCGCGGAGGCACCGGCGGGAGCCACCTCGACGGGCAGGGTGCCCTCGGCGAGCGGCGCGCCGTGCGAAACCGGCGTGGTGCCTTCGGGAGCCGGTGCGGCCGGGATTTCCGCGGGGGCCGGGGTGGTCGCGGCATCGGTGCCGGTCGCCTCGGCTTCTGCCGCGGTGGCCGCGGGCAGGTCGGTGGCACGGCTGCCCGCACCGGCGGCGGCCGGTGTGGCGGCGGTGCCTTCCTCGGCGGTCGACGCCGCAGCCGGGGCCGGGGTCGCCTCGGCTTCGGTCGCGGTCGCGGGCTCGGCCGCGGAAGATGCGGAGGATGCGGCCGGGCGGCTCTGGCCGGTGCCGCGCGGGGCCGGGGCCGATGCGGCCGGCTTGTCCCACACCAGCAGGTCACGGCCGCCTGCGTTGTAGACGACGGTGGTGGGCTCGGGGCCGGTCACGTCGAAGTAGATTTTGCCGCTGGTCTTCTCGCCCTGGGCGATGGTCGACGGGTTGACGCCCTGCGGGGTGGCGACCTGGAACAGCGCGCGGTAGTTCTGGCCGTCGGCGGCGCGCACGTTGAAGTTGGAGATGATCGGGGTCACGCTGCCCTGAATGGCCTCGTCGGTCGCGGTGACCTCCCACAGGGTGCCACGCACGTCGTAGGGGATGGTGTCGCTGCTGGGCTTGAGACCGGTCACGGTCCAGGCCTGGACGACGTCACCGTTGTTCAGCTTTGCCGCGCTGCCGAGCGTCGCCGTGGTGACGGCGCTGGCGTCACCGGACGCCGCGGGTGCGGTGCCGAGGATGGCGGCGGCGGCGACGGCCGCAGCGGCCACGGCCGTACTGAGTTTCGTGATCTTCAAGGCATTCACTCCTGAGTTCTCCGATTTACCGCAGGCCCCCGACAGTGGGGATGCCCACTTCACTAGCGAAGTTAGCAGTATTAGAGGTTTCTGTGAAACCTGCCCGGAGCATTTGGGTTCCGCTTACGCCGGCGTCGACGCGAAAGGTGCTCAGCCGGGCCAGTGGCGGGACACGATCGCGGCTACCGCCACCGCGGCGACCACGCCGAGGTAGCCGATCACCAGGCGGGTGTCGCGCAGGACGCATTTGCTGTGCATCAGCCCTGCTCGGCGGGCCCGTACGTAGCCGACCAGGCCGAGGCCGGCGAACCCTGCTACGGCCCAAGGGCCCAGAAGCCACGCCAGCAGCGCGACCGTGGCGTATACGCACAGCCGCAGCGGATCGTACGGTTGCCCGGCGGGTTCGCTCATCGGATCTCGATGAGCGGTAACGCGGGCATCGCGGCGCCGGAGGCGAGCGACAACCGTTGGCGGCTCAACGCAGGCCAGGCCTGCACGGCGCAGAACGGTGCGCACTGATGCTGTTCGGCGGAGCGGGTTCCGACGTGCACGCAGCACTGGATGAGGCGTTCCTCGATCATCGTCGACATGTCCATGAACGGTTTGACGGTCAGCCGCACGACGCGTTCCCCGAGGAGCCTGCGGAGCTTGCGTCGGCGTCCCGGCAGCGCCGACGACGCCAGCGTCAATAAGGTCGACATGCCCAGATCGCAGTTCTCGCAGATGTTGCGCCACACGTCACCCATCTGGGGGTGCGACAGCGAGGACTGTTCGGAGAGCAGGCCGAGCAGTGATTCCTGCACGGCCAGGCGCAGTTCGCGCGGGATCTCGGTGTCGGCGATGCGGTTGGCCACCAACCCGAGTTTGTCCTTGAGGCTGTCGGTGCCGATCAGCGACACCAGCGAGCGCCACCGATCGCTGTCGTCGCGCAGCAAGTAACCGACCGAGCAACAGTGCGGGTGCGAGCACGGCAGCGCGGTCAGATCCCGCCAGGTGACCGCACCGTCGGTCTGGGGGCCCAGGCGTTTGAGGACGCCGGTGTGGGTGAGCCGGTCGAGCGGGTCGATCACACCGGAACGGCCGGAACCGAATTGGGGCTGGATCGTCAGCCCGCCGACGTACGGTGTGTCGAGCGCGAGCCGGACCATCGCCCCGATCTCGTGGTCGTTGACGCCGAGGGTCGCTGTCATCACCAGGGTCGTGAAGATCTCGCGGTCGGACAACCGTTGCAGCGCCTGGCTTTTCACCCTGCCGAGGTCGCCGCCGCGGTGGTGACGGTGGGTCTCGGCGGACAGGCCGTCGTACTGCAGGTACACCTCGACGCGTTCTCGGTGCAGCGTCAGCAGATCCAGCAGGGCATCGTCGTTGGCGATGCGAACGCCGTTGCTGTTGACCAGGATCCGGGTGATCGGCCGGTTCACCAGTTCGGCGAGCAACTCGGAAAGTTGCGGATGCAGTGTCGGCTCACCGCCGCTGAGCATCAGCACGTCGATGCGGCCGTTCTCGCGCGCCAGGCGCTGATCGACGTTGGCGAGCACCTCGGCCACCGGGACCACGTTGCGCAGGTCGGGCGAACTGTCGGTGAAACACGTGGGGCAACGCAGGTTGCAGGCCTCGGAGATGTCCTCCAGCAGGATGCAGGTGTGCTGGGTCTGCATCTCCGGCAGGCCGCGCAGATACGCCGACGGAATCGGGTCGAAGTTGCCCGCGACGTCGGGGGTGTGGGTCTTGGTCGGTGCCGTCCACTCCTCCAGGTACGACAGGATCTCGGGATCCTCGTCGTAGAGGGTGCGCACCAAACCGTGTGTCGGGCAGCCACGTTCGAGCCAGATCCGTCCGTCACGCTCGATCAGCACGGCGGCTAGCCGGCGTACGTCCGCCAGTGGGCGCTCGGGCGCGTCGGCGTGGCAGTGCGGGCAGAACGCGGTGACGTAGCGGTGCAGGCGATCTCCGCGCAGCCCCATGCCGGTGCTCATGTTCGGTACATCTCCGGGTTGAGGCCGGTGCAGAACCCGGCGGTGAGAACGGACATCAGCGCCCAGCCGATCATCAGGCCGATGCCGAGGCCGCGGGCGTGGGGGTTGTTGCGGCGCAGCAGGAATGTCCCGCCGCCGAACGCGATGAGCAGCAGGCCGATCGCGGCGAGGCCGAAGACCACGCTCGAGCTGGTGGTCTGGGCTTCGAGTATGCCCCCGGCGATCAGCGTGATGAAGCCGACCACCAGGTTGATCGCCGCGTAGACGAACGGGCCGATGATCACCATGGCCACCGAGATCCGGGACGGGGAAGGGCCGTGGCCGGGTGGCGGTGGAGACGACGGATAGTCACCCGGGTAGGGCTGTGAGTAGCCCGGCGGCGGTGGGGGATGGTCGGTGGGCGGCCCTGCCGGGGGCCCGGCAGGCGGTACGCCCGGCGGCGGGCCGTACGGCGGCGGGCCGTACGGTGCGCCGGACGGCGGTTCATAGGGTACGCCCGGCGGGGGGCCGTACGGTAGGCCGGGAGGCCGCAGGTCGTACTCGTAGGCGGGCGGAATATCTTGCGGCCCCTGCTCTTCTGGCGGTTCGCCGGCAGGCGAGGGTGGCTCGGGTGGTTGCGACGGGGGAGGGTTCATACCGGCACTTCCTCACTGCGGGCTGCGCGCCGATAGTAACCGTGCCGATAGCCGTAGCACACCCGAAACCCGATGATCAGCAACGTGGGCAGCAGGAACCATTGGGGCCGGGTGAGATCCAGCCACACCGTTTCGTTGGCGCGGACGAACTCGACGAGGAAGCGGAACACCGCGTACCCGGCGATGTAGATGACGAACAGCTCGCCGGGGTGGGTGATGCGGTTGCGCAGCCACAGCAGCACCCCGAAAGCGACGAGCTGGAACACGATCTCGTACACGAACGAGGGATGCATGGCCTGACCCGTCAGGCACGCGGGACATTCCGGGGTGGTGGCCGGGGCGTGGATGCCCCACGGCAGGCTGGTGGGCCGGCCGGGGGCCTCGGTGAGATGGCAGCCGATGCGGCCGATGGCCATGCCGAGTGCGACCGCGGGCGCGAACAGATCTCCGGTCCTGCCGCGGTATCCGCCGATGCGCTTGGCGACGTGCACGCCGACGTAGGCGCCGAGCAGTCCGCCGAGGATGCTGCGGGATCCGAACTGCCAGGCCTCGGCGATGTTCGGGTTGGCATCGAAATTCCAGTGTTGCGCCCACCCCGACAGTCGCATGCCGATCGCACCGCCGACCAGTGCTCCGGCCACCGCCACGATGGACTGTTCGTTGACGGCCCCGCGTCGACGCGCCTCGGCGGTGAACATCAGCACGGCGGCGAACACCCCGAGCGCGACGAACAATCCGTGGACCGGGACGGTCACGGTGCCCAGGTGCCATTCGGGAGCCACCTGCTGAACCTAACCCGCCGCGGCGTCAGGTGGCGAGCGACAGACCGGCGGCGACGGCAAATCCGAGAACCGCGGCCAGTCCGGCGTTCTCGCGGGCCTTCTGGGTGGCCTCGGGGATCATCGAACCCACCAGCATGACAAGCAGTGCGCCCGCGGCGAATCCGTTGATCCCGCCCTGCAGCGCGGCGCCTGCGACCTTCTGCAACTGGTACCCGCCCACGGTCGCCACCGCGCACAGCGCCGAGATCGCCGCCCAGCCACCGATAATCGTGCGCGCCGGGTGCCCGGCGTTCCTCATGTCGCTGGCCGATCCGATCGACTCGGGCAGGTTCGACACGAAGATCGCCACCACGAGCGCGGCACTCACGCCCGCCCCGCCCGCGATGCCGATACCCAGCACGGCCTGTTCGGGGATGCCGTCGAGAAGTGCGCCGAGCAGCAACGGCATCCCGGCCGCGGCGCCGCCGCGGCCCATGCGGTCCACGGCGTGGTCGGCGACGTAGAAGACGATGGCGCCGACGGCCAGACCCAGTGCGACGGCCACCGCACCGCTGACCCGAACGCCTTCCTCGGCCAGTTCGAACGAGATGCTGGAGATCAGCGCGCCTGCGCCGAAGCCGAGGACGAGACCGACGAGACGCTGGTTCCAGTCCCGGATGGCGCCCGCCACGGCGCCGATGAGCAGAGAGGACGCGGCGACCAGGCCCCACAGCAGCGCGGTGAGCACGCCTGTGAGCATACGGCTCGCGATGAATATGGTGCGCAAAGCAAAAGAGCCCGATCGACCGGCATGATCGATGGGCTCATATGGAGATTGCTGACCTGCCGCGCGGGAAGCCCGGCGGCAGGTCAGCTACGGCGTCAGCGCCGCACGTTGCAGTTCGGCGGATTTCCGCAGTGGTGGCCACCGTCGCATGCGTTGCAGCGACAGGTGCAGTTTCCCTTGGTTGCGATGCGCATCGTTGCTCAACTCCTAACGTGCTCAAGCATTGCTCATGCTGCACGGCAGCAAATTGCCTGAGCTCAGGCGGACATCAACATATAACAACTCAACAATAGTTCGGCTCATCCGGAAAATAAAGGATTTCCGTGACCGCCCGGCGCTGTGCCGCGGGCATCTCATCGATGTGAGGACCGCATGAGCGGCAAATGAAATTCTTTGCCGGCAGCCCGGTTTCCCGGCTCAGGCGGAGGTGTCGCGGACGCCGAGCCGGAGGTGTTCGATGTGGTAGATCGCCTCGTCGAGGAGTTGTGCGACGTGGCTGTCGTAGAGCCGGTAGACGATGTTGCGCCCGGACCGGTCACCGGTCACCAGGCCCAGGGCGCGCAACAGGCGGAGCTGGTTGGACACCGCCGGCTGCTCCATCCCGACCGCTGCGGACAGTTCGGTGACCGAGCACGGGGATTCACGCAGCCGCGTCAGGATCAGCAGCCGGTTGGGGGAGGCCAGTGCCTGTAGTGTCTCGGCGACCTTGACCGCTGACGCGGCATCCAGCGATGCGGCGGGCGTCGTCCGCCCCTCGACACCATGACCCATGCGCCCATTCTCGCATGACGCGCAAGGACTCATTGATACATTTCAATCTCTACATGTATAAAGGTATGCGTTCTTCCGTTTTGTCGAAGGGTGCTTGATGACCGCGCTGTATCCCGCCACCGCACCCACGCTCGACCCACCGGCGCGCGTTCGGCCGGGCAACTGGTTGTGCGCGGTGCCCTCGGTGCGGTGGGCTGCCGCGGCACTCGGACTGTTCCTGTCCGGGTTGGGCGCACAACTCGGCGGCGCACCGCAGTTCGTGCACTGGACGCTCTACCTGGCCTGTTATCTGGTCGGTGGGTGGGAACCCGCCTGGGCCGGCGTGCAGGCTCTGCGGCGTCGCAACCTCGATGTGGACCTGCTGATGATCGTCGCGGCGATCGGCGCGGCCGCCATCGGACAGGTGTTCGACGGTGCGCTGTTGATCCTCATCTTCGCCACGTCGGGCGCGCTGGAGGATGTGGCGACGACGCGCACCGAGCGGTCGGTGCGCGGATTGCTCGACCTCGCACCCGAAGACGCCGCACTCCTCGGCGGTGACGGCGCCGAACGGGTCGTCTCCGCTGCCGACCTGCGGCCCGGCGACGTCATCGTGGTGCGTCCGGGTGAGCGAATCTCCGCTGACGGCACGGTGATTCACGGCACCTCGGAGGTCGATCAGTCCTCGATCACCGGTGAGCCGCTGCCCGCCGCCAAAGCCGTCGGCGATGAGGTGTTCGCAGGCACGCTCAACGGTTCGGGCGCGCTGCGCATCGAGGTGACGCGGGAACCGTCGCAGACCGTGGTGGCGCGCATCGTGGCGATGGTCGCCGAGGCGTCGGCGACCAAGGCCACCACCCAACTGTTCATCGAGAAGATCGAGCAGCGCTACTCGGTGATCGTCGTGGCCGCGACGCTCGCGTTGCTGACCGTGCCGCTGCTGTTCGGTGCCGACCTGCGCTCGACGCTGTTGCGCGCCATGACGTTCATGATCGTCGCATCACCGTGCGCCGTGGTGCTGGCGACCATGCCGCCGCTGCTGTCGGCGATCGCCAACGCCAGCCGCCACGGGGTATTGGTGAAATCCGCGGTCGCGATGGAACGGTTGGCCGATACCGATCTGGTGGTGCTCGACAAGACCGGCACGTTGACCGCGGGGGAGCCCGTGGTATCCCGCGTGGTTGCCCTCGCAGACGCCGACGTGCTCAGGATCGCCGCTGCCGCAGAACAATTCAGTGAGCACCCGTTGGGGCGCGCGATCGTCGCCGCGGCCGATACCCCGCTCCTCGAGGCGGTGGACTTCATCGCGCTACCGGGCCGGGGTGTGCGTGCGGGTGTGGACGGGCGCGTCGTCGAGGTGATCAGTCCCTCGGCGTACGCGGAAGCAGATGGCGACGTGCGTGAGCGCTGCGCCGCGATCGAGAACGAGGGCGGCACCGCCGTCGTCGTGCTCGTCGACGCGGCGCCCGTCGGGATCATCGGACTGGTCGACCGACTCCGGTCCGATGCACCCGCCGCGGTGGCCCGCCTGGCGGAGTTGACGACGCAACCGCCCATGCTGCTGACGGGCGACAACCGGCGCGCGGCCGAACGTCTCGCCGGTCAGGTCGGTGTCACCGATGTGCGTGCCGAACTGCTCCCCGACGGTAAAGCCGCTGCGGTGCAGGAACTTCAGCGCGACGGCAGGCGCGTGCTGGTGGTGGGCGACGGCGTCAACGACGCACCCGCGATGGCCGCCGCGCACACGTCCATCGCGATGGGCCGGGCGGGGGCCGACCTGACGGTTCAGACCGCCGACGTCGTCACCATCCGCGACGAACTCGCCGCCATCCCCACGGTGGTCGCGCTGGCGCGGCGGGCCCGCCGCGTGGTGATCGCCAACCTCGTCATCGCGGGCACCGCGATCACCGGGCTCGTCGCCTGGGACCTGTTCGGCCACCTGCCGTTACCGCTCGGCGTGGCAGGTCATGAGGGGTCGACGATCCTGGTCGCCCTCAACGGCCTGCGCCTGCTGAGCAACCGCGCCTGGACCCGAGCGTTCCCCTCGCGAGCAGACACAAACCTGCACATTTCGGGCCGAAAATAGGCAGGTTTGCGTCTGCTCGCGAGAGGTCAGCCGCGGCGCAAAACGGACTTGAGCTCGTCGAGCACCGACGGATCCTCGATGGTCGAGGGCACGGGCTCGTCCCTGCCGTCGGCGATACCGCGCATGGTCTTGCGCAGGATCTTGCCCGAGCGGGTCTTCGGCAGCGCCGACACCACGTCCACAGACTTGAAAACCGCCACCGCGCCGATGCTTTCGCGGACCTTCTGAATGAGTTCGTCGCCGAGCTTGTCGGCGGACGCGCCCGCCTTGAGCACCACGAAACCGCGCGGCACCTGACCCTTGAGTTCGTCGGCCACACCGATCACGGCGCACTCGGCGACCGCGGGGTGCTCGGCGAGAACGGCCTCGATCGAGCCCGTCGACAGGCGGTGCCCGGCGACGTTGATGACGTCGTCGGTGCGGCCCATGACGAACAGATAGCCGTCGTCGTCGATGTAGCCGCCGTCGCCGGTGAGGTAGTAGCCGTCGAACGCCGACAGGTACGACGAGACGTAGCGCCGGTCGTCACCCCACACGGTGGGCAGGGTGCCCGGGGGCAGCGGCAGCTTGATGCAGATCGCGCCCTCCTCGCCAGCGTCGGCGACGGAACCGTCGGCGCGCAGGATCTGCACGTCGTAACCCGGCATCGGCACGGTGGCCGAACCGGGCCGGATGGGCATGAGTTCGACACCGGCCGGGTTGGCCGCGATGGCCCAGCCGGTCTCGGTCTGCCACCAGTGGTCGACGACCGGCTTGCCGAGCCGGTCGGCGGCCCAGTGGTAGGTGTCGGGGTCGAGGCGCTCGCCGGCCTGGAACAGGTACTTCAGGCTCGACAGGTCGTGGTCGCGCATGCGCGCGCCCTCGGGATCTTCCTTCTTGATCGCGCGGATCGCCGTCGGCGCGGTGAACAGCACCTTGACGCCGTGGTCGGAGATCACCCGCCAGAACGCGCCCGCATCGGGTGTGCCGACCGGTTTGCCTTCGTACAGAACGGTTGTCGCGCCCAGCATCAGCGGCGCGTACACGATGTAGGAGTGTCCGACCACCCAGCCGATGTCGGACGCCGTCCAGAACACGTCGCCGGGTTCGATGCCGTAGATGTTGCGCATCGACCACAGCAGTGCCACCGCGTGGCCGCCGTTGTCCCGGACGATGCCCTTGGGCTTGCCGGTGGTGCCGGAGGTGTAGAGGACATAGAGCGGGTCGGTGGCCGCCACCGGCACCGGATCGGCCGGTTCGGCCGCGGCCACCAGCTCGTGCCAGTCGACGTCGCGGCCCTCGACCAGGTCGCAGCGCTTCTGGTCGCGCTGCAGGATGACGCAGGACTGCGGGGTGTGCTCGGCGATTTCCAGCGCGGAGTCCAGCATCGGCTTGTACTCGACGATGCGGGTCGGTTCGATGCCGCAGGACGCCGCCACCACCACCTTGGGCTGGGCGTCGTCGATGCGGGCCGCCAGCTCGTGCGCGGCGAATCCGCCGAACACCACCGAGTGCGTCGCGCCCAACCGGGCGCACGCGAGCATCGCCATCACGGCCTCGGGAACCATCGGCATGTAGATGACGACGCGGTCGCCCTTGTCCACGCCGAGGCTGCGCAGCGCCCCTGCCACCTTTGCTGTCTGGTCGCGCAGCTCACGGTAGGTGTAGGTGCGCTTGGTGCCGGTGACCGGCGAGTCGTAGATCAGTGCGGCCTGGTCACCGCGCTCGGCGACGTGGCGGTCGAGCGCGTTGGCGCAGGTGTTCAACTCGGCGTCGGGGAACCAGCGGTAGAACGGCGGGTTGCTGTCATCGAGGATGCGTTGCGGGTCGCGGGTCCATGTCACCGCCTTGGCGGCGTCGGCCCAGAACGCGGCCGGGTCGGTGATGCTGGACTCGAACAAGGCACGGTAACCGGACATATCGCAAACCGTAATCTGCGTCACGTGCAACGTGAATGCAACCCTGGAAAAACGTGCAGCGGTGACGTCGGGCGGGTGCGCCCGACGTTTGACTCCTGTGCGGTCGGGTAGCCACCACGCATGTCCGAAACACGTCCGCTGGCCGTGGTGACCGGTGCCTCCAGTGGCATCGGTCTCGAGCTGGCGAAGCTGCTTGCCGATGATGGCTACGACCTGATCGTGGCGGCCGACGACGCCGCCATCTATCCCGCGGCCGACAAGCTCGGCACCGAGTGCGCCTCCGTGCAGGCCGTCCAGGTCGACCTCCGCAAACCTTCCGACGTGGAGCGGCTCTACCGCTCCTCGGCCGGACGGGTCCCCGATGTGGTGGTGCTCAATGCCGGGTCGGTGCGGGCCGGGTCGTTCGTCGAGGGCGACCTGGACGCCGACCTGTCGATCATCGACCTCAACGTCCGCTCCACCGTGCACCTGGCCAAACTCGTGCTGCGCGACATGACGGCCCGCGGATCGGGCAAGGTGCTGTTCACCTCGTCGATCGTGGCCGCCATGCCCGGATCGCTGCAGTCGATCTACAACGCGTCGAAGTCGTTCATCCAGTCGTTGGCCGAGGCGCTGCAGGACGAACTGCGCGACACCGACGTCACCGTCACGGCCCTCATGCCCGGACCCACCGACACAAAGCTGTTCGCGCGCAACCACATGGAGAACACCGTGTTGGCGCGCTGGGTGCCCAAGGACGATCCCGCCGACGTGGCCAGGCAGGGCTATGCGGCGCTGATGAGCGGTAGGCGCCGGGTGGTCGCGTCGTCGCTGAGCAGTAAGGCATTCGGCCTGGTCAACACCGTTCTGCCGGATATGGTGAAAGCCAAGATCAACCGTCTCATCGCCAGCCCCGTTCGCGGGCACCACTGAAGGAGCAAGGGGTCATGGAATCATCTCCGGCAGCCGTGGACAGCTCGTTGACCGTCAAACGGGACACCACCGCCACGCGTCAACAGGTCTGGGACGTCATCGCCGACGGCTGGACCTACTCACAGTGGGTGGTGGGCAACACCCGCATGCGGGCGGTCGATTCGAACTGGCCCGCACCGGGCAGCACCATCCACCACACCATCGGGGTGTGGCCGGTGGTGCTCAACGACGAGACCACGGTCGAATCCTGCACGCCCGGTAAGGAACTGATCCTGCACGCCAAGGGTCGTCCGTTCGGCAAGGCCCGAATCGTGATGCGGCTGCACGACCTTCCCGACGGCGGGTGCCGAGTCGAGATGGCCGAGGTGCCGATCGGCGGGCCGCTGGACTGGGTGCCGCGCCGGCTCGCGCTGCTCGCCGCCCATCCGCGTAACCGGGAGTGCACCGCACGGCTCGTGGCGCTCGCCGAGCGCCGGACCCAGCCGGAATGAGCCGCGACACCGCGGATGCGGTGGTGATCGGGGCCGGCCACAACGGTCTGGTCGCGGCCGCCATGCTCGCCGACGCCGGCTGGGACGTCGTCGTCCTGGAGGCCCAGCCGGAACCCGGCGGCGCGGTCAAGAGCGCCGAACTCGTGCCGGGCTACACCAGCGACCTGTTCAGCGCGTTCTATCCGTTGTCGGTCCACTCGCCCGCGCTGCGCGCGTTGAACCTGCAGGACCACGGCCTGCGCTGGACGCATGCACCCGCCGTGGTGGGCCATCCGCGTTCGGCGTCCGACGAGGACGCGCCGATGATCTACCGCGACATCGACCGCACCGCTTCGGAATTGGACCGCCACCATGCCGGTGACGGCCGGCGCTGGTGCGAGCTGTTCGAGCAGTGGCTCAAGATCAAGGACGGCCTGATCTCGTCGTTGTTCACCCCGTTCCCGCCGGTGCGGGGGCTGATGGCGTTGCTGCGCAAGCTCGGCACCGCCGAGGCGCTGCGGCTCGCGCAACAACTCGTGATGCCCGCGGGCATCATGGCCGAGCACCTCTTCGATGGTGACGCCGCCCGGGTGCTGTTGCTGGGCAACGCGATGCACGCCGATGTGCCGATCGACGGTGTCGGCAGCGCGATCATGGGCTACCTGCTGATCATGATGGCGCAGGACGGTGGTTGGCCGGTCCCGGTCGGCGGCGCGGGACAGTTGACCGCGGCGCTGGTGAACCGGGCCCGCTTCGCCGGTGCCCGCATCGAGTGCGAGCGCCGGGTGGACGGTATCGAGGTGCGCGGCGGGCGGGCCGTCGGCGTGCGGGCGGCCGACGGGACCACGTTGCGGGTGCGCCGGGCCGTGATCGCCGATACCTCGGCCCCGCGGCTGTACCGCGACCTGCTGCCCGAATCGGCCGTGCCTTTGGCGGTGCGCCGCAGCTTCGACCGGTTCGTCTGGGACACACCGGTGTTGAAGATCAACTACGCGCTGGACGCGCCCGTGCCGTGGCGCTCGAAGAATTTGAACCAGGCGGGCACCGTGCACCTGGGCGCCGACCACGACGGACTCGTCCGGTGGATGGCCGACCTCAACACCTCGACGTTGCCGCAGCACCCGTTCATGTTGTTCGGGCAGATGACGACGGTCGATCCGACGCGCTCACCCGAGGGTACCGAAAGTGCCTGGGCCTACACGCATCTGCCACGCGGTATGGCCGACGACGCGTCGGCGGAGAACCTGGCCGAGGTGGTCGACCAGGTGCTCGAAGAGCATGCTCCCGGGTTCGGTTCCCGGGTGGTGGGCCGGGTGATCCAGCGACCCTCCGACTTGGAGGCCGCCGACGCGAACCTGCACACCGGGGCGGTCAACGGTGGGACCTCACAGCTGTACCAGCAGTTGATCTTCCGGCCCGTGCCCGGTTTCGGCACCGCCGAGACACCCGTCGCCAATGTGTTCCTGGGTAGCGCGGGTGCGCATCCGGGTGGGGGTGTGCACGGGGTGTGCGGCCGTAACGCCGCCAAGGCCGCGCTGGCCAACGACGGTGTGACCGGTTGGCCGCGAAGGAAACTCGGCAAGGCCATGCTCTCGCTGGTCACCAGGTGACTTTTCTCTCGCGAGCAGACACAAAACTGCTCATTTTCACGCCAAAACAGGCAGTTTTGCGTCTGCTCGGCAGAAGAAATCAGGCCTCGAAGCGGTAACCCATACCCGCCTCGGTGAGCAGATGCACGGGGCGGGACGGATCGTCTTCGAGCTTGCGGCGCAACTGCGCGAGATAGACCCGCAGATAGTGGGTCTCGGTGGCATAGGCCGGGCCCCACACCTCGCGGAGCAGTTCCTCGCGGCCCACCAGCTTGCCGCGGTTGCGCACCAGCATCTCCAACATGCCCCACTCGGTGGGCGTCAGGTGCACCTCGAATCCGTTCTTGATGACCTTCTTTGCGGCCAGGTCGACCGTGAACGACGATGTCTCGACGACGGGTAGGTCGGTGTCGGGCACCGCGGCACGACGTACGGCCGCGCGCAGGCGGGCCAGGAACTCGTCCATGCCAAAGGGTTTGGTGACGTAGTCGTCGGCCCCGGCGTCGAGGGCCTCGACCTTGTCGGACGAGTCGGTGCGGGCAGAGAGCACGATCACCGGCGCGGTGAGCCACCCCCGCAGGCCGTGCAGCACCTCGATACCGGACATGTCGGGCAGTCCGAGGTCGAGCACGATGACGTCGGGCCGGTGATCGGCGGCGCTGCGCAGCGCCTCGGCGCCGGTCGCCGCGGTGCGCACCTCGTAGCCGCGGACCGACAGGTTGATGCGCAGGGCCCGCAGGATCTGCGGTTCGTCGTCGATGACCAGCACGCGGGTCTTGGCCGGTGTCGTCATGCCGGGGCCGCCAGTTCGATCTCGACGGTCAGCCCGCCGCCGGGGGTGTCGCCGGCCGAGATGGTGCCGCCCATGGCCTCGACGAAACCTTTGGCCACCGAGAGTCCAAGGCCCACACCGGTGGTCGTGTTGTGGTCGCCGAGCCGTTGGAACGGCGCGAACAACGCGTCCTCGGTGCCGCGCGGGATCCCCGGACCCTCGTCGACGACGGCGATCAGCACCTTGTTGGCGACGCGTCCCGCGGTCACCCGGATCAACCCGTCGGGCGCGTAGCGCAGCGCGTTGTCGATCAGGTTGGCCAGCACGCGCTCGAGTAGACCACCGTCGGCCAGCGCCACCGAATCGCCCACCTCGACCTTGACCCGGTCCACACCGGAGCGGCCGTAACCGGTGGAGCGGCGAGTGATGCCCAGCAGTGCGCGTTGCACGGTCTCCTCCAGGTACACCGGCCGCAACTCGGGGCGGATCACCCCGGCCGCCAACCGTGACGAGTCGAGCAGGTTTCCCACCAGCGCGGTGAGCGCGTCGACGGATTCCTCGATGGTGGCGAGCAGTTCGGCGGTGTCCTCGGCGGAGAAGTCGATGTCCTCGCTGCGCAGGCTCGACGCGGCGGCCTTGGCGGCGGCCAGCGGGGTGCGCAGATCGTGGCTCACCGCCGACAACAGCGAGCGGCGCAGTTCGTCGGCCTGCGCGATCGCGTGGGCCTTACCCGCCTCATCGCGCAGTTCGCGTTGCCGCACCAACCCGGCGGCCTGATGGGCCACCGCGCCGAGCACCCGCCGGTCACGCCCGGCGAGTTTGCGGCCCGACAACAGCAGCCAGAATTCGTCGCCGTCGTCTCCTGCCTCGACCGCGGTGTCGGCGACGTCGACGCGATCGCACGGGTTCTGGCCGACGCAGCCGACAACGGTTGCCCCGGAAGGGGTGTGGCGCAGCAGGCTCACCGTACGCTGGGAATATGTTTCGCGGACGCGTTCCAGCAGCGCGGTCAGGTCGGCCCCGCGCAGCACCGACCCGGCGAACAGCGCGAGCAGCTCGGCCTCCCGGGAGGCGTGCCTGGCCTCGCGGGCCCGTTTCGCCGCGCCGTCCACCAGGGCCGCCACGGCGACGGCCACCGCGAGCAGCACCACCACGGTCAGCGCACTGTCCGGGTCGGACATCGTGAACGTGTGGCGGGGACTGATCAGGAAGTAGTTGAGCAGCAGCCCGGATAGCACCGCGGACAATGCTGCCGGTGCGACACCGCCGAGCAGCGCGACGACGAGGACCCCGATGAAGAACAGCGCGCTGTTGCCGCCGACGTCCAGGAACGGGTCGAGAACCGACACGGTGACGGCGCAGATCGCCGACGGCACCAGCAGCGCCGCGGCCCACGATGCCGCGTGCCGTTGCCGCGGTGTGGTCGACGACCAGCGGAAGCCGCGCCTGGCGGCCTCGTGGGTGACCATGTGGACGTCGATTTTCTCTGACCGCTGCACGACCGTCGACCCGATGCCCTCGTCGAAGATCCGCGCCCACCGCGACCGTCGTGATGTGCCGAGCACGAGTTGGGTGGCGTTGATCTCCCGCGCGAAATCCAGCAGCGCGGTGGGCACGTCGTCACCGACGATGGTGTGCACCGTGGCACCGAGGCTGGTCGCGACCTCGCGGACCTTCCCCATCTGGGCGGCCGAGATACCCGAGAGCCCGTCACCGCGAACCACATGGACCACCAGGAGTTCGGCACTGGACTTCGACGCGATGCGGAAGGCGCGGCGCACCAGCGTCTCCGATTCGGGTCCGCCGGTGACCGCGACGACGACGCGTTCGCGGGTCTCCCAGGTGGCCGTGATGTTGTTGTCGGCACGGTATTTGGCCAACGCCGTGTCGACCTGATCGGCCAGCCACAGCAGCGCCAGTTCCCGTAGCGCGGTGAGGTTTCCCCGCCGGAAGTAGTTGGACAGCGCGGCGTCGATGCGTTCGGGTGCATAGACGTTGCCGTGGGACAGTCTGCGCCGCAACGCCTCCGGGGTGATGTCGACCAGTTCGATCTGATCGGCCGCGCGCACCACCTCGTCGGGGACCTTCTCCTGCTGTTCGATGCCGGTGATGGCGGCCACGACGTCGTTGAGGCTCTCGAGGTGCTGCACGTTCACCGTCGAGATGACGGTGATTCCCGCGTCGAGCAGTTCCTCGATGTCCTGCCAGCGTTTCGGGTTCTTGCTGCCCGGGGTGTTGGTGTGGGCCAGTTCGTCGACCAGCACCACTTGCGGCTTGCGGGCCAGCACCGCGGGCACATCGAGCTCGGGGAACCGGCCGCCGCGGTAGGCGATGTACCGCGGCGGGATGGTTTCGATGCCGTCGAGCAGCTCGGCGGTTTTCTTGCGTCCATGGGTCTCGATGACGGCGGCGACGACGTCGGTGCCCCGGTCGAGGCGGCGGTGCGCCTCGCCGAGCATTGCGTAGGTCTTCCCGACGCCGGGCGCCGCACCCAGGTAGATGCGCAGCTCGCCGCGCTTCGAGGCGTTCGACGCCCGCGTACTCACATGACCATCATCCACGCGCGGCCAGGGTGTCGAGGGCGAGGTTGAGTTCCAGGACGTTGACCCGCGGTTCGCCCAGGAAGCCCAGGGTGCGGCCGTCGGTGTGCTGGGTGACCAGTTCGCGGACCCGCTGCGGATCCAGGCCGCGTGCCTGCGCGACCCGGTTCACCTGCAGGTCGGCGTAGGCGGGGGAGATGTCCGGGTCCAGGCCGCTGCCGCTGGCGGTGACGGCGTCGGCAGGCACCCGCGGTTTGCTGGTGCCGCGGATCGGCACGATCTGCCCGATGGTGTAGTCCTCGCCGGGTTCGGCGCATTCGACGCGCACCCCCTCGTAGGTGGCGAGGAACGGCGCCGTCGTGTCGGCGCACGGTTCGTTGACGCTGACGACGCGAACGGGCTTGATGACGTCGCCGCGTCCGTCGCGCGGCCCGATCACCGACAGCACCGCGCCGACGCCGCCCGGGGTGCAGAACGGCCGGGCCCCGCTGACCCCGTCGAGGTCCCCGACCGCTCGACTGCGCTGGCACACCTGGGTCAGCAGGCTCGGCGTGTCCGGTTGGTCGATGAGGCTTTCCGGCCCCAGGTTGCTCGCGGTGGTCGCCATCGGGTCATAGTCCGCCGACGATGGGCGGCTCTGGAAGTACTGCGGCAGCGGGTTGCCGTCGGCGTCGGTGAACGACTGCCCGATCAGGCTGCTGCCCACGGGTTTTCCCGCGACGTCGACGATCGATCCGTCGGCCTTGTGCTGCAGCCCGGGTAGTTGCGCCACCAGCCAGATGAACACCGGGTAGCCGATGCCGAGGATCACGGTGAGCACCAGCAGGGCCCGCAGGGCGGCGGTGTGTTGGCGGACGAGGGCGGTGAAAGACATGTCAGGACATCCCGGGAAGAAGGTGGATTACCAGGTCGATGAGTTTGATGCCGATGAACGGAGCGATGATGCCGCCGAGGCCGTAGATGTAGAGATTGCGGCTCAACAGCTTCGAGGCGCTGCTCGGTGTGTAGCGCACACCCTTGAGCGCCAGCGGGATCAACGCGACGATCACGATCGCGTTGAAGATCACCGCCGACAGGATCGCCGACTGCGGGCTGTGCAACCGCATGATGTTCAGCAGATCCAGGCCGGGAAAGAGGCCCACGAACAGCGCCGGGATGATCGCGAAGTACTTCGCGATGTCGTTGGCGATGGAGAACGTGGTCAACGCGCCGCGGGTGATCAGCAACTGTTTGCCGATCTCGACGATCTCGATGAGTTTGGTCGGGTCGGAATCGAGATCCACCATGTTGCCGGCCTCTTTGGCCGCCGACGTGCCGGTGTTCATCGCGACGCCCACGTCGGCCTGTGCCAGGGCGGGTGCGTCGTTGGTGCCGTCGCCGGTCATCGCGACCAGGCGTCCACCGGCCTGCTCACGCTTGATCAGCGCCAGCTTGTCCTCCGGGGTGGCCTCGGCGAGGAAGTCGTCGACACCGGCCTCGTCGGCGATGGCCTTGGCCGTCAACGGATTGTCGCCGGTGATCATCACGGTGCGGATCCCCATCCGGCGCATCTCGTCGAAACGCTGCCGCATGCCTTGCTTGACAACATCTTTGAGGTGGATGACGCCGAGCACCTCGGCCCGTTTGGGGTCGGTGTCGTCGGTGACGACGTGCCCCACCACCAGTGGGGTGCCGCCGGCGGCCGAGATGGCGTCGACGACGTCGAACAGTTCGGTCGGCACGGTGCCGCCTTCACCGCGCACCCATTCGACGACGGCGGCCGCCGCACCCTTGCGCAGGCGGTGCTCGCCGAGGTTGACGCCGGACATCCTGGTGGTGGCGCTGAATTCGATCCAGTGCGCCTCGGCGAGTTCGCCCGGGGTGCGGGCGCGTAACCCGAACTCCCGCTTGGCGAACACGACGATCGAGCGGCCCTCGGGGGTTTCGTCGGCCAGGCTCGACAACTGCGCGGCGTCGGCGAGCGCCTCGGGGGTGACACCGGTCAGCGGGACGAACGCCGCGGCCTGCCGGTTGCCCAGCGTGATGGTGCCGGTCTTGTCCAGCAGCAGGGTGTTCACATCGCCTGCAGCCTCGACCGCGCGGCCCGACATCGCCAGCACGTTGCGCTGCACCAGCCGGTCCATCCCGGCGATGCCGATGGCCGAGAGCAGCGCGCCGATGGTGGTCGGGATCAGGCACACCAACAGGGCCACCATGACGATGCCGCTGACCCCGTTGCCGGTGAGCGCCAGGGTGTCCGGCACGCCCGGATTGTTGGCCTTGGAGTAGATCGCCAACGGCTGCAGGGTCGCCACGGCGAACACGAAGATGATCGTCAACGCGGCCAGCAGGATGTTCAGTGCGATCTCGTTGGGGGTCTTCTGCCGGTTGGCGCCCTCGACGAGGGCGATCATCCGGTCGATGAAGCTCTCGCCGGGTTTCTGCGTGATGCACACGACGATACGGTCGGACAGCACCGTGGTGCCGCCGGTGACCGCCGAGCGGTCGCCCCCGGATTCCCGGATCACCGGGGCGGATTCACCGGTGATGGCCGATTCGTCGACCGAGGCGATGCCTTCCACGACGTCGCCGTCACCGGGGATGGTCTGCCCGGCTTCCACGACGACGATGTCGCCCTGGCGCAGTTGCGGTGCCGGGACGGCCTCCTCGGCGCCCGATTCGTCGAGACGACGGGCCATGGTGTCGGCCTTGGTTTTTCGCAGCGACTCGGCCTGGGCCTTGCCGCGGCCCTCGGCGACCGCCTCGGCGAGGTTGGCGAACACCACCGTCAGCCACAGCCACGCCACGATCAGCCAGCCGAACCAGGTGGGGTTCACGCACGCCAGCACCGTCGACCACACCGCGCCGATCTCGACGATGAACATCACCGGGTTGCGCCACAGCGTGCGCGGGTCCAGTTTGCGCAGCGCGTCGGGCAGCGAGCGCCACAACATCTTCGGGTCGAGCAGGCCACCCTGAACGGGTTTGGCGGGTTTCGGGGTGTGGTCGAGGACCGCCGGCGCGGCGGTGTGAACTGCCATCAGTGGATTCCTTCTGCGAGTGGCCCGAGTGCCAGCATGGGCAGGAACGTCAGGGCGACGAGGATGAGGGTGACGCCCACCGTCATGCCGACGAACTGCGGCCGGTGCGTCGGCA
The DNA here is from genome assembly GCF_001187505.1 of Mycolicibacterium goodii. The sequence continues at coordinate 2,912,677 of NZ_CP012150.1, forward strand.
GGGTGCCCACCGAGGTGGGCGTGACACCTTGGCGGGCAAGGGATCCGGCGAGGGCCAACACCAGGATGATGGGCAGGAAGCGGCCGAACAGCATCGCCAGCCCCAACGCGGTGTTGTACCAATCGGTGTTGACGCTGATCCCGGCGAAGGCCGAACCGTTGTTGTTGGCCGCGGACGTGAATGCGTAGAGCACTTCGGACAGCCCGTGCGGGCCGGTGTTGAGCATGCCGGCCCGCTGCCTAGGCATCGCCATGGCGACGGCGGTGCCGGTCAGCACGATCAGCGGGGTGACCAGGAAATAGCTTGCGGCGAGCTTGATCTCACGTGGTGTGATCTTCTTGCCGAGGTACTCCGGGGTGCGCCCGACCATCAGGCCCGCGACGAACACCGTGATGATCGCCAGGATCAGCATGCCGTACAGACCCGACCCCACACCGCCCGGCGCGATCTCACCGAGCTGCATGTTGAACATCGTCATCAGGCCGCCGAGGCTGGTGTAGGAGTCGTGGAACGAGTCCACCGCCCCCGTCGACGTCAGCGTCGTCGCACCGGCGAACACCGCCGAATCGGCCACCCCGAAGCGCTGCTCCACGCCCTCCATCGCCGCGCCGATCGCCGTCGGGACCGTGCCGTGGTGCTGCACCTGGAACAGCATGGTCAGGCTCACGCTGGCCAGCGCGATCACCCCCATGATCGCGGCGATCGCGTAACCCTGTCGGGTGCCGGCGACCATGCGGCCGAAGGTGCGCGGCAACGAGAACGGGATGAGCAGGATCAGGAAGATCTCCAGCCAGTTGGTCCACGGCGTCGGGTTCTCGAACGGGTGCGCGGAGTTGACGTTGAAGAAGCCGCCGCCGTTGGTGCCGAGCTCTTTGATGACCTCCTGGCTGGCCACCGGGCCGCCCGGGATGGTCTGCTGCATACCGTTCAGCGTCGTCACGACCTGGTCGTGCAGCGCGAAGTTCTGGATCGCGCCGCCGGCCACCAGCAGGATGGCGCCGATGATCGCGATGGGCAGCAGGATCCGCAGGTTGCCGCGTACCAGGTCGACCCAGAAGTTGCCGAGCTCACCGGTGTGACGGCGCGCGAAACCGCGGACCAGGGCGATGGCCACCGCCATGCCGACGGCGGCCGAGACGAAGTTCTGCACCGCCAGCCCGGCCATCTGCACCAGGTGGCCCTGCGTGGATTCGCCGGCGTAGGCCTGCCAGTTGGTGTTGGTGACGAAGCTGACCGCGGTGTTCCAGGCCAGCGCCGGGGTCATCGGGGTGGCCGGGTCGTGCAGGTGCAGCGGCAGCCAGCCCTGGACGAGCTGAAGTCCGAACAGGAACACGATGCTCACCGCGGAGAACGCCAGCACACTGCGGGCGTAGGCGCCCCAGGTCTGCTCGGCGTGCGGGTCGGCGCCGATCGCGCGGTAGATCAAACGTTCGGCGCGGGAGTGTTTTTCGGAGGTGTAGACGCGGTACATGTAGTCGCCCAGCGGGACGTGCACCAACACGACCGCGGCGACCAGGGAGGCGAGGAACACGATCCCCGCGGTGGTGGGGGACACTAGAACCTCTCCGGGAAGAGCAGTGCGGCGCCGATGAACACGGCGACGAGCACCGCCAGGATCAGGCCGACAACGTTTTCGATCACTGGCGCTCCACCAGCCTCTGCACCAGGCCCAGCAGGGCGAAGATCGCCCCCGTCAGCACCAGGTAGACCAACACGGACATGCTGTCTCCGTTCGAAGACCCGTTGACAGCCCGCCGGATCTCGGCGGGCTGATCCAGGATCTGCCCAGTTCAGCGCCGTGAACGCGGCACTGACGGTTTCTTTACGCTGCCGCGTCGGTCTTTAACACCGTCTGTTCGAAGGGGTCGCACAGGTGGTTGCCGACGGACTGTCAGCGCGGCGTCAAGGTTTGTACAGCGGTGATCAAGAGTCCGCCAGGACACTCGTGGTCATGGCCCGGTTGATGGATGTTCGAGGTGTGACCCACCCAGCGAAGTTCATGTCCCTACTGTTCGCTCCACGGACCGCCGCGCCGGCCGAGCGGCGGCCCCATTCGGTGAGCCGTCGTCAACTCGGCGTGGTGGAGCTGGCGCTGCCCGCGATCACCTTGCGCGACAACGCCATTGCCCGGTGGGTGCGTGAGCGCAGCGTGGCCGTCGAGGTGCGCGACGGCCACGAACTGGCGATCGCCAGATCGGCGGACGTGCACCCGATGCGGATGACCGCGCATGCCGACGGTCTGTCCGCCGACGAGTTGGTGTTCTGCTCGGCGGGCCTGGGCGTGGGGCGGGTGGTGGTCACCACCGCCGACCACGTCGACGTGCTGGCCGCGACCCGGCGTCGGCAACCGGTCCTGATGGGGGCGCTGCGCCGCCGGGTCGCCAGGGCGATTTTCGACTGCCCGACGGTCGACGTGGTCGGCATCTACCGCGATGTCGACCACGCCCAACATCATTGCGTGAGCTATCCGTCGGCGGTCGGGGCGATGCTGGCCGAGATGAGCCGCATCCGTCGCGACCACGGCGTGATGCTCACCCGCATCGCGCTGGGCGGGCGGCACCTCACGTTCGGCGCCGGGCCGGGGGAGTTGTCCGAGGTCGCCGCGGCCGTCGACGAAACCCTCGACGACGCGTGCGCGACGCTGCGGTTCCCGCGGCCGTCGGTGGTGGTGTCGGCGTCGCCGACCGTCTGAACGTTTCGTCCTTCTCGTCCCCGGCCCCTTTCCGCTCACCGGGTCGCGCGCGCGTCGACAAGGGCCGGCGGCGTCGCCCCGAGCCACCACTGCGGGTCGGCGCAGTTCTCGGTGGCGGTGCCGTCGTCGCGCATGAAATGCCGTTCGTCGCGGCCGGGTTCGTCGAATGCGCCGTCGAGCGCGCGCAGCACCCACTCCGCCCCGAACGCGAACACCTCGGCGGCGACACCGCCTAGCGGGTGGAACTCGTTTTCGTATACCCGCATCTCTTTCGGCGCAAGGATGCGCTCGTAAGTCGCCAGCGCATCCTGCACCGGGGTCAGCTCATCGAACTCGCCGATGCCGAGCAGGACCGGGCGGGTGATGTGAGTGACCAATTCGCCCAATGGCATCCGTTCCTTGAGGTCGCGGTCGAACGCGGCCTCGTCGGTGTAGCCGGCCATGTACATGTAGTTGCTCTTGAAGCTCGGTTGGGCCGCCTCGAAGATGGTTTCGAAGTCGCCGGACACCGCCTCGAATGTTGCTGCGGCGCGCAGTCGCGTCTCGGGATCGGCCAGCGCCCGCATCGCCCAGTAGCCGCTCATGCTGATGCCGAACATCCCGATCCTGGTGGCGTCGACCTGCGGAAGACCTGCCAGGTAGGCGGCATAGGTCTCGATCGCCCGCTCGTAGTTGTCCAGGCCGACGGTCAGGCCCAGAGAGCGGGTCTGACCCTGGCCGGGGCCTTCGATCGACAATGCGACCACGCCGCGGGCGGTGTAGTACCGCTCGGCGGCGTAGATGTAGTCCTCTTTGATCATGTCCATGCCGGGGCCGAGGATCACTGCCGGGGCGTCGACGATGTCGCCCGCGGGCAGGTGCAGCAGCCCGAAGATGGTGTGGCCGTCGAACTCCAGCTCGACCCGGCGCACGGTGTTGCCGCGCAGTGCACCGAGGCGGTCGACGCAGTGGTCGCAACGTTCGCGCAGTGCGGCCTTGCGGGCGTCGGTGCTGTCGAAGATCGAGTACTGCGCGCGGCCGTACATCACCGCGGCCCGCAGATACAGCTCCGATGCGGTCCGGGCAAAGCCGTGCGCCTCGTGGTGGCGGGCGCGTTCCTCGGCCTGGGCCGCGACCACCGACCACGCTTTCGGCAGCATCGCACCGCTTTTGACTTGTGCGAAGACCTTGTCGAAGTCGGTCGGGTCGTGGCCGAGCTGTTCCAGGGTGGCCTTGCCGCCGGGGTGTAGGGCGTTGAAGCCGCCCTCGGCCAGCGCGATGTCGAGTGACCAGGTCTGTCCGGTCGAGCGAGTGGTCATCGTTGTCTCCTTTGAGTTTCTTAAGTACTTAAACAATAAGTACTTATGTACGATATGACCGACGCGTCAGACGCGGCAATACCGGCTAACCGGAACAATCACGTCCGCACGGGAGGAGCGCCGATGCCCGCAAAGTCTCCTGGTCGCAGGGCTGCGATCGACGAACTCGCGCGCGCCGCATACCAACTCAGCGCCGCCGATGGGCGGCTGCGGGGACGTGCCACCCGCGACCCCGATGCCTTGTCGTTGACCCATGCGCGCGCGCTGAAAAGCCTCGCCGACTTCGGGCCCATGACCATCGGCGCGCTCGCCGAGCGGGTCGCGACCACGAGTGCGGCCGTGACCCAATTGGTCAGCGGCCTCGCCAAGGCCGGGTTGGTCACTCGCGAGCGCGCCGTAAGTGGGGACCGCCGCGTGGCCACCGTTGCGTTGACCGACGCCGGCCGGGCCCGGCACATCGAACGACAGACGCACCTCGAGCGGTCGCTGACCGAACTGGTGGCCGATATCGATGATTCTCAGGTGCGCACCGTGTCGCGGGTGCTGCGCCGCCTCGCCGACCTCTACGACACACTCTGACGACTCGAGCAGTCAACGGTGTCGTCCACGGCGACGGCCCGGTACGGCGGGCGCCTCGGCGAGTTCGAGCCGGGCCGCGACGGCGCCGAGGTCATCCACTTCCTCGCCATGTGAGCGGACCGAGGCAGCTGGCGCAGGGGCCGCGAAACGTTCATGTCCCTCACTAACTAAATTGAGCGCCATGACGAGGACTGGGACTCCTGCAGGTTGGTACGACGACGGTCGCGGGTCACTGCGCTGGTGGAATGGCAGTGCGTGGACTGAGCACACGCAGCCGGCACCCGCCGCCGAGACGGCCGCCGCGAAACCGCCGTCGCACGTGCAGAACCTCGTTGCCACGCCGGACCCAGCTGCGGACCCCGACGCGATCTGGACCGCTGTGGGCAAGCCGATCACCGGTATCGGAGGTGGCCGGTACAAGCTGACCGAGCAGTACCTGTTCTTCGAGCGCGGCACGCTGTCGACGAAGGCCCAGCAGATCAGCACCCACGAGATCTTCGACGTCGACGCGACGCAGACCATGACGCAGAAGGCACGCGGTGTCGGCACCATCGTGTTGCACGCCATCCGGACCGGCAGCGGTGTGCGCGAGCGTGTCGAGCTGGTCGATGTCGAGCGGTTCCGCGAGGGCGTCGCAGCACTCAACAGGGTCTCCCACGCCGCCCGCGAGAACCTCCGGATCAAGCAGCAGACACAGACCGTCAACTACACCGGCGTTCCGGGAGCGCCCGCCTCGTCGCCGGCGCCGGCCGCAACACCCCACGTCGACCTCAACGCCGAAATCGAGAAGCTGGCCAGCTTCAAAGAACGTGGGCTGCTCGATGAGGAGGAGTTCGCCGCCGCCAAGCGTAAGTTGCTCGGCCTCTGACTCCTGCCGACCACGAGGTGGCGCGGATTGGCGACGCTGTCTGCGATTCGTGACGCAGCGTGGCCCGGTGCGGCCGTGAAGTACCCTCTGAGCGGCGACGCCCCCATAGCCCAATTGGCAGAGGCAGCGGACTTAAAGAGGCCTGCTGCACGAATAGGAGACATCTGAGTTGGCTTGCCCAGGGTGGGCAGGTTGGAAGGATGTCCTTGTGCCAAGGCCTTACCCCCGCGAGTTCGGCGACGACGTCGTCTGGGTCGCCCGCAACCGCGACGACGGTGTGACCATCGAGCAGATCGCTGCCGATTTTCTCACCTGGGAGGGCGAAAGGCATTCGTTTACAGTTCAAGTTTTGGCGCGCGCGCCCCTCGTTCAGCGAGCCTCGCGGCAATGCGTTCCCGAGTCGGTCGCTCCGAGTCGCTGAGGATCGCGTCCTTAAAGGCGTCTTCGACAGCTGCTCGAATATCGGCGAAGGATAGGCCGCTGGCTTCGTTGAGAATGGCGCTGGTCGTCTTTAAACGCCATGGGCGCATTAATCGATTGAGGAGTTCGCGACGTTGTTCGTCCGTCGGCTCAGGCAGTTCCACGACGTCATCGAAACGCCGGAATAGCGCTGCATCAAGAGCGGTCCCTGTGTTGGTCGCCGCGATGAGCAGGCTGTCGCTGACATCGGCATCCAATAGCTGCAGGAAAGTTGTGACGACGCGTTTAATCTCGCCGACGTCGTTGTCGTCAAGGCGCGTGCGTCCGAGTGCGTCGAACTCGTCAAAGAGATACACCCCTCGAACTCGGGCGGCTTCTGCGAACACTTCCGTCAACGTGCCAGCTGTCTCGCCGAGGTATCTGCTAAAGATGACTTCGAGTCGTACGCGGATTAGGGGCAGCTTCAGTTCGCCGGCGAGCGCCTGCGCCGTCATGGTCTTTCCGCATCCGGGTGGGCCATGGAGGAGGAGGCGTCGTCGAGGTCGAAGCCCGTGGTCTGCCAACACCTGCGCACGCCGTTGTTCGATTACATAGCGGTCCAGGCTGCTTCGAGTCTGGGATTTGAGAACCAAGTCGGAGAGTTTGGTGCTGCTGTAGCCGACCGCCAGGATCTGTTCAAGATTTCGAGGTGCTCTGGCTATCGGTGTTGCGCGCGCGGGGGTATCAGTGCGCGTCGCCTCGATGCGTAACTCGCGGAGACGCTCGGCCAGGCGGGAATGGCCTGCGCGCGACTCGGCTGCAATCACCTGGTTGAGAAGGTTCGAGAAACGCCGATCATCACCTGTGTAGTGCGCCCTGACCAGCTCAGTCAGGTACTCCGCGTTCGTCATGGTTCACCTCCTCATGGTTAGATTACGGCCTTTGGCGACAGGAGTATTATTTTACTTCTATGATGGACGGCTATGCAGCAACGCGGCCGCCCGACGCGCGGAACGCGTTCCCGCGAGGATTTGGCTCGCGCGCTGGTTCGCACACTTGCCCAAGTCCGCCAGGACGCAGGTCTCACTCGGCGTCGTTTGGCGCAGTTGAGTGGAGTGTCAGTGCACACGATCGCCAAGATTGAGCAGTCAGCCGTAACGGACCCCGGCTTCATGGTCGTCGCGGCACTTGCCAGCGAGTTGGGTGTTTCCTTGGACCTCCTTCATCGGCGGGCCATAGATGCGTCAAAGTCGGCTGGCGTGTCACGTTCGGCCGAAGACACCGCACCGACACAATCGGCACCGTGATCGTTCACGGATTAGCGCTGCTTTCGTTGCGGCAAGCCCAGCCTGAGCCGTTCAAGAGTCGCCGCTCAGCGCGCACTCCCGATGCGCCAAAACGAGACCGCCGTCAACATGCCGTCCGCGTTCTGGACCAGATCGACCGCGTTTCTCAACAGGCTTTGGCCGCGCAGTCTGATCATCCGGCGACGGAGTCGGGTGTGATCGTCACGGCGCTCGGCCAGAACCTGGACGATCCGAACTTATCGCGCCAGCTGATTACGGGTAGTCCCGGCAGCGAACTGTTGGTCAGCGATGACGGGCGGGTTGTCTTTCGAGTTCAAGACGATCTCGCAGGTCTGCGCGCGAAGGCCACTGCATACGCTAACGAAGACACCAAGAAGGGAAACCCCAAGTACAACAATTTGATTGCTCGGATCAATGAGGTCTCGCTAGCCACAATCGCCGACCTGAGCCTGGGGGAGATTCCGAACGACGTCCCCGACGAGGATCGTCTCTGGGTAGAGATCTGGACGCGTGGGGGCGTCGGCCTCAGCCCAGCGGAGCATGATGCGATCGACGCATCGGTCAGCGCGTTTGCGGCCCTCACTACGGCGGGTGCCGGTGCGCTCCCGGTGTTCCGTGGTCCTGAACGAGATGTCCATGTCGTGCTCGCGAGCGGTGAGTCGCTGAAGGCTCTCCCGATGCTGCTTCCCGATGCTGCGGAGGTGCACGTAGCTCCGACAGTTTTTCCAATCGTGATGGCGGAAGCGCAGGATGCAGACGGCGAGATTGCCGATATTCACCCGCCGCCGGCGAGTGCCGCTGTAGTGGCGGTTCACGACACCGGCGTTGATTCAGCGCACCCCTACGTAACTCCCGTGCTCCTCGGCGCCGAAAGCGTGGTTCCCGGCACCACAGGCGCAGCCGACTCTGACGGCCATGGAACTCAAATGGCCGGTGTGGCAGTTTATTCAACGCTTGCGGACGGTGTGGCCGATGGTCTCATCTATGCGGACGCATGGCTGGTTGCTATGCGTCTGCTCGACTCCGCCGCAGAACCTGGAGGAGACCCCGAGCGGGGCGTGCTGTGGGCGGAACGCACCACCGAGTCTGTCGAGGTCGCCGAATCGTTCGCCGGTGACCGCCCAGTGATCCATAATCTAAGCATCGGTGCAGACAACGTCACCACCGGCCGGACCGATCGCACTGCGTGGTCGGTCGCAGCCGACCTGCTTGCGTGGAACAACGGCAACGGAAGGATGCTGGTCGTTGCAGGCGGTAACGCCGAATCCATCACCGACCGAGACGATTACCCATTCATCAATCTCGGCCCCCCTTTTCTGCAGCAGCCCGCGCAGGCTTGGAATGTTCTCACTGTCGGCGGTTATACCGCCCTCGCTACTCTCACGGCTGAAGATGAGTCCAGCGGCTATCCCACGCCCTTGGCCGCCCGGGGACAATTGAGTCCTCACAGCCGAACGGCGCCGGTTGCCAACAGGCCGATCAAGCCCGACATCGTGATGGAGGCGGGGAACACCGCCCCCGGGGGTGGACTGGAGAATCCCGAAGCGCAGGGGCTCAGCGTTCTAACGCTCCGATCGACGACGGGCGGTCCGGCGTCTCTGCTACGCAGAACGTACAAGACGAGCCCTGCGGCGGCGGCCGCATCGAATGCGTTGGCTCGCATCGCCACGACGCACCCGGATCTGACACCTGCGACATGGCGAGCACTCTTGGTGCACACAGCCCGCTGGCCCGAACCGGCGGTAGTGCAATTCCCTGATAGGCGAGATCTTCTGCGTGCCTTCGGCTATGGCGTCCCGCGTCCTGAGCGAGCAATGTCTAGTGACTCAAACCGGCCGGTTATGATTTACGAGGGCAGCCTCACTCCTAGCCGGCACGACGGCCCGAACGCAGATCGCCGAGCTGATTTCATCGAGTTGCCCTTTCCCGAGGATGAGTTGGATGCCGTTGGCGAGTCGAACGTGGAGCTTACGGTCACTCTGTCCTACTTCGCTGAGCCGACCGATAATCTGACCCGTCGAGCGTATGCCGGTGGACGCCTTCGTTGGGACCTGCAAGGCCCGACCGAGACGGCTGATAGCTTTCGTGCCCGAATCAATCGCATCGTTCTTGACCAGGGCATGGCTCCCGGGAGTGGTTCGTACGCATGGGAAATTCCCGCCGAGGATCGATCTCGTGGCACGTTGCAGCACGATTACGCACGAGTGCCTGCTGCGAGTATCGCCGGTGCGCGATTGCTCGCCGTGTATCCGGTCCTCGGCTGGTGGGAGGACTCGCGAGAGGGGTGGGTTAAGGATTTGCCGTATTCGGTTGTTGTAAGTGTCGACTTCGGAGAGGCCGACATCGACCTGCACAGCATCCTTGCAGAGGCCCTCGTTCCTTCCGTAGTTCCGGTACAACTGGACCAATAACTGGCCTGCGACGCCGGTAATAATCTGGCCACCGACAGGTCGGCGATTCCTGCCCGGGAGGTCGCCGTCGCGTCTGAATTCATTCTGTTCCGGTCGGCGTACCCACGACCAAGGCGTTGGTACGCCGACCGGAACATGAACGGGCCTAGATACCCCAGGTTTGTAGCGAGTCAAGCGGCAGCGGCTTGTCGGTGTGCCCAGGCTTTGTGCGTCACCGGCGATCAGTGCAGGCGCTAACGTCAAGGTCGCGGAGAGACTGGTTGGGCATGCGACGGCGCGATGACGTTTGAACGCTACGGCCATCTTCTCGCCGACGTTTTGAGCGGTGTGGCCGAAGCGCTGGGCAAGGCCATCGAAAGCACTGCGGTACTCGGGACGTCAGAATGAGGCTGAGATGGCTTGAACTATGCTTTGGGCTGCACGCCCCCATAGCCCAATTGGCAGAGGCAGCGGACTTAAAATCCGCCAAGTGTCGGTTCGAGTCCGACTGGGGGCACAAGTATCGGTGCAGGTCAGCACGCGCGTATCCCTATCTTCGGCCAGGAGGGCGGCAATCCGATCTGGTTGAAGCCTTGCCCAAACGCTGCGCAGACAGCGGTCCGCAGCTGCCTGGAGTCTCGGCCGTGGTTCTGGTGGCGTTTCTGGTCGCACGAACCTCAGAATGTCCCAGACAAGCCGAAATTGTGTTTGACCTGGGCGATGAGTGGGAGCACGATTTGCCGAGCGATACGCGGAGGCGAGCGTGCCGCATTCGATTCGGATGGCAGGTACAGAGGGGAAGCCGTGATCAGTCAGTCGTTGGGGACGTCTCACATCGGCGCAGCCGGTGAGCTGTTGGTGCAATACCAATTGCTCAAGCATGGGATCGATAGCGCTCGATTGGCCACCGACTCCGGCGTTGATCTGGTGATGTACCTTCCGGGCGATCGTGAGGCATTCACGGTGCAGGTCAAGACAAAGTTGCGACCGGTGCCGGCCGGCGGAAAGGGTAAGCCGAGTCTGAACTGGCCTGTCCCGGTCAAGGATGTGCAGTGGCTTGCATGTGTGGACATGTCGCGGGATGCAGTGTGGCTGTTCGCCATTGAGCAAGCACGTAAGTATCAGAGGCAGACTCCACCGTTGCTGTACTGGTACCTCGATGGCGCGCCTGCTAACGCGCTGCGTGAGGAACAGATGGCCGAGTATCGGCTTGAGGTGGTGGCGGCGAGACTGCTCGCGAATCGCCGGATTGGCAGGGAGGGCTGGCCGATGGCGTAGGTGGAAGCAGGCCACCGCCGCGGTCATCGCGGCCCATGATGAATGGCAGGTCACCAGCCACTTTCTGTCCGAGGTGTACGGCTGAAGTGCCCAAAGTCGTCACCGCCAATCGCGCCGCCGATGAACCCATCGCCGAACAACGCCATATCGCCTAGCAGTCAACCCGACTCGTAGATCATCAGACGGGAATCCACGCCAAGAAGGTGATACGGGTTTCGCCGAGGAAGCCGATGTGGGGCGCTGCGGACCGGACCGCGACGGCCCAGCAGTCGGCTGTCGATCATTGGCCACGGCCTGCTTAGTTCCCGAGGCGCCAACCCGCGCGAGATGCCCCCTGCCTCGTCGGAAGCATTGGGCCAACCCCACAACGCAAGTATGGCTAGCACTCCTTGAAGCGTTATGCCAGCAGGGCTGACAGGTTGGTCACGGGCACCGAAAGATGGTTGACGGCAACGGAGATCGAAGGAGGCCGTCATGTTCGCGACCTGATTTTCGGCAGCGCGTCGATCCCGCACGGTCACAGTCGAAATCACCGCTCGACCGTCAAAGTGTCGCGGCACGCGCACGAAACCGCGGGAGTCGTTCGCGTCCGGCAGGGGTGGCCGACTGGCCGCTTCGGCGACAAACATACGAATAACCACTGGAGGCACATCATGTCCGTATGGCTCATCACCGGCGCATCACGTGGCCTGGGTCGCGAAATCACTTTGGCTGCACTGTCGGCGGGACACGCCGTGATCGCGGGGTGCCGCGATGTCAGCGCCAATGCGGCAGCACTGCCCGAGCATCCGGCATTGACCGTCGTCGAACTCGACGTCACGATCCCCGCCCAGGTTCACGCCGCGGTCGAGCACGGCGTCGCCGAGCATGGCGCGATCGACGTGCTGGTCAACAACGCCGGCTACAGCGTCCTCGGTGCGGTCGAAGAGCTCAGCGATGCCGAGACGCTGGAGATGTTCGACGTCAATGTCTTTGGCGTGCACAGGATGATCCGGGCCGTGTTGCCGCACATGCGCCGCCAGAACAGCGGCCGCATCGTGAACATCGGATCGGTCGGCGGCTTCGCCGCGGTCGCCTCATCAGGCCTGTACGGCGCCACGAAGTTCGCGGTCGAGGCCATTACCGAGGCGCTGAGCCTCGAACTCGAGGGCACAGGCGTCTCGGCAACCGTCATCGAGCCCGGCGCGTTCCGCACCGACTTCCTGTCCCCACGCAGCGTCCGTTTCGCAGAAGCCGTGATCGACGACTACGCAGCGACTGCAGGCGCTGCACGCCAGGCCTTTTCACGTTACGACGGTGCGCAACGGGGCGACCCCGCCAAGGCCGCGGCCGCGATCCTCACGGTCGTCGATGCGCAACCCGCCCCGCTGCGCGTGCAACTCGGCCCGGATTGCATCGCCCGGGTCGAACGCAAACTGCTCGACGTCAGCGAAGAACTCGGGCGGTGGCGGGCCTTGGCGGAATCCACCGACTTCGACGACGTACTGATCAACGACTGAAAGCGCGCCCGGCCCGACCAACTGGCTGTCGTACAACCGTCCACTCTTGCAACCAAGGAGTTTCATCATGACCACCGTCTACTTCAGCAAGGTCCTCAACGCCCCGTTGCCACAGGTCTGGGAAGTCGTCAGCGACTTCGGCTCGTTGCCCACCTGGTTCCCGTTCGTCACGGCCAGTGAGCTCACGCCCGCCGGCGCGTCGCATCAGGTCGGAGCGGTCCGCACCAACCAGATCGACAATGGCACCGAAGTGGTCGAAAAGCTGACCGAGTTGTCCGACCGGCATCACCGCATCAGCTACGACGTCATCGGCGGTGACGCCCCGGTGCGCGACTACAGCGCCACCCTCACCGTTTATGAAGTCTCCGACACCGCGACGTGTTTCGTCACCTGGACAGCCTCCTTCGATGCCGTCGGCGACGCCGAGTCCATCGCTGCGTGGGTGCGCAACGGCATCTTTCGGGACTGCCTCGCCGCGCTGGAAGAGGCCCTGCTGCCGACCGCGGAAATGAGCTGACGCGCACCGCTTGCGGACTCGCCGATCCCGTCAACAGCGGATCGGCGAGTCCGCAAGACCATCAGTCGTTCAGGAACGCGAGGATGTCGGCGTTGATGACGTCGGCGTGCGTGGTCGGCATCCCGTGCGGAAAGCCGTGGTAGGTCTTCAGGATGCCGTTCCTGAGCAACTTCGCGGACTTGGGTCCCGAGGCCACGTAGGGCACGATCTGATCGTCGACGCTGTGCATCACCAGGGTGGGCACGGTGATCTTCGCGAGATCCTCGGTGAAGTCGGTCTGCGAAAACGCGACGATACCGTCGTAATGTGCCTTGGCACCGCCCATCATGCCCTGGCGCCACCAGTTTTCGATGATCGCCTCCGACGGCTCCACGCCCGGTTGGTCGAAATTGTAGAACGGGCCCGAGGGAAGTGCTCGATAGAACACCGACCGATTGGCGGCCAATTGCGCTTGCAGATCATCGAATACCGATTTCGGCAGCCCCTCGGGATTCGCGTCGGTCTGCACCATCAGCGGGGGTACGGCACTGATGAGCACTGCTTTGGCGACCCGGTCCTCGCCGTGGCGGGCCAGGTAGCGCACCACCTCGCCGCCTCCGGTCGAGTGGCCGATGTGGACGGCGTCACGCAGATCGAGATGAGCGGTGACGGCGGCGAGATCGTCGGCGTAGTGGTCGAGGTCGTGACCGTCGGCGACCTGGGTGGAACGACCATGCCCGCGGCGGTCGTGGGCAATCACGCGGTAGCCGTGATGCAGGAAGAACAGCAGCTGGTTGTCCCAGTCGTCGCTGGAGAGCGGCCAACCGTGGCTGAACACGAGGGGCTGTCCCTGACCCCAGTCCTTGTAGAAGATCTCGACGCCGTCGGGCCCGGTGATGGTCGGCATGCTGGCACCTTTCGATTGTTGACGGGTGGTACGGGATCACTGTGCCGGATCGGCATTCGGTTGTCGCCGGTGCAGGCTGCAGAAGGTCGGTATGGTTAGCATCCAGTAGCCCGACTGGCCGGCCCTAGCCTAGGCGCGTCCAGCGGGTAGTAGTCCGTGGTGATCGACGAGGGCCGACCCGAGCCCCTCGGGTACGCAACCTCCGAGCACGCAGATCAGGCGCGCCAGCAGGGCGTCGAGGTGCTCGCCCACGGTGGTGACATCCGGGTCGTCGTAGCCGGCGAACAGCAAGCTGGGCTGGTCCACGGCGAGCCGGGCCCTACCCTGCCGGTCCCGGTAGATCAGCACGGGCAGGGCCGTGTGCAGCATCGCCGAAGGTTCGCGGCGGAACACCATTTCGGTGATCACATGGTTGCCCATCAGGTACTGGATCGCCTGCCCGCGCGGCGAGAGCCCGGCCGGCAGGACGGCGACGTCGCCGCGGCGAAAGCGCATGAAGCCATTCGGTGCGTTGGTCTTGGCCAGAATGGCGACTTCCCGCCAGGACCGTGCCGCGGCGAATCCGAGTTCGTCGGCGACGGGCACCGCCCGCTCAAACCTCTCGCGGGCTTGCTCGTAGGTGCCCGGCAGCGCGATCACCAGGCGTCGGCAGAGATGCTCGTGAGCTTTAGCGGGCACGGTCATGGTGGTGGCATCCGTTTCGTGTCGTGCGGCCATGTCGGTTCGGCGCCAGCGGTCACGGAATGATGCTGTGGTGCGCCATTATTCGTGGACCGAGTATGTCCGGCTCCATCGACCGGAGCCATGCTGGCGGCACTACTTCCGCGGTAGGGTCAGCCTCCATTGCGTCTCACGGCGGAGCCCACAACGCTCGGTGGGGGACGGGGCTGGGGCCTGGGATTGCGGTCAGGTCTGGTTCGCGTGCGGGTCGGACGCGTTGAGTGTGGCGACCACCTGCTCATAGTCGCCACGTGCTTCTGCGTAGCGGAGGAACTTCACGCGTTCGACCTGGATCTCTTTGGCGCCTGGGTCTGATTCCAGGATCGTCATCACCTCGTCGATGAACTCATCCAGCGGCATCGCGAATGCGCTGTCGCGTTGTCCGGGAAGCAGATCGGTGGCCACCGAAGGCGGTTCGAGTTCGATCAGCTGGACGCTGGTGTCGGCGAACTGCAGCCGGAGTGTCTCGGTCAGCATGTGGACAGCGGCCTTCGACGCGTTGTAGCTCGGGGTGACCTTGAGCGGCGCGAACGCCAGCCCCGAGGACACCGTCATGATCGTCGCGTGCGGTTGCCGCTGCAGGTGTTCGATGAAAGCCGCGATCACCCGAATGGGACCCAGCAGGTTCGTGGTGATCACGGATTCGGCGGAGTCCAGGAAGGTTTCGGGATGATGCCAGTCTTCGACGCGCATGACGCCGGCCATGGCGATGACCACGTTGAGGTCGGGATGGCGGGCCAAGACCTGCTCGGCTGCGCGGGTGATGCTGGCCGCGTCCGTGGTGTCGATCTGCACGGTCTCGACACCGGGATGCTCGTCGGCGATGCGGTCGAGGAGATCGGTACGCCGGCCGCCGACGATGACGGTGTTGCCCTTGTCGTGCAGGGCCAAGGCCAGTGCCAGGCCGATGCCGCTGGTCGAGCCGGGGATGAAGATCGTGTTGCCGGTGATGTTCATGGTGAGGTTCTCCTTCGTCCTTGACGATCCTGGCGTCTGAGATGCATCAGCGCACGCCGTGATCGGCGTAGCGTCCACCCATCACCAGGTCGCTGAGCGGTTGGAGTTGCGCCAGTGCGTCGGCGTCGAGGTCGACGTCCAGGGAAGCGACGTTCTGGTCGAGACGCTGAGCGTGGCGGGTGCCGGGGATGGGGACCACCGGGAGGCCCAGGCGCGGCGCCTGGGCGTACACCCAAGCCAGTGCGACCTGTGCCGGTAGGACCCCGAGCCGGTCGGCGACGCTGCGGACGGTGTCGGCGATCACCTGATTGTGCCGGGCGGCATCGCCGGTGAAGCGCGGGTTGCGGGCGCGGAAATCGGTGGGGTCCAGCGCCGATGTCTGCACCGCTCCGGTCAGAAAGCCCCGTCCCAGTGGGGAATAGGGCACCAGGCCGATGCCCAGTTCGGCCATCACCGGGGTGACCTGTTCGACATCGCGCGTCCACAGCGAGTATTCGCTCTGCACGGCGGCGATCGGGTGCACCGCGTGGGCGCGCCGCAGCAGGTCGGCGCTGACCTCGCTCAGACCCAGGTACCGGACCTTGCCTGCCTGGACCAGTTCGGCCATCGCGCCGACGGTGTCCTCGATCTCGGCGTTCTGCGGGGGCCGGTGCAGGTAGTACAAGTCGATGTGGTCGATCCCGAGCCGCAGCAGTGAGGAATCGCAGGACCTCTTCACGTATGGCGGGTCGCCGCGGTAGACACGCCGGTCGTCCCCGCTGCTGCGATCGATGCCGAACTTCGTGGCGATCTGGACGGTGTCGCGTCGACCGGCGATCCCGCGGCCCACCAGTACTTCGTTGTGACCGGAGCCGTACTGGTCGGCGGTGTCGAAGAAGGTGACCCCCACGTCGATGGCGTGGTGGATGGTGGCGATGCTGGTGTCCCAGTCCGAGGTTCCGTAGTACTCGCTCATCCCCATGCAACCCAACCCTTGGGCTGACACGTCGAGACCCCCGAGGACAGTGCGCTTCATGACGGATCCTTTCTGTTTCTGTGGTGACGATCAGGGCAGTGCCGCGGCGCGGGTGGGGTCCACGGTGGTGTCACCGACATCGCGTCGAGGTTTTGCTCGGCCACGGCGTCAGCCTGCCGCATCGTGACCGTTGCTGTACACCCTTCGTCACGACTCTGCGGCTGCCCGTACCACCGCATTCCGGTTAGCCGGTAGGGTCGCCGTCACGAAAACCCGCTGTCTCATCGCGCACACTTCCGTCGCGCAGGAACGAGAGGTGTTGGCCGAACAGCTGGCCGGGTTCCGGGAACGCTATCCGGCGTTCGGGTGAACCGAATCACGATGAGTGACAGCAACTTTGATGTGCCCCTCAGCGGACGCGCGATCCGCTCAGCTGGTGGTCGTCGGAGCGGGCTGCAATGCCGATCTCGCCCACACCAGTCGAGCGTCGGCCCTCCGGCCGGGCAGTGCCGGCCGCTCGCAGGAATGTGTCGAGCATGTCGATACTCGGCATGCGCTCGTCGCCCGGACGGAGGACGACGTCCGGCTGCGGTGTGGAAGCCCGGGTCACCAACGCCCCCTGTGCATCACCTCGTCGAACGGTCGACGATTCGGCTTGCGGATCGGCTGCAGCGGCCTGTCCGCGGGATATCCCACGCCCAGCAGGTAACTGACGAGGTGATCATCGGGCACGCCGAGGATCTCGCGTGCCTTGTCCTGGTCGCCCACAGACGAATGACCCGTGCCGATACCGAGGTCGGTAGCCGCGATCATCATCGCCATCATCGCCTGCCCCAGATCGAACTGGTCGATCATCTTCTGGCGTTCGTCACCGACGACGGGCACGACGAGCGCGATGGCGGCGGGAGCGTTGGCGATGTGACCGGCACCCCGCCACACTGTCGACAACTCCTGCAACGTCGTTCGGTCCGTCGTGACGACGAAGTCCCAATGTTGGTTGTTGCGGGCCGACGGTGCCCGCCAGGCGGCCTCCACGATGCGCTCCAGGTCCGCATCGGACACGGGATCGGTCCGGTACTGCCGGACGTTGCGGCGGGCCTGTAGGGCTTCCCATGCTTGCATCATGACTCCTCAACGGCGGGTTTGGTTTTGACGAAGAAGACGAGCAGGTGTACTACTCATATCTTCCCTCAGTTGACGGGTCACACACCAGAAGATGTTGTGCCGGAGGCGTAGTCGCGAAAGTAGTCCGCCATCGTGCGAGGCTCGCGGCCGAGGATGGCCCGCAGCACCAGCGGGTTGCCGCCGGGCAGCCCATGCTGGTCGTAGTGATTCATCATGCGCGTCATGCCGTCGCGAAACGCTCCCTCGGGCATACGGGAGGCGAACTGTTCGGTCGGCAGGCGGAAGGGGGTGATGGGACGGCCCAGGACGCCGCTGAGAATCTCGGCAATCTCGTAAGCGTTCAAATTGCCTGCGGCAGAGAGCTCGAAGGTGCCGTAGCTCAGTTCCGAGCCGGTCATCGCGATGGCGGCGACCTCGGCGACGTCACGGTAGTCCACCCAACCGAATTTCGACGTCAGGGAATACGGTTGGGACAGCCGGTCGTGCTTCACCACGTCGTCCCAGAACATCTCGAACACCTGCATGAACCGGGCGGGCTGCAGCACCGTGAAGTCCAGGTCGGAGGTGTAGAGGGCGTCTTCGACGGGCAGTTTCGCCGCAGCGTGGTTGGTCAGCGCCCGAATTGACGGGTGAACGACCCCCGAGAAGACGAATTTGCGTACGCCTGCGGCGCTGGCGGCGTGGACCATCGCCACTCCCATGTCGGCCTCGTCGGCGGTCAGGGCGGGGCCGATGTGGAAAACGCCGTCGACGCCGTCGGCCGCCGCGACGAGGCTGGCCGGGTCGGTCAGGTCGCCGATGGCGACCTCGTGGGCCCCATTGGCGCGCGCGACCTGGGCGCGGTCCTCGTTGCGGGCCAAGGCTCGCACGGTGACGCCGCGTTCGATCAGGGCGCGCAGCACCAGATGGGCGTAGGTACCCGTGGCGCCGACCATCAGGACCAGCATGTCGTCTCCTTCATATCCTCCAGACGTCGTCGGCCTCGGGCCGGCTCTGCAGCAGGCTCATGGTCTCCGCGAGGTGCTCGTCCAGGGGCATTGCGGGCGGATCGACTACGCGCTCACCTTGCAGTGATGTCTGGACGTGCGGCGGGATCATCTCGATGACCTGGACGGAGATCGTGAGGCCGGTCGACATATCAATAGAGTACGCGTCCATCCGAGTTCCACGCGGTCGCGAGCGTTCGCAGCGGCGTAGCGTGCCGCCATGGTGTTACGTCGCCTGCGCTGGTCGATCTGGTAGGTGAGTGGCGCTAGCCGCGCCACACCGACTTCAGATTGCAGAACTCGCGGATTCCTTCGGCGGAGAGCTCGCGGCCCACCCCGGAGTCCTTGACTCCGCCGAACGGCAACTGCGGGTAGGAGATGGACATCCCATTGACGAACACCGCACCGGCCTGCAGGCGTTCGATGAAGAACTGCTCGTCCTCGGGGTCCTGCGTCCACACCGCGGAGCTCAGCCCGAAAGTGGTCGAGTTGGCCACGGCCAAGGCCTCGTCGCGGTCGGCCACGCGGTACACCGCGGCCACCGGGCCGAAGGCCTCTTCGGCGTAGAGCCGCATGGCGGGTGTGACGTCGGTGATGACGGTGGGCGGATAGAACCACCCCGGGCCCTGCGGGGTGGTGCCGCCGGTGGTGATCGTTGCGCCCTTGCTTCGGGCGTCCTCGACGAGTTCCTCGATCTCGGACCGGCCGGATTCGGTTGCCAACGGGCCGATCTCGGTTTCCTCACTCATCGGGTCGCCCATCACCAGACCGGCCATGGCGGCGGTGAACCGTTCCAGGAAGGCGTCGTAGACGTCGGCGTACACGATGAAGCGTTTGGCGTTGATGCAGGCCTGCCCATTGTTGGTGGTGCGGGCCGCCACCGCGGTGGCCACCGCGCGATCGAGGTCGGCCGACGGGGTCACGATGAACGGGTCGGAGCCGCCGAGCTCCAGCACGACGTGCTTGACCTCAGAGCCGGCGATCGCGGCCAACGACCGGCCGGCCGGCTCGGAGCCGGTCAGCGTCATCGCCACCACCCGAGGGTCGCGGGCGACGCGCTCGACCCCGGACGCGGGGATCAGCAGCGAGCGGAAGCTGCCGGCCGGGAACCCACCCTTCTCGAAAAGTGTGTCGAGGTAGAGCGCGGCCTGCGGGACATTCGACGCATGCTTGAGCAGGCCGGCGTTGCCCGCCATCAAGGCAGGAGCGGCGAAGCGGACGACCTGCCAGATGGGATAGTTCCACGGCATCACCGCCAGCACGACACCCATGGGCTCGTAGCGGGTGTAGGCGGCGCTGGCGTCGACCTCGGCCGGATCGGGCAGTGCGCGACCGCTGAGGAACTCTTCGGCGTGCTCGGCATAGAACCGCATGGTCTTCGCGGACTTGAGCACCTCGGCGCGCGCCTGGGTGATCGTCTTGCCCATCTCGAGCGTGAGCAGGCGTGCGGCCTGGTCGACATCGGTCTCCAACGCGTCCGCCGCCGACTTCATCCATCCGGCGCGCTCTGCGAAAGACGTGTCGCTCAGCGCACGAAACGCGCTGTGCACTTCGGCGATTCGACGGTCCACCTCCCGCTCGTCGTGAGCGTCGAAGCTGCGTTCAACCTTGCCGGTGGCGGGATTGATGGTGGCGATCGCCATATCTCGTCCTTGTCTGTACTCGAACGTCTGAAGGGTGCGGTTGGCAGAGGGGAGCTGCAGCGGCGCGACGAACCGCACACCGCCAACCATAATGGAGCCAATAGGCGGCTTTTGTCTAGTGAAATCGGGCAAATTAGGGCCGATTGGATACATTGTGCTCGCAGGCGGCATGGGCAGACAGCCGCCCGTGGTGGCCCGCAGAGTGGGTCAACGGCCTTGCGAGGTCTTGCGGAAGATCTCGGGGTGGCCCTCCAATTCGACGCGGGTGCGGCGAATGTGGCCGCGCAACGTGTTCACGGCGTCCTCGACATCGCGTCGCTCGATGGCGTCCAACAACAACCGATGTTCGGCATTGACGATCCACATCCGACGCGCGCCGGTGAGCTCGACGAACGCGCGCCGGTACGGCTGCGTGGTGTTCCACAGCCGAGTCACCGTCGACGCCAACGGTTCGATGGTGCATGCCTCGTAGCTACCGAGGTGGAACTGCCGGTCGAGATCCAGAAAACGCTGGACGTGGCCACCGGACTCGGCGTCGGCTTCGATCTCCTCCTGGATTTCGGCAAGACGGGCCACGGTGGCCGAATCCAGGCGCGGAATGCTCTCGGTCAATGCCAAGGGCTCCAAAGACTCGCGCATCCGGTAGACGACGTCGACCTGATGGGCGCTCAGCAGCGGCACCCGCGCACCCTTGTTTGCGAGATTCTCGGTCAGTCCCTCGATCTCGAGCATGCGCAACGCTTCCCGCACCGGCAGCCGACTGGTCCCGAACCGCTCGGCGATGTCCTCTTGGCGGATGCGTTCGCCCGGTTGAATGTCACCGGCGAGGATGGCTTGCCGCAGAAAGTTGGCGACACGTTCGCTGGCGACCGTGCCTGCGGCAACGGCGTCGTCGTCAGGGGCAGCAGACATCACGGCGTCCAGTCTGGCCGAAACCACGCCTTTCCGTGCGGGTAGGAGACCAACTCGAACTGCATGCCCCAGGGTGCGAGGAAGTACACCCACCGCTGACCCTCATGCGGTCCCGTGCTGACCGTCGGCTCACCGAGCACCCGCACCCCGCGGGCGCGCAGATACTCGACCGCCGCATCGAGATCGTCCACATACAGCGCGACATGGTGGCCCCCGACGTCGCTGTTGCGCGGCGGCACCAGGTTCTGGTCCGGCGAGGAGTACTCGAACACCTCGAACACCGCGGCGTCGCCGCAACGGAAGAAGTGCAGCGCAGGACATGTCGCGCGCGGGTGCACGTTGAGATGATCGGTCATCCATGTGCCCTCGTCGTCGCGCAACGGGCCCAGCGTGTAGAGGTACTCACAGCCCAGGACGTCGACGAAAAATGTTGTGGCCTCAGCCAGGTCGGGCACGGTGATGCCGATGTGGTCGAACCTGCGCATCCCGGGAATGCCGGTGGACCTGGTGTCGTCTTCGGCCGGACTTTCGGCGGTCATAGCGATCCTGCCTGTCGTAATGGCGCCATTGATGGACCAGGTGAGCATAAACGACGGATTCAATTGGATCCATGCCTTCAAATGGATCCATTGAGCTGTTACAGTGTGACGGACGACTCAGCCGCGAGCCAGGGAGATCGATACGTGAGTACCCATACGCCGCTTCAGCCCGCAGCCCCGTGGGTGCAGGTCGAGGCCACCTTCGAAGACTGGGATGCCGCCGACCCCGAGCTGCTCAAAAGCATGCTCAGTCAACTGATTTTGATCCGGTCGTTCGAGGAGTACGTGCTCGACCTCGCCGGGCAGGGGCTCATCCACGGTCCGGCGCACTCCTCGATCGGGCAGGAGGGCGGGGCGGTCGGCTCGGCGCTGTCGCTGACATCCGCCGATTCGGTCAATGGATCCCATCGCGGGCACCATCAGTTCCTGGCCAAGGCCTTGCAACACATCGCACCGGCCGGCATCGACCCCACCGAGGAGTTCACCGGCGACATCCGCACCGTGATGCTCCGCAGCCTCGCCGAGATCTGCGGCCTGTCCCGCGGGTTCTGCCGCGGTCGCGGCGGATCCATGCATCTGCAGTGGCACGAGGCCGGAGCGATCGGGACGAACGCGATCGTCGGCGGTGGTGTGCCGTTGGCCGCCGGGTACGCCTGGGCCAACCGGCACAGTGGTTCCGACGCGGTGGTGGTCACCTACTTCGGCGACGGTGCCATAAACATCGGATCCACGCTGGAGACCATGAATCTCGCGTCCGCGTGGAAGCTGCCGCTGTGCTTCTTCATCGAGAACAACCGCTATGCGGTGTCGACCAATGTCGAAGAATCCACCGGCGAACCACGACTGTCGGCCCGCGGCCTCGGGTTCAACATCGCCAGCTGGAAAGTCGACGGCATGGATGTCCTGGCCACCCACCTTGCGATGCAGGAAGCGTGCGAACACATGCGCGCGGGCAAGGGCCCGACCATCGTCGAAGCCGACGTCTACCGGTACTTCCACCAGAACGGCGCCTTCCCCGGCAGCGCGTTCGGCTACCGCACCAAAGAGGAAGAGAAGGCCTACCGCGACCGCGACCCGATCAAGCAGCTGTCGGCGCACCTGGAGCGGCGCGGCATCCTCGATGCAACCGCGATCGAGAAGGCCGTCGACCGCGCCGCCACGATGATGGCCGAACTCGGCGACGTCCTGCTGGAACCGGTCCCCGGCGGCAAACCGGGCCAGCGCCGGATCAAACCGGAGGAGTGGCCCGACCCCGATTTCGTCGACGTCGGTGTTCGCGGCGACCTCTCGGAGTTCGACGGCATCGAGTTCGTCGACCGTGACACCTTCGCCGGTGCCACCACGGAATCGAAGTTCGTCGAATGCATTGCGGCCGTGTTGAACCGGCGCATGGAAACCGACAAGTCGATCGTGATCATGGGCGAGGACATCCACCGACTCAACGGCGGCACCAACGGTGCCACCCGCGGCCTGTCCGACCAGTTCCCTGATCGGACCCTGGGAACCCCGATCAGCGAGAACGCGTTCACCGGCCTCGGCGGGGGGCTGGCACTCGACGGCCGGTACACCCCGATCGTGGAGTTCATGTACGCCGACTTCATGTGGGTGGCCGCCGATCAACTGTTCAACCAGATCGGCAAGGCCAGGCACATGTTCGGCGGCGAGAACGACGTACCGCTGGTGCTGCGCAGCAAGGTCGCCATGGGTACCGGATACGGGTCGCAGCATTCGATGGACCCCGCCGGGATCTTCGCCACCCAGCCGGGCTGGCGCATCGTCGCCCCCTCCACCGCATTCGACTATGTGGGTCTGATGAACACCGCTCTGCGGTGCAAGGATCCGGTGGTGGTGCTCGAGCACGTCGATCTCTACAACAGCACGAGCGACGCCCCCGTCGACGACTTCGACTACCATCTGCCGGTCGGCAAAGCCGCTGTGCGCCACACCGGTTCAGCGGTCACGGTGATCTCCTACCTGGCCATGACCAACTACTGCCTGCAGGCCATCACCGAAGGCGGGTTCGACGCCGACCTGATCGACCTGCGCTGGCTGGACCGCGCGTCGCTGGACTGGGAGACCATCGAGGCCAGCGTCCGAAAGACCAATCGCGTCATCATCGCCGAGCAGGGCGCCAAAGGCACCTCCTACGGTGGGTGGCTGGCCGACGAGATCCAGCGGAGGCTCTTCGACTGGCTCGATCACCCGGTGGAGCGCGTCACCGGCGGCGAAGCCTCGCCCAGCATCAGCAAGGTACTGGAACGTGCCGCCATCGCGCAGGCGGCCGAAATCGCCGAAAAGCTCACCGAAGTCACGGAGGCCTGATCCATGCCCGCGTTACTGAGAATGCCCGGCGTGGCCGCCAACGTCACCGACGCCATCCTGTCGGAGTGGCAGGTGGCCGAGAACACCGAGTTCGCCGCGGCCGACGCCATCGCCACCGTGGAAACCGACAAGGCCAACGTCGACATCGAAGCCGAGTCCGCCGGTGTCATCCTCAAATACCTTGTCGCCCCGGGAACCACCGTCGAGGTCGGCGCACCGATCGCCCTGACCGGCAGCCCCGGCGAGACGGTGTCCGACATCGACGAAGCGTTGCGGGTCCTGGGTGTGATGGCCGAGGAGAACTTCGTCAACGATGAGACGTCCGATCTCCCCGCGAGCGCGGCGCAGGCACCGGAGGAGGCGCCGGGTGGCAGCAGCTATGCGGGGGCCAACGGGCAGCGACTCTTCGTCACGCCGCTGGTGCGGCGGCTCGCCGCCGAGGCCGGCCTCGAATTGAGCGGCATTGTGGGGACCGGACCCAACGGTCGCATCGTCAAACGCGATGTCGCCGCGCTGTTGGCCGGCGCGAGCGCCGCCCCCGCGTCGCCGCCGGTGGCGCCGCCCGCCGAACCATCCGTGCCCGCACCGAGCGTGGCGCCCGCGGCGCACACCGGGTACACCGACATCCCACACTCGCGGATGCGCAAGAGCATCGCGGGCCGCCTGGCCGCCAGCAAGCAGACCGCCCCGCACTTCTACGTGCGCGGCAGCGCCCGCGTCGACGCCCTACTGGCGCTGCGCAAGCAACTCAACGAGGCCGGCGACGTCAAGATCTCGGTCAACGACCTGATCATCAAAGCGGCAGCACGCGCGCACACCCTGGTGCCCGCCATGAACGTCGTGTGGCTCGATGATGCTGTGCGCCAATTCGACAGCATCGATATCGCGGTCGCCGTCGCCTCCGACCGCGGTCTCGTGACACCGGTGGTCCGCAACGTCGGAGGCCGCGGCATCGCCGCCATCGCCGCCGACACCCGCGACCTTGCGCAACGCGCCCGCGAGGGCAAGCTCAGGCAGGACGAACTCGAAGGCGGAACGCTGAGCATCTCGAACCTCGGCATGTTCGGAACCGAGGAGTTCTCCGCGATCATCAATCCGCCGCACGCCGCGATCCTCGCCGTCGGTGCTGCCCGGCAGGAGCCCGTGGTCGTCGACGGCGAGCTCGCCGTGGCCTCGGTGCTGAAAGTGACACTGTCGGTCGATCACCGACCCGTCGACGGTGCGGTGGCCGCCGAATGGATGAAGGCATTCCTCGACGTCCTGCAGACACCGCTGCAGATCCTGATCTGACGGGGAACGTTCCGCTTCGGAACGCGCGGCAACCTTCCGGCGCTAACCGGCTTTCAGCTCGGCCATCTCCGACCATCCGGTCGCGTCGATGGTCTGGCTGATGATCAGCGGAGTCGCCGCCAGTGTTTTCGGCGTCTCGGCGACGAACTTCGCGAAGTGTTCGCTGCTGACGTGCTCCTTGCCGGCGTCCCCGTCGCGGAAACCCTCCACCAGAACGTATTCCGACGGGTCTTCGAGGCTGCGGGACCAGTCGAAGAACAGGTTGCCGGGTTCGTTGCGGGTGGCCTGGGTGAAGTCGGCAACGACGTCGGGGAAGCTCTCGACGTACTCCGGCTTGGGCTTGAACTTGACGACGATGAAGATCACTCGGATCGCTCCTTTGCTATGGGATGAGGATGGCACGCCCGCGGACGTTGCCGTTGTCGAGATCGGTGATGGCGGACTGGAAGTCGTCGAGTGCGTACTTCTGGGTGTGCAAGCTGACCTTGCCGCGCGCGGCCAGCGCCATCAGGTCGCACAGGTCGTTGTACGACCCGACGAGGTTGCCGATGAAGTTGATCTCGGTGGAGATGATGTCGATGGTCGGCACGTCGATGTTCTCGCCGTAGCCGACGACGTGGTAGTCGCCTGCCCGACGCAGCATCGCGACCCCCTCGGCGGTCGCGCCGCCCTCGCCGACGAAGTCCACCACCACCTCGGCGCCGTGGCCGCCGGTCAGGTCCAGCACCTGCTCGACCTGGCTGCCGTCGGCAACCACCGCGTGGTCGGCGCCGATCGACTCGGCCAGCTTCAGCGCTTCCGGGTTGCGGTCGACGACGATGAGCTCGGCGGGGGAGAGCGCCTTGAGCACCTGAATACCGATGTGCCCCAACCCACCCGCACCGATCACCACGACGCGGTCCCGCGGGGTCAACCGGCGCGCCGCCTTGGCCGCGGCGTGGTACGCCGTCAACCCCGCATCGGCCAAGGCGGCAACGTCGGCCGGCTCGAGCGCATCATCGATCTTCACGACGCTGCGCGCCGAGGTCTTCAGGTACTCGGCGTATCCGCCGTTGGTGTCGATACCGGGAAACTGGTTGGCCTCGCAGTGCACATCGTCACCCGACCGGCAGGCCCGGCACAGCCCGCAGGTGATCAGCGGATGCACGATGACCTTGTCACCCTCGGCGACGTTGGTGACCGCGGAACCGACGGCGTGCACCCACCCGGCGTTCTCGTGGCCGATCGTGTACGGCAGTTGCACCTGGGACTTCTCGGCCCACTGGCCCTCCAGGATGTGCAGATCGGTGCGGCACACCCCGGCGCCGCCGATCTTGACGACGACGTCGAATGGCCCGGAGGGCGTCGGCGCAGGCACCTCCTTCATCTCGAGGTTCTGGTGGTAGCCGACCACCTGGACGGCGCGCATGGTGCTCATGGTGATCCTTGTCTCTAGCGATGGGTAAGGGCGGTAAGGGGAATGAACGCAGCCGGTTCGTCGTCGCCGTAGCGGGTGCGCAACAGTCCGCGGCAGAAGTGGGCGTTCCCGTCGATCGAGATACGCGTCGAGCGCGCCCGCCGCAGCGCCAGCGGCGCGGCATCGGCCGGATAGCTCCGCCCGTAGTGGTCGACGAGCACCAAACTATCGGCGGTGACCGGCAGGCCCAGCGTCGCCCGGCGCTTCAGCAACGCCGAAGTGTTTGCATCACAGGGTAATTCACCGAGGGTGACCTCACCCATGGACGCCTCCGAGCGGCTGCGGTCGGCGCGCAGCAGCGCGGTCAGGCAACGCTCCATCGCCGCGGTGTGCGCCTTGCGGCGGAAGGTCTCCCGCAGCTCGTCGAGACTGTCCTGCGCCTCGTGGGCGAACGTCCCGCGGTACCCCGCATCGGCGGCCAGCCCGGCATTGATGATCGCGGAGTCGTGGTGATCGTCGAGCTCGACCACCACGTGATGGGTCCAGTCGAGCGCTCGCAGTGCGTCTTTGGCGTCCGAGGCCATGAGGTAGGCGAAGTTCGGCGAACAGAACGACGTCGGCAACCGCAGGTGCAGCGTGACGTCCCCGCCCGGCGAGACGTCCAGCGACCGCACGAAACCCAGTGTGGTGATCGGCTCGTCGAGTTCGGGATCCACCACCGAATCCAATGCGGCGAGCGCGGTTTCGTACCGGTTCACGGCGCCCCCACCAGGTTGTCGGCGCCGCGGGGGCCCGTCGCGGGCTCGCCGGCGTCGGGCAGCCGAAGCTCGGCCGGCACCGGGATGTCGTACATCTTGGCGGCGTTGAGGCCGAGGATCTTCTTCTTCTGATCGACGGTGATCGGCGCGTATTCGCCGAGCTCCTCGGGGATCTGGAAGTCGACGAACGCCTCGATGAGCCAGCGCGGCGTCCACAGCGCATAGTCCGAGGAGAACTGGATGCGGTCCTCGCCGATCCAGTACAGCAGCTCACCCATGATCTGCGCGAAGTACTTCGGCCGGGTGTGGATGAACGGCATCGCCACCGCCAGGCCGGCGTGCACATTGGGTTCCTGGGTGGCGATCCAGCAGAAGTCCTCCAGCCGCGGCAGTCCGCAGTGTTCGACCACGAAGTTCAGGTCGGTGAAGTCGGAGGCGACGTGATCGATGTCGGCGACGTCGAATGCGTCGCGGTCCAGCGGCCGGATCGTCGGGCCCTTGTGCACATGGATGTTGCGCACCCCGAGTTCCCGGCACACCTCGAAGTAGCGGTAGGCCCACGGATCGTCCATCCGCCAGCCGCGGGATTCGCCGTGCCATTCGGCGGTGTACAGCTTGACGCCCTTGAGCCCGTACTTGGCCACATCCTCGCGGAACTGGTCGAGACCGGCCTCACCGTTGCGAGGGTCGAAGTTGTGGTTGTAGGTCAGCTTGTCCGGATGCGCCGACGCCAGCTCGAACGCCTCGTCGGTCTGCCCGAACCCCTTGTAGTAGAACTCGCCGAGATATGCCGGCTGGAAGATCGCGTGGTCGACGTAGCCGTCGGTGAACAGGTCCTTCATCAGCCGCTCGCCGCCCTGATACAGGTACTCCTCGTAGGTCCACACCTCGGACTCGGGGGAGAGGTTGCGGTGATAGTCGTAGAAGCAGTCGATGAACTGCTTGCCGTGGATGTTGCGCTGGTTCTCGGGCCGGGCGTCCCACAGCGCGATGTGGGCGTCGACGATGAAAAAACTGGTGTCGTCCTTGCGGTACATGGGCTGTGACCTTTCTCCTCTGGTGACCGCTGTCACAGAGCTGGCTTGAGATTAAGTCGCCGTGGTGCCGCCCGGCAGGGTTGTCGCGTCTCAATCTGAGACACGGCCCGCACCCGTGTTCTGTAACGTGGATCACAACGCTCGGCGGAAGGTGCGCGTGTGCTCGAAGGCCTACCTGACCTGCAAAGAACCGGCGACGAGGACGCCGGTCGGCTGCTGGCGTCGTATCAGCGCAGCGAGGAATACGGGGTTCCGCTGGAGTCGGTGGAACCCGTGTTCGCGGGCACCGACCACACCGGGTCGCTGTTCGCGCAGTGCGGCGGCGAGGTGCTCTCCGAGCTGCACCGCACCCTGGCCCACGAACCGGTCAGCCTGATGCTCACCGACGCCGAGGGTGTGGTGCTGAGCCGGCTCTCCGGCGATCGTCGCCTGCTGGCCGCGCTCGACGACGTCCATCTGGCGCCGGGCTTCGGCTACGCCGAACGCGACGTCGGCACCAACGGTCTCGGGTTGGCGCTGGCCGACCGCACGCCCACCCTGGTCCGCGCCGACCAGCACTACGCGCGCAACCTGTGCAGCTTCACGTGCGCCGCGGTGCCCGTGCTCGATCCGTTGACCGGTCGCCTGGAGGGCAGCGTCAACCTGACGACGTGGGCGGAGTCGTCGAGCGATCTCCTGCTGGCGCTGGCCCGTTCGGCGGCCAGCAACACCACCGCGTTGATGCTGGCCCGCTCGACGGGCCGGCATGCCCGGCCCACGCCGCGCGGCAGCGTGTTCCGGGTGGAGATGCCGCGGCTGGAACCGGGATCGGGGACCCTGCACACCTTGTCGGGCGCCTGGATGTCGGCGGTGGCCGACGCGCAGGCGGCCATGGGACGCGGCAGCATCGTCGCCGCCGTCGGCGAATCCGGGTCGGGGCGCGCGACGCTGCTGGCCCAGGCCGCCCGCCACACGTTCCCACGTGACCGCATCCTGTCGGCGGGCGTGCCCGACCCGTCCGATGTGCAGACCTGGTTGGGGTTGTGGACGCCGGAACTCGGCAAGAGCCACACCGCGGTGATCGTCCGCGACGTCGACCTGCTGCCGGCCTGGGTCGCCGAACATCTGCGCGGCCTGGTGCTGCGGGGCAGGGGGACGGCGTCGGTCCCGTTCGCGGTCACCGCCGAGCGGTTCGAGGACATCCCTGCTCCGCTGGCGGCGCTGGTCGACTCGATCGTGGCGGTGCCACCGCTGCGGGAGCGGGCGTCGGATGTGCTGCCGTTGGCGATGCACATCGCCAGGCACGTGCGCGGCCGCGACGTGGTGATCCGGCCGGCCGCGGCCCGCGCCCTGGAAAACTACTTCTGGCCGGGCAACGTCGATCAGTTGGCGAAGGTGATCACCCATGTGGCGCGGCGCGGTGACGTCGTCGACGTCGCGCACCTGCCGTCAGAAGTGTTGGCGGGCAGTAACCGTCGCCTGTCGCGCATCGAGGCCTTCGAACGCGGTGAGATCATCCGGGTGGTCTGCGGATCGGGGCTGACGATGTCCGAGGCGGCCCATGAGCTCGGGATGAGCCGGGCGACGCTGTACCGCAAGATCGCCCAGTACGACATTGACATCACCCGCGGCTGAGTCCGGCGTCCGGCGGCCACCTCGCCACGTCGACAGCGACCACGCAGCGCGATCGCACCATGTTCCCAGACTCGGGGGCGACGCTGGTCGACAGGCGGAGCGCGACGCGAGAAGAGATGACCATGACGCTGATTGCCCTCGAAGAGCACCTGATCCCAGACGATCTCGTCGACCAGATCCTGCCGTCGTCGACCCATTCCCGCGCGATCCTCGCGAAACTCACCGAGGTGGGTGAGCAGCGGCTGCGCGTCATGGATGATGCGGGCATCGACATGCAGGTCCTGTCGGTCACGGCGCCGGGCACTCAGCAGGTGGACGCCAAGCTCGCCGCCGACCTCAGCCGCGCCCTGAACGACCGGTGCGCCGAGATCGTCGCGGCCCACCCGGACCGGTTCAACGCGCTGGCCTCGCTGCCGACCCAGGACCCCGCCGCGGCGGTCATCGAGGCCAAGCGGGCCGTCACCGAGCTGGGAATGTGCGGCGTGGTGATCAACGGGCACACCCACGGCCGGTTCCTGGATACGCCCGAGTTCGACGAGATGCTCGGCGCCATCGAGGAACTCGACGTGCCGGTGTACCTGCACCCGACGTATCCGCCTGTGCCGGTCGCCGAGGTGTACTTCGGCGGGCTGGAACCGCAGGTCGGTTCGGCGCTGGCGACCGCGGCGTGGGGATGGCACGCGGAGACCGGTCTGCACGTGCTGCGATTGGCCGCCTCGGGGGTGTTCGACCGGCATCCCGCGCTGCAGATCGTCGTCGGGCACATGGGCGAGAATCTGCCGTTCTCCCTGATGCGCGCCGATGCGGTGCTGTCCGGGTACAACCCTGGCGGGCCGTCGGTGGCAGACACGGTCCGCACCCATGTGCACCTCACCATCAGCGGATACACCACGGCGCCGCCGCTGCTGTGCGCGCTGCAGGTGTTCGGTGCCGACCGCATCATGTTCGCCGCGGACTATCCCTACGGCGACGCGTCGGCACACGCGACGTTCCTGGCGCAGGCGCCGATCAGCCCGGCCGACCGGGAGAAGATCGCGCATCAGAACGCGCGTCGGTTGTTCCGGCTCTGAAGCGTCAGCAGCGGACACCGCCTCGCGCGGATGCGTTGCGCGAGGCCGGGTGTCACCGCGCGGCACTCAGCTTCGGTGGTGGCCGAAGAAACCACGGTGACCGAAAAACCCGCGATGGCCGAAGAAGATGGGCTCGCCCCCGTAGAAGTAGGACTGGTAGGGATCGCTGTAGATCGTCGGCGACGTGAAGTGCGGGCTGCGGTCGACGGTGCTTTGCCCAGCGTTGAACTGGTCCGGTGACGCGAATGCCGGTGCTGCCAGCGCGACGCCGGGTGCGACGGCAATTGCCAAGGCCGCGAAGCTGGTTGCGATGATCTTCTTCATGGTGTTCTCCGTTCGATGGGCCAATCCCCACCGAGTGGAGATTTGCTCTGTAACTGACGAACACCACGCTAGGGATCGGCGACGACGGTGACGCGCTTGCGCGCGATAGTCGCCGAACCTTGCGTTGTCCTTGTTTGGCGCGTTTTGCTCAGCCGAACCGACGGAGCCGATGTTGTTCGGCGGGCACCAACACCACCTTGTCGCCCACGTTGACCGTGACGATGTGCTCCTCGGGTTGCTCGACGAACGGGATGCCGAGCAGGCCGTAGAAGTCATCGGTGCGCACGAAGGTGTGTGCCCGGGCGAACAACGGATGCACCTCGAACACCCTCACCTGCAGCACTTCTCGGCTGAGCCGGCCCAGTTCGCGTCCGGATTCCGGATCGGTGATCACCTCATCGGTATCGGTGTGCACGGCGAAGACCATGCCGGGTGTCACACCGGCCTCGGAACCTCGGTTGAGCACCAGGGTGTAGTCGTCCTCGATGAACGCGACCTGACCGGTGATCAACTGTGTGCTCACGAGGCCACCAGGGAATTGCTTTCCCGCAACTGCGTTTTCGACCCGACCCGGATGCGGGGGCGCAGAGGATGATCGTCGGCCGGCGCCGGCATCTCGAAGAAGGTCGCGGAGTCCTGCTCGGTTCCCAGGGTGAGCTCAAGCGCCGTCTTGGCCTGGAACAGCGAGATCACGGCCTGCTGATGCCGCTCGGTGCCCATCGCGGTGAGCGCCACGGCGAGCTTCTTGTCGACGTACTCCACCGACCGCTGAAGGTCCGACGGCGCGGCCGCCTGACCTGAGGTCTGCCGGGCCGGCTGATCACGCAGACCGCTGTACCAACGCTGGCCCAGCACACCCAGCGTCGCCGCGCACACCGGGATCACCACGGCGGTGCAGAGCAAACCGAGCGCGTCGTTCGACGCGGTCGCGCCGACGATGCCGAGGAGCATGACGATGGCCGCGAAGACGAACAGTCGCAGCGTCACCGGCACAGCCTCGATCGCGCGGCCCAACTGGGCGACGCAGCGTGCGGTGTAACGGCCGACGTCGGCGAGGAACCGGCCGACCGCCGACCCGGCCTTGAGGGCGGCGCGACCCGCCTGATCGGCCTGCTCGCGGGAGATCGGAGACTTGGGCATCGACCACGTC
This sequence comes from Mycolicibacterium goodii, assembly GCF_001187505.1. Next base: position 2,945,188 of record NZ_CP012150.1, read on the forward strand.
CGCCGGCCGGAAGGCGTCGCAACCGGTTCGGTCGCACCGTCGCCGACCGGCGAGGCGGCGGGTTCGGCCGGTGGCGGCGAGTCCTGCGCCGGCGGTTCGGCCGCGGAGTCGGAAGTCACATTTGCAACATCAGTCACATCTGCATCATCTCGCGACTTTGGCGAATCGCCGACCTGGCGCGCCGGGGCATGCGCAATTGGTGGCGAATCCGCGCACTCGACCCGCACAGAAGTCGCGTTCTATCGGCTACTGATGTGGCGGTAGGGTTGAGCCGGAGCTAACACTTGCTGCAAGGGGAAGCAATGCCGGAGCCGTTGGAAGTTGATTTCACAGGCCTGTTCATGTCGGCAGATCACCTCGACATGTACGAGGCGGAGCACACCCGGGCGCACCAGGCGGCAAACGCCGACATCGAAGCAGCCAGCTCAGGTTGGGTCGGGTCACCAGGTGAGGCGATCAAGGGCACATTGAGCCACCTCCAAGCCGTCGCCAGCCACATCAGCAATGAGCTTTCCCACCACCGTGACTCGTTCCGCCACATAGGCACCAAGTGCGACACCATCGACCAGGACGCCGCGGCGGAAATTATCGGTATCCGCCAGAATCTCTGATGTCCGTCACCCTCGCCGACGTCGCCAACAACCTGGAGAAGCTCGGCAGAAACCAGGCCGACAACGTGACTGCTCGCCGACGATGATCCGATTTACCAAACCGTCTGCGTGGCGGTACTTTTGGTCAACTGTAGGGGCGGCGTTTCTCACCTACTTCGTCGTGGTGCTTGTTGTCTACATCCTCGCCATAGCGACTGTCGACCGACAGATGATGTCCGATGAGATGAAGCAACCAACAAACAGCTACGTAGGTCTTCTGATGTGGGACATCGTATTTGCGGGTCCGATTTTCATGTTGATGTTCTGGTTCATCACCCTCCCCGTCATCGTGGCCCTCGGGGCAATCCTGGCCTGCATCCGCGTCGATAACGCCACGGAGGCTACCGCGACTACGGGAGACCCCTCATCAACGATTGGCGACGACTGACTTGGTGTTTCGCTCGTGAGTATGTTCGCCAAACCGACCGGGCGTCGCCTACTCAAGTCGGCACTCGCCGTCGTACTCGTGTGCTGGGCCGTCGCCAGCACGACGGTCTGCGTAGGGTTCATCGCCAATCACGAAGGCGACCCCATGTCGACCGGGGAGGTGGTCCGTCTGGCGATGATGTGCCTGGTGTTCTGGGGTCCGATTGCGATCATCACCCTATGGCCCGTGAGCATCCCGCTGATCGCCGGGCTCTCCGCATTCGTCGCATACGCCCAATCTCGCGACTCCAGGTACCTCACAGCGGGCCGCGGGGCAGTGTGCGCAGAAGGCAACACCGACGCATAGCCGAAGTCTCTGATCTGCAATGTCGGTGCGACACGGTCGAGGGCAACTGTCCATCGGAAGGTTGCACCCATGTCATACGTGAGTCCCACCGACTTCGTCGGCAAGATGATCGACGCCGGCGAGGCCAAGGCCCATATGTCGACCCGCGACACACTCATCCGGGCCTATATGGCCGGCGCGATCCTGGCCATCGCCGCGGCCTTCGCCGTCACCATCACCGTGCAGACCGGCAACGCCCTGGCCGGTGCGATCCTGTTCCCGGTCGGGTTCTGCCTGCTCTATCTGCTCGGCTTCGATCTGCTCACGGGCGTCTTCACCCTCGTCCCGCTCGCATTGCTGGACAAGCGGCGCGGTGTCACGGTACGAACGGTGCTGCGCAACTGGGGCTGGGTTTTTCTCGGCAACTTCGCCGGCGCGCTGACGGTCGCGCTCATGATGGCGATCGTCTTCACCTACGGCTTCAGCGTCGACCCCAACGAGGTGGGGCAGCGCATCGGCGAGATCGGGCACAGCCGCACCGTCGGCTACGCCGAGCACGGGGCCGCGGGCATGCTCACGCTGTTCATCCGCGGCGTGTTGTGCAACTGGATGGTGTCGACCGGTGTGGTCGCGGCAATGATGTCAACCAGTGTGTCGGGCAAGGTCATCGGGATGTGGATGCCGGTGATGCTGTTCTTCTACATGGGCTTCGAGCACTCGGTGGTCAACATGTTCCTGTTCCCGTCTGGACTGATGCTCGGCGGTGACTTCTCGATCGCCGACTATTTCATCTGGAACGAGATTCCCACGGCGGTGGGCAATCTCGTCGGCGGCCTCACCTTCGTCGGGCTCACGTTGTTCGCGACCCACGCCCGCACCGCGGCCCCCAGATTCGCGATCCCGGCAGTTACCCAAACCAACGGCGCCGAAGCGAGGAAGATCAGCGCATGACCCCGATCATGCCGAAGGCCGACGCCGCCGAACTGGTGGTTGCGGCCAGAATCCGAAAGAAGCTCAGCTGGGCCGATATCGCAAACCATCTCGACGCGCCACTGGTGTGGTGCGTGGCGGCGCTGCTCGGCCAGCATCCGGTGACCGCCGCCCAGGCGCAGAAGGTGTGCGCCCTGCTGGACCTCGACGACGCCGTTGCCGAGAGTCTGCAATTGCAGCCGGCTCGCGGCATCGACCCCGCGATGCTGTCCGATCCCACGATCTACCGGTTCCACGAGGCGCTCAACGTGTACGGGCCGGCGATCAAAGAACTCATCCACGAAGAGTTCGGCGACGGCATCATGAGTGCGATCAACTTCAAGGTCGACATCCATCGTCGGCCCGACCCCGACGGCGACCGGGTGGTGGTCACATTCGACGGGAAGTTCCTCGACTACCGCTGGTGACGTTTCGACAGCTGCCAATCCTGCGGGATGTCAACGGTTTCGAACGCAACCGCAACGTGGACGCAACACGGCGTGGGTAGCTTCAGGCCGTTCGACGACTGGGGGAGGACAACTGGATGGACGCGTCGTTCGCGCAAGCCGCGGCTGAAACCATCATGAAGGGCATCGGGCGGCGCGACTTCGTGCGGGCCGTCGCCGCAATGGGAGCAGGCGTCGGCCTCACCACCACGGCCGCCGCCTGCGCGGCGGCCGGCGAAACACCCAAGGCGACCGGCGCCGCCCCCGGGAACTTCGAGATCCTGCAACCCGACCACGGCGACATCACCGGTGACCACTACCTGCAGTCGAACCCAGACCAGGTGCTGTGGGGCTATGTGCCCACCGTCCATGCCGCACCCGTCATGCGGATGCGTTCGGAAGAGACGATCACCATCGACACCGTCTCTCACGAGGGAATCCTCGAAGACCAGGGGCGCAACCCCGTCGAGTACTTCGGCGGCAAGGGCGTGGACGAATCCAGCGTCCTGCAGGACGCGATCGCCGTCGCCGCCGACTACAACCGCACGCCGCGCAACTTCGACAAGGACGGCCCGCACGTGATCACCGGGCCGGTGTTCGTCGACGGCGCACAGCCTGGTGACGTGCTGAAAATCGAGACGCTGCAGGCACTTCCGCGGGTGCCCTACGGCGTGGTGTCCAGCCGCCATGGCAAAGGCGCGTTGGCCCGCAAGGCCGACGGCTCCGCGCCGGACGGCATCAGCCTCGACGAGGTGATGCCGCCCGTGGCCGGCGACGGCCGCCCGAGCGGCAACCCCACCGCGTACGGCAACGTTTCCACGTTCACGGCCGTCGAGGACGGTCACGGCATCATGTCCTACGGCGACGCGCGCGTGCGGTTCCCGCTGTCGCCGTTCATGGGGATCATGGGCGTGGCGTTCTCGCAGGACCGCGATCTCACCGCGCCCACGGCGAATTCGATTCCACCGACCATCGGCGGCGGCAACATCGACATCCGCCTGCTGGGCGAGGGGTCGACGCTGTACCTGCCGGTGTTCGCCGAGGGCGCGCTGTTCTACGTCGGGGATCCGCACATGGCGATGGGCGACGGGGAAGTGGCGCTGACCGCGATGGAGGGATCGCTTCGCGGTACCTACCGCCTCACGGTGTGCAAGCCGGGATCCGGCGACGCGCCGTCGGTGGCGTACCACTATCCATTCGCCGAGACCGACGACGCGTGGGTACCGATCGGGCTCTCAGACCCCGACGGTGCGGTCGACGGCAACGGCACCGACCTGGACGTCGCAATGCGCCGAGCCGTGATCAATGCCCTGGACTTCCTGCAGAACGATCAGGGTATGGACCGCGCGACGGCCTACGCGTACCTCTCTGCGGCTTCTGATTTCGCGGTGTCACAGGTCGTCGACCGCACCGTCGGGGTGCACGGCCAGATCTACAAGTCGCACTTCGCGGCGTAAAGCCGACGGGTCAGCTCTCGCAGCCCACCCCGTTGCCGTCGCGGTCGAGGTCGTACTCGTCGGGACCGACGACTTGCACCGGACCATCCACGTACTCCGGGCCGTTGCCGCTACCGCTGGCGCAGTCGACGTCGCTGGCGATCGGCACGCATGCGCCCTCATAGCTGGAGTGGCAGTTCGACTGCTGCGAGGCGGGCGCAGCGACGACGGCAGGGGCCAACGGCAGGCTTGAGATGCAGTCCATTGTCAGGGCTGTCAATATTCGCACGGCGGCAAATATAGCCTGCGTCAATTTCAGGCGTGCGGGTTTTCGGAATCGCCAAGTCGGGCCGTCAGCCGGTGGACGGCACACCTGATGACGGTCACCGACACAGGGTGTGACACAAGTTTCAATTCGGAGGTGAAACTCCCGGTCATCGCCGATTTGTGCCGACGAGAAGCGATGAATTTCGGAAACGCTGATAACGCAACGCCTCTGGCATCCGACATATATCGCGGGGGGTCAAGGTATTGCGTAGTCGTCCGGATATAGAGGCGGCGAGATCGTCAAGAGTCGGTCTAGCAATTTCCCAAACCGAACGTCGCACGATCGCTTGCCATTTCGCTGGTGAGCGGCGTGAGAAGCAAGGCGAAGGAGTACATGATGGACCTCAAGAAGCTCGCAGTTACGACCACGATGACCGGTGCGTTGGGCCTCGGCGCGCTCGGGCTGGGTATGGGCGCTGCGCACGCGGAACCCGCGACGCCTGATCCGCGGCCCGCTCCAGTGGTTCCGGACGTGAATGTGCCGGGTGTGAATGTGCCTGATGTGAACGTGCCCAGCGTGAACGTGCCTGATGTGAACGTGCCCAGCGTGAACGTGCCTGATGTGAACGTTCCCAGCGTGAACCTGCCTGATGTGAACCTGCCCGATGTGAACCTGCCCGACGTGGAGTTCCCCGCAGTGAGCAGCTACTTCCGCTTGGATACGGCGCTCACGCCCGGTCAGCTGATGAATGAGCGAGTCATCAACGGTGTCGAGAACCCGTTCTTCGGAATTGCGCCCGGCCAGCTGAAGAAGCTGCCGACGGTGGACGGGATCGACAACCCGTTCTTCGACGAGCGACCCGGCCACTGGGACATCCCTGGTGAGATCTCGGTCGAAACCCCGGACGAGCCGACGTCCTAAACCGCGGCACGGGGGCCGCCCTGCCACAGGTGGGGCGGCCATCCCCGTCGACGGGGCCCACGGTGCGGCGCAGTTGTCCCTCTGCCTCAGCGGCGGTCGGTGATGTCGGCGTACTCGGGGTGCTTGTCGATGAACTCGGCGACCATCCAGCATGACGGCACGATGCGCAGCCCGGCCGCGCGGGTGGACCGCAACGCCTCGGCGATCATGATCGTGGCCAACCCGCGGCCGCGGAACTGCGGGAGCACCTCGGTGTGCGGGAAGATGCGGCGGCCATCGCGGTCGTGATACTCGGCGAGGCCGACCGTCCTGCCGTCTACTGCGATCGTGAACCGGTCAGGGTGCTCGGTGACGATCGTGGCAGCACCGGTGCGGTCGAGCTGGGTCTCGGTACTCATCAAACCTCCATTCGCCGATACCCCACGATAACCAGCCGTTTGAAAGCGCCCTGCCGTCACCGTTTTTGCGAGGCCCGACGCCGACGGCGGGCACCTAAACTCGGCACATGACCAAGAAACGCCTCGCGATCGCCGGCCTGGCCTTCGGGTTGCTGGCGCTGATCGCCGGGGTGTTGCAACTGTCGGTGTATTTCACCGCAGGTGCGCCGCGGTCGGTGGTGGTGGGCATCTTCGCGGTGAGCGTCGGGGTGTCGGTGACGTTGGCTTCCGTGCAATCGCTGCGTCGCTGACCCCGGTCGGCGTCGATAGTTTTTATCGCAAGTGCATATCTTTGCAAACTTTGCCAGAATTCTTCCATGGTGTGCAACGCTCCTCTTCTCGGCGTCAATCGCGCGTGGGAGGAGCGCAAAATGGTTAGCTGGCGCAAGCAATTGGTTCCCGCGATCGCGGCCGCATCGCTGCTCCTGGCGTCGGGCACCATGCCGGGTGTGGTCAGTCGGGCCGAAGAGGCGATTCTGATTCCGGGGGCGACGGTTCTCAAGCCGATCAACCCGTTCTACTCGGCCATTGCCAAGGACTATCCGAAGATCGGCATCAACTTCCACGACGACGAGATGCCCGAGATCGTCGACTATTCGCAAGAAGCGCTCGACTCCGACAGAGCGCTCGCCGACGGCGTGAAACAAACGATGATCGCTGTGCGGCAAACCGACGGCAAGGTCGTGATCATCGGCGAATCGATGGGTTCGATGGTCGCCGCCAGGGTGGCCAAGGAACTTGCCGCCCAACCGGATGCGCCGTCAACCGACGACGTCCGCTTTGTCCTGATCGCCCCACCGGAAGCCGGTGTCGCCGAGTACTTCCGGGAGGGCACGTTCATCCCCATCCTGAACTACCGAGTGAAACGCGTTGCGACGTCGCCGTATCCCACGACGATCGTGATCGGGGAGTACGACGGCTGGGCCGACCCACCCGATCGACCGTGGAATCTGCTGGCGACTGCCAACGCGCTCCTGGGCATCCTCTACGTGCACGGTGTACCGATAGCCACCACCGACCCGGACGACGTGCCGCCGGAAAACGTGACGACCATCCCGGGCAACGAAGACCACGGGCCCATCACCACGATGCTGGTGCCGACCAAGAACCTGCCGCTCACCCAGTTGTTGCGCGACCTCGGCGTGCCCGACAAACTCGTCGACAAGTTCGATGCGGTCCTGCGTCCCATGATCGATTCGGCGTACGTCCGGCACGACCAACCCGGCGATACGCGGCCGTATCTCGCGGACGGCAAGATTCAGCGCAATGTCGAGAGCAATGTCGAGAGCGATGTCGAGAGTCCGCAAGAGGCTGACGCTGGCGAGGTGAGCATCGCCGGTGACGATGAAACCGCCGATGCGGACGCCAAAGACGTCGGCACCCAGAAACTTGCGGGTGGTGACTCGAAGGACGTCACGAAAGCCCTTGCGAAAGACACTCCCAAGGACGTGACCAAGGACGTCACGAAAGACACTGCCAAGGACGTCACGAAGGACGTCACCAAGGACGTCACGAAGGCTGAGGACGCCGTGAAGAGCGATGCCCGAGCCGATGACGACAGTGAGAAGAAGAAGACTCCTCGCGAGACGCGCCGAGAGCGCCGCAAGGAGCAACGTGATGAGATCCGCGAGAAGCCCGAGGCTGAGACCAAGGCCGAGCCCGAGACCAAGGCTGAGTCTGAGTGAGTGCGTGTGCCGAACGTTGGCTTGTGTGCGTACTTTTCGCGAAAACTCGCACACAAGCCAACGTTCGGCCCATCAGTCATCGTCGGGATCGCGTTCGGAGTCCGGAACGTTGAGCCGTCGTGCGAGCATCAGCACGATGTCACGGATCGGCGCCTCGCGCAGCGCCCCCCACTCCGGGCCGACCGCGAAACCGGCGTCGGTCGCCACGAAGCGGTAACCGGGGAAATCACGCCGCGGGTTGAGCGGAAACTTCATCTCCCACAACCGTTCCGCGACCGCCACCGCGGCGTCGCCGGGCATGGGGCGGTCGATTCCGAGCGGCACACAGATGTCCTGGGTGTGCACCAGGACGTCCATCAACGGATCAACGACCTTGGTCATCGGCGGGTGCCTGCGCGAGCCGACCATGGCGCGCAACCGCGCCGTGATGGTGGCGGGGTCGGAGGTGTCGTCCTTCGTCATCCGGTTGATCATGGCGTCGAGTCGGAATCCCGATCTGATCATCGCGCGAACATAGTCGCCACGGCCGGCGTCCACATGCGTGAGGTGCGCCGCGACGTCGCGCACGGTCCAGCCTGCGCACAACGACGGTGTCGACCACTGCCCGGGATCGAAGGTGTCGAGGAGATCGGCGAGCTGTCGACGTTGGTCGTCGACGTGTCGCCAGATCGTGTCGGAGTCCATGATCATTCCTTCGCCGCTGGATCCCGACCAGAATAGTCAGCGCGCGGTCACGCAGAGATCTCCCGCAGGGCGCGTTTGGCGATCTTGCCGGTGGCGGTCTTCGGCAGGTCGCCGACGATCACGATCTCATCGGGTATCCACCACCGCGCGACCCGCTGTTGCAGGTGGTCACGGATCAGATCCGGGGTCGCGTCGCATCCGGCGGCCGGTACCACGAACGCCACCGGACGCTCGCCCCACCGCTCATGCGGTGCGCCGACGACGGCGGTTTCGGCCACCGCGGGGCAGGTCATGATCGCGTTCTCCAGCTCGGCCGAGGGAATCCACTCGCCGCCCGATTTGATGAGGTCTTTGATGCGGTCGACGATCCGGACCAGTCCGTCGGCATCGATGGTCGCGACATCGCCCGTGCGCAGCCACCCGTCGTCGGTGAATGCGGCCGATCCATCGGTGGCGCCGTAATACCCGGCGGCGACGGTGGGGCCGGCGACCTGCAGTTCACCCGACGACGTCCCGTCGTGCGGGGCGAACGTGCCATCGTCGCGCTGGAGCCGCAGCTCGACCAGCGGGATGGATGTTCCTGGCAGACAGAGGGTTTCGATGTCGTCGCCCTGATGTCCGGTGGGGATGCGCGCACTGCACACCAGCGGGCTGGTTTCCGTCATGCCCCACGAACTGCGCAACGGTACCCCGACCTCCTCGGCGTAGCGGCGGGACAGGCTCTGCGGCAGCGGGCCGCCGCCGCTGACGAGGCGGCGCACCGACGGCAGGTGGCGGCCCGACAGATGGGGCAGCATGGTGCGCCAGACCGTGGTGACCGCGGCCGCGAATGTCACGCCCGCGGTGTCGATCAGCTCGGCCAGTGCCGCGGGTTGCATCACCGGCCCGGGCAACACCAGGGCCGCGCCCGACATCACCGCGGCGTAGGGCAGACCCCACGCGTTGACGTGGAACATCGGCACGATCGGCATCACCACCTCGGCCTCACCGATGCCGAAAGCGTCGGCCATCAGCAGGCTCATGGCGTGCAGGATGATCGAACGATGGTCGTACAGCACGCCTTTGGGTCGGCCGGTGGTCCCCGAGGTGTAGCACAGCGCGGCCGCGGTGCGTTCATCGGCGACCTCGAACGCGGTGACCGGTTGCGCATCGGCGAGCAGGCGCTCATAGTCCAACGTTCCGTCGGGGATGCGCGGGCCAGGTCCGTCGTCCATCACGATCACGTGGCGCACGGTGGTGAAGCGGTCGACCAGCGGCCACACCACATCCAGCAGCGACCGGTCGACGAACAGCACATCGTCGGCGGCGTCGTTGACGATGTAGACGATGTCGTCGGCGAACAGCCGGTGGTTCACCGTGTGCAGCACCCGGTTGGTGCAGGGCACCGCCAGATACAGCTCAAGGTGCCGCTGGGTGTTCCAGCCGAGGCTGCCGACCCGCGCGCCGACCGGGACCGCGAGCGCGTCGAGCGCCCCGGCGAGACGCCGAACCCGCTGGGCGACAGCACCGTAGGTCGCCACGGTCGGGGTGTCGGGATGGTTGGTGGTGACGGTCTTGTGGTTGAACCGGCCCTCCAAACCGGACATCAACAGGGGCAGGCTCAGCGGTCGGTCTTGCATCAAACCGTGCATGGGACAGATCTCTCCATGGGTCAGGCGGTCGAGTCCTCGCGGCGGATCGCGTGGGCGAGTACCGGCGCCAGCGCGACACCGATCACCGAGGCGACGATGACGACGTAGAACCCCGCGGACGGGTTGTGGGTCGCGGTCTCGGCCAGACCGAAAAGGTAGGGTCCGACGAACCCGCCGATCAGGCCGATCGTGTTGATGAACGCCAGGCTTGCGGCCGCCACCAGCCCGGACATCCGTGCCATCGCGATCGACCAGAACAGCGGCAGGGTGCCGAACACGAAGATCATCGAGATGGCGATGAGGACGATGCGGGCAAATGCGCTGGTGGACAACATGAACAGCACCGACGTGACAAGTGTGGCGGCGGCGAGGATGCCGACGGCGGCGGCCTCACGCTGATACCAGGCGAACAGGCGCGGTACCACGAGCACACCGATGGTCGCGCCGATGCCTGCGCTGCCGGACAGCAGACCGATGAGGAAAGACCCACTGATGTCGAGGTCTTCGACGATGGCCGGGATGTTGAACACGATGCCGACGTTGGTGATCTGATTGAAGAAGTAGATCAGCGACACCACGATCACGAAGGGCCTGCCGAACGCCTTGCCGAGGTTGCCGCGCAGTTGCGTCACGGTCTCGTGATGGGCACCGGCCGCATGTTCGGACAGGGCGCGGGCCTCATCGGGCGTCAACCACTTTGCCTCGCTGGGAGATTGGGGCAGTTTGAACCACACCAACACGCCGATCAGCATGGTGACGAGGCCCTCGATCAGGAACATCCACTGCCAGCCGTGCAGTCCCAGTGCGCTGTCGAGCTCCATCAGCGCGCCGCCCATCGGCCCACCGACCACGAGCGCGATGGTCGGCGCGAGGTAGATGAAACCCGACGGCGGTGGCGCGGTAACTCTGGGCGAACCACAACGTGACCATGTACATCAGGGCGGGGTAGAGGCCGGCCTCGGCCGCGCCGAGCAGGAACCGCATGATGTAGAACGACAGGTCGCCCTGCACGAACATCATCAACGCCGACAGCGCTCCCCAGGTCACGGCGATGCGGGCGATCCAGCGCCGCGGGCCCACCCGGTACATCACCAGGTTGCTGGGGATCTCGAGGAACGCGTAGCTGATGAAGAAGATGCCCGCGCCGAACCCGAACGCCGCGGCGCTGATGCCCACGTCGGTGTCGAGATGGGTCTTGGCGAGGGCGACGTTGGTGCGGTCGATGTAGGCCATGAAGTACACCACGCACATCACCGGCAGTAGTCGCAGCACGGCTTTGCGGGTGGCGCGCTTGTGCAGTTCGTCGGCTGACGTGAGCACGGCGCGTGAGCTGTCCAAGCTCATGAACGTCCCTTCGGGTTGTCGCGTGAGGTGGCGAACGGGCCGGGGGTTGAGGTGGTGGCGGTTGGCAGAACCCGCCTTCACCAGGGATACTACGGAGTATTACGGTAACGAGCGTCACAATCGAAGTCAATCGTGCCGCCGGCTGCCGATTTGCCGCGCATCCGCACGGCATGCTGAACAATGCGGTCGGAAAGAGGGAGTCGAAGTGAGCGCGAGTGCCGAACTGGAAACCGACGTCAAGACGCGGATCCTCGACGCGGCCGCCGACGCGTTCATGGTCCACGGCTTCGCCAACACCACCATCGACGACATCGCCGATCAGGTCGGTGCCACCAAAGGCCTGATCTACTACCACTTCCGGTCGAAGTTCGACATCTTTCTGGCGGTCTACCAGGACGGCATGCGCCGCGTGCGCGAGCGCGTCGAACCCCAGGCGGGCGGCCCGGGAACCGGGCGGCAGCGCCTGACGGCGATGTCGGTCGCGCACCTGGAGAACCTGATGACCGAACTCGGCTACCACCACGTCGTGCATCAGGGTGTGCGGTACCAGGCGTCGACGGCGCTCAAGGCGCGACAGCGCGACGCCCTCGCCGCGCTCAACGAACTGCGACGGGACTACGAACGGATGTTCCGCCGCGTGGTGGCCGAAGGTGTCGCCGACGGTTCGCTGCGCGTGGTCGACGAGTCGCTGGCGACCAGGACCCTGCTGAGCAACCTCAACGCCGTCGACATGTGGTACCGCAGGATCGAGGGCCAGACCGCCGACGAGATCAACGAACTCGCGCGCAACGTGGTCGATCTGTTGATCGGTGGCATGGCGAACCCCTGACCGTGTCGAGCGGTCATGCGAAACCGTCCCGCAAACCTGCCAGGGCCGCTAACGTGCCTGAGGGGCTCAGGTTTACATACGGGGGTAGATATGACACGGGCTGCAGCGTGGGTCGGTGCCGGGGTGTTCACGGTGGGGCTGTCGGCGGCGATGCTGGCCGGAGCCGGATACGCCAATGCCGATGAAGACAGCGGACCGAAGCAGGATTCGGCGCCATCGTCGACGTCATCGTCGGCGCAGAAGGACGCGAAGGCCGACTCCAGGCCCAAGCAGCGGGCGCCGCGTGCGGTGAAGCAGCACAAACGGGCCGACGCGTCGGACTCATCGGAACCGGCAGCGAAGAAGGCCAAGGGCAAAGAGCGGACCGCTGACGCCGAGGGCGAGGATCAGCCGTCGCGACCGGCCGACGGTAAAGAGGTCGGTAAGGAGAAGGTGCGCAACGTCATTCGGGAGTTCCGCGAGACGGCCCGCAAGGCGTCGCAGGACGCGGTCGAAACCGCGCGTGAGGCCGTCGAGGACGCTCGACCCCGGCTCGGGGTGCGGCCACAAACCTCCGAGAAACCCGCCAAAGCCCTGTTGCGCAAGCCGGTCGTCAAACAGCCTGACGCCGAGCAGGATTCGGCAACCACTCGGGCCGCCGAGAAGGCGCCCGATCCGCTCGAGACCGTCCACGATGTGTTGCGCAGCCTCGGCGCGTTGGCGCTCAACCCCGAGCCGCAGAACTACCCCAAGCCGTTGTCGGCGCTCGGCGACGTCGTGTTCGACACGCTCGCCACGCTGGAACGCGTCGTCGGCGGCGACCCCGTGGTGCCACCGACACTGCGCGATTCGGTACAGGTCAGCACATCGACGCTCGTGGTGTCGGACGGCCATGAGGTCGAATCGAACTGGTACATGCCCACCAGTTCCACGACCCAGCCCTCCCGGCTGATCTACCTGCAGCACGGGTTCCTGGCGAACGGTCCGCTGTACAGCTACACCGCGTCGCATCTGGCGGCGCAGACCAACAGCATCGTCGTGACCACCACGTACACGTCGAACCCGTTCGAGGCCGACGGTATGTGGCTCGGCGGAAACAACCTGCACGAGGCGGTGGCCGGACTGTTCCTCGACCCAGACCGCGCGGCACTCAACGCCAGCCTGGACGCCGCGGAAACCAATGCCGGGCGCACGACCGAGCTCGACGTGCCGACGCAGTTCGTCCTCGTCGGGCACTCGCTGGGCGGCGGCTTCGCACCCGGGGTCGCGGGGTACTACGCGGAGGGTTTGACCCGTCGGCGGGAGCAGGGCCTGGACGCGCCGAATGACCTTGCGGGAGTGGTGGTCTACGACGCGGTGCCGATGGGCTCGATCGTCCCCGACGCGATGGGCCGGTTACGCACGCTGGAGACCAACGGCACAGCCGATCCCGGCGACGACGACCCGAACGACTACATCCCGATCTACGAGATCGGCGCACCGCTGAACTACCTCAACGTGTTCAGCGATGTCAACGACCAGTTGACGCAGGCGCGGCCCGGTCAGTTCACCGGGGTGGTGCTCGAAGACGGTGTGCACATGGACCCCATGCTCGGCGGCAACCCGCTGATCCAGTTCACCGCCTATCTGATCGCCGGGTTCCCGCAGCCGCAGAACCCGCTCGCCGTGCGCGAACTGTCGGCGGGGTGGATCAACGACATGTTCGACGAGAACATCGACCCGGCCACCGGCGCCTGCAGGACCGGCGTCGAGTGCGCTGGGTATTACGGCGACGGCGACGACTCGTTCACGATCCACACCGCCAGGGGTGACGCGGTTGCGGTGTTGATCGGCACCCAGCGCGCGCGAGATCTCACCTCACTGCACGCCATCAGCATCACCGACTTCATCACCGCCCTGCCTGCCAACGTCCTCAACGGCGTGCGGACCACATGCGAGCTGTTCTCGGTGTGCCCCGGCCAACCGGGCGTAGACGCGGGCGGAGAAACGGGCGGAGACGCGGGCGGGGCCGGGAGCTACCAGACCCGCACCCAGTCGACGAGCATGTCGGCCGGGTACGTGCCTCCGCTGGGGTCGCCGCCGCCCGAACCCGCCACCGCCAGGTTCAGCACCACGAACATCGTGTAACCGGGCTGGTTGAACGGCCAGTCGGGCAGGGAGCTCGCCGGGACCTCGAAGTACGGTTGCGCGCCGTCGGTGTAATCGACCCAGAACCGGGCGCCGTCGCCGTCCCACTGCGTGCGCCAGGTGTGCCACGCGTTGTCCACGGCGATGTTGTGCGTCTCCCATTCGCCGCCATTGGATTTCGCGTGCACCGTGGTGGCCGAGGGCCAGCTGCCGTTGCCGTACCACTCGATGATGTCCAGTTCCCCCTCACCGGTGTTGCCCAGCCAGAACGCCGGCCAGGCGCCCGCGGTGAGGCAGTTGAACTTGATCCGGGCCTCCCAGGTGTGGCCCGCGCCGCCCTCCCAGACGCTGGCCAGCTTGGCGCTGTAGTAGGTGTCGCCGTCCTTCGCCGCGCGGATGACGAGATTGGACTTGCCGTCGAGGAAGACGTTCCTGCGGTCGTTGCGGTACTGCCCGATGCGGCCGGGCTGCTCCCAGTAGGTCGGGTCCTGGATGGTCTCGCGAGCCTTCGCGATGGTCCACTTCGACGCGTTCGGTGCGGAGCCCGCGGGCCCGTCGAACTCGTCGGCGAACACGTACGTCGTCGCCGCCTGGTTCGGTACGGCGGCCGCACGTGGCATCGGCAGCACCGCCGCCGTCGCGCCCAACCCTGACAACAGCAACATCTGTCGACGATCCACGGTGGCCACGATAGCCACGCCCCGCCCCGACCGCGCGCATCGACGCCCGGAAACGGCGTTCGCAGGCTTTCGTAGCCTTTCCACAGGAAACGCTTCGAGGCTGCTCAGACACCCCGGCAACAGTGGTTTCATGACCATGATGTTCCGTTCGCCGCGCCTGCTGCGGCGGACACGATTGGTGCTCGCCGGTGCGTTCGCGGCACTGCTGCTCGCGGCCGCCGCCAGCGCGCAGTGGGCGACGCTGGCGTCGCTGGCGGGTTTCGCGACCGCAATCACGGTGATCGCGGCCGCGTTCATCGGTTGGGAGCACATGGTCGCCGCCGCCCGCAGCGACGGGCTGATCGACTTCCCCGACTCCTGAGGTGGCGCCGCGTCGTTGATGTTTCGCGGCGCACCGGTGTGGCTATCGCTTCGTCTGAGCCGATGAGTTCGAGGAGACGAAGATGAGCACCGATGACAGCGTGAGCGCCAACGATCTGGGTGGCGCCGACGACATGCTGAGCCCCATGGAATCCACCGATTCCGACGACGTGCTCAACGACGACGGCGACGAGGTCGTCGACCCGCCCGAGGACTGGAGCGGAGCCGACAAGCACGGCATGACCGCCGAAGAGGAACGCGAAGGCGAATCCCTCGACGATCGGCTGGCCGCCGAGGAACCCGACGTGACACCCGACGCGCCGGGGGCCGCCGGCGCACCCGACGCCGAACGCGCCGAGGGTGCGGGACGGCACCGTGGTCAGGTCGACGGGGCACCCGAGGACGGCGAATCGCTCTACACCGTGGTCGAGGAGTGACATGTCCGCCGAACTTCCCCTGCCCAGCTACGACGAGATGTCCCTCGGCGACATCCAGCACAAGGTGCGGTCACTCACCATGGACGAGGTCGAGGCGGTGCTGACCTACGAGGCCGGGCATGCCGCGCGGGTGCCGGTACTGGAGATCGTGGAGGCCCGCATGCGCGAACTCGAGGGCGGCGCCGAACCGTCGCCCGGCGATCCCCGGCGCTCGCCCGACATCGTGGCCAATCAGACGCCCAGACGCGGACGGACCTGAGCCCGCTCACCCAGGAGTTCGTCGAGCCAGTCGAACATGACCTGATGGGCGCGGTGCACCGCACCGAGGTGGCAGTGTTCGCCCGCGCCGTCGGCTTCGTGAAGCGTCACCAGGGTTGTCTTCGCGTTGACCATCGCCGCGGCGGCCCGCTCCGGTTCGCGGTCGAAGAACTGGTCGTTGTCGGCGTCGAGCACCAGCACCGGGGCGGTGATCCGGTCGGCGATGCCGGCCAGCGTGTAGGCGCGGAACGCGCGCGCCAACGCCGCGGGGCAGTCCAGCCCGAAGTTCCACATGCCGTTGCGCATCATCCATCGGATGCCGGTGCTCGTTGACATCATCAGTCCGAACACGGCATTCGCGTCGTCGTCGTCACCCTGTTCGACCCACTCGGCGAGGAACGGCGGCATGATCTTGGTCACGGCCGAGTGCAGGTCATAGATCCCGTCGTCGACGATGACACCGGCGAAGCGATCCTCGAAGGCGGCCGCGCGGGCCACCAGGAAACCACCCATGCTGTATCCGAACACCGTGATCGCATCCGGGGCGATCTCGGTCCTGGTGAGCGCGAAGTCCACCACCGGTGTCAGCACGGCCTCCCAGTCGTGGCGGAAGGTCAGCCGCTGCTCGCGCAGCGCCGCGCCCTGTCCGGGACCGTCGAACGCCAGCACGTGGTATCCGCGGGCCAGGGCGGCCGCGGCCAGCGCGACGTAGGACTCTTCGAGGGTGGAGTCGTACCCGCCGTTGAAGATCACGGTCGGCCGAGGGCGGTCGTCCACCAGGTAGAGATAGCCCGGCAGGGTGGTGCCCTCGTAGGGTATTGCCACCCGCTCGAATCCGAAGTCGAACAGTGCCATCGCGTCGAGGAAGGTGGCGCGGGACCGCTCGAAGGTGTCCCTGGCTTCGCCGTCCTCCCAAGGGTTTTCCCGACGGTAGAACTCCGCGGTGCGGTAGTAGTTCGACGCCCGCAGCAGCGCCTCCCGTGCGCTCACCGGGTGACCCGCCGCCTGTGACCGGCGGCCCAGCGCCTCGACGCGTTCGGCCGTGGCTTTCCACTCCCGGAACCAGGCTTGCTCGTCACCCTCGGGGATGGCCCGCGCGGTGACCAGTATGTCGCCCAGATCGGCGCCGCCGTAGTTGGCGTATCCGGCGGCCCGGAGCGTTTCGAACGAGAATGACTCGTCGTCGAACAGGAATCTCATGGCTCTCCTTAACGAAACGGAACTGCATCGTCTTGATTGAGTATGCGCGTGCCGAAAACGGAACGCAACCGTTCCGCCTTATAGGATCGCCTCGTGGCCAAGGAAACCGCACCGCGACGGACCTCCGGCGGTCCGGTGCTGCTCGATGACGTCACCACCGCCATCGAGACGGCGTTCTTCGAGGAGCTGGCCGCCGTGGGTTACGGCCGGTTGTCCGTCGACGCGGTGGCCCGCCGTGCCGGGGTGGGCAAGGCCGCGATCTACCGCCGCTGGCGGTCCAAGCAGGCGCTGGCCGCCGATCTGATCGCCAAGGTCGCCATCACCGCGATCGACGTACCCGACACCGGGTCGCTGCGCGGCGACATCCGGGAATATCTCCGCAACGGGAGGGAGGCGCTGACCCACCGCCTGGCGCGCACGATCATCCCCGACCTGATCGCCGAAGCGATCCGGGATCCCCAGTACGGCGCGCTGCTGTCGGACCTGATCCGGGAACCCCGGCGCGGCAGGGGATCTCACATTTTCCAGCGCGCCATCGAACGCGGCGAGATCGCCCCCGACGCCGACATCGACCTCGCGCTCGACGTCCTCGCAGGCACGCTGTACTGGCGGCAATCGGTCCTGCAGGCCACCGCCGAGGACGACTATCTCGACCGGCTCACCGAGGCCGTCCTCGCGGTGGTGGGCGACGCGAGGTGACGCCCTATCGGTCGTGCGCCCCTGCGGTACTCAGCGTGTCGAGGATGTCGAAGTCGTAGCCGTCGGCGCTGGCGATGTACACCTGCTGGTCGAATTGGCTGTCGCGCATGCACATCGGGCCGCGGGGGCCGTCGAACCCGACGTCGCGGGCCGATGCCATCAGGTCCGGGATCGCGGGGGAGCGGGTCCGCTGGAAGATGGCCTCGAGCGCCAGCAGGCCCTCGTAACAGGATTCGGCCATGGCGTTGAGCGGTGGTGCGTCGGCGCCGTAGCGGGCGACGTAGCCGCCCATCAGGTCCATGGCACCCGCGGTGGCCAGCGAGCTGAAGTACGCCGCAGCGACATACAGATTCTCGGTGGATCCGGCCCCGCTGGCCAGGAGCATGTTCTCCTCCATCAGCGGGCTGAACCGGGCCATCCGGTCGTGGGCGCCTGCGTGGGCGAACTCGCGGTTGAACAGCACGGCATCCTGGCCGACGAGCAGCATCAGGACCGCCTGCGCACCCGAGGCGATGGCCTTGCGCACGGGTGCACGGAAATCGTCGGTGCCGTACGGGACGTAGATCTCCTGGCGGAGTTCGAGGCCGAGATCGCGGCAGTACGCGCGGGCGGCGGCCGCCGAGCGCCGCGGCCAGATGTAGTCGTCGCCGACGAGGCACCAGGACCGGACGCCGAAGTGGTCGCGCAACCACGCCAGGGCGGGTGCGATCTGGATCCCTGGCGTCTCGCCCGTGCAGAACACGCCGGGTGTGCGCTCACCGCCCTCGTACAACGAGGTGTACACGTACGGGATGCGGTCGCGGACCACCGGGGAGATGCGGTTGCGCACCGCCGAGATGTGCCATCCGGTCACGGCGTCGAGTCCGTGACCGCGCAATCGGTCGGCGACGGTACGGGCGACCTCGTCGCCGGGCGCTCCGCCGTCGAGCACTTCGATGGTGACCTTGCGGCCCTGCAGACCGCCGCGGTCGTTGACCTCCTTGGCCGCGAGTTCGGCCACGGCCTCACACGAGGGCGCGAAGATTCCCGCTGGCCCCTGAAGCGGAATCACCAGCCCGACGTGGAACTCGACCTCGCCGTCCCGCACTCCAGATCACCGTCGATCCCGTGTAGTCTGCGCTTCAAAGCTTTCTAGCAGAAATAATTCGATCTGAACAGACCTCACCGCCGACACGAGGAGAAACGCACCATGGCCGCCGGACAGCAGCGCCGCCCCAACCTCCTGCTGCCGTTGGTGCGCCTCACCCACGCCGCGCAGTCGGCGATCGAACGCGTGCTGGCGGACTCGTCGCTCAAGATCGAGGACTGGCGGGTGCTGGACGAGCTGGCCGGGCGGCGCACCGTGCCGATGACCGACCTGGCGCAGGCCACGCTGATCACCGGTCCGACCCTCACCCGCACGGTGGATCGCCTTGTGTCGCAGGGGATCATCTATCGGACCGCCGACGTGCACGACCGTCGGCGCGTGCTCGTGGCGCTGACCCCGCGGGGTCGCACGCTGCGTAACCGCCTCGCCGATGCGGTGGCCGACGCCGAGCGCACGGCCCTGGAGTCGTGCGGGCTCGACATCGAGCAGTTGCGTGAACTCGTCGACACCACCTCGAATTTGACTTCGTAACCACCGACGCACCGGGCCCGGCCTTCACCCTTGACTTTTATTTCCATTTGGATATGTTTCGGGTGAATGGAAAGGGGTGATCATGCCGACCTACACGTTCCGTTGTCCGAACTGCGGCCCATTCGATCTCACCAGTGCGATCCGCGATCGCGGCTCGACGCCGGCCTGCCCGGTGTGCGAGGCGCCGGCGCGCCGGGTGTTCGGTGCGGTGGGCCTGACGACGTTCACGGCCGGGCACCACCGGGCGTTCGACGCGGCCGCCGCCAGCGCCGAGCGCCCGACGGTGGTGAAGTCGATACCCGCAGGCGCCGACCGCCCTCGGGCACCGCGCCGCAATCCCGGCCTCCAGAGCCTTCCGAGGTGGTAGCGACATGGGTGGCGTCGGGCTCTTCTACGTAGGGGCGGTCCTCATCATCGACGGGCTGATGCTGCTCGGCCGCATCAGCCCACGCGGCGCGGCGCCGCTGAACTTCTTCGTCGGGGCGCTGCAGGTCGTGACGCCGACCGTGCTCATCCTGCAGTCCGGCGGCGACGAGGCCGTGATCTTCGCGGCGTCCGGGCTCTACCTGTTCGGCTTCACCTACCTGTGGGTGGCCATCAACAACGTGACCGACTGGGGCGGAGAAGGTCTCGGCTGGTTCTCGTTGTTCGTCGCAGTCGCCGCGCTCGGCTACTCGTGGCACGCGTTCACCGCCGAGGCCGACCCGGCGTTCGGGGTGATCTGGCTGCTGTGGGCCGTGCTGTGGTTCCTGCTGTTCCTGCTGTTGGCTCTGCACCGCGACGCGCTTGGGCCTGCCGTCGGTTTCGTCGCGGTGGTCGAAGGCGTGATCACCGCGGCCGTACCCGCCTTCCTGATCGTGTCGGGCAACTGGGAGACCGGCCCTTTGCCCGCCGCGGTGATCGCCGTGATCGGTTTGTCCGCAGTCGTTCTCGCGTTCCCCGTCGGGCGCCGGCTCGCCGCGCCGCCCGCCACCAACCCACCACCGGCCGCGTTCGCGGCCACCACCCGATGAGAGAAAGGGAGTCAGCGCATGCCCGAGGTAGTTTTCAGCGTCGACCAGTCGAAATCCATGCGGGATCAGGCCGTCCCCGGCCACAACCGCTGGCATCCCGACATCCCGGCGGCCGTGACCGTCAAGCCCGGCAGTGAATTCCGGATCGAATGCAAGGAGTGGACCGACGGCCAGATCGGAAACAACGACTCGGCCAATGACGTTCGCGACGTGGACCTCTCGCCGTGCCACATGCTGTCCGGCCCGATCAAGGTGGAAGGCGCCGAACCCGGTGACCTGCTGATCGTCGACATCCTCGACATCGGCCCGGTACCCCAGGTGAACGGACCGAACTGCGGTGAGGGCTGGGGCTACTCCGGCATCTTCGCGAAGGTGAACGGCGGCGGCTTCCTCACCGACTACTACCCGGACGCCTACAAGGCGATCTGGGACTTCCACGGCCAGCAGTGCACGTCGCGGCACGTGCCCGGCGTGCGCTACACCGGCATCACCCACCCGGGCCTGTTCGGCACCGCGCCGTCGCCGGACCTGCTCACGAAATGGAATGAACGCGAACGTGCCCTGATCGCAACCGATCCGGACCGCGTGCCGCCGCTGGCGCTGCCGCCACTGGTGGACGGGACGCTCGGCGGTACCGCCTCGGGGGACCTGCTGCAGGCCATCGCCAACGACGGGGCCCGCACCGTGCCGCCCCGGGAGAACGGCGGCAACCACGACATCAAGAACTTCACCCGGGGGAGCCGGATCTTCTACCCCGTGTTCGTCGAAGGTGCCATGCTCTCGGGCGGCGACCTGCACTTCTCCCAGGGCGACGGCGAGATCAACTTCTGCGGCGCCATCGAGATGGGCGGCTTCATCGACATGCACGTCGACCTCATCAAGGGCGGCATGCAGACCTACGGCGTCACCACCAACCCCATCTTCATGCCGGGCCGCGTCGAACCGCTGTACTCGGAATGGCTGACATTCATCGGCATCTCGGTGGACCACGCCGAGAACCGCAACGCGTACATGGATGCGACGATGGCGTACCGCAACGCCTGCCTCAACGCCATCGAGTACCTGAAGAAGTGGGGCTACACCGGTGAACAGGCCTACCTGATCCTGGGCACCTCACCCATCGAAGGCCGGATCGGCGGCGTCGTGGACATCCCCAACGCGTGCTGTTCGGTGTTCCTGCCGACCGAGATCTTCGACTTCGACATCCGCCCCGGCGGCACCGGACCGCAGAAGATCGACCGGGGCCAGGTCGCCGTCACGTCCTAGATCACCACACGGTGGGCCGGGATCATGCCGATCCCGGCCCATCGTCGTTTGCCGCACCAGACTTGCAGCCGATGCACAGCTACATCCCAGACCCGCAACGTTTTACCTAATAAAGCGTTTGTCGGTCAGGAGGTGGCGGCGTGACGAGTACACCGCGAATTCAACGCTCGACGACGGCGGCCCAGCTACACGCGCTGCTCGACCACCATGTGCCCAAGCGAACGTTGCAACAACGCGTCGACGTCGACGAGTTCTGCGGCGGCATCCCGCAGGTGCCCGCGCATGCGCCGTCGGTGCGCATCGGCCGGCGCTGGATCAGCTTCGCGTGGCTCGCCGCGATGGGACTCGTCGTGCTCGCGGTGCTGGTCGCGGTCGCCATGCAGTTGCGCACCTTCGGTTGGGTGCAGAACTTCATCGCGCACTATCCCGGCACGTCGGCGAGCTACGCCCAGCCCGTCACAACCGGATTCCCGGCGTGGCTGCGCTGGCAGCACTTCTTCAACATCGTCTTCATGATGTTCATCATCCGGTCGGGTCTGCAGATTCTCGCCGACCATCCGAGGTTGTACCTCAACGCCGGATGCCGTCCCGGATCGGAGTGGTTCCGGATGAGTCACCCGGTGCCCGCCGACCGCACCGACACGAACGACCCGCCGCGCGTGTGGACCTCCAAGGACGACGCGGTGTCGCTGCCGAAATGGCTGGGCATCCCGGGACTTCGGCACTCGATTGGCCTGGCACGCTGGTGGCACTTCGGGTTCGACCTGCTGTGGCTGCTCAACGGTGCCGTCTTCTATGTGCTGTTGTTCAGCACCGGTCAGTGGCACCGCCTGGTGCCGCAGTCCTGGACGGTGTTCCCGAACGCGCTCTCGACCGCGATTCAATATGCGTCGCTGAACTTTCCGGTCAACGAGGGTTTCGCCGAGTACAACGGTCTGCAGATCCTGGCGTACTTCATCACCGTGTTCGTCGCCGCGCCCCTGGCACTCATCACCGGACTGCTGCAGGCGCCCGCGGTGGCCGCGCGATTCGGCACCGGCCGCGGCCCGTTCAACCGTCAGGTCGCCCGCACCGTGCACTTCGGCGTGCTGGCCTGGATGCTGATCTTCGTCGTCAGCCACGTCGCGATGGTGTTCCTCACCGGCGCGGTCGGCAACCTCAACCACATCGTGCTCGGCACGGACGGTCACTCATGGTGGGCGGTTGGGATTTTCGCGGTCGCCGCGGTGTTCGTCGCGCTGCTGTGGGCGATCGCGACGCCCGTGACGCTGCGGTACCCCCGAGCCGTCCAGTACACCGGCCGGTTCGTGGTCGGCTGGGCCAAGGAGTGGATGGAGCGTACGCACCCCAAGGCGTCGTACTCCGAGAAGGACATCACGCCCTACCACTGGGCCAACGGCAGGCCACCGTCGTCGGCGGAGTACCAACGGCTGCGGGC
The DNA here is from genome assembly GCF_001187505.1 of Mycolicibacterium goodii. The sequence continues at coordinate 2,968,275 of NZ_CP012150.1, forward strand.
CGACAACTGGGCGGGCTACACGCTGCGCATCGCGGGCCTGGTGGAAAACCCGGTGTCACTGTCCTACCGCGAACTGCTGGCACTGCCCAAACACGAACAGATCACCCAGCACTACTGCATCCAGGGCTGGTCCGGTGTGGCCAAATGGGGTGGGGTGCGCATGCGCGACATCCTCGACATCGTGCGTCCGCTTTCGACGGCGCACTGGGTGGTCTTCTACTCGATCGGCGACGGGGCCGAACCAGGCACCGGCCGGTACTACGACTGCCACCGCATCGAGCACATGCGTGAGCCCATGGCCCTGCTGGCCTATGAGATGAACGGCCAACCCCTTCCCGAAATGCACGGAGCCCCACTGCGTCTGCGCAACGAACTGGAACTCGGGTTCAAACAGGTCAAGTGGATCGCGGCGATCGAGTTCGTCGAGAGCATCAAAGACGTCGGCTGGGGACACGGTGGTTACAACGAGGACCACGAGTACTTCGGATATCGAATGCCGATCTAGGAGGTAGAGAGATGAAGATCCGACCTGTCGCAGGAATTGCCGTGGCCTGCAGCGCCGTGGCGGTGGCCTTCGCGCCGATCGCGCAAGCCGCGGTGCCGCACGCACAATCGGTCGGCGAGCACATCGCGCCCGCGCCGATGAAGTGCACCACGGTGAACACCGGCAGCGAGTGCATCTCGCCGGGCAATGCCCAGATCAACGATGCCCCGCCGTTCGTCGACAACTACCCGATGTACGGGGCGTTCCCCTGGATCCTGTAGGGGTTTCCCTCAGCGAGACTGTAGTTGTCGAGAGCCTTACTCGAAAAAGCGCTCGATAACTACAGTTTCGCGGCCCGGGTCTGAAGGAACTCAGTAGTCGGGCGTGCTGACGTCCTGGAGTTCTTCCTCCGGCCCGGTCTGCTCGATCTGCCCCGGCATCTGCGGCAGCACCGGGCCGGCCTCGTCACCCGTGGACGGCCGACACTGCGCGCCGGTGACCCCGGGCGGGCACAGGTTCGCCGCGGGGGCGGTGACCGGTGCGGGCGACCGCGGCACGAGCACCGGCGTGCACGTGCCGGTGTAGAGGTCGCCCTCCTCGCCACCCGGGCATTCGGCGGCGGCGGCGTGGAACGGCATGGCGACAGGGGTGATCGCGGCGGCCGCGAACGCCGCGGCGATCAGTGCCCGTCGAGCAGACAGCAGGGTCGGCATCCGGTTGCGCTCCCTTCGAGTCCTGTAGTCGAGTTCAGGAAAGCCTATCGCCGTGCGGCTGTGCACGATGTAAAAGCTGAATGAAAAACTGCATCGGAGTTCAGAAAAGCCGCGCGCATGCCGCGGATCGTTGGCAGCATGGCGCTGTGCCCGTCAGCCGTGCCGAACGTCGCGAGAAGTTGCTGCGCGCCGCCCAGAGCGCGGTGATGAAGTACGGCGTCGACGTCCAACTCAAGCAGGTGGCGGCCGAGGCCGGGCTGACGCCCAGCGCGGTGCTCTACCATTTCCCGGACATCCAGACGCTGCTGATCGAGGCCAACCGGGCCGGCATCGAACGCTTCTACGACGCGCGGCTGCGCGCCATCGAGGGCGATGCGCCACCGGACCGCAAGCTCGTGACCACCATCGAATCCGGACTGCCGGTCGACGCCGACGATCCCGACGTCAAGCTCATGTGCGCACTCGGCGGGGCGGCCGCGCGTCACCCGGCCTACGCCGTCATGCTGACCGCGCTGTATGACCGGCAGGTGGCGATGTACCAGGTGATCCTGGAAGCCGGTGCCGCGCAGGGCATCTTCGCGCTCACCGCATCCTCACTGGCGATCGCCCGCAACATCGTGGCACTGGAAGACGCCTACGGCTACCGCATGGTGGCACGCCATCCCAGCCTCGACGTCGACACGGCCGTCGACCTGATCTGTGACTATGCGCGGGTGGCCACCGGCCATCCGCTTCCCCGACCCGTCCGAACCTGAAGGGGCCCACCGTGACCACCACCGACAAGCTGAAGATCATGTTCTGGCCCGAATCCGCCTACGGCCCGACGAACCAGTGCATCGGGCTGGCGGCGGTCCTGCGCGACCGCGGCCACACCATCGTGTTCGCCGCGGAAAGCTCATGGGCCGGCAAGCTCGCGCCGTTCGGATTCATCGAGGAACTCGTTGATCTCGCCGAACCTGCGGCAGGCGGCGACGACGAAGACCCCGGGAAGTTCTGGGCCGACTTCATCGCCGAAACCGCCCCCGAGTTCCGCAAACCCACCATCGAACAGTTGGGGACGTTCATCCAACCCACCTACCAGGCGCTCATCGACGGCGCCAAATACTGCGAACCCCGGTTGCGCGAGATCATCGAAACCCACCGGCCCGACGTCATCGTCGAGGACAACGTGGTGCTGTTCCCGGCGCTGGCCACCGCGGGAGTCCCGTTCGTGCGGATCGTCTCGTGCAGCCCATTGGAGATCACCGGGCCGCAGGTGCCGCCGCCGTTCTCCGGGCTACCCAGCGCCGACGACAGCGAATGGGTCTCCTACCGCGCCGAATTCGACCGCACGCACCGTGCCATGTGGACCGACTTCAACGAATGGGTGCAGTCCAGGGGAGCCGACGCGCTGCCCGATCTGGAGTTCATGCCGCGGGCCAACGCCGCCAACCTCTACGTCTACCCGGCCGAGGCCGACTACACCCAGGTGCGGCCGCTCGACGACACCTGGATCCGGATGGACTCCAGCGTGCGCGAGACCGACGAGGACTACACCGTGCCCGAGCACCTCGCCGACCAGCCCGGCGACAGCGGCCTGATCTATCTGTCCCTGGGCTCCCTCGGCGGCGCCGACGTCGAACTCATGCAACGCCTCGTGGACGTCCTCGGCAAGACCCGGCACCGGTTCATCGTCAGCAAGGGACCCCAGGCCGAGCGAATCACCCTGGCCGACAACATGATCGGAGCCCAGATGCTGCCGCAGACCAAGGTGATCCCGCAGGTCGACCTGGTGATCTCGCACGGCGGCAACAACACCGTCACCGAGACACTGCACTTCGGCAAACCCTTGATCGTGCTGCCGCTGTTCTGGGACCAGTACGAGAACGCCCAGCGCATCGACGAACTGGGCTTCGGCGTCCGGCTCGACACCTACGGGTTCACCGACACCGAACTGACCGACGCCGTGGACCGACTGCTCGCCGACACCGAACTTCGCGCCAAGCTCGACGGCATCGGCACCGCGATCCGCGCCAGGGACGGTCTGCGCGTGGGCGCCGACGCGATCGAGCGCGTCGGGCTGGAACAGCGGGCGTGATCGAACTCGACCACCTCGACCTCGGCGACGGCCGGCGGCTGGTGATCACCGCCGAACCCGACGCGGCCACACCATCGGTGCGTGCGGCCGGCGGGCACTGGCGGCGGGCCGCGCCCGGTGACGGGGTCGCCGAGGCCATGCTGGACACCCTGCGCGACAACCCGGGCACCACGAAAAGGGGCAATTTCACCCTGTTTTCGTGGGCCGGGCAGACCGCGAGGGGGGAGCGGCCGATCACCGTCGACCAGACCAACGAATCGGTGATCGTCGGCGAGAGCGCCGTCGTCAAGTGGGCCACGCACCTGCAGGAGGGGCCCCACCCCGCACCCGCTCGCATCAGCGCGCTGCGCGGCGCCGGGTTCCGGGGGATGCCGGCGCCGTGGGGACTGGTCACCTGGGGACCTCCGGGCCGGGCCGAGACCCTCGTCGCCACCGTCGACGAATACCTGCCCGGCGCCGTCGACGGCTGGACGTGGGCCGTCGCGCTCGTCACCGACGCCGCGCAGGACACCGCGGCGGTGCCCGCCCTGGCCGACGCGATCAGAGCCGTGGGACACGTCGTCGCCGAACTGCATGCCGCGCAAGCCGACTCGGCCCATCCGGCCGCGGTCGCCGACGCGCGGGCATGGCGCGATGCGGCCCTGGACACCGTGCACACCGCCGCCGCGCTGGGCACCTCGGTGAGCGGTGAGCTGGTGCGGGCGCGACGCGCGCAGGTCGAGGCCATCCTCAGCGGCCTGGGTGACGTCGCGGGCATCCCGGTGTTGGCCGGCCACGGCGACCTGCACGTCGGGCAGGTGCTGCGCGCCGGTGCACGTTTCGTGATCACCGATTTCGACGGCAATCCCGTGCTGCCCGCCGAGGAACGCGTCAAACCCGTCCCCGCCGCGCTCGACGTCGCGGGCATGGTGCAGTCGCTCGCGCACGTCGCGATCGTGGCCCGCAGGTACACCGACCTCGACGCCGCGGCGCTCGCCGACGTCGAGAACCTCACCCGCACCACGTTCCTCGACGCGTACACCGACCGGCTCGCCGTACTCGGCCACAGCGCCGTCTACGACCCGGCACCACTGCGGGCGTTGCGGCTGCAGCAGGTGCTGCGGGAGATCATCTATGCCGCACGCCATCTCCCACGCTGGATGTACGTGCCCGACGCGGCGCTGCCCGCGCTGCTCGACGAAGGGACAACGACGTGAACCCCGACGCGTTCGTCGCGGACCTCGAACGCAAACCCGTTGTCCTCGACCGGCTCGCGGCCACCCTGCGCGAACGCAACCCGTGGGCCGATGTGGTCCCGGCGGGCATCGAGCGGGTGGTGTTCGTGGGCATGGGATCGTCGGCCTACGCCGGCGGTGTGGCCGCCGCGCGGATGCGGGCCCGCGGCCTGACCGCGGTGTCCGAACTCGCGTCGTCGGCGCTGCTGCCGCGCTGGGATGCGGGCACCCTGGTGGTCGCCACCTCGGCGACCGGCGGATCGGTGGAGACCCTCGACGCACTCGAACGCATGCAGACGGCGAGCCCTGCCGCGACGTTCGTCGCCCTCACCAACACCCCCGGCTCGGCGCTCGCGCAACGATGCGGCGCCGTGGTCGACCTCGCCGCCGACCCCGAGGAGGGCGGCGTCGCGTGCCGTACCTACCAGCACACCCTGGTGCTGCTGACCGCCCTGGAGCGGCACCTGTCCGGCGGCGACACCTCGGCGCTCGGCGACGCGGTGGCCGCGGCGGCAACCGCGAGCGCACACCTGCTGGACACCGAGGACGCCTGGCGCCCGCGCGCCGCCGAACTGCTGCTCGGCCCCGCAGGCACCCACCTCGCGGCTCCGGCGCACCGGTTCTCCTCGGCCCAGCAGGGCGCGCTGATGCTGCGGGAAGGGCCGCGCCTGGCCGCGGTCGGCTGCGAGACCGGCGACTGGAGTCACGTCGACGTCTACCTGACCAAGACGACCGACTACCGCCTTCTGGTGTTCGCGGGCTCGCCGTGGGAGCCGCAACTCGCCGAGTGGACGACCATGCGGGGCACCACGGTCGTCGCGGTCGGTGGCCAGGTGCCCGGCGCGCAGTTCGCGGTGCGCTACCCCGGCGACGACGGCGGTGACGCCGACGATCTGGTGCGCCTGCTCTCCGAGGTGCTGGTGGCCGAGCTCATCGCGGCGAGGGCGTGGCAGGAGCGGACGCGGTAATCGCACCGCTTAGGAGCAAGGGTTGCCACATAGAAAGTATCGGCTATCCAAACTTTGACATTTGAAGGCGCTGACCAGCAAACTTGCACTACCGGCGCGATGGATTTGAAGTACTAAAGAAGTTGCTGCACGCCTGCGACGTGGGTAGTCTGGCGGTTGCGAAGGGGAGTAGTTCCTGCCCGTCACATCCGGTGGCGGATGCGGTTGGTCGACATACTGGCGCAACGTGAGCGCCCGGCCAACCACCGAATGCGTTCGGCGAGCGAGACCTTCGGCCGAAACAGCCGTCAGGCTGCCGGTCGGAGGCTGTGGTTTTCCGCTCGGGCAGCCCCCACAAGAAGGAGCTTCATGCTTGCCGCCCTGGCGCTGAGCTTCGGTGTCATCTTCATCGCCGAGCTCGGTGACAAGTCCCAGCTCATGGCGATGACGTTCGCGTTGCGCTACCGCTGGTGGGTTGTGCTCGGTGGCATCACGGCCGCGACCACGGCCGTCCACCTCATCTCGGTGGCGGTGGGGCACTACCTGGGCGCGGCGCTCCCGACGCACCTGTTGGGCATCATCGCGGGCGTCGCGTTCGTGTTCTTCGGACTGTGGACCCTGCGTGGCGACCGGCTCTCCGAGGACGAGGCCACCCGCGCCGAACGGACCAGTGCCCCGGCGTTCTTCGCCGTCACCTCGGCGTTCCTGCTGGCCGAGCTGGGCGACAAGACCATGCTCGCAACCATCACCCTGGCCGCGGACAACGACTGGGTGGGCGTCTGGATCGGCTCGACCATCGGCATGGTCGCCGCCGACGCGCTGGCCATCATCGTCGGTGCCATCGCGGGCAAGCACCTGCCGGAGCGGGCGATCCAGATCGCCGCGGCGGCGTTGTTCCTGGGCTTCGGCTTCTACATGCTGCTGGAGAACATCTGGCCGGCGTCGGCCCTGGTTCTCGTGGCGACCTCGGCGGGCATCCTCGCGCTGCTGGCCGGGATCGTCGCTGCGCTGCCGCAGCGGTGGCGGCCCGCGGTGTTGCGCACCCGGCCGTCGACGATGGACGCAAACGAAGACACCGGCCGACGAGAACCGGTCCATCGCGAGGCGTGATGTCGCTGAGGACCCGATCTCGCCGACCGGTGTCGGCCGGAGAGGTTTATGTCAGACGCAGTCGACGCAGAGCTGCTCGTTACCGCGCTGCAGCGCCAACCGGTTCTGATGCTGCACCAAAAAGCAGCTGGAGCAGGTGAACTCGTCAGCCTGCTTCGGCACCACCCGAACCGTGAGCTCCTCACCGGTGAGGTCCACATCGGGCAGATCGAACGAGTCGACGACCTCGTCCTCATCGATCACCGCGGTGTCGGCGGACACGCGTCGGGCGGCAAGGTCTTCAAGTGACTCGTCGGCAACCTCGTCGACCTCTTTGGTGCGAGGTGCGTCGTAATCGGTGGCCATGGTCATCCTCCCTTTCTAGGCCGGTGCTAGGGGAACGTCGCCGGAGCGCCCGTTGTTCCCTGTCTGGTTGCTTCATAAACGTGTGCTGTTTGAAGAACGTCTGACGACCCGTTGAGGGTCATAAGTCGCCGATCGGCTCGCCATATTCCCGGGTGCGGGTCGTGGGAGCGTGATCACGCAGCACACCGTAGGGCACGGGTGCGTGTGACGCGGGATCAGGGCGGGTTCACTGCGTGCGTGTCGCGATCCGGCTCGGGAAAACGTGACGCGGCACACGAAATCACCGGCGGAACCGTTGTTTTGGCCAACTGTTCATCGGGCCGGGACGCCCTACAGCCGGTCCATCTCCCGCGACATCGCCGCATGCTCCATGAAGGTCAGTCGCACCGGCGGGTAGTAGCGGACCGGGCCCCGCCTACGCCGTCGGGACACCACAAGTGCTGGGGCCGAGGCGATATGCCGCAAAAGCGCGAGGCGGCGTCGCGGCAGTGGGACGGCCGCCGCGGTGCCGAACAGCACCTGCTGCGGGGTGATCAGGATGAGCTCGTGCCGGTGCCGTGCGGCGCGTGCGCACGGCACAGGGGGCAGCGAACGGGGCCCAGAAGCGGGCCCAGAAGCGGGCACAGCAGGCACGGGGTTCTTGCTCATGTCGGGTTCCTCTGTCACTGCGCCTGTCACTCCGCCCGGGTGGTCGACGCTTTGAACAAAAGCTATTGCGGCGGCCATCCGGTGTTCACGCGTAGTGCACTACCTCTAAGGGCAGCTATACCGAAGGGTGATCTTGATGCTGGTGGAGGCCAAAAGCGCCGTCGGGGGCAAAAACCTCGAAAGCTGCTGCGCCGTGCGTTTCGCGCCCGAGTGCGGTGTCGGCGCACACGTAGCAGGTAGTGCGGGATGCGCGCTGAGTACAGTCGTCGGCGTGCATGAGGATTCCACGGAACCGGACGCAGACAACCTCGAGTTGGACGAGTACGAAGCCCAACTCGACGAGGAGGAAGCCAACGGTCAGGTGATCTCGATCCGCCGTGCCAACGGCGAGGAGATCGTCACGATCGTCGCGCAGGCCGACGAGTGGAACGTCGACCTGCAACCCGGCGGCGCCGTCATCGGCGCGTTCCTCGGGTCGCGGCGCGAGACGCCGGTGTGGGTGAACGCGCTCGACAGCGAGATCGAGCGCGACGAGGACGGCACGTACGTCCTCCGCATCGACTGAACCGCCGACGCCGCGCCCGCTTTCCGCGACAGGTGTCCCCCGATCGGGGGACACCGGATTCATCCGACCTACCGGCCGATCGCCCGACTGTCATCGACTCTGTTGTGCGCCAGAGTGATTGACAGTTGAAAGTTCGCTCGACAGGAGGATCGCGATGGCCATGACGTTGACTCAGGTTCAGGCCGGGCCCTTGACGGATGCACCCCGCTACAGCGTGTTGTCGTCCACCGACGTCGAGGCCGTCGAGGCTGCTCAACGTCTGCGCCGCGAGGTGCTCACCGACGAGTGTGGATACACCGTGGCCGGAAGCGGATTCGACCCCGACCACTTCGACGACCACTGCGTACATGTTCTGGTGCGGGACAACCGGACCGAGGAGCTGGTGGGTTGTGCCCGCATGCTGCCGATCGGCGGGGTGTTCGCCACCGGCGGCATGTATGCCGCGAAGTCCTTCGACCTCACGGCCCTCGACCCGCTGCGGTTGTCGCTGCTCGAATGGGGGCACGCCGTCGTGCGGGCCGATCACCGCAACGGCGCGGTGCTGTTGATGATGTGGTCGGCCATCCTCGACTACGCCGACCGGTACGGCTACGACCACATCTTCGGGTGCATCACGGTGCCGACGCATCCGCTGGGCAGCGCGCCAGGCGCCCAGGTACGTGCGGTGCATGAGTTCATGCGGGACGACCACCCCATCCCGGACTGCTACACCGTGCGGCCACATCGGCCCGTCGTCATCGACGGCGTGCCCCTCGACGACATCGCACCGCCGTCCTACTCGCCCATCCCGGCGCTGGTGCGCGGATACCTGCGCCTGGGCGCCCGCGGGTGCGGCGAGCCTGCATACGATCCGCTGTTCCGGGTGGCGCACTTCCCGACGCTGCTGGGAACCGGCCGGTTCGACGGCGGCGCCGTGCTGGACCGGCCCTGACCGCGGGGACGGAATCCGAACTTTACAGATCCGCGATCTTCGACAGCGAACTGGACAACTCGTCTGTTTTGTACAGGAATTGTTGCTGGGCTTCGCGGTGTGACCGACGAAGTCGCTTAGCTGGAGCAGCGATATGTGAGCTCCATCATTTCGAAACCGCAAAGTGACCTACCGCATACCGCGAAAACTTACTCAGAGGTAAGTAAACGTTTCGCTCGCGGTGTCGCAACGACCCCGACGCGGCGGGCGGAGTCGGCCGCGAGCCCGGCGGGTATTTGCTGGCGCGAGTGGCGCTTGCGTCTGCAATAAAGTTGCGGAGAGGTCGTGGGCGTTCCGAGTGCAGCTAACTTCGAATTGGGTAGCTATGGGTCACATGACGGGAGGAGCCGCCGCATTGCGGTTGTTTGACTAGCGATTTTCCCTTGCAAAAAACCTACTTGGGAGTAAGTTCACCGCCCGGGGGTTTAATTCAGCAAAAGGAGAATCGATGCAACAAGCTGTTCGCTCGTACCTGGCCGCGGGTGTCGCGTTCGCGGGAGCAGGCGTCATCGCGATCAGTCCGGTGGCGCCGATGCCGCCGGACCTCACCGAGCGTGCCAAGTCGTCCGCCGACGTCGCGCTGTCCGCGCTGGCCAACCCGATCGACGGATATGCGAAGGCGTTCACCACGGCCCTCAAGAACGCCGAGGCGCTCACCGCACGTATTGCCGCCAACCCCGCGCCGATCCTGTCGAACATCGTGCGCAACCAGGTGAACAGCGTCGCGGGTGTCGCCACCTTTGCCGAGGTCTTCGGCTCCGCCGTCATCGAGGCTCTCGCCGAAACCCCAGAGCAACTGCAGTCCGCGGTCGACAAGTTCGCCGCGGGCGACGTCACCGGTGCGCTGGAGACGGTGCTCCAGACCGTGCTCGGCCCCGTGGTCAACGGTGTGGTCGACACCTTGCTGTTCAACCCCGAGGTGTGGACCGGTCTGCAGAACGCGATACGGCAGCCGATCGCCAATGCCCTCTCGGTCGTCGACCTGCTCGCGGTGCCCAACGTCTACACCGTGCTCGGCCCGGTCCTCGCTCCCGTCCAGTTCCTCACCGATGTGACCGACGCGTTCGGAGAAGCCGGTGACGAGGTGTTCGCGGGTTTCAAGAACGGGAACATCGAGCAGGTCGTCAACGCGATCATCAACCTCGGGCCCAACCTCACCTACACCGTGCTGAACGGAAATCCGGACTTCGGCTTCGGCGGAGGCCTGCTGGGCGACCAGGGGATCGTCGCCGGGTTGCTGACCCTGCGTGACCTGGTCGCCGGTGCGATCGCCCCGGCCACCGCCGCCAAGACGGCCGCCGTGGCCGAACCCGCCGCGCTCACCAAGGTGGCTTCGGTGACCCTCGATGTTCCGAAGGCGATCGAGGCGGGACCCGAGGCCGAATCCGCGACCGGTGGACCCGTGGACACCTCCGTTGAGCCGACCGCCGCAGCAGAAGAGGCCGCAGCGGAAGAGGCCGCACCAGAAGAGACCGCACCAGACGAGACGGCATCGGACGAGACCGCGACGGACGAGGCGGCGGCCGACGCGACGGATGCACAGGCAGACGGAGAGGCAGTGGCAGACGGAAAGACAGCGGTCGAGGACAGCCCGAAGACCGTCCCGGTCAAGTCGTCGACCACGACGAAGCCCAAGAAGGCCGATCCGATCAAAGATGTGCGCAACGGCATCCGCGGTGCCATCAAGGATGTCCGCAACGGGATCAAGAAGGCCGTGGCCGGGTTGAGCGGCAAGACGGCGAAGCCGGCCAAGCAGGACACCTCGGCCAAGTCGGGTGGTTCCGATTCCGACGGCGGCTCCGGCGGGGGCACGGAGTAGGACGAGGAGTAGAAACCGTCGTGGGCGCCAGCGGTCCTTCGGGCCACTGGCGCCCACTTCTGTTGTGTACCAACGTCATCGCCGTGAGCAGTCCAGCGACACCGTGATGCTGCGTTGCACGACCACGGGAACCAGCCGGTCCCGCCCGCCCGGGCCGTCGAACCGCACGAGCCTGGTGCGCTCGCGCGGATTGCGCACCCCGGTGACCAGGCACTGTTCCAGCGGTGCGCTTCCCACCCGGTCGACCCGCACGTCGAAGCCCTGCGCCTCGAGCTGGCCGATGGTCAGAGCAGCGGACTCCGCGTGCGCCGGGGCGGCGAAAGCCAGAACTGCGCTCAGCGCGGCCGCGCCGGCTCCCGCTGCCGCGACGGCCTGGGTCTTGGTGAACTTCATGGTGAACTCCTCGATTCGATGAGCCGGGATGACTGGCTCGAAGGCTCGCGTTTCGGTATGTATCGATGGTGTCGTCACGCCGAATCCGGCGCTTGAAGGCTGTGTGGAGATCCGCTGGAGATCGGCGGTAGGTCAGTTCGAGGAGGAACGCATGTCCAGTCGCCCGGCGCTCAACACCGCGCTGCCCGATGCCTACAAGTCGGTGACCACGCTCAACGACCAGTGCGAGAAGGCCGCCGCCGATGCCGGAATCAGCCCGCTGGCGGTGGAACTCGTCCGGATCCGGGCATCGCAGATCAACGGCTGCGGGTTCTGCCTGCGCATGCATGTTCGCGATGCGCTCGCCAAGGGCGAGAGCACAGACCGGATCGCCGTGATCCCCGCCTGGCGGGAGACCGCGTACTTCACCGACGAGGAGCGCGCGGCGCTGGCGATCGCCGAGGAGATCACCGACATCTCCAACCCTCCCCGCGCATCGGATACCGAACTGCTGGCCGCGTTGACCTCGCAACAGATCGCGGCGCTGAGATGGCTCGCGGTGACCATCAACGCGTTCAACCGCATCGCGATCAGCAGTCATTACAAGGTCGGTCCCTGACACGCCAGGCCCCGCCAAAAGTCCCCGGGCGATCCCGCGGTAGCGCTACGGTGAAACGTCCCGCGTCGCCGCCAGGAGGGGGGTCCGAACATGCGAGCCGAACGGTCACAGCGCGTTCTGCGCCGAAAGGGTGCACCGCGAGCCACCGTCCGCCTGCTCACCGTCGCGGTGGCCGCGCTTCTGGGTCTGATCCCGATGCTGGCGCCTGCGACCGCGTCGGCGGAGGGCGAAACCTACGTCATCGCAACCGACATCACGTTTGCGCCGTTCGAATTCCAGGACGCCGACGGCAAATTCGTCGGCATCGACATCGACCTCATCAACGAGATCGCGGCCGACCAGAACTTCAACGTCACCATCAAGCCGCTGGGCTTCGACGCCGCACTGCAGGCCGTACAGGCCAATCAGGCCGACGGCGTGATCGCGGGCATGTCGATCACCGAGGAGCGCAAGAAGGTTTTCGACTTCTCCGACCCATATTTCGAGTCGGGCGTGCAGATGGCGGTGCTGGCCACCAACGACGACATCAAGTCCTACGAAGACCTGCGCGGTAAACGCGTCGCGGTCAAGAACGGCACCGAGGGCGCCGAGTTCGCCGAGTCGATCAAGGACAAATACGGTTTCACCACCGTCTATTTCGCCGATTCCGCGTCGATGTTCGACGAGGTCCGCACCGGCAACTCCCAGGCGGTGCTCGAGGACTACCCGGTGTTGCAGTACGGCATCGCGCAGGGCAACGGTTTCAAGACCGTGACACCGAAAGAGAAGGGCGCCAACTACGGGTTCGCGGTCAACAAGGGCCAGAACGCCGAACTGCTGCAGAAGTTCAACGCCGGCCTGAAACAGCTCAAGGAATCCGGCCGCTACGACGAGATCATCGCCAACTACCTCGGCGAGGAGGCCGTCAGCGCCGACAACTCGTTCCTGGGCCTGCTCAAGAGCACCTTCCCGATCCTGATGCTCGGCCTGAAGATGACGCTGATCCTCACCGTGGTGTCGATCGCGATCGCCCTGGTGCTCGGCATCATCTTCGGCCTGCTGCGGGTCTCGCGGTCGATCGTGTTGCGCGCCATCGGCACCACCTACGTCGACATCTTCCGCGGCACACCACTTCTGGTGCAGGCGTTCTTCATCTACCTCGGCATCCCGTCGGCGCTCGGATTCCAGATGTCGGCGCTGACCGCGGGCATCATCACGTTGTCCCTCAACGCGGGCGCCTACATGACCGAGATCGTGCGCGGCGGCATCCAATCGGTGGACAAGGGCCAGATGGAGGCCGCGCGCAGCCTCGGTATCGGCTACCTGCCCACCATGCGGAAAGTGATCCTGCCGCAGGCCATTCGGACGATGATCCCGTCCTACATCAACCAGTTCGTCATCACCTTGAAGGACACGTCGATCCTGTCGGTGATCGGTATCGCCGAGCTCACCCAGACCGGACGGATCATCATCGCCCGCAACTTCCAATCCTTCACCATGTGGCTGATCATCGGCATCATCTACTTCGTCGTCATCATGGCGCTGACCAAGCTGTCGGATCGAGTTGAGAAGAGGCTCGTGAAATGAACCAGCTCGTACCGGAATCCGCGGCCGCCGAGCCGGAGGGCACGGTGAAGATCCGCATCGAGAACCTCAAGAAGAGCTTCGGGGACCTCGTGGTGCTCGACGGCATCTCCACCACGATCACCAAGGGTGAGGTGGTGTGCGTCATCGGGCCGTCCGGCTCGGGGAAGTCCACCTTCCTGCGCTGCCTCAACAAGCTGGAGGACATCACCGCGGGCAAGGTCGTGGTCGACGAGTTCGACCTCACCGACCGCAAGGTCGACCTGGACAAGGTGCGTCAGCATATCGGCATGGTGTTCCAGCACTTCAACCTGTTCCCGCACATGACGGTGATCGACAACATCACGCTGGCGCCGCTGCTCACCAAGAAGATGGACAAGGCCGCCGCCGAGCAACGCGCGATGGAACTGCTCGGTCAGGTCGGGCTGGCCGAGAAGGCCCACGTCAAACCGGCCACGCTGTCAGGCGGGCAGAAACAGCGCGTCGCGATCGCGCGGGCGCTGGCGATGAACCCGTCGATCATGCTGTTCGACGAGGCTACCAGCGCACTGGATCCCGAGATGGTCGGCGATGTCCTTGAGGTGCTGCGCGAGCTCGCCGAGGGCGGTATGACCATGGTCGTGGTCACGCACGAGATGGGCTTCGCGCGTGAGGTCGCCTCCCGGGTGATGTTCATGGCCGACGGCAACATCGTCGAGGACGACACCCCGGCGGAGATCTTCGACAACCCGAAACATCCTCGGCTGCAGGACTTCCTGTCGAAAGTGTTGTGAGTCAGCCGCGCTCGACGATGTTGTCCAGCCCCGACTTGGCGATATCGGGTTCGCCGGACCGGTAGGTGACGCGGTTCTCGAACCCCGAGACGCCGATCGTGCCGACCTCGTCGGCCTTGATGGTGTTCCGGATCCCCGAGACCGTGACGGCCGTGCACCTGCCGGTGATGGTGATGGTGTTCTCGACGCCGCTGACGATCACCGTGCCGCCGTCGCAGGCGACCTCGCGATTGCTGTTCGCGCCCGCGATGTTGACGATGTCCCCGCTGCCCGCGACCGAAGGGGCCGCGGTCGAGGGCGCCCCGATCGACGGAAAGGCCGGGCCGGGAGGTGAGTACGTGCCCGTCGGGCGCGTCCCGGGTTCGTCGGCGATGGGCTGCAACCCGCTGGTGACCGTGTCGGTCAACATCAGGAATGCCGCGATGCCCGTGGTGATCAGGAAGACCGCTATACCGACCGCCACCATGAGGATGCGCCCGGTGCGCACGCCGGGGACGTGCGGGGGTGGCGGCGTCGGGAAGTCCTCGGCGTACCCGGGCCACGGAGCCGGCGGCCCCGGCGGTGGCGGCGGGGGATAGGTGGTGCCGAAGGTGTGGGTCCACGGCTGCGTCGGCGGCGGTGCAGGCGGGATCGGTGCGGCATCGCCGTGGCCCGGTCCGGTGCCGAGTTCCGTTGCGCGGTCGGCAAGCGGGCGTTCGAGCTCGCGGATGCGGGCCTCGGGGTCGTCGCGCGGATCCATGGGCAGATGCTCGCACATCCCGGGCCCGCGGGTGGGGCAAAGCGACGCGTGTTAACCGGTGTCCACGCGGATTCGGGGGCCGGGCGTGCGGCGTAGCATCGGCCTCGCGATCGCGACGCCGACAAAGGACGCCGACAAAGGGGGCTGCCGTTGCCGCAGACGGGACCATGGACCGGCGACCCGGTGTGGCTTGCCGACGTCCTGCGCGCCGAGGGGGTCGACCTCGTCGAGTATCCCGGTTGGCGCAACCGCGGACACGGCGACTTCAAGGACATCCGCGGGGTCATGGTGCACCACACCGGATCCGACACCGCGACCGCGGCCTCGATCGCCGACGGCAGGCCGGACCTGCCCGGGCCGCTGTCGCAGTTGCACATCGCGCGCGACGGCACCGTCACGATCGTCGCGGTGGGCGTCGCCTGGCACGCGGGTGTCGGGATGTACCCGTGGATCCCTGCCAACATGGGCAACTGGCACCTGATCGGCATCGAATGCGCCAACTCCGGTACCAGCCCGACCGCACCACATCGGCAGAACTGGCCCGACGCACAGTATTTCGCGCTGGTGCGGTGCTGCGCGGCGATCAACCGGCGGCTGGCGCAGACATCGGCCCGCACCATCGGCCACAAGGAGTACGCCGGACGCGCACAGGGCAAATGGGATCCCGGCGCCATCGACATGGACATCCTGCGGGCCGACATCCAGAACCAGATCGGCGTTCTCGGGACACCGGCGCCCACACCTCGGCCGCCGGTGCCGGTGGGGGAGTACATCGATGTGCTGCTCTACCGGCCCATGGAAGGGCCGCAGGTCGCCGCGGTTCAGCGCAGGCTCAACGAGCTCGGGGCGTCGCTGGCGGTCGACGGGATCTTCGGCCCGCTCACCGAGGCCGCGGTCCGTGCGTTCCAGCGTCGTACCCCCGGGCTCAAGGTCGACGGCATCGTCGGCCCGGCGACCGCCGCGGCGTTGAATCTGTAGGTTGCGACGGGCGCGCGGCTTCACCCGCACGTGCCGACCCACCTTTCACAGGCGTAACGTTGTTGCTCAAGCGCACCACCCTGACGGCGCTGAAAGTTTGCTGGCGTGTCGGGGTGTGATTTACCGCTCACTTTTGGTGGGAAGCGTAAGAATCGGCGCGAGCAGGTGTGTTCTCGGTCTCTTTGAGTGACGTCGCCGATTACAACATTCGCCCTGGTAATAGCCATTTAACGCAATGGGGCGAAAACATAACAAATGGGTAACGAAGAAATTCCTAAGCGAGTTCTGAGAGACCGTCGTGAATGTCGCAGGATTCGCTGTCAACCCGTTCGGGTAGGCCGTTTTTCGTCGCTAGACTCGGTGCAAGCGCGTCGTTCCCGGCGCAGACTGAACCTGGAATCTAGTGCCGGTGTGAGCCATGCCGGCGGAGGTGCCGATGACCATGGCAAAGAACATCCTGCGCGCGATCACCGCCATCGTGCGACGCGACGCGAAAGCTCCCGATGTACCGGAGTCGGCCGCGGGCAGCGTCACGTTCGACGGCGCGCTGGATGATCTCGACGTCGCCGGCCTCGTCGAGCTCGGACGCGGCCCGATCGCCGACATCGCGATCGACGCCGACCGCGAGACCATCGTGGTGACCAACTCGGCGGCCGACTGCATCACCGTGATCAACCCGTACACCCTCGCCCCGATCGGGTCGGTGCGGCTCGACGGTGAACCGTTCGCCGTCACCGCCGCCGACGACCGTGCCTACGTGTCCGTCGCAGGCGCCGGTCGCGACGCCATCAAGGTCGTCGACACCGTCACCGGCTCGGTGCTCGCCGAGTACCCGCTGGCCATGACGGTCACCGCGCTCGCCATGAGCCCCGACGGCAAGCGCGTCTTCGTCGGCCGCAGCGGATACGAGCGCATCGACGTCGCGGTCATCGACACCGCCGCCGAACGCGTCGGGACCATCGACCTCGCCAACGGCGCGGGTGCCGGCGTGGACGCGATGCGCGTCGACGCCACCGGCAAGCGCCTCTACGTCGCGACCACCGACCCCCGCGGCAGCCGCATGGTCACGGTGAACACCGAGACCGCCCAGATCGAGTCCACGGTGTGGATCGGCGCCCCGATCCGCGATCTCGCGCTCGGGGCGGACGGCAAGGCCCTGGTCCTCACCTCGGACCGGCGCCGCCGCGGCGTGGTGCACATCGTCGACCTGTCCGCTGCGGCCGTCGTCGGTGCCATCGAGATCGGTGGAGCGCCAACGCAACTGGTCCTCAGCCCGGACGCGACCCGGGCCTACGTCGTTGACTACGACCGGGTGATCGTGCTGTGCACGCTGACCAACGAGATCCTCGGCAGCATCGACGTGGGCGCGCAGCCCGCGGCCGTCGCCGTGCGTCGTGACGGCGCGCGGGTGTACGTCGCCGACTACAGCGGTCAGGTCAACGCGTTCGACGTCGCGGCCGAACTGCCCGCGCTGTACTCGCGACTGGTCGCCTCCGAGCCCCGGCAGGTTGCCGCGACGGTGCTGCCGTCGCTGCAGACGGCCTGAAACCGCGTTCAGCGCCACTGATAGCGGGTGCGGGGGCGGCCTGCCTTGCCGTACTCGCTGATCCGGACCACGGTGTTGTCGTCGGCGAGCCGTTCGAGGTAGCGCCACGCCGTGACGCGGGAGACGCCGACGCGTTTGGCCACCTCGTCGGCGGTGAGACCGTCGGGGTCGTCGCGCACCGCCCTTGCGATCTCGTCGGTGGTCTGCGGGGCCGCGCCCTTCGGCGCGGTGAACTTGTCGGTGGCGACCCGTAATTCGGCCAGCGCACGATCGACCTCGGCCTGACTGGCCGCCGCGGTGCCGGCAGGCAGCGCCTCACGGTAGCGGCGGTAACGCTCGAGCCGGTCGCGGAACGCCGCGAACGTGAACGGTTTGAGCAGATACGCCAGCGCGCCGTGGGCGACCGCGGCCCGCACCATCTCCAGATCGCGTTCCGAGGTGATCGCGATGATGTCGGGCGCGGGCCGCAACCCGGACAGTGCCGACGCCAGGGCGATCCCGTTCGCGTCGGGCAGGCCGATGTCGAGCAGCACCAGATCGATCGGCCGCTCCGAGGCCGCGGCCTCCGAGGCCGCCCGCATGGCGTCACGCGCGGTGTGCGTCACCGCGGCGATCGAAAACCCCTCCAGCCGGCCGAGATACGTCTGATGCGCCTCGGCGATCAGCGGTTCGTCCTCGACGACGAGCACCGTGATGGTCACGCCGCGCCACCGCCGACGCGTTCGTTGACCGGCACGGTCACGGTCACCACCGACCCGTAGGTGACATCCGCGCGCAGGGTGCCGCCGTGCTTGTTGACCACCTGCGCGACCAGCGCCAGACCCAGGCCGTGACCGGACGTGTCGCCCGCCTTGGTGGAATACCCGCGCTGCGTTGCCTTCTCGAAGGTGTCGGGATCCATACCGGGCCCGCTGTCGGCGACCCGGATGAGCAACTCGTCGTCATCGGAGGTCACCGTGACCTCGATCCACGGATCGTCGCGGTCACAGGCGTCCATCGCATTGTCGATCAGATTACCCAGCACCGTCACCAGTTCCGTCCCGGACAGCACGGAGTGGTCGGACAACTGGGTGTCCTCGGTGACCGTGAGCGGGATGCCGCGCTCGTCGGCCTGCGCGGTCTTGCCGAGCAGCAACGCCACCAACGCGGGCTCACCGACCGCCTCCGACAGCCGGTCGACGAGTCGCTGGGACAGCTCGAGCTCGCTGGTCGCGAACCGGACGGCATCCTGTGGACGGCCCATCTCGACCATGGTGATCACGGTGTGCAGCTTGTTCGCCGACTCGTGGGCCTGCGCCCGCAGCGAATCGGTGAGCACCTGCAACGAGCTGAGTTCGCCCAGCGCACCCTGCAATTCGGTGCGGTCGCGGATCGTCACCACCTCCGAACCCGTGTCGGCGACCCGGGCGCGGTTGACCACCAGCACGCGCTCGCCGGTGACGTGCAGCTCGTCGCGCGCACCCGGATCGCGGCTGCGCAGGAACTCGGGGAGATCGTCGGGCCGAACCGGCCCGGGTGGCAGCCCCAGCAGCCGCCGCGCCTCGTCGTTGACCAGGGCGACGCCGGTGCGGTCCAGCACGACGAGCCCCTCGGACACCGAATGCAGGATCGCGTCATGGTGGTCGTACATCACGCGCAGCTCGTCGGGCCGCAGGCCGTGGGTCTGCCGCAGCAGCCGACGCCGGATGGCCCACACACCGACCAGGGACAGCGCCAGCGCACCCGCGGTGATCGCGGCGATGGTGAGGAGTTGCCCGCGCCAGCGCTGCGCGAGGGTCTGCGTGGTGATGCCCGCCGACACCAGCCCGACGATGCGTCCGTCGGCGTTGCGCACCGGCACGATGGCCCGCACCGACGGGCCGAGGGTGCCGGTGTAGATCTCGGTGTACGTCTCACCGCGCAGCGCGGGTTCGATGGTGCCCAGATAGTGGCCGCCGATCTGGCTCGGATCGGTGTGGGTGAACCGGATGCCCTCGGGCGACATGATGGTGATGAACGCGATGTGGGTGCCGGTGCGCACCGCATCGGTCACCGGTTGCAGGATCTCGGTCGCATGCCCGGATTCGATGGCCCCGGCCGTCGACGGCGAATCGGCGAGCGCGGTGGCGATGCCGATCACCTGATCGCGCGCGTTCTCCTCACCGTCGCGACGCGCGTCGTACACGGCCAGCACGCTGCCCGCCAGCACGACCACCGCGACCACGATGACCTGCAGGGCGATCGCCTGCCCGGCCAGGGATCGCGGCCATGGGCGGGTCAACAGCTCGGGCCGCCAACGGGACACCGCACCTCCGGGTTCGCAGGACGTCTACGACCTACATCGTGACCTGTCCGACGCCCGCGCGGAACATCTTGCCGATCTCGGCGTGCCGGGGATCAGACCGAGGCCGCGGCTTCGTCCGCGGGGGCGCTCGCCTTCTCGGCCATCTCGGTGAACTCCCGCTGGATGTCGTCGTCTTCGCGCGGGGTCAACAGCGATACGACCACGGCCACCACGAGGCATGCGATGAACCCGGGCACGATCTCGTACATCGCGCTCGACAGCGCCTCGGTCTGCCCCCAGATGCCGACCACCACGGCACCGGCGATCATGCCCGCGATCGCGCCCGCGGTGGTGAGCTTGCGCCAGAACAGCGACAGCAGGATCAGCGGGCCGAACGCCGCGCCGAAGCCGGCCCAGGCGAAACCGACGAGGTCGAGGATCGTGCCATCGGGGTTGAGCGCCAACAGGATCGCCACCACCGCGACCGTCAGCACGCCGAGGCGACCGTAGACGACGAGCCTGCCCGGGCCGGCTTCTTTGCCGAACGCGCGGTAGATGTCCTCGACCAGAGCCGACGAGCACACGATGAGCTGTGAGGAGATCGTCGACATGATGGCCGCCAGCACCGCGGCCAGCACCACACCGGCGATGAACGGGTGGAACATGACCTGCGCCAGGCGCAGGAACACGGTCTCGGGATTGTCGAGCGTGACACCTTCGCGGAAGAAATACGCCAGGCCCGCGAACCCGGTGGTGATCGCGCCCAAGGCGGTGAGGACCATCCAGCTGATGCCGATGCGGCGGCCCGCCTTGGCATCTGCCGATGACCGCATCGCCATGAACCGGACGATGATGTGCGGCTGACCGAAGTAGCCGAGCCCCCAGGCGGCCGCGGACACGATGGCCAGGATTCCGCCGCCGAAGAACAGCGACGTGCGGCGGAGTTCGTCACCGGAGTTGGCGGCGTTGTGCGCGGCGTCGGCCGCCTGCACCAGATTGATCACCTCGCCGGGCCCGCCGGTGGTGATGATGGTGACGACGGGGATCGTGACGAGGGCGGCGAACATCAGCAGCGCCTGTGCGACGTCGGTGAGCGACGCGCCGAGGAAACCGCCGAACAGCGTGTAGCACAACGTGACTCCGGCCACCAGCAGCATGCCCACCAGATACGAAGAGCCGAACGATGTTTCGAAGAACACGCCACCGGCCACCATCCCGGAGGACACGTAGAAGGTGAAGAAGACCAGGATGATCGTGCCCGCCGAGATCCGCAGCACATGCGAACGGTCCCGCAACCGGTTCTCGAAGAAGCTCGGCACGGTGATCGAGTTGTTGGCGATCTCGGTGTAGGCCCGCAGCCGCGGTGCGACGAACTTCCAGTTCAGCCAGGCGCCGATCACCAGGCCGATCACGATCCACGACTCGAACAGGCCGGAGGCATAGATCGCGCCGGGCACGCCCAGCAGCAGCCAGCCGGACATGTCCGACGCGCCCGCGGACAGCGCCGCGACACCCGGCTTGAGCTTGCGGCCGCCGAGCATGTAGTCGTCGAGGTCGCTGGTTCGGCGGAAGGCGTAGTAACCGATCGCCAGCATCATGGCGAAGTACAGCCCGATCGCCATCATCTGGAACGTGAGGTCGGACATCTGTGGTGTTTCTCGTTCCGTCGAAGGGACCTTGCGATGGTTCTGATCATGAAAGCAGGAGGCGGGTCCGAACTTTTTGGCCGATCGTATGAGAATTGCCACGTCGCTTTGTCAGGTTCGACAGAACCGGCCCGATGCCCCGTGAAACTAATGAACTAAAACGTGACCTGGCTCACCTCGTCGTCGAACCTACTTGCATAACCGCACGAGAGTCGAACCTGGAGGTAGTCCCCTCATGAGCGTCACCCTGGACCGTCAACCGGAGCCCGCGCCGCCGCGCAGGCGTGACCGCACCCACTGGCTCTACATCGCGGTCATCGTCGCCGTCGTGGCGGGCGTCGCGGTCGGTCTGCTCGCTCCCGAGGTCGGCAAGAGCATCGGCGTGCTCGGCACGATGTTCGTCAACCTGATCAAGATGATGATCGCCCCGGTCATCTTCTGCACCATCGTCCTCGGCATCGGCTCGGTGCGCAAAGCCGCCACGGTCGGCAAGGTCGGCGGGCTGGCCTTCCTCTACTTCCTGGTGATGAGCACCTTCGCGCTCGCGATCGGCCTGGTGGTCGGCAACGTGCTGCACCCGGGTGCCGGGATGCAGGTGACCGAGAGCGCCGCCGGCAAGGGCGCCGAACTGGCCGAGACCGCCCACGAGGCGGGCGGTCTGATGGACTTCGTGCAGGGCATCATCCCCGACACCCTGTTCTCGGCGTTGACCGCGGGCAGCGTGCTGCAGGCCCTGTTCGTCGCGCTCCTGGTCGGTTTCGCGCTGCAGGCCATGGGCACGGCCGGTGAGCCGATCCTGCGCGGCATCGAGCACCTGCAGAAGCTGGTGTTCAAGATCCTGGTGATGATCCTGTGGCTGGCCCCGATCGGCGCCTTCGGCGCGATGGCCAACGTCGTCGGCCAGACCGGTTGGTCGGCCGTGACGCAGTTGCTCACGCTGATGTTCGGTTTCTACCTCACCTGCGTGGTGTTCGTGTTCGGTGTGCTGGGCGTGCTGATGCGCACCGTGTCCGGGGTGTCGATCTTCAAGCTGGTGCGCTACCTGGCCCGCGAGTACCTGCTGATCCTGTCGACGTCGTCGTCGGAATCGGCGCTGCCGCGCCTCATCGCCAAGATGGAGCACCTCGGCGTCGGCCGCAGCACCGTGGGTGTCGTGGTGCCGACCGGCTACTCGTTCAACCTCGACGGCACCGCGATCTACCTGACCATGGCGTCGCTGTTCATCGCCGGCGCGCTGGGCGACCCGCTTTCGGTGCCCGAGCAGATCGGCCTGCTGGTGTTCATGATCGTCGCGTCGAAGGGCGCTGCCGGGGTGACCGGCGCGGGCCTGGCCACGCTGGCGGGCGGCCTGCAGGCCCACCGCCCCGACCTGCTCGACGGCGTCGGACTGATCGTCGGCATCGACCGGTTCATGTCCGAGGCGCGTGCGCTGACCAACTTCTCGGGCAACGCGGTCGCCACCATCCTGGTCGGGTCGTGGACCAAGACCATCGACAAGGACAAGGTCGACGCGGTGCTCAGCGGTAAGGATCCGTTCGACGAGCTGACCATGGTCGACGATCACCGGACGGCGGCGCCGGCGAAGGAGTCGGCAGCCACACCGGCCTGACGGGCGCCGCGCTACCCCCTCCCCGCGCTCGCACCCAATGGGCCAGAGGCCCGACCGTACCGCTCACGGTCGGGCCTCATCCATGTTCGAAGGATGTCCGGAAACGTTGAACCGTTCCGCGCCGCAAGCCGTGTCATGCGTAACGACGGTGAGGTTTTCACCGAAAGACAGCATGGAAGAAAGGCACGGCCATGCGCACATCGCTCGTCATGTTGGCCGCGTCGGGGGCGGTTCTGGCGACCATCGTGACACCGGCAGGGCCGGCATCGGCCGAGACGCCCATCAACACGATCGGTCAGCTCGAAGCCGAGGGCTACTACGTCAACATCGACCGCGTGGGCAGCGCACCGCTGGAGGACTGCATCGTCACCAGCGTGCGCAACCCACAGACCCAGACCCGGCTGCTCCGGGTCGAACGGTTCGGCAGGAACGGCAAAAAGGACATCGACTACATCCCGGTGGTCGTTCGCCGCACCATCACGGTGTCACTCGACTGCTCACGCAGGTGATGACGGTGACGGATCAGCGGTGGCCGCCGCCACCGCCGTGCATCCCGCCGCCACCGAAACCGTGTGCGCCGCCGCCGAATCCGTGACCACCGAATCCGTGGTTGTCGTAGCCGGGACCGACCGGGCCCAGCCCGAACAGCCCGAAGTCCGGGTACTGGGACTCGAAGTCGGGCGGGATCGAGGCGTTGAGTTCGACGTTGCCCGGTGACTGGCACTCGGTGCCCGGTCCGATGCTCGTGCAGCTCGGCACCACGGACGAACCGGTGGGTTCTGCGGCCGCGACCGGCGCGGCGGCCATCGCGATCGCGCCCGCGGCCAGCACCGGGGTCAGGAAACGGTTGATGTGCATCGGACTACTCCTTTGTGATTGGGGCTGAAGACAATTCGGGTGGTGCGGTCACGCCCGTCGGGTTCAGGTGGGTCAGATGGCCGCTCTCGGTACCGTCGGCCGGGTCGATCACACAGTCGATGAGGGCGGGCCTGCCGGAGGCCAGCGCCTCGGTGAGGGCCGCGCCGAGCTCGGCGGGTGTGGCGACGTGATATCCCGTCCCGCCGAACGCCTCGATCAACCGGTCGTGGCGCGCGGCGGGCATCAGCGTCGTCGGGGACGGATCCGCCGACGCCGGGTTCTGCCCGTCCCCGCGGTACACCCCGCCGTTGTTGAGCACGACGACCACCACGGGCAGCCGGTAGCGGCAGATGGTCTCCAACTCCATGGCGCTGAAGCCGAATGCGCTGTCGCCCTCGATCGCCACGACAGGCCCGCCGCCCTCGACCGCGGCCGCGATCGCGTAACCCATCCCGATGCCCATGACACCCCACGTGCCGCTGTCGAGCCGGTGCCGGGGCCGCGCCATGTCGATGACATTGCGCGTCAGGTCGAGTGCGTTGGCGCCCTCGTTGACGACATAGACGTCCGGACGGTCGTGCAGGACCTCGCGGATCGCCCGCAGCGCACCGTAGAAGCGCATCGGCTGGGCGTCGGCGGCCAGCCGCTTCGCCATCGTCTCGGCGTTGCGGGCCTTGCGTTCGGCGAGTTGCCCGCGCCACCGCGCCGGGGCGTCGATGCGCTGTGACCGCTCGGTGAGCGCCGCCATGACCGAGCCGATGTCGCCAACCAGGGGAGCGGCGATCGGCGCGTTGCTGTCCAGCTCGCCCGGATCGATGTCGATTTGGATGAACTTGACGTCCGGGCTCCACTGAGGCGGTTCGCCGTGTCCGAGAAGCCAATTCAGCCGGGCCCCGACCAGCAGCACCACATCGGCGTTGCGCAGCGCCATCGACCTCGCCGCCGCCACCGACTGTGGATGGGTGTCCGGCAGCAGCCCCTTGGCCATCGACATCGGCAGGAACGGCAGCCCGGTCGACTCCAGGAATGCCCGGATCGTGTTGTCCGCCTGTGCATATGCCGCACCTTTGCCGAGCACCACCAGCGGTCGTTCGGCGCCTGCGAGCAGCGAGACCGCGCGATCGACGGCCGCGGGTGACGGGAACTGCTCGGGTGCGGCGTCGACGACGGTGCGCGGCGACACTGCCGCCACATCGGCGTCGACCACCTCACCGAGCACCGCGGCCGGGATGTCGAGGTACACCCCGCCGGGCCGGCCGGACGACGCGACGCGGATGGCCCTGGCGACCGCCAGGCCGATGTCGGCGACGCGGTTGACCCGGAAGGCGGCCTTGGCGAACGGCTTTGCCGCGGCGAGCTGATCCATCTCCTCGTAGTCGCCGCGCTGCAGATCCACGATGTGACGCTCGCTGGACCCCGAGATCTGCACCATCGGAAAACAGTTCGTGGTCGCGTTGGCCAGTGCGACCAACCCGTTGAGGAACCCTGGCGCGGAAACCGTCAGACAGAAACCGGGCCGCTTCGTCAGGAACCCGGCCGCCGCGGCGGCATGCCCGGCATCGCTCTCGTGCCGGAAGCCGATGTAGCGCAGACCTTCGGCCTGGGCCACCCGCGCCACGTCGGTGATGGGGATCCCGACGACGCCGTAGATCGTCTCGACCCCGTTGAGTTTGAGGGCGTCGACCAGCACGTGACACCCGTCGGTGACGGTCGACGCGGTTCCCGGCGCAGGCTCGTCGATCAGCGGTGTGGCGTTCATGGCATCAATGCTGGTGCCCGCGGCGCGCGGTGTCTGCACCGCTGGCGCCAATGGCAACCTCCGGTCACCGCGACCACGGCCCCCCTGCCAGCTGGAAAAAGCAGGTCACGGCACTGCTGGGCGGGACATCGCGGCCATACCATGCGAACAGAGGACCGGCGTGCTCACAGCCGAAAACCAGCGACAGCCAAGCATTTCGGTGAACCCGCCCGCTACGAGAGAAGGTGGCCATGACATCTGCCGAGACACCGCCCACGACACTGATGTCCGGGCTTTTCGATGTGCTGGATCGCCACGTCCACACCCGCCCGGACGCGACGGCCCTCGTGGTCACCGAGGAGCGGGTTCCCGTGACGTACGCGACGCTCGGCCGCTGGGTCGACGGCGCCGCGGCGGCTCTGGCGGCCGCGGGTCCCCGCCGCGGCGAGGTGGTCGCGGTCGTGGAGCTCAACACCGCCGAGTACGTGGTGGCGTTGCTCGCGGCGGCGCGGATCGGGTTGATCGTCGCGCCGCTCGACCCCGCGCTCGCCGACGCGGAGATGGCCGACCGGCTGGCGCGTCTGGGTGCGCGGGCCGTGCTCACCGGCCCGAGCGGACACCACGTGGCAACCCACCGGGTGCGGATCACGAGCAGCGGCGCCACCGTCGAACCCACCGGCAGGGGCGTCTCGCGGGCGGCGGTCGATCTGGGGCTCGACCCCGATGACGCGCTGATCCTGTTCACCTCGGGCACCACGGGCCGGGCCAAGATGGTGCCGTGGACGCACGCCAACATCGCGGCGTCCGTGCACGCGATCTGCGCCACCTACCGACTCGGCGTCGATGACGCGACCGTGGCGGTGATGCCGTTCTTCCACGGTCACGGCCTGGTGGCCGTGCTGCTGTCGGCCTTGGCCTGCGGCGGGACGGTGCTGCTGCCTGCCCGCGGGCGGTTCTCGGCCCGCACGTTCTGGGCCGACATGCGCGCCGCGCAGGCCACCTGGTTCACCGCCGTGCCGACCATCCACCAGATCCTGCTGCAACGTCCCGACGAGCAGCGTCCGGCGCTGCGGTTCGTGCGCAGTTGCAGCGCACCCCTCGACCCGGCCACCGCGGCGCAGGCCGAGCACCGGTTCGGTGCGCCCATGCTCGAGGCGTACGGCATGACCGAGACCACGCATCAGGCAGCGAGCCGGCGGGTCGGCCACCGCGATCCGGGCGCCTCGGTGGGCCCGGCGTCCGGCGCGGCACGGCTGCGGATCGTCGGCGCGGACGGCCGGGTGTGCGCGCCCGGCGAGACCGGTGAGGTGTGGGTGAGCGGACCGGGCGTCGCGCGCGGTTACCTCGTCGACCCGCAGCAGTCCGCGAAGACCTTCACCGGCGGCTGGTTCCGCACCGGCGATCTCGGCTCGCTCGACGCCGACGGCAACCTGCAGCTCACCGGCCGCATCAAGAACATCATCAACCGCGGAGGCGAGAAGATCTCACCCGAGCACGTCGAGGGCGTCCTGACCGGGTGCGACGGGGTGTTCGAGGCCGTCGTGTTCGCGGTCCCCGACGCCACCTACGGTGAGCAGGTCGGCGCGGCGGTCGTGCTGTCCGACGCCGGGGTCGGGGCCGAGGACATCATCGCCGAATGCCGCACCCGGCTGGCTCCCTACGAGGTCCCGCAGCGGCTCGACATCGTCGGCTCGCTGCCACACACCGCCAAAGGCGCGATCGACCGGCAGGCGGTCAAACTGCAGCTCGCACACTGAGGTATCGGCGACCGGGACCCGGAATTGAAGCTGGCAGGAATACCGGTTTGGCGGGCAGCCCCAAGGCCCGCACGCCTGCCCCGCGCAATCCTGAAAGGGCAAGAACAGCAACATCTTCGAAGGAGATGGTCATGCGAACAGCCCACAGGCGCGTCGCCACGGCAATCGCGGCAGGAGCCGCCGTCATCAGCATCGGGTTCGCCCCCGCGGCGTCCGCGCAGACCGAGCCCACCGCGCTGGGTCCGGTCGCCACCGACGTCGTGCAGGCCGGCTACCACGGGTTCCACGGTGGCGGATTTCACGGTTTCCACGGCTACGGCTTCCGCCACGGCGGCTGGGGACCCGGATTCGGCTGGGGCTACGTGCGGCCCTGGTGGCGGTGGTGGTGACCGCTGAGGTGGCGGCCTGCGCTCAGCGCTGGCAGTTCAGCGACACCGACACCGTCTGACTGGTGACCGTGTTGATCAGGACGCTGTCGGTGTTCAGCCCGGGACCCACGTACGGCAGCCACTGACGGACCTGCTGCGGGTTGCGGACGTTGGTGACCACGCACTGGTCCATCGGGGCGGTGCCGATGCGGTCGATCGTGACCGTGTAGCCCTCGGACTGCAGACGGTCGATGGTCTCCTGTGCGGTCTCCTCGGCGACGGCCAGACCCGCGGGCGCGCCCACCACCCCGATCGCAGCCACAGCGACCGCAGCCATGGACCATTTCACGCGCATCAACCGCACCTCTTCCCACATCACCGGCACCTGACCGGACCTACCCGAACATCTTCCCCCGGATACATCGTTTCGGAAACTCAATTCGTTCCCGCCTCGGGGCCGAACGTTGCCGCTAGCATCGCGCCCGTGGACAGCACGATGCAGCAATGGCCGTTGACCATCACCGCGATCCTGCGCCACGCGTGCGGTGTCAACGGGGACCGGACCGTCACCACGGCCACCGGTCAAGGCGGATATCGCACCACCACCTACCGTGAGCTCGGCGAGCAGACGGCCCAGTTGGCGCACCTGCTGCGTGAGGTCGGCATCGAGGGCGACGAGCGTGTCGGCACCTTCATGTGGAACAACACCGAGCACCTCGCCGCCTACCTCGCGATCCCGTCGATGGGTGCGGTGCTGCACACGCTCAACATCCGGCTGTCCGCCGAACAGATCGGGTTCATCGCCGGTGAGGCCGAGGATCGCGTGATCATCACCGACTCGTCGCTGATCCCGCTGCTCGCCCCGGTGCTGCCGTCGGTCGACACCGTGCACACGGTGATCGTCGTCGGCGACGGCGACCTCGAACCGCTGCGCGGCGCCGACCGCACCGTGCTGCGCTACCACGAGGCGCTGGCCGGGCGCCCGACGCGGTTCGACTGGCCCGACGTCGACGAGAACTCCGCGGCCGCAATGTGTTACACGAGCGGCACCACCGGCAACCCGAAAGGCGTTGTCTACAGCCACCGCTCGAGCTACCTGCACTCGCTCAACACCTGCACGGCCAACGCGCTCGACGTCAGCTGCGGCGATGTGGTGCTGCCGATCGTGCCGATGTTCCACGCCAACGCGTGGGGGCTGCCCTACGCCGCGCTCATGGCCGGTGCCGGGCTGGTGATGCCGGACCGGTTCCTCGACGGCGCCTCGCTGATCGGGCTGATCGAGTCGCAGCGGCCGACACTGGCCGGTGCCGTACCCACGATCTGGAACGACGTGCTGAACTGCCTGGAAAAGCAGCCGGGACACGACATCTCGTCGCTGCGCCTGGTGGCCTGCGGCGGGTCGGCCGTGCCGTTGTCGTTGATGCAGGCCTTCCAGGAACGCCACGGCGTCCACATCCAGCAGGCCTGGGGCATGACCGAGACGTCACCGCTGGCCACGGTCGCCAAACCGCTGCCCGGGGTTTCCGACGAGCGGCACTGGTCGATGCGGGTCACGCAGGGCAGGCCCATGTGCGGTGTCGAGGTGCGCATCGTCGACGACGCGGGAAACCCGCTGCCCAGCGACGGCAAGGCCGTCGGTGAACTCGAGGTGCGCGGACCGTGGATCACCGCGGGCTACTACCTGGGCCGCGACGCCGAGAAGTTCGACGCCGGGTGGCTGCGCACCGGCGATGTCGGCGTCATCGACGAACTCGGCTACGTGACGCTGACCGACCGGGCCAAGGACGTCATCAAGTCCGGCGGTGAGTGGATCTCGTCGGTCGAACTGGAGAACCACCTGATCGGCCACCCCGCGGTGCTGGAGGCCGCAGTGGTCGGCGTCCCCGACGAGCGTTGGCAGGAGCGTCCGCTCGCGGTCGTGGTGCTGCAGGACGGTGCGTCGGTCGACCCGAAGGAGCTGCGCGAGTACCTCGCCGACAAGGTGGCGCGGTGGTGGCTGCCCGAACGCTGGACCTTCGTCGACCAGGTGCCGCGCACCAGCGTGGGCAAATACGACAAGAAGACCATCCGGGCGCGCCACGCCGACGGTGAATACGAGGTCATCCACGCCCACGGGTGATAGAACGTGTTCCAGTTCTCCCAGAGAGGCGGGCGATGACGTTACGAGTGGTGCAGTGGGCGACCGGCGGCGTCGGAGTGGCGGCCATCAAGGGTGTGCTCGAGCACCCCGACCTGGAACTCGTGGGCTGCTGGGTGCATTCGGAGGCCAAGGCGGGCCGCGACGTCGGCGAACTCATCGGCACCGGACCGATCGGGGTGGTCACGACCCGCGACATCGACGACATCGTGGCACTGGACGCCGACGCGGTGATCTACGCGCCGTTGCTCCCCAACGCCGACGAGGTGGCCGCGCTGCTGCGGTCCGGCAAGAACGTGGTGACCCCCGTCGGCTGGGTGTACCCCAGCCGCAAGCAGGGCGCACCGCTGCGCGAGGCCGCCCTGGCGGGCAACGCGACGCTGCACGGCACCGGCATCGCACCGGGAGGGATCAGCGAGAAGTTCCCGCTGCTGTTCTCGGTGATGTCGACGGGCGTGACATTCGTTCGGGCCGAGGAGTTCTCCGATCTGCGCAGCTACGACGCACCCGACGTGCTGCGCCACGTCATGGGTTTCGGCGAGGTGCCCGACAAGGCCCTGAGCGGCCCCATGCAGAAGCTGCTCGACGGCGGCTTCATCCAGGCCGTGAAGATGTGCGTCGACGAATTCGGCTTCGCCGTCGATCCCACCATCCGTGCCCGCCAGGAGATCGCGGTCGCGACCGCACCGATCGACTCGCCGCTGGGGATCATCGAACCCGGGCAGGTGGCCGGACGCAAGTTCCACTGGGAGGCGCTCAACGGCGACGAGGCGGTGGTCCGGGTGACCGTCAACTGGCTGATGGGTGAGGAGAACCTCGACCCGCCATGGACTTTCGGGCCGGCCGGGCAACGGTACGAGATGGAGGTCCGCGGCAACCCGGACTTCACGGTCGTCATCAACGGATTCCAGGGTGAGATCGGTGAACCCGGTTCGGAAAGCGGTCCCGAACCAGGTGTCGTGGCCACCGCGGCGCACTGCGTGAACTCGGTGCCGGCGGTGTGCGCGGCCGAACCCGGCATCGCCACCTACCTCGACCTGCCGTTGTTCAGCGCGAAGGCCGCGCCGCACCTGCGCTAAGGCCGGACCAGGATCCGGATCGGATTGCCGTCCTGGCGTTCGAGTTTGTCGATACCTGCCGCGACGTCCTCCAGCGAAACGATCTCGCTGATCGACCGGGACAGGTCCAGTCGCCCGAGCGACACGAGCGTCGCCAGCGTCGCGATGTCGACGTTCTGGTACCCGAGATGTCCCAGCACCTGCTTCTGGGTCAGACCGAACATCGACGTCGGCCCCACCGTCGGCGACTCGGCGCTCATGCCCACCGCGACCAGGCGCCCGCCGATGGTGAGCCGGTCCAGCGCCTGCTCGAACGTCGACGCCAGACCCACCGCGTCGAACGCCACATCCAGGCCGCGTCCGCCCGTCACACCCGCGATCTTGTCGGCGAGATCCTCATCGCGCGCGTCGAACGCGTAGTCGGCGCCCACGGCGAGCGCCCGCTCGAGCACCTCGGGTTTGATGTCGACCGCGATCACCGGCACGGCCCCGACCAGACGCGACAACTGCACGATGTGCGTGCCGACGCCACCGACACCCCACACGCCGACGGATTCGCCGATGCCGACCTTGCCGGTCCGCACCACCGCGCCGTACGGCGTCGACACCGCGTCGGCGAGGATCGCAGCCTGCTCAAGTGGCACGTTGTCGGGCACCCGGGTCAGACCCACGGCCTGCGCGATGGTGTACTCGGCCCACGCGCCGTCGTAGGCGAACGCCATCAACTGGATGCGCAGGCAGTTGCCGATGTCGCCGCGGCGGCAGTTGGGACAGCTCATGCACGGCCTGCCCGCCGCCACGATCACCCGGTCGCCCTCCGCCCATCCGGTGACGCCCGGTCCCAGCTTCGCGACCACTCCGGAGGCCTCGTGCCCCTGGGTCACCACCGGGGCCTGCGCCGGGAACGTGCCGTTGATCAAGCTCAGATCCGAATGGCAGATCCCGCAGAACGCGACCTTCACCAGCACCTCGCCGTGCCCCGGCTCGGGGATCGGAACATCCTCCACGACAACTTTTTTGGTGTCGGCGTAGAAGCGTTCGGCACGCATGGTGGCGGTCATGGCAGTCCCTCCGTCGGGCGCGCGGCACACTGGCGCCGGCTCGGGTCCGAGAGTAGTCCTGGCACACTGGATCAACGTGGATTCGAAACGTGCACTCGTACTCGGCGGCGGGGGAATAGCGGGAATCGCCTGGGAGACCGGAATTCTGCGCGGCATCGCCGACGAATCGCCGGAAACGGCCGAGGCCGTGCTGGCCAGCGACGTGCTGGCGGGCACCTCGGCGGGCTCGACCGTGGCGGCGCAGCTGAGCAGCGGACTGAGCCTCGACGAGTTGTACGAACGGCAGCTCACCGGGACCTCGGCCGAGCTCGACCCGGGTGTCAGCATCGGCACGATCAGCGAACTGTTCGTCGACGCGATGCTCGCCGACGGCGCGACCAAGACCGAGAAACTGCAGCGCATCGGGCAGGTCGCGGCCGAGACGCGGACCGTGCCCGAGCCGGTGCGCCGCGAGGTGATCGCCGCGCGCCTGCCCTCGCACGACTGGCCCGAGCGGGTGCTGCGGATCGCGGCGATCGACATCGCCACCGGTGAACTCGTCGCGTTCGACCGCGAGTCCGGGGTCGGTCTGGTCGACGCGGTCGCCGCGAGCTGCGCGGTGCCGGGGGCGTGGCCGCCGGTGACGATCGGTTCCCGGCGCTACATCGACGGCGGCGTCAGCAGCACCATCAACCTGGAGCTCGCCGCCGACTGCCAGAGCGCCCTGGTGCTGGTGCCCGCCGGACAATCTGTTCCGTCACCGTTCGGCCACGGCGGAATCGCCGAGGAGATCTCCGAATTCGCCGGTGCCGCGCTGGGCATCTTCGCCGACGACGAGTCGCTCGACGCGTTCGGCACCAATCCGCTGGATCCGGCGTGCCGGGTGCCCTCGGCGAAGGCCGGGCGCGCGCAGGGCCGCCGCGAGGCACGCGCGATCGCGGAGTTCCTCGACGAGCTCGTGCGTTAGGCGCGGTCGAGCGCCTGCGCGGCCAACTGCCTGCCCGCGGCGATCACCTCGGCGGCGCGGTTGAACTCCAGGCTGCGGCACACCGTGCGGGGCACCTCGATCAGCAGATCGGGCGGATACGCCGCGAGGGTGTGCCGTGCCAGCGCGGCCTGCGCGATGTCGATGGTGCGATACATGACCTCGAAGCTGCCGAGGCGCGGGACGCCCGCCGACTCGGTCGGTTCGATCACCGGCACCGCCTTGTCGTCCTCCGCGCCGACGTCACCGGATGCGTCGGATGCGTCGTCGGTGATCGAGGCCCCGAATCTGCTGAGCACGGCCCGCGCGGTGGGACGGTCGAGCACGCTGCGCACCGCGGCGGTGTCGAGCACGGCCGATGTGCTGCGCAGCATCCGGTTCAGCCACTCGGTGCTGGGTTTGGCCCCCGCGCCCGCCTCGGTGTCCGGCGCCGCCGCCGGCTCGGTCTCGCTGCCCGAGACGCTGACCGCGATGGTCAGATCGGCGTTGACGGCCGCGATCGGCGCCATGGGCAGCGGGTCGAGGATGCCGCCGTCACCGAGCAGCCGGCCGTCGAGGGTGTGCGGTGCGATCACCCCGGGGATGGCGATCGACGCGCGGATCGCGGCGTCGACGCGACCGCGCTGCAACCACACCGACTTGCCTGCGATCAGATCGGTCGCGACCGCGGTGTAGGGGATCGGCAGCTCCTCGATGGTGACGTCACCGAGGATGTCGCGCACCGCGTCGAGGATCTTCTCGGCGCGCAGGATGCCCGCGGCCGACAGGGACGGATCCAGCAGTCGGAGCACCGCGCGCTGGGTGAGCGTGCTGGCCCATTCGGCGAACTCGTCGAGCTTGCCCGCCGCATACAACCCGCCGACCAGCGCGCCCATCGACGATCCGCTGATCCCGACGATCTCGTATCCACGTGAGCGCAGTTCGTCGATCACCCCGATGTGGGCGTAGCCGCGGGCGCTGCCACTGCCGAGAGCCAAGGCGACGCGCATGCCTTCATTGTGCGTCAGGGATGACCGGCACGAGCAGGTGCGCCTGCCGGTCCGGACCCCAGTGCAGCGTGCAGATGCCGCGGGACCGGCGCTCGTAGGCGGCGGGGAACTGACCGGTGAGCGGGTTGCGCGGCCACAGCCAACGGCCCGCCACCACCAGGCGCAACCGTTCGCCCGCGCGGAACAGCGTCGATGACGGACCGAGCGGAATATCCACCGGCACAACTTGTCCCGGGCGCAACGGCTGGTCCTCGATGAAGGCGGGGACCGGCTCGAACGGGCGCGACCTGGTCTCGTCGAGCGCCCGCATCGAGGCGCGCAGCCATCCGGTGCTCACCCGGTCACGGCCGAAGCCGTAGGACCCCTCGAACGGCACGTACCGGGTGCCGCTCCACTTCTCGACACCGACGAACAGATCGACGTCGTCGGCGTCGGCCGAGATGTACAGGCGCAGCGCCATCGGGCCGGTGAGCTCGGTGTCGTCGGGTACGGTCCACCCGAAACGCGCTGCGGCCCTGCGGGTGTCGAACGATATGGACCCCGCGACGGTGGCGGCTTCGGTTCGCAGCCCGGCGTCGTGCAGATACAGCGGCGTCCACCGAGTCGACGCCGGTGGCCACTGCGATTCGTCGCGCACCGCGGCGATGCGGTCGCGGCTCTCCCGCACCTCCAAACGCACCCGCGGCAGTGTCTGCCCGGTGCCGCCGCGCAGGTGCCGGTCGAGGAACGCCAGCTGGGTCCGCAGCGCGTCGTCGGAGTAGAACGTCGCCCACTTGCCGCCGCGGTGCGTGTAGAGGTGGCGTTCGGCCGATCCGATCTGCTCGAAGCCGCGGATGGACCCGCGGGTGTGCAGGTTGTTGTCGGAGAAGCTTCCGCAGATCAGCGCGGGCACGTCGATGGCCTCGAGCGCGGGCACCAGTGCGCGCCACCAGTCGTCGTACCGGGGTCGCGACGAATTCTCCTTGCCCAGATCGTATTCGAGCCGGGTCTCCTTCAGGCTGCGGCTCCACAGCTTGATGAACCCGGTCTCCTGGATGCCGCCGGGGTGCAGCAGATCGCGGTACGGGTCGGTCATGCCCTCCCACGGCACGATGGCCCGAAGATGCGGTGGCCGCAGCGCCGCGGACTTCCACTGCGAGATCGCCAGATAGGACACCCCGATCATGCCCACCGCACCGGTGCTCCACGGCTGCGCGGCGGCCCATTCGATGAGGTCGTAGACGTCCTCGCCCTCCTGGTCCGACAGCGGCGAACCCACACCGTCGGATGTGCCTGCACCGCGCAGATCGCAATTCACCACGGCGAAGCCCTGTTTGGTCCACCACGCCGGGTCAGGCGCCTCCCACGTGGTCAACGACGAGAACCGCACGGGTTCGGGCTGGCGCAGCACGCGGTACTGGAACGGCAGGGCATACCTCTTGCCCCCCTTGCCCCGCTTCTTGCGCACCGGCACCTTGTCCTTGCCGTACGGGTGCGCGCACAGCAGCACCGGGACGGGGCCGTCGCCTGCGGGCAGATGCACGTTCACCCGCAGCACCGTGCCGTCCCGCGTGGTCACCGCGACGTCGCGCCGCACGGTCACGGCGCCGGGTTCGGGCTCGTACACCTCGACCGGGGTGCGGATAAATCCGCGGAACCGCGACAGCGCATAGCGCGCCGCGCCCGGTCGCTTCCAGGGACGGTCCAGTGCAGGCCGGTCCAGCGCTGCGGCGTCCGCGTTCATATCGCCTCCAAATTTTCACGCCTCGTTGAAACTAATTTCACGGTACGATGAAACTAGTCTCGACGCAAGGGAGAAATCGGCGGCATGGCGAAACGGTCCGCTCGCACGACACCGGGACCGCGCGACGATCGCGGTGTCCTGGCCGCACGCATCCTCGCGGCCGCGCGCGAGACGTTCGCCGAGAACGGCTGGGCCGGAACCACCATCCGGGCCGTGGCGCGCGCCGCGGACGTGGATCCCGCGCTGGTCTACCACTACTACGGCTCCAAGGAAGGCCTGCTCGACGCCGCGACCGACCCGCCGCAGAAGTGGCTCGACGGTGTGGTCGCCACCTGGCAGGCGCCTGCCGGCGACACCGGCCGCGCCGTGCTGCGGCTGCTGCTCGACAGCTGGGCCGACGACGAGGTGGGCCCCGTGCTGCGGGCGATCCTGCAGACCGCCGCGCATGAACAGACCACGCGCGAGAAGCTGCGCATGGTCGTCGAGCGCAGCCTGCTCGGGGTGTTCGCGACCATGGGCGACAACGAACACCAACGCCGCACCCGCGCCGGCCTGGTCGCCTCACAGACCATCGGCTTCGCCCTCATGCGGTACGTCTGGCGGATCGAGCCCGTCGCGTCGATGAGCGAGGACGAGGTCCTCGAAGCCATCGCGCCGACGCTGCAGCGCTACATCGACGGCGATATCGGCGCTGCGGGCCGGATTTGATGCAGCGTGATTCGAACTAGCCGCACAGATCGTCGGCGGCGGCCTGCACCGCCACGATCACCGCGGCCTGCCGCGCCGGCTCCAGCTCGGCCCAGGTCTTGTCGTAGGTGCCGGGACCGGGTGCCGCGCCGGGCGCCTGCAGGCTCGCCAGATACGGCTCGATCTGGGCCTTCGGGTCGCCGCCCTTGGCGTCCATCCACATCTTGGCGGCGTGACAGGCCTGGAAATACTCGTCTTCGGTGGATTGTGCGGGTGCGCCGACCGCCGTCGTGACACCGCCCGGCGACACCGCCACCTCACCCGGCGCGGCCGTCGGCGGCGACGTCTCGGCGCTCGCGGTGGGGGTCGCCGAGGGGGACGAGGACTCGGCCGGGTGGCCTTGCTCGGCGGGTTCGCCGGTGTCCGAGCCGCATGCCGTCAGCAGGCTCAGACCGGCGGCCGCCAGGAGTCCGGCGGCGGTCTTGCGGGCCCTCGGGTAACTGCGCATGAAGCCAATCTATGCAACACTGGCGGCCGTGATGGTACGGACCGGGATCGGAGAGTGTTGTCGGGCTCAGTAGAGCCGCGCACCCGTCTCCCGTCGTCCACCCGTTTTTCGAAAGTTCCGTCATGCTCACCACTGCTTCTGCATCCCTTGGCGCGTCCACGACCGTCCCCGCCGTCTCCGCACCCACCCGGCTGCGCCTGCCCGATCTGCTGAACACCACCGACCGCGCCGCCGACGCCGTGCTGTCGGGTCGCTACGACCGGCTGTTGCGCGACCTGCCCTCCGACGAGCGTTGGTACACGCGCCTGGACGGCGACGACGAACTCGACGTCTGGCTGATCAGCTGGGTTCCCGACCGCTCGACCGAACTGCACGATCACGGCGGTTCGCTCGGCGCGCTCACCGTGGTCTCCGGTGCGCTGACCGAAACCCGCTGGGACGGTGAGACGCTGCGGCGCCGCAGGCTCTCGGCGGGCCGCCAGGCCGCGTTCCCGCTCGGCTGGGTCCACGATGTGGTGCGCGCCCCCGGACCGGTCCTCGGCCCCACGCTCAGCGTGCACGCGTATTCGCCGCCGCTCACCGCGATGTCGTACTACGAAGTGACGCAACAGAACACGCTGCGCCGCAGTCGCACCGAGCTGACCGACGCGCCGGAAGGATGAGATGAGCCGCATCGACGAGGTCCTCGACGCCGCCCGCGCGCGGCTGAACCGACTGTCGGCCGCCGAACTGCCCGCCGCGCTGGCCGACGGTGCGGTGCTGGTCGACATCCGGCCCGCCGCGCAACGCGCCGCCGAGGGTGAGGTGCCCGGCGCGCTGGTCATCGAACGCAACGTGCTGGAGTGGCGGTGCGACCCCACCAGCGAGGCCAGGCTGCCCCAGGCCGTCGACGACGACGTGTACTGGGTGATCCTGTGCTCCGAGGGTTATACGTCGAGCCTGGCAGCGGCGTCGCTGCTCGACCTGGGGTTGCACCGGGCCACCGACGTCATCGGCGGCTACCACGCCCTGGCCGCGGCCGGTCAGGTGTGAGCCTGCGGCTCACGCACTTTCGTTGTTGTTGAGCAACGGACGCAGCCTCTCGGTCTTGGCCGGCGTCCAGCCCGGCGGCGCCATGATCGCCGCCCACGCGTTGGCCACATCCTTGACGTAGACGTGCCCGTGCCCGTCGGGAACGTCCACCGCGACCGCCATGTCCGCGGACACCTGCAGGAACGTCACCACCGGAATCCACACGGTGTGCGGCGACACGTCATACCCACGCGGCTCACGCAACCAGTCCGGTTTCGAGAACAGCAGATCGGTGTTCCACCACGCGATCGGATCGGACGCGTGCTGCAGATACACCACCCGGGGTGTCGACCACGGATCGTCGGGGCGGCCGAGATCGGCTGCCTCGGCGACGAACCGGACATTCTCGCCGTCGGCGTAGATCGGAAGCCATTCCGGCGAGCCGGGATCCCGGTTGCGGGTCAGATCGGTCCAGATGGTGTTGTTGAACGTGGGCCCGGAGAACAGCGCGCCGTCGGTGCGGGCGACCAGATTGTTGAGCGCCAGGAACGGTGCCTCGCCGCCGAACGAGCCGAGGCTCTCGCCGAACACCACGAGCTTGGGCCGGTCGGCCTCGGGACGTTCGCGGATCAGCGCGTCGACCGCCTCGAACAACGCCTGCCCGGCCTGGCGCGCGTTCTCCTTGTCCACCAGGAACGACAACCAGCTCGGAAGATACGAGTACTGCATCGACACGATCGCGGTGTCGCCGTTGTACATGTATTCCAGCGCAGTGGCTTCCGCATTGTTGATCCACCCGGTGCCGGTCGTGGTGGCCACCGCGACCACCTGGCGGTCCAGGCCACCCGTGCGTTCCAACTCGCGCGCCGCGAGCGCGGCGGTGGCCTTGATCCCGTCGGCCGACTGCAGGCCGGCGTAGGCGCGGATGGGCTCGACCGCCGGTGCGCCGTTGAACGCCGAAAGCTGTTGCACCGAAGGTGCGCTGGCAACGAACACCCGGCCCTGATGACCCAGGGACGCCCAGCTGACCAGCGAACCGGGTCCGCCCGAGCGCAGCGGCGAGGTCGGCGCGGAGAAATCCGGGCTGTCCTCGTCGTTGACCGCCGCGAACGACTTGTTGATGGTCTCCATCGCGAACCGCACCACCACGCCGTTGAGCAGGGCGATGCTCAACGCGAGCAGCAGCGTCACCACCACCACCGCGGAAACCCGCGGCGGCGCAACACGATCGAGCTGACGCACCAGGTACCGCACGAGTTTGCCGACCAGCTGGCCGATCTCGACGAGGACATAGAGCACGACGATGGACAGCACCGCGGTGAGCGGGTGGTCCCAGAACCTCAGCCGCGGCACACCCATGAAGTCGCGGATCTGGTCCTGCCACACGTGGAAGTAGACGATCATCAGGATCTGCCCGACGATCCCGACCGCGACGAGCCCGATCCAGGCCCACCGCGGGGCCTTGGGGCTGGTATCCGCGGAGCGCATGTAGCGCACCAGCCACACCGCGAAAACGCCTATGCCGTATCCGATCGCCCCGGCGCCGCCGCTCACCAGCCCCTGGAACAGCGGGCCGCGCGGCAGCAGCGACGGGGTCAGCGACAGCCAGACGAACACCAGGCCCACCGCGGTGCCGAAGAACGTGTAGTGGCGCACCCACCAGGCCGGCGGGGCCTGCTGTTCGGGGGCCTGCTCGACGACGGGTTCGCCGTCGGGTCTGTCGACGTCCTCGGTGGTGCTGGTGTCGGTCACCCGTGGAACTCTAGCGATGGGTGAAGTTGGCGGCGCGCTTCTCGGCAAACGCGGCCATGCCCTCTTTCTGATCGGCGGTGGCAAAAGCGGAATGGAACAGCCTGCGCTCGTAGAGCAGGCCCTCGGTGAGGCTCGTCTCGAACGCGCGGTTCACCGCTTCCTTGGCCATGCGGGCGGCCGACAACGACATCCCGGCGATGGTCTGCGCGACCGCGAGCGACTCGTCGAGCAACGTGTCCGCGGGCACCAGCCGCGAGACCAGGCCCGCGCGTTCGGCCTCCACGGCGTCGATGGTGCGGCCGGTGAGGATCAGGTCCATGGCCTTGGCCTTGCCGATCGCCCGGGTGAGCCGCTGCGAACCACCCATGCCGGGCAGCACGCCAAGTTTGATCTCGGGCTGCCCGAATTTCGCGGTGTCGGCGGCGATCAGGATGTCGCACATCATCGCCAGTTCGCAGCCGCCACCGAGGGCGTACCCGGCGACCGCGGCGATGGTGGGCGTGCGGGTGGCGGCGAACTTCGACCACAGTTCGAAGAAGTCGGCCTCGAAGACGTCGGCGAAGGACAGGTCCGCCATCTCCTTGATGTCGGCGCCCGCCGCGAAGGCCTTCTCGTTGCCGGTGATGATGATCGCGCCGACACCCGGATCCTTGTCGAGTTCGGCTGCGGCCGTTGTCACTTCGGTCATCACCTGGCTGTTGAGCGCGTTGAGCGCCTTCGGCCGGTTCAGCTGGATGGTGGCGACCCGGTCGGTGCGGGTCACCAGGATCGTCTCGAAGTCGCTCATTTCTTCTCCTTCTCGAACGTGAGATCCGGTTCTGCCGGAACGAAGTAGGCGTCGATGTCGGCCCGGGTGACATCGGCGATCGAGGCGGGTGACCACTTCGGGTTGCGGTCCTTGTCCACCAACTGTGCCCGGATGCCCTCGACGAAATCATGGGATTTCACCGCGGCGCAGGAGATCCGGTATTCCTGGCGCAGCGCGTCTTCGAGCGTGTCCAGCGCGGCGGCCCGACGCACCGCCTCCAGCGTCACCGACAGCGCGACGGGGGAGCGGGTGGTGATCAGATCGGCGGCCGCCCCGGCGTCGGCGGCGGCACTGTTGCGCAGCGCGGCGACGATGTCGGCGACCGTCTCGCCCGCGTAGCACTCGTCGATCCAGTCCCGCTGTTGCGCCAGGGCGCCGGCCGGGGCCTCGACGGCGTAGGTGGCCAGGGCGTTGTCGACGCCGTGGGTGACGACGGACTCGGTGAAATCGGCGAGTTTGTCGTGTGGCACATAGTGATCGGCGAAGCCCATGGCGATCGCGTCGGCACCCGAGAACGGCGCACCGGTGAGCGCGGCGTGCAGGCCAAGCGCGCCAGGGGCACGTGAGAGCAGATAGGTGCCGCCGACGTCGGGGACGAAGCCGATACCGACCTCGGGCATCGCCATCTTGGTGGTGTCGGTGACCACCCGGATGCTGCCGTGCCCGGCCACACCCACACCGCCGCCCATCACGATGCCGTCCATCACCGCCACATAGGGCTTGGGGTAACTGCCGATATAGGCGTTGACCAGGTATTCGTCGTGCCAGAATCGGCGCGCGTCCGCGCCGCCGGCCTTCGCGCTGTGATAGAGCGCCACGACGTCACCGCCCGCACACAGCCCCCGCTCACCGGCGCCGGTGAGCAGCACGGTGTGCACGGAGTCGTCGTTCTCCCACGCGTGCAACGCCTTGCCGATCTCGGCGACCATGCCCGCGGTGAGCGAGTTGATCGCCTTGGGGCGGTTCAGCGTGAGGATGCCGACGCCGTCGCGGACATTTACTAGGATGTCCTCGTTTTCTGTCACGGTTGCAATGTAGTTCGATCCCCGTGCGACTCGCGCGGCGGGTAGGGTTTGCCTCAAGATCGAACCTGGAAGTTTCCTGAGAGTTCATCTCCGGAAGAGGGAACCTGTCGGGACCATCGATCGTTGACCATGTAGTTCGTACCCCGAACACATCTCATAAGAGAGGAACCACGGTGCGCGAGACCAGCAACCCGGTATTCCGCAGCCTGCCCAAAACGCAGGGCGGATACGCAACTTTCGGTACCGGAGCCGCCGGCTTCGGTGCGCAGCAGGTGCACGCACAGCAGTATGCGCCTGAATACCTCGACAAGCAGCAGGCCGGCGTCGCCCGCCCGCTGACCATCGACGACGTCGTCACCAAGACCGGTATCACCCTCGGCGTGCTGTCGGTCGTCGCGGTGGTGTCCTACTTCCTGGTGTCGAGCAACTTCGCATTGGCCGCGCCGTTCACGTTGATCGGTGGCCTCGGCGGTCTGGTCCTGGTGCTGATCGCGACGTTCGGCCGCAAGCAGGACAACCCGGCCATCGTGCTGAGCTACGCCGCGCTGGAAGGCCTGTTCCTCGGTGCGGTGTCGTTCCTGCTGACCTTCAACATCCAGGGCGCCAGCGCGGGCGGGCTGATCAGCCAGGCCGTGCTCGGAACCTTCGGCGTGTTCTTCGGCATGCTCGTGGTGTACAAGACCGGCGCCATCCGGGTGACGCCGAAATTCACCCGCATGATGGTCGCCGCGATCTTCGGTGTGGTGGTCCTGGCCCTCGGCAACTTCGTGTTCGCGCTGTTCACCGACGGCGCAGGCCCGCTGCGTGACGGTGGCCCGCTGGCGATCATCTTCTCGCTCGTGTGCATCGGTCTGGCCGCGTTCAGCTTCCTGAT
Organism: Mycolicibacterium goodii; assembly: GCF_001187505.1. The sequence goes on from NZ_CP012150.1 coordinate 3,010,593, forward strand.
CGACTTCGACGCCGCCGACCAGATGATCCGCGCCGGTGCGCCGGAGAAGGCCGCGTGGGGCGTCGCCCTCGGCCTGACCGTGACCCTGGTCTGGCTGTACATCGAGATCCTGCGACTGCTGTCGTACTTCAACAACGACTAGCAGTCACACCCGAGAAAGGCGTCCGCGATCGCGGGCGCCTTTTTCTTTGGTCCGGTGTCTTCGGTTCGTGCGCCGTCAGGAGCGCGCAGGCTCAGACGGCCCGCGGCTTGACCCGGCCCGCCGCCTCGACGGCGTTGCCGCGCGCGGTGTCCACATCGTCGGCGTACGCCAGCGCGACACCCATCCGGCGGGTGAGGAAGCTCTCGGGCTTGCCGAACAACCGGATGTCGGTGTGCGGCACCTGCAGTGCCGCGTCCACCCCGTCGAAGACGACGCCGGTGGCGTCCACGCCGCCGTAGATCACCGCGCTGGCGCCCGGCGACCGCAGCGCGGTGTCGACCGGCAGGCCGAGGATGGCGCGTGCATGCAACTCGAACTCGCTCTGCCACTGGCTGACCATCGTCACCATGCCGGTGTCGTGGGGGCGGGGGCTGACCTCGCTGAACCACACCTGGTCACCCTTGACGAACAGTTCGACGCCGAAGATGCCCTGCCCGCCGAGGTTGTCGGTCACCGCGCCCGCGATCTGCTCCGCACGCGCCAGCGCCGTCGCCGACATCGGATGCGGCTGCCAGCTCTCGACATAGTCGCCGTTGCGCTGCAGGTGGCCGATCGGTGCGCAGAACTGCGTGTGGATCGCACCGTCGGCGCCGCGGGCCCGCACGGTCAGCAACGTGATCTCGTAATCGAAGTCGATGAAACCCTCGACGATGACCCGGGTCAGGCTGACCCGCCCGCCCGCCATGGCGTAGTCCCACGCGGCGGCCACCCCGTCGGGGCCGTCGATCTTGGACTGGCCCTTACCGGAGCTGCTCATCACCGGTTTGACGACGCAGGGGTAGCCGATCTCGTCGATGGCGGCCCGCAACTCGTCGAGCGAGTCACAGAACCGGTACGGGCTCGTCGGCAGGCCGAGCGTCTCGGCGGCGAGGCGGCGGATGCCCTCGCGGTCCATGGTCAGCCGGGTCGCGCGGGCCGTCGGGATCACCGTCGTCACGCCATCGGCCTCAAGGGCCTCAAGGACCGGGGTGGCGATGGCCTCGATCTCGGGGACCACCAGATCGGGCCGCTCGGCCTCGATGAGGGTGCGCAGCTGATCCGGGTCGGACATGGCGATGGTGCGCGCGTGGTGGGCGACCTGGTGGCCGGGCGCGTTGTCGTAGCGGTCGACGGCGATGGTCTCGACGCCGAGGCGCTGCAGCGCGATCAGGACTTCGCGGCCCAGCTCACCAGAGCCCAGCAGCATGACTTTCGTGGCGCGCGGTGACAGCGGCGTTCCGATGGTGGTCATCGGGACGCATCCTATGGGTTAGGCGAGGCGCTCCACGACCATCGCCATGCCCTGGCCGCCACCGACACACATCGTCTCGATGCCGAAGGTCTTGTCGTAGGTCTGCAGGTTGTTCAGCAGCGTCGCGGTGATCCGGGCACCGGTCATGCCGAACGGGTGGCCGAGCGCGATCGCGCCGCCGGACACGTTGAGCTTGTCCTCGTCCATGCCGAGCGCGCGGGCCGAGCCGAGCACCTGCACCGCGAACGCCTCGTTGATCTCGTAGAGGTCGATGTCGTCGATCGTCATCTTGGCGTTGGCGAGGGCCTTCTTGACCGCCTCGATCGGGCCGAGGCCCATGATCTCGGGTGACAGACCCGACACACCGGTCGACACGATCCGCGCCAGCGGGGTCAGCCCGAGCTCCTTGGCGCGCACGTCCGACATCACCACGACCGCGGCGGCGCCGTCGTTGAGCGGGCAGGCATTGCCCGCGGTGACCGTGCCGTTCGGCCGGAACACCGGCTTGAGCTGGCTGATCTTCTCGTAGGTGGTGCCGGCCCGGGGGCCGTCGTCCTTGGACACCACGGTGCCGTCGGGCAGCGTCACCGGGGAGATCTCGCGCTCGAAGAAGCCGTTGTTGATGGCCTCCTCCGCGCGGTTCTGTGAGCGCACACCCCAGTGGTCCTGGTCCTCCCGGCTGATGCCGGTGTGCAGTGCGACGTTCTCGGCGGTCTGGCCCATGGCGATGTAGACGTCGGGCAGCAGCCCGTCCTCGCGCGGATCGTGCCATTCCTCGGCGCCCGCGGCGGCTTCCTCGGAGCGCTTCATGGCGTCGCCGTACACCGGGTTCTTGGTGTCGGGCCAGCCGTCGGCGTTGCCCTTCGCGAACCGCGACACGGTTTCGACGCCCGCGGAGACGAACGCGTGACCCTCACCGGCCTTGATCGCGTGGAACGCCATCCGGGTGGTCTGCAGCGACGACGAACAGTACCGGTTGACGGTGGTGCCGGGCAGGAAGTCGTAACCGAGCTGCACCGCGACGGCACGGCCGATGTTGAAACCCGCCTCGCCGCCGGGCTGGCCGCAGCCCATGATCAGGTCGTCGATGTCGCGTGGATCGAGCGCGGGCACCTTGTCCAGGACGGCCTTGACCATCTGGGCGGCGAGGTCGTCGGGGCGCATGTCGACCAGCGACCCCTTACCGGCGCGGCCGATCGGTGAGCGGGCGGTGGCGACGATTACGGCTTCAGGCATGAAAACTCCTCATCGGGTTGCTGAGAGAGAACCTAGCTCGCAGTCGCCACCACGGGGGCGGGCACCCCCGGTGGAACGCCGCCACAACCGGCTCATCCCGGCGAGCCTCGACCACGGCGTCGAGGTGTCGGCCGCGCCGGTCTGCAACGCGTCGTCACCGTCCCACTGGCCCAGCGCATTACACAGGGCAGGCAGCAATTGTTTGGCGGCCAGCGCGTAGCCGGCCGCCGACGGGTGGAACATGTCCTCGCTGAACAGCACGTCCGGCATCTTGTGGAACTCCGGCGCCAGCAGGTCGGAGAACGGCACCGGCACCCCGCCGGCGGCCCGCACGGCGTGCGCCTGCGCGCGGGCCAACCGCAGCCCGCGGCGGCGCGCGTACCAGCGCAGCGGCTGTGGGATCGCCGTGATCACACCGAAGTCCGGGCAGGTGCCCACCACGACCGCCGCGCCCGCCGCCCGCAGGCGTCGAACGCCCGCGCCGAGCCTGCGTGCCGACGGCCCGATGCCGTTGGGCCGGGTGATGTCGTTGGCGCCGATCATGATGACCGCGGCGTCCGGGGGCGGGCCCGCCACGAACATGGCGTCGATCTGCCCGGACAGTCCCTTGGAAGTGGCACCGACGATGGCCTTGGTGCTCAACCGGATTCGCTGCCCGAACTGCTCGGCGACACCGCGTGCGAGCAGCACACCGGGCACCTCGTCGGCGTTGTGGCAGCCGTACCCGGTGGCGGTGGAGTCACCGAAGATCATCAGGTGCAGATCGAACGGGACGCCGCGTTCCCAGCGCTCGACCGGACCGCCGCCCGGTGAGTAGACGCCGTCGGCGCGGGGCGGGATGGCCCAGGCCTTGGGGATGACCCGGCGGGCTTGAGCGGCCTGCCCGTTGAGCAGGTTGCGCGCCCCGATGTAGGCGGAGCCGGTAGATGCCAGCGTGGCCGCAGCCGCCAGGGCGACCGTCGACCGGCGCGGTGCACGTGTGCCCACGTGATCAGTTTAGGTGCCGGGCCGGGTGTTCTCCGCGTGGCAGACGCATCCGGCGATCACAGTGCGGTATCAACCAGTTACCAGTTCCGGTATCGAATCGGCTTGCTTGATTGTTGAACTTGTTAGAAATGTCAAGCTAAGTTACCCGGGTTGTCTGAAGTGATTTAGCTCACCGTTCTACACCGTCGTAGGGAGTGGTGGCCATGACCGCACCGAGCAAGGTAACCAGGTCGCATCGGGCCGGTATCGGCCCAGGTGGGACGCGCCGGGCGGGCAAGTTCCCGGTCAGTGACGCCGCTCCGGTCGAGGTCGTCGAAGACGGTACGAGCCTCGCGGGGCGAATCGCTTCGCTGGCGGCGATGCTGACCATCCGCCCGACGCTGGCAATCGGTAGCCGGGTGCCGCACCTGCCGTGGCCGTTCGGGGCGCTGAACTACGCGGCGCGCATGCTGCGGCCCAGCCCCGGCACCATCAAGGCCACCATCGCGCTGCCGCACTGCACCGCACAGCTGATCCGGGCCGACGGGGTGCTGCCCGCCGACGGCACCCGCAGCGTGATCCTGTACCTGCACGGCGGGGCGTTCCTGACCTGCGGCGCCAACACGCACTCCGGAATCGCGACGTCGTTGTCGGAGTACGCCGACAGCCCGGTGCTGGTCGTGGACTACCGCATGGTGCCCAAGCACTCGGTGGGCACGGCCCTTGAGGACTGTTACGACGCCTACGTGTGGCTGCGCCGCACCGGCTACGAACCCGAGCAGATCGTCGTCGCGGGCGACTCGGCCGGCGGCTACCTCGGCCTCGCACTGGCCGAACGCCTGCTGAGCGAGACCGGCGAGGTGCCCGCGGCGCTGGTGGCGATGTCGCCGCTGTACGAGATCGACAACCGGGCCAGGGCCGGGCATCCCAACGCCCGTCGCGATGCGATGTTCCCGCCGAAGGCGTTCGACGCCCTCGTCGAGATCGTCGAGGCGGCCGCCGCGCGCAACGGCGAACAGGTCTACGAACCGCTCGACCACATCGAACCCGGGCTGCCGCGCACGCTGATCCACGTGTCCGGCTCGGAGGTTCTGATCAGCGACGCACGCAAGGCCGCGCGCATGCTGTGCGCCGCGGGCGTGCCCGTCGAGGTCCGGGTCTGGCCTGGTCAGATGCATGTCTTCCAGATCGCGGGCAACCTGGTGCCCGAGGCGAGGCGTTCGCTGCGTCAGATCGGCGCCTACATACGTGAGGCGACGTGGTGAGCCGATCGGCCGCCTGAGACCATTGACGTATGCGTATCGCCAGGCACATCAGTGAGCTCATCGGCAACACCCCGCTGGTCCGGCTGAACTCGGTGGTTCCCGAGGGAGCCGGTCTGGTGGCCGCCAAGATCGAGTATCTGAACCCCGGCGGCAGCGCCAAGGACCGCATCGCGGTCAAGATGATCGACGCCGCCGAGGCCAGCGGTGAACTCAAGCCGGGCGGCACCATCGTCGAACCCACCTCAGGCAACACCGGCGTCGGCCTGGCCCTGGTGGCCCAGCAGCGCGGCTACAAGTGCGTCTTCGTCTGCCCCGACAAGGTCAGCGAGGACAAGCGGAATGTGCTGCGCGCCTACGGCGCCGAGGTCGTGGTGTGCCCGACGGCGGTTCCGCCGGACCACCCGGACAGCTACTACAGCGTCTCCAACCGCCTGGTCGACGAGATCGAGGGCGCCTGGAAGCCCGACCAGTACTCCAACCAGATGGGTCCGGCGAGCCACTACGAGACCACCGGCCCGGAGATCTGGGCCGACACCGAGGGCAAGATCACCCACTTCGTCGCGGGCGTCGGCACCGGCGGCACCATCACCGGCACCGGCCGCTACCTCAAGGAGGTCTCCGGCGGCAAGGTGAAGATCATCGGCGCCGATCCCGAAGGCTCGGTGTACTCGGGCGGCACCGGAAGGCCGTATCTGGTCGAGGGTGTCGGCGAGGACTTCTGGCCGACGGCGTACGACCCGACGGTGCCCGACGAGATCATCGCGGTCTCCGACGCCGACTCGTTCGAGATGACCCGGCGACTGGCGCGCGAGGAGGCGCTGTTGGTCGGCGGCTCCTGCGGGATGGCCGTGGTCGCGGCGATCGAGGTGGCCCGCAAGGCCGGCCCCGACGCCGTGGTCGTGGTGCTGCTGCCCGACGGCGGACGCGGTTATCTGTCAAAGATTTTCAACGACGCCTGGATGTCGTCGTACGGCTTCTTGCGCAGCCGGCTCGACGGCAGCATGGAGAAGACCGTCGGCGATGTGTTGCGCGGCAAGTCGGGTGCGCTGCCGGACCTGGTGCACACCCATCCGTCGGAGACCGTGCGCGACGCGATCGGCATCCTGCGCGAGTACGGCGTCTCGCAGATGCCCGTGGTCGGTGCCGAACCGCCCGTGATGGCGGGGGAGGTCGCAGGCAGTGTGTCCGAGCGGGAACTGCTGTCCGCGGTGTTCGAGGGCCGCGCCAAGCTGGCCGACGCCGTCGCCGAGCACATGAGCCCGCCGCTGCCGCTGATCGGCGCAGGCGAACTCGTCAGCACGGCCGCCAAGACCCTGCGCGAGTCCGACGCCGTCATGGTGGTCGAGGACGGCAAGCCGGTCGGCGTCCTGACCAGGCACGACCTGCTCGGCTTCCTGTCCGAGGGTGGTTTCCGGCACTAGTCGCCGCACACCGGCCGCGGCCGCGGGATTGCGCGCACGCGGCGTGGAATGCCGTGCTGTCAGCGGCTTCCCAGGTAAGGTGAGCTCGCTCAGGGCCAGCAAACCCGAACCGGAAGGCGCCATGACCGGCCACACACCACCGACGACGGTGTCGACGGTGCACATGGCAGCCCGAAAGGGCACGTCGAAGCAACCAACAACGGCCTTGGCGATGCGTAATCTGCCTGTGGAGTTGTTCGTTCGCGCCGCATCCAGGTGCTGGTAGAAAAACGCGGCCGTGCCGCGGTCGCTATCCGAGGTGAGGAGAGCTTGCAACGTGACTGATCAGCCGCCGGGCAATAACCCGCCACCGCCCGAGGGCGGATATCCGCCGCCCCCGCCGCCCGACGGCGGCTACCCGCCGCCGGGTGGTTATCCGCCGCCACAGGGTGGCTTCCCGCCTCCGCCGCAGGGTGGTTACCCGCCCCCGCCGGGTGGCTTCCCGCCGCCTCCGGCGGGCGGCTACCCACCGCCGCCACCCCCGCAGGGCGGCAGCTATCCGCCGCCGCCCGCGCCGGGCGGGGCCGGCTACCCGCCGCCCGGCTACCCGGGTGGACCCGGCGCCGGTTACCCGTCCCCGGGTGGGTTCGGCCAGCCCGGCGGGCACGCGCCGGTCGGTGCGCCCGGATTCGGTGGCGGTGGCTACAGCGTCGGCGACGCGTTCTCATGGGCCTGGAACAAGTTCTCCAAGCACGCCGTCGAGATGATCGTTCCCGCACTGGTGTTCGGCCTGATCTACGTGATCCTGCAGGGCATCATCAACGGGATCTCGGGGTCGTTCACCTCCTCCAGTTCGGCGGACGGTTTCGAACTGTCGATGGCGACCGGCGGCGGCATCGTCTCCATCATCGGCGCCATCATCACCCTGATAGTCACCGCCGTGATCCAATCCGCCTATATCAGTGGCGTTCTGGAGATCGCCAACGGTCAATCGGTGACCATCGGTTCGTTCTTCAAGCCGCGCAACGTCGGTGACGTCATCATCGCGACCGTGATCGTCGGCGTGGTGAACTTCCTGGTCGCGGCGATCCTGCTGTTCCCCGGGTTCCTGGTTCCCGGTTACCTGTTCGTCGGGATCCCGGTGGTGCTGATCGCCTCGGTGATCATCGCGGTGCTCTTCCTGTTCACCACGGTCGCGGTGCTGGACCGCAACCTCAGCGGCGTGGAAGCGGTGAAGACCAGCTTCGAGCTCAGCAAGGCCAACTTCGGCACCGTCCTGTTGACCGGTGTGGTGATGTTCCTGCTGCTCCTCGCCGGCGCGATCGTCTGCGGCATCGGGCTTCTCGTGGCCTACCCGCTGGTGACGCTCATCGAGGTGTACGCGTTCCGTCGCCTCACCGGAGCGCCGGTGGCACCGCTCACCCAGTGAGTCGGTAGGTTCCGGCGTCTGCTCGGCGGCGCCCACGGTGGGCAAAGTTGCGCAGCGTGGGCGCCGTTTCGCATGCGATCATCTACGCATGACACAGCTGCCGCCGCACGGCCCCGGACCGGCGCCCCATGGCCCCGTCCATGGCTCTGTCCCCAACCCGGGTCCCTGCCCGGGTCCGAATCCGGGACCGCAGGGCGGATACCCGCCGCCGCAGTGGAATCCGAACCAGCCCACCGCCCAGTACGGACCGCCCAACGCCCCGAACCCGCAGGCCTACACCCCGTGGCTGGACCGGGTGCTCGCGTTCGTCATCGACCAGGTGCCCGTCGTGGTGGTCTACGTGATCGGCTACCTGGTCATCATGGGAATCCTGGTCGGCTCGTCCGGATCGTCGTCGGACGGTGAGATCAGCACCGGCGCAGGCGTTACCGCGATGCTGCTGTTCTTCCTGCTGTCGCTGGTGCCGTTCGCGTACGCCGTGTGGAACCTGGGCTACCGGCAGGGCACCACGGGGCAGAGCATCGGCAAGAAGTTCATGAAGTTCAAGGTGGTCAGCGAGCAGACCGGCATGCCGATCGGCTTTTTCATGTCGCTGGTGCGTCAGCTGGCCCACATCGTCGACGGGCTCATCTGCTACGTCGGCTACCTGTTCCCGCTGTGGGATGAGAAGCGCCGGACCCTGGCCGACAAGATCATGTCGACGGTGTGCGTGCCTGCCGAGCCGCAAGGTGGTCCGTATCCGCCGCAGCGGCAACAGTTCCCACAGCCGTACCCACAGCCGTACCCGCCCCAGTTTCAACAGCCCTACCAGCAGCCCTACCCGCCGCAGAATCCGCCTGGGTTCAACGGAATGCGCTGACCCCGGTCAGCGCCTGCCCGATGACCAACTGGTGCACCTCGGAGGTGCCCTCGTAGGTCAGCACCGACTCCAGGTTGTTGGCGTGCCGCAGCACCGGGTATTCCAGGGTGATCCCGTTGGCCCCCAACAAGGTTCGGCACTGCCGGGCGATCTCGAGGGCCTCGCGCACATTTGTTGAGCTTGCCCACGCTGATCTGCTCCGGGCGGATCCTGCCCGCGTCCTTGAGCCTGCCGAGGTGCAGCGCCAGCAGTTGCGCCTTGTTCAATTCGACTGCCATGTCGGCGATCTTGGTCTGGGTGATCTGATACCCCGCGAGCGTCTTGTCGAACACCTCGCGCGTGCCGACGTAGTCGAGCGTCGCCTCCAGACAGTCACGCGCGGCGCCGACCGCACCGAACACGATGCCGAAACGCGCCTCGGACAGGCACGCCAACGGGCCGGACAGCCCCTTGGCGTCCGGCAACTGCGCGTCGGCGGGCAGACGCACGTCGTCGAGGTGCAGTTCCGAGGTGTTGGACGCCCGCAGCGACAGCTTGTGCTTCATCTCGCGGCCGACGAAACCCGGCGTGTCCGTCGGGACCACGAAACCCAGGATGCCGTCCTCGGAACGGGCCCACACGATCGCGACGTCGGCCACCGAACCGTTGGTGATCCACATCTTCGACCCGCGCAGGATCCAGTCGGTGCCGTCCCGGCGCGCGGTCGTGCGCATCCCCGACGGGTTGGACCCGAAGTCCGGTTCGGTCAGGCCGAAGCACCCGATCACCTCGCCCGCCGCCATCCGCGGTAACCACTGCTCGCGTTGTTCCTCGCTGCCGTGCGCGTGGATCGCGAACATCGCGAGCGACCCCTGCACCGACACCATGCTGCGCAACCCGCTGTCGACGGCCTCCAGTTCCTGGCACGCGACGCCGTAGGCGGTGGCCGACGATCCGCCGCAGCCGTAGCCCTCCAGGTGCATGCCGAGCAGGCCGAGCTTGCCGAACTCGGCCGCCAGCTCACGCACCGGCACCGAACCGGCTTCGAACCACTCTGCGACAAATGGCCGCAACCGCTGCTCGCCGAAGCGTCGCACGGTGCTGCGCAGCTCCACTTCCTCGGCGGTGAGCATCGAATCGGTGTCGAGCAGGTCGGCGACCCTCGCCGCCGCATTGGATGGAGCCATGGACCATGTCTACACCCGCCCCGATAGGCTCGACGTGTTATGAGTGAACAGCGCAAGTGGCACGGTCTGGCCACAAAAGCCATCCACGCCGGTTACCGACCCGACCCGGGCACCGGTGCCGTCAACACGCCGATCTACGCCAGCTCGACGTTCGCCCAGGACGGCGTCGGCGGTCTGCGCGGCGGGTTCGAGTACGCCCGCACCGGCAACCCGACCCGGCAGGCCCTCGAGGCCGCGCTGGCGGCGGTGGAGGAGGCCCGCTTCGGCCGGGCGTTCGGCTCCGGCATGGCCGCCACCGACTGCGCGTTACGCGCGGTGCTGCGTCCCGGCGATCACGTCGTGATCCCCGACGACGCCTACGGCGGCACGTTCCGGCTCATCGACAAGGTCTTCACGCACTGGGGCATCAGCCACACCCCGGCTGCGCTGGGCGACCTGGACTCGGTGCGCTCGGCGATCACCCCGAAGACCCGCCTCATCTGGGTCGAGACCCCGACCAACCCGCTGCTCACGGTCGCCGACATCGCGGGCATCGTCCAGATCGCGTCGTCGTCGGGCGCGAAGGTGTTGGTGGACAACACGTTTGCCTCACCCGCGCTGCAGCAGCCGCTGCTGCTCGGTGCCGATATCGTGCTGCACTCGACCACCAAGTACATCGGCGGTCACTCCGACGTCGTCGGCGGCGCACTGCTGACCAACGACGAGGAACTCGACGCGGCATTCGCGTTCCTGCAGAACGGCGCGGGCGGGGTGCCGGGCCCGTTCGACGCGTACCTGACCATGCGTGGTCTCAAGACGCTCGTGCTGCGGATGCGTCAGCACAGCGAGAACGCCGCGCTGATCGCGGAATTCCTCGACGGGCACCCCGCCGTCGAGACCGTGCTGTACCCCGGTCTGCCCGGCCATCCCAACCACGACGTCGCGGCGCGGCAGATGACCGGGTTCGGCGGCATGGTGTCGGTGCGGTTGCGTGGTGGACCGCAGGCTGCGCGTGACTTGTGCTCGCGCACAGAACTTTTCATCCTCGCCGAGTCGCTGGGCGGGGTCGAGTCGCTGATCGAGTACCCGGGCGCGATGACCCACGCGTCGACCGCGGGCTCACAACTGGAGGTGCCCGACGACCTGGTGCGCCTGTCGGTTGGCATCGAGCACTCCGCCGACCTGCTCGCCGATCTGGAGCAGGCCCTGGGCTGATTTCTTCTGCCGAGCAGACGCAGAACTGCCATTTTTCACGCGAAATTCGGCAGTTTTGCGTCTGCTCGCGAGGGGAAAGTCAGGACATCAGGGCGGGGCGCAGGGCGGACGTCGTGACGGCGAGGTTCATCTCGGGCAGGGCCACCGCGTTCTCGTCGACGTTCTCGTCGACCCAGCCTCCGGTCGAGATCTCGGTGGCCCGTGCGTGCACCCAGCGCCAGCCCCTTTCGTTGAGGCTCAGCACGGCACCGAGGCCGTCGACCGCGTGCAGCAGGCAGATGATCGCGGCGATCGTCGGCGTCGGGTTGTGCCCGTCGAACAACGCGCCGAGCAGCGCTGCCCGGGCCGCGCCGACCCGGTCCCGATTGGTCAGCGGCCAGCAGTAGCCGCGGCGACCGGGAAATCCTTTGCCGGGCACGCGGATTCGCCGGATCTGGCCGATGGCCTGCAGATGCGTCTCGAGGTCGGACTGGACACGCCTGCCGAGTTTGGCCAGCGCCGCCTCCGGCGCGAGGGGCCGCTTGCACAGCACCTCGAATGCTGGGTCGGCGACCGGATCGGGTGGGAAATGCCCGGCCAGTGCGATGAGCCGGCCCGCGGCGACCGGTTCACCGGCCAGGGCGGGCCGAATCCGGCACAGGTAGGCCAGGTCCAGCAGCACCGCGGCACCCAGGACGCGTTCGCGCCTGCGTCGATCCAGCCCCGGCTGCGCGGACGCGTTGTCCAGCAGCAGCAGGAAGAGATCCTCGGCGATCCGCGCCATCCCCCCGACTGTAGTGCGTCCCCTCGGGGACGCCGCGTCAGCCTTGATACGGCTCGGCGCTGACGAGGGTCACCTTGACGACGTTGCCGCTCGGCACGGTGTAGGTGCGGGACTCGCCGACCTTGGCCTCCAACAGGGCGCCGCCCAGCGGCGAGTTGGGGGAGTACACCTCGAGCTTGCCGTCGCTGATGCCCTCCTGGCGGGTGGCGATCAGGAACGTCTCGGTGTCGTTCTCGTCGTCGTCGTAGTAGACCTTGACCACCGAGCCGGGCAGTGCGACACCGGACTGCTTCGGGGCCTCGCCGACCTTGGCGTTGTTGAGCAGTTCCTGCAGCTGACGGATGCGGGCCTCCTGCTGGCCCTGCTCCTCGCGGGCGGCGTGATAGCCGCCGTTCTCGCGCAGGTCGCCCTCTTCACGGCGGTCGTTGATCTCCGCGGCGATCACCGGCCGGTTGGCGATCAGCTGGTCCAGCTCCGCCTTCAACCGGTCGAATGCCTCCTGGGTGAGCCAGGTGACCTGGGTATCGGTCATGTTCTTCGCGCTCCTGTCGTCGTCGTCTCGCGCTCGTTACGAAAGTCTGGTGGTTTCGGGCCGGGAGCTTGCGCGTGTATTGCCGGCATGGCAAGCGGTTTTTCACCGCTAATGCAGCAATACACGGCCCCAGCGGGAAACCGTGTATCGCACAATGGTAGCACCGCGACGTCAGCCGAATGTCATTCAGCGTTGGTTGCGTCACTCAATTCTGCGGTCCCACCAGGTACGACGGCACATCCGTCCCACACCCGTAGATGTCGCCCATCACCGGTTTGCGCGTCGACTTCACCTCGGTGGTGACCTGCACCACCCGGTCGGTCGACGGCGGCACCAGGATCTCGCGGCGACCCGATTCGCTGCCGTCCTTCGCGCGGGCGCGCACGATGCAGACGACGGGCTTCGACGGGTCCGGTCGTTCCACCCCGATGGTCACCTGGACCGTCTCGTCGTCGAGCAGTTGATAGCCCGTGAGCTCGCCTTTCACATCACCGCCGGTGAACCGCTGGTAGGCCACGACCGCAACCACCACACCCACAACGACCGCGACTGCCGCGACCGCGATCAGGATCCAGCGGCGGTTGCTGCGCGGTTGATCCCGGGATCCGTACCGGGCGGCGGGGCGTTCGATCATCAGAACTGGAACTATAGGCGGGGACAAACGGGTAGCCACCGTCAGATGGCCCGCCGACCGGCTGATGGACATGGGCGAAGGATTAGGTAAGAGGTCGCCGTAGTTAGATGGAACGAAATGAGTGAACTGCGGTTGATGGCGGTGCATGCCCACCCCGACGACGAATCCAGCAAGGGTGCGGCCACCACCGCGCGCTACGCGGCCGAGGGTGCCCGCGTCATGGTGGTGACCTTGACCGGCGGCGAGCGCGGAGACATTCTCAATCCGGCGATGGACCTGCCCGAGGTGCACGGACGGATCGCCGAGGTGCGCCGCGACGAGATGGCCAAGGCCGCCGAGATCCTCGGTGTCGAGCACCATTGGCTGGGTTTCGTCGACTCCGGCCTGCCGGAGGGCGATCCGCCGCCGCCCCTGCCCGATGGCTGCTTCGCACTGGTTCCGCTTCAGGAGCCGATCAAGCGCCTGGTGCGGGTGATCCGCGAGTTCCGTCCGCACGTGTTGACCACCTACGACGAGAACGGTGGCTATCCGCATCCCGACCACATCCGCTGCCACCAGGTGTCGGTGGCCGCGTACGAGGCGGCGGCCGACCACCTGCTGTACCCCGACGCGGGTGAACCGTGGGCGGTGTCGAAGCTGTACTACAACCACGGTTTCCTGCGGCAACGCATGCAACTGCTGCAGGACGAGTTCACCAAGCACGGGCAGGAAGGCCCGTTCGGCAAATGGCTCGAGCACTGGGATCCCGACAACGACGTGTTCGCCAAGCGGGTCACCACGCGCATCCAGTGCTCGGAGTACTTCAGCCAGCGTGACGACGCGCTGCGCGCGCACGCCACCCAGATCGACCCCAAGGGCGACTTCTTCCACGCCCCGATCGAATGGCAGCAGCGGCTGTGGCCGACCGAGGAGTTCGAACTCGCGCGTTCGCGCGTGCCGGTGACGCTGCCCGAGGACGACCTGTTCAGCGGGATCGAACCATGATCGAGACGATGACGGCCGTGGTGACGTTGCTGGCCGAGGAGCCCCGCAACACCGGGCCCGAGTTCGGCAAGGCCGCACCGTTCGGGCTGTTGATCACCGTCGTACTGCTGGTCGGCACGTTCGCGCTGGTGTGGTCGATGAACCGGCACCTGCGCAACCTGCCGGAGTCCTTCGATCCCGATCATCCCGAACCCGATCAGGAGGCCGACGACGGAACCGTCGTCATCGAACCCCCGGAGAACGGAACCGCCAAGGGTTCTGAATAACCCGGGCCCGCGCGCCTAAGGTGGGGCTGTGGCCAATCTCCTGAGCCGGTCCACCAGCCCGTACCTGCGCCAGCACGCGGGCAACCCGGTGCACTGGCGCGAATGGACGCCCGAGGCGCTCGCCGACGCGGCCGCGCGCGACGTGCCGATCCTGCTGTCGATCGGTTACGCCGCCTGCCACTGGTGCCATGTGATGGCCCACGAGTCGTTCGAGGACGACCAGGTCGCCGCGCTGGCCAACGCGAACTTCGTCTGCATCAAGGTCGACCGCGAGGAGCGGCCCGACCTCGATGCGGTGTACATGAACGCCACCGTCGCGCTCACCGGGCAGGGCGGTTGGCCGATGACGTGCTTCCTCACCCCCGACGGCAGGCCGTTCTTCTGCGGCACCTACTACCCCAAACCGAACTTCCTGCAGTTGCTCACCGCCGTCGCCGAGACCTGGCGGGACCGGCGCGACGAGGTCGAGCGGGCGTCCGATCAGATCACCGCCGAACTGCAGAAGATGGCGGGCGGCCTGCCCGGTGGCGGCCCCCCGGTGAGCGCCGAGCACTGCGATCAGGCGGTGGCGGCCGTGCTGGCCGAGGAGGATGTGCGCAACGGCGGGTTCGGCGGCGCGCCCAAGTTCCCGCCCTCTGCGCTGCTGGAGGGTTTGCTGCGGCACTATGAGCGCACGGGGTCGGCCAACGCCATGGCCGCGGTGCAGCGCACCTGTGCGGCGATGGCCCGTGGCGGAATCTACGATCAGCTGGCCGGTGGCTTCGCCCGGTACAGCGTCGACCCGCACTGGGTGGTACCGCATTTCGAGAAGATGCTCTACGACAATGCCCTGCTGCTGCGTGCCTACGCGCACCTGGCGCGTCGCACCGGAAGCGTCTTTGCGCGCCGGATCGCCTCGGAGACAGCGGATTTCATGATCGCCGAGCTGGGTGACCAGGATATGTTCACCTCGTCGCTGGACGCCGACGCCGCCGGACGGGAAGGCTCCACCTACGTGTGGACGCCCGCCGAGTTGCGCGACGTGCTCGGCGATGACGACGGCATCTGGGCCGCAGCGGTTTTCGGGGTCACCGACGAGGGCACATTCGAACACGGCGCGTCGGTGCTGCAATTGCCCGCCGACCCCGACGACCCGGCGCGGTTCGAGACCGTACGCGACGCGCTGCGCACGGCGCGGGCCGCGCGGCCCCAGCCCGCGCGCGACGACAAGGTGGTCACGGCGTGGAACGGTTTCGCCGTCACCGCACTGGCCGAGGCGTCGGTCGCACTGCAACGGCCCGAATTGCTCGACGCCGCTTCACGATGCGCGCGTCGCCTGGTGGACCGCCACATCGTCGACGGGCGGTTGCGTCGCGCCGGCCTCGGGAACGAGGTGGGGACCAGCGCGGGCATCCTGGAGGACCACGCGGCGTTGGCCACCGCGTTGTTGACGCTGTACCAGCAGACCGGAGCGTGGCTGCCCGATGCCCGTCACCTGCTCGACCTCGCGTTGGACCACTTCGCCGATCCCGAGCAGCCCGGCCGGTGGTTCGACACCGCCGACGACGCCGAGGCCCTCATGGTGCGCCCCGCCGACCCCGTCGACGGTGCGACGCCCGCGGGGGCCTCACTGATCGCCGAGGCGCTGCAACTGGCCGCCCACCTCACCGGCTCGTCGCGTTATGCCGAAGCCGCGCAGGCGACCCTGGCCACCGCGGCGCCGATCCTGACCCGCGCCGCACGGTCGGGCGGGCACTGGCTGGCCGTCGCCGAGGCGCAGTTGCGCGGACCCATCCAGATCGCGGTGGCCTGCGAACCGTCGTCGGAACTCCTGGCCGCTGCGCGCACCCTGGCGCCGGGCGGCGCCGTCGTCGTCGGAGGTCCGGTGGACTCATCGGAGTTGCTGCGCGGACGCGACCGGGTGGACGGCGCCGACGCGGCGTACGTGTGCCGGGGAACCGTGTGCGATCTGCCCGTCACCACGGTCGGGGATCTGGCTGACGCCCTCGGAGTGGCCGTGTAGCGTCGCGGCCATGCCGAGCGTTGAGCAGATGACTCAGACCGTCCACCGCTACCTCGAGCTGGTCTCCAGCGGCACCGCCGACGAGATCGCCGACCTGTACGCCGACGACGCCACCGTCGAGGACCCGGTGGGCGGCGAGGTGCACATCGGGCGGGCCGCGATCCGCGGCTTCTACGCTGGCGTCGCCGACATCAAGGCCAAGGCAGAACTGGTCACCCTGCGGGTGGCCGGACACGAGGCCGCGTTCCACTTCCGCCTCGATGTGGACTTCGGCGACAACGGCGTACGCATCGAGCCGATCGACGTCATGGTGTTCGACAGCGAGGGCAAGATCGCGTCGATGAAGGCCTACTGGTCGCCGGCCGACACCCAGCCGCTGTAGCGACCGCCGCCCGAAATCAGCTGGAGAAGACCGCGAACCACATCGCGATGTAGTGGCAGATCGCCGCGACCGCGGTGCACGCGTGGAAGAACTCGTGGTGGCCGAAGGTGGTCGGCCACGGGTTCGGCCATTTGAGCGCGTAGAGCACGCCGCCGATGCTGTAGAGCGCACCGCCGACGATCAGCAGCACCACGGCCGCCACACCGGCGCCGTCCATGATCGGCCCGATGAACCACGCCGCGACCCAGCCCAACAGGATGTAGAGCGGTACGCCGAGCCAGCGTGGCGCCGACGGCCAGAACATCTTGAGGAGCACGCCCGCGATGGCGCCGCCCCACACGATCCAGAACAGCACCATGCCCTTCGACTCGGGCAGGGCCAGCAAGGCGAACGGCGTGTAACTGCCCGCGATGAACAGGAAGATCATCGAGTGGTCGAGCCGCTTCATCCATTTGCGGGCGGCCACCGACGTCCAGTTCACCCGGTGGTACACGCCGCTCACCGTGAACATCGCCACAATCGTGAGGGTGTAGAGCAGGGTCGCCAGCCCGGCGCGGGTCGACTGCACCGACCACGACACCGACACCAGCGCCGCGCCCGCGATGACCGCGACGATCGCCGAGTAGACGTGAATCCACCCGCGCGCCCGCGGTTTTCCGAGGAACTGTGCGACACCGTCGGCGACGGCCGCGGGCAGGTCCTCGGCTTGACGTTGGGTACCGGAGAAACCGGCAGCCGCTGACCGGTAGGGGGCTGTCCGGCGATCATGGGAGCCGTCGATCGGCGCGGTCATGTCACCTCCATGAACAGCAATGGGTCATTCCCGCAGTTAACAGTAGTCTGGATTCTCGTGGACATCATTCCCCCGCGCCTCAAGGAACCGGCCTACCGGATCTATGAGATGCGGTTGCGTCAGGAGTTGGCGCGGTCCAAAGCCCAACTGCCACGGCACATCGCGGTGCTGTGTGACGGGAATCGCCGCTGGGCGCGTGACGCAGGTTACGACGATGTCAGCATCGGCTACCGCAAGGGCGCCGCCAAGATCGCCGAGATGCTGCGCTGGTGTCAGGCCGCAGGCATCGAGATGGCCACCGTCTACTTGTTGTCGACCGAGAACCTCCAGCGCGATCCCGAGGAACTCACGGAGCTGATCGAGATCATCACCGATGTGGTCGAGGAGATCTGCGCGCCACACAACAAATGGAGTGTGCGCACGGTCGGCGACCTGGAATTGCTGGGCGACGAACCGGCCCGCAGGCTGCGCGAGGCCGTCGAGAGCACCACGGCCAACCGGGCCAACTTCCACGTCAACGTCGCCGTCGCCTACGGCGGACGCCAGGAGATCGTCGACGCGGTCCGGTCGTTGCTGTCGAAGAAACTCGCCGACGGCGTCACGGCCGAACAGCTCATCGAGGCCGTCACGGTCGACGGCATCTCGGAGAACCTCTACACCTCGGGCCAGCCCGATCCCGACCTGGTGATCCGCACGTCGGGGGAGCAGCGGCTCAGCGGATTCCTGCTGTGGCAGAGCGCCTATTCGGAGATGTGGTTCACCGAGGCGTACTGGCCCGCGTTCCGTCGCGTCGACTTGCTGCGCGCGCTGCGCGATTACACCGCAAGGCACCGGCGCTTCGGCAAGTAGCCCGTGACACACTGGGGCCATGGCTGCGCTGTCGGCGGTGGTCTTCACGCTCAGCTGGTGGCTGGGGCTCTACCTGGTCGCCCGTGACCCGCGCAAACCCGTGCTGGTGTTCGCCGCGGTCGGTCTGACGAGCTTCGCGGTGGTCGTCGCGCTCGACGCGGTCCGGGTGATCACCGGGTCCGAAGTGCTCAGCCGCATCGAGATCTACTTCGTCGCGGTGCCTGCCATCGCGTGGTTCGCGGTGCTCGTCGAGCTGTCGCGGCCTGCCGAGGGTTTCCGGTCCCGCGCCACCGCGCTGGTGGCGATCCTCGCGGTCGCGGTGCTCGCGTTCGCGGCCGCCACGGTGGCGGGCGACGTCGACGGTCCGCTGCGGCTCGGCCACTGGCTGATGTTCGCGGTGATCTCGGTGTCGTCGCTGGGCGCCATGGTCAAGGCCGTCGTGAGCGGCACCAAACCGGGTTCGGTGGTCGGGTTCCTGGTGGTGGCGACGTTGTTCTTCGCGCTCGGCAACGCGATCCTGATCATTCCCCTCGGGTTGGTGCCGAGCTGGCTGGCCTTGGCGTCCACGGGTTTTGACGTCGCCCTGCTCGGTGTCGCGGTCGCGATGTGGGATGCCTTCGACGAGGGTCAGGCGCTGCGCGCCGACATGCGGCGCTCGGTGATCGGCACCGTGGTGATCGCGGTCCCGTTCGGCGCGCAGGCCCTGATCGGGCTTGCGGTCCTCGACTCTGGCGACGGCCACGTTGCGATGACGGTGCTGTTGTTCACCAGCCTCGCGGTCGCGGTGGCCGTCGAGGTGCTCGCCGATCCGCTGGCCGGGATCTTCGACCGGCTCGCGTTCTTCGGCTCACCGGAGTTGCGTGCCGACCGCGAGGCGTTGCGCCAGAGCGAGGCCGCGCTGCCGCTGCGGTCGCGCAGCCCGCTCGACGATCTCGACGACGACGCGTTCGCCAGGCTGACGCGCCGCGCGCTGGGCCACTACGGCGACTTGTCGAAACTGATGGCCAGCCCGTTGACCGCGCTGCCCGAGATCGACGCGCGCCTCGCCGCCCGCGGCGCACCGGATCAACCGCTGGAGCGGGCCAACGAACTCAAGGCTTTGCTGGCCGAGCGCATCGCGGCGCTCAAGCCGCGCGACGGCGGGGACTTCGGCACCACCGAGGAGTGGCGCCACTACAACTCGCTGCACTTCCCGTACGTCGTCGGCGTGCGGGCCTACGCGCAGAACGCCACCGCGGCAGGGCTGGACCCGGTGGCCCGCCAGGCGTGGCAGTGGTTGGTCACCGAGGTGCCGCAGCGCTCACTGCACAACTGGCAGAACGCGGCCGCCAGGGTGATCGCGGCGGATCTGCGTGGGCGCGTCGCGCCGACCGTCGGTTCATCCGGGCGCTGAACCGTGCCATCTGGTAAACCATCGCCGAATAGCGGCTGACCTGCGCCTGGCAGTGATTGGCAGCGTCTGGCGTCGATCTGGCAGTGGTTGGTGAGCAGTGTCGGAGGTGTTCGACACCAAGCTCGACACCAAGCTCGACACCAAGCTCGACGCGAGGAGCCCGCCATGACCGCGATCATCACCCGACCACTGTCCGATTCCACCGACTCGCTGCTGCGGTTCGCGCTTCGCGCCGACGCCACCGTGTGTGCGGGCGTCGGCTTGCTCACCGCGATCCTCGCCGACTCGTTGTCGGCCGTCGCCGGGCTGTCGGCGACGGCCGGGTGGGTGATCGGCGCGGCGCTTGTGGGTTATGGGGCGTTGCTGTACGTGCTCGCCGCGCTGCCCGCCATCCGCAAGGTCGGCATCGCCGTCGCAAGCGGCAACGCTGTGTTCGCCGTCGCGGCCGTGACGGCCGTGCTCGCCGACTGGCTGCCGCTGACCGGTGCCGGTGTCGAACTGCTGCTCGGCTTCGTGGGCGCCACGGCCGTACTGGCCTGGCTGCAGTACCGCGGAGTGCGCCGCCTGGCGTGACCGCCGTTCCCGCCGGGCCAAAACTCGCAGAAGAACACACCAGGAAAAGGAGATACACATGACCGCCATCACCACCACCGCAGGCTCCGCCAAGACCTCCGACGCACTGCTGCGGCTGGCCATGCGGGCCGACGCGGTGATCGTCGGCATCACCGGCATTGCCCTGCTCGCCGCCGCGGGCTGGTTCTCGGAACTGACCGGTCTGCCGGTCGCGGTCGAATACGGCGTCGGGATCTTCTCGGTCGCCTACGGCATCGCCGTGTTCGCCCTCGCCGCGGTCGAGCGGGTGCGGCCCGCAGGCATCGGCACCGTCATCGCCAATGCGCTGTGCACGGTGATCGCCGTGGTCGCGGCCGTGGCGATGTCGTTGACCGCCGCGGGCGTCGTCCTCGTCATCGGCACCGGGCTGTACACCGCGGTGATGGCCGAATGGCAGTTCGTCGGCGTGCGGCGCATCCCGGCGTGATTCAGGTAGCCGGCTACGCACGACGGCGCGCACGGCCCGGCCCACACTGAAGAAAACCGGGTCAAGGAGGTCGCCGTGTCCACTTCAACCGACACCACACCGGAGGTGGACACGTGCGACCTCTGCATCGTCGGCGCCGGGATCACCGGGATGAACGCACTGTTCGTCGCGAGCCGGTACCTGGGCCGCGATCAGCGGGTGATCCTGATCGACCGGCGCGGCCGGGTCGGCGGGATGTGGGTCGACACCTACGACTACGTGCGGCTGCACCAGCCGCACCCGATGTTCACCGCCGGTGACATCGAATGGACGTTGGGTCGCGAACGCGCGTACCTGGCGACCAAGGGCGAGGTGCTCGCGCACTTCGAGCACTGCCTGGCCGAAATCGGCAGGCGCGTCGCGGTCGACACACGGTTCGGCTGGGAATTCGTGTCGGACAAGGAGTTCGACGGCGACACCGGTGTGCGGGTGCGGATCGAGTGCCGCGCGCCCGACGGTACGAAGCGGGTCATCGAGGCCGCGCGCCTGATCAAGGCGTACGGCGTGCGGGTGGTGCCCAACCGGCCCCTGGAGTTGTCCAGCACCCGGGTTCGGTCGGTGTCACCCGACAGTTGTGACGTACGACGGGGCGACATCCACGACGGTGACGCCCCGGTGTGGATCATCGGCGGCGGCAAGACCGGGATGGACACCGCACACACCCTCATCACCGATCGGCCGGGCCGCGAGGTGAATCTCGTTGCCGGGTCGGGAACCTACTTCGCCAGCCGGGACAAGTTCTTCCCGACCGGGATCCGGCGATGGATCGGCGGCCAGACGCTCAACTCGATGGCCGAGGAGATGTGTCGCCGCTTCGACGGGACCAACGAGCGTGAGGTCACCGAATGGTTCCGCGGCGAATACGGCGTCTGGCTGACCCCGCAGACGGGCAACTATCTGCTCGGGGTGCTCTCGGAGGCCGAGAACACGACCATCGCCAAGGGGCTCAGGCAGGTGCTGATGGATCACCTCGTCGACGTCGTCGATCGGGACGGCGCCGCCGAGATGGTCCTGCGCAGTGGCGCGACCAGGCGCGTCGACGACGGCAGCTGGATCGTCAACTGCACCGGTTACCTGCTCAAGGGCGACGGGCATCCGTACGAGCCGTACCTCTCGCCGGGGGGATCCGTACTGTCGATCCAACCACGTTCGGCCACAATGCATCTGAACTCCTATGCGGCGTACTTCATGACGCATCTGTTCCTCACCGACAAGCTCGCCGACCTGCCGCTGTACGAGGTCGATCTGATCGACCTGTGGCGCGATCACCGGGCGGTGGTGCCCTTCACGGTGTTCACGCTGGTCCAGTACAACCTGGGGTTGATGGCCGATGTGCTGCCCACCAAGGTGTTCGGTGACTGCGGTCTCGATTTCGCGCGCTGGTATCCGTGGCATCGGCGCACCGCGGCAGGCGTGCACTTCATGCGGACCCACCGCCAGGCGAGTCCGCACCTGCGCCGCACGCTCGACACCGTGCACGAACGGTTCGGGGTGCGGTGCGGCCCCCTGCAACGGCAGGCTAGAGCTTCCGCAGTCGCAGCCGGTTGATCGAGTGGTCGGCGTCCTTGCGCAGCACCAGCGTCGCGCGGGGACGGGTCGGCAGGATGTTCTCGATCAGGTTGGGGCGGTTGATCGAATGCCAGATGTCACGTGCGGCGAACACGGCCTGCTCGTCGGTCAGCGTCGAGTAGCTGTGGAAGTGTGAGGCCGGGTCGGCGAACGCCGTCGAGCGCATGGTGAGAAACCGCGAGATGTACCACTGCTCGATGTCCTCGATGCGGGCGTCGACGTACACCGAGAAGTCGAACAGGTCCGAGACCATGAGCGCCGGGCCGGTCTGCAGGACGTTGAGCCCTTCGAGGATCAGGATGTCGGGCTGCCGGACGATCTGGTACTCGCCGGGCACGATGTCGTACAGCAGGTGTGAGTACACGGGTGCGGCGGCCTCGTCGGCACCGGACTTCACCGACGTCACGAACCGCATCAGCGCGCGGCGGTCGTAGCTCTCGGGAAAGCCCTTGCGGTGCATGAGGTTGCGCCGCGCCAGTTCGGCGTTGGGGTACAGGAACCCATCGGTGGTGACCAGGTCGACGCGTGGATGGTGTTCCCAGCGCGCCAACAGGGCCTGCAGCACGCGCGCGGTGGTCGACTTACCGACCGCGACGCTGCCCGCGACCCCGATGATGAACGGCACCGGGCGATCCGGGTTCTGCTGGGGTTCACCGAGGAACTCCGCGGTTGCGGCGAACAGCCGTTGCCTGGCCGCCACCTGCAGGTGGATCAGTCGGGCGAGCGGCAGGTAGACCTCCTCGACCTCGAGGAGGTCGAGTTTCTCACCCATACCGCGCAGGCGCACCAGTTCGTCTTCGGAGAGCTTGAGCGGTGTCGACATACGCAGGGAACGCCATTGACTTCGGTCGAACTCCACATAGGGGCTCGGCTCGCTGGGCCGCGGCATTCGGTCAGTCTTGCATTTACGGTTGAGGGCATGGGTAACGGGATGGGATTTTCCACGGGCGGTGGCGACGACGCACGGTCGGGCAGCGGCACCGACACGGCCGCGCTGATCCGCGAGTATCTGCTGCTCGGCCTGCGCTTCGACCGCATCGAGCAGGGCTACGTCGACTCCTTCACCGGCGACCCGGCACTGCGGCGCATCGTCGAGAACGAACCCGCACCCGACCCGGCCGACCTGGCGCGGCAGGCCGATCGGCTGCTCACCCAGATCCCCGACGATCTGGAACCCGACCGTGCGGCCTACATCGCCTCGCACCTGCGCGCGCTGAGCTTCGCGGGCCGCAAGTTCGCGGGGGAGAACCTGGGATTCGTCGACGAGGTCGAGGCCTACTTCGACGTGCGCATCACCAAGGGCGACCCCGAGCGCTACCGCGAGGCCCATGCGCGCCTCGACGAGGCGCTGGGCGGCACCGGGCCGCTGGCCGACCGGATCCAGGCGCACCGCAGCGCCGAGGAGATCCCGCCGCAGCGGCTCGAGGAGTGCATCCACGCGTTCTCGTCGGCGCTGCGCGACCGCGTACGCGCCGAATACCCGCTGCCGGAATCCGAGCTGATCACCTACGAGGTGGTCACCGACAAGCCGTGGTCGGGGTTCAACTACTACCTGGGCGACTACAAGTCCACCGTCGCGGTCAACGCCGACCTCAAACAGCAGATGGCGAACCTGCCGCGGCTGGTCGCCCACGAGTCCTACCCGGGCCACCACACCGAGCACTGCCGCAAGGAACTCGGCCTGGTGGAGGGCAGGAACCAGCAGGAACAGACGATCTTTCTGGTCAACACCCCGCAGTGTCTGATGGCCGAGGGCCTGGCCGACCTCGCGCTGTACGCGGCGATCGGGCCGGGGACGAACGGGGCGACGGCAGACGGACCGGGCTGGGGCACCTGGGCCCAGGAGATCTACGCCGACCTGGGCCTGCGGTTCGACGGCGAACGCGCCGAGAAGATCTCCGAGGCGACGGCCGCGCTGGCCGACGTGCGTCAGGACGCCGCGATCATGCTGCACGACGAGCACCGCGACGTCGACGATGTCGTCGCGTACCTGCGGCGCTGGCTGCTGGTCAACGACGAACGGGCCCGTCAGATGTTGCGGTTCCTCTCCTCGCCGCTGTGGCGGGCCTACACCAGCACCTACATCGAGGGTTACCGGCTGCTCAGGGCCTGGCTGGACGCCCGGCCGTCGGGCGTCGGTCTCACCGAACGGTTCGGCCGGCTGCTCGACGAGCCGCTGATCCCGTCGACGCTGCGGGCCGAACTGGCTGCCTGACCTCGCCGGTAGAGGTCCGCAGGTCGGAGATAGGCTTGTGGCCATGGCTGCAGACCCGTCGTCCACATCCCCTTCGGTGCCCGCCGCTGACGGTGCCGACTATGCCGACACCGCCAGCGCCGCCTACCGGGCCGCGTTGCAGGTCATCGAATCCGTGGAGCCCAGGGTCGCCGCGGCCACCCGCAAAGAACTTGCCGACCAACGCGATTCGCTGAAGCTCATCGCGAGCGAGAACTATGCCTCCCCGGCCGTGCTGCTGACCATGGGCACGTGGTTGTCCGACAAGTACGCCGAGGGCACCATCGGCCACCGCTTCTACGCAGGCTGCCAGAACGTCGACACCGTCGAGAGCGTCGCCGCCGAGCACGCCAGGGAACTGTTCGGCGCGCCCTATGCGTACGTGCAGCCGCACTCGGGCATCGACGCCAACCTGGTTGCCTTCTGGGCCATCCTGGCCACCCGCGTCGAGGCGCCCGAGCTGGCCAATCTCGGCGCCAAGCACGTCAACGACCTGTCCGAGGCGGACTGGGAGACCCTGCGCAACAAGCTCGGCAACCAGCGGCTGCTCGGCATGTCGCTGGACGCGGGCGGGCACCTCACGCACGGCTTCCGGCCCAACATCTCCGGCAAGATGTTCCACCAGCGCAGCTACGGCACCAACCCCGAGACCGGGTTCCTCGACTACGACGCCGTCGCCGCGGCCGCGCGCGAGTTCAAGCCGCTGGTGCTGGTTGCCGGGTATTCGGCCTATCCGCGCCGGGTCAACTTCGCCAAGATGCGCGAGATCGCCGACGAGGTCGGGGCAACGCTCATGGTCGACATGGCTCACTTCGCGGGCCTGGTGGCGGGCAAGGTCTTCACCGGTGACGAGGATCCGGTGCCGCATGCGCACGTCACCACCACCACCACACACAAGTCGCTGCGCGGACCGCGCGGCGGCATGGTGCTCGCCACCGAGGAGTACGCGCCCGCGGTCGACAAGGGCTGCCCGATGGTGCTCGGCGGGCCGCTGAGCCACGTGATGGCCGCCAAGGCGGTGGCGCTGGCCGAGGCGCGCCAGCCCGCGTTCGGGAAGTACGCGCAGCAGGTCGCCGACAACGCGCAGGCCCTGGCCGACGGCTTCATCAAGCGCGACGCGGGCCTGGTGACCGGCGGCACCGACAACCACATCGTGCTGCTGGACGTGACCTCGTTCGGCCTGACCGGCCGCCAGGCCGAGTCGGCGCTGCTCGACGCGGGCATCGTCACCAACCGCAACTCGATCCCGGCCGATCCCAACGGCGCGTGGTACACCAGCGGCATCCGCCTCGGCACGCCCGCGCTCACCAGCCGAGGGTTCGGTGCCGACGAGTTCGACCGCGTCGCCGAGCTGATCGTCGAGGTGCTGAGCAACACCCAGCCAGAGGGGTCGGCAGGGTCTGTTTCCAAGGCCAAGTACAAGCTCACCGACGGCACCGCCGACCGGGTGCACGCGGCCGCGTCCGAGCTGCTCTCGGCCAACCCGCTGTACCCGGGCCTGACGCTCTGAGCTGCGCACAGCACGTCGCCGGGACACGCCGACCCGATTTCGAGAAATGTGTGAACTCGGGTTACAGTTACTTTCATGGCACAGAAACCTGTCGCTAATGCGCTGACTGTCGAGCTCGAGCCGGTCGTGGCCGGCGAGATGCGTCGTCATCTGGACACCGAGGATCTCTGGTACGCGCACGACTACGTGCCGTTCGACCAGGGCGAGAACTTCGCGTTCCTCGGCGGCACGGACTGGGATCCGTCGCAGGTGACCCTGCCCAAGAGCATCACCGACGCCCTGGAGATCCTGCTGATCACCAAGGACAACCTCGCCGGCTACCACCGCGAGCTCGTCGAGCACTTCATCCTCGAAGACCAGTGGGGTCGCTTCCTGGGCCGCTGGACCGCCGAGGAGCACCTGCACGCCGTCGCGCTGCGCAACTATCTCGTGGTGACCCGCGAGATCGACCCGGCCGCCAACGAGGACGTGCGCGTCGAGCACGTCATGAAGGGCTACCGGGCCGACCGCTTCAGCCAGATCGAGACGCTGGTGTTCATGGCGTTCTTCGAACGCTCGCACGCGGTGTTCTGCCGCAATCTGCAGGCGCAGATCACCGAGCCCGTGCTGGCCGATTTGACGGGCCGCATCGCGACCGACGAGGAGCGTCACGAGGAGTTCTTCGCCAACCTCGTCGGCTATCTGCTGGACAAGCACCGCGACGAGACCGTCGAGGCCATCGCGGCCCGCGCGGCGGGCATCGACGTGATCGGCGCGGACATCACCGCGTACCAGGACAAGGTCGCCAACGTCGCCGAGGCGGGCATCTTCGACCGGACCACGCTGCAGAAGGTGGTCTCCGATCGGATCACGGCGTGGGGCCTGGCCGACGAGGCCGCGCTGAAGGACTTCGTCCAGGCGTGATGCTCGGCCGGCTGTGTCGTCAGTCAGACATGTCAGTCACTTTTATCACTGCGGTCACTGCAGTCACTGTGGCGGGCCCGGCGCACGCGCAAAGTTCATCTGTGCGTAACGCGTAAGCCGTCGAACACGCGGCGCGCCAGCAAGCAACGCCGCGGTGGCGGTAGTAGCGTCGAAGTCGATGGCTAGCGACCTGCTCTGCTGTCCGGGCGGTACCGATCGTTTCGATCACGAAAGGACCGGCCCCGGTCCTGCCGCAGTGTCCACCGAGCAATTCGTGTGGGGCCGCATGAAGAGCGCCGTTCCTAGGAGCGCCACGTGACTGAGCAAGCTGTCCGTACCTATGTGCTCGACACCTCGGTGTTGCTGTCAGATCCCTGGGCATGCACCCGATTCGCCGAGCACGAGGTAGTGGTCCCGCTGGTCGTCATCAGTGAGTTGGAGGCCAAACGGCACCACCACGAACTCGGCTGGTTCGCGCGGCAGGCGCTGCGGATGTTCGACGACATGCGACTCGAACACGGACGGCTGGATCAGCCCGTTCCGGTTGGGACACAGGGCGGGACACTGCACGTCGAGCTGAACCACAGCGATCCGGCGGTGCTGCCCGCCGGGTTCCGCACCGACAGCAACGACGCCAGAATCCTCACGGTCGCGGCCAATCTCGCCGCCGAGGGCAAACACGTCACCCTCGTGAGCAAGGACATCCCGCTGCGCGTCAAGGCCGGCGCGGTGGGCCTCGCGGCCGACGAATACCACGCGCAGGACGTCGTGGTGTCCGGGTGGACCGGGATGACCGAGATGGACGTCTCAGGCGAGGACATCGACACGCTGTTCGCCGACGGTGAGATCGACCTGGCCGAGGCCCGGGATCTGCCGTGCCACACCGGTATCCGGCTGCTCGGCGGAACATCGCATGCGCTGGGCCGGGTGAACGCGGCCAAGCGGGTGCAGCTGGTGCGAGGCGATCGCGAGGTGTTCGGCCTGCGGGGAAGGTCGGCCGAACAGCGCGTCGCCCTCGATCTGCTGCTCGACGAGTCCGTCGGCATCGTGTCGCTGGGCGGCAAGGCAGGCACCGGCAAGTCGGCGCTCGCGCTGTGCGCGGGCCTGGAAGCCGTGCTGGAACGCCGCACACAGCGCAAGGTGGTGGTGTTCCGCCCGCTCTACGCCGTCGGCGGGCAGGATCTCGGCTACCTGCCCGGCAGCGAGAGCGAGAAGATGGGCCCGTGGGCGCAGGCGGTGTTCGACACCCTCGAAGGTCTCGCGAGCCCGGCGGTGCTCGACGAGGTGCTCTCCCGCGGCATGCTGGAAGTGCTTCCCCTGACCCACATCCGGGGCCGCTCGCTGCACGACTCGTTCGTGATCGTCGACGAGGCGCAGTCCCTGGAACGCAATGTGCTGCTGACCGTGCTGTCCCGGCTCGGGGCCGGATCGCGCGTGGTGCTCACCCACGACGTCGCCCAGCGCGACAACCTGCGGGTGGGACGCCACGACGGAGTCGCCGCGGTGATCGAGAAACTCAAGGGCCACCCGCTGTTCGCCCATGTGACGCTGCAGCGCAGCGAACGCTCACCGATCGCCGCGCTGGTCACCGAGATGCTCGAGGAGATCAGCCCGGGCGCTCTTCCGTGACCGCACCGCCGTGACCGGTAGGCTGCGCAGGTGGCCGGCACCGCATTCCGACAATCCTGGCGATGGACCGTCATCGGTGTCGTCGCCGCGGTCGCGGTGCTGGTCGTCGGCGGCCTCACCGGGCGCATCCACCGCGCAGACGCCGACGACATCGACTGCTCGGTGGCGCGGTGCGTCGCGTTCACCTTCGACGACGGGCCCGGCCCGTACACCGACCGCCTGCTGAAGATCCTCAAGGACAACGACGCCAAGGCGACGTTCTTCCTGATCGGCAACAAGGTCGCGGCCAATCCCGAAGGCGCAAGACGCATCGCCGATGCAGGCATGGAGATCGGCAGTCACACGTGGGAACACCCCAACATGACCACGATCCCGCGCGAGGACATCCCGGCACAGTTCAGCCGTGCCAGCGACGCGATCGAGGCGGCCACCGGGACGCGGCCCAAGCTGGTGCGCACCGCGGGCGGTCTGGTCGACGACGTCGTGCTCGCCGAGGCGGGCAGGCAGGGACTGGCCGACATCAACTGGGATGTGATCCCGTTCGACTGGGCCAACGATTCGAACACGGCCGCAACGCGTTACATGCTGATGACCCAGATCAGGCCGGGTTCGGTGGTGCTGTTGCACGACGTGTACTCCTCGACGGTGGATCTGGTCGAGCAGTTCATCCCGGTGCTCAAGGCCAACGACTACCATCTGGTGACCGTCACCCACCTGATCGGGGAACGCGCCCCGGGCAGCAGCTACGGCGGCCGCGAGAACGGCCCGCCGGTCGCGCCGGGGGAGGGGTTGCGGGACATCCCGCCCGAGGACATCCCCACCCTGCCCGCCACACCGTCGCCGCCGCCGATGCCCAACTTCCCGATCACCGACATCCCCAACGCGAACTCGGGTGGCCCGAACAACGGTGCGTGACACTGAGACCGGGATCGCATCAGCTGAGGACCAAAGACCCTAACCGCGGCGAGCGCGCGCGACGAGGCTGTAAGCATGTCCGACACCGGGATCGACGCGGCCACCCTCACCAACGCCGTGCAGTTGGCGGCGCGTGCGCCGTCGCTGCACAACACCCAGCCGTGGCGCCTGATCGCCGAGGACGGCGAGGTCCGGCTGTTCCTCGACACCAGCCGGGTGGTCCGCGCGACGGACCGATCGTCGCGCGAGGCCGTCATCAGCTGCGGTGTGCTGCTCGACCACCTGCGCGTCGCGCTCGCGGCCGCGGGGTGGGACACGTCGGTCGAGCGGTTCCCCAACCCCAACGACCGGGATCACCTCGCCACGTTGAGTTTCCGGCCGCTTGGGTTCGTCACCGAAGGGCACCGCAAGCGCGGTGACGCGATCCTCGCCCGGCGCACCGACCGGCTGCCGATGGCGGCGTATGTGGACTGGGACTCCTTCGAGACGCTGCTGCGTGCGCGCCTGGCCGGCGGCCCCGTGCACATCGACGTGCTGAGCGAACAGATGCGCGACGAAGTGGCCGATGCCGCCGCGCTCACCGAGTCGCTGCGCCTGTACGACTCGTCGTACCATGCCGAACTCGCCTGGTGGACAACACCGTTCGCCACCGAGGACGGCATCCCGCAGACCGCGCTGATCTCGGCAGAGGAAAGCGAACGGGTCGCGGTGGCACGCGACTTCCCGGTCTCCCCGCACAGCCGGCGCCGACCCGCGCTGAACAACGACGAGGCGACCATCGTGGTGCTGTCGACCGACGGCTACAGCCGCGAGGACGCCCTCGACGCCGGCGAGGCACTTTCGGCGGTGCTGCTGGAGTGCACCATGGCGGGCCTGACGACCTGCCCGGTGACCCATGTGACCGAACTGCACGCCAGCCGCGACATCATCGGCAGGCTCATCGTGCGCGACGCCTGCCCGCAGGTTCTGGTGCGTATCGGCCTGGCCCCAGCACTCGACGAGGTGCCGCCGCCGACCCCGCGTCGCCCCGTCGAGGCCATCCTGACGTTCGTGTGAGGAGCTGACATGTCGATCGTCCGCCCCGTGATCGTCGGTGTCGACGGATCACCACCCGCCCTGGACGCCGCGGTCTGGGCGGTGAAAGAGGCGCTGAGCCGCGCTGTCCCGCTACGCCTGATCTATGCCGTCGACCCCGACGACAACGGCGTCGACCACGAGAACTCGGCGCGTGCGCTGGCCACCGCGGAACTCGCCATCCGGCAGGCCTACACCGCCGTCGAGGCCACCGAGCAACCGGTCGAGATCGAGCTGGAAGTGGTGCAGGACAAGCCGATCCCGGCGCTGATCGCCGCGTCGCAGCACACCCCGCTGCTGTGTGTGGGCGCCAGCGGGTTCACCAGGGCCGGTCGCGGCGGCATCGGATCGGTCGCGAGCGCCGTCGTGAGATCCGCGCACTGCCCGGTGGCCGTCGTCGCGACACCGGGCAGGGGCAGGCGCATCCTCGTCGAGTTCGACGGCAGGCCGTCGGCGAGCGCCGCGCTGCAGACCGGCGTCGACGAGGCCAGGCTGCGCGGCGCGCCGCTGTCGGTGATGACCACCTGGCAGCACCGGCACCGCGAGTTGTACGAGAAGAACGTCGCCGAGGAACGCGACCGGCTCGCCCAGTCCCAACTGGACCGGCGGATGGCCCGCTACCGCAAGCGGTATCCCGACCTGGACCTCGAGCTCATCACCGACCACGACAGCACCATCGACCACCTCTCGGCGAACCCCGACACCGTGCAGTTGGTCGTCGTCGGCGCCGAACGCTTCGGTGCTCGCGCCGACGGTGAGGTGATCGACCCCGACGGCCTCACCGCGCTCGTCGACGCCGGATGCTCCCTGCTCACTTGCGATCGACAGCAACGCTTGTGAGACTCGGGAGATGATCAGGGTTTTTCTGGTCGACGATCACGAGGTGGTGCGCCGCGGGCTCATCGACCTGCTGAGCGCCGATCCCGAACTCGACGTGATCGGTGAAGCCGACTCGGTGGCGCAGGCGCTGGCGCGCATCCCCGCGGCGCAACCGGATGTCGCGGTGCTCGATGTCCGGCTACCCGACGGCAACGGTATCGAGCTGTGCCGAGATCTGTTGTCGCACATGACAAATCTGCGCTGCCTGATGCTCACGTCGTTCACCTCGGACGAGGCGATGCTCGACGCGATCCTCGCGGGCGCGAGCGGCTACGTGGTCAAGGACATCAAGGGTATGGAACTCGCGCAGGCGATCAAGGACGTCGGCGCGGGCAAGTCTTTGCTCGACAACCGCGCGGCCACGGCGCTGATGACCAAGCTGCGCGGCGAGGCCGAACGCTCCGATCCGCTGTCGGGCCTCACCCAGCAGGAACGGGTGCTGCTCGACCTGCTCGGGGAGGGCCTGACCAACAAGCAGATCGCCGCGCGGATGTTCCTGGCCGAAAAGACCGTCAAGAACTACGTGTCGCGGTTGCTGGCAAAGCTCGGCATGGAGCGGCGCACGCAGGCCGCGGTGTTCGCGAGCAAGCTCGACCGCCGGGACACCTGATCTTCCAGGGTCTTTGGTCCCCGGAATTTCGGGCTCTTCGTCCGTAGCGGCAGGGACCCGTCGAACCATAGCGTGAACAGCCATGACGGCACCGCCCGAACAGTTGTCCGTGCTCGACGCGGGTTTCCTCGGGGCCGAGGACTCCGACCCCAACGTCAGCCTCGCGATCGGCGCCGTGGCGGTCCTGGCCGGGCCGATGCCGGACTTCGCAACGTTGCGGGTCACCCTGGCCGAACGGGTCCTGGCGGTGCCGCGGCTGGGTCAGGTGCTGCGCACCCGGCCGCTCGGCCTCGGCCCGCCGGAATGGGTCGACGACCCCCAACTCGACATCACCCGCCACATCCGGCGGGCGGCGCTGCCGCGTCCGGGTGACGACGCGGCGTTGTTCGACTGGGTCGCCGAGGTCATGGAGCGACGGCTGGACCGCGACCACCCGATGTGGGAGTGCTGGGTGGTCGACGGGCTGACCTGCAACCGCTGGGCGATCCTGATGAAGATCCACCACTGCGTCGCCGACGGCGTCGCGGCCACCCATCTGCTCGCCAGGCTGTGCGACGACAGCCCGGAGCCGCCCGGGCCGCAGGCACCACGGGCACCACGGTCGGCCGACTTTCCGCAGGCGGGCTCGCTCAACCCCGTCGACTGGGTGACCGGCGCATGGCGCACCGCGCTCGACGTGACCGCGGTCGCGGGCAAGATCGTGCACGGCGCAGGCGAGATCGTGACCGGCCTGCTGACCCCGTCGCCGTCGTCGTTGACCGGCCGGGTGACCGCCCGGCGCCGGTTCGCCGGTGCCGAGGTCGCCCTCGCCGACGTGGCGCGGGTGTGCGAGCGGTTCGACGTCACGGTCAACGACGTGGCCCTCGGTGCGATCACCGACAGCTTCCGTTCGATGCTGCTGGCGCGCGGCGTGCGTCCCACGCCGAACGCGCTGCCCACGCTGGTACCGGTTTCGGTGCGATCACCGGCATGCGCGGGCGTCGCCGACAACCGGGTGTCGGTGATGCTGCCGCACCTGCCGGTCGACCAGGCCGATCCGGTGGCGCAACTGCGCACCGTCCACGAGCGGTTGACCAAAGCCAAGGCCAGCGGACAACGCCAGGCAGGCAGCGCGCTGGTCGCGATGGCCGGTGCCGTGCCGTTCGCGCTGACGGCATGGGCCGTGCGGGCGTTGTCGCGGTTGCCGCAGCGCGGGGTGGCGCTGCTGGCGACCAACGTGCCGGGGCCACGCCGGCGGGTGACCGTGGCGGGGCGTGAGCTGATCCGGTTGCTGCCGGTGCCGCCGATCGCGCTGCGGATGCGTACCGCGGTGGCGATCCTGAGCTACGCCGACCACCTCGGCTTCGGCATCATGTCCGATTACGACGCGGACGTCGACGTCGACGCCCTGGCGGCCGGGATCGAGCAGGCCGTCGCCCGGCTGGCGCAGATCGCCGTGGCGCCCTCCCGCGACACACCGCTCGGCACCCTCGCGCTGGTGCCGGGGGGACTGGTGTAACCCGGTGCCGGGACGGAAACCGCAGAAGGCAGCGAAGCTTTGGTGTCACGACGCCGCAGATGCCAGCATGGGGTCGTGAACCGGCACGATCCGCGGCGCGACGACGATCAGCGCACGCCCCTGCGGGACACGCTGTCGCAGCTGCGGCTGCGGGAACTGCTCAGCGAGGTCCAGGACCGCGTCGAGCAGATCGTCGAGGGCCGCGACCGGCTCGACGGTCTGGTCGAGGCCATGCTGGTGGTCACCTCGGGCCTGGAACTCGACGTCACGCTGCGCACGATCGTGCACACCGCCATCGAACTCGTCGACGCCCGCTACGGGGCGCTCGGCGTCCGCGGTGAGGACCACCATCTCACCGAGTTCATCTACGAGGGCATCACCCCCGAGGTGCGCGAGGAGATCGGCCCGCTGCCCGAGGGCCGCGGCGTGCTCGGGGTGCTCATCGACGATCCGAAACCCATTCGGCTGGACGATATCCGGCTGCACCCCGCCTCGGTCGGGTTCCCGCCGAACCACCCGCCGATGCGCACGTTCCTCGGCGTCCCGGTGCGCACCAGGGACAAGGTGTTCGGCAACCTGTACCTGACCGACAAGACCAACGGGCAACCGTTCAGCGAGGACGACGAGGTGCTGGTGCAGGCTCTCGCCGCGGCCGCCGGTATCGCCGTCGACAACGCGCGCCTCTACGCGCAATCCCAGGCCCGCCAGGCCTGGATCGCCGCCGCGCGCGACATCGGCACCGAACTGCTCAGCGGCACCGATCCGGCCACGGTGTTCCGCCTGGTGGCGGCCGAGGCGCTGGAACTCACCGGCGCCGACGGAACTCTGGTGGCCGTCCCCGCCGACCCCGATGCGGCCGCCGCGGAGGAACTGGTGGTCGTCGAGATCGCAGGCACCGTGCCCGCCGAGGTCAAGGAGTCGGCAATACCGGTGCAGGGCAACGCGATCGGGCAGGCGTTCGCCGACCGCACCCCGCGGCGGCTGGACGTGCTCGACGGCCCGGGTCTGGGCGGCCCGGCGCTGATGCTGCCGCTGCGGGCCACCGACACGGTGGCCGGAGTCCTGGTGGCCGTGCAGGGTTGCGGCGCGCGGCCGTTCACCGCAGAACAGCTGGAGATGATGACCGGTTTCGCCGACCAGGCCGCGGTGGCGTGGCAGCTGGCCAGCTCACAGCGGCGCATGGCCGAGCTGGAGATCCTCGCCGACCGTGACCGCATCGCACGCGATCTGCACGACCACGTGA
This sequence comes from Mycolicibacterium goodii, assembly GCF_001187505.1. The sequence continues at coordinate 3,045,280 of NZ_CP012150.1, forward strand.
TCCAGCGGCTGTTCGCGGTTGGCCTGTCGCTGCAGGGCACCATCGCGCGGGCCCGTTCCTCGGAGGTGCAGCAGCGCATCGCCGACTGCGTCGACGATTTGCAGGCCGTCATCTCCGAGATCCGCACGGCCATCTTCGATCTGCACCACACCGCGCCGGGCGGGACGCGGCTGCGACAGCGTCTCGACGAGGCGATCGCGCAGTTCTCCGGAGCCGGTCTGCACACCACCAGCCAGTTCGTCGGGCCGCTGTCGGTGGTCGACGCCGACCTCGCCGATCACGCCGAGGCGGTGCTGCGCGAGGCCGTCAGCAACGTGGTGAGGCATTCCGGCGCAAGCGAACTCACGGTTCGTGTCAAGGTCGACGACGATCTGTCCATCGAGGTCGCCGACGACGGCACCGGCATCAGCGGGCCGGTGACCGAGAGCGGGCTGTCGAATCTGCGTCAGCGCGCCGCCGATTGCGGTGGCGAGTTGACCATCGAGGACCGGCCCGGTGGCGGCACCGTCCTGCGGTGGACCGCGCCGCTACCGGACTGATTTCCCTTGCCGAGCAGACATAAAACTGCCCAATTTCCATGGAAAAAAGGCAGTTTCATGTCTGCTCGCGAGGGGAAAGGAGCCCTACTCGCCGTCCTTGACCCGCGCCATGGCGAGCACGTCGAGACGACGGTCGAGTTCCTCGACGGTGAGCTTGTCACCGATGAGGCCGCGGTCGATGACGGTCTGGCGGATGGTCTTCTTCTCCGCGAGGGCCTGCTTGGCGACCTTGGCGGCCTCCTCGTAGCCGATCGCCGAGTTCAGCGGCGTCACGATCGACGGCGAGGACTCGGCGAGCTCACGCAGCCGCTCCTCGTTGGCCACCAGGCCGTCGATGCAGCGCTCGGCGAACAGCCGGGACACGTTGGACAGCAACGTGAACGACTCGAGGAGGTTGCGCGCCATCATCGGGATGTACACGTTGAGCTCGAACGCGCCCGACGCGCCGCCGAACGCGATGGCCGCGTCGTTGCCGACCACCTGGCACGCCACCTGGGTGACGGCCTCGGGGAGGACCGGGTTGACCTTGCCCGGCATGATCGAGCTGCCCGGCTGCAGGTCCGGCAGCTGGATCTCGGCCAGACCGGTCAGCGGGCCCGAGCCCATCCAGCGGATGTCGTTGGCGATCTTGGTGAGCGAGACCGCGATGGTGCGCAGCGCACCGGAGGCCTCGACCAGCCCGTCGCGCGCGGCCTGCGCCTCGAACGAGTCGACGGCGGTGCGCAGTTCGGCCAGGCCGGTCTCGTTGACGAGCACCTCGACGACCTTGGCGCCGAAGCCTTCCGGCGCGTTGAGGCCGGTGCCGACGGCGGTGCCGCCGATCGCGAGCTCACCGAGGCGGGGCAGTGACGCGCGCACCCTCTCGATGCCTGCCTCGATCTGCCTGGCGTAGCCGCCGAACTCCTGGCCGAGGGTGACCGGAACGGCGTCCATCAGGTGCGTGCGGCCGGACTTGACCACGGTGCGCCACTGCTTGGCCTTGGCGGCCAGCGACGCGTGCAGGATCTCCAGCGCCGGGATCAGGTGTCGCACAGCGGCTTCCGTCGCCGCGATGTGGGTCGCGGTGGGGAACGTGTCGTTGGAGCTCTGCGACATGTTCACATCGTCGTTGGGGTGCACCGTGACACCATTGGCGGCCGCGATCGACGCGATCACCTCGTTGGTGTTCATGTTCGAGCTCGTGCCCGACCCGGTCTGGAACACGTCGATGGGGAACTGGTCGTCGTGCTTGCCTTCGGCGATCTCGCCCGCCGCGGCGATGATCGCGTCGGCCTTCTCCGGCGCCAGCAGGCCCAGGTCCTTGTTGACCTGCGCGCACGCGGCCTTCAGCAGGCCGAGTGCGCGGATCTGCGTGCGCTCGAGGCCGCGGAACGAGATCGGGAAGTTCTCGACGGCGCGCTGGGTCTGCGCGCGCCACAGGGCGTCCTTGGGCACCCGGACTTCACCCATGGTGTCGTGTTCGATGCGGTACTCGACTTCGTTGTCGGAGGTCATGAGCTCCCTTTGATCGTCTCGGTGTCTGGTCGGTGGGTCAGGGCAGGGGCTGGATGGCCGACGAGTCGCCCGTGAAATCGATCGCGGAGTACTCGTTGAGCTTGGACAGCCGGTGGTAGGCCTCGATCATCCGGACGGTACCGGACTTCGAGCGCATGACGATCGACTGCGTGGTGCAGCCGCCGCTGGCGTAGCGCACACCCTTGAGCAGGTCACCGTCGGTGACACCGGTGGCGCAGAAGAAGACGTTCTCGCCCGACACCAGATGCTCGGTCACCAGCACCTCGTCGAGGTCGTAGCCGCGGTCGAGGGCCTTCTGGCGTTCCTCGTCGTCCTTGGGTGCGAGCTGGGCCTGGATCGCCCCGCCCATACAGCGGATGGCGGCCGCGGCGATGATGCCCTCGGGGGTGCCGCCGATGCCGGCGAGCATGTCGGTTCCCGAGTGCGGGCGGCACGCCGAGATGGCGCCCGCGACGTCACCGTCGGAGATCAGGCGGATGCGGGCACCGGTGGCGCGGACGTCGGCGATGAGCTGCTCGTGGCGCGGGCGGTCGAGGATGCAGACCGTCATGTCGGACACCGACAGGTGCTTGGCCTTGGCGACGCGGCGGACGTTCTCGCCGATCGGCGCGGTGATGTCGATGGCGTCGACGGCCTCGGGGCCGACGGCGATCTTGTTCATGTAGAACACCGCCGACGGGTCGAACATCGCGCCGCGCTCGGCGACCGCGAGCACCGAGATGGCATTGGGCATACCCTTGCTCATCAGCGTGGTGCCGTCGATCGGGTCGACGGCGAAGTCGCACTCCGGGCCGTCGCCGTTGCCGACCTCTTCGCCGTTGTAGAGCATCGGGGCGTTGTCCTTCTCGCCCTCGCCGATCACCACGACGCCGCGCATCGACACCGAGTTGACCAGCTCACGCATGGCGTCGACGGCCGCTCCGTCGCCGCCTTCTTTGTCGCCGCGGCCGACCCAGCGGCCCGCGGCCATCGCCCCTGCCTCGGTTACCCGGACAAGTTCAAGGGCCAGATTTCGATCCGGTGCTTCGCCGCGCGAGGGTGTCATGGCGGTGATTCTCCCAGAACGGGGCCGATGTTTGGGAGCTGGGATACTGGCAGGCATGACCACCCAGCCAACCCCGGCGCCCAAGCCGGAGAAGTCGCGCCTCCTGCAGGACGGACGCGACATGTTCTGGTCGATGGCGCCGCTGGTCGTGGCCTGTGTCGTGCTCGCGGGCATGCTGGGGATGTGCTCGTTGCAGCCCAGCGGACCCGGTGCGGGACCGGTCCCGGAATATGACGCCCCGGCGGCGTTGCAGGCCGATGCCGAGGCGCTCAAGATCCCGATCCGCGTGCCCGCGCTGCCCGAGGGCTGGCAGGCCAATTCCGGTGGGCGCGGCGGCATCGACGGCGGCCGCACCCTGCCCGACGGCAGTCGGGTCCGCGCGGTCAGCTCGCGCGTCGGCTACCTCGCGCCGAGCGGTATGTACATGAGCCTGACCCAGAGCGACGCCGACGAGGCCGCGCTTGTCGCGTCGATGAAGCCCGACTCGTACGCGGCAGGCACCCAGGATGTCGACGGTGTGACCTGGGTGGTGTACGAGAGCGAGGACCCCGAGGCGGTGTGGACCACCCGGCTGCCCGGCCCTGCGCAGATCGCCATCACGGGGGCCGGCGGTACGGATGAGTACCGTACGCTGGCCAGTGCGACGCAGACGCAGTCGCCACTTCCTGTCCAGCGCTGACGAACGGAGCCGCGATGGCCGCTCGCGACCAGGGAAACACCGACGCATATCCGGCCGCCGATCTCACCGGCTGGTCGGCGGCCCCGTTCACCGCGGCGGGCCAGACCTACGACGTCTACCGCAAGGGCGAGGGCCCCGGCGTCGTGCTGATCCCCGAGCTTCCCGGCCTGCACCCCGGTGTGCTCGCGCTCGGCAACCACCTCGTCGACAACGGGTTCACCGTCGCCGCGCCGTCACTGTTCGGCACCCCGGCGGCCGAGCCGCTGCGGCCGGGCGCCGTCGGGGTCATCGTGAAGGCCTGTGTGACACGGGAGTTCGCGGCCTTCGCGACCAACGCCGACCGGCCCGTCGCGCATTACCTGCGGGCGCTCGCGCGCGATCTCAACGCCACCACACCCGGTAAGGGCGTCGGCGTCATCGGGCAGTGCTTCACCGGCGGTTTCGCGCTAGCGGCCGCGGTCGACGAGAGCGTGCTGGCCCCGGTGTTGAGCCAGCCGTCGGTGCCGCTGCCGTTGACGCCGAGGCACCGTCGCGATCCCGGCCTGTCGAAGGAAGAGCTCGACATCGTCGAGAAGCGGGCCGCCGAGGAGGGCCTGTGTGCGCTCGGGCTGCGGTTCAGCAAGGACTGGATGGCACCCGCGGATCGGTTCACCACGCTCAAGGCGCGGCTCGGCGACGCGTTCGAGGTCATCGAGATCGATTCCGGCAAGGGCAATCCGCACGGCTTCGGGACGTCGGCGCATTCGGTGCTCACCCAGGAGGTGCGTGAGGTCGACGGCCATCCCGCCTATGAGGCGCGCAGGCGGGTCGTGCAGTTCCTCACCGAGCGGCTGGTTTCCTAGCGGCGGGCTTGCTCCGGCGGGAGGCGAGTTTCTGCGTCCACCACTTCGGTGACCACCAGCGGGCGCGTGGCGTGTCCGGTTTGTCGGGTGCGGTCGACGTGTCGAGTTCGACGCCCTTGTAGACCGCCAGGTACACGCTGATGGTCGTCACGATGATGATCATCAGCACCGGTCCGATCACCAGCCCGAAGAACCCGAACATCGCGATACCCGCGAACACCGCCAGCAGCATCAGCGCGGCGTCCAGGCGCGCGGCCTTGGGCACCAGGATCGGCCGCAGCACGTTGTCGATGTTGGTGACCACCAGGATGTGGAACGCCACCACGAATATGCCGCCGATCACGTTGCCGAAGAACATCATCCCGATGCCGAACGGGATGCTGACGATGCCGCCGCCCAACGGGATCACCGACAGCGCGGTCAGCAGGATCGCGAACACGAAGAACCCGTTGTGGAATCCGGCGATGTAGATCGAGATCGCACCGGAGATGCCCTGGCACAGCGCGATCACGAACTGGCCCTTGACCGTGCCCTTGACCATCGCGCCGGTCTTGGCGAGGTACAGGTCGGTGATCTCCTCGCCGAGCGGGTTGAGCTGGCGGATCAGCGTGGTGACCTTCTCGCGGTTCACCAGCAGCGAGATGAAGACGTACAGGAAGATGACCGACGCGGTCAGTGCCCCGGCGAGGCCGCCGAGCGCGCCCTGCAGGACGCCCAGCAGCCATTCGCCGACGCGCTGGGACACCGTGACGACCGCGTCGCGCAGCGATTCCGGGGTGACGTCGATGTCGAGGAACGGCACGCGGTCGGCGGTCTTGTTGACGAACTGCAGTGTGCGGTCGCCGAGCGTGCTCAGGTCGGTGTCGGCCACCCACGCGCTGACGGTGTTGACCATCTGTGACACCTGCATGATCGCCAGGAACACGATGAGCGCCACCGGGATGATCACCACCAGCAGCGCCGCGAGCACGGTCAGCGTGACCGCGATGCCGGAGTTGAACCGCCGCAGGAACCGTTGGTAGAGCGGCGAGAACAGGTAGGCGCCGACCGCGGCCATCACGATCAGCACGAAGAACGTGCGCAGGAAGTACGCACCGAGCAGCAGGGCCAGGACGGTCACCACCGCCAGCGCCCGCTTCTGGGTGGTGGTGAACTGGTTCTCCATCGGGCCCCTCCTCGCTGGGTGAACAGTATCGCCCGGTCGGCGCGAGCAGCGGGTGCGACAGGCTAACGGTTTGCCGTGCGGGCCTGTGCGGCGCGCTGGGCCGCGACGAAGCGCACCGAAAGTCGTTGCATCAGACCCGGTGCCAGCCGTGCGAACACCCATGACGCGTGGGCGCGGCGCGGTTTGACCAGCAGGGCCCTGTTGCGTTCGACCGCGCGCAGCGTGTCGGCGGCCAGCCGGTCCGGGTCGTACCCGGTCTTCATGCCCTGACCGCGCAGGAAATAATCCCGCCCGACGAACCCGCCGACCGCGCCCTTGTCGAGGATCGGGGTCTCGACCGCAGCGGGGCACACCGCGAGCACCCCGACGCCGTGCGCGGCGGCCTCCGAGCGCAGCGCCAGCGACAGGCCGACGACGGCGTGCTTGCTCATCACGTAGCTGGTGAGCTGGCCGGCCGCGGTCAGTCCGGCCATCGACGCGGTGTTGACGATGTGCCCGTGGCCCTGGCGGATCATCTGCGGATAGGCGGCCGCGACCCCGTGCACCACGCCGCGGATGTTGACGTCGATGATCGCGTTCCACTGGGCCAGCGTCAGCAGTTCGGTGTCGCCGCCCCACACGATGCCCGCGTTGTTGAACATCAGGTCCAGGCGACCCGCGCGGGTGACCACGTCGTCGACCGTGGCCTGCACGGCCGCGGCGTCGGTGACGTCCAGAGGTGCCGATCGCGCCCCGACGCCGGTGGCGGTGCGGGCGGCCGCGTCCTCGTCGATGTCGGTGCACAGCACGTCGGCGCCGGCGTGCACCAGTGCGCGGCACAGCGCCGCGCCGATCCCGGATCCGGCGCCGGTGACGATCGCGGTTTTGCCCGCGAACCTCATCCGTCGCCGCGATCCGGTCGTGGGTCGCCCCAGCGTTTCTCGATCGCGTTCCATACGTCGGCGTACTGCCCGGGGTAGCCCCGGTAGGCCGATTTGGACCGCAGGAACGCGCGGATCAGCGGTGCCGCCAGGCCGATCGGGTACCGCTTCCAGCCCGCGTTGGCCCGCGTGTCGGCAAGCAGCTGCGGCCAGGAGTGGTGCTGGAACCCGAGCACCTCCTGCGCGCGGGTGGTGTCCATCCAGTCGGTGGCGAACCACGCGGTGTCGCTGGCCGGGTTGCCGGGCCTGCCGGTCGGCAACCCGCCCCGGATGCCCATGGCGGCCGCGGCCTCCGAACCGACCTGCGCCTGCGTGTGGCGGTGGGTCGCGGGATCACCGCCGATGAGCAGCACCTCGTGGTTGGCGGTTTCGGCGGGCACCGTGGTGGCGGCCGCGAACGCCGCCGCGACGTCGCGCACGTCGACGGTCTGCAACCGCCCGTCGGTGGGCAGGACACTTTCGATGGAGATCAGTTCGACGTCCATGTCGAGGCTGAACTGCGAGCTCATCACGCCGCCGAGACGCAGGATCAGCCAGTCCAGCTGCGAGGCCCGCACCAGGTTCTCGGCCTCGACCTTGTGGGCGCCGTAGATGTCGACGGGGTTGACCGGGGTGTCCGGGGTCAGCACGTCGGTGACCCGGTGCGGGTTGCGGGTGCCGTACACCGCGACGCTCGACGCCAACACGAACCGTGGCGGTTCGGCCAGCGCCTCGGCGGCGCGCAGCAGTGCCGCGGTGGCGCCGACGTTGACCTTGCGGGCCAAGTCGCGGCGCAGGTAGCAGAACGGCGGGATGATCGCGGCGAGGTGGATGATCGCCGCGGGCGCCGCGGCGGCGACGAGGGTGTCGACGGCCGCCGCGTCGGTCAGATCGGCCCACCGCACGTCGACCGTGGGCGGCAGGTTGGTTGCTGCTCTGCGGTTGGCGGGCGTGCCGACGTCGGTCGCGACGACCTGTCGGTGCTGCGCGGCCAGTGCCGTGACGACGGCGGACCCCACCAGCCCGAAGGCTCCGGTGACCAGGACGGTGTCCGACATGGGCCTCCTCGGTAGAACGTGTTGCAACACTAGCGAATCGCGGTGTGGTGTGTGTCACCGTCTGCGCGGCCGGATTGTGTGCCGTTTCGGCCAGTGGTTCGCCTCGGTGTGGTCAGCAACGTGTGGCCATCCGTTGTAGTGGTACGAAGCCGATGTCGCGAACATCCGGGTAATTGCCTCATCGGCATTGATCAATGGCACCGTGATGCAGATATCTGTGACCAACATCTCACGATGATCGGTGTGTTGGGCACTTTGCCCGACGGTCGTTCACCGAGGGATTTGGCAATTTGCTTGAGATTTATGCATTGTGTGGCTGTAGGAATATTCGATTACGAGCCGGTTGTGAGCGCATATGGTGTACTCGGTTGCACGCGCTGGCAATTGGGGAGGTGCGAAATGGCAGAAGACGCATCCGCTGGGATTAACGGTGGCAAGTCGGACGATGTTGCCGACGGCATTGCTGTGGACACCCGAGTAATCGTTTACCCGGGCACCGACAAAGAGCTGCACGGAGTTGTGGTCGAGGATTTCGCCGACCTCGCGGGCACCGCGGTCGAGATCGCCGGTGAGCGCATCGTCGGCCCGGCACGTCGCTACGCCGTGAACGTCGACGAAGGCGGCCTGGTGTTCGTCGACGACGACAGCATCGTCACCGAGGCGCAGCCGGCCTGACCCCGGCCTGGCGACCCAGGCGCATCCGTCCGGTCACGGGCGCCTGACGCATCGGAACCCGATGTGGCTCATGCCCGTGTCGATCATCTGCGGGCGGCGTGCTGCCGGACGGTAGCGCATGCAGTAGTTGTCCGCGCACAGAAACGACCCGCCCTTGACCACCTTGCGGGCGATCTCGAATCGAGGCTGTGCCGGGTCGTAACTGTCCTCCGCACAGCAGGACCGCGCGGTGTGATCGCGCGTGTACCAGTCCGTGGTCCATTCCCACACATTGCCCGCCATGTCGAACAGGCCGTAGTCGTTGGGCGCGAAGCTGCCCGTCGGTGTGGTGGTGCCGTAGCCGGTGTCCGGTAGATACGGGAACTCACCGTGCCAGTAGTTGGCCAGCCGCTGCCCGGGCCGCTCGGGTGTGTCACCCCACGTGTAGGTCGCGCCGCTGAGCCCGCCGCGCGCCGCGGTCTCCCACTCGGCCTCCGTCGGCAGTTCCAACCCGGCCCATCGTGCATATGCCTCGGCGTCCTCGTAGGCGATGTGGACCACCGGATGCCGCTCCCGCCCGGTCACCGATGAGCGCGGTCCGCGCGGGTGATTCCAGCAGGCGCCCGGTGTCCAGGTCCACCACAGGTTGATGTGGCGCAGGTCCACCGGTCCCGCGGTGCGGCGGAAGACCAGTGAGCCGGGCACCAGGTTCTCCGGCGGCGCGCCGGGATACATGTCCGGGTCGACGGGGCGCTCGGCCACCGTGACATGGCCGGTGGCGGCGACGAACTCGGCGTAGTCGGCGTTGGTCACCTGATGGCTCTGCATCCAGAAGCCGTCCACCGAGACCTCACGGGCCGGCGCTTCCTCGGGGTAGTGCGAATTGGATCCCAGCATGGCCGTTTGGGCCGGGATCCACACCAGATCGGTGGCCATTGTCGGTTCAGCCAAAGATGTCCGCCCAGTCGTTGCGCATGCTGACCACCGTCCAGCCATGCGTACCCGCGAGTTCGCGGGCCCGCTCCGCGCCTGCGTCGTATGCGAATTCGCGTTCGGCGTCGTCATGGCACATGAGCAGCGCCAGCGACGGCCGCGGCCCGGATGTGGTGTACTGCAGCATCTCGATGTCACCGTCGGAATTGCCTGCGGCGAGGATCGGCCGACGGCCGATCCGGCCCCAGATCCGGACCGGTTTGACCGGTCCGTCGTCGAGGAATTCCGGTGTGGCCGTTGTCGTGAGGTGACCGTCGATGAAGTCGAGGCCCACCGAACTGCCGATGACGCGCTCCGGTGGGATCCCATACATCTGCGTGGTCACCGGGCGCATGAAATCCCGCCCGCCACCGGAGGCGATGTAGTTGGTGAAGCCGTTGGCCTCCAGGTACCGCAACAGCTCGACCATCGGTGCGTATCCGCACATGGTGTACGGCCGGTGCAGCGTCGGATGTGCTACCTCGGCGAAGAAGGCCGTCACCCGCTCGGCATACTCCTCGACCCGCACCCCGGCGTAGGCCGAAAAGATTCCCCCGGCAAGTACTTTCATGTTTGCATCGTCGCCGCGGTAGTGCGCGGTCACCGCGTCGTCGAACCACCCGAGGTCGCCGGAGACGGCGGCGTGATGGGGCTGGCGCGCGGCCAGGCCCGGATCGGCGGCGGCCTGTTCGGCCAGTCGGCGCACCAGGAAGTCCAGCTGGACGTAGGCCGGCTTCTCCACCCACAGCGTGCCGTCGTTGTCGAACACCGCGATCCGTTCTTCGGGTGCCATCTCGGTGAGCACCTGACCGACGAAATCGAGGATCGCGGTTCTGGTCGGGCCGTCGGTCCAGTAGTCGAGCATCTAGTCCTTCGCCAGAAACTCGTGCAGTTTCGTCACTGCATGGTTGATCGTGAATGACGCCGCCTCCTGGCGCGGCGGGAACTCCTTGAAGGTCTCCAGGAACTGCGTCACGATGGCGCTGCCGTAGAACGCGATGAAGTCGTGGTCGAGCCACCAGTCGTAGTACGTGTTGGACGTGATGTCGGCCCGCTCGAACGGGTCGGTGCGCAGGTTGAAGATCTTCGGTGCGCGCAACGGTGTGAACGGTTCGGCCCAGATCTGCAGCGTGCCCTGGCATCGTTGCTCGGCGAACACGACTTTCCAGTTGTGGAACCGGAAACCGAGCACATCGCAGTCGTCGGAGAAATAGATGAACCCTTTGCGTGGACTCTCGTCGACGGCACCGGTGAGATAGGGCAGCAGGTTGTACGCGTCCAGGTGAACCTTGTACGTCTTGTCGCCGATTTGGTGGCCGCCCTTGAGTTTCTCGATGATCTCCGGCTCGCCCGCGGCCGCCAGGAACGTGGGGAACCAGTCATGGTGCTGGATGATGTCGTTGGAGACAGTGCCCGCCTTGATCTTTCCCGGCCAGCGGACCAACTCCGGGATGCGGAACGCACCCTCCCAGTTTGTGTTCTTCTCGCTACGGAACGGTGTGGTGGCCCCGTCGGGCCAGGTGTTGGCGTGCGGTCCGTTGTCGGTCGAGTAGACGACGATCGTGTCCTCGGCGATGCCCAGTTCGTCGAGGAGATCGAGCAGTTTCCCGACGTGACGGTCGTGATCGATCATCGTGTCGTGGTACGGCGACTGCCATACTCCGGCCTGGCCGATCGACTCCGGTTTGGTGTGGGTGCGCAGGTGCATGTGGGTGGTGTTCATCCAGACGAAAAACGGTGTGTCAGAGGCGACCTGACGCCTGATGAAGTCGACGCACGCGTCGGTGGTCTCGTCGTCGATGGTCTCCATACGCTTTCGGGTCAGCGGCCCGGTGTCCTCGATCCGCTGCCTGCCGATCGGGCCGTACCTGGGATCGTCGGGTTCGTCAGACACCTTGTCGGTGGCCCATGACCTGATGACGCCGCGTGGACGCTGCATCTCGGCGAGTACCGGGAACTGGTCGGCGCGAGGGTAGTCCGGCAGCTCGGGTTCCTCCTCGACGTTGAGGTGGTAGAGGTTGCCGAAGAACTCGTCGAAACCGTGCGCGGTCGGCAGGTACTTGTTGAGGTCACCGAGATGGTTCTTTCCGAATTGGCCAGTCGCGTACCCCAGCGGCTTGAGGCACTCGGCGATCGTCGGGTCCTCGGCCTGCAGGCCGACATCGGCGCCCGGAAAGCCCACCTTGCTCAGTCCGGTCCGGTAGACGCTCTGGCCCGTGATGAACGCCGCGCGGCCTGCGGTGCAACTCTGCTCGCCGTAGGAGTCGGTGAACCGCATGCCCTCATCGGCGATGCGATCGATGTTCGGGGTGCGGTACCCCATGAGGCCGTCGCTGTAGCAACTCAGGTTGCTGATCCCGATGTCGTCGCCCCAGATGACCAGGATGTTGGGTTTCTCGTTCGGCATATGGGCGCCCCCGCTGGATCGGCCTCGATACCCGGACCCTATGCAACTGCCGCGCCGGATGTGCGCGTTTCGAACAAGAACAGGCTGGTGTTCGGCACCGCCGAGGCGCACCCTTGAGGGTGGAGGCTGATCGACATGTATGACCGAGATCTCACCCACACGTGGTACGTCGAAATCGGGTTCTGCGAGGACGATATCCACACCCACGCATCGGCCCACGCCCGGTTGATGGACGAGGGTTTGATGGCCACCACCGGGGACGCCTACCGCAACCCCAAGGACCCCAACGAGCCGAAGATCGGCGAGGAGATCGCGGCGGCCAGAGCGCTCATCGCGCTGGGAACCGAACTGCTGAACTCCGCCTCGATGCGCATCGAGCAAGCCACACACCACCCCGTGCACCTGTACCGCTGAACCGTGGCGCTGGCGGTCTGTCTGCTGTTCGATCGGCGCTCGGAACGCGCGATACGCGGCCTGTGGGACCGCATCGAGCAGCGGGGTGTGGCCAGCCTGCGCTCACACACCCACGGAAGACACGTGCCGCACATGTCCTATGCGGTGCTGCGCCGGTGGGACCAGGTCGCGGTCGCGGACGCGTTGGCGGGCAACGGATCCGGCGCGCCGGTCGAGCTGAGCTTCGACGGGGTCGGGGTGTTCCGCCGGGGTCGGATATGGCTCGTGGCCGGGGTGAACGCCGACGTCGCCGTGCGTCAGCAACGCGTCGTCGATGCGCTCACCGGCACCGGGGCGGACCTGCACAAGCACTACCGGCCCGGGGTCTGGCTGCCGCACTGTTCCCTCGCGCCGCGCGCCACCCTGGCGCAGCTGCCCGACGTGGTGGCGACCGTCATGGACGTGTTGCCGCTGCGGGTGACGCTGGACCACGCCGCGCTGGTCAACAGTTCCACCGGCACCGTGACCCCGCTGCCGGTCCTGCCGTGATCTACGCCGGCTGTGCCTGTGCCTCCATCTGTTTGAACAGCTCGATGTAGTACGGCAGACAGTCGACGAGGGCCTGCCTGGTGGTGAACAGCGGGCGGTAGCCCAGATCGCGGGCCGCCTTGCCGATCGAGAAGTAGTTGTTGAGGTAAAGCCGTTCCACCGCAAGCGGTTCCAGCAGCGGCTCGGGGATGCCGAAGCGGAAGTGCAGCCGCTGCCAACCGTTCATCGCCGAATGCACGAGACGCCCTGGCACCCGCACGCGGGGGAGTTTGCGTCCACAGGCCTCGACCACGGGCCTGGCGAACTCGAACATGTTGACCGGTTCACCGTCGTTGATGAAGTACGCCTGGCCGGGTGCGGTGCCACCGGGTGTGAGGTGTTGTGCGGCAAGGATGAAGCCGTGCACGAGGTTGTGCACGTAGGAGTTGTCCAGCAGCGTGCTCTTGCGGCCGACGAGCACCTTGACGTGGCCGGCGAGCACGCTTTCGAACACCTTGCGGAACATGGTCTGATCGCCGCGCCCCCAGATGCCGCTGGGCCGGATCGAGCACGTGAGCATGCCCGCCACCCCGTTCTCGTGCAGCACGAACTTCTCGGCGATCACCTTCGTCTCGGTGTACAGGTCGTTGAAACGGTCGGTGTACGGCAGGGTTTCGTCGCCGTTGACGATGTGCTGACCGCCCATCACCACGCTGTTGGATGCGGTGTAGACGAACCGCCGCACGCCCGTCGACTGTGCCGCCCGCATCAGGTTCTCGGTACCGCCGACGTTCACCGCGAAACTGCGCCGCCGGTACTCCTCGGTGACCGACGCGCCGCCCATAAGGTCGATGATCGCCGCGGTGTGGAACACCGTGTCGACCCCCTCGACCGCCTTCGTGACGCTGTCGAGGTCGCAGATGTCGCCCGTGACGACCTCAAGGCCTGCGTGGTCGGGCAGTGCGGACGGCACGCGGTCGAACGAGCGCACCGCGTAGCCGCGGTCCAGCAGTTCGGCAACCAGGTTGGCGCCGACGAACCCGGAACCGCCGGTGACCAGGATCCGCCCGAGGTCGGTGGTGGAGTCAGCCATGGCGGCAGCATAACTGAAACACGTTTCAGATTCGTCCACGAGATGTCCGGCGGCGGGTGGATCAGTCGTCTTCGGCGTCTCGCGCCGCGATCGCCTGCTCGACGCGCTGGCGCGCACCAGCTAAATGCTCCTCGCAACGTTTCGCCAGCGCTTCCCCGCGCTCCCAGAGTTGCAGCGAATCATCTAAGTTGAGCCCACCCTGCTCCAACCGCTGCACCACGGCGATCAGTTCGTCGCGCGCATCCTCGTAGCCGAGTTCACTAATGGGCTTCATGTCGGACTCCCTGTGTCGTCGTCTTCCCGGCCTTCACTGCGCGCGCTGACCACGCCGTCGGCCACCCGCACCCGCAACCGTGTGCCCGCCGGGGCGTCGGCCGTCGAGCGCAACACCGTCGGCGGTCCGGTGTCCGGCACCGCCTGCACCACGGCGTATCCGCGCGCCAGCGTCGCCGCGGGCCCGAGCGCGGTCAACCGTGCCGAGAGGTGCCCGATGGTGTCGGTCTCGGCGGCGATGAGGCGGGTGATGTCGCGTTGCGCCGTCGCGCGCGCCCGCGCGATCTCCTCGCCGCGCGCGGTGATCGCGGCCAGCGGTTGGGCCAGCACGGGCCTGCTGCGCAACTGGTCGAGGTGGTGCTGCTCGCGGTGCACCCAGTTGCGCAGCGCACGGGCGCTGCGCCGGTGCAGATCGGCGATCAGGGCCTGCTCGGCGGCGGCATCGGGCACGATCCGCTTGGCCGCGTCGGTGGGGGTGGCCGCGCGCAGATCGGCCACCAGGTCGCACACCGGGTTGTCGGGTTCGTGGCCGATCGCGCTGACGACGGGTGTGCGGCACGCCGAGATGGCCCGGCACAGCGTCTCATCCGAGAACGGCAGCAGATCTTCGACGCTGCCGCCGCCCCGGGCCAGCACGATCACGTCGACCTCGGGGTCGGCGTCGAGCGCCGCCAACGCGTCCACGATCTGCGGTACCGCATTGGGGCCCTGCACGATCGTGTTGCGGATCGCGAAACGCACCGCGGGCCAGCGCGCCAACGCGACCGTGGTGACGTCGCGTTCGGCCGCCGACGCGCGTCCGGTGATCAGCCCGATCGTGTTGGGCAGGAACGGGATCGGGCGTTTGAGGCGCGGATCGAACAGGCCTTCGGCGTCCAGCAGGCGGCGCAGCCGTTCGATGCGCGCGAGCAGTTCACCGACGCCGACCGCGCGGATCTCGCTGACCCGCAACGAGAACGTGCCGCGCCCGGTGTAGAAGCTGGGCTTGCCGCAGATGATCACCTGGGTGCCCTCGGTCAGCCGGACCGGGGCGTTGCGTACCAGATCGCGCGGGCAGGTCAGCGTCAGCGACATGTCGGCCGCCGGATCGCGCAGCACCATGAACACCGTCTTCGAATCCGGGCGGACCTTCAGTTCGGTCAGCTGCCCCTCGACCCAGACCACGCCGAGCCGGTCGATCCACTTGGCGACGCGCGTCGCGACGGCTCGGACCGGCCAGGGATTCTCCGGCGACTGACCAGGTTCGGTCACTTGGCGGACGCGCGCGTGATCCTGTTGGCGAGCAGCGTCACGAACGGGGCGCGGGCCCGGCCGGCCTCCTCATACGCCAGCAGCGCCTCGAGGTCGCCGATGCTCAGCGACGTCAGGCGCGCGCGCAGCTGGGCCAGGGTCAGCGAGTCGTAGTCGAGCGCGGCGACGACCGCGGGAGCCCCGGGAGACCCGGCCGCCGGCTTCGAGTCCTTCGAATCGGCCGGTTCGCCCTCCCCGGCTTCCGGGGTGGTGCTGTACAGCGCGAAACGGCCCTCGGTGCGGCGCTCACCGTTGGCCGACGGCGCGTCGGACTCGGTGTCGTCGTCTGCGAGGTCCTCGTCGAACGTGGCCCACTCCGGCTGCTCATCCCTGGGCGGGAACAGCTGTTCCAGCGCCTCGTCGCCCTTGATGACCAGCTCGGCGAGGTTCTGCTGGACGTGCATGACGAAATTGGCCGCCTGGCTGGCCACCGTCATGGGGTAGGTCAGGATGGTCTGCGGCAACTTGCGGGCTTCCTCCAGGGTGGTCACCGCTGCTCCCACCAGCAGCCGGACCCCATACGGTGCAGTTCCCATGGGCAACAGAGTACGGCTGGCTGTCGTCTGCCGCGGCCCCGTACCCTGGAGACATGCCGCCAACTATCAACATGGGTATTCCCGGTGCCTCGAGCTCGGTGAGTGGCGGTGGCCGGTCGCAGGTGTCCGGCAAGCGCGTTCTGCTGGCGGAACCCCGTGGTTACTGCGCTGGTGTGGACCGTGCCGTCGAGACCGTGGAGCGCGCGCTGGACAAGCACGGCGCCCCGGTCTACGTCCGCCACGAGATCGTGCACAACCGGCACGTGGTGGAGACCCTGGCCAAGGCAGGCGCGATCTTCGTCGACGAGACCGACGAGGTGCCCGAGGGCGCCATCGTGGTGTTCTCCGCGCACGGCGTCGCACCGACGGTGCACCAGTCCGCCGCCGAGCGCAATCTCAAGGTCATCGACGCGACATGTCCGCTGGTCACCAAGGTCCACAACGAGGCCAAGCGCTTCGCCCGCGACGACTACGACATCCTGCTGATCGGCCACGAAGGCCATGAGGAGGTCGTCGGCACCGCCGGTGAGGCACCCGACCATGTGCAGCTGGTCGACGGCCCCGAGTCGGTGGACCAGGTGACGGTGCGCGACGAGAACAAGGTGATCTGGCTGTCGCAGACCACGCTGAGCGTCGATGAGACCATGGAGACCGTCCGCAGGCTGCGGGAGAAGTTCCCCACGCTGCAGGATCCGCCGAGCGACGACATCTGCTACGCCACGCAGAACCGCCAGGTCGCGGTCAAGGCGATGGCCCCCGAGTGTGAGCTGGTGATCGTCGTGGGTTCGCGGAACTCGTCGAACTCGGTGCGGCTCGTCGAGGTCGCCCTCAATGCCGGCTCGGCTGCCGCGTACCTCGTCGACTACGCCGAGGACATCGACCCGGCCTGGCTGGAGGGTGTCACGACCATCGGCGTCACCTCCGGTGCGTCGGTACCGGAGATCCTGGTGCGCGGCGTGTTGGAGCGGTTGGCCGAATACGGCTACGACACCGTGCAGCCCGTCACCACCGCCAACGAGACGCTGGTGTTCGCCCTGCCGCGCGAGATCCGTCCGCCGCGCGGCTGAGTCTTTTACTCGCCGTCAGCCGTCACGGGAGTGACGGCCACGCGACGCCGGGCGCGTCCGGTACTCCGAACGGTGGTCCTCGTCCTCACCGCCGCGGTAGCGCACGCGTGAAACCGGGTGGTGCGACGACCGGCCCGGGTGGCCGTTGGTCCGCGGTTCGAACGGCGGCTCGAAGGGCGCGTCGAACGGATCCTCGAACGGTTGGTAGTCGTCGAAGCGCCGCCGCCGCTGCGGGCGCTCGTAAGCGTCGAGGTCGCTGGGCTTGCGCGGTTCGCGCGGCTGGGTGCGGACGCGGCGGCGCGGTTCGGCCGGTGGCACCACCGGCGGTTCGGTGCGCGGGGTGCGCGGACGGCGCGGCCGCTCCGGGGCGTCGAGCGTCGGATCCAGGTCGGTGTCGCGGGGACGACGGGACCGCGGCGGGGCCGTGCGTTTCGTCGGGCGCCCGTTTCGCCTGGGCTCTTTGGCGTCGGCGCCTGCCGCAGCGGCAGGGGCGGGACGGCGCCTCGGCGGACGTTCCCCTGCGCGCTTGCGCGGCGCAGCGGCTCCCTCGGCCCGTTCTTTCGTGGCGGTTTGCCGCGTCCTCTGCCGCGACGCCGGTCGATCCGTCGCGGGTTTGCGGAACAGCAGTGCCGAAAGTTTCGATGTGATCGATGCCACAACGGGATTCGGCGCCTCGGCGGTGGCGCGTCTCTCGGTCGACGACGTCGTCGACTCCTTGGCCGCGGTGTCGCGGGTGGTCAGCCCGACATACCAGCGGCCGAGCCCGATCAGCAAAACCGCGGCCGAGGTGAACAGCATGGTGGGGAAGCGCTCGATCAGCGGATAGCCACAGTTGATCGCGAGGTCCTTCAGACCGTTGATCTCGCCGCCGTGGAACAGGAAGTACGACCCCGGTACCGCGACGAACAGGATCAGCGGAGGCTGGATGACCGCGGTGAACACGCCGCTCTGCCGCACCGTGAGCACGGCCGCGAGGCAGCCGAGGGCATAGCACAACGTGAACACTCCACTGAGTTCACGGCTGCCCGAACCCGCGTCGAAGGCAAAGCCGATCGCGGTAGCGGTAACCGCCAGAAGCACGGCGCCCCACCACGGCACACCGGCATATCTGGGGTGTACAGAGCGAAGATCAGCCGGCACTGCCGACTCTGCGCGCTGTCCGAACACAGGTAGACCGTACCGGCTCTTGGCGGTGGTGTGCCGCCTGCGCACGCTGGCGTGGCCGTCACACGGGCCTAGACTGTGGTTCCTGTGAGCCTGAACCTCGGAATCGTCGGTTTGCCGAACGTCGGAAAATCGACCTTGTTCAACGCCTTGACGCGCAATGACGTGCTGGCGGCCAACTATCCCTTCGCGACCATCGAGCCGAACGAGGGTGTGGTGCCGCTGCCGGACCCGCGCCTGGACAAGCTTGCCGAGATCTTCGGCTCGGAGCGGATCGTCCCCGCACCTGTGACGTTCGTCGACATCGCGGGCATCGTGAAGGGCGCCTCCGAGGGGGCGGGCCTTGGCAACAAGTTCCTGGCCAACATCCGCGAATGTGACGCCATCTGTCAGGTGGTGCGGGTGTTCGACGACGACGACGTCGTCCACGTCGACGGCCGCGTCGACGCCAAGTCCGACATCGAGGTCATCGAGACCGAGCTGATCCTCGCGGACATGCAGACCCTGGAGAAGGCCGTACCGCGCCTGGAGAAGGAAGCGCGCAACAACAAGGAGCGCAAGCCCGTCCACGAGGCCGCCGTCGCCGCGCAGGCGGTGCTGGACAGCGGCAAGACGCTGTTCTCCGCGGGCGTCGACGCGTCGCTGCTGCGTGAGCTCAACCTGCTCACCACCAAGCCGTTTCTGTACGTCTTCAACTCCGACGAGTCCGTGCTCACCGACGAGGCCCGCAAGGCCGAGCTGCGTGAGCTCGTGGCGCCCGCCGACGCGGTGTTCCTCGACGCCAAGATCGAGGCCGAACTGCTGGAGCTCGACGACGAGTCCGCGGCCGAACTCCTTGAGTCCATCGGCCAGACGGAGCGCGGCCTCGATGCGCTCGCGCGCGCCGGCTTCCACACCCTCAAGCTGCAGACCTACCTGACCGCCGGGCCCAAGGAGGCCCGCGCCTGGACCATCCACCAGGGCGACACCGCACCCAAGGCGGCAGGCGTCATCCACTCGGACTTCGAGAAGGGCTTCATCAAGGCCGAGGTGGTGTCCTTCGACGACCTCGTCGCGGCCGGGTCCATGGCCGCCGCGAAGGCCGCGGGCAAGGTCCGCATGGAGGGCAAGGACTACGTCATGGCCGACGGTGACGTGGTCGAGTTCCGCTTCAACGTGTAGTCGTGGCAGCGAGCGTGGGCCTCATGTACGCAAATCGCGCGATTTCCGTGCACAGGGCCCACGGTCGGCGATGACTTTCGCCCGGCCCGCAGGTCTCTACGACAAAGCCGGCTCAAGGAGGTCTCGTGGGCATGTTGAGCTACAGCACGACGGTGTCGATCGACGGCTATGTGAACGACGCCGACGGGGACTTCCAGTGGTCGGCCCCGAGCGACCCGGTCTTCGACACGCATGTCGAGCGGATGGCCGCGGTGTCCACCGAAGTGCTGGGACGCAAGACCTACGACCTGATGCGGTACTGGGAGACCGAACCCGACGACGGCTTCTCACCGGCCGAACAGGAGTTCGCCCGGCGCTGGCGCAAGATCGAGAAGGTGGTCGTGTCGTCGACGCTCACACCGGCTGACCTCGTGCCGGGACGTGACCGCCTCATGCCGCGGCTGAACCTCGACGAGTTGCGTCGGATCGTCGACGGTGCGGCGGGCACGGTGGAGATCTTCGGTCCGACCACGGCAGCTCCTGCGATCCGTGCGGGCATGGTCGAGGAGTTCAATTTCTTCGTCGTGCCGAAGGTGGTCGGCGGCGGTCTGCGCGCGCTGCCCGACGACCTGCGCCTCGAGGTCACCCTCGCCGAACACAGGATCTTCGACGACGGGGTCGTGTACCTGCGCTACCTGGCGCACTGAGCGTCGAGCGTGGGGGATATGCACGGAGTCGGGGTATTTTTCGTGCACAGGGCCCACGTTCGGGGGGAAATGCCCGCCGACGGGCCTAGTGTCGACATTGTGGACATCGAGGGCAGCGCCGACACGCCCGATGAGCGCGACGAGCGTGAATTCCGCATGCAAGGGCGAGAGGCCGAATTGAAGCGGCGCGAGTCGTTCGCCGATGAACGCGATCAGGTCGCCGATGACCGGGAACGGCTCGCCGACGAGCGCGAGCTGGAGGCCGACGAGCGGGAGCGGCTCGCCGACGTGCGCGAGGGCACGGCTGCCGAACGTGAGAAGGAACGGATGCGGCGACTGGCCGAGAACGCGCAGCGGCGTCAGGCCGGTGATCGGCGGGAAGAAGCCGCCGTTCGGCGCGAGATGGACGCGACCGAACGGATGAACCGCGACTGAGTGGGTTTGTCGGTGGGCATGGGTAGCCTCGGCGCCTGCCGCCGAATACCGCGCGGCGCCACACGTTGATTGGGGGCCCATGAAGTTCATCTCGACGCGCATCATCACCGCCGACGTCAAACGGCTCGTCGAATTCTATGAGACCGTCACCGGCCTCTCCGCGGTGTGGGCGAACGAACTGTTCGCCGAAATCCCTACGCCCGTCGGCACATTGGCGATCGGCAGTGAGCAGACGGTGCCGCTGTTCGGCGCGGGCAGCGCCGAGGCCGCGGCGAACCGCAGCGCGATCATCGAGTTCATCGTCGACGACGTCGACGCCGAGTACGAGCGGTTGCGTGAGCATCTGGCCGACGTGGTCACCGAGCCGACGACGATGCCGTGGGGCAACCGCGCGCTGGTCTTCCGCGACCCGGAGGGAAATCTCGTCAACCTGTTCACCCCGGTCACCGAGGCGGCCCGCGCCAAGTTCGGCGTAAGTAGTCGGCGTGAGTAGTCGGCATGTGTGACGCGGTCAGGCGCGCCGTTGCGCGTCACTGACTGAACGCGTCCGCGACGAGCGCGAGGATCTCGTCGGCGTGGCTGACGGCGATGAAATGCCCGCCACCCTCGACCGGGTGCCACACCGCGCCGGGCATCGCGTCCGCCACGGTCCTGTTGATCACCTCGGGCACCAGCGTGTCGTCGGTGCCCTGCCAGAAGTGGACAGGTCGCGTCACGTCACGCACATCGAACGGCCACGCCTCGTAGAGCAGTGTGGCGTCGACGACGAGTCCGCCGGAGCCCTGCCGGAAACACTCACGACTGGTCGCCAGAAACCGCGTCATCACCGCGTCGTCGGCCAGCACCGTACGGTCGGCCGCGCTCACCGACTTCAACACCGCTCTGCGGTAACTCCCGCCGAATCGCGTGGCGCTCAGCCCGAGCAGTGCGTACATGAGCCGGAACCCGGGGCGGAAGTGCACCGCGAGGCTGCCGCCGATTGCGTCCGCTCGATTCAGATACCGCGCAGCCCAGTTCGGTCCGAACGTTCCGTAGCTGCCACCGCCGATGGTGCTCACGTGAACCAGACGGTCCGGGTCGAGGTATGCGGCCCCTGCGAGTGCCCACGGCCCGCCCTCGGACCAGCCGAGCACCGCGAATCGGTGCGCACCGAGAGAATCAGCCATCGCTACAAGGTCTTCGGCCCACCCTCTGAAGGTGCGGCCGGATTGAGAATCCGACTCACCGATACCTGGCCGGTCAATGCCGATGAACCGCAAACCCTTTGCTCGGGCGGCGGAGTCGAACAGGTCGACCTCCAGCCGGCTCGACGGTCCCCCGTGATTGTGGAGAACGACATGCCCGTGCGGGTCACCCACTTCGCGATACGCCAACGCACGATCGCCTTTCCAGATGCGTCCGTCGCTGGGCACGGGAACCTCAGCGCGGCGTGAGCCGGAAGACCGGGATGCGCCGGCCCTGGGCCGTGGCGGCACGGTAGTCGCGGTAGCCCGGGTAGACCCGCTCGGCGAGCGCGTACAGGCGGGCGTGTTCGTCGGGGTCGGTCACTTCTGATGCGGTGAACGGCTCGCCGCCGAACTCACATTCGGGGTTGGCCTTCAAATTGTGATACCACTGCGGATTTCGGGTGCCGCCGAAGTTCGACGCCACCAGGACCACGTCGTCGCGATCATGAAAATAGGTGAGCTGCACTTCTCGTCGCCCACCGGACTTCGCCCCCGTCGTCACCAGCGGGGCTTTCACGATCGGGCTCACACTGATTCGGCCGCGCGTGATCCGGAACAGCAGGGGATCGGTGTGACGGGCCACGTGACGCGCGACGAACTGGCCGACCGATGAACGACCGAAGGCCGCCGCGATCGCGTAGCCCCGGCCTCGCTTTTTGTGGGGATCCACATAGCGCAGCGGCACAACTCGACCGTAGCGCACCGGTAGCGCACCGGATCAGGAACGTGCGTGACAGCCCATCTCGGCGAGGATGAGCCGCAGGCGCTTCAGCGAGTAGTGCAGTCTCGATTTCACGGTGCCCTCGGCGATGCCGAGGTCTGCGGCGATCGTCCCGGTGGTCCATCCGAGGTAGAAGGAGCGGCTGAGCACGGCCCGGTGCGATTCGGGTAGTTGGGCCATGGCCTCGGCCACCAGGATGCGGTCCAACGCAGCGTTGACTTCATCGGCGCCCATACGGTCCGGCACCTCCGGGGTGTCAGGGGATGAGACTTCGTACCGAACCCGCGCCGAACGACTGCCGTCGATGACGATGTTCCGGGCGACGGTGAACAGCCATGACCTCAGCGGCAGGTCGCCGTCGTTGTTCTGTAGATGACGCCACGCCCGCAGAAACGTTTCCTGCACGACATCTTCGGCGCGGGACTGGTTGCTGGTGAGGCGGAAGGCATATCGACGCAGCGGATCGACGTGGTTGGCGTAGAGCTCGAGCATCCGCTCTGTGGGCTGTTCGACCGCTAACATCCGGCACCTCCGAAGACCGTTGGGCTTGCCACCCAAGCCTGGTCTGTCGGGGCTGCGAATTCCTCACTGCTGGCCCCAATCCGCTATACCTGTTAGCAGGAATAGGCGCCGTTCAATCTGCGACGACGGCGATTTCGTCGCCGAGCTGACAGCCCGCTGTGAGCGGTAGCTGATCACCGCTCCAGAACGAGCCGGGGTCGAACCAGTTGTACCGCTTTTCCGTTGTCAGCAAGCCCATTTCCTCGTACGTGATGGCCACCGTCTCGGCGCAGTAGGCAGTCTCCACAGCGACCTGACGTTTGCTTGCCTTCCTGCGCCTGGCGGATTCACTGACCTTGCTGTGAAGAAACGGAATGCCTCGTGTGAGGTCACTGGCAACCGGCAGCCGGCCGCGCAGCCAGCGTCCCGTGAGCCGGGCCGTGGTGGGGAAGGGCGTACCGTCCATCCGCGCGATGACCTTCAGCAGCGCGTCCTCCTGCGCCCGGTCGGCGTACGGGGTGAGCTGACGGATCCAGCAGCGTTGGCCGTACACCTGCTGCCAGCGTTCGACGGCCTGGCGGGCGTCGTTGAGCTGGACACCGCGGTGGTGCGTGCCGGTCCACATGTCGAGCAGCTTGTCGCCGAGTTCGGCGTGCCAGATCAGCGGCGGCAGATCGTCGATCGCGACCGTCATGGCCACGTGGTTGACCGGGGCGTTGGTCAGTGTCTGGATCGCGCGGTCCGGTCCCGACCCGCCGCGGAACAGCCAGATGTCACCGGTGCGGGTTTCGTCCAACGCCTTGGTCAACGACACCGTGTTCGCTTTCACGTGCGCAGCTTAGGCACACTCTGTGCATGCGCAGCATCTGGAAGTGGGTCGGGTTGGCCGGTGTCGCGGGTGTCGTCGCCGGTGGAGTGTTGGTTGCGCGAGATCAGCGCCGCCGGAAGGCCTACACACCCGAGGACATCCGCGCACGGCTGCATGCGCGGTTGGCCGAGGCGAACGGGACCGACCCGGCCAGTTAGGCCACGGCGTAGAGCCGGTGCGTACCGCTGAAGCCCTTCAGCTCGACGTCCTGACCGTCGTCGAAGGCGATGTCCTCCTGGCCGGCGACCGCGTTCCGCACCGGCTCGCTGACCAGGATCTGGCCGCCGTCGGCCTGCGCCGCGACGCGCGCCGCCATGGCCACGTTGCGGCCGAACAGATCGTCACCGCGCAGTACCGAACGGCCGCTGTGGATCCCGATGCGCACCTTGATGCCGTCGGACTGGCGGCGCAATGCGTGCTGCAGCGCGACGCTGCACCGCACCGCCTGCGCCGGTTGCGCGAACGCCACCATGTAGCCGTCGCCCTGGCTCTTGACGATGTGGCCGGCGTGCGCCTTGACGCAGCGCTGCACGAGCCGGTCATGCCGGCCCAACAGTTTCACCCACGCGCGGTCGCCCATGCGCTCGTTGAGCGCGGTGGACCCCTCGATGTCCGAGAACAGGATCGTCACCTTGCCGTTCGGGGCGAGCCGCGCCAGGTCCGGACGTTCCACCTCGGCCCAGTCCGCGAGGTCCTCGATCGAGGATCGCACCGCGGCGCCGAACCCCTCCTTGCGGAGGATGTTCGCGGTCTGCCACACGGTTTTCACCGCCTCGCGGCTCCCGGTGAGCAGCATGTTGCGGGTGTCGGTACGACGACGCAGTTCCTCGATCTCCTGCCGGCTGCGGTTCAGTCGGCGGTTCAGCACGACAACGGCGACGGCCTCGGCGATCGCGATGACGCCGAGGATTCCCACCGCAACCAGCGCGCCGATCAGTGCTGAACTCACCGCACCAGTATCACTGCTCGTTTGTGCTACCAGCCCTCGGTGAGCACGCGATCGAGTGCGTCGACGTAGAAGTCGGCCGACTCGGTGTCGATGCACAGCGGCGGCTTGGTCTTCAGGATGTTCTGGTGGTCGCCGGTGGGTTGGATGATCACGCCGAGTTCGAGCATGCGATCGCAGATCAGCGCGGTCTCCTCGGTGGCGGGCTCGAGGGTGTCGAGGTCGCGGATCATCTCGACCCCGAGGTAGAGGCCAACGCCGTGCACGGTGCCGATGATCGGGTGCTTGTCGGCCAGCGCCAGCAGCCGTGACTTCAGGTGCGCGCCGACGCGGGAGGCGTTCTCCTGCAGGCGTTCCTCGCCGAGGACATCGAGCACGGTCATGCCGATCGCACACGACAGCGGGCTGCCGCCGGTCGACGAGAAGAAGTAGCCCTGACTACGGAATGCCTCGGCGACCTCGCGGCTGGTGACCACGGCGCCGAGCGGATAGCCGTTGCCGGTCGACTTCGCCATCGACACGATGTCGGGCACCACGCCCTGCTGCTGGAAACCCCAGAACCATTCGCCGAGGCGGCCGTAACCCACCTGGACCTCGTCGGCGACGGCATAGCCGCCGTTGGCGCGGATGGCCGCGTACACCGTCTCCAGGTAACCGTCGGGCAGCGCCATGCCGCCGGCGTTGCCGTAGACCGTCTCGCAGATGAACGCCGCCGGGGCGCGACCGGCGGCCGCGAGTTGCTCGATCTGGGCGACGGCCTCTTCGGCATACCGGCCGACCTCGGTGCCGCGGTACTTGCCGCGGAAGCTGTTGGGGGATTCGACGGTGTGCACCCAATCCGGGCGGGTCTCAAGGGCATTGGGGTTGTCGGCGGTTGACGTGGACACCGCGTCGGTGCCGTAGGTCCAGCCGTGGTACGCCTCACGCATGGCCACCACGTCGGGGCGGCCCGCCGCGGCGATCGCCAACCGCAACGCGAGATCACTTGCCTCCGAACCGGAATTCACCAGGAACACGGTGTCCAACGGCTCCGGGAGCAGCGACGCGAGCCGCTCGCTGAACTCGACGACGGATGCGTAGTTGAACCGCGAGTTCGTGTTCAGTTTCCTGAGCTGACGCGCCGCGGTTTCGGCGACCCGCGGATGCGCATGGCCCAGCACGGTCACGTTGTTGACCATGTCGAGGTAGCAGCGCCCGCTGGTCGACATCAGGAAGTGTCGCCAGCCGCGTTCGATGCGGGGCGGTTCGTCGTAGTAGTGCTCCTGCACGGGTGCGAACGCGCGGTCGCGGCGCGCCACCAGATCGGCGTCGCCGGATTCCGCGGCCAGAGCGGGCAATCCGAGCAGCGGACGCGGATCGGTGCTCCATGCCAGCCAGCCGGGAGCCAGGCTCGGCGTCACCAGTGCGGGCGCCACAGGCGCCCCGACTGGCCGCAGCGCCACCTCGACACGACGGCCGGCCGTGGCCACACCGAGCGTCGCGGGGTCGTCGGGGTTGCCGGCGACGCCGGTGAGTGTCAGCTCATGGGTATTGCCGCGCAACGTCACCGAATCCCCGTCGCGGGCGATCTCACCCTCGAACGGCGCGGTCAACGTGATGTCTGCGGCGCACCACATGCTGATGCCGGTCGGCACGACGGTCGGTTCGTCCTGGCTGAGTGCCTGCGCCCGGGTGGGCCGCGGCTGGCCGAACCGGGTGAGCACCACGCGCGCCCCGTCGGCAAGAGCTGCGCGGGCGAGTTCCTCCTCGACGTCGGGACGCACCCAACCGCCGCGCACGAACGCCGAATCCAAGGTGTCCGAGGTCGTCCCGAGGTCGAGGGTGGTGACCGTTTCGGTGTGAAGCCCGCTGACCATCGGCGTCACGGCGCCCAGTTCTGCTGCCGCACAGTCGAAACCGAGGTCAGAGGTGATCACCGCCGACATCACGTCGAGGGGCACCGAGGTGGCCAGCTCGAACATCCGCCACTCGCCGTCGGCGTTCTCGGTGACGTAGTCGTTGTCCGGGTCGATGGCGGCCTGCTGTGCACCGCTGACGTTGAGCACCGCGGTGCGCAGAACCAGCAAGGGCCACAACACCATTGCCTCCGCCGCCGAGAGCGGGCGGATGGCGTGGAACGCGCGGATGCCCGGCAACACCGAGGTGGGCGTGGCGCCCGGGTGCTGCAGGACCGACGACAGCGTGATGGCCAGCTCGCCGACGGTCCAGCTGTCGGTGAGGTCGCCGAAGTCGATGACGCCGTCAGGGCGGACGACGCCACCGGGCTCATGGGACACCACGACGTTGGCGTCGGTGAGGTCCATGTGGATGGCCTGGTGCGGCAGGCCGTCCGCGACGGGCGCGATCCGCGACCACGCGTCGCGCGCGGCGTTTTCGAGTCGTTCGCGGCGCTGCGGATCGGTGACGTGGGGGGCCAGGGTCGAGACCACCTCGGCGCCGTACCGCAGGTCCCACTGCAGGATCCGGTCCAGCCCGGGGTGGCTGAAGTCGGCAAGGGCCCGCGTCACCCGGCCGGCCAGGGCGCCCAGTTCGGCGACCGTCGTCGGGCGCAGGTACCCGCGCTGGGCCAGCGCGCCGCCGGGCAGGTACCGCAGCAGGCGCACGTAGGCGGTGTCCTGTGCGCTGTCGAGCAATCCGGTTACCGCCGTGCGCTTCTCGCCGCGCGCGTTCGCCAGTGGCACCGCGATCCGCAGTGCCGGTTCGGCCGAGGCGATGAGGTCGGCGGCCAGGTCCTGGGCCTGCAGCTCGGTCTCGTTGAACGCCGGGTTGGCGATCTTGAGCACGCCGACGGTCTCGTCACCCCGGGTGACCAGGAAGTTCTTGTCCTGCTGGCTGCCCAGCGAGGTGGCCTTGGCGTCCAGGCCGTAGTGCGTCGCCAGGATCTGCTCGGCCTGGGCCGCGCTGACCTGGGGTGCGGGCAGTTCGGGTTCGGCCAGGAAGTTGAACCCGACCGTGTTGCGTTCGGCGCTCACCTGTTCACGAACTCCACGACGGCCTGGGTGAACGCATCGTTGTCGTCACCGGCAGCGGTGTGCCCGGCGTCGGTGAGTTCGACGAACTCCGCGGCGGGCACCTTCTCCAGGAAATCTGTGACACCTTCTGGACTGACCACGTCGGAAAGCTTCCCACGGACCAGGAGGATCGGGATGGTGAGGTTCATCGCGGCCTGTTCGAGCCGATCGACCCGCGCGAACGGGTCGTCCTGCGGCTTGCTCAGAAACGCCGGATCCCAGTGCCAGTACCAGCGGCCGTCGCGTTGCCGCAGGTTCTTCTTCAGGCCCTCGGGACTGCGGGGTTTCGTCCGGTGCGGCAGGTAGGCCGCGACGGCGTCGGCGGCCTCCTCGAGGGTGTCGAAACCGTCGATGTTGGTTGCCATGAAGTCGCGGATCCGCGCGCTGCCGGACTTCTCGAACCTGGGCACCACATCGACGAGCACCAGTTTGGTCACCCGCTCGGGGCCTGCCTCGTGCGCCGCGAGGATGCCCGTCAGTCCACCCATGCTGGCGCCGATCAGCGCCACCGGGCGGCCGATCTGATACAGCACCTGCAGCACGTCGCCGCACATCGCGTCGACCGAGTAGTTCGCGCTGGGTGAGCGGTCGCTGTCGCCGTGGCCGCGCGCGTCGAGTGCGATCACGTGCAGACCCTGATCCGCCAGGACCTGGCCGGTGTTCTTCCACGAGTGCCGGTTCTGCCCGCCGCCGTGCAGCAACGCGATGGTGGGCCGGTCGGCGGCCCGTTCGGAGTCGCTGTTCCACTCGTCGCCGACCAGGGTCAGATCGTCGACGCCGCGGAACGCAACGGGCCGCGGTTCGGGTTGTGCAGTGCTCACGGGCATCCTCTCGACCGGCCCCCGGCGTCACGTTACCGAGGCGGGCGCCGGCTACGGGCGCGAACCCGCGGGGTCTGGAGGCGCCGACCGCCACGGCATGAGCTGCGCACCCGGTACCGGCGGTGACGGTGTGACCGACGCCACGTACGTTGGATCGCGCGCGTGATTACACCAGGCGTGCGATATGTAGTGCAGGTGCAGCAGCCGAGGAGCAGAGGTATGGCAGACGACGACAGCCCCGACGAGCGCGAACCGCTGTCCCGGTTCGCGCTGGGCGCCCGGGTCGGGATCGCGGTGGTCGTGGTGCTCGCGGCGTTGACCGGGTGGCTCGGCGTCCGGGCGTACCAGTCGTACAGCGTCGAGCAACGGCGCGAGGCGTTCCTGGAGGCCGGGCGCCACGCCGCGATGAGCCTGACCAACGTGGGGTGGGAGACGGCCGACGCCGACGTGCAACGCGTGCTCGACTCGGCGAGCGGGGCGTTCTACGACGATTTCCAGAAGCGGGCCAAGTCCTACCTCGAGGTCGTCAAGCAGGTGCAGTCGAAGTCCGAGGGCACCATCACGAGTTCGGCGCTGGAATCGGTCTCCGGCAACACCGCCGAGGTGCTCGTCTCGGTGACGGTGAAATCCCGCAATGCGGGTGTGCCGGAGCAGGCCCCGCAGTTCTGGCGGATGCGGTTGACCGTGCAGGAGAACGGCGGCCAGACAAAGGTTTCCGACGTGGAGTTCATCGAATGAGCGGCAGGCACAGTTTCCGGGCGTTCGCGCAGGCCGAGGAGGAGCGCACCGACGACGAAACTGCCGAGGCCCCCGAGGCTCCCGAGACTCCCGAGGCTGCAGAGGAAGCGGCCGACGCAGTAGACGAACCGGAGAAGGCAGGGCCTGCACGCAACATCCCGTGGGCACGTGTGCTGGTGTTCGCGGTGATCCCCGCGGTCGCGCTGCTGTTGACGGCCGGGGCGGCGTTCCTGAAGTGGCAGATCGTCTGGAACGCCGAAACCGACACGGCGCGAATCGAATCGGTCGAGGCCGCCAAGGACATCGCGGTCGAGATGCTGTCCTATGATCCGGACACCGTCGAGCAGCACCTCCACGAGGCCCTCGGGCGGCTCACCGGCAACTTCCGGGACAGCTACACCACGATGGTGAACAGCCGGATCATCCCGATCGCGACGGCGCAGCGGGTCACCGCGACGGCCGAGGTGCCCGCGGTCGGCGTGGTGTCGGCGTCGCCGGACCGCACGGAGGTGATGATGTACGTCGACCAGTTCGTCACGGTCGCAGACCAGGTGCCGAAGAAAACCACGTCGACCGTGCGCGCCACGATGGTGCGCGAGCGCGGACAGTGGTTGCTGTCGGAGTTCGAACCGGTGAAGCCGTGACCGACACCGGTGATGTCGCCGGGCCCCGCCGGCTGGAGGTCGCCGCACCCGCGGTGCAACTGGGGGCCCTGGTCTGGGGTCCCGACGACGGTCCGGTCGCGTTGTGCCTGCACGGGTTTCCCGACACCGCGCACGGCTGGCGCCACGTCGCCCCGAGGCTGGCCGCGGCGGGCTGGAAGGTGGTGGCGCCGTTTATGCGTGGCTACGCGCCGTCGTCGCTGCCCACCGACGGCAGCTACCACGTCGGCGCCCTGATGGACGACGCGCTGCGGGTTCTCGACGCGGCCGGGCGCACCGGCCGGGATGTGCTCATCGGGCACGACTGGGGCGCGATCGCCGGGGCGGGCCTGGCGGCGTTGCCGGACAACCCGTTCCACAAGAGCGTGCTCATGTCCGTGCCGCCGTTGGCCTCGTTCCGGCCGCTGGGCCGCGTGGCCGACGGCGCTCGGCTGGCCGCGCAGCTACCGCGTCAGCTGTTGCGCAGCTGGTACATCCTTTTCTTCCAATTGCCTTTCCTGCCAGAACGATCCGCATCGTGGGTGGTGCCGCGGCTGTGGCGGCTGTGGTCACCCGGGTTAGACGCCGCCGAGGACATCAGCCACGTCGACGCCGCGATCGGGGCCCCGCACCGGTGGCGCGCGGCCCTCGGTTACTACCGGGCCATGGTTCGCCAGACCCGGCCGCCGGCTCCCTACGCGCCGCTGCACCGGCACTGGCTGTCCCCGCCGCGGGTGCCCGTGCTGTATCTGCACGGCGCCGACGACGGCTGCGCCGCACCCGGTTACGCGCACTGGGTGGCCAATGTACTCCCGGACGGCAGCCGGATCGGCATCGTCGAGCGCGCGGGGCACTTCCTGCAACTCGAACAGCCCGACGACATCGCGAACCGGATCGTCGACTTCATCGGCCCCGCCGGGGGAGAGTGACGCGCGTGCGCCGGTTGGCTGCCGTGGACGCCCAGACCTGGTGGATGTCGGCGAAACTCCCCAACGACCAGTTCCTGTTGTACGGATTCGACGGCGACGCAGGGGATCTCGGCGCGGCGCTCGACGAGGTGCGGGCCCGCGCCGAACGCTGCCCGGATCTGGCGCTGCGGGTCGAGGACGACTGCAGGCTCGTCTATCCGGCGTGGGCGCCGCGGCCGGTCACCGACGATCAGTTCGTCGTGCACGATCTCGGCGGTCCGACGTGGAACGAATGCCTCGACGCGGTGAGTGCGCTGGCGGCCGACCAGCTCGACACGACGACCGCCACGTGGCGGCTGCACGTCTATCCGCACGTGCACGACGTGCCGCGCGGTGCCGGGACCGGCGTGGTCGCCGTGCTGCAGATCGCGCATGCGCTGGCCGACGGGATCCGCTCCTCGGCGTTGGCCGCCTGGCTGTTCGGACGTGGGTCGCCGATCGACCCGATTCCGTCCACCCGGTTTCCGACGGCGGCGTTGCCCCTCCGGGCGGTGCAGGCCGCGCGTGCGCACCGGCGACTGGTCGCCGACGAGGCGTCGGGTGCGGTGCCGTTGCAGGCACCCGCGCGCCCGGTGCTCGCCAGCAACTCCGCACCGGCGGGGGCGCGCTGGGTGCGCACCATCGTGCGGGACCGCACCGAAATCCCCGGCCCGACGGTCACCGTCGGCGTGCTGAGCGCGATCTCGACCGCGCTGAGCGTCCACCTGCGCATGTGCGGCGAGGACCCGAGCGCTCTCGGTGCCGAGGTGCCGATGGCGAAAGCCGGTCCGCGCCTGGCCCGCAACCACTTCGGGAACGTCGGCATCGGCCTGTATCCGGATCTCGGTGTCGACGAGCGCATCGCCCGCATCGTCGACGACTTCGCGCAGCGTCGGGTCCGTGCGGCGCACCCGGGGCTGGTCACGGCAGGCCGGGCGTTCGCCGCGACACCGGCCCCGCTGCTGCGTTGGGGCGTCGCGCAATTCGACCCGACCTTGCGCTCGCCGGTGGCGACCGGCAACACCGTGGTCTCCAGCGTCAACCGCGGCGAGGCGGATCTGCGTCTCGGTGCGGCGCCCGTCGTGGTGACGGCCGGCTATCCGGCGCTCTCGCCCATGATGGGGCTGACGCACGGTGTGCACGGCATCGGCGACACGGTGGCGGTCAGTGTGCACACCGCGGAATCGGCGATCGGCGGCGAGGACGCCCTCGACGCCTACGTCGAGCGGTTGGGCTCCGGTATCGCCGCGCTGGGCGGTTGACTCCGTCGCAGTGCAGCGATACCGGAGTCCAGCGCCGCCTCCAGATAGGTGAGGTCGCCGGTCACCAGCATGACGTTCACGCCGCCCTGGATGCCGGCCAGCAGCGCGGCGGCCACCCGCTCGGCCTCCAGATCGGCGGCGATCTCGGCCCGGCCCTGCATGTTCCGGATACCCGCGGTGATCTCGCCGTGCCACTGGTGCAGGAGGGCTTTCGAGACGGCCTGCGCGCCGGGGGTGCTGCGGCCCAGCTCCGACATCAACGTGCTGAGCGGGCAGTTCTGGCCCTGGCGCCGGTACCGGTCGACGACGGCGTCGCGCCAACGTTGCCACGCCGGCCACGACGTCAGGTCACCGAGATGAGGCTGCTGGTCGTCGAGAACGAGCGCTGCCTCGTGCTCGGCCACCGCGAGCAGCAGCTGATCCTTGCCGTCGGGGAAGTAGTGGAACAGTTGGCTCTTGGACGTCCCGGTGCGGGCGCGGATGTCGTCGAGCGTGGTCTGCGCGACGCCGCGGCTGCGGATCTCGGCCGCGGCCCCCTCGATGATGCGCCGCCTGGTCGCCGCACCCTTGGAAGTGAGCTTTTGGACTTGCTGGTCCATTTTTCGCACAGTACACCTGGACTCATGAATACGGACAGCACACGGCTTCAAGGCCGTACCGCCCTGGTCACCGGGTCAACCGGCGGCCTCGGCGTCGCCATCGCATCGGCGCTCGCGGCACAGGGCGCACACGTCGTCATCACCGGCCGGGACACATCGCGTGGCGATGACGTCGTCGCCGACATCCGCGGCGCGGGAGGGCGGGTCGACTTCGTCGCGGCCGACCTCGCCTCCGGCGAGGACGAGGTGCGCCTGCTCGCCCAGCGGGCGGTCGAAGCGGTAGGCGGACACATCGACATCCTGGTCAACAACGCAGGCGTGTGGGGTCTGCCCGAGCCGACCGCCGACGTCTCCGAGTCGGACCTGCTCGCGTCGTACCGAACCAACGTCATCGCACCGTTCCTGCTCACCGGTGTGTTGGCGCCCGCGATGGCCGAACGCGGCCACGGCGCCGTGGTCAACGTCGGCTCGATCACCGGCCTCGTCGGTGGTGACAGGGCCGCGCTGTACTCGTCGACCAAGGCCGCCGTGCACTCGCTCACCAAATCCTGGGCCGTCGAGTACGGCCCGCAGGGTGTGCGGGTGAACGCGGTGGCGCCCGGCCCCATCGCGACCGAGCGTGTGCTGCAGGCCGCCGACCATGTGTCAGGGGCGCTCGCCCGGGTGCCGTCGCGGCGGATGAGCACGCCCGAGGAGGTCGCCGCGGCGGTGGTGTTCCTGGCCGGTGACGATGCCGCGAACATTCACGGCGTTATCCTCAGCGTGGACGGGGGCTGGGCGGCGGCGTGACAGATGGCCTAGATTTTGTCACATGGCGGAAAGTGCGTTCGACACTGCGATCCTGATCCTGCGCGTGGTTCTGGGTCTGACCATGGCGGCCCACGGCTACAACAAGTTCTTCGGCGGAGGTCGCATCCCCGGCACCGCGGGCTGGTTCGACAGCATCGGCATGAAGCCAGGCCTGTTCCACGCCAGGGTGGCGGCAGGCACCGAGCTCGCCGCGGGAATCGGCCTGGCGGTCGGTCTGCTCACGCCGGTACCCGCGGCAGGCTTCGTCGCGCTGATGCTGGTCGCGGCCTGGACCGTGCACCGGGCGAACGGGTTCTTCATCGTCAAGTCGGGCTGGGAGTACAACCTCATCCTCGCGACCGCGGCGATCGCGGTCGCCGGCACCGGGGCGGGCCGCTACAGCCTGGACCACCTGCTGTTCTCCGCTACCGGTTTGCAGGAGTACCTGTACGGATGGTGGGGCCTGGCGATCGCCGTCGTGCTCGGCCTCGCCGGTGGTATCGGCCAGTTGGCGATCTTCTTCCGGCCGCCTGCCAAGACCGGCTGACACGCGACTAGAACAGGTTCTAATCTGCCCGCATGGGCTTTCTCAGGCAGACCACTCCTCAGGTCGACTTCGAGGAGTGGAGCAGGGGCACCCGCGCCGAGCGGATCCGACCGATGGCCCGGCACTGGGCCGAGGTCGGCTTCGGCACCCCGGTCGCGCTGCACCTGTTCTACGTGCTGAAGATCGGCCTGTACATCCTCGGCGCGTGGCTCGTGGTGCTGAGCACGCGCGGCATCGACGGTTTCACCGCGGTCGCCGACTGGTGGACCGAGCCGATCGTCTTCGAGAAGGTCGTGCTCTACACCATGCTGTACGAGGTCGTGGGGCTCGGCTGCGGCTTCGGCCCGCTCAACAACCGCTTCTTCCCGCCGATGGGGTCGATCCTGTACTGGTTGCGGCCCAAGACCATTCGCCTGCCGCCGTGGCCCGAGAAGATCCCGCTCACCAGGGGCGACACCCGCACGGTGTTCGACGCGGCCGCCTACGGCGCACTGCTCGTGGTGCTGCTGGTCGCGATCTTCTCCGACGGCACCGGTCCGATGCCCGCGCTCGGCACCGAGATCGGGGTGCTGCCGATGTGGCAGATCGCCGCGGTGCTGGGGCTGCTCGCGGTGCTCGGCCTGCGCGACAAGGTCATCTTCCTGGCCGCGCGCGGCGAGGTGTACGCGTCGTTCACCGTCGCGTTCCTGTTCGCCGGCCACGGCGTCGACACCATCCTGGCCGCCAAGCTGGTGTGCCTGGTGATCTGGCTCGGTGCGGCCACCTCCAAACTCAACAAGCACTTCCCGTTCGTCATCTCGACGATGATGAGCAACAACCCGGTGCTGCGACCCCGGTTCATCAAACGCAAGTTCTTCGAGCACTTCCCGGACGATCTGCGGCCCGGTCGGCCGTCGCGCTGGCTCGCCCACCTCAGCACCGCGATCGAGATGCTGGTTCCGCTGGTGCTGTTCTTCTCACCCGGCGGGTGGCCGACGGCGATCGCGGCGACCGTGATGATCTGCTTCCACCTGGGCATCCTCAGCGCCATCCCAATGGGGGTGCCGCTGGAGTGGAACGTCTTCATGATCTTCTGTGTCACAACGTTGTTCGTCGGTCACGCCGACGTCGGCATCACCGACCTGAGCACCCCGCTGCCGCTGCTGCTGTTGGCGGTGCTGGTCACCACGGTGACCCTGGGCAACCTGTACCCGCGCAAGGTCTCGTTCCTGCCCGGCATGCGCTACTACGCGGGCAACTGGGACACCTCGCTGTGGTGCATCAAACCATCGGCCGCGGAGAAGATCGAGAAGAACATCGTCGCGATCGCGAGCATGCCCGCCGCGCAGATGGAGCGGTACTACGGCAGCCCGGAAACCGCCCAGATGTACCTGTACATGGGATATGCGTTCCGCGGGTTCAACTCTCACGGCCGCGCTTTGTTCACGCTCGCGCACCGCGCGATGGCGGGCCACAGCGAGGACGACTACGTGCTGACCGACGGCGAGCGCATCGTCTCGACCGCGATCGGTTGGAACTTCGGCGACGGGCACATGAGCAACGAACAACTCGTCGCGGCGCTGCAGAAGCGGTGCCGTTTCGAACCGGGTGAGGTGCGCATCGTGATGCTCGACGCGCAACCGATCCAGCGCCAGACCCAGGACTACCGCCTGGTCGACGCGGCCACCGGCGAGTTCGAGCGCGGATACGTCAAGGTCGCCGACATGGTGACCCGGCAGCCGTGGGACGACGACGTGCCGGTGCACGGCATCAAAACCGTCTCCGGCAGACGACGTGAAATCGCCTGAGCCGGTTGCGGTATGGGTCGACGAGTCCGGGCGGATCATGAGCGAGCTGGGCAGCGTCGACACGGCCTGTCACGTCACCGTGC
The DNA here is from genome assembly GCF_001187505.1 of Mycolicibacterium goodii. The sequence continues at coordinate 3,081,168 of NZ_CP012150.1, forward strand.
GGGCCGGCCACTGCCCGCAGCGGGCCAAGTGCGTGCTGGTGTACCGCGCGCCCGGTCCACGCCTGCTCTACGGCGAGTTGATGTCCGAGCTCGACGACGAGGCCGGTGTGTACCTGGAGACCCACGCCAAACAGCTTGCCGCCGACCTCATCTCGGTGACCGTCGACCACGTCGGCGCGAACGGGCCGCCCGGCAGCTGGCGCTACCGGCTGCTGCCGATGCGGTGGAAGACCGTCGACGGGTGGCGGGATACCGACACGCGGCTCGCGGTCTGGCCGGATTGATCCGCCGGCGCTAACCCATCACGTCCCGCACCTTCACCGATTCCAGACCCTGCAACATGAGGGTCCGGGCGGTGTCGAGGTGCGTGCGCCAGTGCGCCTCGGCGGCATCGCCGTCGCCGGAACGCATGATCTGCATGAGCTTGCGGTAGGACCGCTTGAGCTTGTCGTACTCGGCCTTCGAGACGGGCCGGTGCTCACGGAACAGGAACTGGTGGTGGCGCACGGTGATCTCGTGCAGCATGCCCGCGATGATGCCGAGCGTGGCGTTGCCGGACAGTTCCACGACGCGGCGGTGGAAGTCGCCCGTGGTCTCGGCCAGACGGTCGGACTGCCAGTCACCGGGGATGTGCTCTTCGAGCATGCGGTCGAGTTCGGCGAACTGTTCCTCGGTGCCGTTCTCGGCGAGCAGGCGCGCGGCCATCGGCTCGATCGCCGAGCGGGCGACCAGCAGGTCGGCGATGTCGGCCCCGGACAGCTCGAGCAGCAGACCCACGGGACGCGCGACGATCTCCGGTCCGGGCACCCGCACCCGGGCCCCGGTGCGGGACCCGCGACGCACCTCGACCAGGCGCTCGGACTCCAGCACCCGCACGGCCTCGCGCAGCGTCGGCCGGCTCACACCGAAGTGGCTCATCAGCTCGGCCTCGTTGGGCAGGAAATCGCCGTCCTTGAGCTGACCCTCGACCACCATGCGGCGTAGAGTTCCCGCGACGAGCTCGGCGGTCTTGGGTGACCGGACGGCGGCCCGAGGCGTCATCGCGTCGGGCCCGATCATCGGCGCCAGCGGTGTGGATCCAGCCACAACTAACTCCCTGCACTCGACGTGGCCGGACAGGCCGGCTGCACAGCTATACAACTCAGTAAACCATCTATCGGCGTGGCCGGACCCGCGCCGAACTCGACCAACCAGTAGGTTGACCTAGTAAACCTACTGGTCTAGTTTCGACCACAGCGCCCATTCCGGGCCCATTCGGGGGCCCATTCGGGTCACAGCTACCCAACTTCGAAGGAGCAGTCATGGCTGAAGCCGTCATCGTCGAGGCCGTCCGCTCACCGGTCGGCAAGCGCAACGGCGCACTGTCGGGCATCCACCCCGCCGAGCTGTCGGCCCAGGTGCTCAACGGCCTGGTGCAGCGCGCCGGTGTCGACCCCGCGCTGGTCGACGACGTCATCTGGGGTTGCGTCATGCAGGCCGGGGAGCAGGCCCTCGACATCGCGCGTACCGCGGTGCTGAGCGCGGGCTGGCCCGAGACGGTTCCCGGTGTGACCGTGGACCGCCAGTGCGGCTCCAGCCAGCAGTCGCTGCACTTCGCCGTCGCCGGTGTCGTCGCGGGCCACTACGACGTCGTCGTCGCGGGCGGTGTCGAGTCGATGTCGCGCACCCCGATGGGATCCTCGCTGGCCAACGGCGGCAACCCCTACGGCGAGTCGTTCAAGGCGCGCTACGACAAGACCCCGAACCAGGGCATCGGCGCCGAGATGATCGCCGAGCAGTGGGGCTTCTCGCGCACCCAGCTCGACGAGTTCTCGCTGCGCTCACACGAGAAGGCCGCCGCGGCCCAGGACTCGGGAGCGTTCACCGACCAGATCGTGGGCATTCAGACCAAGGACGCCGACGGCAACGACACCGTCGTGCTCGAAGACGGCGGCATCCGCCGCGGCGGCACGATCGAATCGATGGCAGGCATCAAGCCGGCCTTCAAGGAGGACGGCGTGATCCACGCCGGTAACTCCAGCCAGATCTCCGACGGCTCGGCCGCCCTGCTGATCACCTCGGCCGACAAGGCCAAGGAGCTCGGCCTCAAGCCGATCGCCAAGGTGCACACCGCGGTGCTCGCCGGTGCCGATCCGGTCATCATGCTGACCGCGCCGATCCCGGCCACCCAGAAGGCGCTCAAGAAATCGGGCCTGAGCCTCGACCAGATCGGTGCGTTCGAGGTCAACGAGGCGTTCGCGCCTGTTCCGATGGCGTGGCTCAAGGACATCGGCGCCGACGAGAAGAAGCTGAACCCCAACGGCGGCGCCATCGCGCTCGGCCACCCGCTCGGTGGTTCGGGCGCGCGGATCCTGACGACGCTGCTGTATCACATGCGCGACAACAACATTCAGTACGGCCTGCAGACCATGTGCGAGGGTGGCGGCCAGGCCAACGCGACCATCCTGGAGCTGCTGTGACCGAGGCCGCGCCGGGCGCCCTCGTCGAGCGCAAGGGTGCGAACGGGGATGTTCTGCTCATCACCATCAACCGGCCCGAGGCGCGCAACGCGGTCAACTCGGCGGTCAGCCAGGCCGTCGGCGATGCGCTGGCCGAGGCGCAGAACGATCCGCAGGTGCGTGCGGTGGTGCTCACCGGTGCGGGCGACAAGTCGTTCTGCGCCGGTGCGGACCTCAAGGCGATCTCGCGGGGGGAGAACCTCTTTCACCCCCAGCATCCGGAGTACGGCTTCGCCGGCTACGTCAGCCATTTCATCGACAAGCCGACCATCGCCGCGGTGAACGGCAGCGCGCTCGGCGGCGGCACCGAACTGGCGCTGGCCAGTGACCTCGTCGTCGCCGAGGAGCGTGCGCTGTTCGGCCTGCCCGAGGTCAAGCGGGGCCTGATCGCCGGCGCCGGTGGCGTGTTCCGCATCGTTGAACAGCTGCCGCGCAAGGTGGCGCTGGAGTTGCTGTACACCGGTGAACCCATCAGTGCCGCAGACGCTTTGAAGTGGGGCCTGATCAACCAGGTGGTGCCCGACGGGACCGTCGTCGATGCCGCGCTCAAGCTGGCCGAGCGGATCACCTGCAACGCGCCGCTGGCCGTGCAGGCCTCCAAGCGGGTGGCCTACGGCGCCGAGGACGCCGCGGTGCCCGCCGAGCAGCCGTCCTGGAAGCGCACCAACCGCGAGTTCGTCACGCTGCTGAAAACCGAAGACGCCCAAGAGGGTCCGCTGGCATTCGCACAGAAGCGCCAGCCCGTTTGGAAGGCCAAGTAAGCCAAGTGAAGCGACTGATCTACAACGAAGAGCACGAAGCGTTCCGCCAGACCGTCAAGGAGTACATCGAGCGCGAGCTCGTGCCGAACGCCGAGAAGTGGGAGGCCGAGCGCATCGTCGACCGGTCGGCCTACACCGCGGCGGGCAAATACGGCCTCATCGGGTTCAACATGCCCGAGGAGTTCGGCGGCGGTGGTTCCGACGACTTCCGGTTCAACGCGGTCATCGACGAGGAGATCGCCAAGTCCGGTGTGCACGGCCCGGCGCTGAGCCTGCACAACGATGTCGTCGGCCCGTACTTCAAGGAACTGGCCAACGAAGAGCAGCGTCGGCGCTGGCTGCCCGGCATCACCAGCGGCGAGCTCATCATCGCGATCGCGATGACCGAGCCGGGCGCGGGCAGCGACCTCGCGGGCATCCGCACCTCGGCGGTGCGCGACGGTGACGACTGGATCATCAACGGGTCCAAGACGTTCATCTCCTCGGGCATCAACTGCGACCTCTGTGTCGTGGTCGCCCGCACCGATCCCGAGGCCGGCCACAAGGGCTTCTCGCTGTTCGTGGTCGAGCGCGGCATGGAGGGCTTCACCCGCGGCCGCAAGCTCGACAAGATGGGCCTGCACAGCCAGGACACCTCGGAGCTGCACTTCGAGAATGTCCGGGTGCCGCATGCCAACCTGCTCGGCAAGGAAGGTCGCGGGTTCTACCACCTGATGACCAACCTGCCCTCGGAGCGGCTCTCGATCGCCATCTCGGCCATCGCCGGTGCGCGTGCGGTGTTCGACGAGACGCTGCAGTACTGCAAGGACCGCAAGGCGTTCGGTCAGCCGATCGGCAGCTTCCAGCACAACCGGTTCCTGCTCGCCGAGATGGAGACCGAGCTCGAGGTCACCGAGAACTACATCGACCGCTGCCTGCAGGGTGTCGTCGACGGTGAGCTCACCGCCGTCGAGGCCGCCAAGGCCAAGTGGTGGGCGACCGAGACCGCCAAGAAGGTGGTCGACAACTGCGTGCAGCTGCACGGCGGCTACGGCTACATGATGGAGTACCGCGTCGCCCGCGCCTATGTCGACGGACGCATCCAGACGATCTTCGGTGGCACCACCGAGATCATGAAGGAGATCATCGGCCGCGATCTGGGCGTGTAACTCCCGCGAGCAGACGCAAAATTGCCTCTTTTCCTCGGAAAAGAGGCAATTTTGCGTCTGCTCGGCAGAGAAAATCAGCCGATCGGGGCGTCCGCCGCGGGCATCGCCTCAGGGCTTTCCGCAGTCTCGGCCGGCGCCGACGTCTCGGTCGCCTCGGTGGTGGTCGTGGTCGTCGTGGTGGAGGTGCCCGAGGTGCTCGGCGTCAGCGGCTCCGGCGGGCTGTTGGGGTCCAGCACGGTGTCGATCAGGTAGATGCGGGCGTTCTGCGCGTGGATCGCGCCGCAGACCAGTTTGGCGGTGTCGTTGACCTTGATGTCGCCGCCCTTGCCGGTGACCTTGATCTCGGCGCCCTGCTGCGTCGGGCGCTGACCCTTGACGTCATCGTTGCCGAGCAGGCCGAGGAACACGTGGTAGTAGTCGAAGCTCGTCAGCGCGGCCGGGTCGGCCTTGAGCGCGTCCAGCTGGCCGGGCGCGAGCTTCTCGAACGCCGCGTTGGTGGGCGCGAACACCACGTACGGGCCGTTGTCGAGCACCGGGTCGACGTTGACGGCCGGGTTGAGGCCCCCGGACACCGCGGCGTTGAAGGTGCTGATCTCGGGGATGGCCGCCAGGGCCTGGCTCACCGGCACGTCGTTGAGCGACTTGTAGGACGGGACGGCCTTCTTGAAGTCGTCGCAGCCCGGTCCCTGCGGATCGGGGATCTCGACCGTCGGCTCGGCTGCCGTGGTCTCCGGCTCTGCATAAGCCGTGACCGCCAGTGGCAGCGACGTGGCGATCGCGGCGATTGCCGCGGCAGCCCCCAATGTCTTGGTACGCGTGTGCATTGCTGGGTTTCCTCCCGCTCAGGCCGGCCAGTTGGTTCGGTTGCCGGTGACGCGCGCCGTATCGGCCGAAACGCGAGCACCCGCAAGCGCAAATGCTTCGGCGTTCCCCGCGGCGCCGCATCGGATCGTAAAGGCTACGTAACGGTTACGGCAAAGCAGACGTCTCGACCGGATCCGGCTCCGCACTGTTGACCTGTGCTTTTCCGATGCCTGCGCAGAACACTGCGGCGATGAAGCACAGCCCGGCAGCGAGGTAGAAAGCCATGTCGTAGTTGCCGTTCATGTCCCGCAGCCAGCCCGCGCCCGCGGCGGCGATAGCGGCGCCCACCTGGTGCGATGCGAACACCCAGCCGAACACGACGGGCGAGCGGGTGCCGAAGAAGTCCCGGCACAGCACGATCGTCGGCGGGACCGTGGCCACCCAGTCCAGCCCGTAGAAGATGATGAACACCCACGTGCTGGGTTCGGCGTGCGGCGACAGAAGTGACGGCAACAACAGCAGCGAGACGCCGCGGCCGGTGTAGTAGATGAACAGCAGCACCCGCGGGTCGACGCGGTCGGTGAGCCAACCCGAAAACACCGTGCCGAGGACGTCGAGGATGCCGATGGTCGCGAGCAGGCCCGCGGCGACCGTCGTCGGCATGCCGTGGTCGTTGGCCGCGGGGATGAAGTGCGTCGCGATCAGACCGTTGGTGGTCATGCCGCAGATCGCGAAGCTCGCGGCCAGCAGCCAGAAGGCGCGTGACGACGCGCCGATACGCAGGCCGTCGAACGCGGCCGCGAAGCTGCTCGCGGGCACCACCGGCGCGGTGACCGCCGACCCGGGAGACAGGGGAGCGGCGCCGTAGGGCGCCAGTCCCTTGTCGGCCGGGTAGTTGCGCATGAACACCGCGACGAGGGGGACGACGGCCAGCGCGGCGGCCGCGACGATGAGGGAGGCCCAGCGCCAGCCGTGGTGGGTGGTGACGGCGGCGACGATCGGCAGGAAGATCAGCTGGCCCGTCGCGCTCGCGGCGGTGAGGACGCCGGTGACCAGGCCGCGGCGCTGTTCGAACCAGCGGGTGGCGATCGTCGCGACGAACCCCATCGAGATCGCCCCGGTGCCGACGCCCACCAGCACACCCCACAGCAGCACCAGCTGCCAGCTGGCGGTCATGCTGATGCTCAGCGCCGAACCGGTGGTGATCAGCAGCAGCGACACCGTCAGCACCGGGCGTACGCCGAAGCGGTCCATCAGCGCCGCGGCGAACGGCGCGGTGAGGCCGTACAACATCATGTTGACCGACATCGCGAGGCCGACCGTGCCGTGTGTCCAGCCGAACTCGTGATGCAGCGGGTTCATCATCACGCCGGGGATCGACCGGAAGCCGGCGGCGCCCAGGATGGCCACGAAGCTCACCACGGCGACCACCCACGCCCAGTGGATGCGCTGGGCTCCGCGTTGTAGGTCAGTGCTCACCCGATCACCTTGACGGAGTGTGCGGGTCCGGCCAAGTGGCATGAAAGCCATCATTCGTCAAAAACATGCCATACTGCGCAGGTGCACCGTGTCGTGGTTCTTCTGCTCGAACCGCTGATCGCGTTCGACGCGACCATCGCGCCGACACTGTTCGGATACGCCGCCGACGCCGACGGCGACCCGCTCTACGACGTCGTGATGTGCGGCATCGACCGGGCGCCGGTGCTCGCGACCAACGGCTTTGCGGTCCTGCCCGCCGCGGGCGCGGAGGCTCTGGCGAGCGCCGACACCGTCGTCGTCCCCGGCACCACCTACCCGGCCGCGCGCGTCGACGGCGTGCTCGGCGCGAACGTGGCGGCCGCGCTGTCGCGGATCCGGCCGGGCACCCGGCTGGTGTCGATCTGCACCGGCGCCTTCGTGCTCGCCGCGGCCGGACTGCTCGACGGCAGGCCCGCCACCACGCACTGGCGGTACGCCGACGATCTGCGGCGGTTGCACCCGAGGATCCAGGTCGACGAGAACGTGTTGTTCGTCGACGACGGTGACCTGCTGACCTCTGCGGGCCTCGCGGCCGGAATCGACCTGTGCCTGCACATCATTCGCCGCGACCACGGCGCACAGGTGGCCAACGCGGTGGCCCGGCAGTGCGTGGTGCCGCCGTGGCGCGAGGGCGGTCAGGCGCAGTTCATCGACCGCCGGTTGCCCGAACCGGACTTCACGTCCACCGCCTCGACACGCGAGTGGGCGCTCGACCGGTTGCACGAGGAACTCACCGTGGAGCGGCTGGCCCGGCACGCGCACATGAGCCCCCGCACGTTCAGCCGCAAATTCACCGAGGAGACCGGGCAGTCGCCGGGTACGTGGATCCGCAACCGGCGCATCGACCATGCCCGGGAACTGCTGGAGTGCCACGATCTCCCGATCGACGAGGTGGCCCGGCGCTCGGGTCTCGGCACCGCGGGCAACCTGCGCCACCATCTGCGGCGCAGCGTGGGCATGTCACCGTCGAGCTACCGCAAGGTCTTCCAGGGTGGCTGAACCTCTACGATGACCCGCATGCCTGAGCCTCTGATCCTGCCCATCCTCGGCCATGCGCCGCAACTCGATCCGCAAGCGTTCGTGGCGCCGAATGCCAGTGTGATCGGCCAGGTTTCGCTGGCCGCGCGCGCCGGCGTCTGGTACGGCGCGACGTTGCGCGCCGAGTCCGAGCCCATCGAGGTCGGCGAGGGCAGCAACATCCAGGACGGCGTCACCGTGCACGTCGACCCCGGCTTCCCGTGCCGGCTGGGCACCGGTGTGACGGTTGGTCACAACGTGGTGCTGCACGGCTGCACCGTCGAGGACGACTGCCTGATCGGCATGGGCGCCGTCGTGCTCAACGGCGCCGTGATCGGCGCCGGTTCGCTGGTGGCGGCAGGGGCGGTGGTGCCGCAGGGCATGGTGGTGCCGCCGCGCTCGCTTGTCGCGGGTGTGCCGGGCAAGGTGCGACGCGAACTGAGCGACGACGAGGTGGAGCACAACCGGTTCAAGGCCAGGGCCTATGTGCACCTGATCGATCTGCACCGACAGGCGGGTTGAGCCGCGCGAACCCGTCCTGGCGGTGGTACGGGAAGTGCGGGTAGGGCGCTTCGCGTGAGCTGACGCGTTCGAGCCGCGCCACCTGCTCGTCGTCGAGTCGCCACCCGACCGCGCCGAGATCTTCGCGCAGTTGGTGTTCGTCGCGCGCGCCGATGATGACCGACGACACGGTGGGTCTGCGGAGCAGCCAGTTCAGCGCGACCTGGGGGACGCTTCGGCCGGTTTCTGCAGCGATGACGTCGAGTTCGTCGACGACGGCGTACAGCAGGTCCTCGTCGACCGGCGGCCCGGCGTCGGCGGTGGCGTGGAGTCTGCTGCGTCGCGGTAGCGGCGTATTGCGCCGGATCCTGCCGGTGAGCCGGCCCCAGCCCAGCGGACTCCACACGAGTGCGCCGACGCCCTCGGCCATCGCCAGCGGCATCAGCTCCCACTCGTAGTCGCGGCCGATCAGCGAGTAATACACCTGGTGCGCGATGTATCTCGCTCGGCCGTGTTTCTCGGCCAGCGAAAGCGATTTCATCAGTTGCCAACCGGAGAAGTTGGACACCCCGGTGTAGCGCACCTTGCCCTGCTCGACGAGCGTGTCGAGGGTGTGCAGCACCTCGTCGATCGGGGTGAACGCGTCATAGGCATGCAACTGGAACAGGTCGATGTGGTCGGTCTGCAGTCGCATCAATGCGGCGTCCACGGCCCGCAACAGCCGTGATCGCGATGTGCCCCAGTCGTCGGGGGCGGTGGGGAGAGCCGCCTTCGTCGAGATGAGGACACTGTCGCGGCGACCGCGCAGGGCCGCACCGAGGACTTCCTCCGATGCGCCGTCGGAGTAGACGTCGGCGGTGTCGAACAGCGTGATGCCGGCTTCCAGGCACAGGTCCACCATCGCCCTGGCGGTGTCGACGCCGGTGTTACCCCACGCGCCGAAGAAGTCCCCCGATCCTCCGAAAGTGGCTGCGCCGAAACTCAGTTCGGAGACCACCAGCCCGGAGTCGCCCACTCTGCGGTATTCCATCATCGCTCCTTAATGAGACTGAATTCCCGATAAGGGACGATAGCACTAACGGGACGCAGTTCCTATTAAGATGAACGGGTGGCTGGTGAACGACCCGGCGGGCGCACCGCCGCAGTGCGGCGGGCGGTGCTCACGGCCGCCGAGGATCTGCTGATCGAAGCCGGTCTCGACGGCCTTGAGCTCACCGTGGTCGCCGAACGGGCCGGAGTCGGGAAGTCGACCGTGTACCGACGGTGGGGAACGGTTCCGGCGCTCGTCGCCGACCTGCTGACCGACATGGCTGAGCAGTCGCTGCCCCGCGCGGACACCGGATCGCTGCGTGGCGATCTGCAGGCCAATGCCCGGTTGGTGCGCCGCACGCTCGCCGATCCGCGGCAGGGCCGGTTGTTCAAGGCGATGATCGCCGCGGCCACGTGCGACGCGCGCACGGCCGAGGCGCTCGAAGAGTTCTATGCGCGCCGCATCGCGGAATGGTCAGGGTGTGTGACCGACGCCATAGCGCGCGGCGAGGCGCCGGAGAAAACCGACGCCGCAGCGGCAATTCGCCAGGTTTCGGCCCCGCTTTACCACCAATTCCTCACCAGCACAAAGCGCCTCACGACCGGCGACGCGGACCGTGCGGCCCACGCGGCGGTTGCGGCGATCCGTGCGGGGGTATACACGACGCGTGGATAGGACCCCAGCATGCGGATAATGGTGACCGGCGCGACCGGATATGTCGGCTCGAGGCTGGTCACAGCGCTGCTAACGCATGATCACGATGTCGTGGTGGCCAGCCGCAACACCGCGAAACTGACCGATTTCGGCTGGTTTCCCGACGTGACGGCGGTGCGCCTCGACGCAGGCGACGCCGACTCGGTGGCCGAGGCCTTCGGCAAGGCCGGACCCGTCGAGGTCGTCTACTACCTGCTGCACGGCATCGGTGAACCCGGCTTCCGCGAGTCCGACAACCGGGCCGCCACCAACCTCGCCACCGCCGCGCGCGACGCCGGGGTGCGGCGCATCGTCTACCTCGGCGGATTCGTGCCCGACGACGACAAACTCTCCGACCACCTCGCGGGCCGCGCCGAGGTGGCCCATGCTCTGAGTGTGGACGACGGCCCCGAGGTGATGTGGCTGGGCGCGGCGATGATCATCGGAGCGGGGTCGACGTCGTTCGAGATCCTGCGGTATGTGGCCGACCGGTTCCCGGTCATGCCGATGCCGTCGTGGTTGTCGAATCCCATGGACCCCATCTCGATCCGCGATGTGCTGTACTACCTGGTGGCCGCGGCGGATATCGACAGGGTGCCCGCCGGGGCGTATGACATCTGCGGGCCCGAGACCACCACCTACCGTGACGTGTTGGCGGCGTATGCCCGGTTGGCGGGCAAGCGGCGCCTCGGCGTACCCGTGTGGGGTGTGGCCACCGGTGTGGCGTCGCGGGTTTCCGCGGTGGTGCTGCCCGTCCCCGACGGTCTGGCCGCGGATCTGACTGAGTCCCTTGACTATCCGATGACCGCCGACGGCGACGGCATCCGCCATGTGGTCCCGGACCCGCCGGGTGGTCTGCTCGGTGTCGACGAGGCGATCCGGCGGGCGCTGGCCGGCGGCCGTCGCAAACCCGTCAACGCGCTGGCCGATCCGCACCACCTCGCCGACACCGATCCGCAGTGGGCCGGCGGTGATCGGGCACGGTTGCGCCAGTTGGCCGGTGCGGTCATGCCCTCGGTGACCCGTCCTGCGCTCGCGCTGCTCGGTCTGGTGCCGGGTCCGGTGGCGGGCGCCGTGCGGTCCGGGCTCGACACGATGATCGGTCTGGTGGCCAAGGGGGCCAGGTGACCCGGTTCCTCCAGGTAGCGCGCGAGCCCGAGGTGTGTCACGAGACGCCCGGGCAGATCCGGCGCCGACGCCTCCTCGTCGCCGTGTTCCTGCTCATCGGCGCGGGCCTGCTCGGGTACTCGCTGACCCGCTCGCCGGGCGACGGATCGTTTCTGTGGCTCACCCTCGTGCTGGCCGCGGTGTGGGCCGTCGGCGCGTTCGTCTCCGGGCCACTGCACCTGGGGTACATCCACATCGGCGGACGGGACCGCCGCCCCGCGCTCGCCGGCGTCGCGGTCGGAATCGTGCTCGGCGCGGCCTTCGTGGTCGGCGCCCTGATCGCCCGCGAGATCCCGGGCATACGGGAATTCATCACGCGCGTATTGGAATTCAGCAACACCGGTCCGCTGCTGCTGATCGTGTTCATCACCGTGGTCAACGGCGTCGCCGAGGAACTGTTCTTCCGCGGCGCGCTGTACAGCGCGCTCGGCAAGTTTTATCCGGTGGTCGTGTCGACGCTGATCTACATCGCCACCACGATGGCCTCGGGCAACCCGATGCTGGGATTCGCGGCGATCATCCTCGGTGCCGTGTGTGCACTGGAACGCCGCATGACCGGGGGAGTGCTCGCACCCATGCTCACCCACTTATTCTGGGGGCTGGCCATGGTGCTCGCACTCCCGCCGATCTTCGGTGTGTAGCGCTCACCCCAACGGGTGATCGACCTCATCGCGGCGCATGCGCGCGGCGGTGAACGCCACGGCGGCGATCGCCACCGGCACCAGACCCGCGAACGCGAAGATCACCTCCATCGAGATCACCTTCGACAGCGGGCCCACGACCGCGAACGACAACGGCATGAACGCCAGCGACACGAAGAAGTCCAGGCTCGACACCCGGCCCAGCATCTCGGTGGGCACCCGTCGTTGCAGCAGCGTTCCCCAGATCACCATGCCCGCGCCGTCGGTGACACCGATTACGAACGTCGCGGCCGCCATCAACGGGAACGACGACGTGTATCCCACGATCACGAGGGGAATCGAGCCGAGACCCCACATCGCCATCATCGTGGTGAGATAGCGACGCGGCATGCGGCGCGACGACACCGTCAGCGCCCCGAGGGCGCTGCCGAAGCCGAAGAACGCCAGGATGAAACCGTAGGCGCGCGCGCCGTCGGTGAAGCGGTCCTGGGCGATGAACGGCAGCAGCACCTCGATGGGGCCCAGCACCACGAGCACGAACATGCTCGCGAACAGCAGCGTCCACAGCAGCCACCGTGTCTTGACCACGAAGACGAAACCCTCACGCAGATCCCGCAATACGTGCGGACGCTCATGGTGTTCGGCGTCCGGCTGCGCCGGTGGGCGGGTGGCGACCAGCAGCACCAGGCCGAGCGCGAACAGCACCGCCACCACGACCGCGCCGATCGACGGCATGGTGGCGCCGATGACCATGCCCGCCACGGCCGGGCCGACCGAACGCTGGAACACCGGGCGCACCACGCCTTCGACACCGTTGGCGGCCAACAGTTGTTCGGGCGGCAGGATGCGCGGCAGGATCGCGCTGTACGCCGGGAAGAAGAACGCCGCGGCGATGCCGAGAATGCCTGCGGCAACGGCCATGTGCCAGATCCGCAGCGTCCCGAGCAGCGCCAGCGCGGCGATCACCGTGACCGTGACGAGGTTGACCGCCTCGACGGCGATGATGATGGTGCGCTGGTTGATCCGGTCCGCGGTGATGCCGCCGACGAGCACGAAGGCCACCAGGCCGACACCCAGGCAGGTCGCGACCAACGACAGTGACGTCGGGTTGTTGTCGATCGCGATGACCTGCAGGGCCATCACCACCGACCACATGCCCTCGGCGAAGATCGACAGGGTCACCGCGGCGATCAGCAGGCGGTATTCGCGGATCCGGAACGGTGCGAGCACGCGCCAGCCACGCTGCGCCGGTTGCGGCGCGCGCACCGGTTGTTCGATGTCGTGTTGCGTACTCACAACTTTCGATGGTCTCAACCTGCGGCGGCTGAGTCCAATGAATTACCGCCAGGTGAGTGTCGGCCGTTGTGAACGTGGGCTGGGGAGAGGCGCCGCCCAATAGCGACCTCTGGAGGTCCCACCCACAACGGAACCCAAGGGCGCCTAGTTGTCCGTGAACTCCGGGCGCCGGTTCTGTTGGAACGCCACGGTGCCCTCGCGGAAGTCGTTGGCGGCCAACAGGTGCAGCTGCCCCGCACGCTCACGGGCGAAGGCATCGTCGAGCTCGGTGAGCGTCGCGTCGTTGATCGCCTGCTTGGTCTTGCGCAGCGCGACGACGGGACCGTTGCGCAGCTTCGCCAACACCTTGTCCACTGCGGCGTCGAACTCGTCGGCCGGATACACACCGCTCACCAGACCCCAGTCGTAGGCCTCGGTGGCGGTGAGGCGATCGGCCAGCAACGCCAGCCGCATCGCCCGGATGCGGCCGATGGCCGCGGCGACCAGCGCGGAGGCACCGCCGTCGGGCATCAGGCCGATCTTGGTGAAGGCCAGCAGGAAGAACGCCTGATCGGATGCGAGCACGATGTCGCAGGCCAATGCGAGCGACACGCCGACGCCCGCTGCGGGTCCCTGCACAACGGCGACAACGGGTTTGGGCAGCGCCACGATCGAGCCGACGGCACGATTGGCCGCGTCGAGCACGGCCTCGGCGTCGTGGCCCTCGGCGTTCTGGTCGTCCTCGCTGATCCCCGCACCCGAGCTGAATCCGCGTCCGGCGCCGCCCAGGCGCACCACCCGCACGGCGGGGTCGGTCGCGGCGGCCTCCATGGCGTCGGCGAGCGCGTCGAGCATGTCGGTGGTGAGCGAGTTCAGGCTGTCGGGCCGGTTCAGCGTCACCGACAGGACACCGTCGGACAGGGATACCGAAACCTCGTCGATGCTGGGGTAGTCGCGGGTCTCGGCACTGGCATCCGTGGAAGTCATCTGTGCACCTTAGGTTCAGCAGGCGGTTCACCTGCGCCGACGGGGCCGGCTATGGCCATGGCCGATTGAGAAGGTTATACAAGTAAGCTATGTCGGCGGTCAACTGATCCAACACGCGAAGGGGCGTTCGAAATGGCAGGACCATTGGCAGGTTTGCGCGTTGTCGAGTTGGCCGGTATCGGCCCTGGCCCGCACGCGGCGATGATTCTCGGCGACCTGGGCGCCGACGTCGTCCGGATCGAGCGGCCCGGCAAGGGCGGCGGGGTGCCTGCCGGTGATCGCGACGCGATGCTGCGCAACCGCCGCTCGGTGGCGGCGAACCTCAAGGAGCCCGAGGGCCGCGATCTGGTGTTGCGCCTGATCGCCAAGGCCGACGTGCTGATCGAGGGCTACCGGCCCGGGGTCACCGAACGTCTCGGCCTGGGCCCGCAGGACTGCGCCGAGGTCAACGACCGGCTGATCTACGCGCGCATGACCGGCTGGGGACAGCAGGGCCCGCGCGCTCTGCAGGCCGGGCACGACATCAACTACATCTCGCTCAACGGCACGCTGCACGCGATCGGGCGCAAGGGCGACAAGCCGGTGCCGCCGCTGAACCTCGCCGGTGACTTCGGCGGCGGGTCGATGTTCCTGCTTGTCGGGATCCTCTCGGCGCTGTACGAGCGGCAGGCCTCGGGCAAGGGCCAGGTGATCGATGCCGCGATGGTCGACGGCTCGGCGGTGCTGATGCAGATGATGTGGGGCTTCCGGGCCAACGGGCTGTGGTCGGACGAGCGCGGCACCAACATGCTCGACACCGGCGCGCCCTACTACGACACCTACGAGACCGCCGACGGCAAGTACATGGCGGTCGGCGCCATCGAGCCGCAGTTCTACGCCGAACTGCTCAAGGGCCTCGGCCTCGATGCGGCCGACCTGCCGGCGCAGAACGACATCGCCCGCTGGCCCGAACTGCGGGAGGCGTTCACCAAGGCCTTCGCGGCCCACGACCGGGCGCACTGGACCAAGGTTTTCCAGGGCACGGATGCGTGTGCGACGCCGGTGCTGTCGTTCGCCGAGGTGCTCGACGAGCCGCACGTGGCCGAGCGCAACACCTTCTACGACGACGAGGGCAACCTGCAGCCGATGCCTGCCCCGCGGTTCTCCCGCAGCACGCTGTCGACCCCGACACCGCCGCCGGTCAGCGGTGCCGACACCGAGGCCGTGCTGCGCGACTGGAGTTAGTTCAACCACCCATTGGCCGGCGCGGGCCGGCCGGAGAGGAATGCGGTAAGTGGAGATCAAAGACGCGGTGGCCGTCGTCACCGGCGGCGCATCCGGCCTGGGCCTGGCCACCACGAAGCGGCTGCTGGACGCGGGTGCGCAGGTCGTGGTGATCGACCTCAAGGGCGAAGAGGTCGTCAACGAGCTCGGCGATCGCGCCCGATTCGTCGCCGCCGACGTGACCGACGAGGCCGGGGTCACCGAGGCGCTCGACGTGGCCGAGTCGCTGGGCCCGGTGCGCATCAACGTCAACTGCGCAGGCATCGGCAATGCGATCAAGACCCTGAGCAAGAACGGCCCGTTCCCGCTCGACGGGTTCCGCAAGGTGGTCGAGGTCAACCTGATCGGCACGTTCAACGTGATCCGCCTGAGCGCGGAGCGCATCGCCAAGACCGAACCGGTCGGGCCGAACGGCGAAGAGCGCGGCGTCATCATCAACACCGCTTCGGTCGCGGCGTTCGACGGTCAGATCGGCCAGGCCGCGTACTCGGCGTCCAAGGGCGGCGTGGTCGGCATGACCCTGCCGATCGCGCGTGATCTGTCGCGCGAGCTGATCCGCGTGGTGACCATCGCGCCGGGTCTGTTCAAGACGCCGCTGCTGGGTTCGCTGCCCGAGGAGGCGCAGAAGTCCCTCGGCGCCCAGGTGCCGCATCCGGCGCGGCTGGGAGATCCCGACGAGTACGGCGCGCTCGCCCAGCACATCGTCGAGAACCCGATGCTCAACGGCGAGGTGATCCGCCTCGACGGCGCCATCCGCATGGCACCGCGTTGAGGCCGGGAGGACCCGCATGGCGTTGAGGACGAAGTTCACCGAGGTTTTCGGGGTCGAGCACCCGATCGCCCAGGGTGGTATGCAGTGGGTGGGTCGTGCGGAACTGGTTGCGGCGGTGGCCAATGCGGGTGCGTTGGGTTTCATCACCGCGTTGACGCAGCCGACGCCGGCGGATCTGGCCGATGAGATCGCCCGTTGCCGGGATATGACCGACAAGCCGTTCGGGGTGAACCTGACGATCCTGCCGTCGATCAACCCACCGCCATACGACGAGTACCGCCGGGTGATCGTCGACTCGGGGGTGAAGATCGTGGAGACCGCGGGTTCCAACCCGGCGCCGCATCTGCCGATGTTCCACGACAACGGCATCAAGGTGCTGCACAAGTGCACCTCGGTGCGCCACGCGGTCAAGGCGCAGAGCCTTGGTGTGGACGGCATCAGCATCGACGGCTTCGAGTGCGCGGGGCATCCGGGCGAGGACGACATCCCGGGCCTGGTGTTGATCCCGGCGGCGGCCGACAGGATCGACATCCCGATGATCGCCTCGGGCGGGTTCGCCGACGGTCGCGGTCTGGCCGCCGCGCTCGCGCTGGGCGCCGACGGCATCAACATGGGGTCGCGGTTCATGTGCACGGTGGAGTCCTCGATCCACCAGAACGTCAAGGACGCGATCGTGGCCGGCGACGAGCGGGGCACCGAGCTGATCTTCCGCACGCTGCACAACACCGCGCGGGTGGCGTCGAACAAGGTGTCGCGTGAGGTGGTGGAAATCCTCGCCCAGGGTGGTCAGTTCGAGGACGTCAAGGATCTGGTGGCCGGTGTGCGTGGCCGCAAGGTGTTCGAGGACGGCGACCTGGATGCCGGTATCTGGACCGTGGGTACCGCGATGGGCCTGATCAACGACATCCCGACGGTGGCCGACATGGTCACCCGCATCGTGCGCGATGCGGAGATTCTCATCGGAGGGCGCCTGCTCAACATGATCAGCGCCGACGAGGGAGAAAAAGAACAAGTCCCCGCGTGAGCAGGGACTGATTCAACAACGAGTCAGGGAGTGCGCCCGCCTGCGGGCAAACTCATAAGGGAAACGCGCGCCGCGAGGCGCGCGTTTTCTCATACTGCGGTAGGCAGTTGCTGGAAGTCGTCAAACTGCTCCGAGGTGTCACCTTCGACGAGAACGTCGCCGTGGTAAAGAGCCTCGAAGTCGACCTTGATGACATCGGCACTGGTGTCGTCGATCCACATGACACTGAGCCTATGGGTCACTATTAAGGAATCTTTGAGTCACGATTCGGAATATGGTGGCAATCCTACTTTTAAGTAGGTTTCTGCCAGGTAGCTAATCTGGTCAGCCCTCGGGGGCTCTGAAGTGGATCGGGTTGACGCCGTTGAGCAGGATCCAGGTCAGGATCGCCGCCGCGACGCCCGCGACCAGCAGACCCACCGCGATCGCCCGCGGCACGGTGCTCCGTCCGAACAGCCGATGATCGACCGACCACCGCCCGGCGCCGGTGAACAGCAGGGCCGCCGCACCGAAGGCAACCAAAAACGGCACGTTGAACGGCTGGGACCAGAACGCGCCCGCGGAGACGTTCACCGCCCACGCGTCGACCATGGCGCCGATCACCGCGCACGCGGCCAGCGGCGTGAGGAAGCCGAACAGCAGACCCAGTCCGCCGAGGGTCTCCGCGGCCGTCACCATGAGCGCGGCGAACGTCGGCAGGCTCCATCCGCTGCTTTCCATGAACCCGGCTGTGGTGCTGAAGTCGAGGGCCTTGATCAGGCCGGCCTGCAGCATGGTTGCCGCGAGTGCGATGCGCAGGATCAGCAGGCCGGTGTCGGCCGTCGCGGGTGCCGATCGTCCGGCATCGGTCGAGAGGCCGGTGCTCTGCATCGAGTTGGTGGTCATGACAACTGGACCCTTCGGGCGTCGGGAACTCATCGCCGGGCCGGAACAATCTGTGAGCGGCCCGGGTGAACGCTGTGAACCCGTCCAGTGTGAACCACGGGGTCGCATCCAACGTGTCTCTGTGCGAAGTCGGCGTTGACGACCTTAACTTATCGTTGTTAACTTAACGGCGATAATCCTCGTGGTGGGAGGCTGACGTGCTGCACCGAATCGCAACCACGGCGATTGCCGCACCGCGCCGCATCCTGGTGGTGGCCGCGCTCGTGATGATCGCCGCAGGCATCTTCGGCATCCCGGTGGCAAACAAGCTCTCGGCCGGTGGGTTCCAGGACCCGACCGCCGAATCGGCGCAGGCCACGCAGCTGCTGGCCGACAAGTTCCACCGCGGCGACATGCAACTGGTCATCGCCGTCACCGCCGATGCCCCAGGTGGGCGCGCCGACGGCGAACGGGCCCGCGAGGTCGGCGCCGAGATCGTCGCCGAACTCAAGAAGTCGCCGTACGTCACCGAGGTGACCTCGGCGTGGACCGCACCGCCGCCGGCGGCCGCCGCACTCGTCAGCAAGGACGCGCGGACCGGGTTGATCGTCGCCGGGCTCAACGGCGGCGAGAACGGCGCGCAGCAGCACGCCAAGCAACTCACCGACCAACTCGTGCGCAACCACGACGGGGTGCGGGTGCGGGCAGGCGGCGAGGCCATGATCTACCTGCAGATCAACGGGCAGAGCGAAAAAGACCTGTTGATGATGGAATCCATCGCGATCCCGCTGAGCTTCGTGGTGCTGGTCTGGGTGTTCGGCGGGCTGCTGGCCGCCGCGCTGCCGCTGGCGGTCGGCGGGTTCGCGATCCTCGGCTCGCTCGCGGTGCTGCGCCTTTTCACGATGGTCACCGACGTGTCGATCTTCGCGCTCAACCTCACCGTGGCCATGGGGCTGGCATTGGCGATCGACTACACCCTGTTGATCATCAGCCGGTACCGCGACGAACTCGCCGAGGGCGTCGACCGCGAGACCGCGCTGGTGCGCACCATGATGACGGCCGGGCGCACGGTGTTGTTCTCGGCGATGACGGTCGCGCTGTCGATGGTCGCGATGGTGCTGTTCCCGATGTACTTCCTCAAGTCGTTCGCCTACGCAGGCATCGCCGTGGTGGCGCTCGCGGCCGCGGCGGCCATCGTGCTCACGCCCGCCGCGATCGTGCTGCTCGGCGACCGGCTCGACGCCTACGACGTGCGCCGGTTCCTCCGACGCGTGCTGGGCCGCCCCGAACCGCGGCCCAAGGCCGTCGAGCAGACCTTCTGGTATCGCACCACCAAGGCCGCGATGCGCCGCGCCGTGCCGATCGGCGTCGCCATCATCGCGCTGCTGGTGCTGCTCGGTACGCCGTTCGCCGGGATCAAGTGGGGTTTCCCGGACGACCGGGTGTTGCCACAGAGCGCGTCGGCCCGCCAGATCGGCGACGAGATGCGCACCGACTTCGCCGTCGACTCGGCGACCAGCGTCACCGTGGTGCTGCCCGACGCCACCACGGTGGCCCCCGCCGAGATCGACCAGTACGCCGCGCGGCTGTCGCAGGTCGCCGACGTCTCGTCGGTGTCGGCACCCGGCGGCACCTATGTCCAGGGCAGGCACGTGGGCCCGCCGTCGGCGGCCACCGGCATCGGCGACGGCAGCGCGTACCTCACCGTGGGCAGTGACGCGCCGCTGTTCAGCGACGCCTCCGAGGCGCAACTCGACGCGCTGCACGCGGTCGCCGCGCCCACCGAGGTGAAGTTCACCGGCGTCGCACAGGTGAACCGGGACAGCTCGCAGGCGATCACGTCGCGGCTGCCGCTGGTGCTCGGCATCATCGCGGCCATCACGTTCGTCCTGCTGTTCCTGCTGACCGGCAGCGTCGTGCTCCCGCTGAAAGCGTTGGTGCTCAACGTGTTGTCGCTGTCGGCGGCGTTCGGCGCACTGGTGTGGATCTTCCAGGACGGACATCTCGGCGCGCTGGGCACCACACCGACGGGCACACTCGTCGCCAACCTGCCGGTGTTGCTGTTCTGTATCGCGTTCGGGCTGTCGATGGATTACGAGGTCTTCCTGGTCTCGCGCATCCGCGAGTTCTGGTTGCAGTCCGACCAGACCCGTGCGGCCAACGACGAGAGCGTCGCCCTCGGCCTCGCCCACACCGGCCGGGTCATCACGGCCGCCGCGCTGTTGATGTCGATCTCGTTCGCGGCGCTCATCGCCGCGCAGGTCGCGTTCATGCGGATGTTCGGCCTCGGCCTCACCCTCGCCGTGCTCGTCGACGCCACCCTGGTGCGGATGCTGCTGGTTCCGGCGTTCATGCGGGTGATGGGCAAGTGGAACTGGTGGGCGCCGGCACCGCTGGCTCGGCTGCACGAACGCATCGGTTTGAGCGAGTCCGGCGTACCGCCCGACCCCAGACCGCAACCGACCTCCATCGGCGTGACGCAGAGTTGATGACGCAAAGTGGATGACGTGGCATCACCATCGGCAGACCAGAATTCGCCATGTCCGCTCAAGCGGCGCCGCGCCCGCCGCGGCGCCGGTGAGCTGCTGCGCGAGGAGATCCTCGACGCGACCACCGAACTCCTGCTGGAAACCGGCCACGCCAAGGAGGTTTCGATCCGCGCCGTGGCCAGGCGGGTCGGGGTGACACCGCCGTCGATCTACCTGCACTTCGCCGACAAGGACGCCCTGCTCGACGCGGTGTGTGCGCGGTACTTCGAGAAACTCGACGAGCAGATGCAGCGGGTCGCCGCCGGGCAGCCGTCGACCATCGACGTGCTGCGCGCCCAGGGGCTGGCCTATGTCGAGTTCGCCACGCACACACCCGAGCTGTACCGGCTCGCGACGATGTCCGAGGGCCGTCCCGGCAGCGACATCGACATCACGTTGAACAGTTCGGCGTTCGTGCACATGCGCGCCACGATCGAGAAGCTGATGGACGAGGGCGTGTACCCCCCTGGCGACGCCACCATGTGGGCGCTCGAACTGTGGACCGCGGCGCACGGTGTCGCCGCGATGCTGATCGCCAAGCCGTATCTGCCGTGGGGCGATGTGCGGGAATTCGCCGACCGGGTGCTGCGTGCGGTCTGTTCCGGCCACATCGTGTCGGGCATCATCGGAAGCGACGCCGCACCCAGCGACGCCGTCGCCCGACTGAAAGGACTTGCCAATGCGCAGAACTGACGCGGCACAGGCCGATGAACCCGTCGACAATCCGTTCTTCGCGTGGCTGTGGAAGACCCTGTCGAGTCACGAGACCGAGGCGGTGCGCCGCCTGCGCGCGGAGAACCTCGCGGGCCTGAGCGGTCGGGTGCTCGAGGTGGGCGCGGGCACCGGCACCAACTTCGAGTTCTATCCGTCCACGGTCGACGAGGTTGTGGCCATCGAACCGGAACGCCGCCTCGCCGACGTCGCGCGTCAGGCCGCGGCGAAGGCGCCGGTGCCGGTGTCGGTCACCGGTGACACCGTCGAGAAGTTCTCCAGCGCACATCCGTTCGACGCCGTGGTGTGCTCACTGGTGCTGTGTTCGGTGGACAATCCCGAACAGGTTGTGGCGCAGATTTTTTCGCTGCTACGCCCGGGCGGTGAGCTGCGCTACCTGGAACATGTGGCAAGCGCCGGGCTCAGGGCCGACTTCCAGCGGCTGGCCGACGCGACGGTTTGGCCGCGGCTGTTCGGCAACTGCCACACCCATCGCCACACCGAGCAGGTCATCAGCGCAGCCGGATTCGGCCTGCAGGGGGCGCGTCGCGATCATCCGCTGCCCGGCTGGGTGCCGATACCGACGACGGAGTTCGCGATCGGCCGGGCGGTGCGGCCCGCGGCGTGAGGCTCAGGCCGAACGGCTGAGCAGATCGGGCAGCCGCTGCATCAGCGTCGGAAGCGCCACGGTGGCGGTCTCGCGCAACGACACCGTCGCGGCATCGGACAGCGGCGTGCGTTCCGGGTTGACCTCGATCACCGGTTTGCCGGCGGCCAGTGCGGCCTCGGGCAACCCGGCGGCCGGGTACACGATCGAACTGGTGCCGACCACGACGACCACGTCGGCGCTGCTCACCGCGAGCACCGAGCGGTTCCAGGCGGCGTCGGGCAACGGCTCACCGAACCACACGACGCTGGGGCGGATCAGACCGCTGCACGGGCACACCGGCGGGTCGACGGTCTCGACCGGCTCCGGCATCTCGGGGAGAACGCCTTCGAACGCCGAACCGCAAGCGTCGCAACGAAATTCGAAGAGACTGCCGTGCAGGTGGTAGACGTTGGTGCTGCCGGCGCGCTCGTGCAGGTCGTCGATGTTCTGGGTGACGACGCGTACGTCGATGTGGTCCTCCCAGGCGGCCACGGCGCGGTGCGCATCGTTGGGCGCGACCTTGGCCATCATGTAGTGCCGCCACAGGTACCAGGCCCACACCTTCTCGGGATTGCGTTGCCAACCGTCGGTGCTGGAGATCTCGTAGGGGTCGACCTGGGCCCACAGGCCGGTCTCGACGTCGCGGAACGTGGGGACGCCGCTTTCTGCCGAGATCCCGGCACCGCTGAGCACAGTCACTTGCACGTAACCCAAGGTAGCCGGTCTGCCGAACGGCGGGTCAGGAGGATCTGGGCGGAGCAAGAGGGGATACTGAACGGTGTGACCGAATTGGGGGATTGGGTCTCCGTAGATCCGGATGCCGACAAACCGCTGTTTGACCAGCTCAGGGGCCAGATCATCGAAGGGATCAGGGACGGCCGGTTGTCTCCGGGCACCCGATTGCCGACCGTGCGCGAACTCGCCACGCAAATCGGCCTGGCCGTCAACACCGTCGCCCGGTCCTATCGCGAACTCGAAGCCGCGGGCGTGCTGGAGACCCGTGGTCGGTTCGGCACGTTCGTGGCGCGCGCCGATCCGGCCGACGCGGCCATGGCCGCCGCCGCCAACTCGTTCGCCGAGGCGGCCCGCTCGCTGGGCGTCTCCAGAGACCAGGCGCTGCGCTACATCGAATCCGCGCTGGACTGACCGGGCCGGGGGGATCAGCCGAACTCGAGCAGCGTCATCACCGGCCGGACCGGGTCGAGCAGCGGCAGCCGCCGCATGGCCCACACCACGGTGTTGACCACCTTGCCGCGCGCCGGCGGGAACGGCAGGTCGCGCACCGCGCGCACGCCCGGCACGGTGTTCACCAGGTCGGCCACCTCCGCAGGGGTGAGGCTGAACGGCATGGGCGGCACCCGGTATCGCCGCGAGGTGCGCATACCTCTGCGGGCCCACGCGGCGAACCACGCCGGTGGCAGGTCGAAGATCATCTGGCCGCCGGGGAAGCGTCGGGCGCATTCGGTGATCAGGCCCATGGACTCCTCGGGCTGCAGGTACATCAGCAGGCCTTCGGCGGTGATGAACACGCCCTCGGAGTCGTCGACCCGGTCCATCCAGCTGTAGTCGAGCGCCGACTGCGCGCAGGTCCGCACCCGGTCCGACGGCGGCAGCAGTTTGTTGCGGATCTCCACCATCGGCGGGAGATCCACCGTCAGCCAGCGGAACTGATCGCCCACACCGGCCTGGTTCAGCCGGTAGAAGCTGGTCTGCAGGCCCTCGGCCAGCGCCACCACGGTCGCTTTCGGATGCACTCGTAGGTAGTCGACGGTGGCCCGGTCGAAGATCATCGACCGCAATGCCATGTCCTGGCGGTGCGAATGGCCGAACTTGGCGAAGTCGAAGTCGATCGAGTCGACCAGCTGCACCGCCATCGGATCCTCGATGAGGCCGTCGGGGCGGCGCGCCTCGTTCGCCCGCACCTGCAGGGTGAGCAGCGCGGTTTCCGAAACTCCGGTCAGCGAGACTTTGGTGCGCGGGGTGGCATCGGTCGTCACCCGCCCGAATGTACCGAATGCGCTCAGCGCAGCATTTTCTCGAGCGTGCGCAGGTTGCGGGTGGTGGTCGAGGACTTGTACCGCTTCTTGCCCGTGGCCTTGGCGATCGTGCTGTCCAGTGTCGCGCCGCGCGCCACCTGCCAATAGAGCACGCCGTCACCGCGTTGCACCTTGTCCTGGCCGGGTGGCAGCGCAGCGAGTTCGTCGAGCACGTCGGGATCGCTGACGAACGTCACGTACGAATGGTGGCCTTCGACCTCCCGCTGGAACGGGTAGGCGGCCGAGATCCGCGCGAGCGTGTCGAGGGTGTACACCAGCACCCACGCCTCGTACCCGAACGCCTCACGCAGCGCGCGCTCGGCGGCCACCCGGACCTTGTTTGCCTCGGATGGGCTGTCCAGCAGCACATTTCCGCTCGCGAGTATGGTGCGGACATTGTCGAATCCGGTGTCGGCGAGCACCCGCACCAGGTCGGCCATCTTGATGTTGATGCCTCCGACATTCACCCCGCGCAGCAAGGCCGCATAGCGCGTCATGGCATGTCAGCCTATTCGTCACTCGGTCAGCAGGTCGTCCAGATCGGTCTGCGAGGTCGAGGTGATCGCGCGCAGCACCTCGGCGTGGTTGGGTGAGCGCGTCGACACGATCGAGGTGTGGTTGTCACCCGCCAGCATCTTCACCGCGGCGCGCCCGCCCTGCTGTTTGACCGCGGCGACGTAGCGCTTGGAGTTCTCCGGTGACACGACGGTGTCGCGGGTGCCGTGCAGCGCGAGCACCGGCACCTCGGGGTCGATGTTCTGGATCGGGTCGACCGACGCGTAGCGGGCCGGCACCTCGGTGGGACTGCCGCCGAGCACGCGCACGATGTGGTGGTCGCCGTGCTCGGCCGCGTAGACCATGTCCAGCGGGCCTGCCAGCGACACCACGCGGGTGGGGCGGAAGGCCGGGCGTGAGCCGACCTCGTCGTCGCGCAGCTTGTGCCGGGTGCCGGCCCACACCGCCAGTTGCGCGCCGGCGCTGTGCCCGACGACGAGTTCGTCGTCGACCGTGAGCTGGGGATACTTCTTGTCCACCTCGACGACGTGGTCGAGGGCGTTGGCCACGTCGCGGAACGTCGTGGGCCAGCCGCCGCCCGAGCCGACGCGGCGGTACTCGATGTTGTAGACGGCCATGCCGCGGTCGGCGAGTTCACGGGCCAGGCCGTCGAACACGTCCGCGCCGAGCTTGTCCTGCCATGCGCCGCCGTGGATGAGGACCACCAGCGGGATCGAGTCGATCTCCTGCGGCCCGGCAGGCAGGTAGAGGTCGGCCCAGTTCTGCTCACTGTCGCCCGCGGCGTAGTCGAAGCGCTCGACGGTCACCTCGGGCAGCACCGTGATCTCGGCGGCGGCCGGTGTCTCCGCCTCGTCCGAGGGTGCAGCACCGCATGACATCACGAGCGTGGCGAGCAGCACGGCCACGATGCGCCTCACGCCTACGGAAGTGCTGCCGTCGATCGTCGTCATCGAGACGATCGTAAAGATCCGCGCTCGACACCGGGATCCTCGGGGGAAACCACGTAGTCTCGTGGCATGGGGCGTCAGGTGTTCGATGACAAGCTGTTGGCCTTGCTCTGCAACAACTCGCTCGGGGTGCTGGCCACGATCAAACAGGACGGACGACCACAGCTGTCCAACGTGTCCTACCACTTCGATCCGCGCGCCGTGACGATCCAGGTGTCGATCACCGAACCGAGGGCCAAGACGCGCAACCTCCGCCGTGATCCCCGCGCGTCCATCCACGTCAGTTCCGACGACGGGTGGGCCTACGCGGTCGCCGAGGGCGACGCCATCCTCACCCCGCCCGCGGCATCCGCCGATGACGACACCGTCGAGGGTTTGATCGCGTTGTATCGCAACATCTCCGGTGAGCATCCCGACTGGGACGAATTCCGGCAGGCCATGGTCGACGATCGCCGCGTGCTGATGACCCTGCCCATCACGCACGTCTACGGGATGCCGCCGGGCATGCGCTGAGCGGGCTACGCTGAGCACATGACCGACGAAACTCCCGAGAGCGACAACAAGCGCAAGTTCCGGGAGGCGCTGGAACGCAAGAAGGCCAAGGCGAGCGGCGGGGCCGACCACAAGGACGCCGGCCGCACCCAGCCGCGTTCGCACGGACCCGTCGAGAACCGCCGCGAGTTCCGCCGCAAGAGCGGATAGTTCAGGCGGACTACGCCGGCGCCACCAACGAATGAAGCTCTTTGCCGGCGTCGGAGAGTTCCACCAGCGTGTCGTCGATTCTCCACAGTCGGTGGAATGACTCCCAGTTGACGGGTACAGTCCACAGCTTTTCGCACGTGGTCAGGTCCATCCCGAAGAACGTCGCGCCGGTCGAGTCATGCTGGGACGTCTCGAAGACTCCGACCTGACTGTCGTTGGCGATGTACCACTGCATGTTGGGTCGGCACGTGTTTCCCTCTTCGCCTGTCCTCAGGTCGAACTGCCGCCATCGTCGCACCTTCACCGGCCCGTCCCATTCGGACTCAGGTGCAAACAGTCGGTGGCCGATGAGCACCGCATCGGGACCAAGACCTTCACCCGGCAGCTGAATGAGCCCAGCGCCGTTGGCGCCGAAGACGGTGTAGCTCGGCGCTGATTCGATCATGGGAAGAACCATCGACAGATCCGACAACGAACCCTGAATGTCGCTTTCGCCCACGCGGTTGCCCGCATTGTCGAAGAACAGCACGGTATCCCTGACACCTGCCCCGCGGTTCCCAGCGGCGAGGATTGCGAAACCCTGGGGATAG
This sequence comes from Mycolicibacterium goodii, assembly GCF_001187505.1. The sequence goes on from NZ_CP012150.1 coordinate 3,107,810, forward strand.
ACCACCGCGCGTTCTGGTGTGCGGTCCTCACCGAGATCCGGTGTGATCACCGTGCCCTCGACGACGGAGAAGACGACCACACGATCGGGTCCTCCGGCAAGATCTTCGGCCGTGGCGAGCCGAGGCGGAGCAGTGTCGGCGTCCCAATTGGTGGGGGAGACTTTCTTGGCGCCTGGGATGAGCCAGGTGGTCTCGGCGCGGGGTCCCACGCCCGACAGGCCTTGACCTTGGATCTCGGCCACCACATACGATCCCACCTGGGTGAGGTGGGAGCCGCTCCCCGGTGTGAGGTGGAGTTCGGTCGGCCCGTTGAACACCACTTTGCCGGTCTGCGTGTCCACCACCCACGCGGTGCTGACGGTCCTACCGTCAAGCTTCCCGTCGGCGGCACAGAGCACCTGGTCGGGCCCGTTGACGAAGCACCTCACGAAGTCAGGCCCGGCGTCAATACTCACCGGGGCGAACAGTGGCCTACCGGTGCGGACGTCCAACCCTACGAGCCACCTTCGAGAGTCCGTCGTACTCATCGCCATGAAGTAGGCGTTCTTTTCCATAGAACCGACGAATGGCTCGGACTCGTGAATCAACTCGGTACTGGCGAAAATGGCAGATTCAGGTAGTCCCAGGTCTGTGATCCGTACACGCCATCCGGGTGCCGGGCGGGCCCGCATCGATGAGGTAAGCAACGTCTCCGGAGGAGCTTGCCAGTCACCGCGATGGAACGTCGCCGCGCTGTCGCTTGTCGAAGGGCGCGTCACAAAGACGACGACGCCGGTGATGATGACAAAGATTACCAATGCGATAGCTGTGACGATCATGAACCGGCGGGCGCTCGGCGGGATGATGCGTCTGCCCCGGGGATCGATAATCATCGAGTGACTGCTCTAATCGTGATTGGCGTAGTAGGCAGCCAGTTCACGCGCCTTCTCATTTCTCACAGTCTCTGGCGAGGGGAGGCCAACGGTATGTTCCAGAAAGGCACGAATATTTGCTGGGTTGTGGCCAAGGCCGCTCATCAAACTCGCGATAAGGTGGTGCTGCGCGGCCTCTGCTTGCCTACTGGTCAGCCTGCAAACTGAAACGATCTCCCTTGCAAGGTCCGCCTCACTCATTTTCGTGACCTGAGGAGTCAACTCAATCCTGACGATTCGACCACCCATGAGTGCTGTTGCCGACACAGAATCACTCGGGTCCGATGCATTAACAAGGAGTGTTTGGACGGTGCTTTCGGCGGCACCCCCTCGTTCGAGATCTGGCTTCCGTTCCGTAGGCCAATCCTCGACATCGTCGGATTCTTGGAAGACATCGGAGAAGCCCGAGAAATCGGGGAGGCCGTCGAGTTGTGATCCGTCATCATCGCGGGGATCCTCATCGTCGCCCCACTCATCTGACATCTGAGACCAATCGCTCATGCGAGATGCTCGGTCGACAAGTTCACACCTGACATGCAGTCCCCGCCTCCCCGATGATCCGGCCTTCGCGGTAATCAACGTTGTTGTAATTGGTGGCTGCTCGGCCCAGTTTCTCTGTAAATTCTTCGGACACCCTAACCAGAGTCTCGCCAGCAGCCTTTCGCGCCTCACCGTCCCCTAAAGCACTGGTAGTCGCCCAGCAAACAAGCCCGTGCGAACTCTCGATTCTCGAGGTGGTGTCAGCGACTGACCGGTTCGCGCCAGTGATGAGGTCCGCCGCTGTCCGATGTTTGGCGCCCAGCTCACCCAGGTAGTCGGTCAGCACTTTGAGATTCATAGCCAGGTTCGACACTGCATACCCTTCCTCTGGTTACTCGCATTCACTTTGGAAGCCCCTGGAGGTGACTGGGGGGAGTTATATGTGGACGGGGCAAATCGGCGGGCAGGTCATAGGTAGGCGGTGCGTGTTCCTCGACCGGCAGAGGCGAAGCCGGCGGGCCGTATACCGGGGTGATCTCACGGGGCTCGTATCCTGATTCGGCTTTTGCCCTGGTGGGAAGATTACGTTGATCTTCCTTCGGATCCACGAAGGGCCCACAACCTTCGGCATTCCCGGACGTGTCCGTCTTTGCGCTTTCGTAGTGTTCCGTTTCAGCGCGAATTTCCGAGGCGTTTGTCATGGAATCGTGGACCATTTGCGCCATTCGTGTAGATGTGGTGGCCAGGGCAGAGGCGGCCGTAAGAGAATCTACGAATAGTATCTTGGCTACGTTCACACCCGGCACGGATAGTGCTACACGAGATGCGAGTCCATAGTCGTACAACATCTGTGACGTCGAGTCGAGGACTTCACGGGTTTGTCGCACCTGCTCAGCTTCTCGTTGCAGAATTTTACCAATATTGGTGTCGGCAACCGAAACGTTTGAAATGTGTTTGCGGTGAGCCCTACTGTTTTCGTCATACTGGGCAGCCGCGATGCCGTCCCAACCGCTTTCGTCCAGTTCGGCGCTAATCAATGTATCCACAGCTTTCTCAAGCTTTACCGCGGATTGAGAATATTCGCTTCCTGTTTCTATGCTGCCCGTGCCGGTCAGTTTCTTTTCGCCCTCGATAACAAGCTGTGCCGCCGCCAGCGGAGGTGAGTCGGCCCACTTCACAAGCGGTGCGACATATGCGAGTGGCGCCGGTCCTACTTCGAGTCCAAGTCCGGCTGCGCCGGTGATTACGTCGGCGACATCGCCGGCGACTTTTCGGGCGTCCGTGACGGCACTGTGAACATCCAATTCGAAGATGTTTTTAACGAGGCTAGGAACATCGCTTACTCCGCTCCTGATGCCGTTGCCGATCTTTGCTAGGTCAGTCAGAATGCCCACTACTCACCCCCTCAGAGGCAGTCTAAAGGTATGAGGTGTGCGTCCGGTGCACCACATTCCGCGCGTCAGCACCGTCCGGGACAGGTTAGCGGGAACGAGGTGGCGGCGCGTACACCTCACACCACACGATCAACAATGTGGATGGCCTCGTCGTGGTGATGGCCCATTCGTACGGCTGTATACCGGCACCACGCGGGGTGGGGCGCCTGAACCTGCGGCTGATCATCTACCCGCGGTGTTCCTCGTCGGCGTCGGGCACTCGTTGTTGAGCCAGCGGCGAACACTTCTTGTGCCTTCGAACCTGACGTGATCATGCCGCCGAATCCTGCGGGGGCGCAGCGGCTTGGCAGCCACACCGTCGACATTCGGGAGTGAAGGCGACCATGTTCTGTTGCCCTGGCGACAGAACATGGTCAGAGAGGCACGGAGCTCTGCGTGCCGACCGGTCACTCACCGTTCCTATCGCCCAGCGGCGCTAATGGATTCGAGGTGCGAGATTGTCTCTGGTTGACCGGCTCCTCGGCAACGGCGCGCGAGCCAGCGCGCCGTGACCAGCGCGGCGAGCATCACGACGACGCAATACATGCCCTGGTCCTTCAGGCCCCACGCCACCGAGGTCAGCGTCGCCGCGCCGGCGGTGCACAGCAGCAGACCCACCGCCACGCTTCGCATCCCGGGTGCGGCAACCGATCCGCCGTCCCACAGCGGCAGCGGGTTGTTCTCCAGCGGGCGCAGCGCCACGAACGCGACACCGACCAGAACGGTCATCAGCACCATCTGCACCACCGACAGTGCGACGAAACCGGGGGAGGCCGGGTCGTAGCGGTCGAGTCCGGCGTAGTCGAACACCAGATGCATGCCGAGCAACAGCGGCATGTGCCACAGGTACAGCGTCATCGCCCCGGAGTTGCCGATCGCGGCCAGCCACCACACCCGGGGACGGCGCGCCCAGCGTGTGATCGCCGGTGCCGACGCGATGGCGAACGCGCACAGCATGATTGCGTGTCCGGCCAGCAGCAGCGACGGCGGGGTCATGTTCTTGAGCTGCTGGGTCTCGATGCCGACGAGGCTCAATTCGTAAGGGCCGAAGTACAACAGCGCGAGGTTGACGGCGAACATGCCGAGGCCGATCCGCAGACCGGCGGCCGCGGTCAGCAGCCGGCGGCGGTAGGCGACGCCGAGCATGCCGGGAATCAGCCACACCACGGTGTTGAGATAGCCGAGCGCGGCGTAGCCGTCGAGGTTGATCCGGACGGCGTCGATCGCCGCGATGAACACATAGGTGCCGAGCACCGCGCCGATGAGCCGGCCGACGGTGGTGATGCGGGCCAGCAGCGGCACCGCGGCGAGCACCAGCACGTAGGCGCCCAGGAACCACAGCAGCTGCGTCGAAATACCCGCGATCGGCTCGTACACGTGCACCGGCAGAATCGCGCGCAACACCACGAGTGTCGCAGTCCAGAACGCCAGGTAGTAGAACACCGGGCGGTACAACCGCGTGCACCGGCGCAGCAGCCATCCGCCCCATGCGGTACCGGGCCGCCACGACTGCACACACGCCGCGACCCCGGCGAAGAAGAACAACGGCATGATCTGGAACACCCAGGTCAGCGCCTGGAAAACGGTCGAGGCGGTGAGCAGGTTGCTCCAGATGAACACGTCGTCGCGGATGGTGCTGGTGGCCATGATGGTGTGGCCGAGCACCACGCCCACCAGGCTGACGATGCGGATGACGTCGATGGCGCGGTCACGGTCGGCCGGGGTGTTCGCCGCCACCGCTGCGGGGCTGGGGAACAGGGCGGCTCTCGCGGGTGCTGTCATGCCGGAAACGCTATGGGGGTATGACGCCTGCGTCTCTAGGTAGAAGCACTCAATTCCACGCTCTCGGCCCGCTTCTGCCGCGCTTCCTCGACGAGGATCCCGACGAGGCAGATCACCGCGAGCGCCGCGACGGCCAGTGCGAACGCGATCCCGGAGGGCCGCAGCCCGAAGTGCTGCGCGGCGAGTCCCTCACCGACGACGGGCAGTGAGAGCGCGACGTAGGCGACGACGAAGTAGGTGGAGCTCACCTCGGCGCGGCGGCCGGACGGTGTCTTCTCGGCGATCGCGGCCAACCCTCGGCTGAAGCTCATGCCCTGCCCGACACCGGACACCACGGCGGCGGCGATCAGTGCCGGCAACGACGAAAAGTGCAGCGCCGCAGTGAGGATGAGCATACCGACGATCAGGATGGCGCACCCGATCGCGACGGCCCGCCCGGGCGGCATACGGTTCGCCAGCACCTGCGTCACCGCCGAGGCCGCGAAGATCGAGCACGCGATCGCACCGGCCACGGCGTGGTTGTCGATGCCGATCACGTTGGACAGCAGCGACGGTGCGACCGCGGTGTACATCCCGGTGACGGCGAAACCGGCGAACGCGGCGATGGCGGCGATGACGAACACGGTCCGCACCTCCGGCGGCACCGAGAGCCGCTGCAGGCCCAGGGTGCCGGACTTGCTGGAGGTCTCCGGGATCACGAGCACCGCGACACCTGCGAGCACCGCCATCCCGATGTGGACGAGAAACGGCAGGTGCAGCGGTTGGGGTGCGTACTGCACCAGCACACCGGCGAGCAGTGGGCCGCCGCCGAGGCCGCCCATGTTGGCGACGGTGGCCACCGCGGCGGCGCGGCTGCGCCATGCCTGCGGGGCGGCCTCGATGACGGCGGCGGTGGCGGTGCCGGTGAACAGGCCCGCCGACAGTCCGGAGAACACGCGGCCCACCAGCAGGACCGGGACCGAGTCGGCGAACAGGAACACCGCGGCGCTGATCAGCGCGGCCGCCACACCGGCCAGCAGGACGGGCCGCCTGCCGATGGCGTCCGACCAGCTGCCGAACAGCAGCAACGCGAACAGGACGCCACCGGCGTAGGTGGCGTAGATGACGGTGGTGGTGAGCACGGCGAAATGCTCGTGCTCGGCGTATAGCGCATACATGGGGGTCGGCAATGTGGTGCCGACCATGATCGCCGCGAAGGCATAGGTCAGGAGGGCAAAAGAAAAACGCCGAGTGCGGGGCACGAGTCGATCAACGTCGGCGCGTCGTCGACCTAATCCCCACACTCGGCGTCCGGTCAGTGTGAAATCGCTTTCTCCGCTCCGACACCGGTCAGCGAGCGGACCTCCATCTCGGCGGCGATGGCGGGATCCTCGTCATCCGGCGAGGTCAGGGTGCCGACGATGCCGAGGATGAACGCCAGCGGGATCGACACGATGCCCGGGTTGGCCAGCGGGAAGAAGTCGAAGTCCGCGCCGGGGATCATCGCGGTCTTCGAACCCGACACCGCGGGGGAGAACACGATCAGCACGATCGTCGAGATCAGGCCGCCGTACATGCTCCACAGCGCGCCGCGGGTGTTGAACCGCTTCCAGTACAGCGAGTACACGATGGTCGGCAGGTTGGCCGCGGCCGCGACGGCGAACGCCAACGCCACCAGGAATGCGATGTTCTGCCCGTTGGCCAGGATGCCCAACCCGATCGCGAGCACACCCAGCACCACCGCGGTGATGCGGGACACCCGGACCTGCTCGTCCTCGGTCACCTTGTGCGACTTGAGAACACTGGCGTACACGTCGTGGGCGAACGACGCCGACGCCGTGATGGTCAGGCCCGCGACCACCGCGAGGATCGTCGCGAACGCGACGGCGGAGATGATGCCCAGCAGGACCACGCCGCCGAGCTGGAACGCCAGCAGCGGGGCCGCCGAGTTCACCCCACCGGCCGCGCCGAGGATGCGGTCCGGACCGACCATGGCCGCCGCGCCGTAGCCCAGCACCAGCGTGAACAGGTAGAACGCGCCGATCAGCGCGATCGCCCACACCACCGAGCGGCGGGCTTCCTTGGCGGTCGGCACGGTGTAGAACCGCATCAGCACGTGCGGCAGGCCCGCGGTGCCGAGCACGAGTGCGATCGCCAACGAGATGAAGTTGATCTGCGAGGTCAGCGACCCGCCGTACTGCGCTCCGGGGGCCAGCACATCGCGGCTCGCGACACCCTGTGTCGTGGATTCCGAGATGGCCGTCTGGGCGGAGCCGAGGATGTCGGAGAGGTTGATGCCGAACTTCACGAGCACCATGACTGTCATGAGCCCGGCACCGGCGATCAGCAGGACGGCCTTGATGATCTGCACCCAGGTGGTGCCCTTCATGCCGCCGACCAGCACGTAGACGATCATGAGCACACCGACGACGGCGATCACGACGGACTGCCCGGTGCGGCTGTTGATGTCGAGCAGCAGCGCGACGAGGCCGCCTGCGCCCGCCATCTGGGCCAGCAAGTAGAACAGCGACACCGTCAGCGTCGAGGTGGCGGCCGCCATCCGGACCGGACGCTGCTTGAGCCGGAAGCTCAGCACGTCGGCCATCGTGAATTTTCCTGTGTTGCGGAGCAGTTCGGCCACCAGCAGCAGGGCGACGAGCCATGCGACGAGGAAGCCGATGGAGTACAGGAAGCCGTCGTAGCCGTAGACGGCGATGGCGCCCGCGATGCCCAGGAAGCTCGCCGCCGACAGGTAGTCACCGGCGATCGCGATTCCGTTCTGCGGACCGGAGAAACCGCGACCGCCGGTGAAGAATTCGGTTGCCGTGGCGTTGCGCTTGCTGGCGCGGATCACCACGAACAGGGTGACCACGACGAAGAGGCTGAAGATGCCGATGTTGGCGGCGGGGTTGCCGATGGTCTCGGCGGCGTGGAAGGTGACGTTCACTGCGCGGTCCCTTCGAGTTCCTCACGGATGGCCGCGGCGCGCGGGTCGAGTTCCCGGTTGGCGAACCGCACGTACAGGCCGGTGATGACGAACGTGGACAAGAATTGACCGAGGCCGATGATCAACCCGACGTTGATGTTGCCGATCACCTGGATCGCCATGAAGTCGTGGGCGAACGCACCCAGGGCGACGTAGATGGCGTACCAGACCAGGAAGAACGCCGTCATGGGGAACACGAACCGACGCAGCCTGCTGCGCAGCTCCTTGAACTCGGGACTGGCCTGCATGGCCACGAACTGCGCACTGCTGGGCGCGTGTCGGGCGGATAGCTCGGTTTCGGACACCGTGACTCCTGAGGATCGACTGTGGGCGGGCTCGCGCCATGAACCTAATTGAGATGTGAGTCACATAGTGGGTTGCCCACGCAACGAACGCCGAAACCGGCCAGTGCTGCGCTCAACGGTCGGTCAGCGACGTTGAACGGCACCTTCGATCCGGGCTCATCCGCCGCTCACCGGGAGACGACGACCTTGCCCACCATCCGTCCCGACTCCACCATCCGGTGTGCCTCGCGCAGATTCCCGGCGTTGATTCCGTCGATGGCCGTCGTCAGGGTGGTCCGCAGTTCGCCGCGGTCCACCAGGTCCGCCGCGGCCGTCAGCAGCCGTTGCTGCCCGGCGATGTCGTAACCGGTCAGTGGCCGCGTGAACATCAATTCCCAGTGCCACGCAATGCTTTTCGTCTTCAGGACCACGAGCTCCAAGCCTTCTGGCTCGTCGATCGCGGTGATGTGCCCGAACGGCCGCACGATGTCGGCGTAGATGTCGACGTTGCCGGCGGAGTGCGGGGAGAACAGGTAGTCGACGCCTCGGGGGAGACCTCGAGTGCCTGCGCCCGCAGGTCGTGGTGGTCGATGACCTCGTCGGCGCCCAGGTCACGCACCCACTGGCGCGATTCGTCGCGGCTGGCGGTCGCGATCACCCGAACGCCGGTGAGTTTCTTGGCGAGCTGGATCAGCACCGATCCGACGCCGCCCGCGGCGCCGAGAACCAGCAGGTCACCGCGCGAATCCGCGGTGAGGTTGAACCGCTCGAACAGCGTCTCCCACGCGGTGATCGTGGTGAGCGGCAAGGCCGCGGCGTCCCGGAAGGACAACGAGCGGGGTTTGCGGGAGACGATGCGCTCGTCGACGGCGTGCAGTTGCGCGTTGGTGCCGGGCCTGCTGACATCGCCGGCGTACCAGACCTCGTCGCCGACGGCGAGTGTGGTGACCTCGCTGCCGACGGCTTCCACGACGCCCGCGGCGTCGAACCCGAGGATGGTCGGTTCGGTGGAGGGGCCAAGGCTGCGGCGTCGTTTGATGTCGACGGGGTTCACCGATACCGCCTCGACGCGCACCAGCACGTCGTGCGGCCGCAGTTCGGGAACGTCGATCGTGATGTCCTGCAATGAATCTGGGTCATCGACGGGCAAGGCGGTGAATGATCCGATGGCGGTCATGGTCGGCATACCGGCGATGCTAGACCTCGAACCTCGGTGTTGTGCAAGGGCGATAAGTGTCACCGGGGGAAGTAATGCCGGTAGTCGCCTCGGCTTCAGGTGAACTCGGCGGTACCCTTCAAGGTCCGTAGCTTTCGATTCGACAGCTTTGCAGTTCATCGCCGTGAGGAGGCCGCCGTGGCCAGACCATGCCCGACGGGACGCCACGATCACCACAACGTGTACTCGGAGACCTGCCCGTGCCGCGCGTTGCTGGACCTGCTCGCCAACAAATGGTCGGCGCTGATCATCGGACTGCTGGACGAGCAGGGCGCGGTGCGGTTCACCGAACTGCAGGCGCAACTGCCCGGTGTGGGCGCCAAGATGCTCACCCGCACGTTGCGGCGTCTCGAGGCCGCGTCGCTGGTGTCGCGCACGATATATCCCGAGGTGCCGCCGCGGGTCGAGTACACGCTCACCGAGTTGGGCGTGAGCGTGTCCGAACCGCTGGGGCAGGTGCGGGCATGGGCCGAGAGCAACATCGACCAGATCGAACGGCTCAACCCGAACTGGGCGCAGTAGCGCTCACCGCGACTGCGGCAGACGCTCCACACCCATGCCGAGCCGTTCCGGTACATGCATGCGCGCGAAGATCTGGGCCACGGTGGGGGCGCTCAGGGTCGAGCGGGTGAACCGGCTGACCAGAATCATCGTCAGGAACGCCACCGGCACACTCACCGCGGCCGGGTAACCGATCATCACCGCGGGCCAGCCGCCGAGGACGGTCTCATCGACCCCGCCCGCGATCGCGATGATCACCGCGCTGCCGCACACCAGTCCGCCCACGACCAGTCCACACACCGCACCCACCACGGTCAGGCCGCGCCACCAGATCCCGAGTACCAGAAGCGGACACAGCGTCGACGCCGCGACCGCGAACGCGAGTCCGACGCTGCGGGACAGCTCGAGTCCGGATACGAACAGCGACAACGGAAGTGGGATGATCCCGCCGATCACTGCCGCGGCCCGGAAGTCGCGCACCCGGCCCCGCAGCACGTCGGTGGCCAGCGCACCGGCGATGCTCACCAGCAGGCCCGACGACGTCGCCAGGAACGCGGCGATCGCGCCGGCGGCCACGAGGGCGGCCAGCAGCTGGCCGAGTGCACCGCCGATCGCGGCGCCGGGTGCGAGCAGCACCGCGGCGTCGGCGGTTCCGGTGATCAACAACTGCGGCACGTACAGCCGGGAGAACACCCCCAGCAGCGTCGGGAACAGGTAGTACAGCGACAGCAGCGCGATCACCACCAGTGCCGTGCGCCGCGCGGCCCGACCGTCGGGGTTGGTGTAGAAGCGCACCAGCACGTGTGGCAGCCCCATGGTCCCCAGGAACGTCGCGACGATGATCGACACCACCTGGTACAGCGGATGGCCGCCGCCCAGTCCGCCTCCTGAGGCGATCCACTGCGATCCGGTGCTGGGCGTGCCCGCCACGACCGGGGTCGCCGCACCGGCCCGCAGCGTGAGAGTGGTTCCCGCGTCGAGGGTGTGATCGCCCGGCGCGCCGATCGGCGCGGCCTCGACGTCACGTCCGTCGAGTGTTCCGGTGACCGTGATGCCTGCCGGCTCGACGACGCGGACGACGACGTCGGTGTCGATCGCGACGGCGGTCTGCTGATCGACACTCGGCGGTAGCGGACCGCCGAGTTCGCCGCGATCGTTGACGAACAGGCCGAGCAGCGCCAGCGCCGGGATCGCGATCGCGGTCAGTTTCAGCCAGTACTGGAAGGCCTGCACAAAGGTGATCGAGCGCATGCCGCCCGCGACCACGTTGGCGATCACGATCGTGCACACCAGCAGCGGGCCGGTCCAGACCGGAACGCCCAGCAGGGTTTTCAGTGCGAGTCCGGCGCCCTGGTACTGCGGGGCCAGATAGAACACGCAGATCACCACCACGACGAACATCGCGACCTTGCGCAACCATGTTGAGCCGAGCCGGAATTCGGCGAAGTCGGGCACGGTGTAGGCGCCGGAGCGGCGCAGCGGCGCGGCCACGAACAGCAGCAGCCCCAGGTACCCCGCGGTGAAACCGACGGGATACCACAGCGCGTCGGCTCCGTACTTGGCGATCAGTCCCGCGACGCCGAGAAACGATGCCGCCGAGAGATATTCCCCGGAGATGGCGGCCGCGTTCCAGCGTGAGCCGACGCTGCGGGAGGCGACCAGGAAGTCCGAGGTGGTGCGGGAGAACTTCACGCCGTAGGCGCCGATCGCGACGGTCGCGACGGCGGCGAACAGCAGCGCGGCGGCGGTCAGCGGAGAGCCGGTCATGGTTCGCTGTCGACCACGCGGACGAAATCCCGCTCGCCCTGTTCGGCCAGTCGGACATAGATGCGCCCCACCCCGTAGAGCAGGGGATAGATCAGCCCGGCGAGGATCAGCCAGTTCAGCCGGATCCCGAACACGCTGAGCGCAGCCAGTTCCGGTGCGGCCGTGGTGAACAGCACCACGGCCGCCACGATCGAGACCACCACCGCCGCCAGGCGCAGCGCGAGCCCGAGTTGTGCGCGCATCAGGCCGCGCACGAGCGCGTCGCCCACCTGTGTCTGTTCCTGCACCTCGATGCGGGTGCGCACCATGCGGGCGCCGCGGCGGTGGGCGAGCACCACGCGTTGCCGATTCTGCGTAGGCCGTTCCCCGCTAGTCATCGGCACCATTGGGTTTCAGGTTGCGCATCGGGTCACGGATCAGCCGGTCGCGCAGTTCGCGGGCCTGCCTGCGGCTCACCGGAAGCTCCACCGCGGGGGAGGCGCCGTTGGCGCGCAGGCGCACCAGCACCGCACCGTCGGCGGTGCGCAGGCCCGTCACCTGCTTCAACGACACCAGATACGACCGGTGGATGCGCTGGAACCCGTGGTCGCGCCAGCGGGTTTCCAACGTGCTCAACGGGATTCGCACCAGGTGCGCGCCGGTGGCCGAGTGCAGCCTGGCGTAGTCGCCCTCGGCCTCGACCCAGCCGATGCTGTCGCGGGGCACCAGGTGGGTGATGCCGCCGAGTTCGGCGGGGATCACCGCAGAGTCCTGGTCGTCGGGTGCGGCGTCCGGCGTCGGCGCCGGCGCGGTGCCCACGCGGCGGACCGCCTCGTCGAGGCGGTTCTGCCGGATCGGCTTGAGCAGGTAGTCCACCGCGCCCACGTCGAACGCCGAGACCGCCTTGTCGTCGTGCGCCGTCACGAACACCACCGCCGGACGGTGGGCGAAGTTGGTGAGGACACCGGCGAGTTCGATGCCCGACAGCCCCGGCATGTTGATGTCGAGGAACACCGCGTCGATGGTGTGCCGGTTCAACTCGCGCAGCGCCGAGGTGGCGTCGGAGGCCGTGAGCACCTCGGCCACATCGGGATTGCGGCCCAACAGGTAGGCCAGTTCGTCGAGGGCGGGGGCTTCGTCGTCGACGGCGAGCACTTTCAGCGCGCGTGCGCTCATCCGAATGCACCTCCGCCGGCGTGCACACCGGACCGGAACTTCGGTACCCGCATCATGACCTTGGTCCCCGCTCCTATCGCCGTCTCGACCACAAGACCGTAATCGTTGCCGAACGCCGCCCGCAGGCGATGGTCCACATTCGTCAACCCCACATGTGCGCCCTGGTCGGAGCGGTCGGCCAGGGCATCGCCGGGACCGGCCCGCAACGTCTCCGGGTCCATGCCCGCGCCGTCGTCCTCGACGGAGATGACGCAGTCGGTGCCCTCGTCGCGCGCGATGATCTCGACGGTGCCGCCGCCCTGGCCGGCCAGCCCGTGCCGTACCGCGTTCTCCACCAGGGGCTGCAACGCGAGGAACGGCACCACCACGTTGAGCACCTCGGGCGCCACCTGCAGCCGCACCCTCAGCGACGCGCCGAACCGGGCCCGCTCAAGGGTGAGGTAGCGGTCGATGTTGCGCAGTTCGTCGGCGAGTGTCGTGTACTGGCCTGCCGCGCGGAACGAGTACCGCGTGAAGTCGGCGAACTCCAGGATCAGCTCGCGGGCCCGGTCGGGGTCGGTGCGCACGAACGACGCGATGGTGTTGAGCGCGTTGTAGATGAAGTGCGGGCTGATCTGGGCGCGCAGCGCGAGCACCTCGGCGCGGTCCAACCGGGCGCGCGACGCGTCGAGTTCGGCGAGTTCGATCTGGCTCGCGGCGTACCGCGCCACCTCGCCGATCGCGCCGAGCATGCCGGGGCCCGGCGTGCTCGCGGTGACGACGACCAGAGCGCCGAGCACATCCCCGCCCTCGGTGAGCAGCGGTTGGGCCACCACGGTCATCGGCCGGGCGCTGGTGAGCTTGCGGCGCTGGTCGGCGATCGAATCGCGGGCCGTGCCGGTGCACGTGTCGACGAGGTCGGTCTGCCACAGCGCGTCGTCGTCGGGGTCGAGGGCCAGCAGTTGGCCGTCCCCGTCGAACAGTGCGAGGCCCCGGGTGACGGTGAGCCCGCGCAGGTACGGGGCGGCGGTTTGCGCCGAGTCGGTGTCCAGGCCGCGGCGCAGCGCGCGCGCCGCCGACGACGCCGTGTGCAGGGCCGCGTGCACGGCCCGCTCGGTGGGGGTGGCGACGACGCGACGGGTGCGTACCACCACCACCGCGGCCACGGCCGTCAACATCAGCGCCAACGCCAGCGCTATCGCAACCTCGACCGTCACTATCGAGACACTATTGGAGGCACTACTGAACGGGGCAGGCGTACTGCTGCGCCACGTTCATCACCCGCTGCTGCGCGCCCGGGCCGATGACCCCTTGCGCCGCGAGTTCCAAACCGATGTAGCCGGGGATGCCGCCGACGCACGCCTGGTGGGCAACGCGCCACGCGGTGTCCGGGTTCAGGTGATAGCCGTTGCGTTCCAGGCCCTGCATGTACTCGTCGAATGCCGGTGTGCCCTGGTCGGGGATCGCGTGCGCCGCGGCGGCCAGGGCGATCGCGGCGCCCACCGCGACAACAAAAGGCGCAATCACACGTTTCATGTCGTTCTCCAGGATGTCACCGGCAAATATTGGCTACACGTTCGCACACCGCACCGACACGGGCGTCAGAAATCCCGTAAAGGCGTCGTATCCGACCCGGTCACCGGCCGGTAGGACGCGTTTTAGACTGGGCGGGTGCCCACCCTGCAGCTAGTGCAAGATCCAGACGCCGACGCGCTGCTGGAGTCCAACCCGTTTGCACTGCTGGTCGGCATGCTGCTCGACCAGCAGATCCCGATGGAGACGGCATTCGCCGGTCCCAAGAAGATCGCGGATCGCATCGGCAAGGTCGACGCCACGCACATCGCCGAGTACAACCCCGACAAGTTCGCCGAGAAGTTCTCCGAAACCCCTGCGGTCCACCGCTTTCCGGGGTCGATGGCCAAGCGGGTCCAGGCGCTCGCGCAGGCCGTCGTCGACGACTATGACGGTGACGTCACGGCGATCTGGACCGGCGGTGACCCGGACGGCCCGGAGGTGCTGCGCCGGCTCAAGCGGCTGCCCGGGTTCGGTGAGCAGAAGGCCCGGATCTTCCTGGCGCTGCTGGGCAAGCAGTACGGCGTGACGCCGCAGGGCTGGCGCGAAGCCGCGGGCGACTACGGCAAAGCCGGCACCTACATGTCGGTCGCCGACGTCGTGGATGCCGGGTCACTGCAGAAGGTGCGCGCGTACAAGAAGGACATGAAGGCCGCCGCGAAGGCCGCCAAAGCCAAGTAGCAAGCGGCCGCTCAGAACGGCGCGCCGTCGAAGCGCTCCCGGGTGGCGATCTCGGAGACCGGCTTGCGGGTGAGTTTGGTCGGCTGGTGGGCGGGCTTGCCGAGCGGCACGATCGCGGCGACGGCGTAGTCGTCGGGAATGGCGAGCAGGTCCTTGATCTTCGGTTCCTCGGCGATCGCCATCGTGGTCAGCACGCCGCCGAAACCCTCGTTACGCGCCGAGAGCAGGATGCTCCACGCGAACGGATACACCGACGCGCCGGGCACGACGCCGATGCGGTCGAGGTCCTGGTCCAGCGCCGCGACGACACCGAGGTCGACGCAGACCACGAGCACCACCGCGGCGTCGAGCAGCGGCGTGGCGCGGGGGACGTCCACCGCGGCGAGGTCCTCTTCGGTTATGGCGGTGGGATGCAACGGATTCCATGGGTTCTCGCCGATGCGCTTCTGCGCGGCGTAGCGGCGGGATCCGGTGACCGAGAGGTCGGCGAGTGCCGCGCGGGTGTCGCGATCGCGGATCACCACCACACGGGTGCCCTGGCGGTTGCCGCCGTTGGGCGCGAACCGGGCGTTGTCGAGGATGCGTTCGAGCACGTCGTCGGGCAGTGGTTCGTCGGTGAACTGGCGAATTGCCGCGGTGGTGCGGACGACGTCGGAGAACTCCATGGATGCATCCTTTTGCCTTTTGTATTCCTATGCAATGGTGAGCATATGGCGAAGACACATCTGAACTGTCCCTGCGGGGAAGCGATCGTCGGCAGCGACGAGGACGATCTGGTCGAGAAGGCGCAGGCTCACCTGGCCGAATCACACCCCGGTCGCGAATACGACCGCGAGATGATCCTGTTCATGGCGTACTGAGACATCCCGAACAAAATTCCCGGTCGCCGGCATGTCGCCAGCGACCGGGAATTTCGTTTCCCCATTTTTTCGATGTGGTCAGGGCACCACCGTTGATCCGATGGTGGGCATGAACTGGCACTGCTTCTCGGTCGTCGTGACCTGGCCGAAGATCGTGGAGATGATGCTGCCCGAGCCCGTGTCGGCGATCGCGGTCAGCGTGGTCGGGCCCTGGGGATTGAGGTCCGGCCGGGGCTTCAGGGTGGCACTGCCGGATTTGCCGGTGGTGAGGTTCACCCACGTGACGTTGAGCGGCAGCTTCTGCTCGGCGGCCGGACCAGGCGTGCCGATCGCGGTGAACACGTAGGCCGTCTGGCCGGGGCCGGGGCCGGGCAGCGGAATCTTCGCGGGACCGGCTACGGAGATGGCGGTAGCGAGGACGTTGCCGCCGTCGGCGAGGCAGCCGTTGCTGATCGAGGGGTACATGAACTCCTGCGTCGGCGGCGCGTCCGGGCCGAATCCCGGTGCGGGAGCCGGGGCCCCGCCGGGGGCGGGTGCCGGCGCGGGCGCCGCCGCTTCCGGAGCCGGTGCCGGGACAGCCTCAGGTGCCGGAGCCGGTGCCGCCTCGGGTGCCGGGGCCGGTGCGGCCTCGGGTGCGGGTGCCGGAGCCGGGGCCGCCTCGGGTGCCGGGGCCGGTACGGCCAGGGGTTCGGCGGCGGGCGGCAGCGCCTCGACGGGGCCGACGGCGTGCGCCGGGTCGACACCGGCGGGCAGGTGCGCGTCGAGCCCGGCGCCCGCGGCCGGGATGTGTTCGGGTGCGGCGGTGAACGGTTCGGCGACGAACTGGTTGACCGCCGTCGCCACATTGCGAGAGTCAGCGGGTTCCGTCTTGTTGGCGGCGAACGCCTGGGCCGCGGCCATCAACAACTGTGCGGCACCGCCCGGGTCGGCGGCCGCCTGTTGAATGATGGGGCTCAACCCCTGCACCGCCGACAGTCCCGGCGCCTGCGCGGGGTCGATCGGCAGCGGCCCCGGCTCGGCGTGCGCGACGCCGGTGCCGAGGAACAGTGCGGCCGACGAACCGATCGCGACGGCGGTGGCGAGGAACGTTTTCGGTGACATGACTCTCCCAATGGGTTTCGACGGTCAGACCAGTTCGGTGATCACGGCAGACCGGCGGTCAGCAGCGGCGCCAGCGGCGCGACTGCCGCGGGGGCCGAGGCCGCGGGCGCGGTCACCGCGGGAGCGGCTGCCGTTGCGGCGTGGGCCGCGGTGTTGGTGGCGGCCGGGGCGAGGCTGGCCAGCGGCGAACCGATGGGCGCCAGCGCCGCGAGGTCGCCGGGGATGTTCACCGACTGCGGCAGCGGGATCGGCATGCCCGGCACCTGCGGGATGGTGATGTCGGCCGAGGGCACGAGCGAGGCGACGCCGTTGGCGGCGGGCACGGTCGCGGGCGTGTTCGCCGCGGGCAGCGTGGCGGGCAGCGTGGCGGGGGCGGTGGCGGTCGCGGGGGCCTGCGGCAGGGTCAGGGTGGCCTGGGCCGTCGGCTGCGGCGCCGGAGCCTGGGCCGGGGTTCCGGTGAGCGCGGAGGCGACGCCCTGCAGCAGCTGCGGTGCGGCGCCGGGCACGCCGGCGATCTGGTTGACCAGTGGCAGGTTGGGCATCGGCGCGGGTGGCACCGGGGCCGGTTCGGCGTTCGCCGCACCGCTGAGGGCCACCGCGACCGGCAGAGCGCCCGCTGCCGCGATCATGCCGGTGGAAATGGCTTTCCAGGTGAATTTCATCGTTCTCCCAATCGATTGACTGCACGTCTGCGCCTGAACGTATCGAGTTACTGGTGTTACTCAAGTGACACGTGTGGCGGTTATTCAACCGTTACGGCAGTGAGGGTCAACGGTTACCGGGACGCTAGAGTCGGGGCCGTAGACACGAACCTGGC
The DNA here is from genome assembly GCF_001187505.1 of Mycolicibacterium goodii. Next base: position 3,125,314 of record NZ_CP012150.1, read on the forward strand.
ATCCACCGACTCAGCATCCGCGCGGCTGCAGCGCCTGGCGCCGATGTTGCTGGCCGTCAGTATTCTGGCGCGGCTGGCGTGGACCTACCTCGTGCCCAACGGCGCCAACTTCGTGGACCTGCACGTCTACGTCGGCGGGGCGGAGGCCCTCGACGGTCCCGGCGCGCTCTACGACTACGTCTACGCCGACCAGACGCCGGACTTCCCGCTGCCGTTCACCTACCCGCCGTTCGCGGCGATCGTGTTCTTTCCGCTGCACCTGCTGCCGTTCGGCGTGGTGGCGTTCATCTGGCAGATCGGCATCATCGCCGCGCTCTACGGGGTGGTGCGGGTCAGCCAACGGCTCATGGGCCTGCAGTCGCAGCGGCGGGTCGCCATGCTGTGGACCGCCGTCGGTATCTGGACCGAACCGCTGCGAAGCACATTCGACTACGGCCAGGTCAACGTCGTGCTCGTGCTCGCGGTGCTCGGCGCGGTGCTGTCGACGCGGTGGTGGTTGTCGGGTCTGCTCGTCGGGTTCGCGGCGGGGGTCAAGCTCACGCCCGCGGTCGCGGGCCTGTACTTCGTCGGTGCGCGCCGCTGGGCCGCGGTCGTGTTCTCGGCCGCGGTGTTCCTCGCGACGGTCGGCGTGTCGTGGCTCGTGGTGGGCGGGCAGGCTCGCCGGTACTTCACCGAACTGCTGGGCGACGCCGACCGGGTCGGGCCGATCGGCACGTCGTTCAACCAGTCGTGGCGCGGCGGGATCTCGCGGATCCTGGGCCACGACGCGGGATTCGGGCCGCTGGTGCTGATCGGCATCGCGGTCACCGCGGTGCTCGCGTTGCTGGCGTGGCGGTCGATCGACGGTGCGGCCGACCGGCTCGGCGGCATCCTCGTGGTGAGCCTGTTCGGGCTCGTGCTCTCGCCGATCTCGTGGACGCACCACTGGGTGTGGCTGATCCCGCTGATGATGTGGATGCTGCACGGTCCGCTGTCGGGGCGCCGCGGCGCGCGGATATTGGGCTGGGGCTGGCTCGCGCTCACCCTGATCGGTGTCCCGTGGCTGCTCAGTTTCGCGCAGCCGAGCATCTGGGAGATCGGCAGGCCGTGGTATCTGGCGTGGGCCGGTCTGGTCTACATCGTCGCGACGCTGGCGACGCTCGCGTGGATCGCCGTCAGTCCGAGAGAATCCGGTTTATCTCCTGGGCCATCTGCACATCCTTCTCGGTGATCCCACCCGCCGCGTGCGTGACCAACGCGAAAGTCACTGTTCGCCAACGGATGTCGATGTCCGGATGATGGTCCTTCTCCTCGGCGAACTCGGCCACCCTTCGCACGGCGTCGATTCCGTCGAGAAACGTCGGGAACTTCACCGAGCGACGCAGCGCGCCCGCGGCGCGTTCCCACCCCGGCAGATCGGGCAGTGCGGCATCAACCTGATCGTTCGATAACACAGCCATGGTTCCGACCGTATACCGTCAGGCCCGATGACAAAGCAGATCGTGGTGGCCGGTGCGCTGATCTCGTGTGGGGCACTGCTGGTCGCCCAGCGGGACCGCCCGGCCGAGTTGGCCGGGCTGTGGGAGCTCCCGGGCGGGAAGGTGTCGCCGGGGGAGGCCGAGGCCGACGCGCTCGCGCGGGAACTGCACGAGGAACTCGGCGTCGACGTCACCGTGGGTGAGCGCCTCGGGGCCGACGTCGCACTCGGCGAGACCATGACGCTGCGCGCCTACCGTGTGGTGCTGCGTGCGGGGAGCCCCCATCCGCACGATCACCGTGCGTTGCGCTGGGTCGGCGCCGAGGAACTCGACGACCTGGCGTGGGTGCCCGCCGACCGGGCCTGGCTTGCGGACCTGGCCGAAGCGTTGCGCGCATAACGTTTCCGCGAAAACTGACGCGGCGCCGGATCGGCGGTGATTTCCTGAAGGGGTGAGCACGGCCGCAACGCCGTACACGCGCCAGGGGGTCAACCTGGCGCTGGCCACGTGGGTCTCGGCCATCAACTTCTGGGCCTGGAACATGATCGGCCCGCTGTCGACCACCTACGCCGGCGACATGCGACTGAGCAGCACCGAGGCCTCGATGCTGGTGGCCACGCCCATCCTGGTGGGGTCGCTGGGCCGCATCGTGATCGGGTCGCTCACCGACCGGTTCGGCGGACGGACGATGTTCATCGCCGTGACGCTCGCATCGATCCTGCCGGTACTGGCGGTCGGGGCCGCGGGCAGTGCGGGCTCGTACCCGCTGCTGCTGGTGTGCGGTTTCTTCCTCGGCGTCGCGGGGACGATCTTCGCCGTCGGCATCCCGTTCTCCAACAACTGGTATGACGCCTCACGGCGCGGGTTCGCCACCGGCGTGTTCGGGATGGGCATGGTGGGCACCGCGCTGTCGGCGTTCTTCACACCGCGGTTCGTGCGGTGGTTCGGGCTGTTCGGCACCCACCTCATCGTCGCGGTCGCGCTCGCGCTGACCGCGGTGCTGTGCGTGCTGGTGATGCGCGACGCGCCGTCGTTCAAGCCGAACACCGATCCGGTCGTGCCGAAGCTCGCGGCGGCCGTGAAACTTCCGGTGACCTGGGAGATGTCGTTCCTGTACGCCGTGGTCTTCGGTGGCTTCGTCGCCTTCAGCAACTACCTGCCCACCTACATCAAGACCATCTACGACTTCTCGGCCGTCGAAGCCGGTTCCCGCACAGCGGGTTTCGCGCTCGCCGCGGTGCTGGCCCGGCCGGTCGGCGGTGCGCTGTCGGATCGCATCCCACCCAAGTACGTCGTCCTCGCGTCGTTCGCGGGTACCGCACTGCTCGCGTTCGTCGCGGTGTTCCAGCCGCCGCCGGACGTGTGGTCGGCGGCGACGTTCATCACGCTGGCCGTCTTCCTCGGCGTGGGCACCGGTGGGGTGTTCGCCTGGGTGGCCCGGCGGGCGCCCGCCCGGTCGGTCGGATCGGTCACCGGGATCGTCGCTGCCGCAGGAGGTTTGGGTGGTTACTTCCCGCCGTTGGTGATGGGTGCGACGTACGACGCGGCCGACAACGACTACACCGTGGGACTGCTGTTGCTCGTGGCGACCGCGCTGGCGGCGTTCGCCTACACCGCGCTGCGTCTGCACGCCCGCGAACCGAACAGAGGAGGAGTCCGAACGTGACCAGATCGACCGCTGACGGCCGGCCGCATGTCGGTGGACGTGTGGAAGAGCTGCTCGAGCGCAGCGGGCGATTCTTCACGCCGGGCACCTTCTCGCCCGACCTTCGAACCGTCACACGCCAGGGCGGGCGTGAGGGTGATGTGTTCTACCGCGACCGGTGGAGCCACGACAAGATCGTGCGTTCGACGCACGGCGTCAACTGCACGGGATCGTGCTCGTGGAAGATCTACGTCAAGGACGGGATCATCACGTGGGAGACCCAGGAGACCGACTACCCGTCGGTGGGTCCGGACCGCCCCGAATACGAACCGCGGGGTTGTCCGCGCGGTGCCGCGTTCTCCTGGTACACCTATTCCCCGACGCGCGTGCGTTATCCGTACGCCCGCGGTGTGCTCGTCGAGATGTATCGCGAAGCGCGCGCCAGGCTCGGTGACCCGGTCCTGGCGTGGGCCGACATCCAGTCCGACCCCGAGCGCAGGCGCCGGTACCAGACCGCCCGCGGTAAGGGCGGATTGGTGCGGGTGAGCTGGGCCGAGGCCACCGAGATGATCGCGGCCGCGCATGTGCACACCATCAAGACCTACGGTCCGGACCGCATCGCCGGCTTCTCACCCATCCCCGCCATGTCGATGGTGAGCCACGCCGCGGGTTCCCGGTTCGTCGAGCTGCTCGGCGGGGTGATGACGTCGTTCTACGACTGGTACGCCGACCTGCCGGTGGCCTCGCCGCAGGTGTTCGGCGATCAGACCGACGTGCCGGAATCGGGCGACTGGTGGGACGCGGCCTACCTGGTCATGTGGGGCTCCAACGTTCCGGTCACCCGCACCCCGGACGCGCACTGGATGGCCGAGGTGCGCTACCGGGGCACGAAAGTCGTTGCGGTCAGCCCGGATTACGCCGACAACACCAAGTTCGCCGACGAATGGATGCCCTGCGCGGCGGGCACCGACGGCGCGCTGGCGATGGCCATGGGGCACGTCATCCTCACGGAATGTTTTGTGCACAAGCAGGTCCCGTACTTCGTGGACTACGCCCGCAGGTTCACCGACCTGCCGTTCCTGGTCAAGCTCGAAGAGCGCGACGGGGTGTTGGTGCCGGGCAAGAATCTCACCGCCGCGGATCTCACGCCGGATGTGGCGGCGCAGGAGAACGCCGCGTTCAAACCGGCCCTGCTCGACAGCGTCAGCGACAGCGTCGCCATACCGCAGGGGTCCCTCGGGTTCCGGTTCGGCGACACCGGCCTGGGCAACTGGAATCTGGACCTGGAGAACCTGGTGCCTGCGCTCACGGTGGCCGAGGCGCCCGGCGGGGCCGGTGAGACCGCCGAGGTGACCCTCGCCCGGTTCGACACCGTCGACGGGCACGGTGCCACCATGGTGCGCGGGGTGCCCGTGCGGCGCGTCGGTGAGCACCGCGCGTGCACGGTGTTCGATCTGATGCTTGCCCAGTACGGGGTGGCGCGGCCCGGCCTGCCCGGTGACTGGCCGACCGGTTTCGACGACCCCACCCGCCCCTACACCCCGGCATGGCAGGAGCCGATCACCGGAGTGGCTGCCACCCAGGCGATCCGGGTGGCCCGCGAGTTCGCCCGCAACGCCGAGGAGACCCGTGGGCGTTCGATGATCATCATGGGCGCGGGCATCTGCCAGTGGTTCCACGGTGACGCCACCTACCGTGCGGTGCTGGCGTTGTTGTTGCTCACCGGATCGATGGGTCGCAACGGCGGGGGCTGGGCGCACTATGTCGGCCAGGAGAAGTGCAGGCCGGTCACCGGCTGGGCGACCATGGCGATGGCCACCGACTGGTCGCGACCGCCGCGCCAGATGGCCGGCACCTCGTACTGGTACGCCCACACCGACCAGTGGCGCTACGACGGCTACCGGGCCGACGCGCTGTCGAGTCCGGTGGGGCGGGGCCGGTTCCGCGACCGGCACACCATGGACGTGCTGGCGTCGGCGGCCGCCATGGGATGGAGTCCGTTCTACCCGCAGTTCGACCGGTCCAGCCTCGACGTCGCCGACGAGGCCGCCGCGGCCGGGCAGGAGATACCCGCCTACGTCGCGGCGAAACTGGCCGACGGGTCTCTCAAACTCGCGGTCACCGACCCCGACAACCCGGCCAATTGGCCCCGGGTTCTCGACGTGTGGCGCGCCAACCTGCTCGGCTCGTCGAGCAAGGGCAACGAGTACTTCCTGCGGCACCTGCTCGGCACCACCTCCAATCTGCAGGCCGAGCCGAACGGGGTGCGGCCCGGGTCGGTCACCTGCCGCGACGACATCCCCGAGGGCAAGCTCGACCTGCTGATGTCGATCGACTTCCGGATGACCTCCACGACATTGCTTTCCGACGTCGTACTGCCCGCGGCGACGTGGTACGAGAAGGCCGACCTGTCGAGCACCGACATGCACCCGTACGTGCATGCATTCAGCCCCGCGGTGGATCCGCCGTGGGAAACCCGGTCGGATTTCGAGGCGTTCGGCGCGATCGCGCGGGCCTTCAGCGCGTTGGCGGCCAGGCACCTGGGGGTGCGCACCGATGTCGTCCTGGGCACCCTGCAACACGACACACCGGGGGCGATGGCGTATCCGTCCGGTACCGAACACGATTGGCGCGCCAACGGTGAGATACCCGTGCCGGGCAAGACCATGGGCCCGTTGGCGGTGGTCGAACGCGACTACGGCGCGATCGCCCAGAAGTGGGCCGCGCTGGGACCCCTCGTCGAAAGCCTTGGAGTGACCACGAAAGGTGTCACGACCCATCCCGACCGGGAGGTCGCCGAACTCGGCGCGAAGTTCGGTGTGATGGATTCCGGTGCCGCGCAGGGCCGCCCGGCCATCACGACCGGCGAGCGCATGGCCGATGTGATCCTTGCGCTCTCGGGCACCTCCAACGGCCGCCTCGCCGTGGAGGGGTTCGCCGAGCTCGAACGGCGCACCGGCCGCAAACTCGTGCACCTGGCGCTGGGCAGCGAGGAACGCCGCATCACCTACGCCGACACCCAGGCCCGGCCGGTACCGGTGATCACCAGCCCGGAGTGGTCGGGCAGCGAAACCGGAGGCCGCCGGTACGCGCCGTTCACGGTGAACATCGAGGAACTCAAGCCCTTCCACACGCTCACCGGACGGATGCACTTCTACGTCGACCACGACTGGCTCGAGGAGCTCGGTGAGCAACTGCCGGTGTACCGGCCGCCGCTCGACATGGCCCGGCTGTTCGGCGAGTCGCGGCTGGGCCCCGACGGCTCGGGCGGGGTGGGCCTGACGGTCCGCTACCTCACGCCGCACTCCAAGTGGTCGATCCACTCGGAGTACCAGGACAACCTGTTCATGCTGTCGCTGTCGCGCGGCGGACCCACGATGTGGATGAGCCCATCCGACGCCGCGAAAATCGGTGTGCGCGACAATGACTGGGTCGAGGCGGTGAACCGCAACGGGGTCATCGTGTGCCGGGCCATCGTCAGCCACCGGATGCCAGAGGGCGTCGTCTACGTCTACCACGCCCAGGAACGCACCATCGACGTGCCGCTCAGCGAGACCACCGGCACCCGCGGCGGGATCCACAACTCGTTGACCCGGCTGATGATCAAGCCGAGTCATCTGGCCGGCGGGTATGCCCAGCACTGCTATGCGTTCAACTATTTGGGGCCCACCGGCAACCAACGTGACGAGGTGACCGTGGTGCGGCGCCGCAGTCAGGAGGTGAGCTACTGATGAAGGTGATGGCGCAGCTGGCGATGGTGATGAACCTCGACAAGTGCATCGGGTGCCACACCTGCTCGGTGACCTGCAAGCAGGCCTGGACCAACCGTGCGGGCACCGAGTACGTGTGGTTCAACAACGTCGAAACCCGCCCCGGACAAGGCTATCCGCGCACCTACGAGGATCAGCAGAAGTGGCGCGGCGGCTGGCGGCTGGACCGGCGCGGCCGGCTGCGACTGCGCGACGGTGGGCGGTTGGCCAAGCTCGCGCGGATCTTCGCCAATCCCAAACTGCCGTCGATCGACGACTACTACGAACCGTGGACCTACGACTACCAGAACCTCACGTCGGCCCCGCTGGGTGAGCACATGCCGGTGGCGCCGCCGCGCAGCCTGATCGACGGAAAACCGATGAAGGTGTCGTGGTCGGCGGCCTGGGACGACGACCTCGGTGGATCGCCCGAGATCGTGCCGGGAGATCCGGTGCTGCAGAAGGTCAGTGAACGGGTCAAGCTCGAGTTCGAGCAGACGTTCATGTTCTACCTGCCGCGCATCTGCGAGCACTGCCTGAACCCGTCGTGTGTGGCGTCGTGCCCGTCGGGCGCGATGTACAAGCGTTCCGAGGACGGCATCGTGCTCGTCGACCAGGACCGCTGCCGCGGCTGGCGGATGTGTGTCTCCGGATGTCCTTACAAGAAGGTCTATTTCAACCACAAGACCGGCAAGGCCGAGAAGTGCACGCTGTGTTATCCGCGCATCGAGGTGGGCATGCCGACGGTGTGCTCGGAGACCTGCGTCGGCCGGTTGCGGTATCTCGGCCTGGTGCTCTACGACGTCGACCGTGTGCTCGAGGCGGCATCGGTGCCGGACGAGGCCGATCTGTACGAGGCACACCGCAGGATCCTGCTCGACCCCACCGACCCCGCGGTGATCGCCGGGGCGCGGGCCGAGGGCATCTCCGATGAGTGGATCGAGGCCGCGCAGCATTCACCGGTGTACAAGCTCATCCACACCTACGGCGTTGCGCTGCCGCTGCATCCGGAGTTCCGCACGGTGCCCATGGTGTGGTACATCCCGCCGCTGTCGCCGGTGGTCGACGCGGTCAGTCGCGACGGGCATGACGGTGAGGATGTCGGCAACCTGTTCGGTGCCATCGACGCGCTGCGGATCCCGCTGGAGTATCTCGCCGGGTTGTTCACCGCGGGCGACGTCGATGTGGTCGAGGGTGTGCTGCGGCGGCTTGCGGCGATGCGATCCTATATGCGCGACATCAACCTGGGCCGGGAGACCCAACCGCACATCCCGGCGTCCGTCGGCATGACCGAGCAGCAGATCTACGACATGTACCGGCTGCTGGCGCTGGCGAAATACGGAGAACGGTACGTGATCCCGACCGCCTACGGCACCGACGGCCGCGCCGTCGAGGAACCCGGGTGCGCGTTGTCGTTCGAGGGTGGCCCCGGCATGTACGAGTCCGGTCCGTTCGGTGAGGCCAGCGGAGGTCCGGTTCCGGTGGCGGTCGAGACCTTCCACGCCCTGCAGCACCGGCAGACCTCGGCCGGGATGGCCGCCAACGCCGAACGTCCGTCGCGGGTGAACCTGCTCAACTGGGACGGCAGGGGAGTGCCTGACGGGATGTTCCCGCAAGACCGGGAGGACTCGCGGTGAGGCCGCGCCGGGACCGGTCGTTGCACGACCGCGTGGTCTGGCAGTCGGCGTCGCTGCTGCTGGCCTATCCCGATGACGGGCATGGCGCGCGTCTGCAGACGGTGGCCGAGTTGATCGGCCGTATCACCGGTGAACCGGCCCGCCTGCTGCAGGAAACCCTTTCGGCGCTACGGCAGGTGGACGCCATGGCGTTGGCCACCCGGTACGTCGACACGTTCGATCTGCGCAAGCAGACGACCATGCTGCTGACCTACTGGACCGGTGGCGACACCCGCAACCGCGGCGCACAGATGGTCGCGTTCACCCAGGCGTACCGGGCCGCGGGTGTGGCACCGCCGAGAAGCGAAGCGCCCGATCACCTTCCGGTGGTCCTGGAGTTCGCCGCGGCGGTCGACCCGGTCGCGGGCCGCCGATTGCTCGAGGCGCACCGGGTGCCGATCTCGGTGCTGCGGCAGGCCCTGTCCGACGCCGATTCGCCGTATGCGTCCGCGGTGGCCGCGGTGTGCGCGACGCTGCCGCGCGTCGACGAGGCGCAGGTCCGCACGCTGCTCGGAGCCGGACCGCCACGAAAATCGGTGGGGCTGGAACCATTTCAGCTGACCGTACCGCCGCGGCGGGCACAGGGAGGTGTGTGATGTCGGGCTGGGTCATCTTCTGGGACGTGGTGCCCTACGTGACGCTGGCGGTCCTGCTCGTCGGGCTGTGGTGGCGCTACCGCTACGACAAGTTCGGCTGGACCACCCGGTCCTCACAGCTGTACGAATCGCGACTGCTGCGCATCGGCAGCCCGATGTTCCACTTCGGCATCCTCGTCGTCATCGTCGGCCACGTCATCGGCCTGGTGATCCCGGAGTCGTGGACCGATGCGATCGGCCTCAGCGATCACGCGTACCACCTGCAGGCGGTGATTTTCGGTGCGATCGCCGGCGTCTCGACCCTCACCGGTATCGCGCTGCTGGTCTATCGCAGGCGCACCACCGGCCCGGTGTTCCTGGCGACCACCGTCAACGACAAGGTGATGTACCTCGTGCTGGTGCTCGCGATCCTGGCCGGACTGTCCTGCACACTGCTCGGCGCCACGCCGCTGGGCGACGAGCACGACTACCGGCTGACCGTGTCGCCGTGGTTCCGGTCGATCTGGATCCTGCAGCCGCGCGGCGACCTCATGGCGCAGGCTCCGCTGTACTTCCACATCCACGTGATGATCGCGCTGGTCTTGTTCTGCCTGTGGCCGTTCACCCGGCTGGTGCACGTGTTCAGCGCGCCGATCGGTTACCTGTTCAGGCCCTACATCGTCTACCGCAGCCGCGACGTCGCCGGGCGTGGCGAGCTGGTCGGCTCTCATCCCCGCCGCCGCGGCTGGTGACCTTCCCTTTTCGGCGGCGAAAAGTGGGGACTTTTGGCACTGCCGCGGGCGCATGCGCATGCGCGACAGTGAAAGACACAGAGGACTCACAGGAGGTTGGTCATGCCGAAAGGTCAGGAGCTCGATGTGCTCAGCCGTAGGCAGTGCCTGGATCTGCTCCAGCGGGTGCGGGTCGGACGCCTCGTCTTCACCGAGGACGCGCTTCCCGCGGTGCAGCCGGTCAACTTCCGTCTGTCCCACGATGACGTCATCATCCGCGTGGCCGGTGGCGGCAAGCTCTCCGCGGCCGCTCGACACCAGGTGGTCGCGTTCCAGGCCGACGAGCTCGACCCGGATCTGCGCACGGGATGGAGCGTGACCGTCGTCGGCCACGCCGAACCCATCACCGACATCGACGAGCTGGTCGAGGTCGCGGGGACCTTCGTGCAGCCCTGGGTCGACGGCAGGCGCGACCACTTCGTGCGGATCCGCACCGAGCGGATCACCGGCCGCCAGATCCGTGAGCGGGGTGTGCCGCACTATCAAGGCGCCGAGGCGCAGACCTCGGCGCCCTGAGCGGCGTCAGTAGCGCAGCGTCAGTACCGGAGCCGATCGTTGACCACCCGGACGGCCCCCGGGTGCTGCATCGCGTACATCGGGTGCAGCAGCATCGGGTGACGGCAGTGCGCGCAGGACGACTGCGGTGCGTTCTTCGACGCGAAGGTCAGGTGGTGGCATTCACTGCACCGGACCATGTAGCAGGCGCCGATCCAGTTGGCCAACCCGACATAGATGGCCACCGTGGTGGCCGTGGCCAGCACCATGATCAAAGCGACGGTGAGCACTTCGTAAACCGACATGATCGGTACCTCCCGGTGTGCCAATTAGAGGCCGCGTGACGGTCTCACCCCAATTGACTGATACCTAGAACGGTACTCGCGAACCTTAGGATTTCCTGGAGCGTTTGAAGACCTTCTGCAGCTCTTCGCCACGTAATCCGTTGCGCTCGGCCTTGCGAACCTTGTGCAGGACGACCGGGCACCGCTTGCACCGCGGCTTGCTGCGGCAACACTTTTTCTTGGGTTTCAGGGCCGCGATCTTGCTGGGCTTCAACGTGACGGGGCTCTCTCGTTTTCGTGATGGCTCGACTACCTGCGAGAATCACCGAGTGAGTTCGCACCCAGATTTTCGCAACGTCGCCATTGTGGCCCACGTCGACCACGGCAAGACAACTCTGGTCGACGCGATGCTGCGGCAGTCCGGCGCGTTGACCCACCGAGGTGACGACTCGACCGAACGCATCATGGACTCCGGTGACCTGGAGCGGGAAAAGGGCATCACGATCCTGGCCAAGAACACCGCGGTGCACCGGCACAACGCCGACGGCACCGTGACGGTCATCAACGTGATCGACACCCCCGGCCACGCCGACTTCGGTGGTGAGGTGGAACGCGGTCTGTCCATGGTCGACGGCGTGCTGCTGCTTGTCGACGCCTCCGAGGGTCCGTTGCCGCAGACCCGTTTCGTGCTGCGCAAGGCGCTGGCCGCGCACCTGCCGGTGATCCTGGTGGTCAACAAGACCGACCGCCCGGACGCCCGGATCGCCGAGGTCGTCTCGGACAGCCATGACCTGTTGCTCGACGTCGCCTCGGATCTCGACGAGGAGGCGCAGACGGCCGCCGAGAAGGCGCTCGACCTGCCGACGCTGTACGCGTCGGGCCGCGCCGGTATCGCCAGCACCGTCGCACCCGGCGACGGCGAGGTGCCCGAGGGGGACAACCTCGACCCGCTGTTCGACGTCCTGATGAAGCACATCCCGCCGCCGTCGGGTAACCCCGAGGCGCCGCTGCAGGCGCTCGTGACGAACCTCGACGCGTCGGCGTTCCTGGGCCGGCTCGCGCTGGTCCGCATCTACAACGGCAGGCTCAAGAAGGGCCAGCAGGTCGCGTGGATGCGCGAGGTCGACGGGGCGCCCGTCGTCACCAGCGCCAAGATCACCGAACTGCTCGTCACCGAGGGCGTCGAGCGCACGGCGACGGCCGAGGCGGTCGCGGGCGACATCGTCGCCGTCGCGGGCATCCCGGAGATCATGATCGGCGACACGCTGGCCGATCCGGACCACGCGCACGCGCTGCCGCGCATCACGGTCGACGAGCCCGCGATCTCGGTGACCATCGGCACCAACACCTCGCCGCTGGCCGGCAAGGTGTCCGGGCACAAGCTCACCGCGCGAATGGTGAAGAACCGCTTGGATTCCGAGCTCATCGGCAATGTGTCGATCCGGGTGGTCGACATCGGCAAGCCGGACGCCTGGGAGGTGCAGGGCCGCGGTGAGCTCGCGCTGGCCGTGCTGGTCGAGCAGATGCGCCGCGAGGGTTTCGAGCTGACGGTCGGCAAGCCGCAGGTGGTCACCAAGACCATCGACGGCAAGCTGCACGAGCCGTTCGAGGCGATGACGATCGACTGTCCCGAGGAGTTCGTCGGCGCCATCACCCAGCTCATGGCCGCCCGCAAGGGCCGCATGGAGGAGATGGCCAACCACGCGGCCGGCTGGGTCCGCATGGACTTCATCGTGCCCAGCCGCGGGCTGATCGGTTTTCGCACCGACTTCTTGACGCTGACGCGCGGTACCGGCATCGCCAACGCCGTGTTCGACGGCTACCGGCCGTGGGCCGGTGAGATCCGGGCGCGCCACACCGGCTCGCTGGTCAGCGACCGCTCGGGCACCATCACGCCGTTCGCGATGATCCAGCTGGCCGACCGTGGGCAGTTCTTCGTCGAGCCCGGCCAGGAGACCTACGAGGGCATGGTGGTCGGAATCAACCCGCGCGCCGAGGATCTCGACATCAACGTCACCCGCGAGAAGAAGCTGACCAACATGCGGTCCTCCACCGCCGACGTGATGGAGACGCTCGCCAGGCCTCTCGAGCTGGACCTGGAGAAGGCCATGGAATTCTGCGCCGAGGACGAGTGCGTCGAGGTCACCCCCGAGGTGGTCCGGGTGCGCAAGGTCGAGTTGACCGCCAGCCTGCGGGCGCGTGCCAAGGCGCGCGCGAAGGCGCGCGGCTAGCAGTCGCCCGGCTGGGGCGAGGGGTGCTCACCACTGGACGTCGCTGATCCAGTCCTCCTCGCACAGCGGGCACATGTCACTGCCGGCGTCGGGTAATTCGGTGCGGCAGAGGTAGCACCGGCGTTCCCGGTTTCGTCGTGCGGCACGGTGCACGAGGTGTTCGAACCATGCCCTGGCGTGGCGCCGTTGCGGCGTACCGAAGAGGGGAGTCGCGACGGCGACGCCGGTCGTCGCCAGCATCATCCATCCGGTGATCGTCATGATCGGTGGTTCACCCGGTTGGGGGCTCTGACATGCATCGACGTCCTCCTCACCGGTGTGGTCAGTTGAATTTATCGTGCACGTAAGTATTTGCGGAGACAGAAACCACGGTGAAACGGAGCATTGCTTGCGTTGTCAACCAACCGCGTCTTAGCTGCGCATCTCCGGGCTGTCCGGTCAGCTGGGCGAACCGATCAAGATCGATTAGCTATGGCGCAAGGCTGTCGCGGAAATCCGAAACCGCTCTGCGGGCGGCCCGGATGAATGACGGTGCCCCGCTGACGGTTTCGGGACCGCACTCGGGCCGAGCCGCCGATTCGCCATGACGGCCGTGCCGAATCGTGTAACGGGTTCGATCCAGGGCGCCTTTGCCGAGGACCCGCGGCATCGCCGACCCGTCGGTGGCGTGACGTCGCCCACGCGGGACGGCTCGTTACCCTGATGGGCGTGCCGACACCTGCCCGCCGCGCCCGTGTGACGTTCGGCGCGCTCGTCGCGGTGCCGACACTGGTGCTCGGCGGCTGCACGGTGAGCCCTCCTCCCGCCCCGCAGAGCACCGAGACCACCGAGACCACGCCGCCGCCCCCGCCGAAGGCGCCGACGCAGATCATCATGGCGATCGATTCCATCGGCCCCGGCTTCAATCCGCACCTGCTGTCGGATCAGTCCCCGGTCAATGCGGCGATCGCGTCGCTGGTGCTGCCGAGCTCGTTCCGTCCGGCGCCGGATCCCACGTCGCCGACCGGATCGCGGTGGGAACTCGACACCACACTGCTGGAGTCGGCCGAGGTGACGAACCAGAATCCGTTCACCGTCACCTACAAGATCCGCCCCGAAGCGCAGTGGACCGACAATGCGCCGATCGCCGCCGACGACTACTGGTATCTGTGGCGCCAGATGGTCAGCCAGCCCGGCGTGGTGGACCCGGCCGGCTACGACCTGATCACCGGTGTGCAATCCGTCGAGGGCGGCAAGCAGGCCGTCGTGACGTTCTCGCAGCCGTACCCGGCGTGGCGAGAGTTGTTCAACGACATCCTGCCCGCCCACATCGTCAAGGACATCCCGGGCGGGTTCGGTGCGGGTCTGGCCCGCGCCATGCCCGTGACCGGGGGACAGTTCCGCGTCGAGACGATCGACCCGCAGCGCGACGAGATCCTGCTGGCCCGCAACGACCGGTTCTGGAGTGTGCCCGCCAAACCCGACCTGGTGCTGTTCCGTCGCGGCGGTGCGCCTGCCGCGCTGGCGGACTCGATCCGCAACGGGGACACCCAGGTCGCCCAGGTGCACGGCGGCGCAGCGACTTTCGCACAGCTCAGCGCCATCCCCGACGTCCGGACCGCACGCATCGTCACCCCGCGCGTCATGCAGCTCACGCTGCGTGCGCAGCAACCCAAGCTCGCCGATCCGCAAGTGCGCAAGGCGATCCTCGGGCTGATCGACGTCGACCTGCTGGCGTCGGTAGGTGCCGGTGACGACAACACCGTCACCCTCGCGCAGGCGCAGGTGCGCTCACCGTCGGATCCGGGTTACGTGCCGACCGCACCGCCGGCGATGACACGTGACGATGCGCTCGAATTGCTCAGGGACGCGGGCTATGTCAGCGAGCCGCAGCCGGCCGCCTCGGCCGACCCGCAACCTCCCGAAAACGGCCGCGAACGCATCACCAAGGACGGGGTGCCGCTGTCGATCGTGCTCGGCGTGGCCTCCAACGATCCGACGTCGGTGGCCGTCGCCAACACCGCAGCCGACCAGTTGCGCAACGTCGGCATCGACGCATCGGTGCTCGCGTTGGATCCGGTTGCGCTGTACGGGGACGCGCTGGTCAACAACCGCGTCGACGCCGTCGTCGGGTGGCGTCAGGCCGGTGGCGATCTCGCGACCGCGCTGGCGTCGCGTTACGGATGCCGCGCGCTCGAGGCGACGCCCGTGGCGACCGCCGTGCCCGGACCCGCGACCACCACGTCGCAGACGCCCACCAGGACGACCACCACCACGTCCGAGGCGCCGCAGGAGCCCACCGCGACCAGCACGGCGCCGCCGATCCCGGCTCCGGAGTCCGGTGAACTCGTGCAGGCGCCCAGCAACATCACCGGCATCTGCGACCGCAGCATCCAGCCGAAAATCGATGCGGCACTGGACGGTACGGAAGACATCGCCGAGGTGATCCAGGCGGTGGAACCGCGGCTGTGGAACATGTCCACGGTGCTGCCGATCCTGCAGGACACGACGATCGTGGCCGCCGGACCGAGTGTGCAGAACGTGAGCCTGACCGGCGCGGTGCCGGTGGGAATCGTCGGCGACGCCGGTGACTGGACGAAGATCAAGTAGCGCTGGCGTAGCGTCTCTACCCGATGTCCTCGCATGAATCGCCCCGACTGCTGTTCGTCCACGCCCACCCCGACGACGAGACCCTGACCACCGGCGGCACCATCGCGCACTATGCCGCGCGCTCGGCCGAGGTTCACGTCGTCACATGCACGCTCGGCGAGGAAGGTGAGGTGATCGGTGAGCGCTACGCCCAACTCGCCGTCGACCACGCCGACCAACTCGGCGGCTACCGCATCGCCGAACTGACGGCCGCGTTGCGGGCGCTCGGGCTCGAGGGCCCGCGGTATCCGCGGTATTTGGGCGGGGCTGGGCACTGGCGCGATTCCGGTATGGCAGGCACGCCGTCACGCGGGCGGCAGCGCTGGGTCGACGCAGACCTCGACGAGGCCGTCGGCGCGCTGGTCGCCGTGATCGGTGAGGTGCGACCGCACGTCGTCGTTACCTACGACCCCGACGGCGGCTACGGACACCCGGACCACATCCAGACCCACGTCGTCACCACCAGGGCCGTGGCCGCGGCGCCGCAGGCCGTCGGCTGGACGGTGCCCAAGTTCTACTGGACCGTGACGGCAGGCAGTGCGATCGCGGACGGTCTGCGGTCGCTCGGCGACATCCCGGCCGACGTCCCGGCCGACGTCCCGGCCGACTGGATCCGGGTGACCGCCCAGGACATCCCGTTCGGGTTCACCGACGATCGGATCGATGCGGTTGTCGACGCCTCGGCCGAACTGCCCGCGAAGGTCGCCGCGATGCGTGCGCACGCCACGCAGATCACCGTCGCCCCGGACGGACGGTCGTTCGCGCTGTCCAACAACATCGCGCTGCCGGTCCTGGCCGAGGAGCACTACGTGCTGGTGTCCGGTGCGGCGGGGCCGCGGGATTCCCGCGGTTGGGAAACCGACCTACTCGCCGGACTGGATCTGGAGTAGGCCGCACGGCAGGGGGTAAGCTCCGGGACAGTCGTCGAAGGGATACCCATGGACCAGGATCTGGATCCGAACCTCCAGCACTGGCAGGACCGGGCGGACAATTTCCAGTGGGTCGTCGGTTCGCTGGTTTCGCTGCTCGACTCCATCCCAACCTGACTGCGCAGAGTGTGCGCGTCGCCGCCAACACCGACGACGCGGATCCGGTGTTCACCGGAATCGTTCTGACCCTGCTCGCCATAGACGGTGTCATATCGGCGGTTGTCGGTGCCCTCTTCCTGCCGGTCTACCTCGGCGCGATTCCTTTTCCCATCAGTGCGGTGCTCACCGGGGCGGTGAACCTTGCGCTCGTGTGGGCCGGGGCCCACCGGTCGGATTCCCTGCTGCGCGCGGGTCTGCCGCTGTGGACGTGGCTCGCGACGGTCGTGGTGATGACGCTCGGCGGACCGGGCGACGACCTGATCTTCGCCGGAACCGGGATCTACGCCTTCGGCGCGATGATCTTCATCGTGGTCGGCGCTCTACCCGCGGCGTGGTTCCTGCGCCGCCGTTTCCACTAGTCGCTCAGTCGTCGGAGTCGCCGCTCGACGAGTCCGAACCGGCCTTCGACGGCTCGGTTTTCGACGGCTCGGCCTTTGATGGTTCGGCCTTGGTCGGTTGAGTCGGCCGAGTGGTCTTGCCGGTCGGCTTCTTCGGCTTGACGAGCCCGAGCCCGGTGCGGATGTCCTTCACGACACCCCGCAGACCGGCGGTCGCTCTCTGCAGATCGCGCCTGATGTTCTTGGCGACCGCGCGTGCCGGGGTG
Source organism: Mycolicibacterium goodii (assembly GCF_001187505.1). The sequence goes on from NZ_CP012150.1 coordinate 3,142,537, forward strand.
GCCGCCGACCTGGTGCCCGTGGACGTCTCGGTGCCGACGGGTTGCGTCGTGGCTTTTTCGGTTTCCTCGACGTCCTGCGCGACGTCGGTGTTGTCGACGGTTTCTGCCGTGTCGGCACCCGTCTGATCCGCGGTCTGGTCGGACGCCAGATCGGACGCGGTCTGCTGCTCCTCCGGCGTCGTCTCCGGTGTCGTCTCCTGCTCCTGTGGCGCGACCTGGGTCGGCGCCTGCATCGCCGCGAAATGGTCGACGAAGCCCGTCACGGCCGCGCGCGCCTGGTTGAGCACGTCGGCGGCGACCGCGGCGTCGAATGTGACGGATTCGGTCGGGGCCGTGAGGGCGACGGGCGGGATCAGCCACCCGAAGAAGTAGTTGAACTCCGCGACGCCGGTGTTGGCGAGGCTGTTCACGGTGGTGGAGGCGACGGCGCTGAAGCCGTTGGCCCAGGTGTCGAGGTTCAGCGGTGAATTCACCACCGGTGCGACCAGGTCACGCACGAAGCTGTTCGCGACCGGGTAGCCGAGATAGGTCCACAGCAGGGACACCTGGTCGCCGATGATCGCCAGGCCGGGAACCCACCCGAGCGCGCCGTCGACCAGGCCGACTCCGTAGTCGATCCACGGCACCGCGGCGTCCCACGCGCTGATGATGAAATCGCTCGCCGCGTTCTGCACCACGACGCCGCCGGGCGCGGTGGCCTGTGCGCTGGGCGCGGTGTGCACGCGCGGCTGTGCAAACCCCGGCGCGGCGCCACCGTGCGGCGCGTGGATGCCCGGTTCGGCGACGGGTGCGGGGATGACGACCGTCATGCGGCGTGCCGCGGCGAGCAGGTCGATCATGGCTTCCGACAGCTCGGGCTGCGGCGCGGTCGGCTGAGCAGGGACCGCGATATCGGGCGGTGTCACCTGCACCGAGGTCAACGCGATGGTGGTCGCCGTGGCCGCGGCCGCACCCGCCAACAGGTAGGCGCGGACAGAGACAGTCATGACAGCACTCCAGAAACTCACCTGACAACAGTTCAGCCGTATCGCTGGACTGACTTTACTGGGCACAGCAACAAAATTTCCGGGTCGCGCCAGGCGAGTCGGTCGACTTACCCGGACCAGGCCTGCCCGGGCAGGTCGGCACAGCACGGGCCGCTGGGACTACTGTGACCGGTATGCCAGGCGTAGTAGATCCAGAATGTGAGACGCGTGGATGATTCTCGACTCTTGTGGGGTTATTCGGGCGTGGCTTTGAACTCCGAGCATGGCGCCGATCTGGGTGTCCCCATGGTCCCACCGCAAGCCGGAACGCCGACCCCCGCAGCTCTGCGACGTGTGTTGCGTCGAGCCCGCGACGGGGTGGCCCTCAACGTGGAAGAAGCCGCCATCGCGATGACGGCGCGCGGCGAGGACCTCGCCGATCTGTGCGCGAGCGCGGCCCGGGTGCGAGACGCCGGCCTCACCTCGGCGGGGCGGCGCGGCCCGAACGGTCGGCTGCCGGTGAGTTACTCGCGCAAGGTGTTCATCCCGGTGACGCACCTGTGCCGGGACACCTGCCATTACTGCACCTTCGTGACCGTGCCCGGCAAGCTGCGCGCGCAGGGCATCGGCATGTACATGGAGCCTGACGAGATCCTGGAGGTTGCCCGTCAAGGCGCCGAACTGGGTTGCAAAGAGGCGCTTTTCACCCTCGGTGACCGCCCGGAGGCGCGGTGGGACGAGGCCCGGCAGTGGCTCGATGAGCGTGGATACGACTCGACGCTGGACTATGTGCGGGCGATGGCGATCCGGGTGCTCGAGGAGACCGGACTGCTGCCGCACCTCAACCCGGGCGTCATGAGCTGGTCGGAGCTGTCGCGGCTCAAGCCGGTCGCCCCGTCCATGGGCATGATGCTGGAGACCACGTCGCGCCGGCTGTTCGACACCAGAGGCGAGGCGCATTACGGCAGCCCGGACAAGGATCCCGCGGTCCGGCTGCGCACGCTCGACGACGCCGGCCGGTTGTCCATCCCGTTCACCACGGGACTGCTCGTCGGCATCGGTGAGACACTGGCCGAACGTGCCGAGACCATGCACGCGATCCGGCGCTCGCACAAGGAATTCGGGCACGTGCAGGAAGTGATCGTGCAGAACTTCCGCGCCAAGGACCACACGGCGATGGCGTCGACCCCCGACGCCGACATCGACGATTTCCTCGCGACCATCGCGGTGACCCGGCTGGTGCTGGGCCCGAAGATGCGGATCCAGGCGCCGCCGAACCTGGTGTCGCGCGAGGAATGTCTGGCGCTCATCGGCGCAGGCGTCGACGACTGGGGTGGGGTGTCGCCGCTGACGCCCGACCACGTGAATCCCGAAAGGCCCTGGCCCGCCTTGGATGAGCTGGCCGAGGTGACCGCGGAGGCCGGCTACGACCTGGTGCAGCGCCTGACCGCGCAGCCGCAGTACGTGCAGGCCGGGGCGGCATGGATCGACCCGCGGGTGCGTGGTCACGTCGACGCGCTGGCCGATCCCGATACCGGGTATGCGCTCGACGTCAATCCGGTCGGTCGGCCGTGGCAGGAGCCCGACGAGGCCTCCGAGTCGCTGGGCCGCACCGACCTGCACACCGCGATCGATGCCGAAGGCCGGTTGACCGACACCCGAAGCGATCTCGACAGTGCGTTCGGCGACTGGGAATCCATCCGGGAGAAGGTCTCCGAACTCGCCGCACGTGCCCCAGAACGCATCGACACCGACGTGCTGTCGGCGCTGCGCTCGGCCGAGCGCGATCCGGGCGGCTGCAGCGACGACGAGTACCTGGCGTTGGCGACCGCTGACGGCCCGGCCCTGGAAGCCGTTACCGCGCTGGCTGATTCACTGCGTCGCGACGCCGTGGGTGATGACGTGACGTTCGTGGTCAACCGCAACATCAACTTCACCAACATCTGCTACACCGGCTGCCGGTTCTGCGCGTTCGCGCAGCGCAAGGGCGATGCCGACGCGTATTCGCTGTCGGTCGACGAGGTGGCCGACCGTGCCTGGGAGGCACACGTGGCAGGCGCCACCGAGGTGTGCATGCAGGGCGGCATCGACCCCGAACTGCCGGTCACCGGGTACGCCGATCTGGTGCGCGCGGTCAAGAAGCGTGTCCCGTCGATGCACGTGCACGCCTTCTCGCCCATGGAGATCGCCAACGGCGTCACCCGCAGCGGCGTGTCGATCCGCGAATGGCTGACCGCACTGCGCGAGGCCGGGCTCGACACCATCCCCGGCACGGCGGCCGAGATCCTCGACGACGAGGTCCGCTGGGTGCTCACCAAGGGCAAGCTGCCCACCTCGATGTGGATCGAGGTGATCACCACCGCGCACGAGGTAGGGCTGCGGTCGAGTTCGACGATGATGTACGGCCACGTCGACCAGCCGCGGCACTGGGTCGGGCACCTCAACGTCATCAAGTCGATCCAGGACCGCACCGGCGGGTTCACCGAGTTCGTGCCGCTGCCGTTCGTGCACCAGTCCTCGCCGCTGTACCTGGCCGGCGGCGCCCGGCCGGGCCCGACGCACCGCGACAACCGGGCCGTGCACGCGCTGGCCCGGATCATGTTGCACGGCAGGATCGACCACATCCAGACCAGCTGGGTGAAGCTCGGTGTGGAGCGCACGCAGGTCATGCTGCGCGGCGGCGCCAACGACCTCGGCGGCACGCTCATGGAGGAGACCATCTCCCGCATGGCCGGCTCCGAGAACGGCTCGGCCAAGACTGTGGAAGAGCTCGTCGCGATCGCCGAGGGTATCGGCCGTCCCGCCCGCCAGCGCACCACCACCTACGCGCCTCTGGCTGCTTAAGGGGCGCACCTTGCACCCGCACCTTGCACCTTTGCACCTTGCACCGCGAGCGTGCGGGTCTGCTGCTCAACACGCCATAAAACAGCAGCACGCCGCGCACGCTCGCACGCGACGAGCGTGCGCGGAATCAAACTGCCATTGATCAATGGCAGGTAATTCTCTTCGCAAAACCACGCCCCGTTCGGGAATCAATTCGGACTACGGTCCGTTTCGATGATGCAAGGGTGCCGGAGAGGCCGGCCCCGGTGAGCAAGGAGAGATGACATGACCGTTGCCGTAGCCACCGACCTGACCGCGGGCACATGGGCGATCGACCCCGTCCACTCGTCGATCAGCTTCTCGGTCCGCCATCTGGTCGTCAGCAAGGTGCGGGGTACGTTCGGCGCGTTCAGCGGCGCAATCACCGTGGCCGAGGACGGCACGCCGTCGGTAAGCGCGGAGATCGCGGTCGACTCGGTCAATACCGGCAACGAACAGCGCGACGAGCACCTCAAGTCGGCCGACTACTTCGACGTCGAGAAATTCCCGGTCGCGACGTTCGTGTCCACCGGCGTCACGCAGCGCGGTGACGGCTACGTGCTCGACGGTGACTTCACCCTCAAGGGCATCACCAAGCCGGTGAGCCTTGAGCTGGAGTTCAACGGTGTCAACCCGGGCATGGGCCATGGCGCGGTCGCCGGCTTCGAAGCGTCGGTTGTGCTCAACCGCAAGGATTTCGGCATCGACATCGACATGCCCCTGGAGACCGGCGGAGCCGTCGTCGGCGAGAACATCACCATCACCCTCAACATCGAGGCGCTCAAGCAGGCCTGAGCCTCGCGAGCGTGCGTGGAGTGCTGCTGCGCGACGGCGTGTCGGGCAGCAGCCACGCACACTCGCGGTGCAAGGTGCACTGCAAAGGAACCCCAAGGTAAAGGGTCAGAGGCGCGCGGCCAGCTCGGTGCCCTGTTTGATCGCCCGCTTGGCGTCGAGCTCGGCCGCGACCGCGGCTCCGCCGATGACATGGGGTTCGATACCGCGCTCCCGCAGGGCCGTCTGGAGATCGCGCACGGATTCCTGGCCCGCGCAGATCACGATGTTGTCGACCGTGAGAACCCGCGGGTCGCGATGGTCCGGCCCGAAGCTGATGTGCAGGCCGTCGTCGTCGATGCGTTCATAGTTGACTCCGCAGAGCTGGTGCACGCCTTTGGCTTTCAGCGAGGCGCGGTGCACCCAGCCGGTGGTCTTGCCGAGTCGCCTGCCCTGCGGTCCCTTCGACCGCTGCAGCAGATACACCTCACGCACGGCCGGCGCGGGCAGTGCGGTGGTCAGCGCGCCGCGCGCCTCCTGCGGGTCGACCACACCCCACTCGGCCTTCCACTCCTTGAGGTTCAACGTCGGGGACTGGTCGGTCGTCAGGAATTCGCCGACGTCGAAGCCGATCCCGCCCGCGCCGATGACGGCGACCGACTTGCCCACCGGCGCACCGAGAATCACCTCGGAGTACGTCAGCACCTTGGGATGGTCGATCCCGGGAATGTCGGGGAGTCTCGGCCGCACCCCGGTCGCCAGCACGACGGTGTCGAACGCGCCGAGGTCGTCGACGCCTGCGCGGGTCTGCAGACGGATGTCGACGCCGTACTTGCGCAACATGACGTCGTAGTAGCGCAGCGTCTCGTTGAACTCCTCCTTGCCGGGAATCCTTCTGGCCAGGTCGAATTGGCCGCCGATCCTCGACGACGCCTCGAACAGCGTGACCCGGTGTCCGCGTTGCGCGGCGCTGACCGCGGCCGCAAGTCCGGCCGGACCGGCTCCCACCACGGCGACGCGCCGCGAGAGTCGCGTCGGTGCGAGGACCAGCGTGGTTTCCCGTCCCGCCCGCGGGTTCAGCAGGCAGGACACCTTCTGGTGTACGAACGCGTGATCCAGGCAGGCCTGATTGCACGCGATGCACGTGTTGATCTCGTCGGCGGCGCCGGCCTCGGCCTTGCGCACCCAGTCCGGGTCGCTGAGCAGGGGACGGGCCATCGAGATCAGCTGCACGTGGGTGTCGGCGAGGATCTGCTCGGCGGCCTGCGGCATGTTGATCCGGTTCGACGCGATCACCGGGATCCGGACGTGTTCGGCCACCGCACTGCTGATGTCGACGAAAGCGCTGTTGGGCACCGACGTCACGATCGTCGGCACCCGCGCCTCGTGCCACCCGAACCCGGAGTTGATCAGCGTCGCACCCGCCGCTTCGACTTCTCTTGCCAAACAGACGATCTCATCCCAGCTCTGGCCGTCCTCGACATAGTCGGCCATCGACATGCGGTAGCACACGATGAATTCGGGCCCGACGGCCTCGCGGACGCGTCGCACGATTTCGACCGGAAAGCGTCTGCGGTTCTGCGCGCTGCCGCCCCACGCGTCGGTGCGTCGGTTGGTGCGCGGCGCCAGGAACTGGTTGATCAGATAGCCTTCGCTGCCCATGATCTCGACGCCGTCGTACCCGGCTTCGCGGGCCAGCAGCGCGCACCGCACGAAATCCTCGATGGTGGCGGTGACGCCGCGCGATGACAGCGCTCGCGGCCGGAACGGGTTGATCGGCGCCTTGATCGACGACGCACTCACCGAGAACGGATGGTACGCATAGCGTCCCGCGTGCAGGATCTGCAGCAGGATCTTGCCGCCCTCGTCGTGCACGGCATCGGTGACGCGGCGGTGCCGCCGCGCCTCGGACGACGACACCAGTTGGGACGCGAACGGCAGCAGCCATCCCGTGCGGTTGGGTGCGTAGCCTCCGGTGATGACGAGCCCGACGCCGCCGCGGGCCCGCTCGGCGAAATACGCTGCGAGCCTGTCGATGTCGCGTGCGCGATCCTCCAGCCCGGTGTGCATCGAACCCATCACCACCCGGTTGCGCAACGTGGTGAACCCGAGATCCAACGGCGACAACAGGTTCGGATATGTCACGAGGTTCCTCCCAACACCTGCGTCACCTCGGAGAGCCAGTCGATCGCACTCTCCTCGGCGCGGATGCCGCCCCGCAGCACCAGATACTGGTGCAGCGCACTCCCGTTGAGCGCAGACGGATCCGGGAACTGGCGCTTCTGGTAACCGCGGTAGGTGTCCAGCAGTGCCGTGCGTTCGGCGAGCAGTTCCTCGGCTTGTGCGCGGATGGCTCCGATGTCGCCGTAGGCCGCGGCGCGGACCTTCACCGCGAGGTCGCGGGTGCGGTTGTCGGCCACCGCCCCGCCGCGGCCCGAGAGCGGTTCGGCGATCCAGCGCGCCAGTTCGGCGCGTCCGGCCTCGGAGACCGTGTAGACCTTCTTGTCGGGCCTGCCGTGCTGCACGACGGTCGCGGCCCGCACCCAGTCATCGGCCTCCATGGCGCGCAGCGTGCGGTAGATCTGCTGGTGGGTGGCCGCCCAGAAATGGCCGATCGAGCGGTCGAAGCGACGTGCGAGCTCGTATCCGGACCCGGCCTGTTCGCAGAGCGACACCAGGATCGCGTGCTGGAGAGCCATCTCGGCAGAGTAGGCGGTACCGAAGGTCCTATGCAACAAGTTGCACCCGGTGACGCCTGGGCGACCGCTCAGCGTGGCCACTAGGCGAGCTGTATGTGCAACGTTTAGTATCAGTAACCACGCGCCACCCTTAACTGGGCGGCGAGTAAGTTAGGGCACACTGAGACGCGCGTCCAAGTATGGGCAACGCATACTGGCGCGACGGACTCACGAGTCCTGACCCGCACCCGACCAGCAGCCCACTGGACAGGAGAGACATCAGTGACGTACGTCATTGCCGAACCCTGCGTCGACGTCAAGGACAAGGCATGCATCGAGGAATGCCCTGTCGACTGCATCTACGAGGGCGCACGCATGCTGTACATCCACCCCGACGAATGCGTGGACTGCGGCGCCTGTGAGCCGGTCTGCCCCGTCGAGGCCATCTACTACGAAGACGATGTGCCGGACCAGTGGAGCAGCTACGCCCAGAGCAACGCCGACTTCTTCGCCGAACTCGGCTCGCCGGGCGGGGCCTCCAAGGTGGGCCAGACGGACAACGATCCGCAGGCCATCAAGGATCTGCCGCCTCAGGGTGAGGACTGATCACGGTCGAGAACCTGATGGTGCGGCAGCGCCGCTCGGCCACCCTGCCAGAGTTTCCGTGGGACACCCTGGCGGACGTCACGGCGCTGGCGCGTTCACATCCCGGCGGCATCGTCGACCTCTCGGTGGGCACCCCGGTGGACCCGGTGGCCCCCGTCATCCGCGACGCGTTGGCGGCCGGGAGTTCGGCTCCCGGCTATCCCACGACGGCGGGCACGCCGCAGCTGCGCGAGGCCATGGTGCGTGCCCTGCACCGCCGGTACGGCATCACCGGGCTGACACCGCACACCGTGCTGCCGGTGATCGGCACCAAGGAGCTGATCGCCTGGCTGCCGACGCTGCTCGGTTTCTCCCCCGACGACGTCGTGGTGGTGCCCGAACTCGCCTACCCCACATACGAGGTGGGCGCGCGGCTGGCCGGTGCGCAGGTGCTGCGCGCGGACTCGCTGACCCAGCTCGGGCCGCAGGTGCCCGCGCTGATCTACCTGAACTCGCCGAGTAATCCCACCGGCCGGGTGCTGGGCACCGACCACCTGCGCAAGGTGGTCACCTGGGCCCGCGAGCGGGGCGTGCTGGTGGCCTCCGACGAGTGCTATCTGGGGCTCAGCTGGGATGCCGATCCGGTCAGCGTGCTGCATCCGTCCGTGTGCGACGGCGACCATACCGGGCTGCTGGCGATCCACTCGCTGTCGAAGACGTCGTCGCTCGCCGGATACCGCGCGGGTTTCGTCGCGGGCGATCCGGCCGTGGTGGCCGAACTGCTCGCCGTGCGCAAGCACGCCGGGATGATGGTGCCGACGCCGGTCCAGGTCGCCATGGTCGCCGCGCTGGACGACGACGAACACGAAGCGGTGCAACGTGATCGGTACGCGCAGCGTCGCGATCTGCTGCTGCCGGCGTTGCGGGCGGCCGGCTTCACCGTCGACCACTCCGAGGCCGGGCTGTATCTGTGGGCGACCCGTGGTGAGCCGTGCCGGGACACGCTGCGCCGGCTCGCCGAGCGCGGAATCCTGGTGGCGCCGGGCGAGTTCTACGGGCCGGCGGGTGACAAGTATGTGCGGGTGGCGCTGACCGCCACCGACGAACGCATTGCCGCTGCGGTGCAGCGACTGGGCTGACGCGGACGCCGTACGTCCGATTCACGCGGTCGCGCGCAGACTCAGCGACAACAGCAGTCGCACGTCGGGGTCTGCCAGCGACGTCGCGAGCAGTTGCTCGACGCGGCGTACGCGGTAGCGCACGGTGTTGGGGTGCACGTGCATGGACTGCGCGGCCGCCGCGACGTCCCCGAAGCTGTCCAGGTAGACGCGTAGGGTCTCGGCCAGCACCGGTTCGTCGGCGCGCAGGGCACGGACCCGCGGGTCGATGAGCCGGTCGTCGGCGGCGATCGCGGTGATGATCTCGTCGAGCAGCACCGTCGTCCTGGCCTCGGCCAGTGAGGTGACCTGCCCGAGCGCACCGGGATGACGCCCGGCGCTGTCCAGCACCCGGTCCACCTCGGTGCGGGCCGCGGCCGCGCCGGCCAGACCCGCGACCGGGGCGGCGATGACGGCGTGCAACTCGATGCCCAGTTCGGCGCGCAGCGCCGCCACCGTGCCGCGGATCCACGACGTCACCGCGGAGGGTTTTCCGGTGTTGGGGAACAGCACGTAGACGCGGGTGCGCGACGATGCGATCTGCGCATCGGACCGAAATGCGCTGGCACTCAACGACAGCACGTCGGCGATCCGGGTGCTCGGTGAGCCGGCGTCGAACCCGATCAGTGCCGCCCGCCCGTCGGCGGTGACGCCGAGTTCGCGCGCGATCTGCTCGACGTCGACCGGCTCGTCGGTGGCGCGCAGGCCGAGCAGTTCCTGCAGCCGCACGGCGTCGGTGGATGGCGTGGCCGCCAACCGCGCCATGGTCCTCGCGGCCAGCACCGCCGCGCCGCGCAGCACCTCTTCGGCATCCTCGGCGAGTGGGCGACTGCCCTGCTGCACCCAGATGGTGCCTGCGAAGGTCGGGGCGCGACGCTCGTCGGGCGCCGGTTGGAAGATGCCGATGGCCAACCGGGGCCGCAGCCCCAGCTCGGGGCGTTCGGCGACCCGCACGACGTCGGGCTTGGCGCGCAGCGCGTCGAAGATGCCCCACTGCGCGATCCACGCCAGGTGCTCGGGCGGCCCGGCGCGGCCGAGGATCGACAGCCTGCGCAGTTCGTCGGCCTCCTCGTTGGACGCCGAGTACGCCAGCACGTGGGACTGTGCGTCCTCGATGCTCACCATGCCGTGGGTGCGTTCGGCGACCGATTGCGCGAGACCGAACAGGTCGGTCCCCGAGTCGTGCAGCGCGCGGTCACCGTGGTGCTCGAAGACGTGGTTGACCAGCCGGTACAGCCGTTCCCAGCGGGCCCTCGGGTCGACGACGACGACGGCGATGCCCGCCGCGGTCGCGCGCTGCACAACCGCGGGCGATGGTTCCTTGATGAAGATCGCCGCGGGCGGGAGGCCGGTGGCCTGGTGGTCGACCCAGGCCAGCGCGTCGGACTCGGAGACACCGAGGAGGAAGAACAGATCCGCCGAACCCGCTGCGGGCGCCAGGCCGAAGCGGACATCATCGGAGTCGATCAGGGCGGCCGACGCCACCGGGAGGTCCAACCCGCGCGGTGCCTGCACGAGCCGGACCAGCGTCGCGTCCAGGGCCAACAGCAGTTGACCCAGGCTGACACCGGGCGCCTGCATGTTGTCCGATCTTACGGCTTCGATGTCACAGTGTTGTCTGATCGGACAAAACTAATCGGGGCGAGGTCAGCGATTCTTGAGCTATGGACGCCATCACAGACGTGCCCACGCCGGCCAACGAGCCGATCCACGACTATGCCCCCGGCTCGCCGGAACGCATCCGGCTCACCACGGCACTGCACGACCTTGCCAGCACTGAAATCGATCTACCGCACGTCATCGGCGGCGAGCACCGCATGGGTTCGGGCGCCCGCATCGACGTCGTGCAACCGCACCGGCACTCGGCCCGGCTCGGCATTCTGACCAACGCCGAGCACGCCGACGCCCAGGCGGCCATCGAGGCCGCGATCGCCGCCAAACACGACTGGGCCGCGCTGCCGTTCGACCAGCGCGCCGCGGTCTTCCTGCGCGCGGCCGATTTGTTGTCGGGCCCGTGGCGGGAAAAGATCGCCGCCGCAACGATGCTCGGACAGTCCAAGAGCGCCTATCAGGCCGAGATCGACGCGCCCTGTGAGCTCATCGACTTCTGGCGGTTCAACGTCTTTTTCGCCCGCCAGATCCTGGCGCAGCAGCCGATCAGCAGTCCGGGAGTGTGGAACCGCACCGACCACCGCCCGTTGGAGGGCTTCGTCTACGCCATCACGCCGTTCAACTTCAGCGCCATCGCGGGCAACCTGCCCACCGCGCCGGCCCTGATGGGCAACACGGTGGTGTGGAAGCCGTCGCCCACGCAGACATTCGCGGCCTACCTGACGATGCAACTGCTCGAGGCCGCCGGTCTGCCGCCGGGCGTGATCAACCTCGTCACCGGCGACGGAATCGCGGTTTCGGAAGTGGCCCTGAAGGATCCGCGCCTGGCCGGTATCCACTTCACCGGTTCGACCGCGACGTTCCAGCATCTGTGGCGTGAGGTCGGCGCCAACATCGACCGTTATCACACCTATCCGCGCCTGGTCGGTGAGACCGGCGGCAAGGACTTCGTGCTGGCGCACTCCTCGGCGCGCCCGGATGTGTTGCGCACCGCGTTGATCCGCGGCGCCTTCGACTACCAGGGGCAGAAGTGCTCGGCCGCGTCGCGTGCCTTCGTCCCACGCTCGGTGTGGCAGAAGATGGGCGACGATTTCCTCTCGGCCACCGAGGCACTGCGCTACGGCGACATCACCGACCTGACCAACTTCGGCGGCGCGGTGATCGACGACCGTGCATTCGCCAAGAACGTCAAGGCCATCGAACGGGCCAAGAGCGCGCCCGGGGTCACGATCGCCGCCGGCGGTGAATACGACGACAGCGAAGGCCATTTCGTGCGACCCACCGTGCTGCTGTCCGACGATCCGACCGACGACGCGTTCTGCACCGAGTACTTCGGCCCGATCCTGGCGGTGCACGTCTATCCCGACGACGACTACCAGCGGATCATCGACGTCGTCGATACCGGCGCCAAGTACGGCCTGACCGGTGCGGTCATCGGCGATGACCGCACGGCCGTGCAGCAGGCTCTCGACGGTCTGCGCTACGCCGCAGGCAATTTCTACATCAACGACAAGCCCACCGGCGCGGTGGTCGGGCAGCAGCCGTTCGGCGGCTCACGCGGATCGGGCACCAACGACAAGGCCGGATCGGCGCAGAACCTGCTGCGGTGGACGTCGGCGCGCTCCATCAAGGAGACCTTCGTGCCGCCGACCAGCCACACCTACCCACACATGGAGGCGTGACGATGGGCATCTTCGACCGGGTCGCCCGACCCGCCATCCTGGCCGCGTCGCGCTCGCAGCGGCTGCGTGCGACGGCCGAACGGCTCCCGGTCACCCGTCGGGTGGTGGACCGCTTCGTCGCCGGCGAGACGGTTCCCGAGGCGCTGGATGTGACTGCGACGCTTCGCTCCTCGGGTCGCATGGTGACCATCGACTACCTCGGCGAGGACACCACGAGCAAGGAGGACGCCGACCACACCGTCGAGGCCTACCTGGCGCTGCTCGACGGTCTGAAGGACACCGCCGACGGATCGAAGGTGCGCCCGCTGGAGGTGTCGCTGAAGCTGTCCGCGCTGGGGCAGGCGCTGCCGCGCGACGGCGAGAAGATCGCGTTGGAGAACGCCCACACCATCTGTGCCGGGGCCCGCGATGCCGGTGTCTGGGTCACCGTCGACGCCGAGGACCACACCACCACGGATTCGACGCTGTCGATCGTGCGGGATCTGCGCACCGAATTCGACTGGCTGGGAACGGTTCTGCAGGCCTACCTGAAACGGACCCGGGCCGACTGTGCGGAGTTCGCCGCCGCGGGCGCACGGATCCGGCTGTGCAAGGGCGCCTATGACGAACCCGCCTCGGTGGCGTACCGCGACCCCGACGAGGTCACCGACTCGTACCTGACGTGTCTGCGGATCCTGATGGCGGGCCGCGGCTACCCGATGGTGGCGTCGCACGATCCGGAGATCATCGCCGCCGTGCCCTCGCTTGCCCGCGAATACAACCGTGGTGTGGACGATTTCGAGTACCAGATGCTGTACAACATCCGCGACGGGGAACAGCGGCGCCTGGCCGACGCAGGCAACCACGTGCGGGTGTACGTACCGTTCGGCTACGAGTGGTACGGCTACTTCGTGCGGCGCCTGGCCGAACGTCCGGCGAACCTCACGTTCTTCCTGCGGGCGCTGGCCGAACGACGCTAGCGGCGTTCGTGGAGCGACAGTAGGGCCCACGCCGCGATCGACTGGGCATCGGTGATGTCGCCGCCGCGCATCATGTCCTCGATCTCGGCGCGGGTGAACCACGCGCTGTGCATGTCCTGCTCTTCGTGCTCACGCTCGTGGTCACCCTCGGTGAGCTCGGTCGCCAGGAACACCCAGCCGCGCTGGCTGCTCATCCCGGCCGCGACGTCGAGCAGGCCCAGCTTGACCAGCGTGGCTGCGCGCAGTCCGGTCTCTTCACGTAATTCGCGTTCGGCCAACGCATGTGGGTCCAGGTCCTGCCGGCCCGGTGCGGTTCCCTGCGGAAACTCCCAGCGCCGCAGACCAAGTGGATAGCGGAACTGCTCCACGAGGTGGAATCTCTCGCCGTCGTACGGGATCACCAGCGCATAGGTCGGTTTGTCGACCACCGCATAGATGCCGTCGCTGCCGTCGGGCCGTTGAATGGCGTCCTCACGCAACGTGAGCCAGTCGTTCCGGTACACCTCACGGGTCGAGACCTGCTGGATCGTCCTCATCGGTCCATTATCGCGACACGGGGGCGATGAGCTGAACCCGCAACCGGTCGGCGTCGATGTTGCGGCCATGGGTGAGGTCATCTGCCAGCGCTTCGGCGTAGTCGATCAGGTCGGTGACGTGGACCGCATGAGGTGCGGGCAGGTCCACGTGCGAGAGCCGGTCCGACGCGCGCCGCAGCAGCGCGGCCGCGCCGGGAAAGTTGCCCCGCTGCACATGGGTGATGCCCACCGCCAGCTGCGCCAGGCCCTGCCACAGCGACCGCTCGCTCGCCGGACCGTTCTTCCACGCGGACTCAAGGACCTCGTGGGCCGAGAACGCGTGCCCGAGATCCAGTAGCCGCTGGGCGAAGGAGAGCGACTCCGTCGGCGACAGGCGCAGGTCATCCGGTATCCGATCCACGCCGCGGCTTCCGTAGGGCAGCGGCCTACCCAGCGCGTCGCGCGGCCGGGAATTGTGCGGACGCCCCGACTCGTCGCGGTCGCGGCCCGCCGAGGTGCTCATGACTCCAGCCTGTCGCGTGATCGGCATTATGTCGAGTACCACGGTTCGGCCGAAGGTTGGCCGACGAGACGAGCCGGGTAGCCTCGCACTATGCTGCTGGCCTCCTTGAATCCCGCAGCGGTTGCCGCCGGAGCGGATATCGCCGACGCGGTCCGCATCGACGGTGCCGTCCTCAGCCGTGGTGACCTGGTGGGCGGTGCGACCTCGGTTGCCGAGCGTGTCGCCGCCGCTGACCGCGTCGCCGTCCTCGCGACTCCGACCGTCACCACGGTGCTCGCGGTCACCGGCTGCCTCATCGCGGGTGTCACCGTCGTCCCCGTGCCCGCCGACGTCGGCGTCGCCGAACGCCGTCACATCCTGAGCGACTCCGGTGCGCAGGCCTGGCTGGGGGAGCGGCCCGAGGAGACCGAAGGGCTGCCGCATATCCCGGTGCGGCTGCACGCCCGGTCGTGGCACCGTTACGCCGAGCCGGCACCGGAATCGACCGCGATCATCATGTACACCTCGGGCACCACGGGACTGCCCAAGGGCGTGCCGATCACCCGCAATGCCATCGCCGCCGATATCGACGCCCTGGCCAAGGCGTGGGAGTGGACGTCGGAAGACACTCTGGTGCACGGGCTTCCGCTGTTCCACGTCCACGGCCTGGTGCTCGGACTGCTCGGTTCGCTGCGGATCGGCAACCGTTTCGTGCACACCGGCAAGCCCAGCCCCGAGCGTTACGCCGAAGCCAAGGGCACGCTGTACTTCGGGGTGCCGACGGTGTGGTCGCGCGTCGTCAACAACCTCGATGCCGCGCTCGCGCTCTCCTCGGCGCGGTTGCTCGTGTCGGGCAGTGCGCCGCTGCCGGTTCCGGTGTTCGAGCAGTTGACCAAGCTCACCGGCAAGCCTCCGGTGGAACGCTACGGCAGCACCGAATCCCTGATCATCATCAGCACTTTGGTGAACGGCGAGCGCAGGCCCGGCTGGGTCGGTGTGCCGATCGAGGGGGTGCAGACGCGTCTGGTGGACGACAACGGGGTCGAGGTTCCGCACGACGGTGAGACCATCGGACGCCTCCAGATCAAGGGCCCGACGGTGTTCGAGGGTTACCTCAACCGACCCGAGGCCACCGCCGAGGCGTTCGACGAGGACGGGTGGTTCCGCACCGGCGACGTCGCGGTGATCGACGCGGGCGGCATGCACCGCATCGTCGGCCGCGAATCGGTCGACCTCATCAAGTCCGGTGGCTACCGCGTCGGCGCGGGGGAGATCGAGACCGTTCTGCTGGGCCATCCCGGGGTGCGGGAAGTGGCCGTGGTCGGTGTCCCCGATGACGACCTCGGGCAACGCATCGTGGCGTTCGTGGTCGGTGACGCCGCGCCCGATGAGCTCATCGACTTTGTCGCGAAGCAACTTTCGGTCCACAAACGGCCCCGCGAGGTTCGCATGGTGGACAGCCTGCCGCGCAACGCAATGGGCAAGGTGCTGAAAAAGGAGTTGGCACAGTGGGGTTGAGGTTCTCCGAACTCTGCATCGACGCGCACGACCCGGAGGCACTGGGGCAGTGGTGGTCCCAGGCGCTCGGGTGGCCCAAGCACACCGACTCCGATGGCGACGTGGTGTTGACGCCTCCGCCGGGAGAGGGGCCCATCTGGCTGTTCCTTGCCGTGCCCGACGGCAAGGTCGTCAAGAACCGCCTGCACGTCGACTTCACGCCAGACGATCAACAGGCCGAGGTCGACCGGCTGATCAGCCTGGGCGCGCGCCACGTCGACATCGGGCAGGGTGAGCAGAGCTGGGTGGTGCTCGCCGATCCCGAAGGCAACGAGTTCTGCGTTCTGTCCGCTGAGTCGTAATCGTTGGCCCGCTAGAGCCGAAATGCGACGGCGACGAGCGCGATGAGTCCGAGGATCGCGATCAAGCCGGCCATCATTCCCGCGAGCGAGTACGGCATATCCGGGTTGTTCGCACGCAGTGCCCGGCTTTCCTGCCGATGCTGGACCCACGCCAGAGTCAGCGAGGTCAGGCCGATACAGATCATCACCATGCCGACGATCCATGGACTGACCACCGGGTGGCGGTGAAGCTCGGTGGCCTGGTACTGGAAGAACTTGAAGATCGTGAAGCCGAACGCGATCAGTGAGGTGCTGGTTCGAATCCAGGCCATCGTGGTGCGCTCGAGCGCCAGTCGCGTGCGCTCCACTGCCAGCCGGGTCGAGGTGTCGAGCGGCTGATTTGTCATCGCGGCGTGGATGGGTCAGTTGCAGCCGCTGGCGTTCACCCACCGGCCGTTCCAGCCGATGCACCCGGTGACGTTGGAGCCCGGCGGTGGCGGTGGTGGCGGCGGCGGTGCGTCCCCGGGCAATGGGGCGTAATAGGCAGGCGGCGGAACGTAGGGCGCCACGGCGTCGGCGATGTTGACACACCCGCCCACCGTGATGCGCCTGCCTGCACTCGCGCAGACGTCGGCGCCGGCGGTGCCCGCGGGGGCGAGCAGGACGATCGCGCCGGGGAGCGCGGTGAACGCCAAGGCGGCTGCGGCTGCTCGTACCCTGACCGACCGTGATGATGATCTGAACATCGTTGTCCCTGACTTCAATTGGGCGGGGTGAGGCCGCAGCGGTTGCGGAAGTCCACAAGCGGTTGGCGGATACCGGTGAGATCGGCGCGGGCTTGCGGGTTGGCTTCGAAGTAGGTGTTGATGGCGTCCGCTGCCTCCTCGTGCGGACGGTCACGCACGCTGCTGTAGAAGTTGTTGACGTCGGGGTGGGTGAACAGATACCCCGATGTCGCGGCCGCGACGCCCGACGCGATTCCCGCGAGGTCGGCGGCCGTGCAGTTCGGTGGCCGCGGCGGGGGTTCGGCAGTCGCCGTCGCCGATCCGAAGAGGCCGGCGACCATGGCGGCGAGGCAGGCAGCGCCCGCCGGCAGGAGCGCCTGACGCGCGATGAGCCATGTGAGTGCCATGGAACGCTCCTCTCGGAAAGGCGGGCAACGGCCGGTTGCGTTTCCGGTGCGCGGAACTGTAGCAGGCAACGGTGAACCCCATGCGCTGAAACACCATGTTGTTCGGACCGCTGCACCATACTCAACATGCGTAGGCCGATCGGTGACGAGGAGGGGCATGCCCGACAGTCCGAGTGAAGGGGTGATCGCGCCGCGGTTGCCGGGTGGCGGTGTGCTCCCGTTCCCGCCGGTGCCCTCGGGCAGTATCGCGGGCCCCACGTTGCAGGAATCGACGTACCAACCTCGTACGGTCCCCAAGCGTCTGCACGACGACTCGCCAAACATCGTCATCGTGGTCATCGACGACGCCGGCCCCGGTCTGCCGTCGACGTTCGGCGGCGAGGTGACCACCTCCACACTGGACCGGGTGTGCGCTGAAGGCGTGTCGTACAACCGCTTTCACACGACCGCGATGTGCTCACCGACTCGCGCGTCGCTGCTGACGGGACGGAACCACCACGAGATCGGAAACGGCCAGATCGCCGAACTGGCGAACGACTGGGATGGTTACGCGGGCAAGATCCCACGGTCGGCCGCCACGGTTGCCGAGGTGCTCAAGCAGTACGGATACGCGACGTCGGCGTTCGGCAAATGGCACAACACGCCGGCCGAGGAGACCACTGCCGCGGGGCCGTTCGACAACTGGCCGACCGGTCTCGGGTTCGAGTACTTCTACGGCTTTCTCGCGGGCGAGGCGTCCCAATACGAGCCCCATCTGGTGCGCAACACCGCGGTGGTTTCCCCACCGAGAACTCCGGAAGAGGGCTACCACCTGTCAGAAGATCTGGCCGATGACGCCATCGGATGGTTGCGGCGACACAAAGCCTTCAACGCCGACAAACCGTTCTTCATGTACTGGGCCAGCGGCTGTCTGCACGGCCCGCACCACATCATGAAGGAATGGGCCGACAAGTACGCAGGCCGGTTCGACGACGGTTGGGATGCCTATCGCCGACGGGTGTTCGAGCGGGCGAAGGCCAAAGGCTGGATCCCGCCCAACTGCGAACTGACCGAGCGGGATCCGCAACTGGCGGCGTGGGACGACATCCCCGAAGACGAGAAGCCGTTCCAGCGCCGACTCATGGAGGTCGCCGCCGGGTACGCCGAGCACGTCGACGTGCAGGTCGGTCGGATCGCCGACGAACTGGACTCGTTGGGCTACGCCGACAACACCCTGTTCTTCTACATCTGGGGAGACAACGGTTCCTCCGGCGAAGGACAGAACGGCACGATCGCCGAACTGCTGGCGCAGAACGGGATACCCACCACCGTGCGGCAGCACATCGATGCTCTCGACGCTTTGGGCGGCCTCGACGTGCTCGGCTCGCCACTGGTGGACAACCAGTACCACGCGGCGTGGGCGTGGGCGGGCAGCACACCATACAAGGGAATGAAGCTGCTGGCGTCGCACCTCGGTGGCACGCGCAACCCGATGGCGGTGCGCTGGCCCGCCAAGGTCGCGGCTGACGCAACGCCGCGTGATGTGTTCCTGCACTGCAACGACGTCGTACCCACCATCTACGAGATCGTGGGCGTCGAACCACCGCGGGTGGTCAACGGTGAGCCTCAGATGGCACTTGCGGGAGCAAGTTTCGCACGCACCCTTGGCGACCGGAATGCGCCGGGCGGCAAGAAGACCCAGTACTTCGAGATCATGGGCAGCAGGGCGATCTACCACGACGGGTGGATGGCGTCGGCTCGCGGGCCGAGGCTGCCGTGGGTGCCGGGACAGCCAGAAGGGATCGCCACCTGGAGCCCGGACAGCGACGCCTGGGAGCTCTACCACCTCGACGAGGACTGGTCGCAGGCCAACGATTTGGCCGAGCAGATGCCGCAGAAGCTGGCACAGATGCGGGAGCTGTTCATCGTCGAGGCCGCCCGCAACGCCGTACTTCCCATCGGCGGTGGACTGTGGGTCCCGGTGTACCACCCCGAGTTGCGGATCGCCCCGCCGTATCGGGAGTGGGATTTCTCGGGCGACACCGTGCGTATGCCCGAATTCTGCGCGCCGGCGCTGGGCAACAAGAACAACATTGTCACGATCGACGTCGATGTCCCCGTGAACGCAAGCGGCGTGCTGTACGCGCTCGGCGCGGCAGCGGGCGGCCTCACGGTATATCTCGACGACGGGTACCTCTGCTACGAGTACAACCTTTTCATTCTGTCCCGCACAAAGATTCGCTCCACGGACAAACTGCCGCCGGGTCGGGCCACGATCACGGTCGACACACGGTATGCCGAGCCGCGCCCAGCCGGCCCCCTCGACGTCACCGTGGCCCGTGACGGGGTGACCATTGCCGACGGTCGGGTTCCGATCAGTGCACCGCTGTTGTTCACGGCCAACGATTGCCTGGACATCGGCACCTGCCTGGGCTCACCGGTGTCACTGGACTACCGCGACCGCGCACCGTTCCCCTTCGAGGGGCGCATCCATCGAGTCCACGTCGCCTACACGTAGGGGCCGTTCACGTCTGACCGTCTGGCGCCTTCATGAGGGCTGCCAAGATGATGGCGGCGAGGAGCAGTGCCGGGACATCTCCCCACAGGTGCCCCATGTGATGACCACCGCCGAACGACTGCACCGCCATGATCACCGCGTGAACGACGCTGGAGCACACCGTGAACCAGATCAGGCTTCGATGTGATTCAGGGCGGCGCGCGGCATTGATGAGGAACACGCCGAGCGTCGCGTACAGGCCGACGATCATCATGAAGTAATTCGATTCGTGCGGCGGTCCGGCGTGCCACGCCCACCCGGACGGCCACACCGCGGCCAGTGGGTAGAGGAGAAGCATCAGCGCGCCGATGGCGACGAGTGCGACCTGCAGGAGCCGGTACCGCGCCGGCGATCCGATCGTGGTCATCATGCCCTCCGTGTGTGGTGGCCTCCGCGGAACATAGCGCTCGACGCGGGTCGCTATCGCGGAATCGTCAAGGCGGGCCGTATACACCATGGGTGTGACATTTTGTGCCGGTGAGCTGTGGTTATCCCCAGACTCGTTTTCATCCACAGGTCGGGTTTTCGCCGGTCCACAGGGGTGTGGCCACCGGTAAATTCGAACGTATGTACGAAGCGCCGTTGGTGGAGATCGCGCAGTTCGCCGCGCTGTCTGACGCCGAGCTGGAGGCCCAGGCCCGCGGCTGGGCCCAGGCCGAAGCCTCCGCCTCGGCACGCAAGCACGCCGCCATGGCCGAAATCTTCATCCGCGCCACCGACACCCCCAGCACCGACGAGCGCCGGTGGTGGTTCGTCGACCCCGAGGCCGCAGTCGGCGCCCAACTCGGCGCCGCCCAGGGCATCACCGCCTGGGCCGCGCTGCACCAGGCCCAACGCGGAGTCGCGCTGCGTGACCGGCTACCACGGGTCAACGAGGTGTTCGCCGCCGGGCTGGTCAGCGAGATGATCGTGCGCAACATCTGCTGGAGCACCGCGCTGATGCTCGACCCGGACAAACTCGCCGCCATCGACGCCGAGCTGGCCGCCCAGATCACCTCCTGGGGCCGGCTGACCCTCAAACAGATCGACAACACCATCGACGATCTGATCCTCAAACACGACCCGGGCTCCTTCCGCCGCGGCCGCGCCTCCCGCCGCGATCGCTATTTCGACATCGGCTCACCCACGGATGCCCCCGGGGTGCTGTCGGTCAACGGCCGGCTGCAGGCCCACCTCGGCAACGCTTATGACGCCCGGATCACCGAACTCATTGAAGGGGTATGCCCGGACGATCCACGCACCCTCCATGAGCTGCGCCACGACGCGCTCGGCGCCATCCTCGACCACACCACCCTGGCCTGCGAGTGCGAGGACCCCGACTGTGCCCGCGGCCGCGAACCATCCCCCCGCGGACACCTCGTGGTGCACGTCATCGCCCGCGAAGACACCGTCACCGCCGCCCAACACGCCGCCCCCGCAGCCCCTGCCCGCACCGACGATGAGCCCGTCGTCGAACCAGCCGATGACAGCGGTGGCGACACCGCCCCCGACACTCCCGCGACTGCCGACTCCGCCGAAACCGAGTGCGACACCGCACCCGGCAGTGAGCCCGCTGACACCGACACCACCACCGCCACGGATGCTCCCGCAGCCCTCGACTCCGCCGACTCGACCGCGCCGGCCACCGAGGACCCCGACACCGAGTGCGACACCGCACCCCTCACGGTCGCCGAGTTCACCGAGGCCGCCAACAGCACCCCTGCGGCCTACCGTGCCCCGGACGAGGATCCGCTCGATCGGGTGCCGCCGGCCGTGCTGTTCGGCGGGGCGGTACTGCCCGCTTATGCGCTGGCCGAGATCATCAACAACGCCACCATCCGGCCGCTGATCCACCCCGGCGACACCCCACCCGAAAACCGCTACACCCCCTCGCGCGCCCTGGCGGACTATGTCCGCTGCCGCGACCTGACCTGCCGGTTCCCCGGCTGCGACAAACCCGCCGACCGCTGCGACATCGACCACACCGTGCCCTACCCCGCGGGGCCGACCCATGCCTCAAACCTGAAATGTCTGTGCCGGTTTCATCATCTTCTGAAAACGTTCTGGACCGGCCCGCGCGGCTGGGCAGACCGACAACACCCCGACGGCACCGTCGTGTGGACCTCGCCTTCCGGGCGGGAGTACACCACCGTGCCCACAAGCAGCCGACGCCTATCGATCACCGAGTTGGCCAAACCCACCGGCGCCCTGAACCTGCCCACCACCCCGGTCCCCACCGCCGACCCCGACCTGCGCGCGGTGAACATGCCCAAACGCCGCCGCACCCGCGCCCAGAACACCGCCCACGCCATCGCCGCCGAACGCAAACTCAACGACGACCTCGTCGCCGAACACAACAAACCACCACCGTTCTAGCGGCAGTGTCGTCACAATGTGACGGTGTTACGCACGCTCGCTCTTGTGGTGGCGGCGGTGACCGTGCTTGCCGGGTGCGGGAACCCCGACCGGGATGCGGACCGCCAAGCCATCGAAGAGGCACTGCGACAGTGGCCCCAGGCTTTCAACGACCGTGACATCGACGCGGTGTGCGGACTGTTCGCGGACGATGCGGTGCTCGCGTACCCGGATTCGGCAGACCGCGACCGGGATGCGTTCTGCGATCAGATGCGCAACCAGTTCAGTGACCCGTCGAAGTCACTGCACTACGACGAGCCCGACATCAAAGAGATCCTCGTCGACGGCGATCTGGCTACCGTGCGGCTGGTCTGGACACTGACGGTGCGCGATTCCGCCGGCGCGGTCCTGGAGACCGTGCACGAGGACGGGGTGGACGTGTTCCAGCGTCAGCCCGATGGACGCTGGAAGATCCACATCTCCCACGCGTTCACGCAGTGAACACGCTCAGTTGGCGTGCAGCGCCTCGTTGAGGGTGATGCCCGTGCCGTCGCGCTTGACGACCTCGACCGCACCCGATAGCGAGTTGCGGCGGAACAGCAGGTTGCTCGCACCGGACAGCTCGATGGCCTTGGTGACCTGGCCGTCGGCGGTGGTGACTTTGGTACCGCCGGTGACGTAGAGACCCGCCTCGACGACGCAGTCATCGCCCAGCGAGATCCCCAAGCCCGAGTTGGCGCCGAGCAGGCAGCGCTTGCCGACCTTGATGACCTCTTTGCCGCCACCGGACAGGGTGCCCATGATCGACGCGCCGCCACCGATGTCGGAACCGTCGTCGACGACGACGCCGGCCGAGATGCGGCCTTCCACCATCGAGGTGCCGAGCGTGCCCGCGTTGAAGTTGACGAAGCCCTCGTGCATCACGGTCGTGCCCTCGGCCAGGTGGGCGCCGAGCCGCACGCGGTCGGCGTCGGCGATGCGCACACCCGTCGGCGTCACGTAGTCGACCATGCGGGGGAACTTGTCGATGCCGTACACCGCGACCGCGCCGCGCTTGCGCAGCCGGGCGCGCGTGGTCTCGAAGCCCTCGACCGCACACGGGCCGAAGTTGGTCCACACCACATTGCTCAGCAGGCCGAAGATGCCATCGAGGTTGGCCTCGTGCGGCTTGGTCAGACGGTGTGAGAGCAGATGCAACCGCAGCCACACGTCGTGCGTGTCGGCCGGTTTGTCGTCGAGGTCGGCGATGGTGGTGCGCACCGCCACGACCTCCACGTTGCGATCCTCGTCCTTGCCGGTGAGGGCAGCCAGGTCGGCGGGCACGTCACCACCGGACAGCCGGACCGTGCCGGCCGGGCCGGATGCGCTCAGCTCGGGAGCGGGAAACCAGGTGTCCAGAACGGTTCCGTCGGCGGTGATGGTGGCCAGGCCGACGCCAGATGCTGCAGTCACGTTGGCCTAGGTTACTGGACTACCGTTTAGGACCATGGGCCTGGATTTGCACGGCGACCCGATCGCACTGACCGCCGCCCTGGTGGACATCCCCAGCGTCTCGCGCGACGAGCGCCGCATCGCCGACGAGATCGAAGCCGCGCTGCGCACCCAGGCGCCGCACCTTGAGGTGATCCGCAACGGCGATGCCGTGCTGGCCCGCACCGATCTGGGCCGGCCGTCACGGGTGTTGCTCGCCGGGCACATCGACACCGTTCCGGTCGCCGACAATCTGCCGAGCCGCATCGTCGACGGCGAGATGTACGGCTGCGGTACCTCGGACATGAAGTCGGGCGACGCGGTGTTCCTGCACCTGGCCGCCACGATCGCCGAACCCGTGCACGACATCACGCTGGTGATGTACGACTGCGAGGAGATCGAGTCGAGCGCCAACGGGCTGGGCCGCATCGAACGTGAGCTGATCGACTGGCTGGCGGTGGACGTCGCGATCCTCGGCGAGCCGTCGGGCGGCTACATCGAAGCCGGCTGCCAGGGCACCATTCGTCTGGTGATCTCGGCGACCGGCACCCGTGCCCATTCTGCCCGATCCTGGTTGGGCGACAACGCCGTTCACAAACTTGGTGCCGTGCTCGACCGGCTGACGGCCTATCAGGCGCGGTCGGTGGACATCGACGGCTGCGTCTACCGCGAGGGATTGTCCGCGGTGCGTATCGAGGGCGGCATCGCGGGCAACGTGATCCCTGACGCCGCTTCGGTGACCGTCAACTTCCGGTTCGCGCCGGATCGCAGCGTCGAGCAGGCCGTGGCACATGTGCACGAGGTGTTCGCCGGACTCGACGTCACCATCGAACTGACCGACGCCGCAGCGGGCGCGCTACCGGGCCTGACGCGTCCGGCGGCCGCGGCGCTCGTGGACGCGGCCGGCGGTCAGGTGCGGGCCAAGTACGGCTGGACCGACGTCGCGAGGTTCGCGGCGCTCGGAATCCCGGCGGTGAACTACGGGCCGGGTGACCCCAACCTCGCCCACCGGGTCGACGAACGCGTCCCCGTCGCCGCGATCACCGCCGCGGCCGACATGCTGCGCACGTATCTGACGACCTGAAAATCGGTTGCGCCCCTCACTAGCATGGGAACCGTGCTGGGAATTTGACGATGCCGCTGGGTGAGCCCGGAAGTCCGTTTCGTCGTATGGGGGTTCCCGCATGTCTGTTGTCTTTTCGAATCTGTCGTTCTCCTGGCCCGATGACACACCGCTGTTCACGGACCTCTCTTTTTCGGTGGGCCCGGGCCGCACCGGCCTGGTCGCCCCCAACGGGGCCGGAAAAAGCACGCTGCTCAAGCTCATTGCCGGTGAGTACCGGCCGGCGTCCGGTACGGTGACCGTCGACGGCGTCGTGGGATACCTGCCCCAGACGCTGCCGTTCACCGGCGATCTGACGGTGGCAGGGGTTCTCGGGATCGCGCCGGTTCTCGACGCTTTGGCTGCGCTTGCCGACGGCGACGCGTCCGAGGAGGTTTTCACCGCGATCGGCGACGACTGGGATATCGAGGAACGG
Organism: Mycolicibacterium goodii; assembly: GCF_001187505.1. The sequence continues at coordinate 3,167,672 of NZ_CP012150.1, forward strand.
TCCCGCGCGCAACTGGACCGGCTCGGGCTCGATGACCTGGAGCTGGACCGCCGGCTGGACACGCTCTCGGGTGGCGAGGTGGTGTCGTTGGGACTGGCCGCGCAGCTGTTGAAACGCCCAGAGGTCCTGCTGCTCGACGAGCCCACCAACAATCTGGACAGCGTTGCCCGCCAACGTCTCTACCACGCGCTCGACGACTACTCCGGGTGCCTGCTGGTGGTCAGCCACGACCGCGTGCTGCTGGACCGGATGGATCAGATCGCCGAGTTGTACCGCGGTGAGGTGATCTTCTACGGCGGAAACTTCACGGCCTACCGGGAGACCGTGGAGGCCAACCAGGTGGCGGCTGAGAACAGTATCCGCAACGCCGAGCAGCAACTCAGGCGCGAAAAACGGCAGATGCAGGAGGCTCGGGAACGCGCAGCGCGGCGCGCGAGTACGGCCGCCCGCAACGTCAAAGATGCCGGACTGCCGAAAATCGTTGCAGGAAAACTCAAGCGGGATGCGCAGGAATCGGCGGCCCGATCCGACGATGTGCACGCCAAGCGCGTCGAGGACGCCCGGGCGCGGCTCGACGATGCCGAACGCGCGTTGCGTGACGACAAGGTCATCGTGCTGGACCTGCCCGACACCGAGGTGCCTGCCGGGCGGACGTTGTTCACCGGTACCGGGCTGCAGGCATGTCGGGGAGGGCGGAAACTGTTCGCCGACAACGGCGTCGACGTGTCGATACGCGGGCCCGAGCGCATCGCACTGACCGGTCCGAACGGGGCGGGCAAGTCGACGCTGCTGCGTATCATCGACGGCCGACTGACACCTGACGGCGGCACGTTGCAGCGCGCCGACGGGCGCATCGCCTATCTGTCGCAGCGGCTCGATCTGCTCGACCTCGACCGCAGTGTTGCCGAAAGTTTGGCCGCCTCGGCGCCGAGCCTCTCGCACACGCGGCGCATGCATCTGTTGGCGCAGTTCCTGTTTCGCGGCGACCGCATCCATCTGCCGGTCGGTGCGCTGTCCGGCGGGGAGCGTCTGCGGGCCACGCTGGCGTGCGTGCTGTTCGCCGAACCGGCGCCGCAACTCCTGCTGCTCGACGAGCCGACCAACAACCTCGACCTGGTGAGCGTCGGGCAACTCGAGTCCGCGCTCAATGCCTACCGGGGTGCGTTCATCGTCGTCAGTCACGACGAACGGTTCCTCGACGCCATCGGCATCGAACGCCGGTGGCATCTGGAGGACGGCGGGTTGCGCGTTACTGCCGCCGCGGGGTGATCGGCGAGGCCTGCGTCGACACCGCGCCGACGCCCGGCTGCTCCTCGGCCGGCACGCCGATGTCGGCGCGGGCGCCCACCTGGACGGCGTCGGTTGACTTGTCGCGTTCGCCGGCCGCGGATTCTTTGTCTTTGTCGGCGGCGTCGACCGGGGCGCGTTCGCCCTCGCCGCCGCCGGCGCCTGCGGGTTCGGTGGCGCCCGCCTTGATGACGTTCTCGGCGCCGGCGCCCTCCGCCTCTGCGCCAGCGGCGGCGGCCGTCGCCGCCGTGTCCATTCCGCCGCCGGCGGCCTGCGTGGCCGACTGGACGATGCCCTGCACACCCTGGAACATCTGCTGAGGCATCTGCCCGAGGCTTTGCGCCATGCCCTGCAGGGGTTGGGTGATCGACTGTGCCATCTGCCCGGCCATCTGTCCGAACTGGCTCATCATCTGCCCTGCGGCTTGGCCACCTCCACCCGCGGCTGCCGCCGCACCGCCCGCCGCGGCACCTCCGGCTGCCGACGATTCACCGGCGCCTTCCATCTGCTGAGCCCGCTTCTTCAGGTCGTCGGCCGCGGCCATGTCGCCGCGTTCATAGGCCTGCGCGGCCTGCCGCAACAGGTCGGAGATCTTGGCGGAGGCGGCCTGCGTCGCGCCCATCGCGCCCCCACGCGCGGCGGTCGCGGCGTCGAACGCCGTCTGCATCGGAAAGCCGATGGTGCCATGCGAGTTCAGCACATCGGAAAGGCCGGGTGCGCCGTTGACGAGGTTGCCGACGTCGGAGCTCACTTCGCCCAACTGCTGCTGCCAGGTGCCCATGGCGCCGGTGTTGGCGATGAACTGGTTCATCGAAGCCCCCTCAGGTCATGCATGTCATGTTGGATTTTACGGTCGGGGTGGGGGAGGGATGTGCGGGAGTTTCGGGGCTGGTCGGGCTCAACCAGGCTGGTCGGTGGATGATTCTGGTTTCGCCGGCCAACCTGGCGTCGCGGGAAGCACCGGGAAATCTGATCTCCGGTAGGTGGTTCCCGGGTAGAACCTTCGGTTTTGCGGCGCCTCTCCAGATACACGAAGGCATTGTTCGCTGTCGTCTCCGTGGCTCGGCCACTCAGCCGTGGCGAGGAAGCCGCCCTGATGGTTGGTCACTTTCCAATTGCCGAACACATTCGTGAAAGGCGCTTTAGATGGTCCCTGCTGGGGAGGGAGGGACGGCTCATCGTCCTCTGGGGCTAGCAAGCCGATCCGGAACGCGTTGATGCCGCCGTAGGGGCCCGGCTCCGTGTTTGCCTTCAATTTGTCGCCGACCAACACGCCGCTGTCGTACGTGTACAAACAGCCAACGACTGCAACGTTGCGGTCCGACTTTTCGACGCGGAGAAGATGGTGGCGGAAAGTTCCGACCCACGTGTCCGGTCCGTCGAGTTCTGGCCAGAGCTTCTCCGTGCCGTCGGGTCCGTCAGCCTGGTTTTTGTTGACTGCCTGTGCAAAATCCGGGTACAGGTACGTCTTATCGTCAGTCAGTTCGGCGAGGTAGTACGACTCCAAGTAGGCACGTACGACAACCGGGGCTCCAGTAGTCACGTCGATGTCCGGTTCGGCGGTCCATGTCACTGTGAAATCAGTCAGCGATTCGGGCCACCCCGCTGGCGGCGATAGGAGTGGTGTTTCGGGTTCCTGCGAACTACAGCCGATGCTGGCAAAAAATATAAGCGGGAGGACTCTCGTTATAAACTTCCGACAGCAACGCGTAGCATTCACTCGCCCTCCCGATGATTAGGTGTCTTCTGGATATCTAAATCTTGGATGACCAGGTTATAGCGGTCCGCAAAGATTCGTCGGGGCCGTCACCGTTGACAAGTACGGTCTGGTTACCGGCAGCCGTCTGGCTGAACAAAGTGAGGGGATTTCCCACCACCCAGCCGTCGGGAAGGTTCAACTGGTGATGCACCGCAAGCATCGCATCGAGGATGGTGGTACTCGCAATGGGTTCTGCCATCTGTCGAAGTGGGCGTTCGGTAGGTGCAGCCGAGTCTCCAAACAGTTCTTGGCTGAAAATCGTTCCGACCTGGCTTATCACTCAAGCCAACCAAACCACGGACAGTGGCGGCTGATGATAGATGCGAGTGGGTAGTTCGGATCCTTGGCAAAAGCGGTTGGCAAAAGCGGTTTCTGTTATCAGCGCCGGGCTAATCGCGGCGGCGGTATCAGCGAACGCCTGGACGCAACTCCGAATACGCGCTCTTTCAACCTGCCGGCCAGCCTGGACTCGGCGGGAGGGTAGGAGGAGGTTCATCCCCTTCATACCCGTTTGGCATGTCTGATGGTGTACCGGGAGCGCCTTTGGCGCAACGAATATCGTGTGGATCGACTCCTTGTGAATCTGTCAGGACCCACGTGCCGAACACATTCACGTGCGGGCGGTCCGAGGGACCGGATTGCGCAGCTAGGGGAGTCTTCTGGGCATTAGGTGGAAGTGTTGGATCAGGACCGAACGTCATTGATCGCCCGGCCACCGCGACTATCGGACGAGGCCCTCGGTACGACCCTTCAGGTGTTTTTGTTGCAGTCATCGACGAGTACTGGCAGTAATGGGCAACGAAGTTGTTGTCGCCCGCACGCCGAAGATCCACGACTTCGAAGTACTCGGTTCCCACTATCGGCGTACCAAAGTGGCCGGCACCCCCCACCTCTTTCGCCGGCCAGACGTTGTTGAATGCATGATCGAAACCGGGATACCCACCCGTCGTAATGGCTTCCATGCCACCACCCGGCTCCGCACGGGCGCGCCACCAGGACTCGGCGGCCGCACGGAGGAAGGTTCCTTCAGGACTCATCAAATCGACGCTGGTGTTGGGAATCCACCTGAAAGTGGTTTCGAGGTCGTTTTTCGGCGTTGGTACAGGTTCCTCGGACTCTTTAGGTCCGCAACCAACTGTAATAACAACGCACGCCGCTATCGAAACGCTGGATTTCACCCATGATCTACCAGTCATCGTTGTTGCCAAGGTCGCGCTCTCCCATCCATTTTGGTGAAATCGATGCCGTAGCTCGGGGCTACATTCCTGAATCAATCGGAGAACAAACTCGCCGCTTGGGATGAGTGTTGTTACGCCGCAGGCCAGCCAGGACTGGGTGGGAGAGTGGGGGGCGGTTCAGCTTGTACAAAATACTCATTCGGGGCGTCGGAAGAGGTGCCAGGAGCTAGCGTGTTGCTGCATTGAGGCAGATCTTCGTTGGCACCGAGCACCCGCATACTCGTGATCACCCAGGTACCAAATACGTCGGTCACCGGAGTATTTCTGGGTCCACGTTGGTTGGTCAAAGGTGAGGTCTGGACCTCGCTGCTAATGTTCGGATCCGGTCCAAACGTGATCCAGATTGCGCTACCAGCCGGAAGCGAGGTGCCCGAGCTTCGGTAGCCGTTGTAGACCTTTGTGGCGGTCATGGACCCGTACGTGCAGATTCCGGCAGTGAAATTGTCCCCATCGCGTCGAAAGGCTACGACCTCTCGGTAAAGGGTGCCGACCTGCTCTTGGTCCTTTCTGCCGATGCCGGCATATTTTTCCGGGTTCCGCACTGAGTTGTATGCGTGGAGAAAACCTGGATAACCGGCATCTTCAATCGCACCTTCCCCTTTCCCTTCGCCCATGCTGATGCGGTCAAGTGACTCCATCGCTGCGCGGACAAATGTGCCCTCTGCGGACATAAGATCGACGGCTGGATTGTCGATCCACCGATTCGTGTACTGCAGGATGGCGTCCACGCTTGCTTGCGTTGGCGAAGTACTTGGTCGACTGAATGGCGCCGAGTTGGAGGGCTCGGCGCAACCGGAACTCGCGATCGTGAGTGCGCATCCGATAAGGACCCACATTGAACTACTTCTTCGCACGAGTGATGACGCTCCGTCCTACGCTGTTGCGGGCCATCCCGGCGTCGCGGGCAAAGTCGGAAAGTCGGACCTGGGGTACGGGCTTGTGGGAATGAAAGTCCGACTTTCCGCGGGTGTCGGGGCTTTGTCGACACATTGCTCTGCGTCTTTGGCGCGATCCGACCATCCGCCTGTTGCAAGGAACCCGCCTTGGTGATTGGTAACCCTCCACCCACCAAAAACGTTCTCGAAGGGCGCTCTGGACGGGCCTTCTTGCGGTGCGAGATCGGCTTCGTTCTCGGGAGCCTGCAAACCGATGCGGATCGCGCTGATTCCCGCGTCCGGTCCGATTCCACCGATGTTCGCTTCGTATCCCTCGTCTGTCTTTTGGGCGCTTGAGTACGAATACACGCATCCCACGACTGCGACGTCTCGATTTGATTGTTCTATCCGAAGGATGTGATGGCGCGCCGTACCGACCCACGTCTTCGGACGATACGGTTCTGGCCAGAGTGTCTCCGTCCCGTCGGGCCCGTCGGACCTATTGGCGTCAACAGCTTGCGCGAATCCTGGGTACAGGTATTTGTCATCCGTAGTGAGGTAGGCAAGGTAATACGACTCCAAATAGGCCCGCGCCACCACTGTCGGTCCAGTGGTCAAGTCGATACCTGGTTCCGCCGTCCATGTCACGGTGAAGTCGTTCAATGATTCGGGCCAACCCGCGGGCGGCGATTCTGACCGCTCGGACACTTGCGATCTACAACCATTGCTTGCCAACGCTAACAACGTCATGACGCCTGCCAGAGATTTCTTGCCCAGGTGCGGCATCATTCTGTCGTTCCTCCCGAGTGGGCGTTGCCGGTTGTCTGAATTCTGCGACCGGCCAGCGGATTAAGTCGGACTGAGCGCTTGTCGGCGGAAACTGGATCATTTGTCTGCAGCAGGCCAGCCGGGAATGGGCGCACCGTGAGCCGGGGGTTCATCGTGGAAGCCTGTGTACATGGCTTTGCGCGCCTCGGCATCGTCGGGCATGTTGGCGGCGCACTGCCGCTCAATCTCCGGCGTGGCGATTTTGGTAGCTTTTCCAGAGGGGCCCCACAAGTACGTGCTAGCAGCTGTGATGAACCACGGGCCGAACACGTCTTTGGTAGGAGCAGGCATCGGGCCGGACTGGATCCCATCCGGAGTTGTTTGGTTCGGGCGAGATCGTGGGTCTTGATCGGTTAATTCGATACGTCTGACTCCGACTGCCTCCCAGTCGCCGTACTGTGGTAGACCTGTGGTGTCGAGTGCGACGATTGACCGATACTTTCCCGGCGAGGAATCAGACTCAACATATGTCGCATATTGCCCTTCGCATACTGTCGCGGTGTAAACAACTCCATTCTTTTCGATGTCTAATATATAGGTGGGCTGGTATCCAAAATATGCTCGAGTAGGTTCTGAATCACTACCGCCGCTTTGGGCTATGTTTGGGTAAGGGCGTATGTCTGTGTACTGGAGTGGAGCTCCAGAGTTTGCACCGGCGTTTTCTGGAGTGGCATGCAAGAATCCAGGATATGTATTCGCAAGGTCCACATTCTTTGACATAAATGCCAGTTGATATGACTCAACGTAGGCCCGCACCGCGACGGCCGGCCCGGTTGTGAGGTCAATGCCTGGCGCAGCGGACCAGTGGAATCGGAAGTTATCAAACTCGGAAGGCCAGTTTGGAAACTCGCCGCCGCTAGATGTAGGCGGAGGGCTGCAAGCACAAGCGGCAACACATGCCGTGGCAACGATATGCATTATTCGGCGCCGGATTAGATTCAACAATGTAACCTTCATGGGAGCGTATCGCGGTACGCCTGATTGTAGGCTCCGATCCCCGATTGGACCGGCTCGCTGATATTGTCAAGATAGTTACGAAGTGCCGATATGAAATTATTGTATCTCGAAGAGCTCGGATCTCCAGGAATTTCCAGATCTCGCCCGGGGGCAGATTGGAACGGCGTCAGTCCATCTATACCTTCCTGAGGGCCAATGCCGGCTGCAACGAAAGTATTGGCCAGCATGGTTTGCATAGCGACAGAGCTGTGGACCGGCGAGTTGACATCTGGCGGCTTATCGGTCTCGAAGCTGGATATAAATTCCTTGAACAGGGGCGACGTGATGCCGATGGCGGCTCCTGCCGGAGAGGGGATTGCGCCGGCAGTATCCAATGCCACCCCGATGAGGTTCGTCATTCGACGCTTCGCCTCGGCGTCGTCACCTAGAATATCGCTACTTGCAGAATAAAGTGCGTGCTCAGTGACGCCCTTCAGCTTACCTGCTACATCAATTGCGGCTGAATCCTGTGGGAATTGCGGATTGTCAATTACCGATTGCGCAAATTCATTGATGTACGTGTTCTGCAGCTCTATGGCTCGTGCGTTGATGACGCGAGCAGCGGCGTCGTCAGTGTTGAGAACTGTTAGCAGATTCACCGTTTTGGGAGCTCGCGCGTCGTCGCCATCATATGCTTCGCCAAACCCAGTCGTCGGGTTCAAGCCTAGCCCGCCGATTTTGTCAGAAGGTCTGCCCGCTATTTCATCTAAATATGGGGACATTGCCCCTGCCAGGCTTCGGGTCAAAGCTGGATTGACTTCTCCAAGTGACTGGGTTCCTTTCATGTCCAAGAGGCGTTGCTTGTTTTCGGGGTCGCCCATGTAGTCGGCGATCGCTCGAGCGGTCTCGCCCGCACGGCTATTCACGTCAGGATTGGGCGAATGTGCGTCCTGTTTGATCCAGTCAGTCAAGTTGGTCGCTGCCGTGCCGTCGTCGGTCCACTCTGTTGTCAAGACTTCTTTTACAAACGAGTCGTTGTCTGTAAACATGTCGTGCGCTACAACTTTGTCGTGCCCTGCGGTTTCGAAGATATCTTCGACGACGCGCGGTCCACCTCTCACATCTGACGAAAGAATCTCGTGTGCACGATGCATCATGGTGGAGTCAAGTTCTGACCCCTGCTGAAAGCGGGTGTCGGCGCCGCTCATCACCTCGGCAAGCTTGGATAGTTTTTGCGCTCCTTCTGTATTGGGAAAGAAGGTGTCTACAGGAGCGTCGCTCATCGCGGGACCAGATAAATCAAGTTCGGCGTTCAGAGCATCTTTCGCGCCAGCGGGAAGGTCGTCCAGGCGTCCGGTATCCCATCCACTAGTCGGAATGCCGCCGCCTGGGCTCACGACCTCCGCATCCCCGTGTCGCGGATAGCTGACGTCGGGGTCGCTCATGACATTCATCGCGTTGGTCAGAATGTCTCCGTGATCGCCGAGCTCCTGCTTGACTCGCACGAGATCATCCAAGGACATATCTTCCATGCGTTGTTGCAGGCGACCCACAACTTCTGCTTGAACCGGATTCAATTTTTCGGGCGGGATTTTGGCACCACTGGCTGGATCGGTCCTGCCCTCAAGCTGTGAAGGTTCTATAGTGTCGAGAATTTCGTCAACCTTGCTCGCCGCGTCTTTATTGCCGCTGAGCGCTTCTTGAACGAGCTCATCCATATCTTCGGGCTCGAGATCACCGTCGTCCTTATCATCCCGTATCCCGAGAACCTCAGCGTCCTTGTCGCCGGGCTTCTTCTCGCCCTCCGGCCCGAATCGCATCGATGTCTTGATGGTGTCGTACTCGCCGCGAAGCTTCTCGACGTTGCCTTTGACTCCCACCATCTCAGCGGTCGCGGTCTTGACGATGTTGTCGACCCGGCTGATGCCTTCGCGGGCGATGGGGATCAGCTTTCGTTCGCGGTCCTGGGCGCTGGTGGCGGACAGGGAGTTGGCCATGCTTTCGACCCAGCCTTTGGCGTTGTCGAGATTGGTGCGCCCGACGCTGACGATGTTGGCAGCGTTTTTCACCTCGGCGGCCATCTCCTGGTCGAGATCGGCGAGCTTCTGGTAGACCTGCGCGTGCTCTTTGTTGGCCGCGGCGTAGGCATTGGCACCGGAGCCTTGCCAGCGGTCGTCGGGCGCGGCGGCCTCGACGCTGGCTTTCATCCGCGTGAGGCTCGAACTCTGGTCGAACTGCGAACCGTCGGTGGGCACTCCCTGCCCGAAGGTTTCACGGGCCTTGTTCCACGTCGAGTAGAACCCGTCAAGCGCACCCATCGTGGCGCCCCCTCCTCATACGCACGCGGCAGGCATCAGTCTAAAGCCGGGCAAACACCTCAAAATGCACGAGTTCGGCCATCGGGGCTTGGCTCGTGGGTCGGCCATGTTGATCCCCACAAGGCTGGCCGGGGAAGCAAGAGGGTTGCCCCAGGTCGCCGAAAGGAGTGGCCCGGCTCGGCACCGGGTGCGGAGGGCGCGACGATCAGAAGATCGCTGCGGGGTTGGACAGAAGCGGAGCGTTGGCCAACAGGCTCAGGCGAAGTTGTGGTGTCAAACCATGTGTTCGTCCGGGGCCGGCCCACTGTGTCCCGATTGATTGTCTGCCGCATCAGCTGTTGCCGGCAACGGTTTCGAATTGGTCAATGACGTTGTGGTCGACGAAGGTCTCCAGGTTGTTCTGGCGTAGGAGATGGATGAGGGCGCTGGAGTATTCGCGGTATGCGGCTTCGCCCAGCTTCTGCTGGACTTCCTCAGGCGTCATCAACGATCCGTCGGCGAAGAACCATGCGGGCACGTTCGAATCGGAGTGACGTGCCAGTACGGCCGTCGCGATTGTGTACCGCACCTCGGTTGCCTCGCGTTCGATGTCTATAGGCGGCAGACCGTCGTGCTTGGCGGCAGTGACCGCGAGTAGGCCGAGGAGAGATCCGGCGTGTGTGAGGCCTTGTGCGGCTGGATAGATGTCTGGACTGTCCAAGCCGGTATCAGCGAACGTCTGAACGTAACTCCGAATCCGCGCTCGGGCTGCGTCGCAGAAAGTGCCCGCGGCCTCCGCGTCGGTACCGATCACCGTGAACACCGATTGAGCCGGAAGGAGAGCGTCGCCGCATGGTTCGAATAGATCGAATCCTCGAGCGTTGCGGTCGTCGCATACGAGAGCACCTTGGAACGGTGCCAACGCGTCGGCGAAGGAACGAACCAACTCCGGGTTGCGAGCTCCCACAGTTGTGTGGTCACGGCCGAACAGTCCTGAGCTCATGTCGAGCAGCTGCTGGTTTCTGTCCACGAAGAAGGCGGCTATGGCATGGGCAGCTTCGCCTGCGAGCTGTGCGCTCTGGGCGTCAGCCGAGGTGGCGCTGGAGGGAATCCACTGGAAAAGCTCGGCGGCACGAGCACCGTCGTCATCCCACTCATATGTGCTGATGCTGTAGAGGAATTCGTTCGCGTCCGCGTTTGACAGCATCGCTGCGACCTGCGAAGGATCCGGCCTTTGGGGAAGCGCGGGTTCCGACTCCGTCCCGCAGCCCGCAGAAACCAGGACGGCTGAGAGGGCCAGCGCCCGCGCAATCTTCCCCGACAGTTTCACGTCGATCATTTGCTTTGTTCGGGCCAACGAGGGATCGGTTCTCCGTGTGGTGGCGGGCAGCATGGACGCCCCCAGAGGCTGGATCTGGAGCCGGTGACGAACCAGGGGCCGATCACGTCTTCAACCGGAGCCGGTAGCGGTTCGGCTTGAGTGAGATTCACGGAAGGACTCCAATCCCGCGATGCCCGACGCTAACCATCAGGCCACCCTGGGCTCGGAGGAAGAGTAGGGGGCGGTCGTTCCCCTACGTATCCGTCGGGGTTGTCCGGTGGAGTGTTAGGAGCAGTTTTGGCACACCGATTGCCGCCGGACTTCAAACCACCCGAGTCGAACAACACCCAACTCCCGAAAACGTTCACATCTGGGCGATTTGAGGGACCTTTTTGATCTACCAGTGGCGGCCGTTGATGCTCAGGGGCCACGGATGGGTCAGGTCCAAAGGTGATCGATCGTCCGTTACCGGAGATTTCAACGGGGCCGGGGCTGTGGTATTTCCCGTCCGAGGCCTTGATGGCAGTCATCGAAGCGTACTGACAGTATTGGGCCGTAACTCGATCGCCTTCGCGCGAGAGACCGATGACTTCGAAGTAATCGGTTCCCAGCACCGGTGTGCCGAAGTGGCCGGCACCGCCCACCTCTCCGGGTGGCCACACGTTGTTGAAGACGCGATCGAACCCCGGATACCCACCGTTGGTGATCGCCTCCATGCCGTCCCCGGGTTCGGCACGCGCCAACCACCATGACTCTGCTGCGGCGCGGATGAATGTGCCCTCAGGACTCATGAGGTCGACGCTGCCATTCGGGATCCAACGAAACGATGTTTGGATGTCGTTCTCTGGTTTCGGTTGTATCGCCTCGGGAGAGCTGGTGCTGCACGCAACCGTAATGATTATGCATGCAGCGACCGCCGTACCCATCGCCGCTTTGGCCGAGGCTGCGCTCTTCGATCCAAGCAGAAAGCTCACTGTGTACCGCTTTCGGATCGTCGGCATTTGCTTCCTTCGCTTGTGGCGATGACCAGCTGGGAACTTCATAGCGAGCCTGTCGTCTACGCTGCAGGCCAGCCGGGACTCGATGGGAGAGCGGGCGGCGGTTCCGCCTGTACGAAATAGTCATTCGGGGCGTCGGAAGGCGTGCCTGGAGCGAGTGTGGTCACACATGGGGCAGATCTGTGGCGGCGCTGAGCACCTCCAAATCGGTAATCACCCAGGACCCGAACACATCTACGCTCGGAGCTCGTTCAGGACCACGCTGATCCCGAGGCGGTAGGTTCTGTTTATCGCTAGGCAGCGTAATGTCCGGTCCGAACGTAATCCAGGTGGCACTGCCAATCGGTTTTCTCCCCGAACTTCGGTATCCGTCATAGGTTCTCACTGCGGTGGCCGACCCGTAACTGCAGACGCCCGCCGTGAAGTAATCGCCCTCCCGACGGAGATCGACCACCTCCCAGTAACGTGTGCCGACCTGTTCGTTGGTTGGGCCGTGGTGACCGCCCCACTCCTCGGGGTCCCGCACGGAGTTGAACGCGTGAAGGAAGCCTGGGTAACCGGCGTCAATGATCGCCTTGTCTCCGCTGCCTTCGCCGGATCCGATGCGATCGAGCGATTCCATAGCTGCGCGAACGAAGGTGCCCTCCGGAGACATCAGATCGATCGATGAATTTTCGATCCAACGATTCGTATATTGCAGTATTTCGTCTGCGACACTTCGAGTCGGCGGAGTCCGGGCGGGGAAGGAACTCGCTGGGCCAGGGTCTGGCGGTTGCGAAGTTGAGCATCCCATCGCGAAAGTCGCGAGAGTACCGGCAATCGCGCCGAAGCATATCGCCTTGCGCATCCTGGTCAGTCCAAGCTTCACTCTGTTGCTTGACCTTCGGTCTTGACGAGATCGGTGGGCACTCCCTGCCCGAAGGTTTCACGGGCCTTGTTCCACGTCGAGTAGAACCCGTCAAGCGCACCCATCGTGGCGCCCCCTCCTCATACGCACGCGGCAGGCATCAGTCTAAGGCCGGGTAAACACCTCAAAATGCACGAATTCAGCCGTCGCCCTGCCGCGCCGCGTCGTCGGCGGCAGCGTTCATGCCGAGGTCGCGGTAGCGCTCCGCGACCTCATGCATCGCCGCGGAGTCGCCGGTCGCGAGCGCGGCCGCATGCGCGCGGGTCAGGTCACCGAACGCACAGGTCAGCTCCATGCGGCCGAGTGCGTCGCCGGCGCGGGTGTCACCGAGGCGCACGGCGTCGTGCAACGCGCGCAGGGCCACCGCGGTCTGTCCGCCGCGCTCGGCGGCCTTCGCGGCTTCGCGGGCCGCGCCGATCGCGCTGACCGGATCCTTGCGGGCAGAGCAGGTCCAGGCGCGGGCCAGCGAGAGTTCGGGGGCGAACAGCATGGATTTGAGCCCGTGCCGCGATTCGGCGCGGGACAGCGCCTTTCCCGCCTCGACGGGCATGCCGCGCTGACCGAGCGCCTGCGCCAACAACATCCACGCCAGCGGCCCCCACGAGTACCCGGTCGGTGCCAAAGTGGCTGTGGCCCTGCGCAACAACGCGATTGCCTCGTCGAGCTGACCGCGGACGATGAGGATGTCGGCCAGCAGCACCTCGCCGATCGCGCGGCCGGGTTGCAGCAGCTGCGCGAAATCGGTGAGCCGGCGCGCCAACTGCTCGGCCTCGTCGAGAGACCCGCCCAGCAGCCGAGAGGTGGTCTGCCCGAACCCGCTGGTGAACCGCAGCAGCCCGGGATGTCCGGCATCGATGGCGCGTTGGGCGAAGGTGTCGACGTCGGCGAACCGACCGATGCGCGCCGAGCTGAGTGCGGCGGTGGACGCGGCCCAGCCGACGGCGGTGTCGTCGGCGTCGGGGGAGTCGAGCACCTGGACGGCGAGTTCCAGTGCCCGCCTCGGGGTTCCGGAGTTCATGGTGAACGTCGCCAGCAGGGCGTCGAGGGTGATCTGCGCGTGCGGCGAGCCCACCCGGTTGCGGGTGGTGCGCAAAAATGCGACGGCCCGCTCAGGCTCCGAGAGCATCCAGAACTGATTGGCCGCCCGCGGCAGCGCCCACGCCATCAACGCGTTCTCGTCCAACGCCGCGGGATCGATCTGGGCGAGCACCTCGTCGGCCTCGCGTCCGCGCCCCTGCCAACCCAGCGCATACGCCAGCGTCAACCGGGCCTCGAACCCGCCGTCGGTCCGAAGCGCGGCGCGGCACAGGCGCTCGCTGAGTTCGAGGTCGCCGAGTCGCAACGCCTCCGCCGCCGCGGCGACCAGGTCGTCGGTCGGCATCGGCACGTCGGAGTCGAGCGCGAGCACCGCCAGCCGCAGCCGGTCCACCACACCGCGCCGCGGCGTCTTGGCCATCTGCTCGACGACGGCCGTGCGCAGCCGACGCAGACCCGGGCCGCCCACGTTCGCGCGAACGGCGTTGAGGAACAACACGTGACGACAGTGCACCATCGGCTGCGCGCCGTTCTCCTCGACCACCACCGCGCCGGCCGCGCAGGCCCGCTGCACGGTGTCCGCGGAGGTCAACGCCGTCATGTCGGCCAACGGCAGCGGATCCTGCACCGCAAGGTGCTGCAGAACCTCGATGTCCTCGGGTGGGAGGTCGGCGATGAATGCCGCCACCTGTTCGGCGAGCCGCGCGCTGTCGTAACCCGCGGGCTCCACCTCGATACGGGCCAGCAGACCCTCATCCCACAGTGCCGAGACTTCCTCTGGCACTGGGCGATCCACGGTCGCGGTGGCGATCAGCTTGGCGGCGCCGCTCGCGGTGAGCTGATACACGAGCGCCGCCGACAACCGGTCCAGCAGGTGCGCGTCGTCGACCACGAGGAGCAGCTCGGTGCCGAGCGCCTCCCGCGCCGCGCGCATCACGTCGGCGGTGCGGTGCGCCCCGGGCACCTCGATCAGGTCCGCGACCGCCCCGAACGGGACGGCGGAGTTGGACTCGGTGCCGGTCACGTGGACCACGCGGCGAAACTCGGGGCCGAGCCATTCCGCGGCACTGCGGGCCAGCGAGGTTTTCCCCACACCTTCGGGGCCCAGCAGCACCGCGCCGCTGCGTTGGTGCAGGCCGGCCTCGACGCCGTCGAGTGCGCGGTCATGCGGAGCGATCACCCAGTCGACAGGCATGACCCGAATCTAACCGGCGCCGACACGTCTACGTTGGAGATGTGAAAGAGGGACAGGACCGCGAGTGGGCGGTGTGCGTGTACTGCGCGTCGGGACCGACGCATCCGGAGCTGCTCGAGCTCGCCGCCGACGTGGGCTCCTCGATCGCGGCACGCGGATGGACGCTGGTGTCCGGCGGCGGCAACGTGTCGGCGATGGGTGCGGTGGCGCGGGCGGCACGTGCCAAGGGCGGCTACACCGTCGGCGTCATCCCCAAGGCGCTGGTGCATCGTGAGCTCGCCGACGTCGACGCCGCCGAACTCATCGTCACCGACACGATGCGCGAGCGGAAGCGCGAGATGGAGCACCGGTCGGATGCCTTCATCGCACTGCCCGGCGGCATCGGCACCCTGGAGGAGTTCTTCGAGGCCTGGACGGCGGGGTATCTGGGCATGCATGACAAGCCGCTGATCCTGCTGGACCCGTTCGGGCACTACGACGGCCTGTTGACGTGGTTGCGCAGCCTGGTGCCGACGGGTTATGTGTCCCAGCGCGCCATGGACAGCCTGGTGGTGGTCGACAACGTCGAGGCCGCGCTCGAGGCGTGCGCGCCGAAATAGCGACGGTCGGAGCCCACCCAGAACCGCCGGTAACGCGAACCCGGCGCCGTGGTTAAGGTGTTGCCACCGGCGTCCGAAAGACTGTGGAGGGGACAGCGCGCATGACCGACCAGAAGGCCACCAGGAACTCCGTCGGCCTGCTCGACCTCGCGACGCGGCTACCGGGCTTCCTGATGGACGCGCCGGTCATCCTGCGCGGCGTTGCGACGGGGTTCACGGCGCGGCCCGGTGCGAAGACCTCGATCGGCAAGGTCTTCCAGGACCGCGCCGCCCAGTACGCCGACCGGGTCTTCATCAAGTTCGGCGACGAGCGCCTCACGTACCGGACCGCCAACGAGACGGTCAACCGCTACGCCGCGGTGCTCGCCGCGCGCGGGGTGGGCCACGGTGACGTGGTGGGCGTCATGCTGCGCAACTCACCCGACGCGGTGCTGCTGATGTTGGCGATCGTCAAGTGCGGCGCGATCGCGGGAATGCTGAACTACCACCAGCGCGGCGACGTGCTCAAACACAGCATCGGCCTGCTGGGGGCGACCGCCGTGATCGCCGAACCCGACTTCGTCGATCACGTCGTCGAAAGTGGCGCGAACACAACGGGTTTGATGACGGTCGAGGAGCTGCGGCGACTCGCCGCCACCGCCCCGATCGCGAACCCGGCGAGCGCGTCGGCGGTGCTGGCCAAGGACAAGGCGTTCTACATCTTCACCTCGGGCACCACGGGCATGCCCAAGGCCAGCGTGATGACGCACTACCGGTGGCTGCGGGCGCTGGCGGGCTTCGGCGGGCTCGGTCTTCGCTTGCGCAGCAACGACACCCTGTACTGCTGCCTGCCGCTGTATCACAACAACGCGCTGACGGTCTCGGTCGGTTCGGTGCTGAACTCGGGTGCGGCCCTGGCCCTCGGCAAGTCGTTCTCGGCGTCGCGGTTCTGGGACGAGGTCATCGGCTACGGCGCCACCGCCTTCGTCTACATCGGTGAGATCTGCGGATACCTGCTCAACCAACCGCCCAAGCCGACCGACCGCGCCCACCGGGTGCGGGTGATCGTCGGCAACGGTCTGCGTCCGGCGATCTGGGACGAGTTCACCGAGCGGTTCGGCATCGCCCGGGTGTGCGAGTTCTACGCCGCCAGCGAAGGGAACACCGCGTTCGTCAACGTTTTCAACGTGTCGAAGTCCACCGGCATCTGCCCGAGCCCGGTGGCATTCGTCGAATACGACCCGGACACCGGGGAACCGGTGCGCGGCGCCGACGGCAAGCTGCGCAAGGTCAAATCCGGCGAACCGGGCCTGCTTTTGTCAAAGGTGAGCTCGTTGCAGCCCTTCGACGGCTACACCGACTCGTCGGCCACCGAAAAGAAGTTGGTGCGCAACGCATTCAAAGACGGCGACGTGTGGTTCAACACCGGCGACCTGATGCGCTCACAGGGCTTCGGCCACGCGGCGTTCGCCGACCGCCTGGGCGACACCTTCCGGTGGAAGGGTGAGAACGTGGCCACCACCGAGGTGGAGGCAGCGGTCGCGAACCACCCGCTGATCGAGGAGTGCACGGTCTTCGGCGTCGAGGTGCCCGGCGCGGGCGGACGCGCGGGTATGGCGGCGGTCCAGCTCAAGAACGGCCAGAAGTTCGACGGCAAGGCACTCGCCGACGCCTTCTACAACCATCTGCCTGCCTACGCGGTGCCACTGTTCGTCCGCGAGGTGCCCGAACTGGCGCACACCTCGACGTTCAAGAGCCAGAAGGTGGACCTGCGCAAGCAGGGCTACGGATCGGACGTCTCCGATCCGGTGTACGTGCTCGCCGGCCGCGACGAGGGCTATGTGCCGTACTACGACGAGTACCCCGAGGAAGTCACGGCGGGCAGGCGCCCGAAAAACTAGTACAGGCACTATGGAGGCGTGTTCTCCACGTTCTGCGGCCGTCCGGTGGCGCATGACCGTGCCCTCATCATGGCGATCGTCAACCGGACACCCGATTCGTTCTACGACCGCGGCGCGACCTTCACCGACGAGGCAGCCAAGGCCGCCGCGCACCGCGTGATCGACGAGGGTGCCGACGTGATCGACGTCGGCGGCGTCAAAGCCGGCCCCGGCGGCACCGTCGACGCCGAGGAGGAGATCACCCGGGTGATCCCGTTCATCGAGTGGTTGCGCAGCACCTTCCCCGACCAGTTGATCAGCGTCGACACGTGGCGCGCGGCCGTCGCCAAGCAGGCGTGCGCGGCCGGCGCGGACATCATCAACGACACCTGGGCCGGTGCGGATCCGGGCCTGGCCGAGGTGGCTGCCGAGTTCGGCGCGGGACTGGTGTGCTCACACACCGGCGGTGCGACGCCGCGCACCCGGCCCTTCCGGGTGAACTACGGGATCACCGAGCGCGGCGTGGTCGACGACGTCATCGCCGAGGTGACCGCGGCGGCCGAACGGGCCGTGGCAACCGGTGTGCGACGCGACCGGATCCTCATCGACCCGACCCACGATTTCGGCAAAAACACTTATCACGGTCTTAGTTTGTTGCGCCACGTAAAAGATCTCGTTAAGACCGGATGGCCGGTCCTGATGGCGCTGAGCAACAAGGATTTTGTCGGGGAGACTCTCGGTGTGGACCTGACCGAACGCCTGGAGGGCACGCTCGCCGCAACGGCGCTTGCCGCCGCGGATGGAGCTGCCATGTTCCGGGTACACGAGGTGGGACCCACTCGGCGTGTGCTGGAAATGGTCGCGTCGATCCAGGGAGTGCGGAAGCCCGCACGAACAGTGAGGGGACTGGCATGACAGCGATACCTCTGACCGTCGCGGATCTGGAGCAGGACGGGGTTGTGGGGCACCGTTGGCTGACCGACCACAGCTGGAACCGGCCGTCGTGGACCGTCGCCGAACTCCAGGCCGCGAAAGCCGGTCGCACCGTGTCGGTCGTGCTGCCCGCACTGAACGAGGAAGAGACCGTCGGCTCGGTGGTGGAGACCATCAAACCGCTGCTGGGTGGCCTGGTCGACGAGTTGATCGTGCTCGATTCCGGTTCCACCGACGAGACCGAGATCCGCGCTGTCGCCGCAGGCGCGAAGGTGGTCAGCCGCGAGGCTGCCCTGCCCGAGGTGCCGCCGCAGCCCGGCAAGGGTGAGGTGCTGTGGCGCTCGCTGGCCGCCACCACCGGGGACATCATCGCGTTCGTCGACTCCGACCTGATCGAACCCGACCCGATGTTCGTCCCGAAGCTGCTCGGGCCGTTGTTGACCACCGACGGCGTGCACCTGGTCAAGGGCTTCTACCGCAGGCCGCTCAAGGTCAGCGGCAGGGAGGACGCCAACGGCGGCGGGCGCGTCACCGAGTTGGTGGCCCGTCCGTTGCTGGCATCGCTGCGTCCCGAGCTCAACTGCGTGATGCAACCGCTGGGCGGCGAGTACGCAGGCACCCGCGAACTGCTGACGTCGGTGCCGTTCGCGCCCGGCTACGGCGTCGAGATCGGGCTGCTGGTCGACACCTATGACCGGCTGGGTCTCGACGGCATTGCGCAGGTCAACCTGGGTGTGCGGGCCCACCGCAACCGGCCGCTGACCGAACTCGCGTCGATGAGCCGCCAGGTCATCGCGACCCTGCTGTCGCGGTGCGGCATCGACGATTCGGGCGTGGGCCTCACGCAGTTCTACGCCGACGGTGACGACTTCACCCCGCGGGTGTCGTCGGTGTCGCTGGCCGACCGCCCGCCGATGAGCACGCTGCGCCCCCGCTGAGTGCGTCCGGTGTCGGACGCGTGAGGCAGTATCGGAAGCGTGACGTTGATACTGCTGTATCTCGTGGTGCTCGTTCTGGTCGCCACGGTGCTGTTCGGTCTGGGCAGCGTGATCTTCGGTCGCGGTGAGACGCTGCCGCCGCTGCCGCGGGGCACCACGGCCACGGTCCTGCCTGCCTCCGGTGTCACCGGGGCCGACGTCGAGTCGGTGAAGTTCACCCAGTCGCTGCGGGGTTACCGCACCAGCGAGGTGGACTGGGTGCTCGAGCGCCTCGGCTACGAGCTGGACTCGCTGCGCGGGGAGCTCGCGGCGCTGCGGGCCGCGTACGGGGTTCCCGAAGACGACATCCAGGACGCCGATGTCGAGGTCTCGGCGACCGCGGGGCAGCTCCGCAGAGAGGACGGGACGTCGTGACCGACGGACGCCTGCGCTGCAGCTGGGCGGTCCCCGGATCCGACGGATCGACCCTGTACCTCGACTACCACGACACCGAATGGGGTCAGCCGCTGCGCGACAGCGCGGCGCTGTTCGAGCGGGTGAGCCTGGAGGCGTTCCAGAGCGGGCTCAGCTGGCTCACGATCCTGCGGAAACGGGAGAACTTCCGGCGCGCCTTCCACGGGTTCGATCCCGAACGGGTGGCCCGGTACACCGACAAGGACATCGAGCGGCTCATGGGCGATGCCGGCATCGTGCGTAACCGGGCCAAGATCGAGGCCACCATCGCCAATGCCAGGGCCGTGGGCGACCTCGACGTGGACTTCGGCGAGCTGCTGTGGTCATTCGCACCGCCGCCGCGCCCCCGGCCCGCCGACATGTCCGAGGTGCCCGCGGTGACCCCGGAGTCGACGGCGATGGCCAAGGAACTCAAGCGCCGCGGGTTCCGCTTCGTCGGGCCGACGACGGCGTATGCGTTGATGCAGGCCACCGGAATGGTCGATGATCACATCGCGTCGTGCTGGGTTCCTGCCGTCAGATGACCGCGAGCCCCGCGCCACGCCGCAGGCCAACGCCGGGTCTTTGCACACCCTGCGTCCCGGATAGGGAAGAATAGAGAAGATCAGTAGCAGTTCAGTGCCGGGTGCCGTCAAACGAGTGGGCGGCGTCGGCCCCGACCTGGCCCGCCGAGGCGGACCGGCTCAGTTGGAGGGAGCACTCGATGGCGGCGATGAAGCCCCGGACTGGTGACGGTCCACTGGAAGCGACCAAAGAGGGGCGAGGGATCGTAATGCGGGTACCGCTTGAGGGCGGAGGGCGCCTCGTCGTCGAACTCACCCCTGACGAGGCAGCCGCCCTTGGGGACGAGCTCAAGGGCGTCACCAGCTAAAAGGTATTCGGCGCGGTCACGCGTGCACAGCACGCGGGCCGCGCCGGATTCCGCTAGGCAGACACCTTTCGGTAGATCTCCAACGTCTGCTCGGCGATGTGTGCCCAGGAGAATTCTTCGATGCACCGCGCGCGGCCCGCGGCGCCGTACTCGCGCGCGGTGTCCGGAGCGGCCACCAGTGCGTTGACCGCATCGGCCAGGCGCGTCTCGTAGGACTCCGTGTCGTTCGCGTCGTAGTGCACCAGCCGGCCCGTCCGCCCGTCGGCGACCACCTCGGGGATGCCGCCGACGTCGGACGCCACCACGGCCGTGGCGCATGCCATCGCTTCCAGGTTCACGATGCCCAACGGTTCGTACACCGACGGGCAGACGAAAACAGTTGCCGCCGAGAGAATCTCCCGGATCTTGTGGGTCGGCAGCATCTCGCGCACCCAGAACACGCCCGTGCGTGCTTGCGCGAGCTGATCAACCGCCGACGACACCTCCTCGGCGATCTGCGGCGTATCGGGGGCACCGGCACACAGCACCAACTGCACCCCCGGCGCGAACCGGTGCGCGGCGGACACGAGATGCGCGACGCCCTTCTGGCGGGTGATGCGGCCGACGAACGCGACGATCGGCCGGTCGAGATCCACCCCGAGTGCGGCCAGCACCGACTCGTCCGGATCGGGTGCGGCGGGATACCAGACATCGGTGTCGATGCCGTTGCGCACCACGTGCACCCGATTGGGGTCGAGGGCCGGGTACGTGCGCAGCACGTCGTCGCGCATGCCCGAGCTGACCGCGATGACGGCATCGGCGGCCTCGACGGCCGTCCGCTCCACCCAGGACGACACCCGGTAGCCGCCGCCCAGCTGCTCGGCCTTCCACGGCCGCAACGGCTCCAGCGAATGCGCCGTCAGCACGTGCGGAACGCCGTACAGCAGCGACGCGAGATGTCCCGCGAGGCCCGTGTACCAGGTGTGCGAGTGCACCACGGTCACCGCCCGGTCCGGGGCGCCCGCGTTGTTGACCATGTTCAGGTCCGCCGACAGCATCGTCAGCGCGGCGTTGGCGCCACGCAGCGTCGGGTCGGGATGCGCCACATAGGCCCCGTCGCGCGGGGCTCCCATGCAGTGCACATCGACTTCGCAGAGTCGTCGGAGCTCGGCGACGAGCTCGGTCACGTGGACACCCGCACCGCCGTACACCTCGGGTGGATACTCCCGAGTCATCATGGCCACCCGCATATCTGGAACGGTAGTGGCCACCGGGGTGCGGCGCATAGCCGATCGGTGAGATCGACAGAGAGATCTGGGTGAGATCTGCCCAACGTTTGCGGCGAGGCGGTTGTGGCTAGTCCCTACAGGTGCCGACTCGGATGGCGTTGATGAATCGTGTCATTGGCATGCCGCAGGGCAGGCGGACGGATAGGTTTGTGCCATGAGGGAGTTGCCACATGTGCTGGGCATTGTCCTGGCCGGGGGAGAGGGCAAGCGGCTGTATCCGTTGACGGCCGATCGAGCCAAACCAGCGGTTCCCTTCGGGGGTGCGTACCGGCTGATCGATTTCGTGCTGTCGAATCTGGTCAACGCCCGATATCTCCGAATTTGCGTTCTCACGCAATACAAGTCGCATTCACTCGACCGACACATCAGCCAGAACTGGCGACTGAGCGGCCTGGCGGGCGAGTACATCACGCCGGTGCCCGCCCAGCAACGCCTCGGCCCGCGGTGGTACACCGGTTCCGCCGATGCCATCTACCAGTCGCTGAACCTCATCTACGACGAGGACCCGGACTACATCATCATCTTCGGCGCCGACCACGTGTACCGCATGGATCCCGAGCAGATGATGCAGTTCCACATCGAGAGCGGGGCAGGCGCCACGGTCGCGGGCATCCGGGTGCCGCGTGCGGAGGCCACGGCGTTCGGCTGCATCGACGCCGACGATTCCGGACGCATCCGCGAATTCATCGAGAAACCGTCCGACCCTCCCGGCACGCCCGACGATCCCGAGCAGACGTTCGTCTCGATGGGCAACTACATCTTCACCACCAAGGTGCTCATCGACGCGATCCGCGCCGACGCCGACGACGACCACTCCGACCACGACATGGGCGGTGACATCATCCCGCGCCTGGTGGCCGACGGCATGGCCGCGGTGTACGACTTCAAGAACAACGAGGTACCCGGGGCCACCGAGCGTGATCACGGGTACTGGCGCGACGTCGGCACGCTCGACGCCTTCTACGACGCGCACATGGACCTGGTGTCCGTGCACCCGGTGTTCAACCTTTACAACAAGCGCTGGCCCATCCGCGGCGAGTCCGAGAACCTCGCGCCCGCCAAGTTCGTCAACGGCGGATCGGCCCAGGAGTCGGTGGTCGGCGCGGGCAGCATCATCTCGGCCGCATCGGTGCGCAACTCGGTGCTGTCGTCGAACGTGGTGGTCGACGACGGCGCGATCGTGGAGGGCAGTGTGCTGATGCCCGGCGTGCGGATCGGGCGCGGCGCGGTCGTGCGGCACGCGATCCTCGACAAGAACGTCGTCGTCGGACCCGGCGAGATGGTCGGCGTCGACCTCGACAAGGACCGTGACCGCTTCGCGATCAGCGCGGGGGGAGTGGTTGCGGTGGGCAAGGGCGTGTGGATCTAGGCCGTCGTCACCATACGCCGGGGACGAGCCGGTACTGGACCGATCGCCGGTACTCGTCATAGCCGCGCAATTCGGCGCTGAGCATCTTCTCCTCGTCGACGATGCGCAAACCCAGGATCGGCAACCCCGCGGTGACCGGCAGCAGACCCCAGAACGAACCGAGGGCCAGCGGCGTCGCGGCCATCATCACCAGGGCCCACAGGTACATCGGATGGCGCACCCAGCCGTACATGCCGGTGGAGACCACCTGCTGTTCGGCCTCGACGCGGATGGTGGCCGCGGCGAACCGGTTCTGGAAGATGACCACCTGCGACAGCACGAGGCTGGCCCCCATCACGGCATTGCCGACGAGCACGAGCCACGTGGGCACCGTCGACCACCCGAACCGGCGGTCGAGCGCGCAGACGATCAGGGCCGCGAGCACCACCACCACGAGCGCGACCGCGGCAACCTTCTGCGCGGTCCGTGTCTCGGCGGTCGGGCCCGCGTGCAGGCGACGCTGCAGTGTGGTGGGGTCGGTGACCGCGAGATAGAAGCTGGGGATCATCGTGGCCGCCATGAACACGGCGATGAAAACCCATGCCTGCCAATAGTCGAACGTGCCCGCGGGCCAGAACAACGCCACGCAGAAGAACGCCAGCCCGAAGATTCCGGACGCGACGGCCTGCAAGAACAGCTTCATGACTACCTCCTGTCTGGGGATCAGACGGCGTCGCGGCGGCGGTACAGCCCGCCCGCCACGAACACCAGAAGTGCTGCCACAGCCGCCATCACGGCCAGCGTCGGCACCGAGAGGTCCATCGGTGCCGTGGTCCGGCCGATCGGCGACAGGTCGAGCAGTTCGCGCGGCAACCGCAGCAACGCACCGAGATACAGCCCGACGATCACGAATGTCACTGCCAGCCAGGCGATCCAGACAAGCCGCAGCGCGACGGCCAGGGCCGCGACGGCAGCCATCACCGCCAGGGCGGGCAGGTAGGCCAAGGCGGCGAGTGCCAGGCGCCCTACGGTCGGCAGGTCACCGAGGGTGAGCCCCGCGCCGAGCCCGTTGCCCACACCCGCGCACAGCAGCAGCACCGCCGAACCGATCACCGCCGACGCGGCCGCGCTCAGCAACCAGCGCCACCGCGACACCGAACCGGCCAGCACCGCCTCGGCAAGGCCGTTCTGCTCGTCGCCGTGCAGCCGCACCACCGCGGACACACAGTAGGCCGCTGCCGCCGCCGCCAGGAACTGCGTCATGGTCGTGTACGCCCCGTCGACACCCTGCGCGGCGAGCACCGCCGCGATCAGTTCGTTGGTGCCGGCGGCGTCCATCAACGATTTCGTCATCGAACCGAAAGCCAGGCCGCCCACGAACAATCCGACGCTCCAGCCGATCGTCTGGCCACGCTGCAGCCGCAGGTGCAGGCCGAGCACGCCGGTGATCGGTGCGGCGTCGGGCCGGTCGCCGGTCGTGGGAATGGTGCCGTCGTCGTACTGACGGCGCGCCTCGGCCACGCCCGCCGACCCGATCAGCGCCGCGGCGAGCAGCACCAGCAGCGCGAGCGGCCACCAGCGCAGCGCGACGAACGGGCGCATCTGCTGGGCCCACGCGATGGGTGAGAACCAGCTCAGGGTGCTGCCCGAGTTGTCGATGACGTCGCCGATCCCGCGGATCAGCGCGGCGGCGGCCAGGGCGGCCATCGCGGCGCCGGTTGCGGCGCGCGGCTGCCGCCACAACTGGGCGGTGACCGCGGCGACGGCACCGAACACCATGGCCACGCCCGTCACCCCGAGACACATCGCGACGGAATCGGTGAGCGCGAAACCCGATGCCACCATCGCCAGTGTCATGGTCACGGTGAGCACCGCGTTGACCCCCGCCACCAGGATGAGGGCCGCGGTGGTGCGGGCATGGCGGCCCACCACCGAGGACAGCACGAGTTCGGCAGTACCGCTTTCCTCCTCGGCGCGGGTGTGGCGGATCACGGTGAGGATCGACAGGATCGAGGTGGCGACGATGAGCGTCAGCATCAACTCGTTGGCCATCATCGCGCCGAGATCGGTCTCGTTGATCCCGAACATCGGGCCGCCCATCATCATGCCGGCCGGGGTCTTCAGCAACTCGACCCGCGACAAGCGCTGCGCCTCATCGGGATAGGTCATGCGCACCGCGTTCGGGGCGTACGCCATGATCAGCGTCAGCATCGCGATCCACACGCTCAACCGCGCCCGGTCCCGGCGCAGTGCCAGGCGGAGCAGGTCGACAACACCGGTCGTCATGGGATGGCTCCCTGATACTCGCGCAGGAACATGTCCTCGAGTGAGGCCGGGGTGACCGTCAGATCCTCGATACCCAGATCGATCAGGTGCTCCATGACGAACTCCAGATCGGTGCGGTCCACCGAGAACCGGAAACGGCCGTCCTGCCAACCGAAATCGTGCACATACGGCACGTCGCGCAGGGCACAGCCGTCCGCGTGGGTACGCACCGTGACCGTCGTGCGCATCAGGTGCCGCAATTCGACGAGGGTTCCCGAGCGCACCGCGCGTCCCGACCGGATGATCGTGACGTCGTCGCACAGCTTCTCCACCTCGGCGAGGATGTGACTGGACAGCAACACGGCGGCGCCGCGCCCGGCCACCTCGCCGACACACTGCTGAAACGCTTTCTCCATCAAAGGATCCAGGCCCGAGGTCGGCTCGTCGAGGATGTAGAGATCGGCATCGCAACTGAACGCCGCGACGATCGCGACCTTCTGCCGGTTGCCCTTCGAGTAGGTGCGGGCCTTCTTGTGCGGGTCGAGCTCGAACCGGTCGATCAACTCATCGCGTCTGTGGGTGTCGACGCCGTTGCCACGCAACCGGCACAGGAAGTCGATGGCCTGCATCCCGGTGAGGTTGGGCCACAACGTCACATCGCCGGGCACGTAGGTGATGCGGCGGTGCAGCGTGACCGCGTCGCGCCACGGATCGCCGCCGAGCAGGCGCACGGTTCCGCTGTCGGCCCGCAACAGGCCCAGCAGCACCCGGATCGTGGTCGATTTGCCCGCACCGTTGGGGCCGAGGAACCCCACGATGCGTCCGTACGGCACGGTCATGTCGAGCCCGTCGAGCGCCTTGGTGCGACCGAAAAACTTTGTCAGTCCGTGGATCTCGACGGCCGCGGATGATTGGGTCATGGTGCTTCCTCTCGAGCGCCGGTGAACGGGATGCCGGCTTCGCGCTGGCGCAGGAAGGTGTCGTACATCGTGGTGTCGGACATCAGGCCGTTGCTGTAGACCTCCAGCGCGGGCAACACCATGTCCTCGCTGTAGTCGCGCAGCACGGCGCGAAGATCGGTCGGGTTGTCGTGCATCTGCAGGTAGAGCAGGAAGCCGCCGCCGTTGCAGATCGCGATGTACCGCGCGCGTGCCCGCGGGTCGCGACTCGGCTTGAGCATGCCGGTGTGCACACCCTCTTCGAGGTACTGCTCGGCGTTGTCGACCATCTTGCGCCAGAAGTTCTTCGCCAGTTCGCTGCCGGACTGCATGCTGCGCACCAGGTAGGCCATCAGCGGCGCGTACGACTCGATCTCGGCCATGTAGGCCAACCAGGTCGCCGGATCGGATGCGTGCATCGACTCGGTCTTGGCTTCGAGGATCATCTCGGCGACATGGTCGTCGCAGGCCTTGCGCAGGCCTTCCTTGGAGCCGAAGTGGTGGATGACGAGTGCCGCGCTGATACCCGCGGCCTCGGCGATGCTGCGCAGGCCCACAGTGAAACCGTGCTGACCGAACTGCTCGATCGCGGTGTCGCGGATCCGGGCCATCGCGGTTCGATCGTCGGTTGAACGCATGTTCAGAATGCTAAACACGCGTTCAGCTCAAAGGGAAGGGGGTGGCACGTCAGGATTCTGTAAAGATCGCGGAAGTCGCCCGGGAAGACGCCGAAAAAAGTCAGTCGCGGACAGCGGCGAGAAGACCGTCGCCGAGCGGGATGAGAACCGGCGTGAGCCGCTCGTCCTCGGCGATCAGGCGGGCCGCCTCGCGCACGGCGGTCACCTCGGCATCGCGCGCGTTGGCGTCGCCCGCCCGGCCGCCCAGTGCGGCGCGGTGCACGACGATGGCCCCGCCGGGACGCAGCAGACGCACCCCCTCGACGACGAACTGGGGTTGGTCGATCGGGTCGGCGTCGATGAACACGAGGTCGTAGGACTCGTCGGCCAGCCGCGTCAGCACCTCCTGGGCGCGCCCGCTGATCAACCGCGTGCGGCCCGGCCCGACGCCGGCCTCGGAGAAGCCCTGCTTGGCGATCCGCTGATGTTCGGGTTCGACGTCGATGGTGGTCAGCACCCCGTCGTCGCGCATGCCCGACAGCAGCCACAGCCCGCTCACGCCCGCACCGGTGCCCACCTCGACCACGGCGCGGCCGCCGGTGAGCCGCGCCAGCACGCTCAGCAGCGCGCCGACGGCGGGGGTGACGGCTCCGGCGCCGATGTCGTCGGCGCGCTCGCGGGCGGCCGCGACGATCGCGTCCTCGGAGATCGACCGTTCTGCGTGCGTGACGATCGCCTCGGCTGAGCTGGCCATGTTCCGCAGCGTAGGCGACAGCCCTGCGTCCGTATCGCGACACACCGACGCGCTACGCCGGGCGTCGCGAATATCTCACTGGTTTTCCCAGGTGAAAAGCCGTATGGTCGGGTTTCTCAGCGAAAGTTCAGTTTGCTCATATACCCGCCACACCGGCATGGGGAACTGTATCCGGCATGGAACACGACGACCGCCGCGCCGGCCAGGTGCGCGACGGGAACAACGACCGTGTAATTCGTGTTGAGCACAGCGAGAACAGAGCAGTTCACGACCAGGAGGATTCACCCACCATCGCATCGCAACCGACCACCGCTACCCACGCAGCCCCGGTCTCGATGGCGCACCTCGAGCAGTTCACCGACAGTGACTGGGTGGAGCCGTCCGACGAGCTGACCGGAACCGCGGTATTCGATGCCACAGGCGACCAGGCGGCCATGCCGTCCTGGGATGAGTTGGTGCGTCAGCACGCCGACCGGGTCTACCGGCTTGCCTACCGGCTGTCGGGCAACCAGCACGACGCCGAGGACCTGACCCAGGAAACCTTCATCCGCGTGTTCCGCTCGGTGCAGAACTACCAGCCCGGCACGTTCGAGGGCTGGCTGCACCGCATCACCACCAACCTCTTCCTCGACATGGTTCGCCGCCGCGGACGCATCCGCATGGAGGCGCTGCCCGAGGATTACGACCGCGTGCCCGCCGAGGATCCGAACCCTGAGCAGATCTATCACGACTCGCGGCTGGGAGCGGACCTGCAGGCCGCGCTCGACTCGCTGCCCCCGGAGTTCCGCGCGGCCGTCGTGCTGTGCGATATCGAGGGTCTGTCCTACGAGGAGATCGGCGCGACCCTCGACGTCAAGCTCGGCACGGTGCGCAGCCGCATCCACCGCGGCAGGCAGGCGCTGCGCGAGTACCTCGCCAAGCATTCGTCGGAAACCGCACAGTCCGCCTGAGCGGGATGTCGAACACAGCATCGCGCGCTACATTCAGGACTAGGAAAAGGCTGGGGCAGCTTGTGCGAACCGAGAGGAGCTGGGTGATGGTCGACCCGGGACATGTGTTCCGTCGGGCGTTCTCCTGGCTGCCCTCCCAGTTCGCCTCCCAGAGTGACGCGCCGGTCGGCGCCCCGCGGCAGTTCGGCTCCACCGAGCATCTGTCGGTCGAGGCGATCGCGGCGTTCGTCGACGGTGAACTGAGGATGTCGGCGCACCTGCGCGCCGCGCATCACCTGTCGTTGTGTCCGGATTGCGCGGCCGAGGTCGACGCGCAGAGCCAGGCGCGCACGGCGTTGCGGGAGTCGTGTCCGATCGCGATCCCGAACTCGTTGCTCGGCATGTTGTCCCAGATCCCGCACCGGACCCACGAGGTGATGCCGGACGTGTCGGAGCAGGGCAAGTTCGCCGACGACCCGACGAGAGGCCGGCGTAAGCGCCGGTAGGGTAGACGCCGAGACTCGATCGGCTCCGATAGAGAGTGAAACACCGGTGACCAACCAGGAACAGTCCGGGGACGGAGGCCGTGTGGCCCCACGCCCCGTCGACCGGCCACCCGTAGACCCCGCTGCGCAGCGGACGTTCGGCAGGCCCGCCGGCGTCGAAGGATCGTTCCTCGGCGCGGGCCAGTACCAAGACCAGGGCGAGTACGCGCCCAAGGACCAGCCGCCCGATCCGGTGCTGGCCGAGGCGTTCGGACGTCCCCGCGGAACCGACGAGACCCTGCAGCGTCACCCCACCGACGCCGGCGCGCTGGAGGCCGAGCGTGCCGGTGATCAGGACGTCACCCAGGATCCGTGGCGCGATCCTTCCGCGTCCGTCGCGCTGGGCACGCCCGCGCAGCCCCCGCCACCCCCGGTTTACGTCAACGCCCCGACCGGAAAGCTCGGGTTGCGCGAAGTGCTCTTCGGTGGCCGGGTCTCCGGGCTGGCGCTGCTGACCCTGGCCCTGGTCGCGCTGCTGGTCGCGTTCGTCGGCGGCTGGGTCGGCCAGAAGACCGCGGGCACCGTGCAGGCGTTCACGACGTCGAAGGTGACGCTGGAGACCGGCAATCAGCCCGATCCCGACGCGGGCCGCTTCGAGCGGGTCGCCGCCGCAGTGGCCGATTCCGTCGTCACGATCGAGGCCAAGAGCAAGACCGAGGGATCGCAGGGTTCCGGCGTCGTCGTCGACGGCAAGGGCTACATCGTCACCAACAACCACGTGATCTCCGAGGCCGCGACCAAACCGGCCGACTTCCAGATCACGGTCGTGTTCAACGACGGCAAGGAAGTGCCCGCCAACCTAGTCGGGCGTGATCCCAAGACCGACCTCGCGGTGCTCAAGGTCGACAACGTCGACAACCTCACGGTGGCCAAGCTCGGCGACTCCGAGAAGATCCGGGTCGGCGAGGAGGTGATCGCCGCCGGTGCTCCGCTCGGGCTGCGCAGCACCGTGACCCACGGCATCGTCAGCGCACTGCACCGACCGGTTCCGCTGTCCGGTGACGGCTCGGACACCGACACCGTCATCGACGGCGTGCAGACCGACGCCTCGATCAACCACGGCAACTCCGGTGGACCGCTGATCAACATGAGCGCCGAGGTCATCGGCATCAACACGGCAGGCAAGTCGCTGTCGGACAGCGCGAGCGGCCTGGGCTTCGCGATCCCGGTCAACGAGGTCAAACAGGTGGTGGAGACGCTGGTCAGGGATGGCAAGGTGGCGCATCCGACGCTGCTGGTCAACGCCGTGACCGTGAGCAACAGCGTGGCCTCTGGCGCACAGATCAAGAACGTCGTGGGCGGTGGGCCCGCCGACCGGGCGGGCATGCTGGAGAACGACGTCGTCGTCAAGGTCGGCGACCGCAAGGTGGCCGACGCCGATGAGTTCGTCGTCGCGGTGCGTCAGCTCAAGATCGGCCAGGAAGCGCCCATCGAGGTGGTGCGGGAGGGCCGTCCGCTCACCCTGATGGTGACGCCCATCGGCGACGACGAAAAAGCCCAGTAACGGTGTTCGCCAACATCGGGTGGGGCGAGATGCTCGTGCTGGTGATCGCGGGTCTGGTGATCCTCGGTCCGGAGCGGCTGCCCGGCGCGATCCGGTGGACGTCCAACGCGCTGCGCCAGGCGCGCGACTACGTGAGCGGCGCGACCAGCCAGTTGCGCCAGGATCTCGGACCCGAGTTCGACGATCTGCGCGAACCGCTGCAGGAGTTGCAGAAGCTGCGGGGTATGACGCCGCGCGCGGCGATCACCAAACACCTGCTCGACGGTGACGATTCGTTCCTCACCGGCAAGTTCGACGACGAGCGTGCCAAGCAGCAGCCGCAGCCGCCTGCCGTGCAGGAGAACTCGGAGAAGCCCGAGAAGCCGGAAAAGCCTGCCGGTCCGGTGTTCGACCCCGACGCGACCTAGAAGCGACGTCTAACGGCGCGTCGGGTCCAGCCCCAACGACATCCCGGCCAGCCCGCGCTTGCGCGCCGACAGTGCGTCGGCGACCTTGCGCAGTTCCTTGCCCGCGGGGGAGTCCGGTGCGGACAGCACCAGCGGCACACCGGCGTCCCCGGCCGACACCAGCGCCGGATCCAGCGGGACCTGGCCCAGCAGCGGCACCTCGGCGCCGATCGACCGGGTGAGCGATTCCGCGACCAGCCGGCCGCCGCCCTCACCGAACAGCTGCATCACGGTGCCGTCGGGCATCAGCAGCCCGGACATGTTCTCGACGACACCCGCGATGCGCTGACGGGTCTGCAGCGCGATCGCGCCCGCGCGCTCGGCGACCTCGGCCGCCGCCAGCTGCGGCGTGGTGACGACCAGGATCTCCGCCCCAGGGATCAGCTGCGCGATGGAGATCGCGACGTCGCCGGTTCCGGGCGGCAGGTCGAGCAGCAGTACATCGAGGTCGCCCCAGTACACGTCGGCCAGGAACTGCTGCAGCGCCCGGTGCAGCATCGGGCCGCGCCACACCACAGGGGTGTTGCCCTGGGTGAACATCGCGATCGAGATGACCTTCACGTCGTGTGCGGTGGGCGGGATGATCATCGAGTCGACCTGGGTCGGCCGGTCGGTGGTGCCCATCATGCGCGGCACGGAGTGGCCGTAGATGTCCGCGTCAAGCAGGCCCACGGTCAGTCCGCGCGCGGCCATCGCGGCGGCGAGGTTGACCGTCACGCTGGACTTGCCGACCCCGCCCTTGCCGGAGGCCACGGCATAGACGCGGGTGAGCGAGTTCGGCTGGGCGAACGGGATCACCGGCTCGCGGGAGTCACCGCGCAGCATCTTGCGCAGTTCGGCGCGCTGCTCGTCGTTCATCACGTCGAGGCTGACCTTGACGGCCCCGGTGCCCGGCACGTCGGTGACGGCCGCCGACACCAGGTCGGCGATCTCGTTCTTCTTGGGGCACGCCGCGGTGGTCAGATAGATCTCGACGTGCACCGAGTGATCAGGCTCGATCGAGATGCTCTTGACCATGCCGAGTTCGGTGATCGGCCGACGCAGTTCCGGGTCGATCACCTTGGCCAGCGCGGCGCGTACCGCGGATTGCAGCTCAGTATCGGACATCACCGCCGAGTCTACGGCGACGTCCGCGCACCCATCCGTCAGGCCGGACCGGGTGCAGGCCCGGGCGCAGGCCCGGGCGCCGGGCCCAATGCGGGACCGGGAATCGGCGCGGGCGCGGGCGCGGGTGCGGGCGCCGCGGGTACCGGTGCGGGAGCGCCGGGCGGCGGTGGCGGAGGTGCCTGCTCACCGATGCAGAACACGACGCACTCGGGTTGCCGTGGCGGCTGCTCCCACGGCGGGATCCAGCGTGGCGGCTCAGGAGGTTTGGCGGGCGCGGTGGGCACCGCGTCGGCGGGCCCGGGCAACGGGCCGAGCACCTGACCCGGGGCGAAGCCGAGGTCGGTCGCGGGCACGCGCGTCGCGGTGACATTGCTGTCCAGCACCGGGATCAACGCCAGCGGATCGTCGGGCGGCAGGCCGAGCGCATTGACCGGCAGGCCGGGGCCCAGACCTTCCCTGCGTTCGAGATGGCTGTCGCCGAGTGCGGGGATCTCGCCCGTGATCGGGGGCAGATCGACCGGCACGACGCCCGTCGCGTATGCCGCGGCCCATCCGAGGACGTTGCGCGCGTAGGCGACCGAGTTGTTGTAACGCAGGATCGCGGTCATCACCTGTGACTGGTCGCGCAGGTTCAGCCCGCCGCTGCACAGATAGCGCGCGGCGGCCAGCGACGCGTCGAACACGTTCTGCACGTCGGCCTTGCCGTCACCGTCGCCGTCGGAGGCGTACCGGGCCCAGGTGCCCGGCAGGAACTGCATGGGTCCCATGGCGCGGGCGTAGGTGACGCGGCCGGCCTGGGCGCTCTGCACGATCACCTCGTTGCCGGGCAGCGTGCCGTCCAACGCGGGCCCGTAGATCGGACGCACCGCGGTGCCGCGCGCGTCGGTGGCCCCGCCGTTGGCGTGCATGGACTCGATCCGCCCGATACCGGCCAGCAGGTTCCAGCTGACACCGCAGCCGGGGTACGCCGCGGCCATCATGCGTTCGGCGTTGCGGTAGGCATCCAGCGCCATGCCCGGAATGCCAAGGGCGCCTGGAGAATTGACGACGACTGCGGGCGGGGGTGCGGATACCGCCGTGCCCGCGGCGATGTGGAACTTCGTCGGCGCCTTGGCCGCTGCCACGACCGCGGGCCCCTCGTGGTCGATCTGGGGTTCGACGGCGGCCAGCGTCGCGACCGAGGCGTTGCTCGTGCCGTGGTTCGGCGGGGAGGCTCCGACGGCACCCGCGAGGATCAGCGGGGCCAGGGCCGCGACACCGACGAACGGGGTACGCACGAGCCGGCCCGCACGGCGTCGAGCGGCCTGGATGGCCGCACCTCCCCCTACGCGCACTTGACCGTCCTTAGGTCCGCTCGATCTGACAACCGTCGTTTGTGAACCAAGTCACCATACCTAGTACACGTTCTCCTGTTGCGACAATGGGGCCGTCATTTCCGAGCGCCGGGTTCAGCCACCGCGTTTGGCCTTGCGATCAGCGCCGTCGCCTTTGCCTGATCCCGTGCGCTCGGTGCTCGGCGGGGGTTGCTGCAGTTCGCTGATCATGTCGCGGATCTCCTCCAGCTCACGCCGCAGGTAATCGCGCGTGGCGACCTCGCCGATCGCCAGCCGCAGCGACGCGAGCTCACGGGCCAGGAACTCGGTGTCGGCCTTGGTCTGTTCGGCTCGGCGGCGGTCCTCTTCGAGCGCGACGCGGTCGCGGTTCTCCTGGCGGTTCTGGGCCAGCAGGATCAGCGGTGCGGCGTACGCGGCCTGCGTCGAGAACGCCAGGTTGAGCAGGATGAACGGATACGGATCCCACTCGTGGCCGACCGCGAACAGGTTGATCGCGATCCAGACGATCACGAACACCGTCTGGATCGCCAGATATCGCCCGGTGCCGAGGAACCGCGCGATCGACTCGCTGACCCGTCCGACGGCCTCGACGTCGACCTGCAGGCGGGGGCCACGCCACACGCGGGGGGTGTCCAGCCGCTGGCGCGAGGTGGGCTCGGTCATGAGCCGCTCACCCGTAGTTCGGGCTCGTCGGTCTCGCGCCAGTCGTCGGGCAGCAGGTGGTCGAGCACGTCGTCGACCGAGACCGCGCCCACCAGATGGTTCTGCGAATCGACGACCGGCCCGCACACCAGGTTGTAGGCGGCGAAGTAACGGGTCACCGCCGCGAGCGAGTCCTCCGGGCTCAGCGTGGGCAGATCGTTGTCGACGATGCCGCTGACCAGAGTGGCAGGCGGTTCACGCAACAACCGCTGCAGGTGCACGCAGCCCAGATAGTGGCCCGTGGGCGTCGCGGTGGGCGGGCGCGCGACGAAGGCCAGCGACGCCAGCGCGGGCGTCAGGTCGGGGTCACGCACGCGAGCGAGCGCTTCGGCGACGGTGGTGTCGGGCGCGAGCACCACCGGCTCGGAGGTCATCAGACCGCCCGCGGTGTCGGGGGAGTGGCTCAACAGCCGTCGCACGTCCTCGGAATCCTCTGGCGCCATGCGCCCCAGCAGCACCTCGGCGTCGGCCGGTGTCATCGCACCCAGCAGGTCGGCCGCGTCATCGGGGTCCATGGCCTCGAGCACGAGCGCCGCGCGCTCGGTGTTGAGCCCGCGCAGCACGTCGGCCTGCTCGTCCTCGGGCAGCTCGGCCAGCACGTCGGCCAGCCGCTCGTCGTCGAACGCGCGGAACAGTTCGTAGCGGCGTTTCGGCGGGAGCTCGCGCAACGCCTCGGCCACCTCGACCGGGCGCTGTCCCTCGAACTGCTCGAGCAGCGAGGCGACACCCTGGTCCGGCATCGCGAGGCCGGACGGCGTGAGGCCGTGCACGTTCTGCCATTCGACGACGTGCACGTTGCTGCGACGGCCCAGCCGACGCTGCTGGCGCACCGCGAAACGGGTCACCACCCAATCGCGTGTCCTGGTCTGCTCGATGCCGAGATCCACCACGACGACGTCCATGCCTGCGAGCTCGGGCAGGTCCGGATCCTCGACGCGCACCCGGGTTTCCAGCACCTGGCCCAGCACCAGCACCTCACCGGGTCGCTGGACGAACTTGCGCAGTGACACACTGCCGGTCGCGAGTGTGACCGCGCCGGGCTCGATCGCTGTGACGCGCAGAATCGGAACGAAAATCCTTCGGCGGGTGAGCAATTCGACGACCAGGCCGATGACCCTGGGCTGCTGGCGGACGATGCTGATGCTGATCACCACATCGCGCA
This sequence comes from Mycolicibacterium goodii, assembly GCF_001187505.1. Next base: position 3,202,920 of record NZ_CP012150.1, read on the forward strand.
CACGGCCGATGGACTCGCCGTCGGGACCGAGAACCACCAGCCCCGCAAGTCGGGCCGCGTAGACCCTGTTCACCGCCGCCATGAGTCAAAGGGTAGAGACTGTGGGCGTGGACAACACGTATCGGCCCCGAAGAACCTGCCTCTCGGTCCCGGGAAGCAGCCAGAAGATGATCGAAAAGGCGAAAACCCTGCCCGCCGATCAGGTCTTTCTCGACCTCGAGGACGCGGTCGCGCCAGGTGCCAAGGCGCAGGCCCGCACGCAGGTCGCGGTGGCGCTCGCCGAGGACGGCTGGGCCGGGCAGTTGCGTGGGGTGCGGGTCAACGACTGGACCACACCGTGGACCTACTCCGACGTCATCGAGGTGGTCGCCACGGCCGGTGCGCACCTGGATGTGATCGTGCTGCCCAAGGTGACCGACGTGTCGCACGTGCAGGCACTCGATCTGCTGCTGACCCAACTCGAACAGACCCACGGCCTGCCGGTCGGCCGGATCGGCATCGAGCCGCAGATCGAGGACGCCCGCGGCCTGACCGACGTCGACGCCATCGCGGCGGGCCCGCGCGTGCAGGCGCTCGTGCTCGGTCCCGGCGACATGGCGGCCAGTCTGCGCATGCGCACGCTCGAGGTCGGCGGCCAGCCCGACGGCTACGACATCGGCGATGCGCACCACCACGTACTCATGCGGATCCTGGTCGCCGCGCGTGCCAACGGCGTCAACGCGATCGACGGTCCGTACGTGAAGGTTCGCGACGTCGAGGGGTTCCGGCGGGTGGCCGGGCGTTCCGCCGCGCTTGGCTACGACGGCAAGTGGGTGCTGCACCCCGATCAGATCGCGGCGGGCAACGAGATCTTCGCGCCGCGGCAGCAGGACTACGACCACGCCGAGCTGATCCTTGAGGCCTACGACTGGCACACCTCGCAGGCCGGTGGAGCCAGGGGCGCGGTCATGCTCGGCGACGAGATGATCGACGAGGCGAGCCGCAAGATGGCACTGGTGATCGCGGCCAAGGGCCGGGCGGCCGGACTGTCGCGCAGTGGTGCGCCGTTCCGCCCGCCTGCCTGAGCGGGTTCGGTCAGTTGGGGGCGACCGAAGCGCCGATGACGGCGAGAATGATGTAGAGCACCAGGCCCACGGTCACGAGGGCGCCGATCACGGTGCCTGCCACGGCCAGACCGTAGCCCTCCTGACCGGTGCGGCGGGTCTCCCGCATCCCGAGGATGCCCAGGATCAGCCCGGCGGGCCCGGGCAGGCAGCACAGCATGCCCGCCAGCGCGCACACCAGCGACGCCACCGCGAGCCCGTTGGTGCCGGGCGGCCTGCCGTACGGATCGAACGGCGGGTACGGGTAGGGACCGGGTGCCGGATACGGCGGTGGGAACGGCGGGGCTGTGAGTAGGACTGGGAGTAGGGCTGGGGATAGGGCTGAGGGGAGGGATAGTCCACCGGTGCAAACGGATCCGGCTGCGCAGATGGGTATCCGGGCTGGTAGGCGGGTGGTTCGCCCGATCCGGATGGCGGCGTTCCGCCCGCAGAGCCGTCCGGGTTTGTCATGCTTTGAACCTAGCGCACTGATATCTACCGAGTGGACAGATGTTCCGGCCGCCCCGCGGCGACAGATGGGAAGTGAGATCGATGACGAGTCCGTTCCAGTCCGGCCAGAACCCGGGCAAGACGCCAGGCGGTCCGATGCGGGGAGCGCTGCCGACACCGCCACGCGGATGGCCGATCGGTTCGTACCCCACCTACGCCGAGGCCCAGCGTGCGGTGGACTACCTGTCGGATCAGCAGTTCCCGGTTCAGCAGGTGACGATCGTCGGCGTCGACCTGATGCAGGTGGAGCGGGTGACCGGCCGGTTGACGTGGCCGAAGGTGCTCGGCGGCGGCGTGCTGTCGGGCGCCTGGCTCGGCCTGTTCATCGGCCTGATCCTCGGCTTCTTCAGCCCGAATCCGTGGAGTGCGCTGCTCACCGGCCTGATCGCCGGTGTCTTCTTCGGGCTGATCACCTCGGCGATCCCGTATTCGATGGCTCGCGGCACAAGAGATTTCAGTTCGACCATGCAGCTCGTGGCGGGACGCTACGACGTGCTGTGCGATCCGCAGAACGCCGAACAGGGTCGGGATCTGCTGGCCCGCTTGACGATCTGAGCGGGTAGACCCTCCCGCTGGCAAGCACAGTCTGGTCACGATTGCGACGCGCGGCGGCAGAAGTGTTGCATCTCACGCGCATATGGCTCTACGGTTTGCGCGCGGGAGGTTCCTGCCCCGAGCCGCTCCGGCGGCGCTATCGGACGGTGAACGGAGGCGGAGCGGTGCACGCTCGGCGGCTATGTGCTGCGGCAGTGGCCGCGATGGCGGCGGCATCGGTGGTGTCGGCGTGCGGGTCGCAGACCGGCGGCATCGTCATCAACTACTACACCCCGGCAAACGAGGAAGCGACGTTCACGGCCGTCGCCAACCGCTGCAACGAACAGCTCGGCGGCCGGTTCCGGATCGCGCAGCGCAACCTGCCCAAGGGCGCCGACGATCAGCGGTTGCAGTTGGCGCGCAGGCTCACCGGCAACGACAAGAGCCTCGACGTCATGGCGCTCGACGTGGTGTGGACCGCCGAGTTCGCCGAAGCCGGTTGGGCGGTGCCGCTCTCGGACGATCCCGCGGGCCTCGCCGAGGCCGACGCGACCGAGAACACCCTGCCCGGCCCGTTGGAGACCGCGCGCTGGCAGGACAAGCTGTACGCGGCGCCGATCACCACCAACACCCAATTGCTGTGGTACCGAGCCGATTTGATGCCCGAGCCGCCGGCCACGTGGGACGGCATGCTGGACACGGCCAACCGGCTGCACCGCGAGGGCGGCCCGAGCTGGATTGCGGTTCAGGGCAAACAGTACGAGGGCCTGGTGGTGTGGTTCAACACGTTGCTGGAAAGTGCTGGCGGGCAGGTGCTGTCCGACGACGGGCAGCGCGTCACGCTCACCGACACCCCCGACCACCGGGCCGCGACCGTGCAGGCGCTGCAGATCATCAAGTCGGTCGCCACCGCACCCGGTGCCGATCCCTCGATCACCCAGACCGACGAGAACACCGCACGTCTCGCGCTCGAACAGGGCAACGCCGCACTCGAGGTCAACTGGCCGTACGTGCTGCCCTCGCTGCTGGAGAACGCGGTCAAGGGCGGGGTGTCGTTCCTGCCGCTCAACGATGATCCGGCGCTGCAGGGCAGCATCAACGACGTCGGCACGTTCTCGCCGACCGACGAGCAGTTCAACATCGCCTATGACGCGAGCAAGAAGGTCTTCGGGTTCGCGCCGTATCCCGGTGTGAAGCCCGGCGGACCGGCGCGGGTGACCCTCGGCGGTCTGAACCTCGCCGTCGCGAAGACCAGCCAGCACAAGGCCGAGGCGTTCGAGGCGATCCGGTGCCTGCGCAACGTGGAGAACCAGCGCACCACGTCGATCGAGGGCGGGCTGCCCGCCGTGCGGGCCTCGCTCTACGACGATCCGGAGTTCCAGAAGAAGTACCCGCAGTACGAGATCATCCGTCAGCAGCTCACGAACGCCGCTGTGCGACCGGCCACCCCGGTCTATCAGGCGGTGTCCACCCGGATGTCGGCCACCCTGGCGCCGATCTCGGAAATCGACCCGGAACGCACGGCCGATGAACTCGCCGAAGCCGTACAGAAGGCGATCGACGGTAAGGGGCTGATTCCGTGACCGTCACTGCTGACACTGCCACGTCGTCGGCGGCGCTGGCCTCCGACGACAAGAAGTCCGAACGCAGGCTCGCATTCACGCTCATCGCACCCGCGGTGCTGCTGATGCTGGCCGTGACCGCCTATCCGATCGGATATGCGGTGTGGTTGAGCCTGCAGCGCTACAACCTCGCCGAGCCCGGCGACACCGAGTTCATCGGTCTCGCCAACTACGTGACGGTGCTGACCGACCGGTACTGGTGGACGGCGTTCGTGGTCACGCTGGCGATCACCGTGGTGTCGGTGGCCATCGAGTTCGTGCTCGGCCTGGCGCTCGCACTGGTCATGCACCGCACGATCTTCGGTAAGGGGGTGGTGCGCACCGCGATCCTGATCCCGTACGGCATCGTGACCGTGGCCGCGTCCTACAGCTGGTACTACGCGTGGACGCCGGGAACGGGATATCTGGCCAACCTGCTGCCCGAGGGTTCGGCCCCGCTCACCGAACAGCTTCCGTCGCTGGCGATCGTGGTGCTGGCCGAGGTGTGGAAGACCACGCCGTTCATGGCGCTGCTGCTGCTCGCCGGATTGGCGCTGGTGCCGCAGGATCTGCTCAACGCCGCCCAGGTCGACGGTGCGGGTCCGTGGAAGCGCCTGACGAAGATCATCCTGCCGATGATCAAACCGGCGATCCTGGTGGCACTGCTGTTCCGCACGCTCGACGCCTTCCGGATCTTCGACAACATCTACGTGCTCACCGGCGGTGCCAACGACACCGGGTCGGTGTCGATCCTGGGTTACGACAACCTGTTCAAGGCGTTCAACGTCGGATTGGGTTCGGCGATCAGCGTTCTGATCTTCCTGTCGGTGGCGGTCATCGCGTTCATCTACATCAAGATCTTCGGTGCGGCCGCGCCGGGATCCGAGCAGGAGGGCCGCTAGCATGGCCGATCGGGTGGATGCCCGGCGGGCTTCGTGGTGGGGCGTCGTCAACGTCCTGGTGATCGTGTACGCGCTGATCCCGGTGCTGTGGATCCTGAGCCTCTCACTCAAACCGACGTCGAGTGTCAAGGACGGCAAGCTGATCCCGTCCGACATCACGTTCGCCAACTACCGGGCCATCTTCTCCGGTGACGCGTTCACCTCGGCGTTGTTCAACTCGATCGGCGTCGGGCTGATCACCACGGTCATCGCGGTCGTCATCGGCGGTATGGCGGCGTACGCGGTCGCGCGGCTGCAGTTCCCTGGCAAGCAACTGCTGATCGGTGTCGCACTGCTGATCGCGATGTTCCCGCACATCTCGCTCGTCACACCAATTTTCAACATCGAGCGCCGCCTCGGCCTGTTCGACACCTGGCCGGGCCTGATCATCCCGTACATCACCTTCGCGTTGCCGCTGGCGATCTACACGCTGTCGGCGTTCTTCCGTGAGATCCCGTGGGATCTGGAGAAGGCCGCGAAGATGGACGGCGCAACGCCCGCGCAGGCGTTCCGCAAGGTCATCGCGCCGCTCGCCGCGCCCGGCATCGTCACCGCCGCAATCCTGGTGTTCATCTTCGCGTGGAACGACCTGCTGCTGGCGTTGTCGCTCACCGCGACCCAACGGGCGATCACCGCGCCGGTGGCGATCGCGAACTTCACCGGCAGCTCCCAGTTCGAGGAGCCGACGGGTTCCATCGCGGCAGGCGCGATGGTCATCACCATCCCGATCATCATCTTTGTTCTCATCTTCCAGCGGCGCATCGTCGCTGGCCTGACATCCGGTGCGGTAAAGGGGTAGTTGGATGGCCGAAATTGTGTTGGACCGGGTGACCAAGAGTTACCCCGACGGCGCAGGCGGTGTCAGGGCGGCCGTCAAAGAGTTCTCGATGACCATCGCCGACGGCGAGTTCATCATCCTGGTCGGACCGTCCGGATGCGGAAAGTCCACGACGCTCAACATGATTGCCGGCCTGGAGGACATCACCTCCGGTGAACTGCGCATCGGCGGGGAACGGGTCAACGAGAAGGCGCCCAAGGACCGCGACATCGCGATGGTGTTCCAGTCCTACGCGCTCTACCCGCACATGACCGTGCGGCAGAACATCGCGTTCCCGCTCACGCTCGCGAAGCTGAAGAAGGAAGAGATCGCGGCCAAGGTCGAGGACACCGCCAAGATCCTCGATCTGAGCGAACTCCTCGACCGCAAACCCGGCCAGCTCTCGGGCGGTCAGCGGCAGCGCGTGGCGATGGGACGCGCAATCGTGCGCAGCCCCAAGGCATTCCTGATGGACGAGCCGCTGAGCAACCTCGACGCGAAGCTGCGCGTGCAGATGCGGTCGGAGATCTCGCGCCTGCAGGACCGTCTCGGCACCACCACCATCTATGTCACGCACGATCAGACCGAGGCCATGACGCTGGGCGACCGGGTGGTGGTGATGCTGGCCGGCGAGGTGCAGCAGATCGGCACGCCCGACGAGCTCTACAGCAGCCCCGCGAACCTGTTCGTCGCCGGTTTCATCGGTTCGCCCGCCATGAACTTCCTGCCTGCGACGCGCACCGACGTCGGCGTGCGGTTGCCGTTCGGTGAGGTGACGTTGACCCCGCGCGTGCTCGACCTGCTGGACAAGCAGTCCGGGTCCGAGAACATCATTGTCGGCATCCGGCCCGAGCACATCGAGGACGCGGCGCTGCTCGACGGTTACGCACGCATCCGTGCGCTGACCTTCACGGTGCGCGCCGACATCGTCGAGTCGCTCGGCGCCGACAAGTACGTACACTTCACCACGGAAGGGGCGGGTGCGCAGTCGGCGCAGCTGGCCGAGCTCGCCGCTGATTCCGGTTCGGGCACAAACGAATTCATCGCCCGCGTGTCCGCGGACTCGCGGGTGCGGACCGGGCAGCAGATCGAACTCGCAATCGACACCACCAAGCTGTCGATCTTCGACGCCGCCACGGGTGCGAACCTGACCCGCGACATCACGCCGACCGATCCCACCGAGACCACGGGGCCGGACTCCGAGTGATCGACGTCCTGGCCGTCGTCAGGACCCGCGTCGACGAGTACTTCACGGCGGCGGGCATCACCGCCGAGCCGGTGAGTGCCAGTGTCACGTTCCTCGGTTCCGAGCGCATCGACGTGCTGCGCTACGGCCCCGACCCGCGCACGGCGGGCGTGGATGTGTACCACTATGTGACGCTTGGCTGTTCACGTCACCCCATGTTCGATCCCGCCGAGTTCGTCTCGGACCCGATCCACGGCCCGCGCGCCGAGGTGATGCTGTCGCTGCGTGGCCCGACGCCGACCGGGCTGGCGCGTTCGCTCGCGGTGGTGGCCGCCGCGCCCGCGGTCGAGGGGCTGATCCTCGACGCCGACGCGCTCATCGACCTGGAGACGCCGGTGTTCGAATCCGCGCCGTTCACCGCATTTCTGCTGGGCACCAGCGACGTCGGTGAGGTGACGCTGCCGGATCCGCTCTCGCCGGTGACGCTGCTGACCGCCACCCCGATCACCGCGACCGAGGCGGCCTGGGTGCGCCTGAAAGGTGCCGACGCGATGCGCGAGGCGTGGCAGACCGACGGCGTGGACGTGCTCGACCCCACCCGGCGCGCGGCAAGTCCGAGTTGACGCGCTACACGCACTGAGCGCTGATCGTCGACCCCGACCGCACCTGCAACCGCGTCCGGTCTGCCCGGAACAGGTCGACCGAGTATTCGAGCGCGCGGCCGAACTGGTCCGAGCCGATCCGCACCACCCGCAGCACCGGGGTGTCCGGGGGTAGGCCGAGCGTCCCGCCCTCCGCGGAGGACACCGTCGCCATCTCGATCGATTCGTCGGCTGCGCAGATCGCGATGCCCATCTGAGAGCGGAGCGTCCGGTAGATCGACTTCATCTCGGTTTTCAGGACACCCCTCAACTCGGCACGCAGGTACATCTGCTCCAGCGACAGGGTGTCGCCGTCGGCGTACCTGAGCCTCAGCAACGACACCACCTGTTGCGTCTCGGGCACATCGAGCGCGGCTCCGACCGCGGCAGGCGCGGGCACCAGACCGGCGCGCAGCACCGTGGTGCCGTCGCGGAAACCCTGCTCGTGCAGGATCTGCGGGATGCCCTTGACGGTGTTGAGGCTGCGGAGCACGCCACGGCTGCCGCAGTAGGGGCGGGCGGCCGACGGTGAGACGTCGGCCTGCGGCACATTGTTGAGATAGGCGCCGCCCGCGCGGCCCTTGACCCGGTGGATGGTGCCTTCCCGCTCCAGCAGGTCCAGGGCCTTGCGGATCGTGGTGCGGGAGGTCGCCAGGCGTTCGGCGAGCGCTCGCTCGGTGGGCAGCCGCGCCACCCCGCGGTCCTCGAATTCCCGCGCGAGCCGCTTGAGGGCCTCGCTGGTGTCCTCGAGTGCGGTCATCTGGTGCTCCTCGTCGGCCGCATCGGTGGTTTGACCGAACAGGGTAGCCCCGGCCGCCTGGCGTCGCATCTCGGTTCGTAACAGGGACTTAACAACCGGAAAAAGAAACCAGAAATGGTCTACGCCGACGCTGACGGTGTGACAAAGAGTCGAAGCCGTCGCATCGACCTGGCGATGCGACTGGTCGAAGAAGCCGGCCGGATATCGCGCGGTTACTTCGAGGACCGAGGCCTGGGTGTGGACACCAAGGCCGACGGCACACCGGTGACCGATGCGGACCGCCTGATCGAGACCGTGTTCCGCGACGCGGTGGCTGCGGAGTTCGCCGATGACGGCTTCACCGGTGAGGAGTTCCCGGATGTCAACGGTGACAGCGGATATCGATGGATCGTCGACCCGATCGACGGCACCAAGTCGTTCGTGCACGGTGTGCCGCTGTATGCCAATCTCGTCGCCCTGCAGGAGCACGGCGAGATCGTCTTCGGGGTCATCAACCTGCCCAGTGCCGACACCGTGGTCCACGCCGAACGAGGTGGCGGCTGCTGGCGCAACGGAGTTCGCGTGCGGGTATCCGATCGGTCCGTTCTCGACGGTGCCTACGTGATGGCGACATGGCTGGAGGACTGGAGCTCGGAGGTGATCGACGATCTGCACCGGCGCGGGGTCGTGCTGCGCACCTGGGGAGATGCGTTCGGTTACGCGATGGTGGCCTGTGGTCGCGCCGACGCGGTTGTCGACTACACGGCACAACCGTTCGACCTCGCACCGATGTCGGTGATCATCACCGAAGCCGGCGGGGTCTTCACCAGCCTGGACGGGCGAGAGGTGTTCGACGCGCGAAATGGCATGGCCAGCAACGGGCTCATCCACGATCAACTGCTGGCCCGGGTGGCACCGCAAGCAGAGGGGATAAGACAGTGAGAGATTTCATCAGGGGACTGCCCCGACGGTTCATCGTCGTGTTCTTCGGTGGGATATACGGGCTGGCGTTGCTGTTCGCCCTGTTCCCGCCGCTCTACCTGTGGGGCAGTGGCATGCGCTTCGACATTCTCGGGGTCCCGTTCGCGATCATGTACTGGCTGATCAACGCCGTCGTCCTTGGGCTCACGCTGACGGCCTTCTACATCGTCGAAGACATCCGGGGCGAACTCGACGACGACTCGCTGGAAACCGTCGACGACCAGGTGGGAGCCTGACATGTTGGTGATGCTCGGGATGCTGGTCCTGTTCTACGCGATCGTGGTCGGGATTCTGTATGTGACACAACAGAAGACGGCACCTTCGTTCGACGAGTACGCGGTCGGCGGCCGTCGGTACGGGCCGTGGTACGTGGCGATGAGCTATGTGAACTCGTGGTGGCCCGGGTCGACCTTCATCGCGTTCTTCGGTCTCGCCACCGGTGCGGGCGTCTTCGGCATGTACGGGCTGGCCTATTCCAGCCTCGGGGTGGCGATGATGTACTTCATGGCCACACGCGCCTGGCGGTGGGGTAAGAAGTACGATCTGCGCTCACAGCCGGACCTGCTCGGCAAGCGTTTCAACTCTCCCGCGGTCCGGGTGGTCGCGAGCCTGATCGGCATCGTCTCGCTCTTCCCTTGGGTAGTGCTCGGAATGCAGGCCCTTGGAACGGTTTTCGAGCTCGCCAGCGACGGAGCGTGGTCGGTCACCACGTGCCTGATCGTCGGGCTCGCGGTGATCGTGATCCGCCAGTACTGGACGGTCCGCATGGGCATGCGGGGTCTGATCATGACCGATGCCTTCCAGGGCACCGTGGCCTACGTCTTCTCGGCAGTGCTGTGTGTGGTGTTGCTCAGCGGTGCGGCGGGCAGCCCGATCAGCTTTGCCGATCTGAACGATGTCGCCGACAAATACCTGGTTCTCCCCGGTGACGGCGGTGCCTACGGACCGCTGTACATATTCGCCCTGATCTTCACCGGCGTCGTCGGATCACTGTGCTGGCCCACGAGTTTCCAACGCATCTACACGGCTTCGAGTGTGCGCTCGGTGAAATCGGGCACATTGTGCACCGTGCTGATCTCGGGCACGTTCTACTCACTGCTGATGCTCGTGGGGATCGCGGCGACGGTGATGCCCGATGTGGCCGCGGCCCCGCAGGCCGGCTGGTTCACCATCATGAGCGACTATGGGGGCACCTGGCTCCTGGGGCTGGGCATCACGATCGTCTTCGCGGCGTCCATGGGGCACATCGACGGCAGCGTGCAGGTCTGCGGTCTGCAGATCGCCAACGACCTGGTCAACACTGCCAAGCGGCCGTTAACCGACAAGCAGTTGACCTACGTCGCGAAGGCCTCGATGGTGGTCTTCATGGCGCTGGCCGGTGTGGTGGCGTACCTGACCTTCAACATGGAACGGCTGCAGTTGCTCGCGCAGATCTCCTATCAGGGGGTCGTGCAACTGGCGGTGCCGTTGTTCCTCGGCATCTTCTGGCGCGGCGGCAACAAGCAGGGCGCATTGGCCGGCATGATCTGCGGTTTCGTGGTCGCGCTGGGGTTCACGTGGATCTATCCTGACGACATCCGCTGGCTGGGCAGCCTCACCGGAGGTATCGTCGGGCTGTTGGTCAACCTGGCGATCTATCTCGGCGCCGCCGTGCTCGTCACCACCGATGGTGCCGAAAAGGCCAGGGTGGCTGCGATGTTCGCCGCAGCCAGGACCGGTGTGGCAGCGCCGTCGCAGCTGGACGGGGAGCTGAACCGCTTGACCCGAGAGACGCGGGAGGAAGCGCTGGATGGGTGAGATGGACCATTCCGTCGATGGGGCCGCGTTTCTCGCGGATTTCGCGGAACTGTCCGAGATCGGTGCGACATCGGCCGGAGGTGTCGATCGCGAGGCGGCCACAGCAGCCGATGGCGAAGCTCGTCGGTGGTTGCGTGACTGGTTCGGCGGGCACGGCCTCGAATGCCGGGTTGACGCAGTCGGAAACATGTACGGATGCGCTCAGACGGCCGCATCTCCCGACGCGCCCTACGTGCTGGTCGGTTCGCATCTGGACAGCCAGCCCACCTCGGGACGGTTCGACGGGGCGTACGGGGTGCTGGCGGCCGCATACTCCGTGGCGGCGCTGGCCGCCGATCGTCCGGCGGGCGCGCAGCACAACCTGGCCGTGGTCAACTGGTTCAACGAGGAGGGTTCGCGTTTCTCGCCGAGCCTCATGGGCAGCGGTGTCTACATCGGCAAGTACTCAGCCAAGAATGTGCTCGCCACGGTCGGGAAGGACGGTGTCACCGTCCGTGATGCGCTGAGCGACATAGGGTTTGACGGCAACGACACCGCGCCGGAGGCGGCAGGCTACGCCGAGATCCACATCGAGCAGGGCCGCACACTGGTCGACGGCGGGTTCGACATCGGTGTGGTGACGCGGAACTGGGCGGCGTACAAGTACACCATCACGGTGCACGGCGAGCAGTCCCACACCGGCGCGACGCATATGCGCTACCGCCACGACGCCCTGGTCGGCGCGAGCCGGGTGGTGATGGCGGTACGGGCCGTCGCGGACGAGTTCGGACCCGACACGGTGCTGGGTTCGGTGGGGCGGATGGTCATCGAGCCCAATTCCCCCGTCGTGGTCCCGGCCCGCGTGACGATGTCGGCGGACGTCCGCGCCCTGGACGCCGACGACGTGCAGGCCGCCCACGAGTCACTGATGCGGCGCATCGCCGAGATCGCGCAGCAGGGTGAGGTTTCCGTCGACGTGGAGTCCGCGGCATTGCGTCCTTCGACCCGTTATCAGGACAGCGGTGTCGCCCTGGCCACCGCGGTGGCCGCCGACATGGGCATGAGATGGTGCCGATTACCCACCATGGCCGGGCACGACTCGGTCAACCTCAAGGAACTGGTGCCCACGGTGATGTTGTTCGTACCCAGCGTGGAGGGCATCTCCCACAATGAGCGCGAGTTCACCACCGACGAGCAGATGCTGGCAGGTGTTCGCATGATGTACGGCACGGTCCACCGGATGGCCACCGGGGCGCTCACCGGGGCGGCACTGACATGACCGATCAGATCCTGGACGCGGCCGCGGTGCGCGCGGCGTATCGCGGTGGTTCACTCAGTCCGCTCGACGTTCTGGAGCACACCCTCGCCCTGATCGAAGCGCGCAACCCCGAGCTGAACGCGATCGCCTACCTGGACCGCGACGGCGCGCGCGCCGCGGCCGAGGCATCGGCACAGCGCTGGGCCGACGACGACGCGCTGGGCCCACTCGACGGGCTGCCGGTCACCATCAAGGACAGCGTCAACGCCGCGGGCATGCCGTGGCGGCACGGCTGCGCGGCGTTCTCCGATCTGCCTGATGCGACGGAGGATTCGCCTCCCGCCGCGCGGCTGCGGGAGGCCGGTGCGGTGATCGTCGGGAAGACCACGATGCCCGACTTCGGGATGATGGCGGCCGGTGTCAGCTCCCTGTACGGCATCACCCGCAATCCGTGGGATCCGTCCCGCAACACCGGCGGGTCGAGTTCGGGTGCGGGCGCGTCGCTGGCCGCCGGAATCGGATTCTCGTCGGTCGGGTCCGACATCGCCGGATCGGTGCGCCTGCCTGCCGGGCACTGTGGTCTGGTCGCTCTCAAGCCGACTCAGGGCCGGATCCCGCACCTGGCGTCGTCGACGATGCGCTCGGCGGGACCGATGGGACGCACCGTCGACGATGTCATCGACCTCTACGACGTACTGTCGCTGCCCGACCCGCGCGATTCACTGAGCCTGCCGCCCGAGGCGGAAGCCCCGCGGGAAGACCGTGGGCCAAGGGGGATTCGGGTCGGTGTGCTCGACGATCTGGGATACGGTCCCGGCGCCCACGACGCGGTGCTGGCGGTGCTGTCGGACGCCGCGTCCGCACTGCGTGACGCCGGTGCCACGGTGACCTCGATGCCGCCGGTGTTCGACGAGGATCCGTACGACGCGCTGGACCGGGTGTTCCAGGTGCGGGCACGGTCCGAGCTCGAGTCCATCGCGCCGCAGTTGTGGGACCTGGTGCACCCGGCCGTCCGGGACTGGTGTGCGCAGGCCGCCGATTACACCGCGACCGACCTCATCCGGTTCTCCGAGGCGACCGCCCGCTCGGCCGCCCGGATGCAGAATGCCTGCGCCGGATACGACTTCGTGATTGCACCGGTGCTGCCGGTGGTCGGATTCGCCGCCGACGAATGTGGCGTCGATGCTGCGCAACCCTTGGCGCACTGTGGATATACCGCGTGGTTCAACCAGACCGGCCAACCCGCCGCTGCGGTGTGCTTCGGTATGAGCGATGGGATGCCGGTGGGAATTCAGGTGATCGGGCCGAGATTCGCCGACCGTGCGGTGCTGAGGTTGACGAAGTGGCTGGAGGGGGCGCGGCCGTTCGAGCTGACCTGGCCGCAAGCGACAGTGAACGCGGCAGGGGGCACGCCGTGACCACGACAGATCCGCGAGTGGCTGCGCCACTGCGGGCCATGGGACTGTTCACCGACGTGGCGATCACCGCCGATCCGACGCCCACCATGGCCAGTCCCAGTTGGTGGAGTGCGGATTCGGAGTGCTTCGATGTGCGGCCCACCGACGGCTCCGACCGGCCTGGCCCGGTGTTCGTCAAGTCGATGATCGCGCACGCCCGCGCCTACGTCGACATCCGGCAGGCCTTCGCCGCGGCCGCCGAGGCCGGTGAAAAAGGTCTGGGCCCGAAGGTGTTCGCCGCCGATCCCGAGGCGGGCGTGCTGGTGCAGGAAAACCTGCTCGGCACCGCCTCGACGGCCACCCTGGACGTCTTCGACGACGATGCCCGGCTCGAGCGGCTCTTCGAGTTGCGCAAGCGGGTTCGGAACTTCGGCTCGATCACCCGCCCGGCAGGCGTGTTCGATGAGATCCGGTCGCTCACCCGACTCGCCGCCGCCAACCACGTCATCCTGCCGGACGATTTCGAATGGATGCAGCGTCAGCTCGGCCTGGCCGAGAAACGGATCGCGGCAACCGGTTTCGATCTTGTCCCGGGCCACGGAGACGGCAACGTGTCGAATGTGCTGGTGCGCGACGACGGTGGGCTGCTGTTGGTCGACTGGGACGCCGCCGGGCTGATGGATCCACTGCAGGACATCGGGGCGGTGCTGGCCGAGGTTCGCCCGTTCGATTCGGAGGCGCGCTCGGCGTTCGAGATGGCGTGGGGGACGTTCGACCAGTCGCTGTTCGACCGTGCCCGCGTGTACGGCGTCGCGGACTGCGTGAAGTGGGGCCTGATCGGCGCCTACGCCGACACCGCGCGACCGGGAACGCTGGAGTACTCGAAGTTCTCGGACTGGCAGTTCGTGCGTGCGCGCGCCGGACTGGGTGACATCCACCATTTCGACCGATTGAGGAACCTATGACGGCAGCGGAGACGATGCCCGACCGCACCGGCGACCGGCCGCTCGGCTCGGCGAGAACGGAGGCCGAGCTGCGGGCCGAGAGTGTGCTTGCCTCGATCACTCCGTGGCAGGGCCGCGAGATCGAGTACGCGCCGATGTTCGGGGGTCTGTCCAACAGCAACTGGCGGATCACCGTGGACGGATCCGACCGGCGTTACTTCCTGAAGATCCCCGGAGCGGGCACCGACGAGTTCGTCGATCGCGGCGTCGCCAACGAGGCCGCCATCCGGGCCGGTGAGCTGGGCATCGGTGCGGAGGTGGTGTATTTCGACCCGGCCAGCGGCGTCGAGGTGATCGAGTTCCTCGAGGGTTACCGGGCGTGTACGAACGGCGATTTCAAGGATCCCGATGTGCCACGGCAGATCGTGGACCTGTACCGCGTCCTGCACGGTGGCGAACTGCTCAGCACCACCAAGACGGTCTTCGACATGATCGACGAGCATCTGGAGGGCGTCGCAGAACACGCGGTGCGGCTGCCCGCCGATGTCGAGTTGATGCTCGAGGAGTACCGGGTCGCCAAGTCGGCTCTGCTGGCCTCCGGGCTGGAACTGGTCGCCTGCCACAATGACCCGATGCCGGGCAATTTCCTGGTGGCCGACGGCAAGCCGATGAAGATGGTCGACTTCGAGTTCGCGTCGAACAATGAGCGCGCCTACGAACTCGCCGTGCTGACCACGGAGATGTTCTACGGCGAGAAACTGATCATGGAACTGATCGAGGAGTTCTACGGCAGTTTCGATTTCGCGAGGGCGGCACGGGTCCAGGTGTGCGGCGCACTGGCCGACGTCAAGTGGGGTCTGTGGGCGTGTCTCAAGCAGAAGATCGACACCGCATGGGATTTCGACTACCACAAGTACGGGTGCTGGAAACTCGCCCGGGCACGGCTGAAGATGACCGATCCGCGCTGGCCGTTCTGGCTCAAGGCCCTGTGAAGGCCGACGCGCTACAGCCAGTTGTTCCGGCGGAACGTGCGGTACAGCACGAAGCACACCAGGGCCATGACGCAGAGCACCGCGGGATAGCCCCAGGTCCAATGCAATTCGGGCATGTGGTCGAAGTTCATGCCGTAGATGCCCGCCAGTGCGGTCGGTACGGCGGCGATCGCCACCCATGCCGAGATCTTGCGCATGTCCACGTTCTGTTGCACCGCGATCTTGCCGAGCGCGGCCTGCACGAGTGAGCTGAGCATCTCGTCGTAGCTCGCGACCCGTTCGGAGGCGATCACATTGTGGTCGAGCACATCGCGCATGTAGCGGCGGACCTCGACGGAGATCAGGTCGTTGTGGTCGGTGAGCAGACGCGACAGCGCCTGGGTCAGCGGGGCGACCGCGCGACGCATCTCCACCACCTCGCGCTTGAGCAGGTAGATGCTCTCGATGCCGGTGCGGCTGCGCGGTGAGAAGACGTCTTCTTCCATGGCGTCGATGTCGGTCTCGATCAGATCGGTGACATCGAGGTAGCTGTCCACGACGTGGTCGGCGATCGCGTGCATGACGGCGAACGGCCCGAGCTTGAGGATCGACGGTGCGGAGTCGAGGCGTTTGCGCACGCCTGCGAGGCTGCCGTGTTCGCCGTGGCGCACCGTGACGACGAACTCCGGTCCGACGAACACCATGATCTCGCCGGTCTCGACGATCTCTCTGGCGTTCTCGACGGAATCGTGCTCGACGTAGTTGATCGTCTTGAGCACCAGGAACAGTGTGGTGTCGTAGCGTTCCAGCTTTGGCCGCTGGTGCGCGTGCACCGCGTCCTCGACCGCGAGTTCGTGCAGGCCGAAAACGTCTGCCACGGCCTGCATCTGGAAGTCGTCGGGCGCGTGCAGGCCGATCCACACGAAGGCCTTCCTGCCCGCGGACTGCAGTTCGCGGACCTTGTTGACGGCTCCGGCGTGGGTGTATTTGCCGGGTAGGCGGGTGCCCTCGCAGTAGACACCGCAGTCCACCATCGCCTGCGCCACGGGGATGTGGATGTCGGCGGCGTTGGGTTCGGCCCGCGGTGCGCGGAATCGTGGCATGGCCGGCCTCCCTTCGCTGCTCCGAAGCAGAATGCTACGCGGGTCGCATATGTACGCCTATGTAAAGGACCGCTCACCGACGGGGAAGGCACCCCGGTGAGATTGTGCTGTGAAGTACCCTTGCGCCGTGTCGGAATTGGTGCGTACCCCTCAAGTGGTCATCGAAGACGCCGAGATTTTTGCCGCGCACGAAGGCGGAAAACTCAATGTCGAGTTGATGTCCCCGTTGGACACCCAACGCGCGTTGTCCATCGCCTATACCCCCGGTGTGGCCCAGGTCAGCCGCGCGATCGCCGCGGATGCGACGCTGGCCGACAAGTACACGTGGGCCAACCGTCTGGTCGCGGTCGTCAGCGACGGCAGTGCCGTGCTCGGTCTCGGTGACATCGGAGCGGCGGCATCGCTTCCGGTCATGGAGGGCAAGGCCGCGTTGTTCAAGACGTTCGGCGGCCTGAATTCCATCCCGATCGTGCTGGACACCAAGGATCCCGACGAGATCGTCGAGACCCTGATCCGGCTGCGCCCCACGTTCGGCGCGGTGAATCTGGAGGACATCTCGGCGCCGCGCTGTTTCGAGATCGAGCGCCGCGTGATCGAGGCGCTGGACTGCCCGGTGATGCACGACGATCAGCACGGCACGGCCATCGTGGTGCTGGCCGCGCTGCTCGGTGCGGTCAAGGTGCTCGACCGTGACCTTCCCAGCCTGAAGGTCGTGGTCTCCGGGGCAGGCGCCGCGGGCGTCGCATGCACCAACATCCTGCTCAACGCCGGCATCACCGACATCGTCGTGCTGGACAGCAAGGGCATCGTCTCGGGCGGCCGCAGCGATCTCAACGAGTTCAAGGCCGACCTCGCCGGGCGTACCAATCCGCGGGGACTGACCGGCGGACTGGCCGAGGCGCTCGCGGGCGCCGACGTGTTCCTCGGTGTGTCGGCCGGCCTGGTGCCCGAGGAACTCATCGCGACAATGGCGCCCAAGGGCATCGTGTTCGCGCTGTCCAACCCGGATCCGGAGATCCACCCGGATGCCGCGCGCAAGCATGCCGCGGTGGTCGCGACCGGCCGCAGCGACTTCCCGAACCAGATCAACAATGTGCTGGCGTTCCCCGGGGTGTTCCGCGGCGCGCTCGACGCGGGTGCGCGCCGGATCACCGAGGAGATGAAAGTCGCTGCCGCGCATGCGATTTTCTCGGTGGTCGGCGACGACATCGCGGTGGACAACATCGTGCCGAGCGCGCTCGATCCGCGGGTGGGTCCGGCTGTGGCGGCCGCGGTGGCCGAGGCTGCCGGGGTCTGAGCGGGTTCATGCGCCGCATCGTGGTCTCGGCCGTCCTGGTGGTGCTGGCGCTGATCGTGGCCGGCTGCGGCGGACCCTCGGGCCCGCCGCCCATCCCGGTCGGCGCGGCCCCCGGCGCCGAGTCGGCGCTGATCGGTCACCTGTATGCGGCGGCGCTGCGGTACTACGGCTCACCGGCGGAGGTGGTCGAGACCGACGAGGGACTCGGCGCGCTGGATTCGGCGCAGGTGACGGTGCTGCCCGGCTTCACCGGGCAGTTGCTGGTCGCGCTGAACCCCGGCGCGTCGGCGCGGGCCGACGAACAGGTGTACCGCGATCTGCTCTCGGCGCTGCCGGAAGGCGTCGCGGCGGGCGATTACACGACGTCGGCGCAGGACAAGCCCGCGCTCGTGGTGACCGAGGCGACCACGAAGCGCTGGGGTGGCACCGATCTGGCCGCGTTGGGTCGCCACTGTGCCGCGGTGCGGCCGGGTGCGGTGGCCGGTGCGCAAGTGCCGACTGCGATCGGCCAGTGCACACCGGCGGTGCCGGTGCGCTTCGATGACGAGGACAAGCTCTTCGCGGCGCTGGACGCGGGGAAGATCGACGCGGCATGGGCGCGGACCGCCGACCCGGACATCCCGTCGCAGCTGGTGGTGCTCGCCGACCGGACGGCGCTGATCCGCGCCGAGAACCTGGTTCCGCTGTACCGGCGCAATGAACTCGACGAGCGCCAGATCCGCGCCCTCAACGAGATCGCCGGGGTGCTCGACACCGGTTCACTGGCCGATATGCGGCGCAAGGTCGCCGATGGCGCCGATCCCGGCGCGGTGGCCGACGAGTTCCTGCAGGCCAACCCGCTCGGCCACTGACAGCTCGGCGACAGCTCAGCGCGGCATGGCCCGTTTGGTGACGGCGGAGAACAGCCGCTGGTAACCCGATCCGGTGATCCGCACGATGATGTCGAGCACCTTGGCGTCGGGCCCGACGAGCACGCGGGCCTTGTTCTTGCGCACGCCGTCGAGAATGATCGCGGCGGCCCGCTGCGGTGTGGTGTTGGCGAGCTTCTTGTCGAAGGCCTCGGCGAGTTCTTTGGCGTCGAGACCCTCGGCCGCGGTGGCGTTGCGGGCGATCGCGGTCTTGATGCCGCCCGGGTGCACCGTGGTGACCTTGACGGGATGCTTGGCCACCGCCATCTCCTGGCGCAGTGCCTCGGTGAACCCGCGCACCGCGAACTTCGCCGAGTTGTAGGCGGCCTGGCCGGGCACCGAGAACAGGCCGAACACGCTCGACACGTTGATCACGTGCCCGTCGCCGGAGGCGATGAGATGCGGCAGGAACGCCTTGGTGCCGTTGACCACACCCCAGAAGTCCACGTCCATCACCCGCTCGATGTCCTTGAACTCGGATATCTCGATGTCGCCGGTGAACGCGATGCCCGCGTTGTTGTAGATCTGGTTGACCGTGCCGTAGTGCTCCTTGACCGCGTCGGCGTAGGCCAGGAACGCCTCGCGTTCGGTCACGTCGAGCCGGTCGGCCTTCACCGGGGCGCCGATGGCCTTGAGCCGTTCCTCGGTCGCGGCGAGGCCTTCGGTGTCGACGTCGCTGATCGCCAGTTTGGCTCCCGAGCGGCCCAGTTCGATGGCCAGCGCCTGCCCGATACCGCTTCCGGCGCCGGTGACGACGGCGACTTTCCCGGCGAAGCCCTCCATACCCACACTCCTTGTGTCGTTCGACGTGTGTCAACGAAGCCAGCGTAACCGGTACCGCGGGTCCCGCCTACACGGGCTTAGGACGCCGCGGCCTTTGCCGGCCGCCACACCTCGGCGAGGTGTGCCAGCGGCACGCCGAGTGCGTCGCTGAGTCCGACGATGGTGCCGAACGCGGGGGAGGGCAGGCGCCCGGTCTCGATCTTGCGCAGCGTCTCCGGCGAGATGCCTGCCGACGCGGCGACCTCTTCGAGGGTGCGCGCCCCCCGCGCGGCGCGCAGCGTGCGGCCGAGTCGGCGTCCGGCGGCGACCTGTTCGGGGGTGAGCGGGGTGCGGACCACGGGTCCACGGTATCGCTGGTATTTAAATACCGCTAGGGTGGTATAGAAATACCGATGCGAAAGAGGCACATGATCGAACTGAAAACCCCCGCCGAGATCGACAAGATGCGGACCACCGGCCGCTTCGTGGCCGAGGTGCTCGGTGAACTCGGCAGCATGGCAGCCGTCGGGGTCAACCTGATGGACCTCGAACACCGCGCCCGCGACATGGTCGCCGATCGCGGCGCGACGTCCTGCTACTGGGACTACCACCCGTCGTTCGGGTCGGGCCCGTTCCGCAACGTGATCTGCCTGTCGGTGAACGACGCTGTGCTGCATGGACTTCCGCACAGCTATGTGCTGCGCGACGGTGACGTGCTGAGCCTGGACTTCGCGGTCTCCATCGACGGCTGGGTCGCCGACGCCGCCCGCACCGTGATCGTCGGAACCCCCGACCCGGAGGACGAACGTCTGGTGCGGGCGACGCGCGAGGCGCTGGCGGCGGGCACCGCGGCCGCCGTGCCGGGCAACCGGCTCGGCGACATCTCCGCGGCCATCGGCGCCGTCGCCGCCGACTACGGCTATCCCGTCAACCTCGAGTTCGGCGGCCACGGCCTCGGCCGCACGATGCACGAGGATCCGCACGTCCCCAACCGGGGCAAACCCGGACGCGGTATGCGGCTGCGGGAGGGGATGACGCTGGCACTCGAACCCTGGTTCGCGCGCACCACCGACCGCATCAAGTTCGACCGCGACGGCTGGACCATCCGGTCGGCCGATGGTTCACGCACCGCCCACACCGAGAACACCGTGGCGATCACGGCCGACGGTCCGCTGGTGCTGACGGCGTGAATCAGTGCTCCGGGCGCAGCAGCAGCGTGGCGATCACGCTGATGACGGCCGTTGCCACCAGATAACCGCAGGCGTACCACGGCCTGCCGCCGCCCGCGGCGATCAGTGAGGTCAGGATCAGCGGGGTCAGACCCGAGGCGTACACACCGGAGAGCTGGTACACCGTCGACAGGCCCGTGTAGCGGCTGCGGGTCGGGAACAGTGAGGCATACAGCGTGCCCTGGGCGCCGTAGAACAGCGCATGGATCACGCCGAACGCCAGGATCATGCCCACCGCGTACGCCGCGATGCTGCCGGTGTTGAACAACGCGAACGCCGGGAACACGATCACGCCGTACGCCGCGATGCCCGCCGCGTACACCGTGCGCGGGCTGAACCGGTCGGCGAGCACACCCGACACCGGCAGCAGGACCGCCATCAGCAGCGCGGCCACGGTCACGACGGTCAACACCGCGACCTTGTCGAG
Source organism: Mycolicibacterium goodii (assembly GCF_001187505.1). The sequence goes on from NZ_CP012150.1 coordinate 3,224,024, forward strand.
CTTCAGCGTCGTCGTCGCGTACGCGATCGTGAAGACGCCCCAGGTGTTGAACGCCGCGCCCTCACCCCAGCGCGACAGCAGACCGAGGATCGTCGAGCGGAGCACCGGCGGCCTGAACACGTCGCGCACCGGAACCGCCGAGCGGTCGTCCTCGCGCTGAACCCGCTCGAAGGCCGGGGTCTCGGCGACGCGGAAGCGCACCACCACACCGAAGATCACCAGCACGATGCTGATCAGGAACGCGATGCGCCAGCCGTAGGACAAGAACGCCTCCGCCGACAGCACGAGCTGCAGGACGACGAACACCGCGGTGCCCAGCGCCAGCCCAAGCGCCAGGCCGATCTGCGGGATGCTGCCGAACAGGCCGCGGCGGTTACCCGGGCTGTGCTCGACGGCCAGCAGCACCGCACCCGCCCATTCGCCGCCGAGCGCGAACCCCTGCACGATGCGCAGCACCAGCAGCAGGATCGGTGCGAGCACCCCCATCTGCGCGGCGGTCGGCAGGAAGCCCATCAACGCGGTGGCCACGCCCATCAACAGCATGGTCAGCGCGAGGGTCTTCTTGCGGCCGATGCGGTCGCCGACATGACCGAACACGAATCCGCCGATCGGGCGCACCACGAAGCCCACCGCGAACGTCGCGAACGCGAGCATGGTCCCGACCAACGAGCTCTGGTCGGGGAAGAACGCGTGGTTGAACACGAGGCTCGCGGCGGTCGCGTACAGGAAGAAGTCGTACCACTCGATCGTCGTGCCGACCACACTCGCCGCGACGGCGGTGCGGACGGTCTTCTTCTCGTCAGGTGTCCGGGGCGCTCCGTCGACCAGATCTGCGGTGACAGTCATGCGCGGTCGATCCAAGAAATAGGCACCCTAGTTGGTTAATGCAAACCAACCAGGGTGCCTATGGTTACGCGCGGGGTGATCGCAAGTCGGCGCAGGTCAGGCGAACGCTGTGTCGAGGATCTCCTGCTGCTCCACGGCATGCACCTTCGACGAACCCGACGACGGCGCCGACATCGCGCGCCGCGAGATGCGCTTGAGGCCGGTGAAGTGGTCCGGCAGCATCTCGGGGAGCGTCAAACCGAAGGACGGCCACGCGCCCTGGTTGGCCGGCTCCTCCTGCACCCAGAACTTCTCCTTGACGTTCGGGTACCGGTCGAGCGTCTCGGCGAGCCTGCGGCGCGGCAGCGGCGCGAGCTGCTCGATGCGCACGATCGCGATGTCCTCGCGGTTCTCCTTGGCCTTGCGCGCGGCCAGCTCGTAGTACAGCTTGCCGCTGGTCAGCAGCACGCGGGTGACCTTGTTGCGGTCGCCCTCGCCGTCGGTGTACATCGGCTCCTCGAGCACCGAGCGGAACTTGCTCTCGGTGAAGTCGCGGATGTCGCTGACGGCGGCCTTGTTGCGCAGCATCGACTTGGGCGTGAACACGATCAGCGGGCGCTGGATGCCGTCCTTGCCGTGCCTGCGCAGCAGGTGGAAGTAGTTCGCCGGGGTCGACGGCATCGAGATCGTCATCGAACCCTCGGCCCACAGCTGCAGGAAACGCTCGATGCGTCCCGAGGTGTGGTCGGGACCCTGACCCTCGTGGCCGTGCGGCAGCAGCAGCACGACGTCGGAGAGCTGACCCCATTTGGCCTCACCCGAGCTGATGAACTCGTCGATGATCGACTGCGCGCCGTTGACGAAATCGCCGAACTGCGCCTCCCACAACACCATCGCGTCGGGGTTGCCCACCGAATAGCCGTATTCGAAGCCCACCGCCGCGAACTCGCTGAGCGCGGAGTTGTACACCAGGAACTTGCCGCCGGTCGGCGTGCCGTCGGTGTTGGTGGCCAGCAGCTGCAGCGGCGTGAATTCCTCGCCGGTCTTGCGGTCGACGATCACCGCGTGGCGCTGGGTGAACGTGCCGCGCTGGGTGTCCTGCCCGGACAGCCGCACCAGCTTGCCCTCGGCGATCAGCGACCCGAGCGCGAGCAGTTCGGCGAACGCCCAGTCGATGCGGCCCTCGTAGGCCATCTCGCGGCGCTTCTCCAGCACCGGCCGCACCCGCGGGTGCACCGTGAAGCCCTCGGGCATGGCCAGATGCGCGTCGCCGATGCGTTGCAGCATCGCCTTGTCCACCGCGGTCGCGAGCTTGGCCGGGATCTGCTGATCGGCCTCGACGGACTCGCTCGGCTCGATCTCGTGTTTCTCCAGCTCGCGGACCTCGTTGAAGACGCGCTCCAGTTGGCCCTGGTAGTCGCGCAGTGCGTCCTCGGCCTCTTTCATCGAGATGTCGCCGCGGCCGATCAGGGCCTCGGTGTAGGCCTTGCGGGAGCCGCGCTTGGTGTCGATGACGTCGTACATGTACGGCTGGGTCATCGACGGGTCGTCGCCCTCGTTGTGACCGCGGCGGCGGTAGCACAGCATGTCGATGACGACGTCCTTCTTGAACGCCTGCCGGAAGTCGACGGCCAGCCGCGCCACCCAGGCGCAGGCCTCCGGATCGTCGCCGTTGACGTGGAAGATCGGCGCGCCGATCATCTTCGCGACGTCGGTGCAGTACTCGCTGGAGCGCGAATCCGTTGGCGCCGTGGTGAATCCGATCTGGTTGTTCACCACGATGTGGATGGTGCCGCCGGTGCGGTAGCCGCGCAGCAGCGCCAGGTTGAGCGTCTCGGCGACCACACCCTGGCCCGCGAAGGCCGCGTCCCCGTGCAGCATGAGCGGCACCACGGAGAACCGGTCGTCGGAGCCCTCCTCGCCCGTGTCGAGCAGGTCCTGCTTGGCCCGCACCAGGCCTTCGAGCACCGGGTCGACGGCTTCGAGGTGGCTCGGGTTGGCGGTCAGCGACACCTCGATGTCGTTGTCGCCGAACATCTGGATGTAGGTGCCGGTGGCGCCGAGGTGGTACTTGACGTCGCCGGAGCCGTGCGCCTGCGACGGGTTCAGGTTGCCCTCGAACTCACTGAAGATCTGGCTGTAGGGCTTGCCGACGATGTTGGCGAGCACGTTGAGCCGGCCGCGGTGCGGCATCGCGATGACGACCTCGTCGAGACCGTGCTCGGCGCACTGGTCGATCACGGCGTCCATCATCGGGATGACGGTCTCCGCGCCTTCGAGCGAGAAGCGCTTCTGGCCAACGTATTTGGTCTGCAGGAACGTCTCGAACGCCTCGGCCGCGTTGAGTTTGCTCAGGATGTACTTCTGCTGCGCGACGGTCGGCTTGTCGTGCTTGACCTCGACGCGTTCCTGGATCCAGCGCTGCTGCTCGGGTTCGAGGATGTGGGTGTACTCGACGCCGACGTGGCGGCAGTACGCGTCGCGCAGCACCGACAGGATGTCGCGCAGCTTCTTGTGCTGCGCACCGGCGAACCCGTCGACCTTGAACTCGCGGTCCAGGTCCCACAGCGTCAGGCCGTGGCTGTTGACGTCCAGATCCGGGTGACTGCGGAACCGGGTGTTGTCCAGGCGCAGCGGATCGATGTCGGCCATCAGGTGACCGCGGTTGCGGTAGGCCGCGATCAGTTCGACGACGCGCGCGTTCTTGTCCTCGATCGAGTCGGGGTTGTCGGTCCGCCACCGCACGGGCTCGTACGGGATGCCCAGCTCACGGAAGATCTCGTCGAAGAACTCGTCGTCGAGCAGCAGGTGGTGGATGGTGCGCAGGAAGTCGCCGGACTCCGCACCCTGGATGATGCGGTGGTCGTAGGTCGACGTCAGCGTGATCAGCTTGCCGATGCCCAGTTCGGCGATGCGCTCCTCGCTCGCGCCCTGGAACTCGGCCGGATACTCCATGGCGCCCGCGCCGATGATCGCACCCTGGCCCTGCATGAGTCTGGGCACCGAGTGAACGGTGCCCAGGGTCCCGGGATTGGTGAGCGAGATGGTGACGCCGGAGAAGTCCTCCGCGGTGAGCTTGCCATCGCGGGCGCGACGGACGATGTCCTCGTACGCGGCGATGAACTGACCGAAACGCATTGTCTCGCAACGCTTGATGGCCGCGACCACCAGTGCGCGGTTGCCGTCCTTGCCCTGCAGGTCGATCGCCAGACCGAGATTGGTGTGCGCGGGTGTGACGGCCGTGGGCTTGCCGTCGACCACCGCGAAGTGGCGGTTCATGTTCGGGAACTTCTTGACCGCCTGCACGATGGCGTAGCCCAGCAGGTGCGTGAAGCTGATCTTGCCGCCGCGGGTGCGCTTGAGGTGGTTGTTGATGACGACGCGGTTGTCGATCATCAGCTTCGCCGGGATGGCGCGCACGCTCGTCGCGGTCGGCACCTCCAGCGACGCGTTCATGTTCTTGACGACCGCTGCCGCGGCGCCGCGCAGGATCTGCGACTCGTCGCCCTCGGCCACGGTGGCCGGCTTTGCCGGCTTGGTCTCCACCTTCTTCTCCGGCTTGGCCCCGGCCTCCTTGGCGGCCTCCTTGGCGGCCTCCTTGGCCTTGGGCTGCGCCGCGGGCTCCGCCTTGGGCGCAGGCGCAGGCGCGGGCGCGGGCGTCGGCGGCGTCACGGGAGCCGCGGTCGTGGTGCGCCCGTTGGCGGCGGTGTCGGTGGTGGGCTCGGGAGAGTAATCGACCAGGAATTCGTGCCAACTGGGATCCACCGAAGAGGGGTCATCGCGGAACTTGCGATACATCTCCTCGACCAGCCACTCGTTCTGTCCGAATGGTGAAGGTGAACTGCTCACGGCAGACACTCGCCTCGATTCTTGTGTCCGGCAAGCCGTGACAAGAAAGCTTGCCGCTTGTTTTCCGTCTTGTAGGTGGTTGGCCCGCTCGACCGCCGCTTAAAGGCTATCGCGCTCGCGCGCGCGCCGACCACGGCACCGCATATCTGGTTCAGGTCCGAGCGGACGGCAGCACATGCAACGTTGCCGGCCACCGCGGCGGGGGTGCGCCGAACGCCTTGGCGGCGTTGGCGACGATCTTCTTACCCATCATGCGGTTGCCGACACCGCCGACGAGTGCGCCTATGCCCACCGGCAGCAGCTTGCCGAAGGCCATGGCGCCGCGCTTGAGCGTATACCGCTTCACGAAGTACCTGACCAGCCGGGAGTTCAATTGTGACACCGCGGGCAACGGTAGGGTCGCCGCGCCTTCGGACAACCAGGCGCCGCTGGTGCGGCCGGTACCGAGCAGATCGGAGATCGCCCGTTTGCTGTCCTCGCCGACCAGCACCGACAGCACCAGGGCACGGCGGCGTTCCCGGTGGTCGGCGGGGACACCGTGCACCTCGGCGACCGCGAGCACGAACAGCGAGGTGGCCTCCAGGAACATGACGGTCTCGCCCGCGACGGCCGAAAGAGCGGCCAGCGTGCCGATGCCGGGGAACGCTGCGGCCGATCCGACGGCAGCGCCGCTGGCCATCACGGCGGCCAGGTACTGCTTCTCCAGCCTGCCGATGATCTGGGCCGGCGTGGCGTCGGGCTGCTGGCTGCGCAACCGGTCCACGTAGGCCTTGACCGCGGGCCCCTGCACGCGGGTGCCGCTCTCGATGATGTGCGAGAGCACCTTGGCGGCGGTGCCGGGATCGTCGGCACCCTCCGGCGTCGCGGGTAGTTGGTTTTTGCTCTTCGACCGACCGAACACCTGCGGGCCTCCCCACGTCGCAACCCTGACTCGACTGTCCAGGCTAGCCCCGGCGCCGCACACAGTTAACGAACCGAGGGTTCCCGCGCGTGCCAGGGCGTGACCCCGGTCACGGCGGTATCCGGGAAGAAAATATTGATATGACCGGCTAATAACTTTCATGGCATCATCGCCCCACGTGGGCCAGACGAATACTGCGGGCGTGCCGAGTCGCTTCCGGATGATCTTGGTGCTGGGTGCGCTGATCACCCTCGGACCACTGACCATCGACATGTATCTCCCGGCGTTGCCGAAGATCGGTGAGGAACTCTCGGTCTCCTCGTCGGTCGCGCAGCTGACGCTCACCGGCACGCTGGCCGGCCTGGCGCTGGGCCAGTTGGTGGTGGGCTCGCTGTCGGATTCGCTCGGTCGCCGCCGCCCCCTGCTGGCGGGCATCGTGCTGCACATGGCGGCGTCGGTGCTGTGCTTCCTGGCGCCGAACATCGCCGTGCTGGGCATTGCGCGCGGCCTGCAGGGCATGGGCGCGTCGGCGGCAGCGGTCGTCGCGGTCGCCGTCGTCGGCGACCTCTACTCCGGCAACACCGCAGCGACCGTGATGTCGCGGCTCATGCTGGTGCTGGGCGTGGCGCCCGTGCTCGCGCCGTCGTTGGGCGCCGCGGTGTTGCTGAAGGGCTCGTGGCACTGGGTGTTCGTGGCGCTGGTGGTGCTGGCCGGCCTGCTTCTCGTCCTTGCCGCGCTGGCGCTGCCCGAGACGCTGCCGCGGTCACACCGGCGTCCGCTCAAGGTCTGCGGCATCGTGGCGACCTACGGCCAACTGCTGCGCGACGCCCGGTTCGTGATCCTGGTGCTGGTCGCCGCGCTCGGCATGTCCGGGCTGTTCGCCTACATCTCGGCGGCCCCGTTCGTGCTGCAGGGCCGTTACGGGCTGGACCAGCAGATGTTCGCGGCCGTGTTCGCCGCGGGCGCCATCGCCCTGATCGGCTCGACGCAGTTCAACGTCGTGCTGCTGCGGCGGTTCACCCCGCAGGCGATCACGCTGGCCGCACTGGCCTCGGCCACGGTGGCCGGGGCGATGTTCGTCGGGCTGACGGTCGCCGACGTCGGGGGACTGGTCGGCTTCCTGGTTCCGGTCATGGCGATCCTGACCGCGATGGGCTTCGTGATCCCCAACGCGCCCGCGATCGCGCTGTCCCGGCACTCCGAGGCCGCGGGCACCGCGGCCGCCCTGCTCGGTGCCGCGCAGTTCGGCATCGGTGCGCTGGTGGCGCCGCTGGTGGGGGCGCTGGGCAACGGCGCGTTGGCGTTGTCGGGCGTGATGACGGCAGGCATGGGCATCGCGCTGGTGGCGTTGCTCCTGGTCGGCGGTGCCGGTAACGATGACGACCCGCAAGCCGATGACGTGGTTGCCGAGGTGATGGCCGAACCGGCCTGACCGGTCCGCCCACGGGCGGACTTGTCCGGATGCGGGTGGGTCCGTAGCGTCGGCTGCGCGCCGATACTCATTGACCTGTCATGCCCTCATCGCTGAACGCCCGGATCGCGGGCCTGCTCCCCAGCCGCATGGGTGCAGTGCGCCCGCACGACGGCTCCCGGAACCCGTGGAACGCGCTGTGGGCCATGATGTTCGGCTTCTTCATGATCCTGGTCGACGCGACGATCGTCTCGGTCGCCAATCCCACGATCATGGTCGAGCTGGGCGCGGACTACGACGGTGTGATCTGGGTGACCAGCGCCTATCTGCTGGCGTACGCGGTGCCGCTGCTCGTGACCGGACGGCTCGGCGACATGTACGGGCCGAAGAACCTCTACCTGGCCGGTCTGGGTGTGTTCACCGCGGCCTCGCTGTGGTGCGGTCTGGCGGGCAGCATCGAGATGCTGATCGCCGCGCGCGTCGTGCAGGGCATCGGTGCGGCGTTGCTGACGCCGCAGACCCTCTCGGCGATCACCCGCATCTTCCCGGCCGATCGGCGCGGCGTCGCGATGAGCGTGTGGGGTGCCACCGCGGGGGTGGCGACCCTGGTCGGACCGCTGGCCGGCGGCGTGCTGGTCGGCGGGCTGGGCTGGCAGTGGATCTTCTTCGTCAACGTGCCCGTCGGCATCGCGGGTCTTGCGCTCGCCGTGTGGCTGGTTCCGACCCTGCCCACGGCGCGCCACCACTTCGACATCCCCGGCATCGTGCTGTCGGCGGTCGGCATGTTCCTGATCGTGTTCGCGCTCCAGGAAGGACAGTCCAAGGACTGGGCGCCGTGGGTGTGGGGCACCGCCACGCTCGGTGTCGGGGTCATGGCCGCGTTCTTCTTCTGGCAGTCGATGAACACGCGCGAACCGCTCATCCCGTTGCGGATCTTCGCCGACCGCGACTTCACACTCGCCAACATCGGTGTTGCGGTCATCGGGTTCGCGGTCACCGCGATGATCCTGCCGCTGATGTTCTACCTGCAGACCGTGTGCGGGCTGTCGCCGATCCGCTCGGCGTTGGTCACCGCGCCGACCGCGATCGCCAGCGGGGTGCTCGCGCCGTTCGTCGGGCGCATCGTCGACCGGGCACACCCCATGCCGGTGATCGGTTCCGGGTTCTCGGCCATGGCGATCGGGCTGACCTGGTTGGCGATCGAGATGGCGCCCAGCACGCCGATCTGGCGGCTGCTGCTGCCGCAACTGCTCATGGGCATCGGCATGGCGTTCATCTGGTCGCCGCTGGCGGCCACGGCGACCCGGCATCTGCCGCCCGACCTGGCCGGCGCCGGATCCGGCGTCTACAACACCACCCGGCAGGTCGGCTCGGTGCTGGGCAGCGCCGGCATCGCGGCGTTCATGACCTGGCGCATCACCGACGAGGTTCCTGGCGTGCAGGACGCCGCGCCCGCGGGCGAGTCCTCGGGCGTGGTCGAGCAGCTTCCCGGGTTCCTGCGTGAGCCGTTCTCGGCGGCGATGTCGCAGGCAATGCTGCTGCCGGCGTTCGTCGCGTTGTTCGGCGTGGTTGCCGCGCTGTTCCTGCTGGGTTTCGGCAGCAACCGGTCGGCGGGGCATCCGGAACCGGGCCATGCCGGTGAGCATCCCGACGACTATCCCGATGATGACGAGTACGTCGAGATCGTCCTGACCGACGGTTCACCCACCGCGGGTCCGCCCTACGATGCGCCCACCGATCCCCAGGACGACCGGTGGCAGTACATCCTCGAGCGGTTGATGCAGGACGCGCCGCCGGAGGATCCGCTGCCCGGCCGCGGGCCGCACCGCGGCTAGCGGGCCGGGGTTGCGCACCGGCTGGAAAGTGCCAGGAACGCACCGAGTTCCACCACGCCAGCCGGTGTCGACGGCAGATACTCGGTGAGTGCGGCCGACCGCACGATCACCGCCGCGTACTTGGCGCGGCTCACCGCGACGTTGAGGCGATTGCGGTTGAGCAGGAACGAGATTCCGCGTGGCACATCGTCGACCGAGGACGCCACCATCGAGATGAACACCACGGGCGCCTGCTGACCCTGGAACTTGTCGACCGTACCGACCCGCACATCGGTGAGACCGGCGGCGTCGAGGTGGCGGCGCATCGTCACCACCTGCGCGTTGTACGGCGTCACCACCATCAGGTGCTCCTGACCCAGTGGCACGGTGCCGTGCTCGTCGGTCCAGGCCTTTCCCAGCAGACGCCGGATCTCGGCGACGATCACCTCGGCCTCCTCGGGGCTGTCGGTGGCGTTGCCGTCGTGGTCGACCAGCAGTACGTGCACCCCGGGTTCCTGGCCGTCGAGGCGCCGCGCCGCGGTGACGTCCTCGACCGAGCGCAACCGGTTGTCATAGGACAGTCGCGACACCGCCGAGCACACCGCGGGATGCATGCGGTACGAGCAGTCCAGGAAGTACCCGAGTTCGGCAGGCAGCGTGTGGCGCCCGTCCACCAGCCACCCCAACGCCGAGGTGTCGACGGGTTCGGGATGGGTGCCCTGACTGACCTGGGGGAGTTGCTGCGGGTCGCCGAGCAGCAGCAGGTTGCGCGCGGCGGGTGCGACCGCGATGGTGTTGGCCAGGCTGTACTGACCGGCCTCCTCGACCACCAGCAGATCCAGGCTGCCGGGCGGGATCCGCGCCGGGTTCGCGAAATCCCATGCCGTACCGCCGATCACGCATCCGACACCGGCATGCTCGGCGAGGAAGTCCGGATACTCCTTCTCGCTCAGTTCGGTCCAGCGCGCGTTGTCGCCGTGGGGTTTCTTGGCCACCGCGTCGGCGGGCACGCCCGCCGCGACGACGTCGCGAAACAGGTTTTCGACCACCGCATGTGCCTGTGCGACCACGCCGACGCGCCAGTGGTGGTCGTTGACCAGCCGCGCGATCACGGCGGCCGAGGTGAAGGTCTTGCCGGTGCCTGGCGGTCCGTGCACCGCCAGGCACGAGGCGTCGAGGTCGAGCAGTGCCGCGGTGATCAGTTCGTGCTTCGGCGCCTCGCCCTGCGGGAGCGGCCCACCGCTGCGGGTGCGCGGCGGCCTGCGCAGCAGGATGTCGACGACGGCGTTGTCGGGCAGCCGCGGCAGTCCCCCGGCGATCTGGGCGGCCGTGGTCTCGATCGAGTTCTGCAGTGCGGTGGTGGGGATGGGCGGTCCCGGCGTCAGCGCGAACGGCAATTGGTCGAACGTGCCGCCCTGCCTGGGTTCCCGCTCGCACACCAGCACCTCGGTGGGAGCGGACGGATCATCGGTCTGCAGCACCTGCACCGATCCGAACGCGCGTCGCTCCGGATCGTCGCTCAGCCCGGGTGGGGTGGGCGGTTCGTAGAGCGCGTACATGTCGTGGCCGAGTTCGCCTGCGGCCATCGCGCCGGTCAGGCGTACCCGCCGCTGAGGTTTGCGGGCCCGTGGCGGGGTGTGCCAGTCGGCCTCGACGCGGGCGGTGTCGACGACGAAAACACCTGCGCCGTCGGACCATTCCTCGACCGGATGGTTGAGCCGGTCGAAGTGGCTCCACCAGAACGGCTTGTTCTCGCGGCGGTGGTAACCCCGCGCGGCCGCGATCATCGCGATGGCCTGCCGTTGCGGCGTGCGCTCGTCCTCGCCGACGAACCGGCGCAGGGTGCGCGCGATCTGATCCTCGGGTTCGGGCGTGGTGTCGCGGTTGACCGGTTGCGCGCCCAGCGGCGGCACACTGCACTCGATCGCCCGGTTGATCAGCCAGTCCCGCAGCTTGCGCGTCGACACGCAGTCGTAGAGGTTGTAGTCCTCGATCTGCTTGAGCACCAACGCGGCCTCGTCGTCGCGGCCCTCGGCGCGCAGCGTGCAGTAGAGCCCGTACTGCGTGATGGAATCGGTCGCGGTCGTCACGTCACCGTCGCGCAACTGCGAGCCCATGTACAGCGGCTCAAGCGATTTCAGGCTGTAGTTCTCGGTTCCCACGCGAATGCTCTTGCGCACCAACGGGTACAGGTCGACCAGGACGCCCTCGCGCAGCAGTTCGTCGACCTCGTCCTCACCTTCGCCGTAGCGCCCGGCCAGGCGCAGCAGCGCGGTCTTCTCGTAGGCCGCGTAGTGGTAGACGTGCATGTGCGGATACCGCTTGCGGCGCTTGCGCACCATCGCGAGGAAGTCGCGCAGCGCCTGCCGTTCCTCGGGGCGGTTGTGCGCCCACAGCGGGTGGAAGTCGTCGTCGGGCCGCGGCGCGGTGCCGAGCACGCCGAACATGTATTCCAGGCCCCAGTGCACGCCGTCGTCGGTCCACAGCGGGTCGCCCTCGAAGTCGAAGAACAGATCGCCCCGGTCGGGGTTGGGCAGTGACATCAGTGGCTGCGGGTCGACCACTTCGTAGGGCGGCTTCTTGCCGTCGCGCGGGGCGCGCTGCAACCGGGCCTGCGCGGTCAGCCCCTGCGCGATGCGCGGGTGCAGGCCCTCGATCGGCCGATCGTCGCGACGGGCGGCGAGGTCGGCGACTGTGGTGATGCCCGCGTCGATCAACCGGGCGCGCTGGCTGGTGCGCATACCCGCCACGAGCAGCAGATCGTCGTGGGCGCGCACCTGCACCTCGCATTCGGGGCAGCGGAAACACGCGCGGATTCCGGTGTCCTCCCAGCTGACCGGTTTCCCGGAGGCCAAGTGCTCGGCGAGCAGCTGCTCCAGCGCCGCGCGGCGCGGCCGGTACACGGGCAGCAGTTCGTCGACCGGGTAGCTGGCGACGGCGCCGTCGCCGAGGACCAGCTCGACCTCACCGGCGACGGGTACCCCCGCTGCGGTCAGCGTCTCGCTGTAGGCCGCGAGCTGCAGCAGCGCCTCGACCTTGACCGACCTGGCCAGTTTGGTGTCACGCAGCCGGTACTGCCCGTCGGCCAGGATCAGGAAGTCCGCGAACCCCGCGAATCGGCCGTCGAACATCGCGGCCTGATAGATGACCGGCGCCCGCTGCTCGACCGCGGCCAGCGTCGCGGCGGCCGCCGCGGTGAGTCCGGGCACGGTGTAGCGCGGGCGGCCGATGATGGTGACCTCGCCTGCGTCGCGCAGCTCGTCGAGATGACGTTGTTCGTGTTCACCGCCGAGTTGCGCGGTGCGCGCGAGCAGTTCGTCCTCCGACGACACCGCGGGCCCGCGCCCCAGCTGGGCGTCGAACGCCCGCAACAGCGCGTACTCACAGCGCGCGGCCGCCGCGAGGTCCGACGCGCTGTAGATCACCCGCGGTCGGTTACCGCCGTCCTCGGTGACGAACACGGTGCCAGCGTAGGGGAGCGGACCGACAGCTCAACCCACGTTGCCCATCAGCTCGACACCGCTGCCGTTCCACCGGAACCGCACGGTGCTGGGCAGCCCGTGGAATCCGCCCGAGTACTGCAGGGCCACGGTGTCCCCGGTGCTCTGCGTCTTGTCGATGCCGTTGAACCCGTAGGTGTCGGGCACCCCGGTCGGGATGAACTTGCCGAGGTGGAACAGCACGGCCCTGGTGTTGGGGTTTTCGGCATTGGTGTTGGCTCGCACGATCACCGCCGACAGTTGCGCGCACTCGTTGTAGTTCCCGGCGATCGGCTCGGGGCTCCACGCCTGGTCGCTGCGCGGGTCACGGGGCAGTTCGGACACCGCGCGGGCGATCTCGGGTGCGGCCAGGTTCACTGCGCACGGATCCGGTTCGGCCGAGGTGGGGGACGGAGCGGCGACTGTCGTTTCCGGCGCCGATGCCGATGTCGCGGGCGGGTTCGCGGTGGGGCCCGGCGTCTTGGAGACCGTCGAATCGCCGCCACCGCAGCCGGCCAGCGCGAGTGTGGCGAGCACGACTCCGGCGACCTTTTTCACAGTTGCGCAACCTACCTCGCGCGCCGCCGGGCCTCGGTCAGGCGCGCGGCGGCGGGGAAACACTATATTGCCACTAGACTGCGTAGTCGATGACCTCGCAAGAACCGGATCCGAGTCCGGTGACCAACTCGGACCCGGCCCCTACTGAACCGACCTTTGCCGACCTGCAGATTCACCCCGCCGTGCTGCAGGCGGTCACCGACGTCGGCTACGAATCGCCCTCTCCGATCCAGGCCGCGACCATCCCGGCGATGCTGGCCGGCTCCGACGTCGTGGGCCTGGCCCAGACCGGCACCGGCAAGACCGCGGCGTTCGCGATCCCGATCCTGTCCAAGATCGACACCTCCCGCAGGGACACCCAGGCGCTCGTGCTGGCCCCGACCCGTGAGCTCGCGCTGCAGGTCGCCGAGGCCTTCGGCCGCTACGGCGCGCACCTGCCCCAGGTCAACGTGCTGCCGATCTACGGCGGATCGTCCTACACCGTGCAGTTGTCCGGCCTGCGCCGCGGTGCGCAGGTGGTGGTCGGCACCCCGGGCCGCGTGATCGACCACCTCGAGCGCGGCACGCTGGACCTGTCGAAGCTGGACTACCTGGTGCTCGACGAGGCCGACGAGATGCTCACCATGGGCTTCGCCGAGGAGGTGGAGCGGATCCTCGCCGACACCCCCGAGTACAAGCAGGTCGCGCTGTTCTCGGCGACCATGCCGTCGGCGATCCGCAAGATCACCACCAAGTACCTGCACGACCCGGTCGAGGTCACGGTCAAGGCGAAAACCGCAACGGCCGAGAACATTTCGCAACGGTTCATCCAGGTGGCAGGCCCGCGCAAGATGGACGCGCTGACCCGGATCCTGGAGGTCGAGGAGGGCGACGCGATGATCGTGTTCGTCCGCACCAAGCAGGCCACCGAGGAGGTCGCCGACCGGCTCAAGGCCCGCGGGTTCGCCGCGGCGGCCATCAACGGCGACATCAACCAGGCCCAGCGCGAACGCACCATCGCCGCGCTCAAGGACGGCGCGATCGACATCCTCATCGCGACCGACGTGGCCGCGCGTGGTCTGGACGTCGAGCGGATCTCGCACGTCATCAACTACGACATCCCGCACGACACCGAGTCCTATGTGCACCGGATCGGCCGCACCGGCCGGGCCGGCCGCTCGGGTCACGCGGTGCTGTTCGTGACGCCGCGTGAGCGGCACCTGCTCAAGTCGATCGAGAAGGCCACCCGCTCCAAGCTCGTCGAGGCCGAACTGCCCAGCGTCGAGGACGTCAACGCGCAGCGCGTCGCGAAGTTCCGCGACTCGATCGGCGATTCGCTCAACGCACCGGGCATCGATCTGTTCCGTCGTCTCATCGAGGACTACGAGCGCGAATCCAATGTGCCGCTGGCCGACATCGCGGCCGCGCTCGCGGTGCAGACGCGCAACGGCGAAGAGTTCCTCATGACCGAACCGCCGCCGGACAAGCGGCGCGACCGGGACCGCGACCGCGACGAGCGCGGCCCGCGCAAGGAGCGTCCGCCGCGCGAGGGTCTGGCGACCTACCGCATCGACGTGGGCAAACGCCACAAGGTCGGTCCGGGGCACATCGTGGGCGCCATCGCCAACGAGGGCGGGTTGCACCGCAACGAGTTCGGCCACATCACCATCCGGCTCGACTATTCGCTGGTGGAGTTGCCCGAGAAGCTTCCGAAGAAGACGCTCAAAGCGCTTGAGAACACCCGCATCTCCGGGGTGTTGATCAATTTGCAGCCCGACCGGGGACCGCGACGGGAAGGATCGGGCAAGTACAAGTCCAACCGGAAGGTGAAGTGACGCTTTCGGGCAGTGTTCAGGACCCCGCACAGGGCGGGCTGGAGTCGGTTGCCGCTCCGGAGCGCGTGAGTTCCCTCACCGGGATCCGCGCGCTCGCCGCGCTGCTGGTGGTGCTGACCCACGCGGCCTACACCACGGGCAAGTACCCGCAGGGGTACATCGGCCTGGTGTGGTCGCGCGCCGAGATCGGGGTGCCGATCTTCTTCGTGCTCAGTGGATTCCTGCTGTTCCGGCCGTGGGTGAAGGCCGCGGCGACCGGCGCGCCCGCGCCGTCGGTGCGCCGTTACGCGTGGCACCGGGTGCGACGCATCATGCCCGCGTATGTCGTCACGGTGCTGATCGCCTACCTCGTCTACCACTTCCGCACGGCGGGCCCCAATCCCGGACACACCTGGGAGGGGTTGTTCCGCAACCTCACCCTGACGCAGATATACACCGACAACTACCTGTTCTCGTTCCTGCACCAGGGCTTGACGCAGATGTGGAGCCTGGCCGTGGAGGCCGCGTTCTATGTGGTGCTGCCGCTGCTGGCGTATGTGCTGCTGGTGTTGTTGTGCCGTCGCCGCTGGCGTCCTGGGCTGTTGCTGGCCGGGCTGGTGGTCGCCGCCGCGGTGTCGCCGGTGTGGCTGGTGATCGTGCACCACCACGGCGCCGGTCTGCCCGACGGCGCGCGGCTGTGGTTGCCGACGTATCTGGCGTGGTTCGTGGCGGGCATGGTGCTCGCGGTGCTGGGCCAGTTGCGGGTGCGTGGTTACGCGATGGTGTGTGTGCCGCTGGCGCTGGTGTGTTATTTCATCGCCTCGACCCCGATCGCCGGTGAGCCCACGACATCACCGGCCAAGCTCGGTGAGGCACTGGCGAAGACGGCGTTCTACGCGGTGATCGCGGCGCTGCTGGTGGCCCCGCCCGCGCTGGGGGACCGGGGTTGGTACACGCGGTTGTTGGCGAGCCGGCCGATGGTGTTCCTCGGCGAGATCAGCTACGAGATCTTCCTGATCCACCTGATCATCATGGAGCTGGTGATGGTCGAGATCATCCGGTCGCCGGTCTACACCGGTTCGATGGTCACCCTGTTCGTCCTCACGATGGTGTTCACCATCCCGGCCTCGTGGCTGCTGCACCGCTTCACCCGCGTCCGCTCCTGATCCAGACCTACTTGTATGATGTGTTAGAAAGTCATCAGACAAGTAGAAAGGGGCCAGCCCTGTCGCCCCCGCCGCATCCACGGGTTCGTCGTCAAGTGCCCCGGTGGCGCGACCTGGAGCCCTTCCTCAAGACCCGGCCACTGCCCCTTGCTGCCGTCGAGCGCCGACTGGCCCGCTGCCTGTGCGTCGACGATTTCGAACGGCTGGCCAGGCGGCGCGTTCCGCCGGCGGTGTGGGACTACGTGTACGGCGGCTCCGACGGGGAGATCGCCATGGCCCGCAATCGCGAGGCCTTCGGGCGGGTGGAGTTCCGGCCCACCCTGTTCGACGCGGTGGCCGAGCCCGATGTGTCGACGACGATCCTCGGGCGCCGCGCGGCGGCGCCGATCATCTTGGCGCCCACCGGCTACACCCGGCTGAGCGAGCACAGCGGGGAGCGGGCCGTGGCTGCGGCGGCAGCGGCCGCGGGGGTGCCCTACACGCTTTCGACGTATGCCACGACCTCGATCACCGATGCCGCGGCCGCCGCGCCGGGCGGTCGGAACTGGTTCCAGGTCTATCTGATGAAGGACCGGTCGGTCAGCGAGGCCCACATCGCCGAGGCGGCCACGCAGGGCTATGAGGCCCTGATGCTGACGGTGGACACGTCGATCTCGGGCTACAAGCGGATGGACAAGCGCAACGGCTTCGCGATCCCCCCGCAGCTCACCGCCAGGACCATGGCCGGGATGGCGCGGCACCCGGGCTGGGTGGCCAACATCCTGAGCACCGAGCCGCTGCGCTTCGCCACCTTCCCGGACGGATCCGAGTACGCCCGGTGGGGGATGTCGAATGAGCTGCGCGAGCAGGCGATCCGACCCGCCGACATCAGCTGGCTCAAGGAACGCTGGACGGGTCCGGTGATCGTCAAGGGTCTGCTGTCGGTGGCCGACGCGGTCGCGGCCGTCGAGGCGGGTGCGGACGCCGTGGTGCTCTCCAACCACGGCGGCCGCCAACTCGACCGGGCGCCGGTGCCCCTGGAACTGCTCGGCCCGGTGGTCGACGCGGTCGGTGGGCGGGCCGAGGTCTACCTCGACTCGGGGATCCGCTCCGGCGGCGATGTCGCGGCCGCGCTCGCGTTCGGCGCACAGGCGGTGATGATCGGCCGGGCCTATCTGTACGGCCTGATGGTCGGCGGGCAGCGGGGGGTGGCGGCCGTGCTGGGCCTGCTGGCTGACGAGCTGAGCCGCGCCATGAGCCTGATCGGTGTCGGGGCGGTGACCGATCTGCGGCGCGACCACGTGCGCCTGCGAGAGAGGTAAGGCTATCCTTATGTGAGAACCTCTCGAAGGGTGCGGATATGACCGACTACGAAATGACGGTGATCGGGCGGACCGAACTCACGCCCCACTACCTGCGCCTGCACTTCTCGGCCCCCGCGTTGCTCGCCGCGCAGCGGCCGGAGCCGACGATGTGCGTGCGCGGCCGGTTCCCCGACGACGACACGGCGCATCAGCGCGGCTATGCACTGGTCAACCCCGATGCCGAGGCGGGCACCGTCGACATCGACTTCGCGATGCACCGGGGCCGCGAGGGCGCGGCCACCCGGTGGGCCGCGGCCGCCAGGCCCGGTGACGTGCTGGAGGTGACGGTGTCCGGCGGCGGTTTCCGGCTGCCGCAGCCGCGTCCGGCCGGCTACCTGATCGTCGGTGACACCGCGTCGTTGCCCGCCATCAACACGCTGCTCGACGCCATCGACGACCACACGCCCGCGCGGGTGTTCCTTGAGGCCCGGCACGCCGACGACCACGACCTCCCCGTCGCCGGCGACGCCGACATCACCTGGGTGGATGGCGGCGACGAGGATCTGGTGCAGGCCGTGAAATCGGCGGCCTTCGACGCCGCCGACCACTTCGGTTGGGTCGCGTGCAACAACCGCACCACCCGCGCGGTGGCCCAGGTGTTGCGCGAGCAGTACGGCATCCCGCGCAAGGCCATGAAGGCCCAGGCCTACTGGGCGGCCTGAACACCCACCACGAGCGGCGCGACGAAATCGGCCAGCATCGCCCGCTCGTCGGCCTCGTCGACGCCGGGGAACACCAGCAGCGACACCATCACCCGCACCAGCCACCTGGCCCGGCGGCCCACGGCGGCGGCATCGTCTGCGGCGGCGTCGGTCGCCGCGCCGAGTGAGCGCACGAAACCCTCGACGAGCGCGCGGATCACCTCGGAGTGCTCGGCCATCTCGCCGCCGATCGGGGGTTGGGCGGCGGAGAACCACGATGACAGCGCCGGGCTGGCCCGTACCGCCCGCAGCGCGGTGATGACACCTTCGATGAGCCGCTGCGCCGGATCACTCACCGCGGCGACCTGCGCGCTGACCTCATGGTGCAGCCGACGCGCCTCACGGTGCACATAGGCGGTGTAGAGGGCATCGCGGTTCTCGAAGTACCGGTACAGCGTGGCGCGGGAACAGCCTGCGGCGGCGGCGATCTCGTGCATGCCGACGGTCGCGGCGTCCTTGCGTGCGAACAGCGCGTCGGCCGCGTCGAGGATCAGATCCGCGGCGACCTCACCGCGACGCGAGGCCAGCCAGTCGGCCATCACGCACCTGCCGAGAACGGCACCGACAACGGGCGCCGCACGTAGCTGCCGCCCGCCCAGACCACGGCGTCCAGGTCGACCTCGAAATCCGGGCAGCGCGTGAGCAGTTCGGTCAGCGCCACCCGCGACTGCATGCGCGCTGCGGCCGCGCCGAGGCAGAAATGCGCGCCGTGGCTGAAGGTCAGGATGTTGCGCGGTTTGCGATGGACGTCGAGTTGGGCTGCGTCCTGGCCGAATTCGCGTTCGTCGCGGTTCCCCGACCCGTACAGCAGCAGCACCCTGCGTCCGGCCGGGATGGTGGTGTCGCCGATCGTGACGTCACGCGTCGCGGTGCGGGCCAGGCCCTGCACGGGCGACGTCAGCCGCAGGAACTCGTCGACCGCCTCGGGTATCAGGTCCGGATCCCGCACCAGCAGGCTCCGCTGATCGGGATTCTGCTGCAGCAGTTGCACTGTGCCGCCGAGCATTCCGGTCGTGGTGTCGTTGCCGCCGGTGACCATCGTAAAGGTGAACGCGAGGACCGAGAGCAGATCCACCCCGTCACCGGCGGCCACCAGATGCGAGATGGTGTCGTCGCCGGGTTCGCGGCGGCGACGTTCGATGAGCTCGGAGAAGTAGCCGGTCATCGACATCACCGCGTCGCTCGCGCCGAGCGCCGAGCCGACCTCGGCGTTGGCCGCGACGATCGCCTCGGTCCAGCCGTCGAACTGGGCACGGTCGTCCTCGGGCACGCCGAGATAGTGCGCGACCACCATCGACGGCAACGGCTTGAACAACTCGGTGACGATGTCGCCACCGCCCTTGGCGCGCAACCGTTCCAGGCGCTGCACCACGAACTCGCGGACCTTGGGTTCGACGGCCTCGACCTGACGCGGGGTGAACCCGCGGGACACGAGTTTGCGGAACTCGGTGTGGGTGGGCGGGTCCTGCATGACGAACGGCGGGTTGTCGGCGAGACCGATCATCTCCAGATCGCCGTAGTTGACCGTGAGGCCGTGGGCCGAGGAGAACGTCTGGTGATCGCGCGCGGCGGCCCAGATGTGGGCGTGCCGGCTCAGCACATAGAAATCGTGGTCGGGACGATCGGCCGGGACGACGTGGTGCACGGGATCGTGGTCACGCAGCGCGGTGTACATGTCCCACGGGTCGGCCCAGGTGTCGGCGTTCGCAAGTTCGAACGTCACGGGCGCATCCGCGTGAGACATCTTCGTCGGCATGTCTTATTCGTATGACAGCAGCCGTTTGTGTGTCAACGGCGATTTGCACATTAGGCTCGGCGCGGTGAACACCCCGTACCCGCCGCCACCGCCTGCGCAGGTCCCGACGTGTTACCGGCATCCGGACCGGCCGACCTATGTCAGCTGCACGCGCTGCCACCGCTTCATCTGCCCGGAATGCATGCGCGCCGCCGCCGTCGGACACCAGTGCGTGGACTGCGTCAACGAGGGCGCCCGCTCGGTGCGGGCGCCGCGCACGCAGTTCGGCGGCAAGGCCCGCGAGGGCGCCCCGGTGCTCACCTACACGCTCATCGCGGTCAACGTGCTGATGTTCGTGCTCGAACTCGGTGCAGGCGCGCTCAAGCGCGACCTCGCGCTGACACCCAAGTTCGTCGCGGGCCAGGACGAGTACTACCGCCTCGTCACGTCGATGTTCCTGCACTACGGCGCGATGCACCTGCTGTTCAACATGTGGGCGCTCTATGTCGTTGGCCCGCCGCTCGAGCAGTGGTTGGGACGCTTGCGTTTCGGCGTGCTCTACGCGTTGAGCGGGCTCGGCGGATCGGTGCTGGTGTACCTGCTGTCGTACCCGCTGTCCGCCACGGCCGGGGCGTCGGGTGCCATCTTCGGCCTGTTCGGCGCGATCTTCATGGTGGCCCGGCATCTGCATCTCGACGTGCGCGCGATCGGCGTGATCGTCGTGATCAACCTGGTGTTCACCTTCGTCGGCCCGGCACTGGGCGCAGGCGCGATCAGCTGGCAGGGCCACATCGGCGGTCTGATCACCGGTGCGCTGGTGGCCTCGGCGTTCGTCTACGCACCACGCGCCAGACGCAACCTGGTGCAGGCCGGCGCGGCGCTGGCGTTCGTGGTGCTGTTCGCCGCGCTGACCTTCTGGCGCACCGACCAGTTGCAGTACCTGCTCGGCGTCGGCTGATCAGATCGCCGCGCCCGGGTTCAGGATGTTGTCCGGGTCCAGCGCGCGTTTGATGCGTCGGTTGAGTTCCATGGCGTCCGGGCCGATCTGGCTTGCCAGCCACGGTCGCTTGAGCCGGCCCACGCCGTGCTCGCCGGTGATGGTTCCGCCCAGGCCCACGGCGAGTTCCATGATCTCGCCGAACGCGAGCTGCGCGCGGGCCGTCATGGCCTCATCGGCGGGATCGAACACGATCAGCGGGTGGGTGTTGCCGTCCCCGGCGTGCGCGATCACCGAGATCATCACCTCGCGGTGCGCGGCGATCTTCTCGACGCCGCTCACCAGGTCCGCCAGCGCGGGCAGTGGCACCCCGACGTCCTCGAGCAGCAGCGAGCCCTTGGCCTCGACGGCGGGGATCGCGAACCGCCGTGCCGCGACGAACGCCTCACCCTCGTCCGGATCGGACGTCGAGAACACCTCGGTGGCACCGGCTTCGGTGAACACCCGGGCCATGAACTCGCTGTCGTCGGCGCCCGCGGCGCCCCGGTCGTCGGAGGCCGCGACCATCATCGCCGCGGCTTTGCGGTCCAGGCCCATCTTGAGCTTGTCCTCGACGGCGTTGATGGCGACGGAATCCATGAACTCCAGCATCGACGGCCGGATCTTGCCGGTGATGGTGACGACGGCGTTCGCGGCGGCCTCGACCGAGTCGAAGGTCGCGACCACGGTGCACGGCGGGTTCTGCGGCGGCAGCAGCCGCAGCGTCACCTCGGTTACCACGCCCAGGGTGCCCTCGCTGCCGACGAACAGCTTGGTCAGGCTCAGCCCGGCGACGTCCTTGAGGCGCGGGCCGCCGAGGCGCACCGCGGTGCCGTCGGCCAACACGACCTGCAGGCCCAGCACGTAATCGGTGGTGACCCCGTACTTGACGCAACACAGCCCGCCCGCGTTGGTCGCGATGTTGCCGCCGATGCTGCAGATCTCGTACGACGACGGATCCGGCGGGTACCACAGCCCGTGCTCGGCGACGGCCTTCTTGACCTCGGCGTTGAGCAGCCCGGGTTGCACGACTGCGGTGCGCGTGACGGTGTCGACGGTGATGTCGCGCATCTTCTCGGTGGAGAGCACGATGCCGCCGTCGACCGCGGTCGCCCCGCCCGAGAGCCCGGTGCCCGCGCCGCGCGGCACGACGGGGATCCTGTGGGCGCTTGCCCAGCGCAGCACGGCCTGCACCTCTTCGGTGCGGTGCGGCCGCACCACCGCCAGCGGCATGCCCGCTTCTGGATCTGCGGCCCGATCCTGCCGGTAGGACGCCAGGATGTCGGGATCGGTCACCACCGTCCCGTCGGGCAGTTCGGTGATGAGTTCGGCGAGAGCGGCGTTGGTCACGGTTCGATGCTACGAGTTCCGCGCGCCCGGGCACGGTCCAGATCGCGCAACGCGGGCAACGCGATCGCCACGAGGCCCAGCACCAGCATCGGCAGCGACAGCGCCAGGAACGTGGCGTGCAGACCGGCCGCGTCGGCCAGCGGTCCGGCCAGGATCAGCCCGAGTGGGCCCGCAGCGTAGGCCAGCGACCCCATCACCCCCACCACGCGGCCCCGCAGGTGCGCGGGCGCCTCGGTCTGCATCACGTAGTTGTAGATCGGCGCGATCGGGCCGTACACCAGGCCGACCACCGCGCACAGCGCCAGAATCAACGGCAGCGGCGGCAGGAACGCGATCACGGTCATCGCGACGCCGAGCGTCAGCACCGCGGTGAGCATCGTGGCGCGTCGGCTCAGGTACTTCGACAGCACCGCATACCCCAGCGCACCCAGCAGGCCGCCGACGCTCAGCGCCATCAGCACCCAGCCCAGTACGGCGGGTTGGTCGCGGTCGGTGAAGTACTTGGGGAACAGTACGCTCTCCATCGGCATGTAGAGCCCGGTCACCACCAGATCCACGATCGCGAGCGTGCGCAGAACCGGTGTGCGCCAGACGAATTGCAGGCCCTCCAGCACACCCGCCCACACGCCGTCGGGTAGCTGCGCCCGGTCCGGTTTGCCCGCGCCCTCCAACCGCAGCACCGCGATCGCGACGATCGAGCACACGAACGCGGCCGCGGTCGCCCACATGGTGTTCACGCCGCCGACCGTCGCGATCAGCAGACCGCCGACACCGGGGCCGACGATGTAGGCGAGGTTGAACACGGCCTCGTACACCGAGTTTGCGTGGTCCAACGTCCACCCGGCCCGGTCCGCAGCCTCGGGCAGCATGCTCTCGCGCGCCGTGATGCCCGCCGGGTCGAAGAACGCACCGAACGCGGCGAGTACCGCGAGCACCGCGACGTTGATCGTCTCGACACCGAACAGCCAGGCGAGCACCGGGACCGTGGCAACCGACACCGCCGAGAGCAGATCCGAGATCATCGACACGCGCCGACGCCCCAGATAGTCGACCGCGGCACCCGCGATCAGCGTCGCGACCAGCAGCGGCAACGTGCCCGCCATCGCGACGATCGACGCGTCGACCGCGGATCCGTTGCGCTGCAACACCAGCCAGGGGAACGCGACGAGCGAGATGCCGTTGCCCGCCCCCGCCATCAGCGCCGCGAAGAAGATGAGCAGTAGTGGGCCGCGCCTGGTATCGATCATGGGTATCCCGGCGAATCTAACAGCGCAGCTATCTGCTTGGCGACGGGTTTTCCGGCACAGTGGACGGGTGCCACCGCAACTTCTGCCGCATCCGCGCACCGGCCAGTTGTTCGCCTCGCCGGTGCCGGCGGGTGCGGGCTGGCCGGGTGACCCGGCAACCCCGTCGACACCCGTGGCCAAGACCCCGGCCCAGGTGCGCCGCCTCGCGGCGTCGGCGGAATCCGTCGACGAACTCGACGCGCTGATCTCGGTGTGCCGCGCCTGCCCTCGGCTGGTGGCGTGGCGGGAAGAGGTCGCGGTCACCAAACGCAAATCGTTTGCCGATCAGCCGTACTGGGGCAGGCCCGCAACCGGATTCGGTTCGGACAAACCCCGTATCATGATCGCCGGGCTGGCCCCGGCCGCGCAGGGCGCCAACCGCACCGGCCGGGTGTTCACGGGCGACCGTTCCGGGGACTTCCTGTTCGCGGCGTTGCACCGCGCGGGCCTGGCCAACCAGGCCGTGTGCGTCGACGCCGCCGACGGTATGCGGTTGATCGACACCAGGATGGCGGCCGCGGTGCGGTGCGCCCCGCCCGGCAACGCTCCGGAACCGGCCGAACGCGCGACCTGCGCGCCGTGGTTGGCGGCCGAATGGCGCCTGGTGGCGCCCAGCGTCGCGGTGATCGTTGCGCTGGGCGGGTTCGCGTGGCGCGCGGTGCTCGAGCTCATCGCCGACCGCCCCAAACCGGCGCCCAAGTTCGGTCACGGCGCGACGGCGACGCTGACCACAGCGTATGGCGACGTCACGCTGCTGGGCTGTTACCACCCCAGCCAGCAGAACACTTTCACCGGCCGGCTCACCCCGCAGATGCTCGACGACATCTTCGAGTCGGCGAAGCGGATCGGGAACGAACCCGGCCCGCGATGACGTTGTCGGTGTCATGCGGCTCTCTGTCCTCGACCTCGTCCCGGTGCGCACCGACCAGACCACCGCCGACGCCCTTGCGGCCACCACACACCTCGCGCAGACCGCTGACCGGCTCGGATACACCCGTTACTGGGTCGCCGAACACCACAACATGCCCGCGGTCGCGGCCACCAGCCCGCCCGTCCTGATCGCGCACCTGGCCGCGCACACATCGCAGCTGCGGTTGGGATCGGGCGGGGTGATGCTGCCCAACCACGCGCCGCTGGCGGTCGCCGAGCAGTTCGCGCTGCTGGAGGCCGCCCACCCGGGACGCATCGACCTGGGCATCGGGCGCGCGCCCGGTTCGGATCCGGTCACCTCCCTCGCGCTGCGTGGCGCCGCCGGACGCGACGACCGCGACATCGAAGCCTTCCCGCAGTACCTCGACGACGTCGTGGCGCTCATGGGCACCCGCGGCGTGCGGGTTCCGCTGCCGCGAGACCTGATGCGGGACAACTACATCCTCAAGGCCACCCCCGACGCGACGTCGGTGCCGCGGCTATGGCTGCTGGGATCGTCGATGTACTCGGCGCATCTCGCGGCCGCCAAGGGCCTGCCGTACGTGTTCGCCCATCACTTCTCGGGGCACGGCACCGCCGAGGCACTCGCGATCTACCGCGAGGAGTTCCGGCCCAGCGAGGCCGCCTCCGAGCCGGTGACGTTCTTGACCGTCAACGCCGTGGTCGCCGAGACCACCGAGGAAGCCGAGGCCCTGCTGCTGCCGCAGCTGCAAATGATGGCCCGGTTGCGCACCGGTCAGCCGCTCAATGCGCTCGACGTCGTGGAGGATGCACAGACCAAGGTCATGACGCCGCAGGGTGACGCCGTCGTCGCCGACGGCCGTCGCCGCGCCGTGGTCGGGTCGCCCACCGAGGCCGCCGAGCAGGTGCGGGCGCTGGCCGAGGAGTTCGACGTCGACGAGGTCATGATCAATCCCGTCGCGTCGGCACACCGCGGGGCCGATCCGCGGACCGCGACCGCGCGCGACACCACGCTCGAACTGCTCGCGAAGGAACTCTTCTAGGACTCGGGCGTCAGCACGACCACCGGGATCTGGCGCGTCGTACGTTTCTGGTAACCGATGTAGCGGTTCTTGTTGCCCGGCATGTTGTTGACGATCTCCCACAGCCGCGGGAAGTCCGGATCGTCAGCGAACACCGCTCTGGCCGTGGCGCGCAGGCGTTTTGGTCCGACGTTGATCTCGACCTGCGGGTCGGCCTTGAGGTTGTGGTACCAGCCCGGCGCTTTCGGCTCGCCACCCTTCGACGCCACCACCAGGTAGTCGTTGCCGTCGCGGGCGTAGGCGAGCGAACTGGCCCGGTGCTGTCCGGTCTTGGCGCCGACCGTGTGCAGGATCAGCGTCGCGGGCCCACCGGGGATGCGGTGTCCGATGCGCCCGTCGGTCGCCTTGTAGATCTTGTCGTGCAGCAGCAACAGCGGAAGTCCGATGTACCGCTCCCACCATGGCATGCCCATGCGTCAATCCTGCTCGGCGTTGTCGAGCTGCGCCAGTGCCTGCCGCAGCAGCCGGCCGGATTCCTCCCGGTCGGGATCCCGGCGCACCACCATGCCCTTGGCGAACGACAGCTTGTCGCCGTTGCGGCGCGGCACCACGTGCAGGTGGATGTGGAACACCGTCTGGAACGCGGCCCTGCCGTCGTTGATCGCGATGTTGTTGCCGTCGGCGTGCAGCCCGGACTCCCGTGCGGCACGGGCGATGCGCTGACCGACGGTGGCCATACCGGCCACCGTCTCGGCAGGCGTATCGGTCAGGTCGACGGTGTGCGTCTTCGGGATCACCAGCGTGTGGCCGCGCGTGAACGGGCGGATGTCGAGGATGCCCAGGAAGTTCTCGTCTTCGTAGATGCGGATCGCCGGGGCGTCACCGGCAACGATGTCGCAGAACACGCATGGCATCCCGCCACGTTAACCGGTGTTGTCTGCCGCCCACTGCGCCACGCGCTGTTCGCGCTGCGCGGCCGAGAGGTTCTCGACGCGGGTCATCACCGTCCAGCGGTGGCCGAACGGGTCGAGGATCGACGCGAACCGGTCACCCGTGACGAACGTCTGCGCGGGCTCGCGGATCGTCGCGCCGGCCTTCTCGGCCCGCGCCACCACGTCGTCGACGTCGGGGCAGTACAACCCGAACGAGTGGGTGGCCGGGGTGTTCGGCGCGGGTGCTGCGATGTCGAACGCCTCCTGTGGGTCACCCAGTTGCAGCCTGCCGTTGCCGAAGTCGAGTTCGGCGTGCGCGACCGTGCCGTCCCGGCCGTCCATGCGTTCCACGGTCTTCGCGCCGAACACGCTCTCGTAGAACGCAATAGCCTCGCCCGCGGGGTGGACACACAGGAACGGGGTCAGGCTGGTGTAGCCCTCGGGGATCGGATGAACACTCATGGTCGCCAGTTTCGTAGCCTGGTGTCCGTGGCCGCTTGGAAAAACGCGCCAGAGCGGGGGCCGCAGCGCGGCGTCGTGGGTCGGCCCGCCAGCGCGGCGGCGTTCGACCTCACCCGGTGGGCGCCCTCACCCGAGGCGGGCCGGTTCGTCGAGCACTACTGGTCGGTGAGCTGGGACCGCCGCGAGGCCGGTCCGTTCGAGAGCACCGTGATCACCTTCCCGGCCGTGCATCTCACCCGCGAGTGGGGAGATGACGTTGCCCGGCACGGTCATCCGCTGCCCAACACGCTGCTGCACGGTGTGGTGACCCAGGTGTTCCGCACCACCATCAGCCTGCGCGGCACCGTGGTCGGGGCGCGCTTTCATCCGGGCGGGTTCACCGCGCGGTTCGGACGTGACGCCGGTGAGCTGACCGATCGCGTCGTCCCGGTCGATGACGGGTTGTTCGGTGGCGCAATCGATCTCGGTCAGGACGTGGCCGGTGTGCGGTTGCGACTCGACTTTGCCATCGGCGACTGCTCCGGCCCGCTCGATGCTGTCTATGCCCGGTTGGTGCCACTGCTTGAGCGCATGCGCGAGGATCCCACGCTGCACCGCGTGGAGCAGGTGATGGAGTTCTCGCCGTGGAGTGTGCGCACGACGCAGCGGGTGTTCCGGCGTTATGTGGGTGTGCCGGTGAAGTGGGTGTTGTGCCGATATCGACTACAGCAGGCGGCGTTGGAGATCGAGACCGCCGGCAGCGTGGATTTCGCCGATCTCGCGGTGCGTCTGGGGTGGTATGACCAGGCGCACTTCATCAACGACTTCCGCGGCATGTTGGGGTGCACGCCGGGGGAGTACGCATCGCGGTTCGGTCAGAAGGGTGGGGGTTCGTAGTTTTCGGCGAGCCAGGCTTGGTGTTGGCGTTGTTGTTCGGTGTTGAGTTCGGCGCGTTCGCGGCGTTCGGCTTTGATGCGGTCGGCGCGGTCTTGCTCGCGGGTTTGGCGGCGTTTGGGCATCATCACCGCGCGGTTGGGGTGGGGTTGCTGTTCGGGCGGCAGATTGAGTTCGCCGGTGGGGGTGCCCAGGATCGGGAACAGTGCCGCGCCTTGGGGTTCGGTGGTGTAGGTGTGCCCGGTGGGAGCGGTGAATTCGATGGTGCCGTCGGGCAACTGCCGATCGGTCCACCCGCCCGGTCCGGTGTAGAACGTCTTGATCAGGTGGTGGGTACGGCAATATAGCTTGGTGTTCGACGGATGCGTGGGCCCTTGTGGGTAGGGGCGGGTGTGGTCGATGTCGGCGGCCATCGCCGGGGCGTCGCAGCCCGGGAAGCGGCAGGTCAGGTCGCGCCAGCGGATGAACTCGGCGAGTTCGACGTTGGGCCGGTAGCCGGGCTGGGCCTTGTTGCCGGGGATGGTCACGGGCTTGGTGACGGCGGTTTCGGCGATGTTGCGCACCATGTAGGCGGGGATCATGCCGAAGCCGGGCAGATAGCCGGGTTCGTCGCCACCGTCGAGGGTGGATTGTTCGGCCAGCACGTGGACCATCGCGTTGGTCACGGCCTGGCGTTCGGCCACCGCGGGGCAGTCTTGCCGCCCGCATCGGCAGTCCAGGGTGTCGCGGTAGCGGCCCAGCGCGCCGAGGGCGTCGCTGCGGCGCTGATCGGGGGCGCGCGGGTCATCGGGGCACACGGTGGCCGCGATGGCCTCGACGCGTTTGTCGAAACCGGCGGCATCATCGGCGGGCAGATAGCCCTGGGCGACGGCCATGCCGGGGGTGTCGGCGGGCGCGATCTCGAAGAACCGGCTTTCGGTGGGTTTCTTGGTGACGCGTTGGCCCTCGGGGTCCAGGCGCAGGATGCACTGGTCGATACGTTCTTGCAGTTTGGGTTCCGACAGGCGCATCCAGCCCCGTGCGCGGCGGGCCAGCACCTCATCGAGGGCGGCCATCACGGCGCGGTCGACCAGTTCGGTGCGGGAGGCGATCTTGGACACCACGCGCAAGTCGATGTCCCCGTCGGCGAACACGGCGGCGACTTTGGGGATCCGGTCGCGCAGCACCCGCGCCAGATGTACCTGCCAATTGGCCCGGGAGCGCGAGATGCGCAGGGCGGCGGACACCTCGGCGCACACCTCTTCGAACGGGTCGGTGCGCCACAAGATGGATTCGGCCAGGTCGATGGCGCGGCGGGTGTCCAACTCGGCGATCGCGAACAGGCGGTGCGCGGTCGCGGCGTTCTCCTGCCGCTTGGCCTCGGCGATGGTGTCGATCAGACCCGCATCACCCATACCATCGAACATGTGTTCGAGTATGCCACCACCCACCGACACGTCAGAATGTCCTGATGGGGATGAGCCTCACCCTTCCAGCGCCGCACGCCAGGCGAGCAGCTTGTCCTCGAAGCGCATGGTCTGCGCCGGGCTGGTCGACGGTGCCCGCACCCAAGGAATGGGCAGCGAGCCGACGAGGCGGCGGTAATTGGTCTGCGCGGCGGCTCCGTTGAACACCACACGCTCGATCGACGGCTGCGATGCGAAGAAGGCGCAGAAGTCATTGGGCACCATGCTGTCCCGCTCGACCGCGGAATCCAGGCTGCCGACCCGCCTGCAGGACCGCAGCACATCCCACACCGCGATTCCGTGGGCGGTCAGCGCGCACACCCGGTCCGGATAGTCGAGATCCGGAGCAAAGCCGAAGACGCAACCCATGATGCGCCAGAACGCATTGCGTGGATTGCCGTAGTACTCACGTGCGGTCAGTGACATCGCGCTGGGCATATTGCCGAGGATGAGGGCGCGCGGGGCAGCGCCGACAATCGGCGGCAGGCCGCGCAGCACCGTGCTCATGACAGCCCGATCAGCTCCGACACCGTGACGAAACGGTATCCGGCGGACCGCAATTCGGCGATGATCCGGGGCAGCGCCGCCCGCGTCGGCCCGCGACTGCCGTACATGGCGTGCAGCAGGATGATCGATCCGGGACGGACCGCGCTCACGGTCTGCGCGACGATCTCGTCCGCGCTGGGTTCTGACCCCGAATCGGGTTCGACGTCCCAGGTCACCGTGACCCGGCCGTGCTCGGCCAGGTAGTGCGGCAGCGACCAGAGCTTCTTGCCGTACGGCGGGCGGAAGGTGATGGGTCCGGTGTAGCCGGTCGCCCGGATCGCCGCATCGGTGCGTTCCACCTCGGAGGCAACGGTTTTCGGTGACATCAACACCATGCGCCGGTGCGAGAAGCTGTGGTTGCCGAGCTCGTGGCCTGCGGCCGCGATCGCCGCGCCCAGCGCGGGAGCGGCTTCCAGTTCGCGGCCCGTGAGATAGAACGTCGCGGGCACCCGGGCCGCGGCCAACGTCCGCAGCACCTCACCGGTCGCGTCGGTGGGCCCGTCGTCCAGCGTCAGCGCGACGACCTTCTCGGCGGTGTCCACGCGATCCACCAGCACACCGGCCAACTGGAAACTGCGCGCATTGGACACGCCGTACCCGGCCGCCAGCACACCGACAACAACGACGAGCGCCAGGCACACACTCAGCACGCGTCGTCGCATGCGTCCTGTATACCTGGCGCCCGGGTGTGTCGGTGAATGTGTCAGCTCAGATGGTGCACCTCCTGCAGACCGTAGACCGGGGTGTCCATGCCCTCGTAGCGGGCCTTGAGCTGCAGCGCCAAATACAGTGAATAGTGCCGTGATTGGTGCAGGTTACCGCCGTGGAACCACAGGTTCTCCTGCTGCGTGGGCTTCCACATGTTGCGCTGCTCGCCCTCCCACGGACCCGGGTCCTTGGCGGTCCCGGAACCGAGGCCCCACACCTTGCCGACCTTGTCGGCGACGTCCTGACCGATCAGGTCGGCGGCCCATCCGTTCATGGAGCCGAACCCGGTGGCGTAGACGACGACGTCGGCGGGCAGTTCGGTGCCGTCGGCCAGGATCACCGAATCCTCGGTGAGCCGCTCGACCTGGCCGTGCGCCAGCTTGATCGACCCGTCGGCGATCAGATCCGACGCACCGACGTCGATGTAGTAGCCGGAGCCGCGCCGCAGGTACTTCATGAACAGACCCGAATCGTCGTCGCCGAAGTCCAATTCGAAGCCGGCGGCCTCGAGGCGGTCGTAGAACTCCTTGTCGCGCTCGCGGATCGCGTCAT
Source organism: Mycolicibacterium goodii (assembly GCF_001187505.1). The sequence continues at coordinate 3,254,642 of NZ_CP012150.1, forward strand.
AGATCGGCCGCTGGAAGTCGGCCATGATGGCATACGGCAGCGATGCGAACGTGAGATCGGCCTTCTCCGTGGTCATCCCGGCCGCGACGGCCCGCTCGGAGTACAGGTCGCCGAGGCCGAGATCCATCAGCGAGTCCGACTTGACGATGTGCGTGGAGGACCGCTGCACCATCGTGACGTCGACGTCGTTCTCGTACAACGCCTTGCAGATGTCGTGCGCGGAGTTGTTGGAGCCGATCACCACCGCACGCTTGCCCACGTAGCGGTCGGGGCCGGGATGTTGGCTCGAATGATGCTGATCGCCGCGGAAGATGTCCTGACCGGGCAGCGTGGGGACGTTCGGCTTGCCCGACATGCCCGTCGCGAGCACCAGCTGTGTGGGGCGCAATGTCACCTTCTCGCCGTTGCGGTCCACCTCGACGGTCCAACGCTTCTCGTTCTCGTCGAACGACGCGGACAGGCACGTCGTGGAGCTCCAGTACGGCACCTCCATGACCTTGGTGTAGAACTCCAACCAGTCGCCGATCTTGTCCTTCGGCGCGAACACCGGCCAGTTCGGCGGGAACGGCAGATACGGCAGGTGGTCGTACCACACCGGATCGTGCAGGCACAGCGACTTGTAGCGCTTGCGCCACTGGTCGCCGGGACGCTCATGCTTGTCGATGACGATCGCGGGGACGCCGAGCTGGCGCAGCCGCGCGCCGAGCGCGATGCCGCCCTGACCGCCGCCGACGACGAGGATGTACGGCTGCTCGGTGTAGCCCAGCGACCGGTCCTCGTCGAGGCGCTTCTCGGCCCAGGACCGGCGGTCGGGGTCGGAGCCGTGCACGGCGCCCAGCACCCGCCGCGGGCCCTTGGGTTCCTCGTGGCCCTTGAGTTCCTGCAGCGTGGTCAGCAGCGTCCAGGCCAGGTCGCCGGTGTCGTCGCTGCGCAGACGCAGGTGGCCGTTGCCTCGGCCGGTCGCGGTCTCGAACTCGATGAACGCCGAGGTGATGACGGTGTCGCCGTCGATGTCCTCGGTCGGCGGTTCGGCGGTCCTGAAGCCCGACGGATCGGTGTCGGCCAGACGTGCGGTCAGCATGTCCGCGATGCCCTCGTGGCCCTCGACGGTCTTGATGTTCCAGGTGAAGGCAACCAGGTCGCGCCAGAAACTGTCGACGGCGAACTTCGAGACGACGCGTTCGATGTCCCGGGCGGCAAGTGCCGATTCGAAGTCAGCCAGCCAGGCGTCGACGCGCTCCTGCGGTGACAGGGTTGCCAGTGGTGCGGCGGTGGTCTGTGTCATGTGTCACAGACCACACTCGATGCGACGTTGTGACAAGAGTTGCACGGGGTTGCAGTGCAACCGTCTGCAACTCTGTTGCGTGTGGCCTGTGTCACTTACTACTTGGGCCATGAAAGCTGCCGTCTATCACGGACCCAACAAACTCGAGATCGCCGATGTCGCCGAACCGCAACCAGGGCCGGGCACGGTCAAGGTGAAGGTCGGATTCAACGGAATCTGCGGGACTGACCTGCATGAATACTATGCGGGCCCGATCTTCGTGCCCACCGAACCGCACCCGCTCACCGGCCGGGAGATGCCGTTGACCATGGGGCACGAGTTCGCAGGCACCATCACCGACATCGGTGCGGGTGTCACCGGTTACGCGCCGGGGGACCGCGTCGCGATCGAGCCGATCTACCGGTGCGGCCACTGCGCGCCATGCCGCGCGGGCACCTACAACGTGTGCCAGCAGATCGGTTTCCACGGCCTGATGTGCGACGGCGGCATGGCCGAATACACCGTCGTCCCGGTCAACATGCTGCACAAACTGCCCGACAACGTCTCCCTGGAACTCGGTGCGCTCGTCGAACCCATGTCGGTGGCCTACCACGCGGCAACCCTCGGCGACGTGTCCGCCGGCGACACCGCGGTGGTGTTCGGCGCCGGGCCTATCGGCATCGGGCTGTGGTTCGCGTTGCGCGGCAAGGGACTCGAATCGGTGTACGTCGCCGAACCGTCGCCGACCCGGCGCGCCGCGATCGAGGCGCTCGGCGCGACGACGCTGGATCCGACGCAGGTCGACGTGCCCGGGTTCATCGCCGACGTCACCGGCGGGCGCGGGGCTGATGCGGCCTTCGACGCCGCGGGGGTGGCACCGGCGATCGAGGCCGCGACCGCGAGCGTCGGTTCACGGCGGCCGACGGTCAGCGTCGCGATCTACGAGAAGCCGCTCACCACACCGCTGCTGAACCTGGTGATGAACGAATCCCGTATCCAGGGCTCGCTGTGCTACACATCCGCCGATTTCGAGGCCGTGATCGCACTGATGGCCGACGGCGTCTACGACACCACCGGATGGGTCACCAGGATCGGCATCGACGACGTCGTCGACGAGGGGTTCGAGGCGCTGCACGCGGGCCGCAAGATGAAGGTGCTCGTCGACCCCGCGGTCTGAACCGAGCCGGATCTCATACGAAAATCGAACGAGGAGAACGTATGTCGTTGCAGGGAAAGGTGGCGCTGGTGACCGGCGCCGCCCGTGGGATCGGCAGGGGTATCGCGCTGCGGCTGGCCCGCGACGGCGCCGACGTCGCGCTCGTCGACGTCACGTCCGACGGTGTGGACGCGGTCGCCGACGAGGTGGTCGCGCTGGGGTCGAAGGCCACTACCTTCGTCGCGGACGTGAGCGACCGCGACGCGGTGTACGCGGCCGTGGAGCACGCGCACTCGGCGCTCGGCGGGTTCGACGTGATGGTCAACAACGCAGGCGTCGCACTGGTGGGCCCGATCTCGGAGGTGACGCCCGCCGACGCGGCCCGGGTATGGGCCATCAACGTCAACGGCGTGCTGTGGGGCATCCAGGCCGCCGCGGCCAAGTTCATCGAACTGGGTGTGCCCGGGCGGATCATCAATGCGTCGTCGATCGCGGGCCACGACGGGTTCGGCATGCTCGGCGTGTACAGCGCCAGCAAGTTCGCGGTGCGTGGGCTCACCCAGGCCGCGGCAAAGGAGTACGCCTCGGCCGGGATCACCGTCAACGCGTACTGCCCGGGTGTGGTGGGCACCGACATGTGGGTCGAGATCGACAAGCGGTTCGCCGAGCTGACCGGTGCGCAGGTCGGCGCGACGTTCCAGCAGTACGTCGGCGGCATCGCTCTCGGCCGCGCCGAGACCCCCGAGGACGTCGCGGGCTTCGTGTCGTACCTGGCCGGGCCCGACGCGGCCTACATGACTGGTCAGGCCCCGCTGATCGACGGCGGGCTGGTCTATCGATAGGTCGATTGGCCTCAGGCTTGTGACATGGCGCACAATCGTGGGTGATGTCCGGTTCCTCGACGCCTGAGCCCGCGGTCGCCCCCGGCGACGACCCGCGGCGTTACGCGATGCTGCTGGCCGAGGTCTACGACGCCACCATGTCGGGTGCCCGGGGGCCCGCACGGCCGCGGCAACTCATCGAGGATTCGTGGAAGCGATTGCTGGGCAAAGGGATTCATCCGGAACACCACAGCCCGCCGGAGGTGGACACCAGCGGGTTGGACATGCTGCGGCAGTCCTCGGGGCTGATGGCCGTCCTCGACGACGTGTCCCGCGGTCTGGAAACCGTGATCGACGACGGCGAGAACATCCTGGTGCTGGCCGATGCCCGCGGCCGGGTGCTGTGGCGGTCCGGTTCCCCTCGGGTGCTCAAGCTCGCCGATCGACTCGGGTTCGTCGAGGGCGCGTCGTGGAGTGAGAACGCGGTCGGCACCAACGGCATCGGGACGGCGTTGGTGTCGCACCGCGCGGTGCAGGTGTTCTCGGCCGAGCACTTCCTGCGCAGCCATCATGCGTGGACATGCGCGGGTGCGCCGATCCGTGACCCGCGCACGGGCCATGTGATCGGCATCGTCGACGTGTCCGGACCCGCCGACACGGTGCACCCGACCACGGTGGCACTCGTCGACCTGGTCGCGCGACTGGCCGAGTCGAAACTGCGCGAGGCGCACGACCGCACCCTCAACCGGTTGCGTGCGGTCTCGGCGCCGATCCTGTCCCGGATGGGGCGCCCTGCGCTCGCGGTGGACGCCGAGGGCTGGGTCGCGGCGGTCGACTCGCTGCCGCTGCACAACCGAATCCTGTTGCCGGAACGTGGTTTACCGGGCCGTGCGTGGATACCGTCGCTGGGCATGTGCGACGTCGAGTCACTGCCCGACGGTTGGCTGGTGCGCGTCGCCGACGAGACCGAGGCGGGCCCGGCGCCCGCCCGGGTGACGCTCGACCTGCGCGACGGCAACGAACCGAGCTTGGAGTTGGTCGGCCAGTTCGGCAGTTGGCGGCGCAGCATCTCGATCCGCCACGCCGAGATCCTGCTGGTGCTCGCGACCGCACCGCAGGGGCGTTCGGCGCCGGAACTCGCCGGTGACCTGTACAACGACCGGACCCGGGTGGTCACGGTGCGTGCCGAGATGTCGCGTCTGCGTAAACAGTTCGTCGGCATGATCGAGGGCAGGCCCTACCGCTTCGGCGACGCGGTGGCCGTCGACGTCCGCTACCCACGCGATATGTCGACGCTGCTCGGGTCGTCGACCGCGCCCGCGGTCAGGGCGGTCCGCGACGCGCGCTGAGCGGTATACGTTGATGTGGTGTCGCAACAGGTGCAGCCGGACATCGAGCCCCTCCTGGAAGGGCTGGACGGCGCGGCGCGCTCGCAACGCGAAGAGCTGATCGGCTGGCTACTGGGCCGCGGGATCTCCGTCGACCAGATCGGTCAGGCCATCACCCCGATGCTGCTCGCGTCGCGCCGCGTCGCCGGTGACGACGGGACGTACGTCTCGGCCCGCGAGATCGGCGAACACACCGGCCTCGACATCGACCTGCTGCAACGGCTGCAACGCGCCATGGGCCTGCCTGCGGTCGAGGACCCCGACGCCGCGGTGCTGCTGCGTGCCGACGCCGAGGCGGTGAACTTCGCGCAGCACTTCATCGATCTCGGCATCGATCCCGACCAGGTGGTGCTGATCACCCGGGTGCTCGCCGAGGGGCTCAGCCGGGCGGCCGAGGTGATGCGGGCCGCTGCGCTCGCCGCGGTGCTCGAACCCGGCGCCACCGAACTGCAGACCGCCAAGGCCGCCGAGGTGTTGGTGGCCGAGGCCGCGCCGCTGCTGGGGCCGATGATCCAGGAAATGCTCTTCGTGCAGCTTCGCCACGCCATGGAGACCGAGGCCGTCGACGCCTCGGAACGGGCCGAGGGCATTCCGCTGCCGGGGGCGCGGCCGGTCACGGTGGCGTTCGCCGACATCGTTGGGTTCACCCGGCTCGGCGAGGTGGTCCCGCCCGAACAGCTTGAGCAGCTGGCGAATTCACTTGCCGAGGCGACCCGCGAGGTGCTGCGGCCCCCGGTGCGGCTGATCAAGACAATCGGCGACGCGGTGATGCTGGTGAGCCCAGAACCGGCCGCGCTGCTCGACGCGGTGCTGACCTTGGCCGCCGCCACCGGATCCGACCCGGACTTCCCGGGTCTGCGCGTCGGACTCGCCAGCGGCATGGCGGTCAGCCGCGCCGGTGACTGGTTCGGCAGCCCGGTGAACCTGGCCAGCCGCGTCACCGGGGTGGCGCGGCCCGGCGCCGTGCTGGTCGCCGAGTCGACCCGGCAGGCGATCGCCGACGACGACAGATTCAGGTGGTCGTTCGCCGGGGCGCGCCACCTCAAAGGCATCAGGGGTGACGTGAAACTGTTTCGGGCCCGGGTGCGGGAGCAATGAAAGGGATGGCACAGAACATGCGTGTGAAGGTGTGGTTGGCTGGTGGGATCTCGGCGTTCGCGCTGATCGCCACCGTGGTGGGCTGTGGCAGCGACACCACGGGGGAGCAGGCCGCGACCCAGACGGCGACCGAGACGACCTCGGCGGCGGCCCCGGCCACCACGCGCCAGCAGCGTCCGCACAACGACGCCGACGTGATGTTCGCCCACCACATGATCCCGCACCATCAGCAGGCGGTCGAGATGAGCGAGATCATCCTGGGCAAGCCCGACATCGACCCCCGGGTGAGCGAGCTGGCCGAGCAGATCAGGTCGGCGCAGGGCCCCGAGATCGACCAGATGCAGGCCTGGCTCGAGCAGTGGGGGAACCCGCCCATGCCGTCGATGCCGTCCGGTCACATGGGTGGCGGTATGGCGGGCATGGTGTCCGATGCCGACATGGCCGCGCTGCGCGACGCGCAGGGCGTCGAGGCCGCCAAGCTGTTCCTCACCCACATGATCGCCCACCACGAGGGCGCGATCGACATGGCCCAGGAAGAGGTCAACGACGGCCGGTTCGAGGATGCGGTCCAGATGGGACGCACGATCGTGATCGTGCAGGAGAACGAGATCAAGCAGATGCGACAGATCCTCGACTCGCTCTGACCGATACGAGCGTGCCCGTGTTCATACCCTAGGGGGGTATAGTATGTGGCATGACTACTCAGACCGTCACAGTCAGCGGCATGACCTGCGGACACTGCGCGACCTCGGTGCGCGAAGAGGTCGGCAGCATCCCCGGCGTCACCACGGTTGACGTCGACCTGGCCACGGGCCTGGTCACGATCGGCAGCGACCGTCGGGTGGACGACGAGGCCATCCGCGAGGCCGTCGCCGAAGCGGGATACGCCGTTGCGAGCTGAGCTCAGGATCGCCGGATTCGTCGCCGGTCTCGTCGCGGTGTTCGCCGCGGCATTCGGCGTCGGATCGGTGTGGGCGGGCGCGCCGGCACAGCCGGCCGCCGGCTACACCCTCGAGCTAACCGACGGGTCGCTCGAGCCCGGCGCGCAGGTACCCCTGCGGTTCCGCGTCCTCGACGGATCCGGCGCCGCGGTCACCGACTACGACGAGAACCACGAGAAGGATCTGCACCTCATCGTCGTCCGTCGCGACCTCACCGGGTACCGGCACCTGCATCCGACACTGGACTCCACCGGCACCTGGAGTGTTCCCCTCGATGTGCCGGTCGGTGGCGACTACCGCGTGTACGCCGACTTCGTCCCCGCCGGCGGCTCCGACGTGGTGGCCGAGGCGGATCTGCGGGTAACCGGAGAATATGAGCCGCAACCGTTGCCCGCCCCGTCCGACACGGCCACCGTCGACGGATACACCGTCACGCTGTCCGGATCGCCCACGGCGCAGGGTGCTTCGCAGCTCAACCTGTCGGCCAGCCGCGACGGCAGGCCCGTCGACCTGCAGCCCTACCTCGGGGCGTACGGGCACCTGGTCGCGCTGCGCGCCGCGGACCTGCACTATCTGCACGTGCATCCGACCGGAGACTCACCGCGGGACATCGCGTTCCACACCGAGTTCCCCAGCGCGGGGGACTACCGGCTCTACTTCGACTTCAAGCACGACGATGTGGTGCGCACCGCCGAGTTCACCGTGTCGGTGCCGCAGGGCGCCGGGGGCGAACACCAAGACGGCCACAGCCACTGATCGAGAGGGGAAACCGTGACCACAGCCACCGGGCATGTCGAGTTGCAGATCGGTGGGATGACGTGTGCCTCGTGCGCCGCGCGCATCGAGCGCAAGCTCAACAAGCTCGACGGGGTCACGGCTTCGGTGAACTACGCGACCGAGAAGGCCAGCGTCGAGGTGTCGGGCCGGATCTCCCCGGAGCAGTTGATCGAGGCCGTCGAGACCGCGGGCTACACCGCACACCTGCCCGCGCCACCGCGGCCCGAAACCGGTGCGGCACCGCAGGATTCCGAGGACGTGGCCGCCGATGCGCTGCGCACCCGCCTGCTGGTGTCGGCCGCGCTCACGGTGCCGGTGGTCGCGATGGCGATGGTGCCGGCCCTGCAGTTCACCAACTGGCAGTGGCTTTCGCTGACCCTGGCCGCGCCGGTCGTGGTGTGGGGTGCGCTGCCGTTCCACCGGGCCACCTGGCTCAACCTGCGGCACGGAACCGCGACCATGGACACCCTGATCTCGATGGGCACCCTGGCCGCGTTCGGGTGGTCGCTGTACGCGTTGTTCTGGGGCACCGCAGGAACTCCGGGGATGACGCATCCGTTCTCGTTCGCGGTGTCGCGCACCGACGGCACCGGCAACATCTACCTCGAGGTCGCCGCGGGCGTCACAACGTTCATCCTCGCCGGACGCTACTTCGAGGCAAAGTCGAAACGCCGGGCGTCGGCGGCACTGCGGGCGCTCATGGAACTCGGTGCCAAGGACGTCGCGGTCCTGAGAAACGGTGCCGAACAACGAATCCCGATCGAGCAGCTTGCGGTCGGTGACGAATTCGTGGTGCGACCGGGGGAGAAGATCGCCACCGACGGCGTGGTGGTCGACGGATCCTCGGCGGTCGACGCATCGATGCTCACCGGTGAATCGGTGCCCGTCGAGGTCGGGCCGGGGGATCAGGTGGTCGGCGCCACGGTCAACGTGGGTGGGCGACTGGTGGTGCGCGCCAACCGGATCGGGGCCGACACCCAGCTCGCGCAGATGGCGCGGCTGGTCGAGGACGCGCAGGGCGGCAAGGCCAGGGCGCAACGTCTCGCCGACCGGGTGTCGGCGGTGTTCGTGCCGATCGTCATCGCGCTCGCGGTGGCCACGTTGGGATTCTGGCTCGGTACCGGCGCATCGGCGGCCACCGCCTTCACCGCCGCGGTCGCGGTGCTGATCATCGCGTGCCCGTGTGCGCTGGGTCTCGCGACGCCGACGGCCCTGCTGGTCGGCACGGGCCGCGGTGCACAACTCGGCATCCTCATCAAGGGGCCGGAGGCGCTGGAATCCACCCGCCGCGTCGACACGATCGTGCTCGACAAGACCGGAACCATCACCACCGGGTCGATGACGCTGCTCGACGTCGTGGCCGCCGACGGCGAGGACGCCGACGAGGTGCTGCGCCTGGCCGCGGCCGTCGAGGACGCCTCCGAGCATCCGATCGCGCGTGCCATCGCCGCAGGCGCGGCCGAGCTGCCTGCCGTCGAGGATTTCGTCAACATCGAGGGCCTCGGCGTCAAGGGCACCGTCGCGGGCCGCGCGGTGCTGGTCGGACGTCCCCGGTTGTTCGAGAATCCCGGGAAGCCCGGGAAGCCCGGGAATCCCGGGAATCCTTTGCCCCGCACGCTCACCGACGCCCTGGACGCCGCGCAGGCGCAGGGACGCACCGCGGTCACCGTGGGCTGGGACGGCGCGGCGCGCGGGGTGCTGGTGGTCGCCGACGCGGTGAAGGCCACCTCGGCCGAGGCGGTCCGACAGCTGCGCGCACTGGGTCTGCGGCCGATCATGCTGACCGGTGACAACGGCGCCGCGGCACGCGCCATCGCCGATCAGGTGGGTATCGACGACGTCTACGCCGAGGTGCTGCCGCGGGACAAGGCCGACGTCATCCGACGACTGCAGGCCGAGGGCAAGGTGGTCGCGATGGTCGGCGACGGCGTCAACGACGCCGCCGCGCTCGCGCAGGCCGACCTCGGGTTGTCGATGGGCACCGGCACCGACGTCGCGATCGAGGCCGGTGACCTGACGCTGGTGCGCGGCGACCTGCGTACCGCGGCCGACGCGATCCGGCTGTCGCGCAGGACCCTGGCCACCATCAAGGGCAACCTGTTCTGGGCCTTCGCCTACAACGTGGCCGCACTGCCGCTCGCGGCGGCGGGCCTGCTCAACCCCATGTTCGCGGGCGCGGCCATGGCGTTCTCGTCGGTGTTCGTGGTCAGCAACAGCCTGCGGCTCAGGCGTTTTCGCTGACGGTCACTGCACCGGGTAGGTCACGCCCTCCGACGGCTGGACGATCACGAAACCCTGTCCGTGGAACGCCACCTGCATGGCCTCGCCCGAGCCGCGGCCGATCAGCGCACCCGCCTTGAAGCTCATCTTCAGCTGGGTCTGCAGGTTGGCCGACCACGCCACCACGGCGTTGGTGTCGGCGAACGTCGGCGCCTCGGAGGCGTCGAGCACCACCGGCGGACCGTCGGTGGTGAGCGCGACCCAGCCCGTGCCGCGCAGCAAGGTGTTGAACAGACCGCCGGCGACCATGCTGCCGCCGCGCACCCGCTCGATGTTCCAGTCCAGGCTCGACGAGAACGCCAGCACGTTCTTGCCGCTGATGGACAGGGCCGAGTTGTTGATCTGCAGCAGGTGGACGTCGAAGCTGCGGTCGGCGAGGAACACGTCACCCTGCCCCTGACACCGCATGAGCGGCAGGCCCTCACCCGTTATCGCCTTCTTGATGAACTTCGAGGCGCCGCCGCCCTCGAAGGCGAAATCGACGTTGCCCTGGTAGGCCACCATCGAACCCTGCCGCGCCATGAACGGCTCGCCGAGGCGCACGCGCAGCATCTTGCGGTTCTGGTTGGCGACCGCGGTCGCCTCCTTCTCGCTGAACCGGCCGTCGACGAGTTCCCCGCTGATGCCCGCGAACCCGTCGCCCTGCGGCTGGGCCGGTGGCGGTCCGAGCGGGGCGCGGTGCAACTGACCCTGGTGGGACACCTGGTCGGTCCAGGACTGCCCGTCCCACCACCGGTATTCGTAGCGGCCTTCGGGATCGGGCAACCACTGACCGTTCACGGTTTTGCTCCTCGACTGGGGTACAGGACCGACAACGAGACTAGGTCACCGGTGGCGTTCTGGTGTCGTGGCAACGGGGTTCGCCCTGGGTGAACACCGTTCCACCAGCGATGTAACGATGTAATCATGTAATCATGAGGCAACATCACCACCGCCGCGACGCGAGCGAAGCAGCAGAGTGGTTCGCCGGGCGCCTACCCGAAGGCTGGTTCACCGGCGACCCCACCGTCACCGTCGACCGTGAGGAGATCACGGTCATCGGCACCCTCCCCGACGTCGAGGGGGAGAGCGAGGCCAGAGCATCCGGTCGCGCGGCCAAGTTCCGTGAGGAGACCCGCGGCGAGCGCATGCGCATCGCCGATGAGGCGCAGGACCGGTTCGGCCGCAAGGTCTCCTGGGGTGTGCAGGTCCGCTCGGGGGACAAGACCGAGCGAATCATGTTCACCCACATCGCCGTGCCGGTGATGACGCGTCTGAAACAACCCGAACGCCAGGTCCTCGACACCCTGGTCGACGCCGGTGTGGCCCGGTCGCGCTCGGATGCGTTGGCGTGGTCGGTGCGACTGGTCGGCCAGCATGCCGACGAGTGGCTGGCCAAGCTGCGCGACGCCATGCAGGCCGTGGACGATCTGCGCGCCGAAGGCCCTGGCGTCTGAGGCGTTTCAGATCCGGGTCATCTCCCAGTACCGGCCGTGGCGGGCCAGCAGTTCGTCGTGCGTGCCGCGCTCGACGATCCGGCCGGAATCCATCACCAGGATCAGATCGGCGTCCCGGATCGTCGAGAGCCGGTGCGCGATGATGAAACTCGTTCGGTCGCGGCGCAGTTCGGCCATGGCATGGGCGATCATCAGCTCGGTGCGGGTGTCCACCGAACTCGTGGCCTCGTCGAGGATGAGCAGTTTCGGCCGGGCCAGCACCGCGCGGGCGATCGTGATGAGCTGTTTCTCACCCGCGCTGATCGCGCCGCCGTCGTCGTCGACGCGGGTGTGGTACCCGTGCGGCAGGGTGTGCACGAACCGGTCCACATACGCCGCGGTGGCCGCCTCGATCACCTCGTCCTCGGAGGCGTCCGGCCTGCCGTAGGCGATGTTGTCGTAGATGGTCCCGGCGAACAGCCAGGTGTCCTGCAGCACCATGCCGATCGACGAGCGCAGGGATTGCCGGCTCACCGTGGCGATGTCGACGCCGTCGATGCTGATGCGCCCGGAATCGACCTGGTAGAACCGCATCAACAGGTTCACCAGCGTCGTCTTGCCCGCACCGGTCGGCCCGACGATCGCGACCGTGCTGCCGGGTTCGGCCACCAGCGACAGATCCTCGATCACCGGCGTGCCCGGGACGTAGCCGAAGTGCACCCGCTCGAACTCGACGCGGCCGGTGCGGATCTCCAGGCCGCGCGGGCGCTCGGCGGGCTCCTCCTCGGTGTCGAGCAGCTCGAAAACCCGTTCGGCGCTGGCGATCCCGGACTGCAGCGTGTTGTACATGCCTGCGACCTGGGTGAGCGGCTGGTTGAACTGCCGCACATACTGGATGAACGCCTGGATGCTGCCGAGGGTGATCTGACCGGTGGCCACCTGCAGGCCGCCCACCACCGCGACGGCCACGTAGCCGAGGTTGCCGATGAACATCGTCGCGGGCGACACCAGGCCCGAGAAGAACTGGGCGCCGAAACTGGACTGCTGCACATCGGAGTTGAGTTCGGCGAACCGGCGCGCAGCCGCCTCGCGGTGCCCGAACGTCTTGACGATCGTGAACCCGCTGTAGGTCTCCTCAAGGTGTGCGGCCAGGCGGCCGGTGTTGCGCCACTGCGCGACGAACAGCGGTTGTGAGCGCCGGGTGATCCAGCGCGTCACCCACAACGACGCGGGCACGGTCACCAGCGCGAACAGCGTGAGCAGCGGTGAGATCGTCAGCATCATCACCAGCACCGCGAACACCGTCAGCACCGAGGTGAGCAGTTGGCTGATGGTCATCGACACCGAGTTGGAGATGTTGTCGACGTCGTTGGTGACGCGGCTGAGCACCTCACCGCGCTGCCGGGAATCGAAGTAGGACAACGGCAGCCGGTGGATCTTCTCCTGCACCTCGGCGCGCAGCGCGACCATGGTGCGCTGCACGGTGACGTTGAGCAACCGCGCCTGCACCCAGATCAGCAGCGCGCCGACCAGGTACAGGCCGAGCGCCAGCGCGAGGGTGCGGCCCACCGCGCCGAAGTCCACCCCCTCGCCGGGCACCACGCTCATGCCGGAGAGCAGATCGGCGAATGTCGTGTCGCCGCGGGCGCGCGCGGCCGCCACCGCCTGCTCCTTGGTGAGCCCGGCGGGCAGCCCACGGCCGATCACACCGTTGAACAGCAGGTCGGTGGCGTGGCCGAGGATCCGCGGGCCGATCACGTTGACCGCGATGCCGCCGATTCCCAGCAGCACCACGGCGAGCGTCAGGGCACGTTGCGGCAGCAGACGTTTCGCGAGCCGCAGCGCCGAACCCCTGAAGTCGCGGGTGCGTTCGACCGGGGCCTGCGGCAGGGCGCCGCGGCGCATCATCGGGGCGCTCACCGGTGCTCTCCCGCGGTGAGCGCCTGGGATTCGGCGAACTCGGCGTAGATCGGGCAGTCGGCCAGCAGCGTGTCGTGGGTGCCGATGCCGACGACGCGCCCGTCGTCGATCACGACGACCTGGTCGGCCTCGATCACGGTCGAGATGCGCTGGGACACGATCAGCACGGTCGCGTCGGCCGACACCTCGCGCAGCGCGGCCCGCACGCGCGCGTCGGTGTGCACGTCGAGAGCCGAGAACGCGTCGTCGAACAGGTAGATCGCGGGCCGGCGGATCACCGCACGCGCGATCGCGAGCCGTTGCCGCTGCCCGCCGGAGAAGTTGATGCCGCCCTGCGCCACCGGCATGTCGAGGCCGTGTGGGTGTGCGCGCACGAAGTCGTCGGCGGCCGCGACACCCAACGCGTCCCACATCTCGTCCTCGGTCGCGTCGGCCTTGCCGTAGCGCAGGTTCTCGGCGACGGTGCCCGAGAACAGGTAGCCGCGCTGCGGCACCAGCCCGATCGCCGACCACAACCGCTCGATGTCGAGATCGCGCACGTCGACCCCGTCGATCCGCAGCGATCCCGAGGTGACGTCGTAGAGCCGGCAGATCAGCGAGATCAGCGTCGACTTGCCCGAGCCGGTCGAGCCGACCACCGCGGTCGTGGTGCCGCGCGGCGCGGTGAACTCCACGCCCTGCAGCACGGGCCGGTCCGCGCCCGGGTAACTGAATGTGGCGTCATGCACGCTGATGTCACCGGTGATGGTCGGCGGCCGGACCGGCTCGGCCGGGTTGATGATGGCGGTCTGCGTCGAGAGCACCTCGCCGATCCGGTCGGCGCACACCGCCGCGCGCGGGAAGATCACCAGCATGAAGGTGGCCATCAGCACGGCCATGAGGATCTGCATGAAGTAGGCCAGGAACGCGATGAGCGACCCGACCTGCATCTGGCCCGCGTCGATGCGCAGGCCGCCGAACCAGATCAGCGCGACGCTGGAGACGTTGATGACCAGCGTGGTCACCGGCAGCATCAGCGCCTGCCAGCGGCCGGCCTCCAGCGCCGCATCCGACAGGGTCTGGTTGGCCTCGGCGAAACGCACGCGTTCGACGGGTTCGCGGGCGAACGCCCGGATCACCCGGATGCCCGACAACTGGTCGCGCAGCACGCGGTTGATGCCGTCGATGAGGCCCTGCATGCGGGTGAACACCGGCATCAGGTGACGGATGATCCAGTAGTTGGCCAGGCCCAGCACCGGGACGCTGACCAGCAGCAGCCAGGACAGCCCGGCGTCCTGGTGCAGCGCCATGACGATGCCGCCGATCGACATGATGGGCGCGGTGATCAGCATCGTCGCGGTCAACTGCACCAACTGCTGGACGTGCCCGACGTCGTTGGTGGTGCGGGTCAGCAGCGAGGCCGCACCGAACCGCCCGGCCTCCGCCGCCGAGAACGTCGTGACGTGTGTGAACACCGCGGCCCGCAGGTCGTGCCCGAAGCCGGTCGCGGCGCGCGCCCCGAAGAACACCGCGCCGATCGCGCACAGCACCTGCAGCGCGGTGACCCCGAGCATCACCCCGCCGAGTTCGACGATGCGGGTGGTGTCGCCCTTGGCCACGCCGTCGTCGATGATCGCGGCGTTCACCGTCGGCAGGTACAGCGACGCCATGTTGCTGACCACCTGCAGTGCGGCGACGACGGCCAGCAGCCACCGGTACGGCCGCACGTACTGTCGCAGCAGCGCCCAGAGCATCCCGCTACTCTCGCACACCATCCTGTGTCGGCCGCGCATCATCGACCCGTCGGCGGCCTTGCTGTGACGTGGAAAGTCCTGGTCAATCGGCCTGTCGGTGGTTGGTGACCAGCGCTGCCGCTACAGTGCATGGCGTGACTGTCCGTACGGCCGCTGCGCCGAAAGCCCGAAGCGCCAGAACGTTGGCGGTTCTGGCGGCCGCAATGGTTCCGGTGTTCGCCGCGTGCTCCACCGACGAGCCCGCATCTCCCGAGGTGCCGCAGAGCGCATCGCCCACCGCGGGCGCGGCCTCGCACGGGCCGTTCTTCCCGCAGTGCGGCGGGATCAGCGATCAGACGGTCTCGGAGCTGACGCAGGTGCCTGGTCTGGTCAACACCGCCACGAACTCGTCGGGCTGCCAGTGGCTGCAGGGTGGCAGCATCCTCGGCCCGCACTTCTCCTTCACCTGGTTCCGGGGCAGCCCGATCGGCCGGGAACGCAAGACCGAGGAGCTCTCGCGGGCCAGCGTCGAGGACATCAACATCGAGGGGCACGGCGGTTTCATCGCGGTCGGTGAGGATCCGCTGACGCCCGGCGATGTGACGCTGTGCGAGATCGGCATCCAGTTCGACGACGACTTCATCGAGTGGTCGGTCAGCTTCAACCAGAAGCCTTTCCCGGATCCGTGTGAGGTGGCCAAGGAGCTCACCCGTCAGTCGATTGTGAATTCCAAATGAGTCGCCCAACCACGCTGCGCAGAAGTGTCGCCGCGCTCGCCACCGGCCTCGCCGTGTTCGCCGGCCTGACCGGCTGCACCCGCACGGTCGACGGCACCGCCGCCAAGGAGGGTTCCGGTGGCGGGCCGAGCAACAACAACTCCGAACGGCAGTACCCGAACCTGCTCAAGGAGTGCGAGGTGCTCACCGAGGACATCCTGGCCGAGACGGTCGGCGCCGATCCGCTCGACATCCAGAGCACATTCGTCGGCGCGGTCTGCCGCTGGCAGGCCGCCAACCCCGCGGGCCTGGTGGACATCACCCGGTTCTGGTACGAGCAGGGCAGCCTCGACAACGAACGTCAGGTCGCCCAGCAGTTGCAGTACGCCATCGAGTCGCGGCGCATCGCGGGCGTGGATTCGATCATCATGAAGCCCAACGGCCTCAACGGCGCATGCGGCGTGGCCAGTGATGCCGCGGGCGTGGTCGGCTGGTGGGTCAACCCGCAGGCCCCCGGGCTCGACGCATGCGGCATGGCGACCAAGCTCATGGAGCTGACGCTCGCCACCAACAGCTAGCGGGGCACTAGCGGGGTACGTGAAAATCCACGAGTTGCGCGCCGCCGAGCGCCAACTCGGCCCACGGCTTGTCGAATCGCAGTACCGCTATCGCCGAGGTGGGGAACTTCTGCGAGATCTGCTCGGCGGCAGCCAGGTTGGTGCCGTCGTCGAGGCCGAGCGCCACCGACGACATCGCCGGTTCGTGCCCGACGACCAGCACCGTGTCGGGCTCGCCGCCGAAGCGTGACACCACGTCGTTGATCTGGCCGATCACCGTTCCCGGTGTCGCATCGTAGATCGCCTCGACGTACTCGGTGGCCGCGTCGATCCCGGTGCGCGCCAGGGTCTGGCGCGTCCGCGTCGCCGTCGAGCACAGCACCGCGTCGACCGCGGGTGCGTTGGCGCGGATCCAGTCGCCGGCCAGGGCGGCCTCCCGGATGCCTCGCTGGGCGAGCGGACGCTCATGGTCGCCGACCCCGTCGGGATAGTCCGACTTGGCGTGACGCATCAGCAGCAGGGTTCGCATGGGATCACGGTATGCCATGCCGACGCAGGTCCCGGTACTTGTCGGCCCCCGGTCCTAAACTCGCCTTGCCCGACGATGAGAGCCGATGAGAGGGGACGGGGCCGATGCGTTTTCTGCACACCGCCGACTGGCAGCTCGGTATGACCCGTCATTTCCTCAACGGTGAGGCGCAGCCACGGTATTCGGCCGCGCGCCGGGAGGCCGTCGCCGCGCTCGGCGAGATCGCCGAGCGCACCGGTGCGGAGTTCGTGGTGGTTTCCGGCGACGTGTTCGAGCACAACCAACTCGCGCCGCGCGACGTCAGCCAGTCGCTGGAGGCCATGCGCGCGATCGGCGTGCCGGTGTATCTGCTGCCCGGCAACCATGATCCGCTGGATGCGTCGTCGGTGTACACCAGCGCTCTGTTCGTCGCCGAACGCCCCGACAACGTCGTCGTCCTCGATTGCGCAGGAACGCACGAGGTCCGCCCGGGTGTGCAGATCGTCGCCGCGCCGTGGCGGTCCAAGGCGCCGACCACCGATCTGGTCGGTGACGTCCTGGCCGATCTGCCCGCCGACGGTGTCACCCGCGTGCTGGTCGGGCACGGCGGTGTGGACATCCTCGATCCGGACAAGGGCAAGCCGTCGCTGATCCGCATGGCCACCGTCGAAGACGCCCTGGCGCGCGGCGCGGTGCACTATGTGGCGTTGGGGGACAAGCACTCCCGTACCGAGGTCGGCACCACCGGCCGGGTGTGGTACTCCGGGTCGCCCGAGGTCACCAACTACGACGACATCGAGTCCGATCCGGGACATGTGCTCGTGGTCGACATCGACGAGAGCGACCCGCGCCGGACGGTGCGGGTGCAGTCCGAGCGGGTGGGCCGTTGGCGGTTCGTGACGCTGCGCCGCCCGGTCGACACCGACCGCGACATTGCGGATCTGGATCTCAACCTGGATCTGCTGGCGGACAAGGAATGTACGGTGGTGCGGCTGGCGCTGACCGGTTCGCTGACCGTGACCGACAAGGCCAAGCTCGACGAGTGCCTGGACAGGTACGCCCGGCTGTTCGCGGCGCTCACGACGTGGGAACGGCACACCGAGATCGCGGTGATCCCCGCCGACGGTGAGTTCGACGACCTGGGGATCGGCGGGTTCGCCGCGGCCGCGGTCGACGAGCTCGTGGCGACGGCGCGTTCGGAGGGGGCCGAGGCCGAAGATGCGCGTGCCGCGCTGGGATTGCTGCTGCGTCTGGTGGACCGCGACAAGGGGGCCGCGTGAAACTGCATCGTCTCGTCCTGACCAACTACCGCGGCGTCACCCACCGCGAGATCGAGTTCCCCGAGCACGGCGTCGTCGTGGTCAGCGGGGCCAACGAGATCGGCAAGTCGTCGATGATCGAGGCGCTCGACCTGCTGCTGGAGGCCAAGGACCGCTCGTCGAAGAGGGAAGTCAAGCAGGTCAAGCCGACACACGCCGATGTGGGTGCCGAGGTGACCGCCGAGATTTCCACCGGCCCATACCGTTTCGTGTACCGCAAGCGGTTCCACAAGCGCGCCGAGACGCAGCTGACCATCTCCTCGCCGGTGCGTGAGCAGCTCAGCGGCGACGAGGCGCACGAGCGGGTGCTGGCGATGCTCGCCGAGACCGTGGACACCGACCTGTGGCAGGCGCAGCGCGTCCTGCAGGCCGCGTCCACCGCGCCGGTCGACCTTTCGGGTTCCGACGCGCTGGCCCGCGCGCTCGATGTCGCCGCGGGCGAGGCGGTTTCGCTCTCGGGTGAGGAGCCGCTGCTCATCGAGCGCATCGAGGCCGAGTATCAGCGGTACTTCACCGCGACCGGCAGGCCGACGGGGGAGTGGGCCGCGGCGGTCAAGCGGCTGCAGGCCGCCGATGCCGAGGTGGCGCGGTGTGCATCCGCGGTCGCCGAGGTGGACGACGCCGTGCACCGGCATCAGGAACTCAGCGCCGAGGTGTCCCGGCTCGCCGGCGAATGCGAGCGGGCCACACAGCGGTTGGCCGCGGCGCGTACCGCGGCCGACGCCGTGGAGGCGCTGCGCCGACAGCTCAAAGAGGCACAGGTCGTCGCCGAGGCCGCGCAGGTCACCCACACCGCGGCGGTGACCGCGCTCACCGAGCGGCGCCGCATGCGCGCCGAGATCGACGAGCGCACCGCCACGATCACCGAACTGCAGGCCGCGCTGGCCGACGCAAGCGGTGACGCCGACACCGCGCGTGAGGTGGTGCAGGCCGCCGAACAGGCCGCCGAACAGGCCGAGACCGCGGTCGCCGACCACGAGGCCAGAGTCGATGCGGCGCGGGCGGCGGTCGAACGGCTGTCCAACCGGGATGAGGCCGACCGGCTCGACGTGCGGATCGTCAGGATCGACGCCGCGACGCGGGAGCTGGACGCGGTCACCGCCGAGCTGGCCACCGTCACCATCGACGACGCCGCGATGCGTGCCGTCGAGAAGGCGGCCGTCGCGGTGGAGCGTGCCGCCGGTCAGGCCGAACTCGCCTCGGCGCGAATCGAACTCGTCGCCGCCGATGGTGTCGATGTGCGGGTGGACGATGCCGCGGTCGCGCTGGCGCCCGGCGAAGAGTGGTCGGTCAACACCACCACCCGCACCGAGATCGACATCCCCGGTGTGCTGAGCGTGCGGGTCGTCCCGGGAACGCCCGCGGCGCAGACCCAGGCCCGGCTCGACGAGGCACAGGCCGCGCTCACCGCGGCGTTGGCGGCCGTGGGTGCCCAGAGCGTGGATGCCGCACGGGCACTCGATGTGCGCAGGCGCGAACTGCTCGGCAGCCGGGACCGGTTGCGCGCGACCCTCGATGCGCTGATCGGTGACGACGACGTGGCACGGTTGCGGGACCGGCTCGCCGCGTTGCGCGCCGATCAGTCCGAGGATGGCGCCCTGTTCGATGTCGAGGGTCCGGCCGACATCGACACGGCGCGAAGCGAACTCGCGGCCGCGGTGGCCGCGCACCGCGAGGCGGTCACGCAGTGCGAGACCGCGCGCAAGGTCGCGGCGGCGGCCGTGCAGCGCAGCACCGAGAAGTCGACGCGGTTGTCGGTGCTGCGCGAGAAGCTGACCGCGGCGCAGACCGAACTGACCACCTGCGGCGAACGCCTCGAGGCGCAGCGCGCAGGTATGGCCGACGACGCGCTGGCGCTCAAGGTGCAGGCCGACGACGAGCAGGCCAAGGCCACCGCGGCCCGGGTCGCGGCACTGCGCGACGAACTGGCGCGCAGCGCGCCGGATTCGGTGCTCGCCGAGTTCGCCGACGCGCAGCGGTACGCCGATGCCGTGGCGGCCCGCCACGAATCCGCCGTCGAGGGGCTGCGCGAGGTGTCGGCGCAACTCAAGGTGTACGGCACCGAGGGGCGCAAGGGGCGACTCGACGCGGCCGAGACCGAACGCGAACACGCCAACGCCGAATACCTGCGGGTGCATCGGCGCGCTCGGGCGGCCGAACTGCTGCGTTCGGTGATGACCCGGCACCGCGACGCGACCCGGCAGCGCTATGTCGACCCGTTCCGCAACGAGGTGCAACGGCTGGGCCGCCTGGTGTTCGGGGAGGACTTCGAGGTCGACGTCGACAGCAATCTGCGCATCGCGACGCGCACCGTGTCGGGCCGCACCGTGCCCTACGAGTCGCTGTCGGGTGGCGCCAAGGAGCAACTGGCGATCGTCGCGCGACTGGCCGGGGCTTCGCTGGTGGCCAAGGAGGACACCGTGCCGGTCATCATCGACGATGCGCTCGGCTTCACCGACGCCGACCGGTTGACCAGGATGGGGGCGGTGTTCGATGCGGTGGGCGGTGACGGGCAGGTCATCGTGTTGACCTGCAGCCCGGACCGGTACGCCGGCGTGCACGGCGCCCACCACATCGCCTTGACCGCTTAGCCTTTCGCGCCGTCGGTGAGGCGCACGCAGGCCTCGATGCCGTCACCGATCGGCAGCGTCACCGAAAGATAGTCACCCGACGCCGCGAGATGCTCGCGCAGCGGGCCGTGCACGTCACGGCCCAAGTCGAGGTTCACGTCGTCCACCAGGATCAGGGTGCCGGCACGCAGGTGCGGTTCGAGGACCCGCAGCACCGCCAGCGCCAGGTCCGGCCAGCCGTCGAGGAGCACCAGATCCGCCGGGGCGGGCAGCTGCGCCAGGGTGTCCCTGGCATCGCCGATGCGCAGGTCGACCAGGTCGCCGATCCCCGCGGACTTGAAATGGCGTTGTGCCGCAGCGGCTTTGTCGGGTTGCAGTTCGGTCGTGATCACGGTGCCCCCGCCGTTGTCGCGTACCGCGCTGGCGAGGTAGATCGTCGATACGCCGAACGACGTGCCGTATTCGACGACGGTGCGCGCGCCCACCGCGCGGGCGAGCAGGTAGAGCAGTTCGCCGCCGGTGCGGGAAACCGACATGTACACGTTCTTGAGCAGTTCGGCGCGCTCGGCCGCATCGGCGTCCATGGGGAATCCGCCGACGGCTTCGAACGCGGCCGGATCGCCTTCCTGCTCGGCGGTCAGCAGGGTCTGCAGCACGGTGCTGACGGGTTCGGTGGTCAGTGTGATGGTCATGACCTCACGGTATGCTCGCAGCCAATTGCATTCCAGTGCAAGTTTGGTAATTAATAGTTATCAAGAATGGAATCGGCATGGATGCTCAGCTGGACCTCAACCTGCTGCTGGCTCTCGATGCGCTGCTCGACGAGCGCAGCGTGGGCGGTGCGGCCGAGCGCCTGCACACCTCGGCCCCGGCGATGAGCCGCACCCTGGCCCGGTTGCGGCGCGTGCTCGACGATCCGGTGCTGGTACGCGCGGGCCGGGAGATGGTCCCGACGCCACGGGCGCTGACTCTGCAGGGCCGCGTGCACGACGTGGTCCAGCAGGCCAGGGCGGTGTTCACCCCGCCCGACGTCCCCGATCTGCCGAATCTGCGGCGCACCTTCGCGATTCAACTCGGCGAGGGTCTGTTCGGTGACTGCGGGCAACGCCTGCTGGCACGTGTGCACGCCGAAGCCCCCGGCGTCACACTGAGATTCGTGGCCGAGAGCCACGAGGACACCCATTCGCTGCGGGACGGATCGGTGGACATCGAGATCGGCCAGATCCGGCGCACCGAACCCGAGACCATCATCGAGGTCCTGGTCGAAGAGCGATGGGTCGGTGTCGCGCGGGCGGGACACCCGCTGACCGGCAAGCGTGTCACGCTGCGGCGGTTCGCCGACGCCGAGCACGTGGTGTTCTCCCGCCGCGGCAGGCTGCGCGGCCCGGTGGACGACCTGCTCGCCGAACACGGGTTGCGCCGACGGGTGGTGGCGTGCGCGCCGAGCCCCGCGGGCGGCCTGTTCCTGATCCAGGGCAGTGATCTGGTCGGCATGCTGCCCGCGGGCATCGGCGCACAGGCCATCGCGACCTTCGGCCTGCAGACCTTCCAGATCCCGCTGGAGCTGCCACCGCTGGTGCTCGGCATGGCGTGGCATCCACGCTTCGACGCCGACGGCGCGCACCGCTGGCTCCGCGACTGTGTGCGCTGGGCCGTGCGTGACCGTCAGAAGTAGGCGTTGGCCGGAACCGGCGTGCCGTGCAACAGGTTCTGGCCGATCACTCGGGCCTTGTAGGCCACCGGGTTGTGCAGCGTGATGGTGCGGATGTTGCGCCAGTGCCGGTCCAGGCCGCGTTGGCGGCTCGCGGCGCTGGCGCCACCGAGTTCCAGCAGGCGGGTGGCGGCCTCTGGTGCGATGTCGTCCAGGTGGACCTTCACCTTGGCGACCTTGAGCTGCGCCTCGGCGGCCAGGTCGGCGTCGGGAACGCCGTCGGCCGTATCGACGGCGGACTCCGTCGCCGCGCCGATCGCGGCCGCCGCGTCCAGCACGGCCGCACGCGCCACGTACGCGGTGCTGGCCAGCACGCCGAGCTGTCGTTGCAGCAGGGGATCGTCGGTGGGCCGCTCGGCGATCGCGTGGCTGAAGTTGCGTTCCCGCGAACGCAGCAGCGCCACACCGTCATCCACGACGTTGGCCAGGATGCCCGCGACCACGGCGTGGATGAACAACTGCAGCGACGCGTACTGCACCGTCGGCACCGGATCGGCGTCGTACGCAGCGTCCGTCAGCACCTCCTCGGGTGACACCGCGACGTCGGTCAGCACGGTCGTGCCGGTGCCGGTGCGGCGCTGGCCGAAACCGTCCCAGTCGTCGACCAGGCGCACGCCGTCGCGGTCGGCCGGGATCACCACGTTGGCCACCGAATCGTGGTCGGTGGTGGCGGTCACGGTCAGGTAGTCGGCGAACAGGGTTCCGGTGCTGTAGAACTTCTCGCCGTTGAGGCGCAGTGCACCCGGGTTGGCCGGGTCCGGCAGCAGACGCGTGTTGAACACCAGGCTGCCGACGGCCAGCGACCCCTTCTCGCTGAACGCGTTGCCGAAGATCTTGCCGTCGGCGATCTCGCGCAACCAGCGCTGTGAGATCGGGTCGCCCGCGGTGCGCAACCGCTCCTCGGTGAACCAGAAGTGGGTCCGGAAGATGTGGGCGACAATCGGATCCGCCTGTGCCACGTCGATGACCGCGGAGAACAGTTGCGGGACGGTGAATCCCGCGCCGCCGAGTGATTCCGGCAGTCGCAACGTGCCGAAGCCGGCCCGCTTGAGCGCGTTGACCTCGTCGAAGGGATTCTCGTCGCGCAGGTCTCGGTCCTTGGCGCCCGCGGCGATCTTGGCCAGCAGTTCCGACCACTGCGGCGTCCCCGGGATGATGCGTTTGGCGTTCTCGACGGTCGTCATGCCCTTGTTGTATCGAGGCGTCGCCGTCCGGGCACTGCTTTGGATCAGCCCGAACCGAAACGTCCGGGCAGAATGGATCCGATGGCAAACCACGGTCGCAGGCACGCCAAGCTCGCCGCGCTGCCCGGGGTACGCGCGGTCCGCAGGCCGGTGGCCCCCGGCACCGGCGAGCAGTTCGACCTGTACTACGTGCGCAGCGGCCGCAAATCGCGGCATCCGGTGGTGATCATCCCGGGCGGTCCGGGGGTGGCGTCGGTCCAGCAGTACCGCGGCCTGCGCCGGCGCCTCGCAACCGCGGGTCTCGACGTCATCATGGTCGAGCACCGCGGGGTCGGGATGTCGCGGCGCACCGACGCCTGCGTCGACCTGCCCGCCGGGGCCTTCACGGTCGACCAAGTGGTCGACGACGTCGCCGCGGTCCTCGACGACGCGGGGGTCGACACGGCCGTGGTGTACGGGACGTCGTACGGCGGCTACATCGCCTCCGGTGCCGGAGTGCGGCACCCGGGCCGTGTCGCGGCCATGGTGCTCGATTCCCCGGTGCTGTCCGCCCACGACCTCGAGGAGATGCGCACCGCGATGCGCACGCTGCTGTGGGACGGCGCCGACCCGCAGACCGCGCGGATCGCGCCCAAGGTGCGCAAGCTCGTCGACGGCGGTGTGCTGACGTCCACGGGTGGCCAACTCGCGGGGCTGCTGTACGGCTACGGCGGGGTTCGGTTGCTCGACCGGCAACTCGACCTGCTGCTCGACGGGCACACGCTGGTGTGGTCGGCGCTGGACCGGTTGAGCCGGATCACGACGCGAAAGGCTCCGTACCGCAACGAGGTGGACCTGGTGGGCCGTATCGCGTTCCGCGAGTTGAACTATGCGGGCGTACCCGACGGCCTGCCCCTGGATCCGGCCCTTGACATGGCCGAGATGGCGCGCGGCACCAAGTTCTACGAGCCGTTCGAGGCCGAACCGTACGACCTGGTGGCCGAATTGCCCGAGTTCACCTGGCCCACGGTCGTGGTGTCCGGTGGCCGCGACCTGACGACGCCGCCTGCGCTGGCCGAACGGGTCGCCGCCCTGATTCCCGACGCTCATCTGGTGCGCTTGCCGACGGCCGCGCACAGCATCGTCGACACCAGGGAAGCCGCCGCGATCGCGATCATCCGGGCCGTGTGCGACGGTGCGGCCGAACAGCTTCCGCAGACCGCCGACGAGCTCGACGCGTTGCCGCCGCGCATCCCGGTGCGGCTGCTGGTGGCCGCGATCTCGGCCGCGGCCGCGGCCGAAAGCATTCTGCCGCGGCCGCGGCCGAAGGGTTTCTGACCGCTACTTCATGAAGCCGATCTTGGTGACGTCGAGATCACCGATGCCCGCGGGTCCGTAGTTGGCCAGGTTGCTGCGCACGGCGACGTTGCCCGGCGTCTGGAACAGCGGCAGGCTGAAGCCCTCGGCCCAGATCAGCTCATCGAGTTGGTTGGCCAACTCGCGCGCCTTGGCGATGTCGAGTTCGTTGAACGTCTCCTCGACCTTGGCGTCGATCTGCGGGCTGCTGATCTTGCCGAAGTTGCTCTCGGCGCCGGTCGTGTAGATCTGGTTCAGGCAGCACAGCGAGAACGCATCGCCCACCCATGCGAACTGCGCGATGTCGAAATTGCCCGGGATGATCCAGTCGGTGAAGAACCCGCTGCCCGGTTTGGCCTCGATGCGCAGTTCGACCCCGATCTGCGCCAGCGAGTTCTGGGCGATCTGGGCGACCTGCCTGGTGGTCGGCGAGTCGTAGAGCACGTCGCGGATGGTGAGACGCTTGCCGTCCTTCTCCCGGAACTGGCCGCCCGCGGGCAGTTTCCAGCCCAGCGCGTCCAGTTCGGCCTTGGCCTTCTCCGGGTCGAAGGCCACCACCTCGCTGTTGTCCTGGTAGCCCTCCTGGCCTGCGACGAAGATGTGGTTGTTGAGCGGCTTGGGGTTGTCGGCGAGGCCGCGCTGGGTGACGGTCGTGATGATGTTGCGGTCGATGCCCTTGGCGATCGCGAGCCGCAGCGCCTTGTCGGCCAGGATCGAACCCGGTGCGCCGTTGAACGTGAAGTGGTACCAGCTCGGCGAGGGGGCCCGCCGGATCGAGATGCCGGGGGTTCTGCGCGCGATCTCCAACTCGTCGAGTGAGGCGATGCCGGTGGCGTCGAGCGCGTTGTTCTGCAATGCGGGAAGCCGGGCCGTGTCGTCGAGCACCGTGTAGGTGATGCTGTCGAGCACGGGCGGGGAACCCCACCATTTCGGGTTGCGGGTCAACGTGATCCGCTGCGCGCCGCGGTCGACGTTGGACACCATGAACGGACCCGCCGACGGTCCCGGCCCGTTGAGCTGCCCCTTGTTGAACACCTCGGGATCGGCCGTGCTGCTCTTCGGCAGCAGCATGGTGTTGCCCGCGAACATGCCCTTCCACTCGGAGAACGGTTCGGCGAACGTCACGACGGCCTGCCGGTCGTCAACGCCGCGGGTGACCGACGCGACCCGGTCGGAGCCGTTGACCGACGCGATCGCGAACGCCTTGTCCTTGCCGCTGGTGGCGTGGATCTGCGACGCGATGTCCTCCCAGGTGATCGGCGTTCCGTCGGTCCACACGGCTTTGGGGTTGATCGTGTAGGTGACCACCTGCGGATCGGTGCTCGTCAGTTCGACGCTGGTGAAGTAGTCGGTGTTGACCGTGGTGGACCCGTCGGGTCCGACGCGGAACGCGCGGGGCAGCGTCGCGCGCATCAGGCCGCCGAGGCCCGCCTCGTTGCCGTCGATGTGCAGCGTGTTGAAATTCGACGGGAAGCCGGGCAGCGCCAGTCGCAGGTTGCCGCCCTGGCGCAGGTTGGCCACGTCCTGTGGGTTGATGTCGTTGGTCGCGCCCACCTCTGCGGTGCCGCCTGCCGACGGTGCGTCACGGTTGCCGCTGGTGCACGAGGTCATGGCCATCGTGACGGCGCCGACGCACGCGGCGGCGGCGAGACGTCGCAGAATCGTGGTGGTCTTCCCGCTCATCGGCTTCACCCCGCCGATGCTAGAGGTAACTGCGCCCAGGTGGCGGCATTACCCGGTCGGCTCCGGTTGCGGCACCGCGTCGAGCAGGCGCCTGGTGTACTCGTGCCGCGGGTGGGCGAACACCTCATCGCTGGGCCCCTGCTCCACGATCGAACCCTTGTACATGACGGCGACATCGTGGGCGAGGTGTTTGACGACGGACAGGTCGTGGGAGACGAACAGATACGACAATCCGAACCGGTCCTGCAGATCGAGCAGCAGGTTGATGATGCCCGCCTGGATCGACACGTCGAGCGCCGACACCGGTTCGTCGAGCGCGATGATCTTGGGATTGAGGGCCAGGGCGCGGGCGATGCCGATGCGCTGCTTCTGCCCGCCGGAGAACTCGGCGGGATACCGCGCCGCGTCGGTGCGGCGCAGGCCGACCACCTCGAGCAGTTCGGCCACCCGGTCGGACTGCGCGGACTTGCCGAAACCGTTGGCGATCAACGGTTCTGCCAACACATCGGACACCGGGAGGCGGGGATCGAGCGAGGCCACCGGATCCTGGAACACCACCTGCAGATCGGTGCGCAGCGCCCGCCGCGCGCGGCGGTCCAGCGTCGCGACGTCGGTGCCGAGCACCTCGATCGAACCGGCCTGCGGCGCAGCGAGTTTCAGGATCTGGTGCAGGGTGGTCGACTTGCCTGAGCCGGATTCGCCCACGATGCCGAGCGTACGGCCCTGGCGCAGTTCGAAACTGATGTCGTCCACGGCCCTGACCTCGCCGACCTGGCGGCGGAACACCGCGCCCTTGGTCAGCTTGTAGGTCTTCGCCAGCCCCTGCACCCGCAGCACGACAGGCGCGTCGGCGGCGGGTTCGGCCGCGGTCGGTCGCTCGTCGACACGGTAGATCTCGGTGGCCGTGTGCCCGGCCACCTGGTCGGTGCGGATACAGGCCGCGCGGTGGTCACGGGCGCCGGTGGGCACCGCGAGGAGTTCGGGTTCGGCGGCCGTGCACCGCTCGATCGCCAGCGGGCAGCGCGGCGCGAACGGGCACCCGGGCGGGAGCGCGGTGAGGGCAGGCGGCGCCCCGGGAATGGGGATCAACCGCGTACCCTGTGGCGCGTCGAGCCGCGGTACCGAGCCCAAAAGGCCGACGGTGTATGGCATTCGGGCGTTGCGGTACAGCTGCGCCACGGGTGCCTGCTCGACCGTGCGGCCCGCGTACATCACCAGCGCCCGGTCGGCGAACTCGGCGACCACCCCGAGATCGTGGGTGATGATCAGCACGCCCGCACCGGTCACGTCGCGCGCGGTCTTGAGCACCTCGAGGATCTGGGCCTGCACCGTGACGTCGAGCGCGGTGGTGGGCTCGTCGCAGATCAACAGGTCGGGGTCGTTGGCGATCGCGATCGCGATCACCACGCGTTGCCGTTCCCCGCCGGACAGCTCGTGGGGGAAGGAACGCGCGCGTCGTTCGGGCTGCGCGATGCCGACCAGCTCGAGCAACTCGACGGCGCGGGCCCGGGCCGCGCGCCTGCCGAGTTCGCGGTTGTGCACCTGCAGGGCCTCGGCGATCTGATCGCCGACGGTGTACACCGGGGTGAGCGCCGACATGGGGTCCTGGAACACCGTGCCGATGACCTTGCCCCGAACCTGTGACAGTTGCGCGTCGGACAAGCCGAGCAGTTCGTCACCGCGCAACCGCACCGAACCGGACACCTCGGCGAACTCGGGTAACAGGCCCGCGACGGCCATGGCGGTCGCCGACTTCCCGGCGCCGGACTCGCCGACCAGCGCCACGACCTCGCCCGCGTCGACACCGAAATCAACCCCGCGCACGGCATGCACCGGTTCGGCATCGGTGGGGAAGGCCACGGTGAGATCACGTACCTCCAGCAGACGGCTCATCGGTCGGCCTTCCGGCGGGCTGTCCGGCGCCGCAACCCGGTACTGCCGGGATCGAGCGCGTCACGCAACCCGTCGCCGACGAGGTTGGCGCACAGGATGATCAACACCAGCACCCCGGCCGGGAACAGGAACACCCACGGGAACGTCGTCGCGGACTGCGTGCCCGCGGCGATCAATGTGCCCAGCGACACGTCGGGCGGCTGGATGCCGAAACCGAGGAAGCTCAAACCGGTTTCGGCCAGGATCGCCAGGCCGACGTTGAGCGCGGTGTCGATGATCAGCAGGGAGGCGACATTGGGCACGATGTGGCGCACGATGATCCGGCCGCTGCTCACGCCCAGGTACCGTGCGGCGACCACGAATTCGCGGTCGCGCAGGCTCATCGTCATCCCGCGCACGATGCGCGAGCTGATCATCCAGCTGAACAGCGACAGCAGGATGATCAACCAGAACACCCGGTTGGCGTCGCTGAGCCGAGGCGTCACGATCGCGATCAGGATGAAGCTGGGCACCACCAGCAGCACGTCGACGATCCACATCAGGGTGCGGTCGCGCCACCCGCCGAAATAGCCGGCGATCGACCCCACGGTGGCCGCGATGATCGTCGAGATGAACGCCACGCACACACCGATCAGCATGGATTTCTGCATGCCGCGCAACACCTGCGCGAGGATGTCCTGGCCCAATGCCGTGGTGCCGAACCAGTGTTCGGGCGACGGGGGCTGCTGCAGCGAGTAGTAGTCCAGGTCGGTGTAGCTGTAGGGCAGCAGCGGCGGAAGCGCATAGCAACCCACGAACATCACCACGAGCACGACGAACGACACGACCGCGGGCTTGTTGCGCAGGAACCGGCGGAACACCAGGGTGCGCCGGGTCGCGAACTCCTCGGTGTGCAGGCCCGAACGGGCCGAATCGGCCGAGGTGGTGGTCGATCTGTCGGTCATGTCACCCGCACCCTCGGATCGAGCAACGCGTAGATGACATCGGACAGCAGGCCGGCCAGCAGCACCACCGTCCCGGTGAACACCGTGATCGCCGCGATGATGTTGGTGTCCTGCGTTGCGATGCCCTGCACCACCCATTCGCCCATGCCGTGCCAGCCGAAGATCTTCTCCACGAACACCGCACCGGTGACCAGTCCGGCGATCGTGTAGGCGAACAACGTGGCCATCGGGATCAGCGCGGTCCGCAGGCCGTGTTTGAACAGCGCGCGCCTGCGCGTCAGGCCCTTGGCCCGCGCGGTGCGGATGTAGTCCTGGCTGAGCACGTCGAGCATCGCGTTGCGTTGATAGCGGCTGAAACCCGCGATGCCGCCGAGCGCGAGCGTCAGCGTCGGCAACACCAGATGCTGCAACCGGTCCACGAACTGCGCCAAGCCGCCGCCCACCGCGTCCGGTGACGTCTCGCCGGTGTACTCGAACAACCGCACGCCCAGAACCGAATTCACATCGAGTGCACCCAGGATCAACAGGTTGGCGATCACGAACGTCGGCGCGCTCAGGATCAGCAGCGACATGAGCGTGACGACGCGGTCGGAGAGCCGGTACTGGCGGATGGCGCCCCACGCGCCGACCACCACGCCGATCACGGTGCCCAGGACCGAACCGATCAACAGCAGGCGCAGGCTCACCCCGATGCGGCGCCACAACTCCTCATCGACGGGTTGGCCCGTGACGGTCGTGCCGAAATCGCCGCGGATCGCGCCGGACGCCCAATGGACGTAGCGCTCGGGGATGGACTTGTCGAGGCCCAACTCGGCGGCCTTCGCGTCGATCGTGGACTGGGGCGGACGCGGATTGCGCTGCAGCAGGCTGTCCAGCGGATCGAACGACACCGCCGTGAGCGTGAACGTCAGGAACGAGGCCAGGACCAGCAGGACCGCGTAGTTGAGCAGCCGGCGCACGAGAAAACGCGTCATGTCGTCCGTCCTGCCATGGGTGACAAGGGTAGAAGAGGTGACCCGACGACGCCGTGATGCGGGCCCCGACGCACCGGTTGTGGCGTTTCGCGACGATGCGCGGGCAATCGCCAGCCGGCGTTCAGCGTCATCCCAGAGATGCTGGTTTCACTGGTTTCACCTGGAGCTTTTGTGGGCTCGACGAATGGAGGAACTCCTGATGGGGACAAACAGGGTGAAGTTGCTCGCCGCGGGCGCGGGCGCTGTGGCAGTGGTCACGTTCGGCGCGCTGGGCGCGGTGACGGGGGCGACGGCCTCGGCATCCGGATCCAAGATGAACGTCGGTCAGACCAGCGTCGAATCGACGCCGCCGACGGCGCCGCTGGTCCCGATGGCGGTGCCCAAGATCAAGGGCCCGGCGCCGTTGCCGCCGGAGGAGAAGGCCGCCGAATAACTCGCCGAACGGTCCGCACCGGTTTCACCTCCGGCCCATCCGGCTACCCCGCACCCGAGTGCAAAGCCGACACAACGGAGGTGAGGCAGGTGAGCTCAGCCAGAAATCGTCGAGGTTTCAAGATCGCCGCAGCGGGATTCGGAGCGGCAGGCGCGCTTGCCATGGCGGTCGCGGGTCTCGGCGCCGCGCAGGGACTCGCGGAGCCCGATGACACCGCGCCCGCGCCGCCGCCACCCGTCGTCACCACCGGCGAAACCGTGACCTTGACGACGCCACCGACCTCGCCTGAGACGTCGGCGGCCACACCATCGGTCAGCGTGACAACGCCATCCGGGTTTGCTACACCGCACTGATCCCGACCTGCGCGCTGACCTAGGGGTGGACAGTGCCGCATGGCCCTGCTTATGGTGGCCGCCGATCGTTCGACGGGCCTTCCGCTGAACGGGAGGCCTGACCAAAAATCGCTATCAGGTGGTCAGGATGAAGATCAAATACACATTGGCAGGGCTCGGGGCCGCGGCTGCGGTCAGCATGGGTGCGTTCGGCGTGCTGGGGGGCTCCGGCCCGTCCGGTTCGGCCGAATTCGATGAGGCCCTCGGCCCGACGATGGGCGAAACATCAACGCAGACAGGGGCTCCCACGGAGCTTGAGACTTCGATCGCGACACCGCCGGTCGAGGTCGAACTGCCCGACGGTTACGGCGCCGCCGGCTGATCCAGCGGCTCGCCGATACTGGTGACCGTCAGCGTCGCGCCGTGCCTGGTGGCGCGCACCAACACGGTGTCGCCTGCCTCGAACGGTGGCGTGGCGCCGGGTTGTCCCGCCGTGGGCAGCGTGTAGGACTGGATGAAACCGTCGCTGCTGCGGACGGTCAGCGCGGTGGCCGACAGCGCCGTGATGGTGCCCGTCTGGGTGACCGTTGTGGTGAAGCCGCCTTTGCTGTCGGCGAGGACGGTCTCACTGCGCACGGTCGCCGGATCGGCGTGTTCGCGGGCCGCGGACGCCGGGTCGAACGACCCGGCAGCGCGCGGCCCTCCGCCGGCAAACCGCCCGGGCCCCATGCCTGGGGTGTCGGTGGCGGCGTAGATGGCCGCACCGCCGAGACCGCCTATGGCCACCGCGATGCCCACCGCGGCGGCGGTTCCTCGCAAGCTCATACCCACCAGGGTGCAGTCATGAACTATGCGGGGGCTATGAGATGCCTGTGTATCCCCGCTTTCACAGCCGGCACATAGACATCGCACAGTTTCACCCCATACGGCGGGCGAATAATGGGTGCAATGGGAACGGCGAACGGCACCGACATCGAGTCAGGACGGGCAGTGATGCGTCGGGCCGACGGTAATCCGATCCGGGTCCTCGTCGTCGATGACGAACCCGTGCTCGCCGAACTGGTCTCCATGGCGCTGCGGTACGAGGGCTGGGACATCACCACCGCGGGCGACGGCGCGAGCGCGATCACCGCCGCGCGGGAGAATCCGCCGGACGTCGTGGTGCTCGACGTCATGCTGCCCGACATGAGCGGCCTGGACGTGCTTCGCAAGCTGCGTGAGCAGATCCCGGGTCTGCCGCTGCTGCTGCTCACCGCGAAGGATTCCGTGGAGGACCGCATCGCGGGGCTCACGGCGGGCGGCGACGACTATGTCACCAAACCGTTCAGCCTCGAAGAGGTCGTGCTGCGGCTGCGTGCGCTGCTCCGTCGTACCGGCGTGACCAGTGAGGACGGCGGCGCCAAGATCGTCGTCGGTGATCTCGTGCTCGACGAGGACAGCCACGAGGTGACCCGCGGCGGCGATCCGATCACGTTGACCGCCACCGAGTTCGAACTGCTGCGCTTCATGATGCGCAACGCCAAGCGGGTGCTGAGCAAGGCGCAGATCCTCGACCGGGTGTGGAGCTACGACTTCGGCGGCCGCTCCAACATCGTCGAACTGTACGTCTCGTATCTGCGCAAGAAGATCGACAGCGGGCGCGAACCGATGATCCACACGCTGCGCGGTGCGGGATATGTCCTTCGCCCCCCGCGCTGACGCGCCGCGCGCGATGCTCGGGGGAACCCGGTGGTGGTCGCCGCGCACGTGGTCGCTGCGCGCCCGACTGGTGGGCACCCAGGTCGCCCTGCTCGCGGTGGTGTGCGCGAGCATCGGCCTGGCGACCGAGTTCGCGCTGCAACGCTTTTTGATGCACCAGCTCGACGAGCAGCTGATCGAGGCGGGCAGGCGCTCGGCGGTGATCTTCGAATTGCCGCCACCGCCAATGGGATTCCCCCCGCCGCCGCGTCGGCCGGGCGCGGTGGCGGGTACCGGACCGCATGGCCGTCGCCTGATCCTGCTCGACCCCGAACAGGGGCCGGGGCCGGGGTTTCTCAACGCGCCGGGGCAGGCCGCGCGCACCGTGGGCGCCGTCGTCTTCCCGGACGGATCGGTCGACGCGGGCATGATCGCCACCGACGGCAGCCGCGTCGAGGTCAGCCCCGCGGCGGCCCGACAGTTGTCCGCGGTCGCGGCGGGTCGCAAACCGCAGACCGTCGATCTCGACGGGATCGGCCGGTACCGCGTCATCGGTCTGCACCCGCGGCACGGCGGCCCGCAGATCATCGTCACCGGACTGCCGACCGCCGTCGTCGACGACACCCTGTTGTGGGTGCTCGGTATGTTCTGCGTCATCGCGGCCGTCGCCCTGATCGCCGCGATCACGGCGGGCACCCTGCTCATCAGACGCCAGTTCGCGCCGCTGGCAAGGGTTTCCGCGACCGCGCGGCAGGTTGCCGATCTCGAGCTGGAACGCGGCGAGGTGCGCCTGCCGACGCCCATCGTGCCGGTGGACCCCGCGGTGGCCCACACCGAGGTCGGTCAACTCGGCACCTCGCTCAACCGCATGCTCGACCGCATCGCCAGCGCGCTGTCGGCCCGGCACGCCAGCGAGACGCGGGTGCGCCAGTTCGTCGCCGACGCCAGCCACGAACTGCGGACCCCGCTGGCCGCGATCCGCGGCTACACCGAACTCGTCCAACGCAAACGCGGAAAGCTGCCCGACGATGTGGCGCACGCGTTGAGCCGCGTGGAGTCCGAGACCTCGCGCATGACCCAGCTGGTCGAGGACATGCTGCTGCTCGCGCGCCTGGACGCGGGCCGACCGCTCGAACGTGAGCGGGTCGAGTTGTCGCGGCTGATCGTCGACACCGTCAGCGACGCGCACGTGGCGGGTCCGGACCACCGGTGGTCACTGGACCTGCCCGAGGATCCCGTGGTGGTCGACGGCGACGAGGCCCGTCTGCACCAGGTCATGGCGAACCTGCTGGCCAACGCGCGCACCCACACGCCGCCCGGCACGTCGGTGACCGTGGCCCTCAGCGCAGGCACCGACGGGTGGGCGACGATCACCGTCGCCGACGACGGACCCGGCATCGCACCCGAGCTGCTGCCCGACGTGTTCGAGCGGTTCGCGCGCGGAGACAGCTCGCGCTCGCGGCGCGAGGGCAGCACGGGTCTGGGTCTGGCGATCGTCGCGGCCGTGGTCAAGGCCCACGGCGGCACCATCGGGGTCACCAGCGAACCGGGTGCCACGACATTCGTGGTGCGGCTGCCCGGCGCAGCTCACAGCTGACCCACAGGGCGGGCCAATCGGGCACCTAGTTGCCGAAGCAACCATGACAAGGTGACTCTGGTTGCCCGCGATCCCGCACGCGCCGAGATCGAGGTCGAGGCAGCCTCTCCCGGTTCTTCGAGGCCCACTGCCGCCCGGTCCCCGGCCGAACGGATCGCATTCGCGCTGCTGCTCGCCGGGACCGCGGCGCTGTACCTGTGGAACCTGTCGATCAGCGAATGGGCAAACCCGTTCTACTCGGCCGCCGCCCAGGCGGGCGCCAGGGACTGGATCGCGATGCTGTTCGGGTCGAGCGATCCGGCCAACGCCATCACGATCGACAAGACCCCGGCCGCGCTGTGGGTGATCGACCTCTCGGTGCGGCTGTTCGGCCTGAGTTCGTGGAGTGTGCTGCTGCCCCAGGCCCTCGAAGGGATCGCCGCGGTCGCCGTGCTCTACGCCGCGGTGCGCCGCGCCGCGGGTTGGCCCGCGGCGTTTCTCGCCGGGGCGGTGCTCGCGCTGACGCCGGTGGCCGCCTTGATCTTCCGGTTCAACAACCCCGACGCCCTGCTGGTGCTGCTGCTCGTGGTGGCGGCCTACTGCGTGCAGCGCGGTATCGAAAAGGACGCCTCGCGTTGGTGGTTCGTCGCGGCGGGCGTCGCCGTCGGGTTCGGGTTCCTGGCCAAGATGCTGCAGGCGTTCCTGGTTCTGCCCGCGTTCGCCGCGGCGGCGCTCGTCGCGCGTGACCGTCCGCTGACCGAGCGGATCGGCGACCTCGTCGCGGCCGGGACGGCGATGGTGGTCAGCGGCGGCTGGTACCTGGTGCTCGTCGAACTGTGGCCGTCGGAGTCGCGGCCCTACATCGGCGGGTCGCAGAACGACAGCATCGTCGAACTCGCGCTCGGCTACAACGGTCTCGGCCGGCTCACCGGAGCCGAGACCGGTGGACTGGGGAACTCGAACTTCGACGTCGGCGCGGGCCGGTTGTTCGGCTCGCAGATGGGCGCCGACATCGCGTGGCTGCTGCCCGCCGCGGTGGTGTGCCTGGTGGCCGGGCTCGTCGTCACGCGCCGGGCGCCGCGCACCGACCGCACCAGGGCCGCGCTCATCATCTGGGGCGGTTGGCTGCTCGTCACCGCCGTGGTGTTCAGCTACATGAACGGCATCGTGCATCCGTACTACACGGTCGCGCTGGCGCCGGCGATCGGCGCCGTCATCGGCATCGGCGGCACCGTGATGTGGCAGCGCCGCAACGATATTCGCGCCGCGACCGCAATGGCGGCAACCGTGCTGGTGACGGCGATCCTGGCCGCGGTGCTGCTGGCCCGCCACGGCGACCCCATGTCATGGCTGCGCGGCACGGTCGCGGCCGGGGGAGTGGCCGTCGCCGTGCTGCTGCTGATGACCAACCTGGTGGACAGACGACTCGTGCGACCGCTGGGGACGCTGGCGGTGCTGATCTGCCTCGCCGGGCCGGGCGCGTACGCCATCGCCACCGCGGCCGCGCCGCACACCGGCGCCATACCGTCGGTGGGTCCGTCGCGCGGATTCGGTGGCGGCGGTCCGTTCTCGGCGCCCACACCGGGGGAAACCCTCACCGCGACGCTGGCCGCCGACGCCGGCGACTACACGTGGGCCGCCGCGGTGGTGGGATCCAGCAACGCGGCGGGCTACCAGCTGGCCACCGACGCACCGGTGATGGCCGTCGGCGGATTCAACGGCACCGACCCATCGCCCACGCTCGACGAATTCCGACAACTGGTCGCCGAGCGCAAGATCCACTACTTCATCCGCAGCCGCATCATGACCGCGCGGCCCGGGCACACCCAGACCGGCAGCCGCGAGGCCGCCGAGATCGCGCAGTGGGTCCAAACCCACTACGCCCCCGTCACCATCGACAACGTCACGATCTACGACCTGACCCAGCGTGCGCCGAACTCATAGCCGGCGCATAGCTTCGCCCAACGCGCAGCACAACCCGCAGCAGAAACCTGGAGACATGACACAGTTGGCCGTAGGTACCGAGACCGACCCCGAGACCGACCCCGACCCCGAAACCCAGCTGCCGCAGCGGTTCCGATTCGCGTCGCGCCCCAACGCCGCACAGATCGCCTGCGCCGCGGGGGTTCCGGTGCTCGACGTGGTGGTGCCGGTGTACAACGAGCAGACCGCACTCGCGCATTCGGTGCGGCGGCTGCACCGCTACCTCACGGAGAACTTCGCGCTGCCGACGCGCATCACCATCGCCGACAACGCGAGCGTCGACGCCACACCGCAGATCGCGGCGCGACTCGCCGAGGAACTGCCTGGCGTGCGCGTGGTGCGACTGGAGGAGAAGGGCCGCGGCCGCGCGCTGCACGCCGTGTGGTCGACGTCGGACGCCCCGGTGCTGGCGTACATGGACGTCGACCTGTCGACCGACCTCGCGGCGCTCGCACCCCTGGTGGCCCCGCTGATCTCGGGACACTCGGATCTGGCGATCGGCACCCGGCTCGGCCGCGGCTCGCGCGTGATCCGCGGCGCCAAACGGGAGTTCATCTCCCGCTGCTACAACCTCATCCTCAAATCCACCCTGGCCGCGAAATTCTCCGATGCCCAGTGCGGGTTCAAGGCGATCCGCGCCGACGTCGCGAAGAGCCTGCTGCCGCATGTCGTGGACACCGGATGGTTCTTCGACACCGAACTGCTGGTGCTCGCCGAACGCAGCGGCCTTCGCATCCACGAGGTGCCCGTCGACTGGGTCGACGACCCGGACAGCCGGGTGGACATCGTCGCCACCGCGGCCGCCGACCTCAAGGGCATCGGCCGGCTGCTGCGCGGCTTCGCCAACGGGTCCATCCCGGTCAACACCATTGCCGCCCAACTGGGTTCGTCACGGCGCAGCGCGCCGGAAGGATCGCTGCTCCGCCAGGTCGTGCGGTTCGGCGCGATCGGTGTGGTGTCCACCCTGGCCTACCTGCTGCTGTTCTCGCTGTTGCGGGTCGGGCTCGGGGCCCAGGCCGCCAACCTGATCGCGCTGCTGCTCACCGCGATCGGCAACACCGCCGCCAACCGGCGCTTCACCTTCGGCATCGCCGGAACTCCGAACGTGGCACGCCACCATCTCGAGGGCCTCACGGTCTTCGCGATCGCCCTGACCATCACGAGTGGTTCGCTGTATCTGCTGCACATGATGACGCCACAGCCGCACCGCGCGGTCGAGCTGGGTGTCCTGGTGGCGGCGAACCTGATCGCCACCGTGGTCCGCTTCCTGCTTTTGCGCGGCTGGGTGTTCCACCCCGCCCGCACCCCGCGCCCGTCACAACCCCAGGACTGAGACATGACAACCATCGAAGAGGTCGACCCCGTCGTGGCCGAGGACACCGGTGCCCGCACGGCACGCTGGATCCGGCCGGCCTACTGGGCGATGCTGGCCGGCACCGCGGTGCTCTACCTGTGGGGCCTGGGCTCCTCGGGCTGGGCCAACAGCTACTACGCCGCCGCGGCGCAGGCCGCGACGCAGTCGTGGAAGGCCTGGCTGTTCGGCTCATTGGATGCAGGTAACGCGATCACGGTGGACAAGCCGCCCGCCGCGATGTGGGCGATGGGCCTGTCCGGCAGGCTGTTCGGGTTCAACGAGTTCACCATGCTGCTGCCCGAGGCGCTCATGGGCGTGGCCGCGGTGGCGGTGCTCTACGCCGCCGTGCGTCGCACCAGCGGTCCGGTCGCGGGTCTGCTGGCAGGCACCGCGCTCGCGCTCACCCCGGTCGCGACGACGATGTTCCGCTACAACAATCCCGATGCGCTGCTGGTGTTCCTGCTCGTGGTGGCGGCGTACTTCATGGTGCGCGCGGTCGGGGCGGCCTCCACCCGCAGCAGCACCGGATGGGTCGTGCTGTGCGGATGCGCGCTGGGCTTCGCGTTCCTGACCAAGATGCTGCAGGCGTTCCTGGTCGTGCCCGGGCTGGCATTGGCGTTCCTGGTCGCCGCACCCGCGGCGTCGGTGTGGAAACGGGTGGGCACGCTGTTGATCGGCGGTGTCGCCATGGCCGTCTCGGCCGGGTGGTATCTCGCGCTGGTGGCGTTGTGGCCCGCCGGTTCGCGGCCCTACATCGCCGGTTCGACCGACAACAGCCTGCTGCAGTTGGCGTTGGGCTACAACGGTATCGAGCGGATCACGGGCAACGGCGGTGGAGGTGGCCCCGGCGGTGGTGGTCCCGGCCCCGGCGGCGGTGGCGGGCGCGGCCTGTTCCACAGCGGCGACCCCGGCATCGGCCGGATGTTCAACGACGCCATGGGCACCGAGGTCTCGTGGCTGCTGCCGGTGGCGTTGATCGGTCTGGTCGCGCTGCTGTGGCTGACCCGCCGCACCGTGCGTACCGCCGCGACCAGGGCCGGGCTGCTCGTCTGGGGCGGTTGGCTGCTGGGGACCGGTGGCGTGTTCAGCTTCATGGACGGCATGATCCACCCGTACTACGCGGTGGCTCTCGCCCCGGCCGTCGCGGCGCTCGCCGGTATCTCGGTGACCGAGTTGTGGCGCAGGCGTGCACATCTGGGCATCCGGGTGCTGCTGGCCGTGATGATGACGGTGACCGGCGTGTGGGCGTTCGTGCTGCTGGACCGCACGCCCGACTGGTGGCCCGCCCTGCGGTGGATCGTGTTGATCGGATCCGTCGTCGTCGCGGTGCTGATCGCGCTGCGCGCGCACCGGCCGGGACAGGTCGGCGCGGTGCTGGTGTCGGCCGCGATCGTGCTCGGCCTGGGGTCGACGCTGGCGTACTCGGTCGAGACCGTCGCCAACGGACACAGCGGCGGGCCGATCCCGACGGCGGGCCCGCAGCGCGGGGGAGGCTTCGGATTCGGCGGGCCATTCCGTGCCGACGACGACCCGGCGCTGCTCGCGCTGATCTCCGAGACCGACAACCGTTGGGCCGCAGCCAGTGTGGGGTCGATGTTGGTCAGTGACCTGGAACTCAAAACCGGTGAGTCGCTCATGGCGATCGGCGGGTTCACCGGCGGCGACAACTCACCGACGCTCGAGCAGTTCCAGCAGTACGTCTCCCGCGGCGACGTCCGCTACTTCCTCGAGCCGGCGGAAGGCAAACGGGGGCCGAGGTTCTCGCACGGCACCGCGGCGACCATCGCCGACTGGGTCAAGGCGAACTTCCCGAAGACCGTCGTCGGCGGGGTCACGGTGTACGACCTGCAATCTCGTTGATTTAGTCCGGGAGCGGGTCAGCCGATCTTGTAGGTCCCGACGGCCTTGGCCACGGGCGTGCCGTCCGGGGTCACGATGTCCACGTCGCAGTGCACCAGCGACTGCCCGCGGCGCAGCACGCGTCCCGCACCGATCAGGTCGGTGGCGCGTGCGGGGGCGAGGTACTGCAGCGACATCGACACGGTCACGCCGCGCAGGTCGTCGGGCACCTGCGCACCGGCCCAGGCCGTCGCCATCACCGTGACATCGGCCAGCGTGGCAATCGCCCCGCCGTGCACCATGTCCCCGAGCGTGACGTTCGACGGATCCCACGGCATCCGCAGGCGCACCTGCCCGTCCGCGAGGTTCTCGGCCACGATGCCGAGCTTGCCGACGAACGGAGACTGCGGCAGGAACTGCGCCATCACGTCGGCGCCGGTCTGAGTCGAACTGGTCGTCATACCCGTGAAGTCTCGGCGCCCGAGGTGACCGGTTCAATTACCTCAGGGGTAATCGG
Source organism: Mycolicibacterium goodii (assembly GCF_001187505.1). The sequence goes on from NZ_CP012150.1 coordinate 3,294,519, forward strand.
CCCGCGAACCCCGGCCTCGACCTCGCCGACGTCTGCGCGCGACGCATCGAATTCGTCCTCGACAGCTAGCCGCAGCTAGATTTCTCGGGTGCGCACCCAGCAGTCGTCGTTTCCCCGCGGTACGGCACTGCTGGTGGCCGGGGCCCTGTTCATGGAGATCCTCGACGCCACGATCCTGACGCCGGCGATTCCGCTCATCGCGTCATCGCTGGGCGTCGACGCCGTCGACGTCAACGTCGCGATCTCGGCGTACCTGATGACCGTCGCGGTGCTGATCCCGGCGACCGGGTGGCTGGCCGACCGGTTCGGCATCCGCCGGGTGTTCATCGCCGCGATCGCGCTGTTCACACTGGCCTCGGTGGGCTGCGCACTGAGCGTGTCGCTGCCCATGCTGGTCGCGATGCGCGTCGCACAGGGGATCGGCGGGGCGATGATGGTGCCGGTCGGGCGCCTGGCGGTGCTGCGGTCCAGCGACAAGGCCGATCTGGTGCGCGCCATCGCGCTGCTGACGTGGCCCGCGCTCGCGGCCCCGGTGGTGGCGCCGGTGCTCGGCGGGGCGATCGCGACGCTGGGCAACTGGCGCCTGATCTTCGCGGTGAACATCCCGATCGGGGTGATCGGAATCCTGTTCGCGCTCAAGCTCATCGGGGGCGATGCGATGCCACGGCCACGCTCCCTGGACTGGTTCGGTTTGCTGACGCTCGGCTCTGGCATCGCCGCGACGCTGCTGGCCCTGGAGAACATCCGGGTGTCCGGTACGCACTGGGCGCTGGTCGGCGGCTTCGGTGTGGCCGCCGTTGCGCTGCTGGCCGCGGGGTTGTGGCGGTTGCTGACGGTGTCCAACCCGCTGGTCCAGCTGCGCGTGCTGCGGGTGTCGACGCTGCGCATCACGGTCTCGGCGGGCTCGCTGTACCGCTTGGTGATCACCGCGGTGCCCTTCCTGCTGCCGCTGCAGTTCCAGCTGCAGTTCGGGTGGACGCCGCTGGCCGCCGGGCTCATGGTGGCCGCCCTGTTCGCGGGCAACCTCACCATCAAGCCCATCACCACGCCGCTGATGCGCCGGTTCGGCATCCGGACCGTGCTGCTGGCCAACGGCGCGGCGTCGGTGGGGTGCTTCGGCCTGCTGGCGCTGCTGCGGCCCGGCCTGCCGGTGGCATTGATGGCCGTCATCCTCTATGTGAGCGGCGCGCTGCGCTCGATCGGCTTCACCGCCTACAACAGCCTGGCGTTCTCCGACGTGGAGGGCGACGACCTGACCCACGCCAACACCCTCAACGCGTCGGTGCAGGAGCTCGCGTCGGGTCTCGGCATCGCGCTCGCGGCCCTGCTGCTGAGCCAGCTGACCTCGTATTCGCTGACGTTCGTGGTGCTCGGCGCGGTGCTGGCGCTCACGCTCGTGGAAAGTGTCCGGCTGCCTGCCACCGCGGGCAGCCATGTCAGCGGCCACCGCTGAGCCGGACGTGCGCCGGAGTGTGAGCCGGCCCGGCGAGCGAAATCATTGACATCCGTCAGGGCGCGCCGTTACATTCCACGTCATGCTTACAATCCTGGCCAATTCTACCAACTTAATGGGGAAGTAGATGACCGCAGTCGAGAGCGCCCCCGCGCAGACCCGCTCCGGCCGGTACGAACTGAGCCATCTGCGGGCCCTGGAAGCCGAGGCCATCCACATCATCCGCGAGGTCGCCGCCGAGTTCGAGCGTCCCGTGCTGCTGTTCTCCGGCGGCAAGGACTCGATCGTGATGCTGCACCTGGCGATCAAGGCGTTCGCCCCCGGCCGCCTGCCGTTCCCGGTCATGCACGTCGACACGGGCCACAACTTCGAAGAGGTCATCGCCACGCGCGATGCGCTGGTGCAGAAGTACGGCCTGCGTCTGGTGGTGGCCAGCGTGCAGGACGACATCGACGCGGGTCGTGTCGTGGACAACGGCCCGTCGCGCAACCCGCTGCAGACCGTGACGCTGCTGCGCGGCATCCGGGAGAACAAGTTCGACGCCGCCTTCGGCGGGGCCCGCCGCGACGAGGAGAAGGCCCGCGCCAAGGAGCGGGTGTTCAGCTTCCGCGACGAGTTCGGCCAGTGGGACCCCAAGGCGCAGCGCCCCGAACTGTGGAACATCTACAACGGCCGCCACCGCAAGGGCGAGCACATCCGGGTGTTCCCGCTGTCGAACTGGACCGAGTACGACATCTGGGCCTACATCGGCGCCGAGGACATCACACTGCCCGCCATCTATTACGCCCACGACCGCAAGGTGTTCCAGCGCGACGGCATGCTGCTCGCGGTACACGAGTTCATGCAGCCCCGCGACGGTGAAGAGGTCTTCGAGACCTCGGTGCGGTTCCGCACCGTCGGCGACGTCACCTGCACGGGTTGCGTCGAGTCGACCGCGGCCACCGTCGAGCAGGTCATCGCCGAGACCGCGGTGTCGCGGTTGACCGAGCGCGGGGCCACCCGCGCCGACGACCGCATCTCCGAGGCCGGCATGGAAGACCGCAAGCGCGAGGGATATTTCTGATGAGCACACTGCTACGGCTCGCGACCGCCGGATCGGTCGACGACGGCAAGTCCACCCTGATCGGCAGGCTGCTGTACGACTCGAAGGCCGTCATGGAGGATCAGCTCGCCGCCGTCGAGCGCACCTCCAAGGAACGCGGCCACGACTACACCGATCTGGCGTTGGTCACCGACGGCCTGCGCGCCGAGCGCGAACAGGGCATCACGATCGACGTCGCGTACCGCTACTTCGCCACGGCCAAGCGGAAATTCATCATCGCCGACACCCCGGGCCACATCCAGTACACCCGCAACATGGTGACCGGCACCTCCACCGCGCAACTGGCGATCGTGCTCGTCGACGCCCGCAACGGCCTGCTGGAGCAGTCGCGCAGGCACGCGTTCCTGGCGTCGCTGCTGGGCATCCGGCACATCGTGCTGGCTGTCAACAAGATGGACCTGATCGGCTGGGACCAGCAGCGCTTCGAGGCCATCCGCGACGAATTCCACGCGTTCGCAGCACGTCTGGACGTCCACGACGTCACCGCGATCCCGCTGTCGGCGCTGCAGGGCGACAACGTCGTCACCAGGAGCGACAAGACCCCGTGGTACGAGGGCCCGGCCCTGCTGGCCCACCTCGAAGACGTGTACATCGCCGGCGACCGCAACCTGGTCGACGTGCGGTTCCCGGTGCAGTACGTGATCCGGCCGCAGACCCTCGACCACGCCGACCACCGCAGCTACGCGGGCACCGTCGCCAGCGGCGTCATGCGTCCCGGCGACGAGATCGTGGTGCTGCCCAGCGGCAAGACCAGCCGCATCACCGAGATCGCCGGTACCGGTGGGCCTGTCGACGAGGCGTTCCCGCCCATGGCGGTGTCGATCAGCCTGGCCGACGACATCGACATCAGCCGCGGCGACATGATTGCCCGGCCCAACAACCAGCCCCGCGTCGCGCAGGACTTCGACGCCACGGTGTGCTGGATGGCCGACGAATCGTCGCTGGAACCCGGTCGCGAGTACCTGATCAAGCACACCACCCGCACCACCAGGGCGAAGGTGGTCGACCTCGACTACCGCCTCGACGTCAACACGCTGCACCGCGACAAGTCCGCGACCGCACTCAAACTCAATGAGCTGGGCCGGATCTCGCTGCGCACCCGGACGCCGCTGCTGCTCGACGAGTACAGCCGCAACCCGGCCACGGGCTCGTTCATCCTCATCGATCCGCACACCAACGGCACCGTCGGCGCGGGCATGGTGCTGCGCGACAGCCGCAACGAGACCGCGAGCCCAAACACGGTGCGGCACGAGTCGCTGATCACCGCAGAGGATCGGCTGACCCGGGGACGCACCGTGTGGTTCACCGGGCTGTCGGGATCCGGCAAGTCCTCGGTGGCGATGCTCGTCGAGCAGAAGCTACTGGCCAAGGGCACCCCGGCGTATGTGCTCGACGGGGACAACCTGCGGCACGGCCTCAACGCCGACCTCGGATTCTCGATGGCCGACCGGGCCGAGAACCTGCGCCGCCTGGCGCACGTCGCCTCGCTGCTCGCCGATTCCGGGCAGATCGTGCTGGTCCCGGCGATCAGCCCGCTCGAAGAGCACCGCGAACTGGCCCGGCGGGTGTCCGGCGAGAGCGGTGTGGAGTTCTTCGAGGTGTTCTGCGACACGCCGCTGGCGGACTGCGAACGCCGCGATCCCAAGGGCCTCTACGCCAAGGCCCGCGCCGGCGAGATCACCCACTTCACCGGCATCGACAGCCCGTACCAGCGTCCCAAGAATCCCGATCTGCGGCTCACACCGGAGCACTCGCTCGACGAGTTGGCCGATATGGTGATCGAGATGCTGGAGACCCGTAGGTGAACGACCACGAGCTGGCCGACCGGCTCGCCACCCGGGCCGGCGACCTGCTGCTCGATGTTCGCGCGGACTTCGCCGACGCACCCGCCGAAAAGCGCAAGGCCGCAGGTGACAAGCAGTCCCACGACTTCCTGATGGCCGAGCTGGCCGAGCAGCGCCCCGGTGACGCGGTGCTCTCCGAGGAGGGCGTCGACGGTCCGGCGCGGTTGACCGCCGAGCGGGTGTGGATCGTCGACCCGCTCGACGGCACCCGCGAGTTCTCCGAACTCGGCCGCGAGGACTGGGCGGTGCACGTCGCGCTGTGGAGCGCGGGCGAGTTGGTCGCCGGGGCGGTCGCGCTGCCCGCGCAGAACATGACCCTGTCGACGCCTGATGTCGCCGCGCCACTGCCGCTCGAGGGGCCGCCGCGGGTCGTGGTGTCGCGCACCAGACCGCCTGCGATCGCGCTGGCGGTGTGCGACGCGCTCGGCGGCACCCTGGTCGAAATGGGTTCGGCAGGAGCCAAAGTCGCCGCCGTGATCCGCGGGCACGCCGACGTGTACGTCCACGCCGGTGGGCAGTACGAGTGGGATTCGGCGGCGCCGGTCGCCGTCGCACGCGCGGCAGGGCTGCACACCTCACGCATCGACGGTTCGCCGCTCGCCTACAACGCCCGCGATCCCCGGCTTCCCGATCTGATCGTGTGCAGACCCGAGCTGGCCGAGCAGGTGCTGGCCGTCACCCGGTCCTGATCCGACCAGGTGTGCGGCGACGATGTGCGCCGGATCCCACGCGGTAGGCTGTCGCCGTGACCCGTCCCACACTGCGTGAGATCTCCAGCCTGCCCGCCGAGCCGGTGCGCCTCGCGGACTCGGCCCTGGTGCTGATCGACTGCCAGAACACCTACACCCGGGGCGTCATGGAGCTCGAGGGGGTGCAGGCCGCGCTCGACGCCACCGCCGAACTGCTCGACCGCGCCCGCACCGCGGGCATCCCGGTCATCCACATCCAGCACGACTCCGGACCGGGCTCGCCCTATGACATCCGCGAGGAGATCGGCGCGATCGTCGACTCGGTGGCGCCCCGCGGCGACGAGCCCGTGGTGGTCAAGAACTTCCCGAACTCGTTCGTACAGACCGATCTTCAGCAGCGCCTCCAGGCCGTCAACGCCTCGAACCTGGTGCTGGCCGGGTTCATGACGCACATGTGCGTGAACTCCACCGCGCGCGGCGCGTTCAACCTCGGGTTCGCCCCGACGGTGGTGGCCGCCGCGACCGCGACGCGTTCGCTGCCCGGCCCCGACGGCTCGGTGGTGCCGGCCTCGGCCATGCAGACGGCGAGCCTGGCCGCCATCGCCGATCTGTTCGCCGTCGTCGTCCCGGATGTGGGAAGCATCCCGGATTGATCCCGTCAACCCGCGTCACCCGGCTCGACGAGAAGCAGAGAACATCGCGGCGGCGCCTCGACGAGCTGCTCGACACCATCCCGCTGGCCACCATCGCACTCGTGCGGGACGGCCATCCCGTGGCGTTCCCGATCGGATTCGCCAGGGTCGGAAACGAATTCGTGATCCACGGCTCCACCGGCTCGCCGTGGCTGCGCGCACTGGCCGACGGGGCGCCCGCCGCGGCGTCGGTGACCGCTCTCGACGGTGTGGTGGTGGCGCGCAGCAGCTTCGAATCCTCGTTCCGGTACCGCAGCGCGACGCTGTTCGGAGCGTTCGAGGTGATCGCCGACGACGCCAAATCGGACTACCTCGAAGCCCTGACCGACCGTTTCATCCCGGGCCGCACCGCCGAACTGCGCGCGAGCACCCGCAAGGAACTCGCCGCGACGCTGGCGCTGAGGCTCGCGATCGGCGACGACAACTGGTCGCTCAAGATCAGTGAAGGCTGGCCCGACGACGCCGACGAGGACGTCGCGGCGGGCGGGTGGGCCGGCGTCGTCCCGCTGACGATGCAATACGGCACGCCGCTGACCGCGCCGGACGTCGCCGACGGCACCCCCGTGCCGCCGTCGGTACGCGGCATGACCGGCGAACTTCGGTGACACGCGCGCGGTAGGTGCGGGCCGGCTCACCTGGGCGAGCTGGCAGAATCCAGGGCATGCGGATGTCGGCGAAGGCGGAGTATGCCGTCCGCGCCATGATTCAGTTGGCCACCGTCGGCGACGGCGAACTGCTGAAAACCGACGATCTGGCCAAGGCGCAGGGCATCCCCGCACAATTCCTCGTCGACATCCTGTCCGACCTGCGCACCGACCGTCTGGTCCGCAGCCACCGCGGCCGCGACGGCGGCTATGCGCTGGCCCGCCCGGCGAACGCGATCAGCATCGCCGACGTGCTGCGCTGCATCGACGGCCCGCTGGCCAGTGTGCGTGACATCGGGCTCGGCGACCTGCCGTACTCCGGGCCCACCGCCGCGCTGACCGACGTGTGGCGGGCCTTGCGCGCCAGCATGCGCTCGGTGCTGGAGGAGACCAGCCTGGCCGACGTCGCGGCAGGCGCGCTGCCTGCCCACGTCGTGAAGCTGGCCGCCGTCTACCGCGCGCAGGAAGAGCAGCGCGGCCACAACTGAGCCGGCTCAGCCGCCATACGGACGCGTGATGATCTCCAGATAGTGCCCGGACGGATCCTGGAAGTACACGCCGCGGCCGCCGTCGTTGTGGTTGATCTCTCCGGGCCTGCTGCCGTGCGGGTCGGCCCAGTGCTGCAGACCCCGGTCCCGGATCTTGCCGTAGATCGCATCGAACTCGTCCTCGGAGACCAGGAATGCGTAGTGCTGGGGCCGGATCTCGTCGTCGGCGGCCACTTGGGCGTAGTCGAGGGTGGCGCCGGCCCGATCGTCGGGGTTGAGCTGCACGGCCAGGAACGGGCCGAATTCGCGTGGTTCGGGCAGGCCGAACAGTTCGGTGAGGAACGTTGCGGATTCCCGCCGATCCCGGGAGGCGACGATGGTGTGGTTGAAGGTGATGGCCATCATCACCGAGTAAACCGGTGGCTCGCGGGTATGGCAACCATGCAGGATGAAGGCATGCCGCACGCCCCGACGCTGACCGGCCCGCGGGTACGTCTGCGCGAACCCGTTCCCGACGACGCCGAGGCGCTGTACGCCCGCGTCGCCTCGGACCCCGAGGTGACCCGGTACCTGTCCTGGAAGCCCCATCAGGATTCGGCGGAAACGCGACGTGTCATCACGACGTTGTTCAACATCGGACCCGAGGAATCCTGGTTGATCGAGACCGATGGTGAGGTGGTGGGGGTATGCGGCCGGCGCCGCCGGCAGGCACACGAGGTCGAACTGGGCTACTGTCTGGGACGGCCCTGGTGGCGGCGGGGCCTCATGTCGGAGGCGGTGTCGGTGCTGATCGCCGACACCGAGCACGACCCACGCGTCTATAGGATCTCGGCGTACTGCCATGTGGACAACGCGGGTTCGGCCGGGGTGCTGCGGCGCTGCGGGCTGACCCTGGAAGGTCGCCTTGCGCGCTACAGCGTGTTCCCCAACCTCGGCGATGAGCCTCAGGATGTGTTGATGTTCGGAAAGGCGGTGCGGTGATGGGTGGTTTCGACTTGCGGGGGCTCAAGAGGCCGGTGATCGTCGCGCCGATGGCAGGCGGCCCGTCCACCCCGGAACTGGCGGCCGCGGGCAGCAAAGCCGGCGGTCTCGGCTTCATCGCGGCCGGGTACCTGACCGCCGACGCGCTGGCCGAGCGCATCACCGCCGCACGCGCGCTCACCAACGAGCCGATCGGTGTGAATCTCTTTGTGCCCCAACCGAGTGCGGGCACACCCGACCAGATCGCGGCCTACGCGCAGGCGTTGGCGGGGGAGGCCGAGCGGTACGGGGTCGCACTCGGCGAACCGCGCTTCGACGACGACGCCTGGGGGGCGAAGCTGGATGTGGTGACCGACCTGCGGCCGGAGGTGGTGTCGTTCACCTTCGGGTTGCCCGACGATGACGAGATCGCGCGTCTGCGCCAGGCCGGCATCACCACGATCGCCACGGTGACCAGCTACGACGAGGCGGAGCAGGCAGAAGGCCGTGGCGTCGGCGCGCTGGCGGTGCAGGGTCCGGACGCCGGCGGGCACCGCGGCACCTACGATCCCGCCGCGGCCCCGGCCACCCAGCCGTTGGCCGAGCTGCTCGCCGATGTGGTTGCGGCGATGGACATGCCGGTGGTGGCCGCGGGCGGACTGGTGAGCGCAGACGACGTGGCGGGCGTGCTGTCCGCCGGAGCCGTTGCGGCACAACTCGGTACCGCGTTCCTGCTGGCCGACGAGTCGGGTAGCAGCGCCGTGCACCGCGCCGCGCTGCAGAATCCCGAGTTCACCGAGACCGTTGTGACACGGGCGTTTTCAGGTCGGTATGCCCGCGGGTTGCGCAACCGCTTCGTCGAGGACCATGAGGCGCAGGCCCCGCTCGGATACCCCGAGATCCACTACCTGACCAGCCCGGTGCGCAAGGCGTCGGTGGCGGCGGGGGATCCGCACGCCACCAACGTGTGGGCAGGCACCGGGTTCCGGGCGATCGGCACCGGATCGGCCGCCGACATCATGGGCAGGTTGGCGCCGTGATCACTGGTCGAGGCTGACGTCCTCCACGACCACCTCGCCGGTTTCGGATCGTGCGGTGATCTCGCTCGCCGCGGCGCCCGGATCGGTGGTCTCGTCCACCCGGACGTGGGTCGACGCGCGCGAATCGGCGTGTACCAGGTAGGGACCGCGGCCGGGCACCCCGAGCACCACGTCACCGGAGCGGCTGACCGCGTCGATCGTGCGCGGTGCCTTGTCGCGGAAGTCGACGGTGATGTCGCCGTCGGACGTCGTGGCGCTGAAACGTTCGGCGACCGCGATCGGATCCCGCGAGACGACCTCGCCGTTGACGGTGTGCAGCTCGATGATGCGGGCCGCGCCGCTGAGCACGATCGCGCCCTCGGTGGTGTGCGCGACGAGCTGATCCACGTCGGCCGAGGCGATGACGGCGCCGATCTTCTGCTCGGTGCGCACGGTGAGTCTGCGGGCCTGCTCGGGCGGCATCGAGATGGTGATCTCCCCGCCGCGGGCCCACTCCAGCATCGGTGACGGGTTGCCCTCGATGGTGATCCGGGTGCCGGGGCCGTCATTGACCACCGCCAGCCGGTGCTCGCCGCTGTGCGTGGTGTTGAGCAGCCGCAGGTTGGCGGTGGCCTCCCTGGTCTCGCGGTCGGCGACGATGCGGATCGCGATCGGCACCCGCGCGGTGTCGATCACCACCGAACGCATGTTCGCAGGCAGCGCCTGATGATCGGTGACGACCCGGACGGCGTTGACGCCCCACGCGACGACACCGAGTCCGGCCAGCGTCGCGGTGAGCACGAGAGCGCCTGCCGCGACCAGCAGGAAGCGGAACGTGGTGCGGCCGCCGGGGGAGAGGTGCGGCGGGGGCTCGATCGGGGGTGCGGCGGTGACGGTCACGAGGGATCCTTTCCGATCTAGGTCTCGAGAAAGCGCAGCACCGCCAGCACGCGGCGGTTCTCGCTCTCGTCGGGGGCCAGGTCGAGCTTGGTGAAGATCGATGCGATGTGTTTCTCGGCGGAGCCGATCGAGATGTGCAGTGCCGAGGCGATCGCCGAGTTGGTCTTGCCCTCGGCCATGAGTTGCAGCACGTCATGCTCGCGCGGGGTCAACTGGTCCAGCGCGCTGCGTCGATGGGAACGGACCAAGATCTGGCTCACCACCTCGGGGTCGAGCACGGTGCCGCCGCGCCCCACCACCTCCACGGCATCGAGGAAGGCGGGCACGTCGGCCACCCGGTCTTTCAGTAGATATCCGAAACCCTTTGTGTCCGAGGCGATCAGGTCTGCCGCATAGCGTTCCTCGACGTAGTGCGACAGCACCAGCACCGGTGACTCCGGATTCTGGCTGCGAAGCAGCGCCGCGGCGCGGATGCCCTCGTCGGTGAACGTCGGAGGCATGCGCACGTCGAGGATCGCCAGATCCGGTCGGTGCTCGTTGACCAGGTGCAGCAGATTCGTGGCGTCGGGCACGCCCGCGATCACCTCGTGACCGGCGTCGGCGAGGATCCGTTCGATACCGGCGCGCAGCAACGCCGAATCCTCCGCGATCACGATGCGCATGGCAGCACCGCCGTCACGATCGTCGGCCCGGTCGCCGGGCTGGAAACGTCGAAGGAACCACCTGCCGCACGCACCCGTTCGGCGAGCCCGCGCAACCCGGTGGCGTTGGCGTCGGTCTCGATCCTCGCCCCACCCCTGCCGTCGTCGAACACCGACACGTGCAGGGTCTGGCCCGGCTCGTCGAGTCGCACGGTCACCACGGCCTGATTGGCCTCGGCGTGCCTGATCACGTTGGTGAGCGCCTCGGCCACCACGAAGTACGCAACCGACTCCACCTCGTCGGGCAGCCGGCGCGGTAGAGACACATCCAAAGTGGTTGGCACACCTGAGTTCTGGGCGCGTTGCGCGACCGATGACAGCGCCGCGTCCAGCCCCCGGTCGGCCAGGATCGTCGGGGCGATCCCGCGCACCACGTTGCGCAGCTCGACCAGAGCGTTCTTGGCCTCGTCGTGGGCTTCGGCGATCAGCTCCCTGGCCGCCGTCGGATCCGAATCGAGTTTCGTCTGGGCCAGACCGATCGTCATCGCCAGCGACACCAGCCGCGGCTGCACACTGTCGTGCAGGTCGCGTTCGATGCGGTGCCGCTCGGTCTGCGCCGAGGACACCGCGCCCTCACGGGCATCGGCGAGCGCGTTCACGCGGTGCTGCAGTGCCATCGTGGGTGACGGCGACAGCAGCCACCGGTCGATCGCCGCGTCGAGCGCGGGAGCGAACACCAGGATGGCCGCGGCGGCGGCGACCGCGATGACCGCCAGCAGCCATGCGATCGGTGGCGAGATGAACACCAGCCCGGCGTCGTCGTCGCTGTCGCGGATCGCCATCGACGCCGCCGGACCGATGAACGCGAACGCCAGCAGCGCGAACGCGACTCCGGCGGCGAGCATGTCGTAGAGCATCCGCAGATAGTGGTGCGCGACGCCTTTCCAGAACCGCGCGCTGCTGATGTCCAGCCACAGCTGGTGGGCCCAGCGCTGGAAACCGCTGTAGTGCGACCGCGGACGCGGCGGCACGCCGATGTTGAGGGCGAAAACGGCCTCGCTGCGGTGGCGCTCCACCCACTCGACACCGCGCATCAGGTAGATGAACACCACGGCCGCGAGCAGGAAGCCGATCACCGACGGTATGGACGACACGCCAATGACCAAGATGGCCAACGGTATCCAGAACCACACCAGCGCCACCGCGGCGCCGGTGACCATGGAGGCGGCGGGCACGACACCGATGTTGCGTGGTTTTGTCACGGTTGCGCTGATAACAGCCATGTCTTCAACTTACGAACTCGTCGCATCCGGCGACACAGCGTTTTCCCGAGAGGTGGGTGGGGGTTAACCACCCCCGGGTGGGAGACTCCACAAGTGCGGATAGGGATGACGCTGCCGGTCATGGAGCCCCAGTTGGATGCGGCCACGCTGCGGGCATGGGCCCACGTCATCGACGGCGGCCCGTTCTCGTCGTTGTGCTGGGGCGAACGGATCGCGTTCGACAATCCGGACAGCCTCACCCTGCTGGGTGCGCTGGCGGCGTGGACCGATCGCGTGCGGCTGGTGACCACGGTGATCGTCCCGCAGCTCCATGATCCCGTGATGCTGGCCAAGGGTCTGGCGACCGGTGATGTGCTCAGCGGTGGTCGGCTGACCGTCGGCCTCGGCATCGGTGGCCGCGAAGAGGACTACCGGGCGGTCGGCGCGGACCAGTCGGCCCAGACCCGTAAGGGACTCGCGGATGCCGTCGCGGTGATGAAACGCGTCTGGGCAGGGGAGAAGGTGACCGAATCGGTGCTGCCGGTCGGACCACCGCCGGTGCAGACCGGCGGGCCGCCGCTGCACATCGGCACAATCGGCCCCAGGACCGTGCGCGACGCCGCGAGATGGGCCGACGGCATCGCGGGCACCACGCTGGACCTCGACCTCGACAGGCAGGCCGAGCTGTTCGGGATCGCCAGGGCGGCCTGGGCGCAGGAGAACAAGCCCAAACCGCATCTGGCGACATCGTTCTGGTTCGCCCTCGGCGAGCCCGAGGTGGCCCGTGCCCAGATCCACCGGCACCTGCGGCGGTACATGAACTGGATCCCCGCCGAGTTCGTCGACGCCATGGCGCCTGCCACCGGCTGGGCGGGCACCGAGGACGATCTGGTCGAGTTGCTCGGCAAGTTCGAGGACATCGGCACCGACGAGATCCACCTGATCCCGACGAGCGCCAACATCGACCAGTTGCGCCGGGTGGCCGAAGCGGTGCAGATCTACGCCTGAGCGCCGCGGTGGTGGGAGGGTGATGGCATGACTTCCCCAGACGCCACCGGAACCGGTGGACTCCCGCCAATCGTCTCGCGTACCGAATGGGAAGCGCGTCGCGCCGAACTTCTTGTCCGCGAGAAAGAGCTGACGCGCATGAAGGACGCGGTCAGCGCTGCGCGCCGCCGGTTGCCGATGGTGGAGATCACCGAAAAGGCCACGCGCGACTACGTTTTCGACACCGAGACCGGACCGCTGTCACTACTCGACCTGTTCGACGGCCGGCGGCAGCTCATCGTGCAGCACTTCATGTTCCACCCCGATTGGCCCGAGGGGTGTGTCGGCTGCTCGATGATGGCCGACCACGTCGGCCCGCTGTCACACCTGCACGCCAGGGACACGTCGTTCACGCTGGTGTCCCGCGCGCCGGTGGGTGCGCTGCTGGCATTCCGCGACCGCATGGGCTGGGACCTGCCGTGGGTCTCGTCGGGTGCGACGACGTTCAACGAGGATTTCCACGTCACCGTCGACGGCGAGGAGCACCACGGGATCAGCGTGTTCCTGCGCGACGGTGAGCGGGTGTTCCACACGTGGTCGACGTACCGGCGCGGGGAGGAGCCCTTCATGCTGGTCTTCGATCTGCTCGATCTCACGCCGTACGGACGTCAGGAGACCTGGGAGGACTCGCCGGCGGGATGGCCGCAGCACCCGCCGTACGAGTGGATGCGCCTGCACGACGCCTACTGACCTGCGGGTTGGGTCTCGGATTCGGTGCCGGTCCGGCCGCCGCCGACGACAAGCCGGGGAAGCGGTGATCCCTGTTGACATATTGGTATATGCTGCCTATATCACTGATTCGAGGGAGTGGTTGGTCGCCATGGCAGCGGTTCCCGACGAACTCGTCGACGCCGCCCTGCGCGCCGCCGGTGACCTGGGCCGCGATGTCGCCGACGTCCCCGTCGCGGCGATCGCCCGGCATGCCGGCATTTCGCGAAGCACCCTGCTGCGGCGCCTCGGTGGTTCCCGGTCGGCCCTCGACGACGCCGTGCGCGCACGCGGTACCGATCCGGGAGGCGCACCCCCGGTACGGGTACGCGCGATCGACGCCGCGGCCGGTCTCATCGGCGAGATGGGGTTGGGTGCGGTGACGTTGGAGGCGATCGCCGATCGCGCCGAGTGCTCGGTCCCGAGCCTCTACGCCATCTTCGGCACGCGCGACGGGCTCCTGCGCGAGGTCTTCGAACACCACAGCCCCATCCAGGATGTCGAGGAATTCTTCGGGCAGGATCACGGGGACCTGCATGACACCGTGCGGGGGTTCTACGGCGTGCTGGTGCGCGCACTGGCCCGGCCGCCGCGGGTGACCCCGGCGATCTTCGCCGAAGCGTTCGCGCGGCCGAACAGCCCGGCGGTGCGGACCGTGGTGGGGCACGGCGCACCGCGGATGTTCGGCCTGCTCGCAGGATGGCTCGCGGCCGAGGTCGAGGCCGGGCGGGTGCGGGATCTGCCCATGCTGCTGCTGATTCAGCAGTTGATGGCACCGGCTCTGATGCACGTGTTCACCCGCCCGGCCGCCGAGCACGTCGATCTGGTGCCGGTACCGGATATCGACACCGTGTGCGACGTGCTCGCCGACACCTTCGTGCGCGCCGTCGCCAACCGAGAAAGTGAGCAGCCATGACCGAGAAGACCACCTGCGCCATCGCCGGGGGTGGCCCCGCGGGTATGGTGCTCGCACTACTGTTGGCCCGCGCAGGCATCGAGGTCACGGTGTTCGAGAAACACGCCGACTTCCTGCGCGACTTCCGCGGGGACACCGTGCATCCGGTGACCCTGCGCCTGCTCGACGAGCTAGGCCTGTTCGACAAGTTCGACACGCTGCCGCACAGCCGGGTCGAGCGGGCCCGGTTCCACCTCGGGGGCCGCGAGGTCACCGTCGTCGACTTCGGGCGGTTGCGCCTGCCGCACCGCTACATCGCGCTGGTTCCTCAGTGGGATTTCCTCGACCTGCTCGCCGACGCGTGCCAGGAGGAGCCGACGTTCACGCTGCGGATGCAGACCGAGGTCACCGGGCTGCTGCAGCAGGGCGGCGTGGTCACCGGCGTGCGATACCAGGGCCCCGACGGCCCCGGGGAACTGCGTGCCGATCTCACCGTCGCCTGCGACGGACGGACCTCACTTGTGCGCCGCGCGGCCGGTCTCACCACGCGGGAGTTCCCCGTGCGGTTCGACGTGGCCTGGTTCCGCCTCGACCGGATCAGGGAGACCGCATACCAGCTCACGCCGCGGCTCTCGCCGGGGCTGGCGCTGCTGCTCATCCCGCGGGAGGGCTACTTCCAGGCCGGGTGCTTCCTGCCCAAGGGTGGCGAAGCACAACTACACGCGCGCGGGCTGGACACGTTCCGTGCACAGGTGGCCGAACTGGTGCCCGAGGCGTCGGTGGCCGGCTTGACGTCCTGGGACGACGTCAAGGTGCTGGACGTGCGGGTGAACCGGCTGCGCCGCTGGTACCGCAACGGGCTGCTGTGCATCGGCGACGCCGCGCATGCGATGTCACCGGTCGGCGGGGTCGGTATCAACCTGGCGATCGCCGATGCGGTGGCCACGGCACGCATCGTCGCCGAGCCGCTGCGCACCGGACGGCTCACCGAACGTGACCTGGCCGCGGTCCAGAAGCGTCGATACCTGCCCGCCGTCGTCATCCAGGCCGTCCAGCGGGTCATGCACCGTGGCCTGGTGCGGGCGGTGCTCGGGCGTAACATCACCCCGCCGCCAGAGGCCGCTCTCAGGGTGCTCGGGGCGGTGCTCAGCCGGTTACCCGCCCTGTCGAAGATACCGGCCTATCTGGTGGGCGTGGGCCCGCTGCCCGAGCATGCCCCCGACTTCGCCCGGCGCCCACGCTGATTCGTCGACGAGTTATCGGGCCACGGCGTCGAGGAACTTTGCCACTGTGGTTTTCGTCTCGTTCGGAACCGGAATAAAACTGGCACCGAGTGCATTACACCTAGCGGCGCCGCTCACAGGGAGCGGCGGACCCGAGACCGAGTGGGGTGGTCAGAGGTGTATTCGCAGATGCGGATTTCTCGAATCGTCAAGGCACGCTTCAAGATCGTATCCGGTGTTGTCGGACTTGCGGCAGTGGTCGCGATGGGCGCGTTGGGCGCGACGGCAAGCTATGCGCCCGGTGACACGCCGGGTATCGCCAGTGGCACCATGCAGACCGGTGCCACCATCACCCAGTCGACTGCGGCCAACGCGCCGGAGACGTCAATTGCCAAGCCTTTCTTCACATTCACGACGCCCGAAGGGTTCGCGGTACCGCACTGATCGCACGTCGCTTCAGCCACATGTGGTCCACCAGCAGCGGTGCGGTCCAGCCCAGCCAAGCACCCAATCCGGCCGTGAGCCAGGAGTAATGCTGTTCGTCGCCGCCGAAAACGGTGTCCTGCAACGGTTGTAGCGCGATCACGAACATCGGCGTCCAGAGCCGGTTGGTGATTATCGACAAGGCCAACGTCGCGCTGTACAGCATGCTGCGGCGGTGCGCCAGGAAATCGCGCTGCCGTGCAGCCCAAAGGCCCGCGATCGCCGACCGCAGCCACAGAATTCCCAGAACCATGTTGCTGCAGCCGACGATCGGCCCGAAAGGTGTTGTCACACCGAGCATCAACGCGGTGACGGCGGCCGGTATGGTTGCGGCCGGGTAAGTCTTGCAGAGTCGTCGATGCCAGTGCGGCCCGGCGCAGGCACAGGGGCCGGCCAGAGCTGTGCCGGTATGCAGATCATGGCGACACCGCCGCACATGACGTGCAGCAGCAGAACCGGGTACTGCCACGCGAAGGTGGCGGGCACCCGTGTCTCGCCGACGACGTACGGCGGCAGCGAGTACGTGAGGAACGGAACGCAAGGGTCACCAGGCTGAGCACAACCAGCGGCAGGTGTTGCCGAAGCGATGCGTATGACGTACGCATCGAGGCGTATCCGTCTACGCTGACCGGTGATGTCAGGTCACCGGAGCGAACCGCCCGAGCTGCCCCGCGCGCTCGCGATGCTGTGGGCGGAACGAGAAGCCGGCATCCGGGCGGGGCGGGGGCTCAGCCGGGAACGCATCGTGTCCGCGGCCATCGACCTCGCCGACGCGCACGGTTTCGCGGCGTTGTCGATGGCCCGGCTGGCCGAACGGTTGGACTGCGGCACCATGTCGCTGTACCGGCACGTCGCGAACAAAGACGAGCTGCTGACATTCATGCTCGCCACCGCGCCGGGCCCGCCACCGGCGCCCGACGCCGCCCTGCGCGCGCTCGCAGGCACCGGCCTCGGGTCCCGCGAGCAGGTGGCCGCGGTGATGTCGGTGCTGCACTATGTGCGCGGAGCCGCGGCGATCGAGGTCGAGGCGCCCGAGGCCGAACAGATCACCGCGCGGGACTACGCGTTGCTGCTGCGTCGGCTGGTCACTGCTGAGGCGTTTCCGGCGCTGGCCGCCGTCGTCGAGGCAGGCGCGTTCGACCGTGACGACGCGCGATTCGACGACGATGCGACGTTTCTGGCGGGACTGCACCAGCTGCTCGACGGTATCGGCACGCGCATCGACGCGTAGCGTTGGCCGCCGGGGTGCGCGTGCGTCGAGGCCGCACAGTTAAGTTCAGCTTCGACGATCACGTAGAGCGCTCGCGTTGTTCCTTCCGGCGAGCGCGAAGAGACTCGGGCCGTGACACACCTCGCTGTGACGCGGCGCCGCTTCCTCTCGGGCGTCGCCACGTTGTCCGCTTCGGGGGCGCTGGCTGCCTGCGCTGTACCCGCGCACCGGGCGTCGGTCGGTGCTGACACGGCTCCGAAGGCCGGCGGAGAGATCCTGTACCTCAACGAGAAGCTGATCGACGGTTATCAGCAGCAGCTGACCGGGTCGTGGCATGTCGGCCAGGTGTGGAACCAGGTGGTCGAGCGGTTGTTCTACTACGACGCGCGGGGCAGGTTCCGGCCGCAGCTGGCGACGGGGTACACCGCGAACGCCGACCACACGAAGTTCACGATCGCGATCCGTCAGGGCGTCACCTTCTCCAACGGCGAGCGGCTCGACGCCGCGGCCGTCGCCGCCAACCTGAATCTGCTCGCCAAGGGGGACAAGAACCGGGGCATCACCCGTTCGGCGTACTTTCCGCAAACCTACGACAAGGCCGTGCCCGTCGGCGATTACGACGTCGAGGTCACGCTCGATGAGCCGTTCGGCGACTTCGCCCAGAAACTCGGCGCCTGGACGACGGTGGGCATCCTCGCACCCGCGACCGTCAACGGGAGTCTGCAGGACCAATCCGACCTCGGAAAGGTGTACGGCACCGGGCCGTTCGTCGTCGAATCGTGGGTGCCGAACAAGGAGGTCGTGCTCAAGCGGCGTGACGACTACGCATGGCCGAGGGATGACACATCGCACCGGGGTCCGGCGTACCTCGACCGGGTCGTCGTACAACAGGTCGCCGAGCCGTCGCTGCGCGTCGGTGCGCTGGAAGCCGGGCAGGCCGACATCATCCACTACGTCCAGCCCACAGAGGAGGGTTTCATCGCCGAGGACGGGTTCAACCTGATCGCGCCGAGCTTCTTCGGCAGCGTCTGGGGATTGCAATTGCGCTTGTCCGCACCGTATCTCGACGACATCCGAGTTCGCCGGGCGCTCACACACGGCGTCGACCGCAAGGAGATACTCGACACCAACTACCCGAGCGGAAGATGGTCCGAGGCGATCTCGATCTTCAACTCGGTGGTGCCCGGCACGCTCGATCTGCGCGACCGGTTCGCCTACGACCCCCAGTTGTCGAACCGCCTACTCGACGACGCCGGCTGGTCCGGGCGCGACGCCGAGGGCTACCGGACCAGAAACGGCGAACGCCTCAGCGTGCTGATCTACCCGTCGGTGTTCACCACGACCTCGAAGGCCGGTCTCCAACTGATCGAGCAGCAGTGGCGCAGGCTCGGCGTCCGACTCGACATCAAGGCCGTCGACTTCACCAACTACAACGCGGTCACGGCGCAACCGAAGGTGTCGCTCTTCGAGAACCATTGGCTGGCGGGGAGCTCGTCGGAGGCGTGGCGCTGGTGGCACAGCTCGCAAGGTAACCAGTTCAAGGTGAACGACCCCGCGCTGGACGCTGTGCTCACCGACCTCGTGCAGGCCACCACCGACGAGGACCGCATCGCCGCTTCGAAACGCGTGCAGGAGTACGTCATCGACAACGCCTACTACATACCGATCCACGAGTTCCGGCAAACCTGGGGTGCCCAGCGACGGCTCGAGGGTATCCAGGTCGACGGCCTTGGACTGATCAACTTCTACGACGCCTGGCTGAGCTCATGACGACTCACATCGACCGGATCACCTCGCCCGGCGCCCGCTACGTCGCATCCCGCATCGGGCAGGCGGTGCTCGCCGTCCTCGGCGTCTACGTGCTGGTGTTCGTCATCGTGACCGCGCTGCCGGGCGACCCGGTGTCGGCGCATCTGCGCAACCCCGAATTCGCCTACACCGAAGCAGAGATTCAGGAGCTGCTCGGGTACTACCGGTTGGATCGCTCCGTCCTTGAGCAATTGGGTGTCTCGCTGACGAGGTTCCTCAAGGGTGACCTCGGGCTGTCGATCAGCTCGAACCGCCCGGTGACATCGGTGCTGTGGGACGGGATCCCGTCGACCCTGCAACTCGCGGCAGCGGCCTTCGTGTTCGCCGTGCTCATCGCCTTCGTCATCGCGCTCGGCGCCTACTACCTACCCGCAGGCACGGGCGGCCTGCTGCGGTCCTTTCCGTCGTTGTTCCTGTCGCTTCCGAACTTCCTCATCGGGCTGGTGATCATCGACGTATTCGCGTTCCAGCTCGGCACATTCGCGATCAGCGACTTTCGCAGCATCAACTCGCTCGTCTATCCGGCGGTCACGCTGGCGATCCCGGCGTCCGCTCCGATCGCCCAGATCTTCATCACGGCGCTCGACACCGCGCGCGCCGAGCAGTACGCCACCGTCGCGATCTCGAAGGGCATCAGCCGATTTCAGTTATTCGCCAGACACCTGCTGCCCAACGCCGCTCTGCCCACCCTGACGATGGCGGCGATCGTTGTCGGTGACCTGCTCGGCGGATCGATCATCACCGAGACGATCTTCGGTCGCACAGGAGTGGGCACCGTGATCGAGCTTGCCGTGGTCGACCAGGATGTGCCCGTGTTGCAGGCCGCCGTCGTGCTGGCGGCGGTGCTGTTCCTGCTGATCAACCTGGTCGTCGACCTGGTGTACCCGGTTCTCGACCCGAGGCTGCGGCGGGCGACGGGGAAGGGGCGCAACGCATGGTAGCCCTCGCCACCCAGCCCTCCGAGTTGCGCGCCCGGGTTCGTTTCCGCGGCGTCAGGAGCCTGCCGACGGCACTCGCGCTGCTCATCCTCGTCGTCATCGCCGCGTGGGCGCTCGCGCCGGGCCTGTTCACCGCCGCCGATCCGGTGATGGGTGTGCCGCACGACAACTTCCAAGCGCCCTCCGCGGCACACATTTTCGGCACCGACCAACTGGGCCGTGACATATTCGCCCGCGTCGTCCACGGCACCCGACCTGCCGTGCTGACGGCGCTGCTGGCCGTGACCATCGGCTTGGTGGCGGGCAGCCTGCTCGGTCTGATCGCCGGCTTCATCGGCCGCACCTCCGACGCGGTCATCGGTCGCGTCATCGACATCCTGCTGGCCGTGCCGCCGTTCCTGCTGGCCGTGATCGTCGTGGTGTCGCTCGGTTTCGCATCGGTCAACGCGGCGATCGCCGTCGGTGTGTCCTCGATTGCGGTGTTCGGCAGGCTGATCAGGTCCGAAGTGTTACGCGTGAAGAACCTCCCGTTCATCGAGTCGTCCTACCTCATCGGCGGCAACCGGTGGACGGTGCTGTTCGCACACGTGCTGCCGAACACCTATCGCCCGGTGCTCGCGCTGACGGCACTCCAATTCGGCCTGGCGATCATCAGCATCTCCTCGCTGGCGTTCCTCGGCTACGGAAACCCGCCACCGAGCCCCGACTGGGGACTGCTGATCTCTGACGGCAAGGACTTCCTGTACCGGTACCCGTGGCTGGTGTACGCACCGGGCACCGTCATGGTCCTCACGGTGCTCGCACTCAACAAACTCAGCAGATCCATTGGCAGAAGCGGGGATTCGAAATGACCACGACAGCCGGTGTCGACTACGAACAGGACACCGACGCCGAACCTCAGGCAACGCTGCTCGAGGTGCGCGGCCTGACCGTCGCCTACGGGGGCAATCTCGACGAGCCGACCGTGGCCGACGTGTCGTTCAGCGTGCGGCGGGGCCAGACGGTGGCGGTCGTGGGCGAATCCGGCTCCGGCAAGTCGACCATCGTCAACGCGGTACTCAAACTCCTCGACCGCGGGGTGGCCGTCGGTGGCACGGTCCGGTTCGGCGGCCGCGAGGTGCTCGGCGCCCCCGAACGCGACGTGCGCGCCCTCCGCGGCCGACGGATCGGCTACGTGCCGCAGGACCCCACGGCGGCGCTGAACCCGGTGCGTCGCATCGACACGCAGATCTTCGAGGCCTACCGCGCCTCGGGCCTACCCGAGTACGCCGACCGCAGGCAGCACGCACGGCTGGCCGCCCGACTGCTGGACTCGGTCGGCATCGTCGATCCGGAGCGAGCGCTGCGGTCGTATCCGCATCAGCTGTCCGGGGGTCAGCTCCAACGCGTGCTCATCGGCATTGCGATCGCCCAGCGCCCCGACCTGATCGTGGCAGACGAGCCGACGTCGGCACTCGACGTCACCATCCAGAAGACCATTCTCGACCTGATCGACCGGCTGAAGGTCGAGACCGATCTGTCGGTGCTGTTCGTCACCCACGATCTGTCGCTGGCCGCGGAGCGCGCCGACACAGTCGTCGTGCTCAACGGCGGCAGGGTGCAGGAACTGGGCGCCTCGGATGCCGTGCTGCGCAATCCCGGCTCCTCGTACACCCAGCGCCTGGTCGCCGACGTACCCGGCCTCAACCGGGAGCGGTTCGGCGCCGCACTGCGACTGCGCGACCAGCCGGCAGAAGACCGCTTCGCCCTGCAGGTCATCGACGTGCACAAGAGCTTTCGCGACGGCGGTCACCGCACCGACGCCCTGAAGGCAGTGAGCTTCGAAATTCCACCGGCGCGCACCCACGCTCTGGTGGGCGAATCCGGTTCGGGCAAGTCGACTCTGGCCCGCGTCGTGCTCCGGCTGCTGCAGCCGGACGCCGGGCGCGTCGTCGTGGACGGGCGCGACGTGACGGAGCTGAGCGGCCGTGGCCTACGGGATGTCCACCGCAATCTGCAACTCGTCTACCAGAATCCGTTCACGTCGCTGGATCCCGCCCACACCGTGGGCCGGCTGGTCGACGAGCCGTTGCGCCGGTACCGCATCGGGACGCGAGCCGAGCGTCGAGTACGGGCGGCCGAGGTGCTCGGCCTGGTCGGCCTGGACGACACCTTCCTCGGCCGCCGGCCGAGGGAACTCTCCGGCGGGCAGCGGCAGCGGGTCGCGATCGCCCGCGCATTGACGCTGAACCCGAAGGTTCTCGTGCTCGACGAACCCACCTCCGCTCTGGACGTGACCGTGCAGGCACAGATCCTCGAGGTGCTTGTCGACCTGCAGGTGACGTTGGGGTTGAGCTACCTGTTCATCTCGCACGACCTCAGCGTCGTCCGGCAGATCGCCGACACCGTCACGGTGCTGCGGCACGGCGAGGTGCAGGAGCAGGGCGCCACCGGGGAGGTCTTCGACCATCCGGCGACCGCTTACACCCGCACGCTGGTCGATTCGATCCCGCTGCCCCTGTAGGCGCTGTAGGCGCTGTAGGCGCCGCGCCGGGGGACCGGCGGATCGATGATCACGGTGATCCGTCCCTTCCGGTCACGGTGTCGTCGATCCACGCGCCGTAGAACCACGGCACCGAGTTGGCGGCGTTGGCGAAACCCTGCACGCGGGGTGCCACGGCGAAGATCTGAGTGTCCTCGAGCAGCGGGATCGTGTACGCCTTGTCGATGACGTAGTTGTTGTACTGCTGCAGAATTCGCAAACGCTGCGCCGGGTCCGTCGCCCGGATCTGCGCCTCGAGCAGGCGGTCGATCTCGGGATCGGCCCCGTGGAGCGCGTACATGTCGCCGAACTCGCTGCCGTAGTTCTGCCAGAGCCGCACCGGATCGGCGGTCGGCCAGCCGTTGCGCCGCAGCGCGACCGAGTCCTCGACGCTCGCGGTCGGATAGTTCGCGAAGTCGGTCTGGCGGATGACCAGATCGACGCCGATGCGCCGGAGCTGACGCTGGATGAGTTCGTACATCGGCTTGGCGGTGTGGTCGTACACGTCGACATAGATCTTGGCCGACAGCACCTGCCCGTCTTTGACCCGGAAACCGTTCTCGTTCAACTGCGTCCACCCCGACCGCTCGAGCAGCCGCATCGCCTCCTCGGGGTCGTAGCGCACGGCGTCACTGCGGTCGGTGTAACCGGGGAATCCGCGGGTGACGATGTTCTGCGCCGGTTTCCAGTTGTCGGTGTACAGCGTGTGCAGGATCTCCTCGCGGTCGATGCCGAACCCGATGGCGCGCCTGACGTTGATGTCCTTCATGTACGGCGCGGTCTGTCGGATGTCGAGTGTGTTCGCCAAACCCGGTGTGCGCAGGCCGAGTACGCGAAAGCCCTCGCGCTGCAACAACTTCTCATCGGGTGGTTGTGAGTACCGGATGGCGTCGGCCTGGCCCGCCCGCAGCGCGCCCACCCGGACGCTGTCCTCCGTGACCGGGATGACGGTGACGGTGTCGAGGTAAGCCTCGCCCTGATGCGGTGCCGTGGCAGGTGCCCAGTCGTAGCCGCGGCGCTTGGCCAGCACGATCTGCTTGTCCGGGATCTCCGATTCGGCGTAGAACGGCCCGCTGCCGATCAGGTTCGTGACGACCGACTGCTCCTCCTTGCTGGCGTTGATGGTGGCGTCGGCGACCAGACCCGCGGTGTTGAGGGTCAGCACGGCGATGAACGGGGCGTACGGCTCGGCCAGTTTGACCCGCACGGTGCGCCGAGCGTTGTCCGCGGTGATCGACTCGATCTTCGGGAAATAGACGTTCCGGACGATGCCCTTGGACTTGTCGCCGTTCGACTGCCACTGCAGGTTGCGGCGCACGGATTCGGCGTCCAACGGCTGACCGTTGCTGTAGGTGACGCCGTCGCGGATGGTGAACTCGTACACCGTCCCCGACGGGTCCACGGTCCACTTTCGCGCGATCCACGGTACGAACTCGAACGTCGTCGGATCCTGGTAGACCAGGCGGTCGAGCATCTGGTCCTTCAGCAGGCTGTTCTGCCAGTAGCTGACCTGGATCTGCAGTGAGGCGGGCGCCTCGGCGTCGAGGTAGACCAGATGCCCGCCGCGCTGTGTGCCGCCGACGGAGGCGGCTCGTTCGGCGCTGCACCCCGTGAGCAGCGAACCGCCGACCACCACGGCCGCCGCGGCCGCCGCGGCCGCCAGAAGTGTGCGCGCGCTCATGCGGCACGCGCGGCGGCGCCGGGGACCGCGTCGAGGAGGCGGCGCGTGTACGACGCCACCGGCGAGGAGAAGACGTCGGCGACGGGACCCGATTCGACCAGCCGTCCGTGCTCCAGAACGCTGACATGGTCGGCGATCTGACGCACGAGGCTCAGGTCGTGCGAGATGAACAGATACGTCAAACCGAGCTCGCGCTGCAGGTCGATCAGCAGGTCGACCACCTGCGACTGCACCGTGACGTCGAGTGCCGAGGTGGGTTCATCGAGTATGAGCACCGGCGGGCGGAGCACCAGCGCACGCGCGAGCACGACGCGCTGGCGCTGGCCGCCGGACACCTCGTGGGGTCTGCGGTCGCGCAGGGACGTCGGCAGCCCGACGCGGTCGAGTGCATCGGCGACTTCGGCACGTCTGTCCCGGCGGGAGCCGATGCCGTTGATGGTCAGCGGCTCGGCGATGGCGTCGCCGATCGTCATTCTGGGATCCAGTGCGGCGAGCGGATTCTGATGCACCATCTGCAACGTCCGCGCCTGAGCGCGCTGCCGAGCGACCCCGAAGCGGGTGTGCGGAATCCGAACCGTGCCGTCGACGTGGACGGTTCCGGACTGGAAGTCGGTCAGGCCGGCGAGCACCCTGGCGGCGGTCGTCTTACCCGATCCGGACTCGCCCACCAGGGCGTGAATGGTGCCGCGCTGCACGTCGAACGACACGTCGTCGAGCGCACGCGTCTCCCCGAACGTCTTGACCAGGGCACTGACTCGCAGGATCGGGTCACCGACATCGTCGGGTACCGGGCGGCCGCGGCGGTACTTGTCCGGGGTGAGCGCGGGCGCGTCGGCGATGAGCTGGCGGGTGTAATCGTCACGCGGGGCGACCAACACCGACTTCGTCGGTCCGGATTCGCGCAGCTCGCCGTCGCGCAGCACCGCGACATCGTCGCTGTGGTGTTCGGCCAGGGCCAGGTCGTGGGTGATGAACACGACGCCCAACCCGCGCTCACGACGCAGTTCGTCGAGCAGTTCCAGAATGCGTTGCTGCACGGTGACATCAAGGGCGCTGGTGGGTTCGTCGGCGATCAGCAGCTGCGGGTCGCCCGCGATCGCGATCGCGATGAGGACGCGCTGCAACTGACCGCCGGAGAGCTGATGGGGATGGTCGCGGGCCCTCAGGCGCGGTTCGCGGATGCCCACACGATCGAGCAGTTCGACCGCTCGTTCACGGGCAGCGTGCCGGTCGGCGATCCGGTGCACCGTGAGGACCTCGGCGATCTGATCGCCGACGCGTTGCAGCGGATCGAGGGATCCCAGTGGATCCTGCGGTACGAATCCGATGGTGGCCCCGCGGATATCGCGCCAGCCGCGTTGCGGCAGCTCCGTGACGTCGCGGCCATTGAGGTGGACCCGGCCCGCCGTGATGCGCCCGTTGTCGGGGAGCAGTCCCTGCAACGCGCGGGCGATGGTGGACTTGCCCGACCCCGACTGGCCGACGACCGCGAGGACCTTGCCTGCGCGGACGTCGAAGGAGACGTCCCGAACAACGGACGCAACCGGTCCCTGCGCCGATTCGTACTCCACGGACAGGCCCGAAACCGAGAGCAGCGTTGGAGAACTCATGTCATCCGACCTTTCTGCGAACGATGTGCGCCAGTCGCGACAGACTCATCACGGACAGCACGATGGCGAGTGAGGGGAACAGCACGAGGCTTGGCGCCGAGTTGATATAGTTGCGACCCTCCGAGATCAGCAGGCCCCACTCGGGCTCCGGCGGCTGCGCGCCGTACCCCAGAAAGCTCAGCGACGCGATGGCCAGGATCGCCGTGCCGAACTGAAGTGCGGCGAGCGAAAGCACCGACGAGTACGAGTTCGGCAGGACGTGCCGAAACAACAGCCTCGAATGGCTGGACCCCAGGTGGGCGCTGGCTTCGACGAAGGGCAGGTTCCGCGTGGCGAGCACCTCGGAGCGCGCCAGGCGGGCGAACACCGCGATGGACGAAACGCCAACGGCAATGGCGGCGTTCACCGTTCCGAAGCCGAGCGCCACGATGATCGTGATGGACAGCAACAGCGTCGGGATGGACAACAGCACGTCGACGATGCGGCTGATGATGCTGTCGGTGGCCCGCCCGAAATACGCGGCGAGCAGGCCGAGGACGGTCCCTGCCAGCAGTCCGATCAGGACGGCGATGAACGATCCGGCGATCGTCGCAGCGGTGCCCGCGACGACTCGACTCAGCAGGTCGCGACCGATGTAGTCGGTGCCGAACGGGTGCTGCAGGCTCGGCGCCGCCAGCGGCAGATCCGGGTTCTCCTGCAGCGGATCGTAGGGGGCGAGGACGTCGGGTGCCGCGATCATCGCGGCCACCAGCACCAGGAACAACAAGGGTGGCACGTCCCAGACGGTGACTCCGAGCGGGCGGCGAAGTCGCGGAAGGCGAAGCGCCGCAGGTGCGGTCGCGGTGGTCATGCGGACACCAACCCCGCGTCGGCGGCGCTCGTTGTGGAGCGCGCTGGGTGCGCGCGCCCGATGCGCGGGTCGATGAGCGGGTAGATGACGTCGACGATGAAGTTGATCGCGACGAACGTGACGGACACCGTGATGACCACGGCCTGGATGATCGGGGTGTCCTGGTTGCGGACCGCGGTCTCGGTGAGGTAGCCGATGCCGGTGCGGTTGAAGATCGTTTCGGTGATGACGGACCCGGCGAGCAGTTCACCGACGGTGATGGCCACGATCGTCAACGTCGGTATCGAGCCGTTCTTGAGCAGATGGCCGAAGACGATGCGGTCACCGGTCAGACCCTTGGCGCGCAACACCTCGACATACGGTTGCCCGGCCGCATTGCTCAAGCCTTGGATGAGCACCTGCGCTATCGGCGCGGCGACCGGAAGGGCGAGCGGCAGAGCGGCCATTGCGGTGGAGCGCAGGCCCTCGTCGCGCACGGCGGACACCCAGCCGAGGCTGAACGAAAACACCTGCAGTGTGACGAGTCCGGTGACGAACACCGGGACCGACAGGAACGCCGGAGGGATCGAGCGGGCCACTTCGCGGACCGGCGCCCACGGTGCGAAAACGGCTGCCAGGGCGATGACGAAACCGATTGCCGCCGCCAGCAGGAACGCCACGCCGGCCAGCGACAGCGTCGACGGCAGCGCGTGTGCCAGCAACCGGGACACCTCCTGGCCGGAGTTCAGAGAGTAGCCGAGATCCCCTGTGAAGAGCCGCTTCACCGAGAGCCCGAACTGAACGACCGCGGGTGCGTCGAGGCGGTAGTAGCCGCGCAGCGCCGCCGCTTCCTCATCCGAGATCGGGTTCTCCGGATTCGCGATCTGCTGTTCGATCGGATCACCGGGCAGGACGTTGAGAACGAAGAACACTGCCGTGTACGCCAGCACGATCACCACGATCGACTGCCACAGGCGCCGCAGCGCGAAGTTGACCACGAAGCGGAAGGTACGGCGCAGCGGGTACGGGGTCGACGGTTCGTCGCTTCAGAAATTTTAAGTCCACCCTTCACCGCAACTTAAGTATTGCGGCCGAACGCAATTCGACTTGCCGTGAGTGCAACCGTTGAACTCGTGGCCTGCCGCCGTAGCGTCGGGTGAATGGCTGCACTCTCGGTCGGTGTCGAAATCGTCGGCGACGGCCTCGACGATCAATTCCTCGCAACGGGTCGACCCTGGCGGGAGGTGGCGGCGCTGGCGGGCCGGCTGGAGTCCGCGGGTGTCAGCTACTGGGTCATCGGCGCCGAACGGGGCGAGGCCGGTAACCCCGCCACCGTGTCGCTCGACCCGACGCTGGTGGCCACCGTCGCCGCACGCCACACCTTTCGGCTCGGGCTGGTGGTCGCGGCTGCCGCGCACCGCGACCATCCGTACAACCTGGCCCGCAGGCTGGTCTCCGTGGACCACGCCGCGCGCGGGCGCGTGGGCTGGCTCGCACTCGACTTCGACCACGCGATCGCTCTGAACGCCGCGACCGACGTGTGGACCGACGCCGCCCCTGGGCCGGCGCACACCGCCGACGCCGTGGCGGCAGTACGCGCGCTGTGGCGCACATGGCCGCTGGAATCGGTTGTCGGCGAACGCGACACCGGTGTCTTCGCCGACATCACGCGGATCCGCCGCGCCGATGTGCGTGACGGCTATTCCATCGCCGGACCGTTGAACGTCCCCGGATCACTGCAGGGCGACCTGCCGGTGTGGCGCACCGGCGCCGCCGACGGTGCCGACGCCGTCGTCGTCGAGGACGGCGCGCACGCTCCCGTGGGCATCCCGGTCGTGATTCGACTGCGGACGGTCGACGGGCTGGCGGATGCGCTGGATCGGATCGCCGCGAGCAGCGAGGCGGCCGGTGTGATCGTCCGACTGCGGGCACACGACGCGGGCCGGGTGCTCGACGACGTCCTGCCGTCGGCGCGACGCCGTGGACTGGTCGGCGTGCCCTCCGGCAGCACCCTGCGCGGCACCCTGGGCCTCGCGCCGCCGACCTCGCCCGACCTGTCCGACCACGAGCCGGCTTTCGCCGGCGCCCCGAACCCCGGAGGACGCCTGTGACCACCGACAAGCACGTCATCCTGAACGTCAACGTCCTCAACACCGGCATCCACACCGGTTCCTGGCGGCGCACCACCGAACCGCCGACCGCATTCGCCGACCCCGGTTACTACGTGCGGATGGCCCGGATCGCCGAACGCGGCACACTCGACGCGTTGTTCCTCGCCGACGGCCCCGCGCTGCGCGACCATCCCGCGCTGCGCCCCTCGCAGGCCCTGGAGCCCAGCGTGATCCTGGCCTCGGTCGCCGCCGAGACCGAGCATCTCGGCCTCATCGGCACGCTGTCGTCGACCTTCAACGATCCCGTCGAACTCGCGCACCGACTGCTCACCCTGGATCGGTTGGCGGGCGGACGGGTGGCGTGGAACGTCGTCACGACCTACTCACCGGCCGCAGGCGCCAACTTCGGGTTGGCGGACCTCCCGGACCGTGCGACGCGCTACCGGCGCGCCGCGGAGTTCGTCGACGTCGTCCTGGCACTGTGGCGCGACGCCGCCGAGCCCGCGACGCACGGCATCAACCACCACGGCGAGTTCTTCACCGTCCTGGGCGGACTGCCGCAGGGTCCGTCACCGCAGGGTCACCCGCTGGTCGTGCAGGCAGGTGGGTCGCCGCAGGGACGGGATCTCGCAGGCCGTGTCGCCGATGCGGTGTTCAGCGCCGAACTCGACCTGGGTGCGGCTATCGAGCACTACCGGTACGTCAAGGACGTCGCCGTCGCGCACGGGCGTGGTCGGGACGACGTCAAGATCCTGCCCGGTTTGATCACGACGATCGGAAGCACGCACGCCGAAGCCGAACGTCGCTACGACGAGCAGAACGAGTTGTTGCCGCCCGGCCACGACCTCGAGCGGCTGTCACAGGTCCTCGGTGAGGACCTCGCGGCGTACCCACTCGACGAGCCCGTTCCCGCACACCTGCTCGGCGATGTCGACGACCCCGCCAAATTCGCTGCGTCCCTGGGTTTCCGAGAGTCCGTCGTCCGGTTGATCCGGAGCCGGAATCTCACATTGCGCGGCGCACTGCGGGAGTTCAGCGGGGCCGGGCACCGCGTCGTCGTCGGCTCGCCGGTGGACGTCGCCGACACCATCGAGCGGTGGTTTCTGGCAGGGGCGGCCGACGGCTTTAACCTGATGCCCGACGTCTTCCCCGACGGTCTGGAGATCTTCGTCGACGAAGTGGTCCCGATCCTGCGGAAGCGAGGACTGTTCCGCCATGACTACGCCGAGTCGACGCTACGCGAGCGTTTCGCCCCACGCGTAGCGTCGGCCGCTGCGGTGACCGTGGCAGGACTGCCTGGTTGAAGGGTGCCCCCGGCAGGATTCGAACCTGCGGCCTTCTGCTCCGGAGGCAGACGCTCTATCCCCTGAGCTACGGGGGCGCGTGCTGGGTGACAGCTGCGCCGGTTGGGCTCCGATAGCGTAGCGCATCCGTCGGTGAATACGGATTCGGGGCTGGGGGACCCCAGACCATAGGATGGACCCTCGTGACCCCCGCCGACCTTGCTGAGCTGCTCAAGGCCACTGCTGCGGCAGTGCTGACCGAACACGACCTGGACGTGGCCGCGTTGCCCGCCACCGTCACGGTCGAGCGCCCACGCAACCCCGAGCACGGCGACTACGCGACCAACCTCGCGCTGCAGCTCGGGAAGAAGGTCGGCGTCAACCCGCGCGAGCTCGCCGGTTGGCTCGCCACGGCGCTGACCGCGGCCGATGGCATCGCCGCGGCCGAGGTCGCCGGCCCGGGATTCGTCAACCTGCGCATCGAGGCGTCCGCGCAGGGCGTCATCATCACCGACGTGCTGGCCGCCGAGGGCGGGTACGGCTCGTCCGACCAGTACGCGGGGCGCAACGTCAACCTGGAGTTCGTCTCGGCCAACCCGACCGGTCCCATCCACATCGGCGGCACCCGCTGGGCCGCCGTGGGCGACGCGCTGGGCCGGTTGCTGTCGACCCAGGGCGCCGACGTCACCAGGGAGTACTACTTCAACGACCACGGCGCGCAGATCGACCGGTTCGTGAACTCGCTGATCGCCTCGGCCAAGGGTGAGCCGACGCCGGAGGACGGCTACGCGGGCGACTACATCGTCGACATCGCCAAGCAGGTCCTGGCCAAGGCGCCCGACGTGCTCGACCTGCCTGTCGACCAGCAGCGCGAAACGTTCCGCGCGATCGGCGTCGACCTGATGTTCACCCACATCAAGTCCTCGCTGCACGACTTCGGCACCGACTTCGACGTGTACACCCACGAGGACTCGATGCACACGTCCGGCCGTGTCGACCAGGCCATCGCCCAGTTGCGCGAGACCGGCAACATCTACGAGAAGGACGGCGCGACCTGGCTGCGCACCACCGACTTCGGTGACGACAAGGACCGGGTGGTGATCAAGAGCGACGGCAATGCCGCCTACATCGCCGGCGACCTCGCGTACTTCCTGGACAAGCGCAAGCGCGGGTTCGACCTGTGCATCTACATGCTCGGCGCCGACCACCACGGCTACATCGCCCGGCTGAAGGCGGCGGCGGCCGCGCTCGGCGACGATCCGGACACCGTCGAGGTGCTGATCGGGCAGATGGTCAACCTCGTGCGCGACGGCCAGCCGGTGCGGATGAGCAAGCGCGCGGGCACCGTGATCACGCTCGACGACCTGGTCGAGGCCATCGGGGTCGACGCCGCGCGGTACGCACTGATCCGCTCGTCGGTGGACACCCCCATCGACATCGACCTGCAGTTGTGGTCGAGCGCGTCCAACGAGAACCCGGTCTACTACGTGCAGTACGCGCACGCCCGGTTGTGCGCGCTGGCCCGCAACGCCGCCGACCTCGGCGTGAGGGTGAGCACCGACCATCTGGACCTGCTCACCCACGATAAAGAGGGCACGCTCATCCGCACCCTGGGCGAATTCCCCCGCGTGCTCGAGACCGCGGCCGCGCTGCGTGAGCCGCACCGCGTCTGCCGCTATCTGGAGGACCTGGCCGGCGACTACCACCGCTTCTACGATTCCTGCCGCGTGCTGCCGCAGGGCGACGAGGAGCCCGGCGACCTGCACTCGGCCCGCCTCGCGCTGTGCGGCGCGACCCGCCAGGTGATCGCCAACGGTCTGGCCATCCTCGGCGTCAGCGCCCCGGAGCGGATGTGAACGCGCATCCGGCCGGGCCTCGGCACGCCGAGGAACTGCACCACGCGGATGTCCCCGACAAACCGCAGGGCCCGGACGAGATCATGCTGCTGGCCCCGAACGTGTGGCCGCGCAACCTGATTCGCGGAGCCGACGGGGTGGTGTCGATCGCGGGGGTGCCGGTGACGGACCTGGCCGCCGAGTTCGGCACGCCGCTGTTCGTGATCGACGAGGACGACTTCCGCACCCGCTGCCGCGACATCGCCGCGGCCTTCGGCGGCGGCGAATACGTGCACTACGCGGCCAAGGCGTTCCTGTGCTCCGAGATCGCCCGCTGGGTCGACGAAGAGGGCCTGTCGCTCGACGTGGCGACCGGGGGAGAACTCGCCGTCGCGCTGCACGCCGGGTTCCCGGCCGAACGGATCACCGTGCACGGCAACAACAAATCGGTCGCCGAACTGACCGCGGCGGTGCAGGCCGGGGTCGGCCACATCGTGCTGGACTCCGAGATCGAGATCGAGCGGCTGGACGCGATCGCCGGTGCGGCCGGGGTGGTGCAGGACGTGCTGGTCCGGGTCACCGTCGGCGTGGAGGCGCACACCCACGAGTTCATCTCGACCGCGCACGAGGATCAGAAGTTCGGCCTGTCGCTGGCGACCGGCGCCGCGATGAAGGCGATCCGCCGGGTCTTCGACACCGACAACCTGCGCCTGGTGGGCCTGCACAGCCACATCGGATCGCAGATCTTCGACGTGGCCGGGTTCGAGATCGCCGCGCACCGGGTGATCGGCCTGCTGCGCGACGTGGTCGCCGAGTTCGGCGTCGAGAAGACCTCGCAGATGTCGATCGTGGACCTCGGTGGGGGACTGGGTATCTCGTACCTCCCGCACGACGACCCGCCGCCCATGAAGGAACTGGCCGACAAGCTGCTGGAGATCGTGCGCACCGAATCGGCCGCGGTCGGGCTGCCCACACCCAAGCTGGTGGTGGAACCCGGTCGCGCGATCGCGGGCCCCGGCACCATCACGCTCTACGAGGTCGGCACGGTCAAGGATGTCGCCGTCAGCCCGACCGCACACCGCCGCTACGTGAGCGTCGACGGCGGCATGAGTGACAACATCCGCACCTCGCTGTACGCCGCGCAGTACGACGCCCGGCTGGTGTCCCGGGTCAGCGACGCCCCGCCCGCGCTGGCGCGGATCGTCGGAAAGCATTGCGAGAGCGGCGATATCGTCGTCCGGGACACGTGGGTTTCCGACGACATCGCGCCCGGCGACCTGCTCGGCGTCGCCGCGACCGGCGCGTACTGCTATTCGATGTCGAGCCGATACAACCTGCTGTGCCGCCCCGCTGTGGTGGCCGTCGCCGACGGCAAGGCACGACTGGTGCTGCGACGGGAGACCGTCGAGGATCTTCTGAGCCTGGAGGTGAGTGGTCAATGAGTAAGAAGCCCATCGGTGTAGCGGTACTGGGCCTGGGCAACGTCGGCAGCGAGGTCGTGCGCATCATCGCCGACAGCGCGGCCGATCTCGCGGCCCGCATCGGTGCCCCGCTGGAACTGCGCGGCATCGGGGTGCGCCGGGTGGCAGACGACCGCGGCGTGCCCACCGAACTGCTCACCGACGACATCGAGCAACTGGTGTCGCGCGACGACGTCGACATCGTCGTCGAGGTCATGGGCCCGGTCGAGCCGGCCCGCAAGGCCATCCTGTCCGCGCTCGAACAGGGCAAGTCGGTCATCACCGCCAACAAGGCGCTGATGGCGATGTCCACCGGTGAGCTCGCCCAGGCGGCCGAAAAGGCCCGTGTCGACCTGTATTTCGAGGCCGCCGTGGCCGGCGCCATCCCGGTGATCCGCCCGCTGACGCAGTCGCTGGCCGGTGACACGGTGCGGCGGGTGGCCGGCATCGTCAACGGCACCACCAACTACATCCTGTCCGAGATGGACAGCACCGGAGCCGATTACAGCAGCGCGCTGGCCGACGCGAGCGCACTGGGCTACGCAGAGGCCGATCCCACCGCCGACGTGGAGGGCTACGACGCCGCGGCCAAGGCCGCGATCCTCGCGTCGATCGCGTTCCACACCCGGGTGACCGCCGACGACGTGTACCGCGAGGGCATCACCAAGGTCTCCGCAGAGGACTTCGCGTCGGCTCGGGCGCTCGGCTGCACGATCAAGCTGCTCGCGATCTGCGAGCGGCTCACCTCCGACGAGGGCAAGGACCGGGTCTCGGCCCGCGTCTACCCGGCGCTGGTCCCGCTGACGCATCCGCTGGCCGCCGTCAACGGTGCGTTCAACGCGGTCGTCGTGGAAGCCGAGGCGGCCGGGCGGCTGATGTTCTACGGTCAAGGCGCCGGCGGTGCCCCCACCGCCTCTGCGGTGATGGGAGACGTGGTGATGGCGGCGCGCAACCGGGTGCAGGGTGGCCGTGGCCCGCGCGAATCGAAGTACGCCAAACTGCCGATCGCGCCGATCGGGTTCATCCCGACGCGCTACTACGTCAACATGAACGTGGCCGACCGGCCCGGCGTGTTGTCCGCTGTGGCAGCCGAATTCGCCAAACGCGAGGTCAGCATCTCCGAGGTGCGCCAGGAGGGCATGGTCGACGAGGGCGGCCAGCCCTGCGGTGCCCGCATCGTCGTCGTGACCCACGAGGCCACCGACGCCGCGCTGTCAGAAACCGTCGAGGCGCTGGCCGATCTCGACGTCGTGCAGAACATCAACAGCGTTCTGCGATTGGAAGGAACGAACGCATGAGTGCAGCAAAAGCTGCGGTGCACCAGCCCTGGCCGGGCCTGATCGAGGCCTACCGGGACCGGCTGCCGATCGGTGCCGACTGGACCACCGTGACGCTGCTCGAGGGCGGTACCCCGCTGATCCACGCCAAGCGGATCAGCGAACTGACCGGCTGCACAGTGCATCTCAAGGTCGAGGGGCTCAACCCCACCGGATCGTTCAAGGACCGCGGCATGACCGTGGCCGTCACCGAATCACTGGCCCGCGGCCAGCAGGCGGTGCTGTGCGCCTCCACCGGCAACACCTCGGCGTCGGCGGCGGCGTACGCCGCACGGGCCGGCATCACGTGTGCGGTGCTGATCCCGCAGGGCAAGATCGCCATGGGCAAGCTGGCCCAGGCAGTCATGCACGGCGCCAAGATCATCCAGATCGACGGCAACTTCGACGACTGCCTTGAGCTGGCGCGCAAGCTCACCGCCGACTTCCCGACCATCGCGTTGGTCAACTCGGTCAACCCGTACCGCATCGAGGGGCAGAAGACCGCGGCGTTCGAGATCGTCGACGCGCTCGGCACCGCTCCGGATGTGCACGCGCTGCCGGTCGGCAACGCGGGCAACATCACCGCGTACTGGAAGGGCTATACCGAGTACCACCGTGACGGCGTCTCGGACCGGTTGCCGCGCATGCTCGGCACGCAGGCCGCAGGCGCGGCCCCGCTGGTGACCGGTGCCCCGGTCAAGGATCCGGAGACCATCGCCACCGCGATCCGGATCGGGTCGCCTGCCTCGTGGAACTCGGCCGTCGAAGCCCAGCAGCAGTCCGACGGCCGGTTCCTGGCCGCCACTGACGAGGAGATCCTGGCCGCCTACCATCTCGTCGCCCGCACCGAGGGCGTGTTCGTCGAACCCGCATCGGCCGCGAGCATCGCGGGCCTGCTCAAGTCGGTCGAGGACGGTTGGGTCAAGCGCGGTTCCACCGTGGTGTGCACCGTGACGGGCAACGGTCTGAAGGATCCCGACACCGCACTCAAGGGTATGCCCGGGGTCACCCCCGTCCCGGTCGACCCGTCCGCGGTGGTCGCCGAGCTCGGTCTGAGCTAGCGGGGATTCTCGGTGACTCAGACTCTGCCGGTCGGACTTTCGGCCACCGCCGTCGTCGCTGCCTCCAGCGCCAACCTCGGCCCGGGCTTCGACAGCCTCGGCCTCGCGCTGAGCCTGTACGACGAGATCGTCGTCGAGACAGTGGAATCCGGCCTCACGGTGCACGTCGAGGGCGAGGGCGCGGGTCAGGTTCCCCTTGACGAGACGCACCTGGTGGTCCGTGCGATCAACAAAGGGCTGCAGGCCGCAGGGTTCTCGGCGCCGGGTCTGACCGTGCGCTGCCGCAACGACATTCCGCACTCCCGCGGGCTCGGCTCGTCGGCGGCCGCGGTGGTCGGCGGTCTCGCCGCGGTCAACGGCCTTGTCACACAAGCCGGTTGCGAGCCGATGGACGACGCGCGGCTGATCCAGCTGTCCAGCGAGTTCGAGGGCCACCCCGACAACGCCGCGGCCGCGGTGCTCGGCGGCGCGGTGGTGTCGTGGACCGAAGCGGCGGGGATGGGCGAGCCGCGCTACGCGGCGGCACCGGTGCGGCTGCACCCCGACATCCGGCTGTTCCCCGCGGTGCCGCAGCAGCGGTCGTCGACCGCGGAGACCCGGGTGCTGCTGCCCGAGCTGGTCAGCCATGTCGACGCCAGGTTCAACCTGAGCCGTGCCGCGCTGCTCGTCGTCGCGCTGTCCCAACGCCCCGACCTGTTGATGGCCGCGACCGAGGATGTCCTGCACCAGCCGCAGCGGGCGGCCGCGATGCCCGCCTCCGCGGAATATCTGGCGATCCTGCGGCGTTGTGGCATTGCAGCGGTGTTGTCAGGTGCCGGTCCGTCGGTTCTGGGGCTGAGTTCGCAGGCCGGCCTGCCGGCCGAAGCTGTCGAGTACGGCACCGCCCACGGGTTCACCGTGACGGAGATGTCGGTTGGCGCCCGGGTGCGCTGGACGGCCGGGGCGGTGGTCCGCAACTGAGCGGATAGACACCCCGGTGGCTCGCACAACACGCGGAGCATCCAATTTCTTGATTCCTGCTCCGAAGAGGGCTATTCTCGCTCTCGTCCAGCACTCGCAGGGTTCTCGCCTGCGTCGACACCAGGACGACCACCCAATCTTCTCGTGTTCTACTCGTGGACTGATGGTTCGCCGCATCGCGGCGGATCGTGGCGATCGCCGTTGCACAGGCGACGGTGTGAGTCACGCATTCAGCGGACGTGCTGAATGCGCATCGACCTTTGGGGAGCCCTCGCCCGACGCAATCAGCGGGGGAAAGAAAGGAAATCCGTGACTGATACGGACCTCTTCACAGCTGACAATGCCAGCGACACTGGCGATTTGTCGGGCGCTGTGAAATCGAACACCGCGCCGCGCGCCCGGTCTGCGTCGCTTTCGACGATGGTGTTGCCGGAGCTGCGCGCACTTGCCAAGGAAATCGGTGTTGAAGGTGCGTCCGGTCTGCGCAAGAGTGAGCTGATCGCCGCCATCCGCGCTCACCGAGGCGAAGCCAACGGCCGGACCGCTGAGGCCAGCAGCCCGGCGCCCGCCGATGCCCAGGCCGGCGAGCAGGCCGCCGAGGCGCCCGCCGCCCCGCGCCGCCGCGAACGTCGGGCATCCACCCGACAGGCCGGCGCCCCGGCCGACGCCAAGACCGAGGGTGCGGCTGAGGCCAACACCGACGTGAAGGCCGACGTGAAGGCCGAGGCCAAGGCTCCCGAGGCCAAGCCCGCCGAAGAAAAGCCTGCCGAGGCCAAGGCCCCCGAGGCCAAGGCGCCCGAGGTCAAGGCCCCCGAAACCGGTGAGGCAGAGCCCAGGCAGTCGCGCCGCGAGCGCGCCAACAAGCAGGACCGCTCCGACCGTGGCGAGAAAGACGGCCAGAAGGACGCTCAGGAAAGCGGCCAGGATCAGGTCAAGCAGGACCGCTCCGATCGTTCCGACCGAGGTTCTGACCAGGACCAGCAGGGCGGCCAGCAGAACCGGGGCGGCGGTAACGCCGACTCCGACGAAGACGGCGAGGGCCGCCAGGGCCGTCGCGGCCGCCGGTTCCGTGACCGCCGCAGGCGCGGCGAGCGCGGCGGCGAGAGCAGCGGCGAGGCCGAACTGCGCGAGGACGACGTCGTCCAGCCGGTCGCAGGCATCCTCGACGTCCTCGACAACTACGCGTTCGTGCGGACCTCGGGCTACCTGGCCGGGCCGAACGACGTGTACGTCTCGATGAACATGGTGCGAAAGAACGGCCTGCGCCGCGGCGACGCGGTGACCGGGGCCGTGCGGGTGCCGCGTGAGGGCGAGAGCGGCGGCCAGAACCCGCGCCAGAAGTTCAACCCGCTGGTGCGTCTGGACACCGTCAACGGCGGTTCGGTCGAGGACGCCAAGAAGCGTCCCGAGTTCGGCAAACTCACGCCGCTGTACCCGAACGAGCGGCTGCGCCTCGAGACCAACCCGGAGAAGCTGTCCACGCGCGTGATCGACCTGATCATGCCGATCGGCAAGGGGCAGCGCGCCCTGATCGTGTCCCCGCCGAAGGCCGGTAAGACCACGATCCTGCAGGACATCGCCAACGCGATCACCCGCAACAACCCCGAATGCCACCTGATGGTCGTGCTCGTCGACGAGCGCCCCGAAGAGGTGACCGACATGCAGCGCTCGGTCAAGGGCGAGGTCATCGCCTCCACCTTCGACCGTCCGCCGTCAGACCACACCCAGGCCGCCGAGCTGGCCATCGAGCGGGCCAAGCGCCTGGTCGAGCAGGGCAAGGACGTCGTGGTGCTGCTGGACTCGATCACCCGCCTGGGCC
This sequence comes from Mycolicibacterium goodii, assembly GCF_001187505.1. The sequence continues at coordinate 3,333,012 of NZ_CP012150.1, forward strand.
GGGCGTACAACAACGCCTCGCCGGCATCGGGCCGCATCCTGTCCGGTGGTGTGGACTCCACCGCGTTGTACCCGCCGAAGCGGTTCCTCGGCGCGGCCCGCAACATCGAGCACGGCGGTTCGTTGACCATCATCGCGACCGCCATGGTCGAGACCGGGTCGACCGGTGACACCGTCATCTTCGAGGAGTTCAAGGGCACCGGCAACGCCGAGCTCAAGCTGGACCGCAAGATCGCCGAGCGCCGGGTGTTCCCGGCCGTCGACGTCAACCCGTCCGGCACCCGCAAGGACGAACTGCTGATGTCGCCCGACGAGTTCGCGATCGTGCACAAGCTGCGTCGCGTGTTGAGCGGGCTGGATTCGCATCAGGCCATCGACCTGCTGATGAGCCAGCTGCGCAAGACCAAGACCAATTACGAGTTCCTGGTCCAGGTGTCCAAGACGGCCCCCGGCTCGATGGACGTCAACTGATCCGACAGCTCAGGCAGAACCCCCGCACCGGCGGGGGTTTTGTGCTTTGCAGGCGCCGACGGGCTCAGAGCGCAGGATCGGCCCGCAGGCCCGGCATGACGTAGCGGCGCAGGTGCGCCAGCACGGCGTCGGAATCATCCGCGTCGAGCTGGTCACCGGGGACCGTCGCGAAGGAGATGACCACGCGCGCAACCCATTCCGCGGCCTCGGCGATGACGCTGTTCGGGTGGATCTCGCCGCTGTCGCGCGCGGCGACCAGATACCGCGTCCAGAACGCCGCCAGATCCGGCACCAGGCCCTGCACGCCCGCGCCCGCACACGCCGCGAACTCCTCGGGTTCGTCGAGGCGCAATTTCATCAGCAGCGCGCCCGGATCGTCGTAGGCCGTGCGGCCGTAGCGGATACCGGCGGCGATCTTCTCGTCGAGGCCGTCGTACTTCTCGAGCATCGCGTGCGCGTCCGACCAGTACGCCTCGTTGAGGCGCACGATCGCCGCGCCCAGCAGCGTGACCTTGTCGGGGAAGTGCCGGTACAGCCACCCGCGCGACACCCCGGCGGCCTCGGCCACCTCCGACACCGTGGTCGCACGAATCCCCTTGGCCCGCAGACACGTTTCCGCCGCGTCGATGAGCCGATCACGGACGCTGCGCGGGGCGGTGGCGTTGGTCAACTGCGACTCCTGAGGCGGACGTTTCCCGTGATTCTGCCAAGGACCGACGCTTCCGGGTGACGGCACAACCGTGGTAGACAGATTTCGTCATCTGTTCACCCGCCCATGGGGGTCCGCCGGAATGGCCGATACGCTGCAGCAATTGCTCCGCTCCCGGGCCGAGCAGGACACCGTCGCGGTCAGATACGGCGACCGGAGCTGGACGTGGCACGAACACATCGCGCAAGCCGCAGCCCAGGCGCAGGCCCTGATCTCCCGCGCCGACCCCAGCCGTCCGCTGCACGTGGGTGTGCTGCTGGGCAACACCCCGCAGATGCTCACCGCGCTGGCGGCGGCCGCGCTCGGTGGGTACGTGCTGTGTGGCATCAACACCACCCGCCGCGGCGATGCGCTCGCCCGCGACATCACCCGGGTGGACTGCCAACTGCTGCTCACCGACGCCGATCATCGCGGCCTGCTCGACGGGCTCGACCTGCCCGGTGTCACCGTTCTCGACGTGTCACAGCCGCAACCGCCGGCGCCGGGAGGCCTCGACAGGCTGACCCCGTACCGCGAGGCCCGTCCCGACGACACCTTCATGATGATCTTCACCTCGGGCACCAGCGGCGACCCCAAGGCTGTCGAGGTGTCGCATGCGGTGGTGCTGTTCGCGGGCGGCGCGCTCGTCGAGCGGTACGGTCTGACCAGAGACGACGTCTGTTATCTGGCGATGCCGCTGTTCCACTCCAACGCCGTCTACGCGGGCTGGAGCGTGGCCGTCGGATCGGGCGCGGCCATGGCGCCCGCGACGTTCTCGGCGTCGGGTTTCCTGCCCGACATCCGCCGCTACGGCGCGACGTACATGAACTACGTCGGCAAGCCGCTGGCCTACATCCTGGCCACCCCAGAACAGCCCGACGACGCCGACAACCCGCTGCGGGTCGCGTTCGGCAACGAGGCCGCCGACCGCGACATCGAGGCCTTCGGCAGACGGTTCGGTTGCACGGTGTGGGACGGCTTCGGCTCGACCGAGACCGCGGTGATCATCACCAGGACCGAAGACTGCCCGCCCGGATCGATCGGCAGAGGATTCCCCGGCGTGGCGGTCTACGACCCCGAGACCGTGACCGAGTGCGCGGTAGCCGGATTCGACGACAACGGCGCCCTGGTGAACCCCGACGCGGCAATCGGGGAGCTGGTCAACACATCCGGCGGTGGGTTGTTCCGCGGCTATTACAACGATCAGGGCGCCACCGACCAGCGCATGCGCAACGGCATGTACTGGTCGGGCGATCTGGCCTACCGCGACGCCGACGGATGGATCTACCTGGCCGGTCGCACCGCGGACTGGATGCGCGTCGACGGCGAGAACCTCACCGCCGCGCCGATCGAACGGATCCTGCTGCGTCTGGAGGCCATCAACCGCGTCGCGGTCTACCCGGTGCCCGACGAGCACGTCGGCGACCAGGTCATGGCGGCGGTCGTGCTGCGCGACGACGCGGCGCTGACACCGGGGGAGTTCGGGCGGTTCCTGGCCGCCCAGCGCGACCTGTCACCCAAGGCCTGGCCGCGCTACGTCTGGGTCGCCGACGACCTGCCCACCACGGCCACCAACAAGATCCTCAAACGCGAACTCGTCGCGCTCGGCGCCGACCCGCGCGGACGCCTGCTGTGGCACCGCGACGGCAGGGAATATCACCTGCTCGGAGCTCGTTTAGGCCATTGGCGGTCGAGCTGGCATAATGGACCGCTGACCCTCGGTCCCGGTTCACGTCCGGTACATGCAGATGGGCGACCCGGGTCCACGATTGAAGAGGAACCATGAAAACAGGCATTCATCCTGAGTACGTCGATACGACCGTGCAGTGCGGTTGCGGCAACAGCTTCACCACCCGCAGCACCAAGCAGAGCGGCACGATCGTCGTCGAGGTCTGCTCGCAGTGCCACCCGTTCTACACCGGCAAGCAGAAGATCCTCGACAGCGGCGGCCGCGTGGCGCGCTTCGAGAAGCGCTACGGCAAGCGCAACAAGGCTGCAGCCGACAAGTAGCTACCTCAACGGCGCCCGATCTGTCGCATACGCGTCAGATTTGGGCGCCGTTGCTGTTTGCGCAGGATTTACCGGACCCATCAGAAGGAGCAGGCGGTGAGCGGCACGGATACCGCACCGGCAATTGAGGCGATCCTGGCCGAGCACGCCGACCTCGAGCGCCAGCTGGCCGATCCGGCGCTGCATGCCGACGCCGCGGCCGCCCGCAGGGTGGGGCGCCGGTTCGCGCAGGTGTCGCCGATCGTCGCCACCCACCGCAAGCTCGAAGCCGCGCGCGGCGACCTGGAGGCGGCCCGCGAACTCGCGGCCGACGACGCCAGCTTCGCCGCCGAGGTCACCGAGCTCACCGCCAAGGTCGCCGAACTCGACGACCAGCTGACCGACCTGCTCGCCCCGCGTGACCCGCACGACGCCGACGACATCGTCCTGGAGGTGAAGTCCGGCGAAGGCGGCGAGGAATCGGCCCTGTTCGCCGCCGACCTCGCGCGCATGTACATCCGCTACGCCGAGCGGCACGGATGGACCGTGACCGTGCTCGACGAGACCACCTCCGACCTGGGCGGCTACAAGGACGCCACGCTGTCGATCCGCAGCAAGGGCGACACCGCCGACGGCGTGTGGTCGCGGCTGAAGTTCGAAGGCGGCGTGCACCGCGTGCAGCGGGTGCCGGTCACCGAATCGCAGGGCCGCGTGCACACCTCGGCCGCCGGCGTGCTGGTCTACCCCGAACCCGAAGAGGTCGAGGAAGTCCAGATCGACGAGTCCGATCTGCGTATCGACGTCTACCGGTCCTCGGGCAAGGGCGGTCAGGGCGTCAACACCACCGACTCCGCGGTGCGCATCACGCACCTGCCCACCGGCATCGTGGTGACCTGCCAGAACGAGCGGTCGCAGCTGCAGAACAAGGCCCGCGCCATGCAGGTGCTCGCGGCCCGGTTGCAGGCCCTGGCCGAAGAGCAGGCCGAGGCCGACGCGTCGGCCGACCGGGCCAGCCAGATCCGCACGGTCGACCGCAGCGAGCGGATCCGCACCTACAACTTCCCGGAGAACCGGATCGCCGACCATCGCATCAACTTCAAGGCGCACAACCTCGATCAGGTGCTCGACGGCGACATGGACGCGCTGCTCGACGCGCTCGCCGCGGCCGACAAACAGTCCCGCCTGCAGCAGGTTTGATCCGGCTTCCATGACGCGTCTGCGCTCCGCGATCGAGGCCGCGACGGCCACGCTTGCCGACGCGGGCGTCGCCTCGCCGCGCATCGACGCCGAACTGCTGGCCGCGCACGCGCTGGGCACCGAGCGCGGCAGGCTCATGCTCGTCGACGATCCCGGACCGGAGGCGCTGTCGGTCTTCACCGAACTCGTCGCGGCGCGGGCCCGGCGGATCCCGCTGCAACACCTCGTCGGCACCGCGGCGTTCGGACCGCTCACGCTCGAGGTGGGGCCCGGGGTGTTCATCCCGCGGCCGGAGACCGAGGCGCTGCTGGAATGGGCGCTGGCACAGCAACTTCGCCGCGACGCGGTGATCGTCGACCTGTGCGCCGGCACCGGTGCGCTCGCGCTGGCACTGGCCCACCGGCACCCCGGCGCCCGCGTCCTCGCCGTCGAGGACTCCCCGGCCGCGCTCAAGTACACGAAACGCAACACCGCAGGCACCGCGGTCGAGGTGATCGCCGCCGACGTCACGGCTGCCGATCTGCTGCCCGAACTCGACGACGGCGTGGATCTCGTGGTGTCCAACCCGCCCTACATTCCCGAAGGCGCCGACCTGGACCCCGAGGTCGCCGACCACGACCCCGCACACGCACTGTTCGGCGGACCGGACGGCATGGCCGTCATCGGACCCATCGTGGCGCTCGCGGCGCGCTGGCTGCGTGCCGACGGGAAATGCGGCATCGAACACGACGACACCACCTCGGCACGCACGGTCGAGGAGTTCGCCCGCAACGGCCACTTCACCGACGTGGCCGCCCGCCACGACCTGACCGGCCGCCCCCGCTTTGTCACGGCGACCCGGATTGCGCGAAGCTGATAGCCATGACCGACGAGCGCTTGCGCGAGGAGTCGATGTGACCGAGCTGTTCGACTGTTCCGACCCCGAGCAGCGCGCCATCGGTATCGGCTCCGCGGTGAGCGCGGTCAAGGGTGGCCGGCTCGTGGTGATGCCCACCGACACCGTCTACGGCATCGGCGCCGACGCATTCGACTCCGGGGCGGTCGGTGCGCTGCTCGCGGCCAAGGGCCGTGGCCGCGACATGCCGGTCGGCGTGCTCGTCGGCTCGTGGACCACCATCGACGGTCTGGTGTACTCGGTTCCGCGCACCGCCCGCGAGCTGATCAGGGCATTCTGGCCGGGCGCGCTGAGCCTGGTCGTGCACCAGGCGCCGTCGCTGCAGTGGGATCTGGGGGACACCCGCGGCAGCGTGATGCTGCGGATGCCGCTGCACCCCGTGGCCATCGAGCTGCTGCGCGAGGTCGGCCCCATGGCGGTGTCGAGCGCCAACATCTCCGGACGTCCCGCGGCGGGCACGGCCGCCGAGGCGCGCGAACAACTCGGCGATCTGGTCGAGGTGTACCTCGACGGCGGGCCCGCCGAGAACCAGGCCGCGTCCACGATCGTCGACCTGACCGGCACCCGACCGCGCATCCTGCGCACCGGACCGATCAGCGCCGAGGACATCGCACGCGTCCTGGACATGGAAGTCGCGACACTCACGGCAACTTTGACGGAGTGATCTCAGCTTGCTGCAGTACGGTGCTCCGGTGATCACGGCCGCCCGCGAGATCGACATGGGGAGTCGAGTGATTCTCGCGTTGTCGGACAAAGGCGCGGGTGTACCGCTGCGTGAGCTGGCGCTGGTCGGTCTGACCGCCGCGATCATCACCTACTTCGCGACCGGGTGGGTCCGGGTGCTCGCGATCCGCTTCGGCGCGGTGGCCTACCCGCGCGAACGCGACGTGCACGTGCAGCCCACACCCCGCATGGGCGGGCTCGCCATGTACATCGGGGTGGCGTCGGCGGTGCTGCTGGCGTCCCAACTGCCCGCACTGACCCGCGGATTCGTGTACTCGACCGGTATGCCCGCCGTCGTGGTCGCGGGCGGCCTCATCATGGCGATCGGCCTGATCGACGACCGGTGGGGCCTGGACGCGCTGACCAAGTTCGCCGGTCAGATCACCGCGGCGAGCGTGCTGGTCACCATGGGTGTCGCGTGGAGCGTGCTGTACATCCCGATCGGGGGAGTGGGCACCATCGTGCTCGACCAGGTCTCGTCGATCCTGCTGACGTTGGCGCTGACGGTCTCGATCATCAACGCGATGAACTTCGTCGACGGACTCGACGGGCTCGCGGCCGGCCTCGGCCTGATCACCGCACTCGCCATCTGCGTGTTCTCCGTCGGCCTGCTGCGCGATCACGGCGGCGACGTGCTGTTCTACCCGCCCGCGGTGATCTCGGTGGTGCTCGCGGGCGCATGTCTGGGGTTCCTGCCGCACAACTTCCACCGCGCCAAGATCTTCATGGGCGACTCGGGTTCCATGCTGATCGGCCTCATGCTCGGCGCGGCCTCGACCACGGCGGCAGGACCGATCTCGCAGAACGCCTACGGCGCGCGTGACGTCTTCGCGCTGCTGTCGCCGTTCCTGCTGGTGGTCGCGGTGATGCTGGTTCCCGCGCTGGACACCCTGCTGGCGATCGTGCGGCGCACCCGCGCGGGCCGCAGCCCGCTCAGCCCCGACAAGATGCACCTGCACCATCGGTTGCTGCAGATCGGGCATTCGCACCGGCGCGCGGTGTTGTTGATCTACCTGTGGGTCGGGATCATCGCGTTCGGCGCGGCGAGCACGATTTTCTTCGATCCCGGCCAGACCGCGATCGCCATGGGCGTGGCCATCGTCGTCGCGATCGTGGTGACGTTGATCCCGTTGTTGCGGCGCAGCCCGGAGGGTGCGGAAGAGCCTTAAACGAAATCAGTACGACAATAAGTAGTAGGGGCGGTTTTACGGCCCCTACCATGTGGTACCGTGCTCGCAGAACCCGAAAAACCTCGCGGGTTGCCGGCCCGGCCCATCGGATTTCGCACAGCCGATCGGCGCCGAAAAACGACCGACAAAGGGAGCTACCCCTTGGGTGATTCCAGCGCGCCCGTCGCCCTCCGATACGCTCGTCGGACACGCACAGGGTTTTGCCAGGCAGCAATGCCGAACCGGGGGTTCTGCTTCCGTGACAGCGGGATTGAGGTGGATCAGTGACGACACCAGCGCACGATGCGCCGTTGGTGTTCCCGTCGGTGGCGTTCCGGCCACTGCGCTTGCTGGTCGTCTGCGTTGCACTGACCGCCGTTGCGATGCTTGCGGCCGGATTCACCGGCCACGTCTTCTTCGGGATGTTCTTCGGAATCGGTCTCGGGCTCGGTTTGGTCAATGCCCTGCTGGTCCGGCGGGCCGTCGAAGCGATCACCGCCGAGGAGCACCCGCTCAAGAAGAAGATGGCCGTCAACTCGGCCAGCCGGCTTCTCATCATCACCGCGATCGCACTCGCCGTCGCGTTTGTCTTCAAGAATTCGGGCGGCATCGCGGTGCTGTTCGGATTGGCGGTGTTCCAGGCACTGCTGGTGATGAGCACCAGCATCCCCGTCCTGCGGAAGATCCGCTCGAACGGCCTGGACGTCTTGGATACGGAATCGAAGGGTTGAGCTGACCTCCATGACTCAGACAACGACCGTGCTGGCCGCTGAAGAGGGTGGCGCCGCCATCCACGTCGGCCATCACACGCTCGTGTTCGAGCTGTTCGGCATGACGTTCAATGGCGACACCATCCTCGCCACCGCCGTCACCGCCGTGATCGTGATCGCGCTGGCCTTCTACCTGCGGTCGAAGGTCACCTCCACCGGGGTCCCGAGCGGCGTCCAGCTGTTCTGGGAGGCGCTGACGATCCAGATGCGTCAGCAGATCGAGGGCTCGATCGGTATGAAGATCGCGCCGTTCGTGCTGCCGCTCGCGGTGACGATCTTCGTGTTCATCCTGATCTCGAACTGGCTCGCGGTGCTCCCGCTGCAGTACGGCGGGGCCGACGGCGCCGCGGCCGAGCTGTACAAGGCACCCGCCGCCGACATCAACTTCGTGCTGGCGCTCGCGTTGTTCGTGTTCGTCTGCTATCACGCAGCAGGCATCTGGCGTCGCGGCATCGTCGGCCACCCCGTCAAGGTCCTCAAGGGCCACGTGGCGTTTCTCGCGCCGATCAACATCGTCGAAGAGCTCGCGAAGCCGGTCTCCCTGGCCCTCCGTCTTTTCGGCAACATCTTCGCCGGCGGCATCCTGGTCGCGCTGATCGCGATGTTCCCGTGGTACATCCAGTGGTTCCCGAACGCCGTGTGGAAGACCTTCGACCTGTTCGTCGGCCTCATCCAGGCCTTCATCTTCTCGCTGCTGACGATCCTGTACTTCAGCCAGTCGATGGAACTGGAACACGAGGACCACTGACGAGCACTGAGCTAGACCGACAGATCCCTACGACCCGATCGACACGAACTCTGACGGCAACATTTTTTAAAGCCGCCAGTTACCAAGGAGGAATAAAGGAATGGAACTCGACCCCAACGCCCTCATCACGGCCGGCGCGCTCATCGGTGGCGGTCTGATCATGGGTGGTGGCGCCATCGGTGCCGGCATCGGTGACGGTATCGCGGGTAACGCGCTGATCTCGGGTATCGCCCGGCAGCCCGAGGCCCAGGGCCGGCTGTTCACCCCGTTCTTCATCACGGTCGGTCTGGTGGAAGCCGCGTACTTCATCAACCTGGCCTTCATGGCGCTGTTCGTCTTCGCCACTCCTGGCCTGCAGTAATCCATCAGCATGGGTGAATTCAGCGCAACGATCCTGGCGGCCAGCCAGGCAGCCGAGGAAGGTGGCGGGGGGCAGAGCAACTTCCTGGTCCCCAACGGCACCTTCTTCGCCGTGCTGATCATTTTCTTGATCGTGCTCGGCGTGATCTCGAAATGGGTTGTGCCACCGATCAGCAAGGTGCTGGCCGAGCGGGAAGCGATGCTGGCCAAGACCGCAGCCGACAACCGCAAGTCCGCCGAGCAGGTCGCAGCGGCGCAAGCGGACTACGAAAAGGCCATGGCCGGGGCGCGTGCACAGGCCTCGGCGCTTCGCGACGAGGCCCGCGCGGCCGGTCGTTCGGTGGTCGACGAGAAGCGTGCACAAGCCAGTGGTGAGGTGGCCGAAACCGTGCGCCAGGCGGACCAGCAGCTGTCCGCACAGGGCGATCAGGTACGCGGCGGCCTCGAGTCGTCGGTGGACGGGCTGTCAGCCAAGCTGGCCAGCAGGATCCTCGGCGTCGACGTGAATTCAGGTGGGACACAGTAGATGTCGATTTTCATCGGACAGCTGATCGGCTTCGCCGTCATCGTGTTCATCATCGTCAAGTGGGTGGTGCCACCCGTGCGGACCCTGATGCGCAACCAGCAGGAGGCCGTGCGTGCGGCGCTCGCCGAGAGCGCCGAGGCATCGAAGAAGCTCGCTGATGCCGATGCGATGCACGCCAAGGCGCTCGCCGACGCCAAGGCCGAATCGGAGAAGATCACCGACGAGGCCAAGCAGGACTCCGAGCGCATCGCCGCGCAGCTGTCCGACCAGGCCGGCACCGAGGCGGAGCGGATCAAGGCCCAGGGCGCACAGCAGATCCAGCTGATGCGCCAGCAGCTCATCCGTCAACTGCGGACCGGGCTCGGCGCCGAGGCGGTCGGCAAGGCCGCCGAGATGGTGCGGGCACACGTCGCCGATCCGCAGGCCCAGTCGGCCACGGTCGACCGCTTCCTGACCGAGCTGGAGCAGATGGCGCCGTCGAGCGTGGTGATCGACACCGCGGTGACGAGCAGGCTGCGGGCCGCGAGCCGCGAATCGCTCGCGGTGCTGGTCGAGAAGTTCGACTCGGTGGCCGGTGGCCTCGACGCCGACGGGCTCACGACGCTCGCCGACGAGCTGGCCGCGGTCGCCAAGCTGCTGCTGACCGAGACGACACTCAACAAGCACCTGGCCGAACCCTCCGACGACCCCGCCCCCAAGGTGCGGCTGCTGGAGCGCGTGCTGTCCGGCAAGGTCGGGCAGACCACGCTGGACGTGCTGCGCACCGCCGTGTCGCGGCGTTGGTCGACCGAGTCGAACCTGATCGACGCCGTCGAGCACACCGCACGCCTGGCGCTGCTCAAGCGCGCGGAGGTCACCGGTGAGGTCGACGCGGTCGAGGAACAGCTGTTCCGGTTCGGCCGGATCCTCGACGCCGAGCCGCGCCTGTCGGCGCTGCTGAGCGACTACACCACCGCCGCCGATGGTCGCGTCGCGCTGCTGGACAAGGCGCTCACCGGTCGTCCCGGGGTGAACAAGACGGCCGCGGCCCTGCTGACGCAGACCGTCGCCATGCTTCGCGGCGAGCGCGCCGACGAGGCCGTCATCGATCTCGCCGAACTCGCGGTGTCGCGGCGGGGCGAGGTGGTGGCGCATGTGTCGGCAGCGGCCGAACTCAGCGATGCACAGCGCACGCGTCTGACCGAGGTGCTCACCCGCATCTACGGCCGGCCGGTGTCCGTGCAACTCCACGTCGACCCGGAACTCCTCGGTGGCCTGTCGATCACGGTCGGTGACGAAGTGATCGACGGTTCCATCGCGTCCCGGCTGGCCGCCGCCCAGGGCGGATTGCCGGATTGACGAGCGCTCGCGCGAGGAAAACGACTGAACTGACTTGATCCATGAACCACCCAAGAACTAGGTAGGAAGACGAAAAACCATGGCAGAGTTGACAATCTCGGCTGCTGATATCGAAGGTGCCATCGAGGATTACGTATCCTCGTTTTCCGCCGACACCGAGCGTGAAGAGATCGGCACCGTCGTCGACGCCGGTGACGGCATCGCCCACGTCGAGGGTCTGCCCTCGGTCATGACGCAGGAGCTGCTCGAGTTCCCCGGTGGGGTCCTCGGTGTGGCACTGAACCTCGACGAGCACAGCGTCGGCGCCGTCATCCTGGGTGAGTTCGAGAAGATCGAAGAAGGCCAGCAGGTCAAGCGGACCGGCGAGGTGCTCTCGGTTCCGGTCGGCGACGCCTTCCTGGGCCGCGTGGTCAACCCGCTCGGCCAGCCGATCGACGGCCAGGGCGACATCGCCGCAGAGACCCGCCGCGCGCTCGAGCTGCAGGCGCCTTCGGTGGTGCAGCGCCAGAGCGTGTCCGAGCCGCTGCAGACCGGTATCAAGGCCATCGACGCCATGACCCCGATCGGCCGCGGCCAGCGTCAGCTGATCATCGGCGACCGCAAGACCGGCAAGACCGCCGTCTGCGTCGACACCATCCTCAACCAGCGTGAGGCGTGGGAGACCGGCGATCCCAAGCAGCAGGTGCGCTGCGTCTACGTCGCGATCGGCCAGAAGGGCACCACCATCGCCAGCGTCAAGCGCGCGCTGGAAGAGGGCGGCGCCATGGAGTACACGACGATCGTCGCGGCCCCGGCCTCCGACGCGGCCGGCTTCAAATGGCTGGCCCCCTACACCGGTTCGGCCATCGGCCAGCACTGGATGTACAACGGCAAGCACGTCCTGATCGTGTTCGACGACCTGTCCAAGCAGGCCGACGCCTACCGCGCCATCTCGCTGCTGCTGCGCCGCCCGCCGGGCCGCGAGGCGTTCCCCGGTGACGTGTTCTACCTCCACTCGCGCCTGCTGGAGCGTTGCGCGAAGCTGTCCGACGAGCTCGGTGGCGGTTCGATGACGGGCCTGCCGATCATCGAGACCAAGGCCAACGACATCTCGGCGTTCATCCCCACCAACGTCATCTCGATCACCGACGGCCAGTGCTTCCTGGAGTCCGACCTGTTCAACCAGGGTGTTCGCCCGGCCATCAACGTCGGTGTGTCGGTGTCCCGCGTCGGTGGTGCCGCGCAGATCAAGGCCATGAAAGAGGTCGCGGGCTCGCTGCGTCTGGATCTGTCGCAGTACCGCGAGCTGGAGGCCTTCGCGGCCTTCGCCTCCGACCTGGACGCCGCGTCGAAGGCCCAGCTGGACCGTGGTGCCCGTCTGGTCGAGCTGCTCAAGCAGCCGCAGTACAGCCCGCTCGCGGTCGAGGAGCAGGTCGTCGCGATCTTCCTCGGCACCCAGGGCCACCTGGACTCGGTTCCGGTCGAGGACGTGGCGCGTTTCGAGGCCGAGCTGCTCGAGCACGTGAAGGCCAGCCACTCCGACATCCTCGATGGCATCCGCGAGAGCAAGAAGCTCTCGGAGGAGGCCGAGGAGAAGCTCGTGTCGATCATCAACGAGTTCAAGAAGGGCTTCCAGGCGTCCGACGGCAGCTCGGTGGTCGTCGGTGAGGACGCCGAGGCGCTCGATCCCGAGGACCTGGAGAAGGAATCCGTCAAGGTCCGCAAGCCGGCACCCAAGAAGGCCTAGGTAACACATGGCAGCCACACTGCGCGAACTACGCGGGCGCATCCGCTCCGCCGGGTCGATCAAGAAGATCACCAAGGCCCAGGAGCTGATCGCGACCTCGCGGATCGCCAAGGCGCAGGCACGGGTTGAAGCAGCCCGTCCCTATGCCGGCGAGATCACCAACATGCTCACCGAGCTCGCGGGTGCCAGTGCGCTGGACCACCCGCTGCTCGTCGAGCGCAAGCAGCCCAAGCGGGCCGGTGTGCTGGTGGTGTCGTCGGACCGCGGCCTGTGCGGTGCCTACAACGCCAACGTGCTGCGCCGCGCCGAGGAGCTGTTCTCGCTGCTGCGCGACGAGGGCAAGGACCCGGTGCTGTATGTGGTCGGCCGTAAGGCCCTGGGCTACTTCAGCTTCCGGCAGCGCGCCGTGATCGAGTCGTGGACCGGCTTCTCCGAGCGTCCGACCTACGAGCACGCCAAGGAGATCGCCGACACCCTGGTGAGTGCCTTCATGTCGGGTGCCGACGACGACGGCGATGATCGAGATGGCGCCGGCCCCGATGGTGTTCTCGGCGTCGACGAACTGCACATCGTGTTCACCGAGTTCCGGTCGATGCTGTCGCAGGCCGCGGTGGCCCGTCGTGTCGCCCCGATGGAAGTCGAGTACGTCGGTGAGGTCGAGACCGGCCCGCGCACCCTGTACTCGTTCGAACCGGATCCGGAGACGCTGTTCGACGCGTTGTTGCCGCGGTACATCGCGACCCGCGTATACGCAGCACTGCTCGAGGCCGCGGCCTCCGAGTCGGCCTCGCGCCGGCGCGCCATGAAGTCGGCCACCGACAACGCCGACGAGCTCATCAAGGCGCTGACGTTGGCGGCGAACCGCGAGCGCCAGGCACAGATCACCCAGGAAATCAGCGAGATCGTCGGTGGTGCCAACGCGCTCGCCGACTCGAAATAGGCTGAAAAGCAAGCCCCTTTCAGGAAGCGAAGAGAGAATGACTGCTACTGCAGAAAAGACCGCGGGTCGCGTGGTCCGCATCACCGGCCCGGTGGTGGACGTCGAATTCCCGCGTGGCTCTGTGCCCGAGCTGTTCAACGCGCTGCACGCCGAGATCACCTTCGGTGCGCTCGCCAAGACCCTGACCCTCGAGGTCGCCCAGCACCTCGGTGACAACCTGGTGCGCTGCATCTCCATGCAGCCCACCGACGGTCTGGTGCGTGGCGTCGAGGTGACCGACACCGGCTCCTCGATCTCCGTTCCCGTCGGCGACGGCGTCAAGGGGCACGTGTTCAACGCCCTCGGTGACTGCCTCGACGACCCCGGCTACGGCAAGGACTTCGAGCACTGGTCGATCCACCGCAAGCCGCCCGCCTTCTCCGACCTGGAGCCCCGCACCGAGATGCTGGAGACCGGTCTGAAGGTCGTCGACCTGCTCACCCCGTACGTGCGTGGCGGCAAGATCGCCCTGTTCGGCGGCGCAGGCGTGGGCAAGACGGTGCTGATCCAGGAGATGATCAACCGTATCGCCCGCAACTTCGGTGGTACCTCGGTGTTCGCCGGCGTGGGTGAGCGCACCCGTGAGGGCAACGACCTGTGGGTCGAGCTCGGCGACGCCAACGTGCTCAAGGACACCGCGCTGGTGTTCGGTCAGATGGACGAGCCGCCGGGCACCCGTATGCGCGTGGCGCTGTCGGCCCTGACCATGGCCGAGTACTTCCGCGACGAGCAGGGCCAGGACGTGCTGCTGTTCATCGACAACATCTTCCGGTTCACCCAGGCCGGTTCCGAGGTGTCGACCCTGCTGGGTCGCATGCCTTCGGCCGTGGGTTACCAGCCGACGCTGGCCGACGAGATGGGTGAGTTGCAGGAACGCATCACCTCGACCCGTGGTCGCTCGATCACCTCGATGCAGGCCGTGTACGTGCCCGCCGACGACTACACCGACCCGGCCCCGGCGACGACGTTCGCCCACCTCGACGCCACCACCGAGCTCTCGCGTGCGGTGTTCTCGAAGGGCATCTTCCCGGCGGTGGATCCGCTGGCATCCAGCTCGACGATCCTCGACCCCGCGATCGTCGGTGACGAGCACTACCGCGTCGCGCAGGAAGTCATCCGAATCCTTCAGCGCTACAAGGATCTGCAGGACATCATCGCGATCCTCGGTATCGACGAGCTGTCCGAAGAGGACAAGCAGCTGGTGAACCGGGCGCGTCGTATCGAGCGCTTCCTGAGCCAGAACATGATGGCGGCCGAGCAGTTCACCGGTCAGCCGGGCTCGACGGTTCCGCTCAAGGAGACCATCGAGGCGTTCGACAAGCTCGCCAAGGGCGAGTTCGATCACCTGCCCGAGCAGGCGTTCTTCCTGATCGGTGGTCTGGACGACCTGGCGAAGAAGGCCGAGAGCCTCGGCGCCAAGCTGTGATGAGCGCTTGCGCGAAGAACCAACGGGTTGAGCTGGCCTCTTCCCTCGGAAAGGTGGTGTGCCATGGCTGATCTGAACGTCGAGATCGTCGCCGTCGAGCGTGAGCTCTGGTCTGGACCCGCCACGTTCGTGTTCACCCGCACCACCGCCGGTGAGATCGGCATCCTGCCGCGGCACATCCCGCTGGTGGCGCAGCTGGTCGACGACGCGATGGTTCGGGTCGAGCGCGAGGGAGAGGACGATCTGCGGATCGCGGTCGACGGCGGGTTCCTGTCGGTGACCGAGGAGACCGTCCGGATCCTCGTGGAGAACGCACAGTTCGAGTCCGAGGTCGACGCGGACGCGGCCAAGCAGGATGCAGCTTCCGACGACGAGCGGACCGCGGCATGGGGCCGGGCGCGCCTGCGCGCCCTCGGCCAGATCGACTGATTCATCGATGAGCGCGTCCATGATCGGCATGGTCGCGCTCGTCGGTGTGCTCTTGTTACTGGTCATCGCACTGTGTTACCGGCTGTGGAAGTTGCGCCAGGTCGGCGGGACAGCGGCGATCCTGCGGGACTATCCCGCGGTCGGCGGCCACGGCTGGCGGCACGGTGTGATGCGTTATCGCGGAGGGGAGGCCGGTTTCTACCGGCTTTCCAGCATCCGCTGGTGGCCTGATCGCCGACTCAGCAGGCGGGGCCTCGAAGTCGTCGCGCGTCGTTCACCACGCGGCGACGAGTACGACATCATGACCGACCAGATCGTGATTCTGGAGTTGCGCGACACCAGCCCCGACCGCAAGCAGGGCTACGAGATCGCGCTCGACCGAGGTGCGCTGACCGCGTTCACCTCCTGGCTGGAGTCCCGGCCGTCACCGCGCGCGCGGCGCCGGACCTACTGACCGCCGCCCGGCTGCCACAGCACATCACCATCGGGGTTGCCGACCCGCGACAGGATGAACAGCAGGTCGGACAGCCGGTTGAGGTACTTCGCGGGCAACACACTCACCGATTCACCGAATTCGTCCACCGCAACCCACGCGGACCGTTCGGCGCGCCGGGCCACGGTCCTGGCCACATGCAGCAGCGCCGAGAGCGGGGTGCCGCCGGGCAGGATGAACGAGTTGAGTGCGGGCAGGTCCTCGTTGAACTGGTCGCACCATTTCTCCAGGCGAGCGATGTAGTCCGCGGTGATGCGCAGCGGCGGATGCTCGGGGTTCTCGACGACCGGGGTGGACAGATCCGCGCCCGCGTCGAACAGGTCGTTCTGAATCTGCTGCAATACCACCCGTATTTGCTGACTCGGATTGCCGAGAGCCAGCGCGACACCGATCGCGGCGTTGGTCTCGTCACAGTCGGCGTATGCCGTCAACCTGGCGTCGTTCTTGGGTACCCGGCTGAAGTCACTCAGCCCGGTCGTCCCATCGTCGCCGGTGCGGGTGTAGATGCGGGTGAGATGAACGGCCATGACACGCACGGTACCGCCCCGTGTGGGCGGGCGAACGGCCATGCCGTGTTATCGCGAGGTTTCTCGATCCGATCTGCTGCCTGTCTAGACTTACCTGCGTGAGCGAGCGTTTCGTGGTGACCGGTGGCAACCGGTTATCAGGCGAAGTTGCTGTGGGGGGCGCCAAGAACAGCGTCTTGAAACTCATGGCGGCCGCGCTGTTGGCAGAAGGCACGAGCACGATCACCAATTGCCCCGACATCCTCGACGTCCCGCTGATGGCCGAGGTGCTGCGGGGTCTCGGCGCAACCGTCGAACTCGACGGTGCGACGGTGCGGATCACCTCGCCCGACGAACCCAAGTACGACGCGGACTTTGCGGCGGTGCGGCAGTTCCGGGCCTCGGTGTGCGTGCTCGGCCCGCTCGTGGGGCGGTGCAAGAAAGCCAGGGTCGCGCTGCCCGGCGGTGACGCGATCGGGTCGCGTCCGCTGGACATGCACCAGGCCGGTCTGCGGCAACTCGGCGCGACCTGCAACATCGAGCACGGCTGCGTGGTGGCCGAGGCCGATCATCTGCACGGCGCGGAGATCCAGTTGGAATTCCCGTCGGTGGGCGCGACCGAGAACATCCTGATGGCCGCCGTCGTGGCCGAAGGGGTGACGACGATCCACAACGCCGCGCGTGAGCCCGACGTCGTCGACCTGTGCGCGATGCTCAACGAGATGGGCGCGCAGATCACCGGCGCGGGGACCTCGACGTTGACGATCACCGGGGTGGACCGGCTGTACCCGACCGAGCACCGGGTGATCGGTGACCGCATCGTGGCCGCGACGTGGGGGATCGCCGCGGCGATGACGCGCGGGGACATCACCGTCACCGGCGTCGACCCGCAGCACCTGCAGTTGGTGCTGCACAAGCTGCACGACGCGGGCGCGACCGTCACCCAGAACGACAACGGCTTTCGCGTCGTGCAGTACGAGCGCCCCAAGGCGGTGAACGTCGCGACCCTGCCGTTTCCCGGGTTTCCCACGGATCTGCAGCCGATGGCCATCGGCCTCGCGGCGATCGCTGACGGGACGTCGATGATCACCGAGAACGTGTTCGAGGCGCGGTTCCGGTTCGTCGAGGAGATGATCCGGCTCGGCGCCGATGCCCGCACGGACGGGCATCACGCGGTGGTGCGGGGAATCCCGCAGTTGTCGAGTGCGCCGGTGTGGTCGTCGGACATCAGGGCCGGCGCGGGCCTGGTCCTTGCCGGCCTGGTCGCCGACGGCGAGACCGAGGTCCACGACGTGTTCCACATCGATCGTGGCTATCCGCTGTTCGTGGAGAATCTGGTCAGCCTCGGAGCCGAGATCGAAAGAGTAAGCTCGTAGGGGAGCAGGACCCGTGACGGACCGGCTTGGTCCCATCTGTCACAAACCGGCTCTGAGCAGGCGATTTGCGTTCGGAACGAACCTCGTACTATCTTTATGAAGTCGCCGCGGAGCGGAGAAAGCAAGCCGGTCCAGAGCGACTTGACAAGCCAGACAGAGCAAGATTAAGCTGGCAGGGTTGCCCCAAATCGGGGCGGCTAACAATCTGGTCTGTTGTTTGAGAACTCAATAGTGTGTTTGGTGGTTTTTGTTTGTTGTTTTTTGTCCGCCTCTTTTTCCCGTTTAGGGGTGGATGTTTGTGATGCCAGTTTTTGGTGTCGTTTTGTTAGGTCAGATTTTTCTGAATTGCCTTTTTAGGTTTTGTTTGGAGAGTTTGATCCTGGCTCAGGACGAACGCTGGCGGCGTGCTTAACACATGCAAGTCGAACGGAAAGGCCCTTCGGGGTGCTCGAGTGGCGAACGGGTGAGTAACACGTGGGTGATCTGCCCTGCACTTTGGGATAAGCCTGGGAAACTGGGTCTAATACCGAATATACCCTGCTGGTCGCATGGCCTGGTGGGGGAAAGCTTTTGCGGTGTGGGATGGGCCCGCGGCCTATCAGCTTGTTGGTGGGGTGATGGCCTACCAAGGCGACGACGGGTAGCCGGCCTGAGAGGGTGACCGGCCACACTGGGACTGAGATACGGCCCAGACTCCTACGGGAGGCAGCAGTGGGGAATATTGCACAATGGGCGCAAGCCTGATGCAGCGACGCCGCGTGAGGGATGACGGCCTTCGGGTTGTAAACCTCTTTCAGCACAGACGAAGCGTAAGTGACGGTATGTGCAGAAGAAGGACCGGCCAACTACGTGCCAGCAGCCGCGGTAATACGTAGGGTCCGAGCGTTGTCCGGAATTACTGGGCGTAAAGAGCTCGTAGGTGGTTTGTCGCGTTGTTCGTGAAAACTCACAGCTTAACTGTGGGCGTGCGGGCGATACGGGCAGACTAGAGTACTGCAGGGGAGACTGGAATTCCTGGTGTAGCGGTGGAATGCGCAGATATCAGGAGGAACACCGGTGGCGAAGGCGGGTCTCTGGGCAGTAACTGACGCTGAGGAGCGAAAGCGTGGGGAGCGAACAGGATTAGATACCCTGGTAGTCCACGCCGTAAACGGTGGGTACTAGGTGTGGGTTTCCTTCCTTGGGATCCGTGCCGTAGCTAACGCATTAAGTACCCCGCCTGGGGAGTACGGCCGCAAGGCTAAAACTCAAAGGAATTGACGGGGGCCCGCACAAGCGGCGGAGCATGTGGATTAATTCGATGCAACGCGAAGAACCTTACCTGGGTTTGACATGCACAGGACGCCCGTAGAGATATGGGTTCCCTTGTGGCCTGTGTGCAGGTGGTGCATGGCTGTCGTCAGCTCGTGTCGTGAGATGTTGGGTTAAGTCCCGCAACGAGCGCAACCCTTGTCTCATGTTGCCAGCACGTGATGGTGGGGACTCGTGAGAGACTGCCGGGGTCAACTCGGAGGAAGGTGGGGATGACGTCAAGTCATCATGCCCCTTATGTCCAGGGCTTCACACATGCTACAATGGCCGGTACAAAGGGCTGCGATGCCGTGAGGTGGAGCGAATCCTTTCAAAGCCGGTCTCAGTTCGGATCGGGGTCTGCAACTCGACCCCGTGAAGTCGGAGTCGCTAGTAATCGCAGATCAGCAACGCTGCGGTGAATACGTTCCCGGGCCTTGTACACACCGCCCGTCACGTCATGAAAGTCGGTAACACCCGAAGCCGGTGGCCTAACCCCTTGTGGGAGGGAGCCGTCGAAGGTGGGATCGGCGATTGGGACGAAGTCGTAACAAGGTAGCCGTACCGGAAGGTGCGGCTGGATCACCTCCTTTCTAAGGAGCACCACGAAAAGGATTGAGGCACAAGGTCTTATCCGAGCCGTGAGGAGTTTGGCTGCTGTAGTGGCGCCGGCTTGGTGCACAACAAACGTGAGAAGCGGTGTGGGAGACACTGTTTCGAGAAAGCTGCCAGACACACTATTGGGCTTTGAGACAACAGGCCCGCGGTCCCGTCCCGTTGGGGGTGGGGGGTGTGTTGTTGCCCTGCTTTGGTGGTGGGGTGTGGTGTTTGATTTGTGGATAGTGGTTGCGAGCATCTAGCACGCAGGAGGATTTGTCCGGGTCTTTGGGTTCGGATGGGTTTTTGTGTGTGCACGATGTGCAATTTTTCTTCTGATTTTGGTTTTTTGTGTTGTAAGTGTTTAAGGGCGCATGGTGGATGCCTTGGCACTGGGAGCCGATGAAGGACGTAGGAGGCTGCGATAAGCCTCGGGGAGCTGTCAACCGAGCGTTGATCCGAGGATGTCCGAATGGGGAAACCCGGCACGAGTGATGTCGTGTCACCCAACGCTGAATATATAGGCGTTGGGGGGGAACGCGGGGAAGTGAAACATCTCAGTACCCGTAGGAAGAGAAAACAATTGTGATTCCGTGAGTAGTGGCGAGCGAAAGCGGAGGATGGCTAAACCGTATGCATGTGATACCGGGTAGGGGTTGTGTGTGCGGGGTTGTGGGACCTATCTTTCCGGCTCTACCTGGCTGGAGGGCAGTGAGAAAATGTTGTGGTTAGCGGAAATGGCTTGGGATGGCCTGCCGTAGACGGTGAGAGCCCGGTACGTGAAAACCCGATGTCTGTCTTGATGGTGTTCCCGAGTAGCAGCGGGCCCGTGGAATCTGCTGTGAATCTGCCGGGACCACCCGGTAAGCCTGAATACTTCCCAGTGACCGATAGCGGATGAGTACCGTGAGGGAATGGTGAAAAGTACCCCGGGAGGGGAGTGAAAGAGTACCTGAAACCGTGCGCTTACAATCCGTCAGAGCCTTCCCTTTGGGGTGGGGTGATGGCGTGCCTTTTGAAGAATGAGCCTGCGAGTCAGGGACATGTCGCGAGGTTAACCCGGGTGGGGTAGCCGCAGCGAAAGCGAGTCTGAATAGGGCGTATCCAATCCGTTGGGGTTGGTGTAGTGGTGTGTTCTGGACCCGAAGCGGAGTGATCTACCCATGGCCAGGGTGAAGCGCGGGTAAGACCGCGTGGAGGCCCGAACCCACTTAGGTTGAAGACTGAGGGGATGAGCTGTGGGTAGGGGTGAAAGGCCAATCAAACTCCGTGATAGCTGGTTCTCCCCGAAATGCATTTAGGTGCAGCGTCGTATGTTTCTTGCCGGAGGTAGAGCTACTGGATGGCCGATGGGCCCCACAGGGTTACTGACGTCAGCCAAACTCCGAATGCCGGTAAGTCTAAGAGTGCGGCAGTGAGACGGCGGGGGATAAGCTCCGTGCGTCGAGAGGGAAACAGCCCAGATCGCCGGCTAAGGCCCCTAAGCGTGTGCTAAGTGGAAAAGGATGTGCAGTCGCGAAGACAACCAGGAGGTTGGCTTAGAAGCAGCCACCCTTGAAAGAGTGCGTAATAGCTCACTGGTCAAGTGATTGTGCGCCGATAATGTAGCGGGGCTCAAGCACACCGCCGAAGCCGCGGCAACGAGCAATCGTTGGGTAGGGGAGCGTCCTGCATCCGGTGAAGCAGCCGAGTGATCGAGTTGTGGAGGGTGTGGGAGTGAGAATGCAGGCATGAGTAGCGATTAGGCAAGTGAGAACCTTGCCCGCCGAAAGACCAAGGGTTCCTGGGCCAGGCCAGTCCGCCCAGGGTGAGTCGGGACCTAAGGCGAGGCCGACAGGCGTAGTCGATGGACAACGGGTTGATATTCCCGTACCCGTGTGTGTGCGTCCCTGATGAATCAGCGGTACTAACCATCCAAAACTGCCGTGATCACACCTTTCGGGGTGTGGCGTTGGTGGGGCTGCATGGGATCTTCGTTGGTAGTAGTCAAGCGATGGGGTGACGCAGGAAGGTAGCCGTACCGGTCAGTGGTAATACCGGGGTAAGCCTGTAGGGCGGAACGTAGGTAAATCCGCGTTTCATGTGCCTGAGAGGTGATGCATAGCCGAGTGAGGCGAATTCGGTGATCCTATGCTGCCGAGAAAAGCCTCTAGCGAGGACACACACGGCCCGTACCCCAAACCAACACAGGTGGTCAGGTAGAGAATACTAAGGCGTACGAGTGAACTATGGTTAAGGAACTCGGCAAAATGCCCCCGTAACTTCGGGAGAAGGGGGACCCACATGGTGTGTAAGCCCTTGCGGCCCAAGCATGAGTGGGTGGCACAAACCAGTGAGAAGCGACTGTTTACTAAAAACACAGGTCCGTGCGAAGTCGCAAGACGATGTATACGGACTGACGCCTGCCCGGTGCTGGAAGGTTAAGAGGACCCGTTAACCCTTTTTGGGGGTGAAGCGGAGAATTTAAGCCCCAGTAAACGGCGGTGGTAACTATAACCATCCTAAGGTAGCGAAATTCCTTGTCGGGTAAGTTCCGACCTGCACGAATGGCGTAACGACTTCTCAACTGTCTCAACCATAGACTCGGCGAAATTGCACTACGAGTAAAGATGCTCGTTACGCGCGGCAGGACGAAAAGACCCCGGGACCTTCACTACAACTTGGTATTGGTGCTCGATACGGTTTGTGTAGGATAGGTGGGAGACTGTGAAGCTCACACGCCAGTGTGGGTGGAGTCGTTGTTGAAATACCACTCTGATCGTATTGGGCCTCTAACCTCGGACCGTATATCCGGTTCAGGGACAGTGCCTGGTGGGTAGTTTAACTGGGGCGGTTGCCTCCTAAAATGTAACGGAGGCGCCCAAAGGTTCCCTCAACCTGGACGGCAATCAGGTGTTGAGTGTAAGTGCACAAGGGAGCTTGACTGCGAGACGGACATGTCGAGCAGGGACGAAAGTCGGGACTAGTGATCCGGCACCTCTGAGTGGAAGGGGTGTCGCTCAACGGATAAAAGGTACCCCGGGGATAACAGGCTGATCTTCCCCAAGAGTCCATATCGACGGGATGGTTTGGCACCTCGATGTCGGCTCGTCGCATCCTGGGGCTGGAGCAGGTCCCAAGGGTTGGGCTGTTCGCCCATTAAAGCGGCACGCGAGCTGGGTTTAGAACGTCGTGAGACAGTTCGGTCTCTATCCGCCGCGCGCGTCAGAAGCTTGAGGAAATCTGTCCCTAGTACGAGAGGACCGGGACGGACGAACCTCTGGTATACCAGTTGTCCCACCAGGGGCACGGCTGGATAGCCACGTTCGGAAAGGATAACCGCTGAAAGCATCTAAGCGGGAAACCTCTTCCAAGACCAGGCTTCTCACCCATTTAGTGGGATAAGGCCCCCCGCAGACCACGGGATTGATAGACCAGACCTGGAAGCCTAGTAATAGGTGCAGGGAACTGGCACTAACCGGCCGAAAACTTACAACACCCAACAAAAAACCATTGTTTGTAAGACGAAAAAACATTGCGCACCGCGCTCGCAACCACGAATTCCACGGATGATCAAACCGATCACCCCACCACCAAAACAACCCCACAAATGTGCTCTATGTGGGAAACCCGCATAAGAGAATAGAGTTACGGCGGTCCATAGCGGCAGGGAAACGCCCGGTCCCATCCCGAACCCGGAAGCTAAGCCTGCCAGCGCCGATGATACTACCCTCCCGGGTGGAAAAGTAGGACACCGCCGAACACAAATTAGGAATCACCCCCCACGTTTTCGTGGGGGGTGATTCTCTTTTGTATATCCATTTCTCGAATTTCTAGAAAAGCGCCGGCGCCAACCGGCTCTTCTCCAATTCCAGCAGGAGCCTTTTACGCTCCAGACCTCCGCCGTACCCGGTGAGACTTCCGTTCGCGCCGATCACCCGATGACACGGCACGATGATCCCGATCGGATTGTGGCCGTTGGCCAGGCCGACGGCCCGAAATGCACCGGGAGAGCCGATCTTTCGCGCGATCTCACCGTACGAACAGGTCTGCCCGTATGGGATCTCCAACAGCGCGGCCCACACGCTGCGCTGGAAATTGGTGCCGACGAGATCAAGAGGGAGGTCGAACTCGGTGCGTTCGCCGGCGAAGTATTCGGCAAGCTGTTCGACGGCGTCCGGAAAGGCGTCGTCGTCGACCTCCCATCCTTCGCGGCTGGGCTCGTAGGTCTGATCGACCATCCGCAGATGCATCAGCCGACCGTCGCGGCCGGCCAGGGTCAACGGGCCCACCGGGCTGTCGACGGTGCGGCACAGGAATGTATGCGTCACGGTTCACTCCCATCCAGGTGAGGCGTCATGTGGCAAGCGGCCACTGATTGACGTCGTGTTCGAGTGTGGTCCACAGATGCTGTGTGGCGTACGCACGCCACGGCCGCCAGCGGTCGCTGTAGGCCGTCAGTGCCGCGGTCTCGGCGGGCAGACCCAACTGGGCGGCGGCGAGGCGGACACCCAGATCGCTCGCGGGGAACGCGTCGGGATCACCCAGACCTCGCAGCGCGATCACTTCGGCGGTCCACGGGCCGACGCCGGGCAGCGCCAGCAGTTGCTCGCGCGCGGCCACCCAGTCGCAGCCCGGATCGATCACCAGCGTGCCGTCGGCCAGCGCTCGCACCATGGCCAGCACCGTGCGCTTACGTGATGCGGGCATCGCGAGATCGGCCGCGTCCAGTTCGACGAGGCGGTCGATGCCGGGGAACACGTGCGTGAGCCCGCCGCCCTCGTCGTGGACCGGGGTGCCGTAGCGGGCGACGAGCCGGCCGACGTGGGTGCGGGCCGCCTTGATCGAGACCTGCTGACCGATGACGACGCGCAGCGCGAGTTCGGCTTCGTCGACCGTGCGGGGTATGCGCTGACCGGGCGCCTTGGCGACCACCGAACCCAGATCGGCGTCGGCCCCGAGCAGGTCGACGACCGCCTCGGGATCGGCGTCGAGGTCGAGCAGCCTGCGGCACCGCGCGATCGCGGCGGCCAGGTCGCGGAAGTCGTCGAGGACGAGTTCGCAGCGCACATGGTCCGGATACGGTCGCAGACCCACGATGCCATGACCGTGGGGGAGACGCAGGGTGCGGCGATAGGTGTCGCCGCGGACCTCTTCGATGCCCGGCGCGGCACTCGCCGCGAGATGGCCGAACAACCCCTCGAACGCGAACGGCGTCCGCACCGGCAGCCGCAACGTCAAGGCACCGGGCGCCGCCGACAGCGGCCCGAACCGGGTCCGAGCCTTGTGGCGCAGTTCGGTCGGGGTGAGGTCGCAGACCGCTCGCACGGTGTCGTTGAACTGGCGGATCGAGGCGAACCCCGCGGCGAATGCCACGTCGCCGAACGGCAATTCGGTGGTCTCGATGAGGACGCGGGCGGTCTGGGCCCGTTGGGCGCGCGCCAGCGCCAGGGGACCTGCCCCCAGCTCGGCCTGGGTGATGCGCTGCAACTGTCGGGTGGTGTATCCGAGCCGGGCGGCCAGGCCGGTGACACCCTCGCGGTCGACCGTGCCATCGGCGATCAACCGCATGCACCTGGCGACGACGTCACCGCGGACATTCCACTCCGGCGACCCCGGGGAGGCGTCCGGCCGGCACCTCTTGCAGGCCCGGAACCCGGCGGCCTGCGCGGCGGCCGCCGTCGGATAGAACCGCAGGTTGCGCGCGAGCGGCGGGCGTACCGGGCAGCTGGGCCTGCAGTAGATCCCGGTGGTGAGCACGGCGGTGACGAACCACCCGTCGAACCGGGCGTCCTTGGACTGCACTGCCCGGTAGCAGCGGTCGAAATCCTCGTGCATGACGTCCACGATTACATGCCCGCCGTCGCACCACTGGCGGAAAAGCGACATCGTTGTGTGTGGGGGATGACGGGCGATCAGACGGGGACGGCGACGCGGGTGGGCTCGTCGAGGCCGCGCAGGGTCACCGTCTCACCCAACGACCAACACTGCCTTTCGGTCTCGGAAGCGTTGGCGAGGGTGTCCGACGAGGCCGCCACGTGACCGGGCACCGACTTGGCGAACTCACACAACCGCGCGGCCTCGTTGACGGGTTCGCCGATGACGGTGTACTCGAAGCGCTGCTTGGCTCCGACGTTGCCCGCCACGACCTGACCGGCGGCCACGCCGATGCCTGCGTCGAGTTCGGGCACCTCGGTGCGCAGACGCCGGGCGATCGCGCGCGCGGCGCCGAGCGCCTCGTCCTCAGCGTTGTCGAGCGCCACCGGGGCGCCGAACACCGCGAGCACCGCGTCGCCCTCGAACTTGTTCACCAGGCCGCGGTGTGCGTCGACCTCGTCGACGATCACCGCGAAGAACCGGTTGAGCAGTTCGACGACCTCGACGGCGGGACGGCTGGTCACCAGCTGCGTCGAACCGATCACGTCGACGAAAACCACGGCGGCGTGGCGTTCCTCGCCGCCGAGGCTGAACTTCTGCTGTTCGGCCAGTGCCGCGACGTCGCGACCGACGTGGCGGCCGAACAGGTCGCGCACGCGTTCGCGTTCCCGCAGCCCGTGCACCATCGAGTTGAAACCCCGTTGCAGCTGGCCGAGTTCGGTGCCGTCGAACACCACGAGGTTGGTGTCCAGGTCGCCCTGCTCGACGCGGTTGAGTGCGGCACGCACGACGCGGATGGGAGTTGCGGTGAGCCAGGACAGGATCCACATCAGGATGAACCCGAACACCAACGCGAACACCGCGAGTCCCATGACGGCATAGGCGAACTGCGTCGGTGTCAGGTTCTCCAAGGTCACCGCGAACACGGCGGCCAGCAGGATGCCCAGGATCGGCACACCGGAACCGAGCGCCCACACCACCATGGTGCGTCCCATGATCCCCGGGGCCAGCCGTGCCGGAGGCGGGCCTGCCTCGAGGGCCTGTGCGGCGACGGGACGCAACGCGAACTCGGTGAACAGATGGCAGCTGACCGATACCACGATGCCAGGAAAGCTGATGCCCAGCAGGACTTTCGGGATGTAGTCGGTGTCGACCATGCCGTACAGCGTCGTCAACAGTGCCGCACCGACCGCCCAGAGGACCAGCAGGACACGGGTCAGCCGAACGGGTGCGAAGAACGTGTTGCGCTGGTCCTGCGGGGAGGGTGTGCGTTCCTCGATCGCCCACCGCACATTGCCGATGACGCGGCTGGTCGCCCAGAAGACGCCGACGACGAGTGCGCCGACGACATAGGC
This sequence comes from Mycolicibacterium goodii, assembly GCF_001187505.1. The sequence goes on from NZ_CP012150.1 coordinate 3,359,918, forward strand.
AGGCGCGACGATGTAGGTGTAGGGCGCGACGGCTGCGTCGAACACGCTGGGGGACGGGAAGAGCACCGTCAGCACCAGTAGCGACACGGCGATACCCAGCAGGTTGGCGACGATGACGAACGTCGTCAGGATCAGCTGGATGCGGACGCGGCGTCTGCGCTGGCTCTCGGCGACCCGGCCGAGGATCCACGAGCCGTACTCCGGGGTGGTGGCCGGGAGTCTGCTGCTCTGCCGGGTGACGGTTTCCAGCACCCGGCCCAGCTGCCGCGCCAGCGAATTGTCGGCGTTCATTGTGGCGTCAGCCTAGTTCGTCGGCGCTGCCTTTAAGGTGGATCGGGTGCGCCTCGTGATAGCTCAGTGCACCGTCGACTACGTCGGCAGGTTGACCGCTCATCTGCCATCGGCTCGCCGGTTGCTGCTGTTCAAGGCCGACGGGTCGGTCAGTGTCCATGCCGACGACCGCGCCTACAAGCCGTTGAACTGGATGAGCCCGCCGTGCTGGGTCACCGAGCAGGACACCGAAACCGGTGTGGCGCTGTGGGTGGTGGAGAACAAGGCCGGTGAGCAGCTCCGCATCACGGTCGAGGACATCGAGCACGACACCAGCCACGAGCTCGGCGTCGACCCCGGCCTGGTGAAGGACGGTGTCGAGGCCCACCTGCAGGTGTTGCTGGCCGAGCACGTCGAGCTGCTCGGCGCGGGCTACACGCTCGTGCGGCGCGAGTACCCGACCCCGATCGGGCCGGTCGATCTGTTGTGCCGCGACGAGTTGGGCCGCTCGGTCGCCGTGGAGATCAAGCGCCGCGGTGAGATCGACGGTGTCGAGCAGCTGACCCGGTACCTGGAACTGCTCAACCGGGATTCGTTGCTGGCGCCGGTGGCCGGTGTCTTCGCGGCGCAGCAGATCAAACCGCAGGCCCGCACGCTGGCCACCGACCGCGGGATTCGTTGTGTCACACTCGATTACGACCAGATGCGCGGTATGGACAGCGACGAGTACCGGCTCTTCTGATGCCGCGTCGGCGCATACAGAACCGGCGGCAGGCGCCGCCACCGCTGCCGCCGTCGCTGACCTCGCGCCGGGTGGAGATCGGGCCGGACGGCTACGACTACGAGGTGCGCCCGGTCAGCTCCTCGCGCGCGACGAAGACCTATCGATGTCCCGGATGCGATCACGAGATCCGTTCGGGCACCGCACATGTCGTGGTGTGGCCGGTCGGAGTCGGTGCCGGCACATCAGGAGTGGAGGACCGCAGGCACTGGCATACGCCGTGCTGGGCCAACCGGAACAACCGGGGACCCACCCGCAGGTGGTCCTGAAGATCAGTGCTCTTCTGGGCTGGGCTCGACCAGCTCGATCAGCACGCCACCGGCGTCCTTGGGGTGGATGAAGTTGATGCGGGAGTTGGCGGTGCCGCGCTTGGGCGCGTCGTAGAGCAGACGCACGCCGTCGGCCCGCAGACGGTCGGAGAGGGCGTCGATGTCGCTGGTGCGGTAGGCCAGCTGTTGCAGGCCGGGGCCCCTGGTGCCGATGAACTTCGCGATCGTCGACGTCTCGCTGATCGGGGCGAGCAGCTGGATCTGCGCGCTGCCCTTGGGCGCACCGCGCACCGACAGCATGGCCTCCCGCACACCCTGCTCTTCGTTGATCTCCTCATGCAGCACGATCATGCCGAGGTGGTCGTGGTACCACTTGGCCGCTGCGTCCAGGTCCGGCACGGCGATGCCGACGTGGTCGATCGCGGTCACCAGTGCGCTGGCGAGCGCCGGACGGGCGTCAACATGCTCGGTGGTCATAACGTAAAGGTAACCTGGAGGCATACTTTTTATTCCTGTGTGATTTCCCACAGCCGCTTCCGTCAGGCGCGTATGCCGGTTAATCATCATTAACACACCTATTTGGGAGGTTGAAGGTATGACGACGTCGGTGATCGTTGCTGGGGCGCGCACGCCTGTCGGGAAGTTGATGGGTTCGCTCAAGGACTTCTCCGGCACTGATCTCGGCGCGATCGCGATCCGTGCGGCCTTGGAGAAGGCCAAGGTGCCTGCGTCGATGGTGGAGTACGTGATCATGGGTCAGGTGCTCACGGCGGGTGCCGGGCAGATGCCCGCGCGGCAGGCCGCGGTCGGCGCCGGTATTCCGTGGGATGTTGCTGCGCTGAGCATCAACAAGATGTGCCTTTCGGGTATCGACGCCATCGCGCTCGCCGATCAGCTGATCCGGGCAGGCGAGTTCGACGTCGTCGTCGCCGGTGGTCAGGAGTCGATGAGCCAGGCGCCGCACCTGTTGCCCAAGAGCCGTGAGGGCTACAAGTACGGCGATGTGACGCTGGTCGACCACATGGCCTACGACGGTCTGCACGACGTCTTCACCGATCAGCCCATGGGTGCGCTCACCGAGCTGCGCAACGATGTCGACAAGTTCACCCGCGCCGAGCAGGACGAGTACGCCGCGCGGTCGCATCAGAAGGCCGCCGCGGCGTGGAAGGACGGGGTGTTCGCCGACGAGGTCGTGGCGGTGTCGATCCCGCAGCGCAAGGGTGATCCGATCGAGTTCAGCGAGGACGAGGGTATCCGGGGTAACACCACCGCCGAGTCGCTGGCCGGGTTGCGGCCCGCGTTCCGCAAGGACGGCACCATCACGGCCGGTTCGGCGTCGCAGATCTCCGATGGTGCGGCGGCCGTGGTCGTGATGAACAAGGCCAAGGCCGAGGAGCTGGGGCTGAGCTGGTTGGCCGAGATCGGCGCGCACGGTGTGGTGGCCGGTCCGGATTCGACGCTGCAGTCCCAGCCGGCCAACGCGATCAAGAAGGCCATCGCGCGTGAGGGCATCACGGTTGATCAGCTCGATGTCATCGAGATCAACGAGGCGTTCGCGGCGGTCGCGCTCGCCTCGACCAAGGAACTGGGCATCGACGCGGCCAAGGTCAACGTCAACGGTGGCGCCATCGCGATCGGGCATCCGATCGGGATGTCCGGTGCGCGCATCGCGCTGCACGCCGCGCTGGAACTGGCCCGCCGCGGTTCCGGATACGCCGTCGCGGCCCTGTGCGGCGCGGGCGGCCAGGGCGACGCGCTGGTCCTGCGTCGCTGAGAGAGCCCGGACACAATCAACGACACGTTGTAGTAGCTGGCCGGCGGATCGGGCACAATGGCGCTCATGACGAGTTCCTTCGACGTGCGCTCGACCCCCGGCTGGTTGCGTCTCATCGGTCTCGCCGAGGCCGTCAGCTGGGCGGGCCTGCTGGTCGGGATGTATTTCAAGTACCTGGGCTCACCGCGCACCGAGATCGGGGTGAAGGTCTTCGGCCCCATCCACGGCGGTGTCTTCCTGGCCTTCCTGGCCGTCGCCGTGCTCGTCGGTCTGGCGTTCAAGTGGTCGATCCGCACGTGGGGGCTGGCGTTGCTGGCCAGCATCGTGCCGCTGGGCAGTGTGATCTTCATCATGTGGGCCGATCGCAGCGGCAAGCTGGGAGCGCCAGCGGTCGGGGCCATCGGTGTGCAACCGGGCCGCCCCGCACCGGAAACGACGTGACAGACTTGATGCGTGACTCGTCCACGTCCTTCCATCGGGCCGGCGCTGGCCGGTGCGGTTGACCTCTCGGCACTGAAGCGACCCGCCGCGAGCGGCGAGGCATCGCCCGCCCCCGGCGGTCCGAACGTCACTGAGGTCACCGAGACCAATTTCGAAGCAGAAGTTCTGGTCCGCTCCGGGCAGGTGCCGGTTGTCGTGGTGCTGTGGTCACCCCGCAGCGACGCCAGTGCGCAGCTCACCGAGACCCTGGGCGACTTGGCGGCCGCCGACGGCGGCAAGTGGTCGCTGGCCGCGGTGAACGTCGACACCACGCCGCGCATCGCGCAGATGTTCGGCATCCAGGCCGTGCCGACGGTCGTCGCGCTGGCCGGCGGCCAGCCGATCGCGAGCTTCCAGGGACCGCAGCCCGCGGATCAGCTCCGCCGCTGGGTCGACTCGCTGCTCGAGGCGACGGCGGGCAAGCTGGCAGGCACCGACGATGAGGCCGAGCAGGTCGATCCGGCAGTGGCCCAGGCCCGCGCTCACCTCGACCAGGGCAACTTCGACGAGGCGCTCAAGGCCTACCAGGCGATCCTCGACGCGCAGCCCAATCACGCCGAGGCCAAGGGTGCGGTCCGGCAGATCGGGTTCCTGCAGCGGGCCACCGCACAGCGTCCCGATGCGGTCGAGGTGGCCGACGCGGCACCCGACGACATCGAGGCGGCGTTCGCCGCGGCCGACGTCGAGATCCTGCAGCAGCAGGTGAGCGCGGCGTTCGACCGGCTCATCGCGCTCATCAAACGCACCGCGGGCGATGACCGCACCAAGGTGCGTACCCGGCTGATCGAGCTCTTCGAGCTGTTCGACCCGGCCGATCAGGAAGTGATCGCCGGGCGCCGCAACCTCGCCAACGCCCTGTACTGACTTTTCTCCTGCCGAGCAGACGCAAAACTGCACTATTCCACGGGAAAAAGAGCAGTCTTGCGTCTGCTCGGCAGAGAATCAGGCGGGTTCGAACCAGAGCATCGCCAGCGGCGGCAGCACCATGACCGCAGAGGCGGGCCGACCGTGCCAGGGTTCGTCGCCTGCCTCCACGGCGCCGTAGTTGCCGATCCCCGATCCGTTGTAGATCGTGGCGTCGGTGTTGAGGATTTCGCGCCACGTGCCCGCGTGGGGCAGGCCGAGCCGGTACTGGCTGTGCTCGGTGCCCGCGAAGTTGATGACGCACGCGAGCATCGAACCGTCGTCGCCGAAGCGCAGGAAGCTCAGCACGTTGTTGCCCGAGTCGTTGGCGTCGATCCACGAGTAGCCCTCGGGGCTGGTGTCGCGGCTCCACAGCGCGGGACGGCTGCGGTAGATGGCGTTGAGATCGCGCACGAGGGCCTGCACGCCCGTCGAGAAGCTCTGCTCGTCGAGTTGGTACCAGTCGAGGCCGCGTTCCTCGGACCATTCGGCACGCTGCCCGAACTCCTGGCCCATGAACAGCAGCTGCTTGCCCGGATGTGCCCACTGGTAGGCCAGCAGGCTGCGCAGGCCTGCGGCCTTCTCGTGGTCGCCGCCGGGCATGCGGCCCCACAACGTGCCCTTGCCGTGCACCACCTCGTCGTGGCTGATCGGCAGCACGTAGTTCTCGCTGTAGGCGTAGAGCATCGAGAACGTCATCTCGTGGTGGTGGTAGCTGCGGTAGATCGGGTCGCGGCTGATGTAGGCCAGCGTGTCGTTCATCCAGCCCATGTTCCACTTCATCGAAAAGCCAAGGCCGCCAAGGTTTGTCGGCCTGGTCACCCCGGGCCACGAGGTGGACTCCTCGGCCACGGTCACGATGCCGGGGGCCACCTTGTGCACGGTGGCGTTCATCTCCTGCAAAAACTGCACCGCTTCGAGGTTCTCCCGTCCGCCGTACTGGTTGGGCGTCCAGCCGCCTTCGGGGCGCGAGTAGTCCAGGTAGAGCATGGACGCGACGGCGTCGACACGCAGGCCGTCGATGTGGAACTCCTGCAGCCAGTACAGCGCGTTGGCGACCAGGAAGTTGCGGACCTCGGGCCTGCCGAAGTCGAAAACGTAGGTACCCCAGTCGAGTTGCTCGCCGCGGCGCGGGTCGGAGTGCTCGTAGATGGCGGTGCCGTCGAACCGGCCGAGTGCCCAGGCATCCTTGGGGAAGTGTGCGGGCACCCAGTCGACGATGACGCCGATGCCCGCCTGGTGCAGCGAGTCGACGAGGTAGCGGAAGTCGTCGGGCGTGCCGAGCCGTGAGGTCGGGGCGTAGTACGACGTGACCTGGTAGCCCCACGACCCGCCGAACGGGTGCTCGGCGACCGGCAGCATCTCGACGTGTGTGAAGCCCTGTTCCACAACGTATTCGGTGAGCTCGGTGGCGAGTTCGCGGTAGCTGAGCCCGGGTCGCCAGGACAGCAGGTGCACCTCGTAGGTGCTCATCGGTTCGAACACCGGGTTGAGACTCGCGCGGCGGGTCATCCACTCCTCGTCGTGCCACTCGTAGCTGCTCTCGGTGACCCGCGATGCGGTCTGCGGCGGCACCTCGGTGGCGAACGCCATCGGGTCGGCCCGGTCGGTGACCGAACCGTCGGCGCCGTGGACGCGGAACTTGTACAGCCCGTCGGGCGGGAAGCCGGGCCAGAACAGCTCCCACACGCCCGAGGAGCCGAGCACGCGCATCGGGGCCTCGTTGCCGTGCCAGTGGTTGAAGTCGCCGATCAGGCTGACGCCCTTGGCGTTCGGCGCCCACACCGCGAACGACACCCCGGCCACCGGGCCGTCGGCGGTGGTGAAGGTGCGCCGGTGCGCGCCGAGGATCTCCCACAGCCGCTCGTGGCGGCCCTCGGCGAACAGGTGCAGATCGAGTTCACCGAGCGTGGGAAGGAAGCGGTAGGCATCGGCGGTGGTGTGCGTGACCAGAGAGTCGTCGGCCCCGGGATAGCCGATCTCCAGGCGGTAGTCGATGAGGTTGGTGAACGGTACCGCGACGGCGAACAGCCCGGATTCCAGGTGCTGCATCCGGTGGCGCTCGCCGCCGATGAGGACGTCGACCTTGGCCGCGTGCGGGCGGAAGGCGCGGATGACGGTGTGGTCGGAGTACTCGTGCGCGCCCAGCACGGAATGCGGATCGTGATGCTCACCGATCACCAGACGGTGGATGTCCGACGGGTCCGGCCGCAGCTGCGCTCCGGTGAGGTGGTTGCTTCTCGTCATCTCGCCCTCATTCCCTGCGTAGCAAGTCGAGTCGTTTCTCGTACGGTATGAGCGGCATGTTCAGCACGTGCGCCACCGCCCTGGCGGGATCGATGCGAACGTAGTTGGACTGCCCCCACTGGTATTCCTCGCCCGTGATCTCGTCTCGTACCCAGAACCGGTCATAGGGCTCCATACCCAAAGCGCCCATGTCCAACCACAATGTCGACTCTTCGGGTCCGAACGCGTTGAGCGTCACAACCACCAGCACGGTGTCGCCGGTTACCGGGTCGAACTTGCTGTAGGCCAGCAGGGCGTCGTTGTCGAGGTGGTGGAACTTGATGGTGCGCAACTGGCGCAACGCCGGATGCAGCCGCCGGATCTCGTTGAGCCGGGTGAGGAAGGGCTCGAGAGACTCACCGCGGGCCAGCGCACCCTCGAAGTCGCGCGGCCGCAGTTCGTACTTCTCCGAATCGAGGTACTCCTCGCTGCCCTCGCGCACCGGGCGGTGCTCGAACAGTTCGTAGCCGGAGTACACGCCCCACGACGAGCTCATGGTCGACGCCAGCACCGCGCGGATCGCGAACATCCCCGGCCCGCCGTGCTGCAGCGACTCGTGGAGGATGTCGGGCGTGTTGACCCACAGGCTGGGTCGGGCGTGGTCGGCGTACTTGGCGATCTCCTCGCCGAACTCGGTGAGCTCCCACTTGGCGGTGCGCCACGTGAAGTAGGTATACGACTGTGTGAAGCCTAGTTTCGCCAGGCCGTACAACCTCGCCGGCCGGGTGAACGCCTCGGACAGGAACAGCACGTCGGGGTCCTCGTTCTTGACCTCGGCGATCAGCCACGCCCAGAAGTTCGGTGGCTTGGTGTGCGGGTTGTCCACCCGAAAGACCTTGACGCCGTGGGAGATCCAGAACCGGACCACCCGCAGCACCTCGTGGAACAGGCCCTCGGGGTCGTTGTCGAAGTTCAGCGGATAGATGTCCTGGTACTTCTTGGGCGGGTTCTCGGCGTAGGCGATGGTGCCGTCGGGCAGCACCGTGAACCACTCGGGATGCTCTTTGGCCCAAGGGTGATCCGGTGCGCACTGCAGGGCGAGGTCCAGTGCCACCTCGAGGCCCTCGTCGCGGGCGGCGGCCACGAACGCGTCGAAGTCGTCGATGGTGCCCAGCGCGGGGTGCACGGCGTCGTGACCGCCCTCGTCGCTGCCGATCGCCCACGGCGACCCGACGTCGCCGGGTGCGGCGGTCACCGCATTGTTGCGGCCCTTGCGGTGCACCTTGCCGATCGGGTGGATCGGCGGCAGGTAGACGATGTTGAACCCCATGCCCGCGATGCGGGGGAGCGCCGCGGCGGCCGTCGCGAACGTGCCGTGCACCGGGTTGCCGTCGTCGTCCCAGCCGCCGGTCGACCGCGGGAACATCTCGTACCACGAGCTGAACCGGGCGAGCGGACGGTCCACCCACACGCCGTACACGTCGCCTCGGGTGACCAGCTCGCGCAGCGGATACTGCAGCAGCAGATCGGCGACCTCCGACGACAACGCCGCACCGGCCCGCTGGTACGGGTCACCGGGGGTGCGCAGCCGCTCGGCGGCCTCCAGCAGCGGGTCGCGGAGTTTGCGGGGCATACCCTCGGCGGCGCGCATGAGCAGCCGCGCCCCGATGAGCAGGTCGTTGTTCAGCTCGGTCTCGCTCTGCCCGGCTTCGAGCTTGACCTCCACGGCGTGGCGCCACGTCGCGATGGGATCGCCCCAGCCGTCCACCCGGAACGTCCACAGGCCGACCGCGTCGGGCGTGAACTCGCCGTGGAAGACGTCGGGCGTGCGGCCCAGCGCCATCCGCACGATCTGCGGCTTGACGCGCTGACCGGGCCGCACGACGGTACCGAGGGGAACCGCCGCAGGCGTGGTCCCCGGGCCGGTGGCCAGGCGGGGGAACTCGGTGCCCAGGTAGCGCACCACGAGGGTGGCCGAGACCGCGTCGTGTCCTTCGCGCCACACCGTGGCGCGCACCGGCACGACCTCACCGACGACGGCTTTGGCGGGGTAACGCCCGCATGACACCACCGGTGCGACGCCGTCGATTCCGATACGACCGGCCACCCAACACTCCTCACGTCACCGCGGTCTCGTCCGACCGCTCTTGGAAGTTCACCGCCCTTGTCGCGTCTGATACCCACCGTAGTGTCCTGGCCAATCCCGCGTGGGTGAAGCAGGAGCTCGCAGCGGGTCGCGTCTGCTGCACGAACGTGATTTGTCAGTAAGGTTGTGTCGCGTGAAAGCCCTTCGCAGGTTCACCGTCCGCACCCACCTCCCGGAGCGACTGGCCGCCCTTGAGCACCTGTCGATCAACCTCCGCTGGTCGTGGCACAAACCGACCCAGGATCTGTTCGCGACGGTCGACCCCGAACATTGGGAGCGCAACGACGGCGACCCCGTCGCGTTGCTGGGCACGGTCAGTCCGAAACGGCTCGACGAGCTCGCGGCGGACCACTCGTTCCTGGAGCGGCTCGACTCGCTCGCGGCGGATCTGGACAACTACCTGACCCGGCCGTTGTGGTACCAGCAGCAGCTCGACGCCGGGGTGCCCATGCCCAAGGGCATCGCGTACTTCTCGATGGAGTTCGGCGTCGCGACCGTGCTGCCGAACTACTCGGGAGGTCTGGGCATCCTGGCCGGCGACCACCTCAAGTCGGCGTCCGACCTGGGGCTGCCGCTGATCGCGGTCGGCCTGTACTACCGCTCCGGCTACTTCCGGCAGTCGCTGACCGCCGACGGCTGGCAGCACGAGAATTACCCGTCGCTCGACCCGCAGGGCCTGCCGTTGCGGCTGCTGACGGCGGCGGACGGTGACCCGGTGCTGATCGAGCTCGCCCTGCCCGAGGGCAGCGATCTGCGCGCGCGGGTGTGGATCGCCCAGGTTGGCCGGATTCCGTTGCTGCTGCTCGATTCCGACATCCCGGAGAACGAGCACGACCTGCGCGGCACCACCGACCGGCTGTACGGCGGTGATCAGGAACACCGCATCAAGCAGGAGATCCTCGCCGGCATCGGCGGGATCCGCGCCATCCGCGCCTTCACCGAGATCGAGGGCCTGTCCGCGCCCGAGGTGTTCCACATGAACGAGGGGCACGCCGGGTTTCTCGGCGCCGAGCGGATCCGCGAACTGGTGGCCGCCGGGCTCGACTTCGACACCGCGCTGGCGGTCGTGCGGTCCTCGACGGTGTTCACGACGCACACGCCGGTGCCCGCGGGGATCGACCGGTTCCCGGTGGACATGGTCAAGCGCTACTTCGGCAGCCCGCCGGGCGGGCCCGCCGATTCCCGGCTGCTGCCCGGGGTGCCACTGGACCGGGTGATTGCGTTCGGTGCCGAGGACGATCCGTCGAAGTTCAACATGGCGCACATGGGTTTGCGGCTCGCACAGCGCGCGAACGGCGTCTCGCTGCTGCACGGCCGGGTCAGCCGGTCGATGTTCAACGAGCTGTGGCCCGGGTTCGATCCCGACGAGGTGCCGATCGGCTCGATCACCAACGGCGTGCACGCACCCACGTGGGCCGCGCCGCAGTGGCTGCAACTGGGCCGCGAACTGATCGGCGGCGAGCTCGGCGAGTCGGCCCTGGAGACCGAGGTGTGGGAGCGCCTGCAGCAGGTCGAACCGGGCCACCTGTGGTGGATCCGCTCGCAGCTGCGCGAGACGTTGATCGCCGACGTGCGGGCCCGGCTGCGCCGGTCCTGCCTCGAACGCGGCGCGGCCGAGGCCGAATTGGGCTGGATCGCAACGGCGTTCGACCCTTCGGCGCTGACCATCGGGTTCGCGCGGCGGGTGCCGACGTACAAGCGCCTGACGCTCATGCTGCGTGACCCCGAGCGCCTGGAGCGGCTGCTGCTCGACGAGAACCGCCCGGTGCAGTTGATCGTGGCGGGTAAGTCGCATCCGGCCGACGACGGCGGCAAGGCGCTGATCCAGCAGGTGGTGCGGTTCGCCGACCGTCCGGAGGTGCGCCACCGCATCGCGTTCCTGCCGGACTACGACATGTCGATGGCGCGGCTGCTGTACTGGGGCTGCGACGTGTGGCTCAACAACCCGCTGCGGCCGCTGGAGGCGTGCGGCACGTCGGGCATGAAGAGCGCGCTCAACGGCGGCCTGAACCTGTCGATCCGCGACGGCTGGTGGGACGAGTGGTACGACGGCGAGAACGGCTGGGAGATCCCGACCGCCGACGGCCTCGACGACACCCGCCGCGACGACCTGGAGGCGGCCGCGCTCTACGACCTGCTGGAGAACGCCGTCGCGCCGAAGTTCTACGAACGCGACGAGCACGGCGTGCCGACCCGCTGGGTCGAGATGGTGCGCCACACCCTGCAGGTGCTCGGCCCCAAGGTGCTCGCATCGCGCATGGTGCGCGACTACACCGAGAAGTACTACCTGCCGGCCGCGGAGTCGCTGCGCCAGACCGTCGAGGCCGCATCGGGTGAACCGTTCGGCGCCGCACGGGAATTGGCCGCGTTCCGCAGGCGCGTCGAGGAGGCGTGGCCCAAGGTCGAGATCACCGACGTCGACAGCTACGGGTTGCCGGACACCCCGCTGCTCGGCTGCGAGCTGACCCTCACCGCCACCGTGCAGCTCGCCGGTCTGCGACCGGACGAGGTCGTGGTGCAGGCCGTGCTGGGCCGCGTCGACGACACCGACGCGATCGTCGATCCGGTGAAGGTGCCCATGGCGCACACGGGTCCGGACGGCAACGGCGCCGAGGTGTTCTCGGCGTGCACGCCGCTGCCGGTGGCCGGGCCCGTCGGCTACACGGTGCGGGTGCTGCCGCACCACCGGCTGCTGGCCGGGGACAACGAGCTCGGACTGGTGACGCTGGCGTGAGCAGGGCGTTCAAGGTCGCCATCGACGGCGGACCCTACGCGCTCGCGGCAGGCCCGGACGGGGCGATGTGGGTGACGTTGGTGCACAGCGGCGAGATCGCACGCGTCACCGAAACCGGCGAGGTGACGGTGTATCCGGTTGCGCCGCAGGCGCGCCCGTCGATCATCGCGGCGGGCCCGGACGGTGCGATGTGGTTCACGCGCGCCGGCGACGACCGGATCGGCCGGATCACCGTCGACGGCGAGCTCAGTGAATTCGCGTTGACCGAGAACTGTGCGCCGTTCGGTATCGCGGCCGGACCCGACGACGCGCTGTGGTTCACCGCGATGACCTCCGGCGAGGTGTGCCGGATCAGCGTTGACGGCGAGGTGACGAGTGCGGCCGTGGTCGGCGGCATGCCGTCGATGATCACCGCGGGCCCCGACGGGGCCATGTGGTTCACCATCAACCAGGGCAACGCGATCGGCAGGCTGGAAACCGACGGCGCCCTGGTGGTGCGTGAATTGCCCACTCCCGCAGCGGGTCCGGTGGGGATCACCGCGGCGCACGACGACGCGGTGTGGTTCACCGAGATCGGTGCCGAGAAACTCGGGCGCATCCCGCTCGACGACGCGATCGCCGAACTCGAGCTGCCTGGCAAGCCCCATGCGGTGATCGCCGACCCCGACGACGGGGTGTGGGTGAGCCTGTGGGGCGCCGATCAGCTGGCGCGGGTCAGCGGTGACGGCGACATCGTGACGATCGACCTGCCGTCCGGCAGCGAACCGCACGGCCTCGCGATCGGCCCCGACGGCGCGGCCTGGGTGGCGCTCGAGGCCGGGTTCGTCCTGCGCATGCCGAACTGACCGGTCAGGAGAACCGCTTGAGGCAGCGGGCCTCGTCACCGAGGATGCCGACCCGGAACGCGTCGATCCGGGAGAACCCCGACGGCACCGAGTCGCCGTTGACGTCGCTGGCCACCAGCCCGGTGGTGAGGATGCCCGACACGGCCTCGTCGACATCGCCTGCCGTCAGCACGATCGTGTTGCCCTCGGGTGTGGTCACCGGCTGACTGAGCTTGGCCGTCGCCACGCCGGTCAGGCACGCGGTGCGCAGCGCGGCCTGCGCGTTGTCGAGCACCAGCCCCCGCTCATGCTGCAGCGCCACCATGTACCGCGAGATCAGCAGCGAGTAGGCGCTGTTGTCGCCGAGCGCCAGCGCGCCCACCTGACCGTCCTCGGGCTTGACCCCGACGGCTTCCAGCTCGTCGAGGTCGACGACGAGGGTGTTGGTGGCCGGGCAGTACGACGTGGGCGGGCTCGGCCGTGCGTCGGGGCAACTGTCGGCGTCCTCGGCCGCAAAGCTCAAGCGCGGCGGGTTCTTCGGTTTGAACACGACGTCGAGCGCGTCGACCATGGACCGCACCGACTCCTCGGTGATGGGCAGTTCACCGGTCTGGTCCTCCGGCAGCAGGACCGGCAGGTCGCCGCGACGCTGGCTGATCTCCTTGCTGTCGATCGCCGCGCACGCCGCGGCGCCATCGGTGAACCCGAACTGGAACGCCGAGACCCGTTCGAACGCCGAGCCGTGCTCGTCCACCCCGAAATACGCGTCGGTCTCGGTGAGCAGCGGATCGCGAAACGCGATCACCGCGGCCAGCAGGCTGTTCAGGCCGTCACCGGTGCCCAGGGTGAAGCGCGGGGAATTGCCTTCGGCGACCCAGCGCATGTAGGTACCGGCCAGGCAGTCCGCCTGCTGTTCGGACACCAGGGTGGGAGTGTTACGGCGAACCAGCTTGGCCTGCTGCTGGATCGCGTGACCGTATTCGTGCGCAAGCACCATCACCACGCCCATGTCGCCGTTCTGCTTGCGCAGCGACGGCAGCAGCACACCGCGGTCCCAGCCGATCGTGCGGTCGGGTTTGCAATATGCGGCATTCACCAGGGCGAAGGTGCTCAACCCGCAGAACTCGCCGTCGAAACTCTCGGAGTCCCAGGAGATCAGCTCCCGCACCGGGGTGAAATCGCCCTTGAACGTCTCGCCGTACGCGGCGGACCAGAACTCCTCGATGTCGCTGATCGCGCTCGCCGCCAATTCGTCGATCTTGCCGCCGTCGGAGTCGGTGACCTCGCGCGTCGGTGCGGCCGCGTCGGGCCGCAAACCGCTGGGGCCGTCGGTCGCGGGCATGCCGGCAACCGAGAACGGGTCGGCGAACACCGACACGGGGCTGCCCTCGACCACGGTCGAGCAGGCGGCGAGCGGCACCAGGACACAGGTTGCGATCACCGCGCCGAGGAGCTGACGTCGACTCATACGTGGCGCCTTCCGGTGCACTCGAGAGCGGCCAGGGTGGCGCGCCGTGACTGCTGCCAGGATAGTGAACCACCGCTGGTCCGAGCGCGTTATCGACGTGCGCCGCGCAACCTCTGCAGTGCCTGGCGGACCCGCTCGGGGTCGGTCGTTGCCCAGAACGGCGGCAGCGAGGCCCGCAGGTAACCGCCGTAGCGCGCCGTCGCCAGCCGCGAATCCAGCACCGCGACCACGCCCCGGTCGTCGGTGTGGCGCAGCAACCGGCCCGCGCCCTGGGCGAGCAACAGCGCGGCATGGGTGGCCGCGACGGCCATGAACCCGTTGCCGCCGTGCGCGGTGATCGCCCGCTGGCGTGCGGTGAGCAGCGGATCGTCGGGCCGCGGGAACGGGATCCGGTCGATGATCACCAATTGCAGCGAGGGCCCGGGCACGTCGACGCCCTGCCACAGCGACAGCGTGCCGAACAGCGACGTCTGTGGGTCGGCGGAAAACTGTTGCACCAGAGCCGACGTCGTGTCCTCACCCTGGCACAGCACAGGGGTGTCGAGCCGCTGCCGCATCACCTCGGCGGCGGCCTTGGCGGCGCGCATCGACGAGAACAACCCCAGCGTGCGCCCGCCCGCCGCGGTGATGAGGCCTTCGATCTCGTCGAGCGCCTCGCGGCTCGTGCCCTCCCGCCCGGGTGCGGGCAGGTGTTTTGCGACGTAGAGGATCGCCGACTTGGCGTGTTCGAACGGTGAGCCGACGTCGATGCCGCGCCATCCGGCTTTGGTGGCCTTGGTGGTCTTGGTGGTTCCGGTACCGCCGTCGGCATCGTCGTCGGGGCGGGTCGCCAGGCCCCAGTTGCGGGCCATGGCGTCGAAGTTGCCGCCCAGACACAGTGTGGCCGAGGTGAGTACGGCCGTGGTGTGCGCGAACAACCGCGTCCGCAGCAGCCCCGACACCGACATCGGCGCGACGCGCAGCACCGAGCGCACGGCTTTCGGCTCGCCACCGCCCGCGGCACCAGGGCGGGTCGGGCCCTCGTCGTGTTCGAGCCACACCACGTCGGTGCGGTCCGGTATCGGCGGGACGAACGACGTGAGGATCCGGGTCGCGGTGTCGGCGAGTTCGTTGAGCGCGGTGACGGCCTCGGTGCGGGCGGCCGCGGCCTGCGGATCGCTCGGCGCGGTGTCGATGGCCATGCGCACGGCGTTCGCGGAGTCGCGCACGGCGGTCAGATAGGTCGCGAGCTCCTCGTCGAGGACATCGAGCCGGCCCGCCCCGATGTCGTAGAGCATCGACGACAGCGTCGCGATCGACGCCTCGAGGCGTTCGGCGAGCTCGGCGTCGACCAGCCGGGCCGCGCGGCGGTGCGCGACACCCATCGAGGTGGGTGACAGCTCGCCGGTGGCCACGCCGGTCACCCGGTCGGCCAGTTCGTGCGCCTCGTCGACCACCAGCAGCTCGTACTCGGGAAGCACCGAATAGTCCGACAGCGCGTCGATCGCCAGCAGCGCGTGGTTGGTGACCACGATGTCGGCGTTGCCGGCCTTGTCGCGGGCGCGCTCGGCGAAGCAGTCGGTGCCGAACGGGCAGCGCGACACCCCGATGCACTCGCGGGCCGACACGCTGACCTGACTCCAGGACCGGTCGGGCACACCGGGGGTCAGCTCGTCGCGGTCACCGGTCTCGGTGTCCGATGACCATTCGATGAGCCGTGCAACGTCGCGGCCCAGCGCGGTCACGGCCACGGGGTTGAACAGCTCGTCCTGCGGCCGGTCGACCGGCTCGGCGGCCGCGCCGTTGTGGACCTTGTTGAGGCACAGGTAGTTTCCGCGTCCTTTGAGCAGCGCGAAGCGCGGCCGGCGCGGCAGTACGTCGGTCAGCGAGTCCGCCAGGCGGGGCAGGTCGCGGTCGACGAGTTGGCGTTGCAGCGCGATGGTCGCCGTCGACACCACGACGGTCTGCTCGGTCTCCATCGCGCGGGCGATGGAGGGCACCAGGTACGCCAGCGACTTACCGGTGCCGGTGCCTGCCTGCACGGCCAGGTGCTCGCCGGTCTCGAAGGCCTCGGCGACGGCCTGGGCCATCCGGATCTGGCCGGGCCGGGTCGAGCCGCCCAGGCCCTCGACGGCGACGCTGAGCAGCTTGGTGACCAGATTGATGTGGGCGGGGGCCGACGTGGCGAACTCCTAACGCTGGTCCGCGGTCATCCGCGTGGGGATCGCCGGTTCACCGCGGGACAGCTTGAGGCCGTCCCACGGAAGACTGTGCAGCCCCGCCTTGACGCGCTCACGCGCTGCGGTCAGATCGTCGGAGTACTCGGCGACGGGCTCACCGCCCGACAGCAGCGGCACCGTGAGCTTCCTTGCGGTCAGCGGGAATTCGATCTGCGGCGGTTTTCCGTACCGGTGCACCACCTCTTCGACGATCGTGCCGGAGGCCTTGGCGACCCGCAGCGCCTCCTTGCGCCCGCCGTGCGATTCCTTGCTGCTGCTGCGTTTGGCCACCGGCATGCCGTCGACCTCGACGAGCTTGTAGACCATGTTCGCCGTGGGGGCGCCGGACCCGGTGACCACGGACGTGCCGACGCCGTAGCTGTCGACGGGCTCGGCGCGCAGCGCCGCGATGGCGAACTCGTCGAGGTCACCGGACACCACGATCTTGGTGTCGGTGGCGCCCAGTTCGTCGAGCTGGACGCGCACCTGGCGGGCCAGCACCCCCAGATCGCCCGAGTCGATGCGCACCGCGCCGAGCTTCGGGCCTGCCGCGGCGATCGCGTTGGCGACGCCCGATGTGATGTCGTAGGTGTCGACCAGCAACGTGGTGCCGGTGCCGAGCGCGGCGACCTGGCCACGGAACGCGGCCTGCTCGTCGGGGCCGTCCGCGGTGGTGTGCAGCAGCGTGTATGCGTGCGCGGCCGTGCCCAGTGCGGGCACGCCGTAGCGCCGCTGGGCCTCGAGGTTCGACGATCCGGCGAAGCCGGCCAGATAGGCCGCGCGGGCCGAGGCGACCGCGGCGTACTCGTGGGTGCGCCGCGACCCCATCTCGATGATCGGACGGCCCTGCGCGGCGCTGGTCATGCGCGCGGCAGCCGATGCGATCGCCGTGTCGTGGTTGAAGATTGACAGCACCAGCGTCTCGAGGATCACGCACTCGGCGAACGTGCCGTGCACCGAGAGGATGGGGGAGCCGGGGAAGTACAGCTCACCTTCGGCGTAGCCGTCGACGTCGCCGCGGAACCGGTAGCCGGCCAGGTAGTCGAGGGTTTCGGCGTCCAGGAAGTCGCGCAGCAGCTCGAGGTCCTCGGATTCGAACCTGAACTGTGTCAAGGCCTGCACGAACCGCGCGGTCCCGGCCACGACGCCGTAGCGGCGGCCCTCGGGCAGGCGGCGGGCGAACACCTCGAAGGTGGTCCTGCGGTGCGCGGTGCCATCACGCAGCGCGGCTGCGAGCATGGTCAGCTCGTATTTGTCGGTGAGCAGCGCGACCGTCACATCTGCAACCGTAGAGCAACCACGGCTCGTTGAAGATCACCGCACCCCGGCCGGTATTGTGGCGACATGGTTACACCGGCGAAGGCGCGACCGGGAACCCGTGAAGAAGTCGATGTCGCCTCGGTCGAGTCCACCGAAGCTCCGTGGGTGACCATCGTCTGGGACGATCCGGTCAACCTGATGAGCTATGTCACCTATGTATTCCAGAAGCTGTTCGGATACAGCGAACCGCACGCCACCAAGCTGATGCTTCAGGTGCACAACGAGGGCAAGGCCGTGGTGTCGGCCGGCAGCCGTGAGTCGATGGAGGTCGACGTGTCCAAACTGCACGCCGCTGGGTTGTGGGCCACCATGCAGCAGGACCGCTGATCGACGGTGCGTAAGTGGAAGCGGGTCGAGACCGCTGCCGGCCCGCGGTTCCGGTCGGCTCTGGAGAGCCATGAGGCTGCGTTGTTGTCGAGCCTGGTCGGTTCGATGCTCGGCATGCTCGATGAACGCGAATCGTCTGCCCCCGCAGACGAACTCGAGGCGATAACCGGCATCAAGACCGGGCATTCGCTCCCGCCCGAGGACGCCACGATGAAACGTCTGCTGCCGGACTTCTTCCGCCCGCAGACCGATCATCCGGCCGGGTCGGGCACCGCCGAGAGCCTCAACAGCGCACTGCGCGGTCTGCACGAGCCGGAGATCATCGACGCCAAACGTCAAGCCGCGCAACGGTTGTTGGACACCGTGCCGGACGGCGGCGGCAAGTTCGAGCTGACCGAGGACGACGCGCACGCCTGGGCGGCCGCGGTCAACGACGTGCGACTGGCGCTGGGCACACTCCTGGAGATCGGCCCGGACGGGCCCGACCAACTGCCACCCGAGCACCCCATGGCCGGCCACCTCGACGTCTACCAGTGGCTCACGGTACTGCAGGAGTATCTGGTGCTCGGACTGATGGGAAAGTAGGGAAACGGCGCTCATGGGCTCGATCACCGACGTGGCAGGCATTCTGGTCGGCCACCACCACCGTCTTGACCCGGAAGCCACCCTCGGCTCGGGATGGGCGTCGGGCAGCACCGTGATCGTCGCGCCGCCGGGCACGGTCGGTGCCGTCGACGGCCGCGGCGGTGCCCCGGGCACCCGGGAGACCGACCTGCTCGACCCGATCAACACCGTCCGCCACGTCGACGCGGTGGTTCTCACCGGCGGCAGCGCCTACGGCCTCGCCGCCGCCGACGGCGTGATGACCTGGCTGGAGGAGCGGGGGCGCGGGGTCAAGATGGAGGGCGGCGTGGTCCCGATCGTGCCCGCCGCGGT
Organism: Mycolicibacterium goodii; assembly: GCF_001187505.1. The sequence goes on from NZ_CP012150.1 coordinate 3,378,574, forward strand.
GATCTTCGACCTCCCCGTCGGCGGCTGGGGTGCCCGGCCGACCGCCGAGTTCGGCTATGCGGCCGCGGCATCGGCGGGCGTCGAATTCGCGACCGGTACCGTCGGCGCCGGTGTCGGCGCCCGGGTCGGGGTGCTCAAAGGCGGTGTCGGAACCGCGTCGGTCACGCTGGGCAACGGCGTGACCGTGGGCGCGCTGGTGGTCGTCAACGCCGCGGGCGACGCCGTGGACCCGGCCACCGGGCTGCCGTGGATGGCCGAGTACGTCGAGGAGTTCGGGCTGATCCCGCCGCCCGCCGATCAGCTGACCGGCTATGCCGATCTGCGCTCGGAACTCAGCCCGCTCAACACCACGATCGCGGTCGTCGCCACCGACGCCGACCTCAGCCCGTCGGCGTGCAGACGCGTCGCGGTCGCCGCGCACGACGGGCTCGCGCGCACCATCCGGCCGTGTCACACGCCGCTGGATGGCGATACGGTGTTCGCGCTGGCCACCGGTCAGGTGGCGATCCCGCCGGACCCGAGGACCCCGTCGGCGATGTCGCCGGAGACGAGGTTGGTGACGCAGGTCGGCGCCGCCGCCGCGGACTGCCTGGCCCGCGCGGTGCTGGTCGGGGTTCTGGCCGCCGAATCGGTGGCCGGAATACCGACCTACCGTGACATGTTGCCGGGAGCGTTCGAGTGACGGTCGGCTGACCGCAGGAGAAGGGTGAGTACGCAGGTGTTGGTGATACGTCGTGACCTGGTCGACGCCATGGTGGCGCACGCGCGGGCCGACCATCCCGACGAGGCCTGCGGGGTGATCGCCGGGCCGGAGGGATCCGACCGGCCCGAGCGGTTCATCGCGATGACCAACGCCGAACGTTCGCCGACGTTCTACCGGTTCGACTCCATGGAGCAACTGCGGGTGTGGCGCGAGATGGACGACAACGACGAGGTGCCCGTCGTCATCTACCACTCGCATACCGGCACCGAGGCCTACCCGAGCCGCACCGACGTGTCGATCGCCGCCGAGCCCGACGCGCACTACGTCCTGATCTCCACCCGCGACCCCGACGAGCACGAGTTCCGCAGCTACCGCATCGTCGACGGCGTCGTGACCGAGGAACCCGTCGATATCGTTGAGCAGTACAGCTAGCCACAAGGAGACCGTCACCGTGCCTGTTTCAGTGTCCATCCCCACGATCCTGCGTCCCCACACCGGCGGGCAGAAGCGGGTCTCCGCTTCCGGAACTACCCTCAAGGAGGTCATCACCGACCTCGAGAACAGCTACTCGGGCATCTCCGAGCGGATCATCGACTCGGCCAACCCGGGCAAGCTGCACCGCTTCGTGAACATCTACGTCAACGACGAGGACGTGCGGTTCTCCGGCGGTCTGGACACCGCGATCTCCGACGGCGACTCGGTGACGATCCTGCCCGCCGTCGCAGGAGGGTGAGTGGGCGGGTGACGCGCTACGACTCCCTGCTGCAGGCCCTTGGCAACACCCCGCTGGTGGGCCTGCAGAACCTGTCGCCCCGGTGGGACGACGAGGACGGACAACCCCATGTGCGGTTGTGGGCCAAGCTCGAGGACCGCAACCCGACCGGTTCCATCAAGGACCGTCCCGCGTTGCGGATGATCGAACAGGCCGAGCGCGACGGGCTGCTGCAGCCCGGCGCCACGATCCTGGAACCCACCAGCGGCAACACCGGCATCTCGCTGGCCATGGCGGCCCTGCTCAAGGGCTACAACATGATCTGCGTGATGCCGGAGAACACGTCGATCGAGCGGCGGCAGATCCTCGAACTCTACGGCGCGCGGATCATCTTCAGCCCGGCCGAGGGTGGCTCCAACACCGCCGTCGCGACCGCGAAAGAGCTTGCCGCGCAAAACCCGTCGTGGATCATGCTGTACCAGTACGGCAACCAGGCCAACAGCGATGCGCACTACCGCGGCACCGGTCCCGAGCTGCTGGCCGACCTGCCCGAGATCACGCACTTCGTCGCGGGCCTCGGCACCACCGGCACCCTGATGGGCACCGGCCGGTTCCTGCGTGAGCACGTCCCCGGTGTGCAGATCGTCGCGGCCGAACCGCGCTACGGCGAAGGCGTGTACGCGCTGCGCAACATCGACGAGGGCTTCATCCCCGAGTTGTACGACCCCGATGTGCTCACCACCCGGTTCTCGGTGGGCTCGTTCGACGCGGTGCGCCGCACCCGGGAACTCGTCACGCGCGAGGGCATTTTCGCGGGCATCTCGACCGGTGCGGTGCTGCACGCCGCGCTCGGCATGGCGGCCAAGGCCGTCAAGGCCGGTGAGCGCGCCGACATCGCGTTCGTCGTCGCCGACGCCGGATGGAAGTACCTGTCGACCGGTGCGTACGCCGGTAGCCTGGATGACGCGGAGGACGCGCTGGAAGGGCAGCTATGGGCATGATCGGGCACCTGGCCCTGCACACGGGCTCGCCACGGGCATGACCCGGCCCGTCGGTCCCGCACCGAAGAAGAAGTCGCCGGCGTGGAAGACCGGCGGCATCACGATCCTGACCTTCGTCGCCCTGCTCTACGTCGTCGAACTCGCCGACCAGTTGTCCGGTGGTCGCCTCGACCTCAACGGCATCCGCCCGCTGGAGACCGACGGCCTGTGGGGAATCCTGTTCGCGCCGCTGCTGCACGCCAACTGGGAACACCTGATGGCCAACACCGTGCCCGCGCTCGTGCTCGGGTTCCTGGTGACTCTCGCCGGCATGGCGCGGTTCGTGTGGGCCACCGCGATCATCTGGATTCTCGGCGGCATCGGCACCTGGTTGATCGGCGACGTCGGAGGTTGCCGGTTGCCCACCAACCACATCGGCGCGTCGGGACTGATCTTCGGGTGGCTCACCTTCCTGCTGGTGTTCGGCTGGTTCACCCGGCACATCTGGCAGATCGTCGTCGGCATCCTGGTGCTGCTGCTGTACGGCGGCATCCTGTGGGGCGCCGTGCCGGTGCTCGACAGGTGCGGCGGGGTGTCCTGGCAGGGCCACCTGTGCGGCGCGGTCGCGGGCGTCATCGCCGCCTACGTGCTCGCCGGACCCGAACGCAAGGCACGGGATTCACGTAAACGGAGCCAGCCATACCTGACCTCATGAGCGAACGACTCGCGCCGATCGGGATCTTCGATTCCGGCGTCGGCGGCCTCACGGTGGCGCGCGCCATCATCGACCAACTGCCCGACGAGGACATCGTCTATGTCGGCGACACCGGCAACGGGCCGTACGGACCGCTGACCATCCCGCAGATCCGCGCGCACTCCCTGGCGATCGGCGACGACCTGGTGTCCCGCGGCGTCAAGGCCCTGGTGATCGCGTGCAACACCGCGTCGTCGGCATGTCTGCGCGACGCGCGGGAACGCTACTCGCCGGTGCCCGTCGTCGAGGTGATCCTGCCCGCGGTGCGCCGCGCGGTCGCCGCCACACGCAACGGGCGGATCGGCGTGATCGGCACCGAGGCGACCATCGCCTCGGGCGCCTACCAGGACGCGTTCGCCGCGGCCCGCGACACCGAGGTGTTCACGGTGGCGTGCCCGCGGTTCGTCGACTTCGTCGAGCGCGGCGTCACCAGCGGCCGTCAGGTGCTCGGCCTCGCCGAGGGATACCTGGAGCCGTTGCAGCGCGCCGAGGTGGACACCCTGGTGTTGGGCTGTACGCACTATCCGATGCTGTCGGGTCTGATCCAGCTCGCGATGGGCGACAACGTCACGCTCGTGTCCTCGGCCGAGGAGACCGCCAAGGATCTGCTGCGGGTGCTGACCGAGCTGGATTTGCTGCGTCCGCATCCCGACGACCCGTCGGCGACGGCGGTGCGGCGCTTCGAGGCCACCGGCGATCCGGAGGCCTTCACGGGGTTGGCCGCCCGGTTCCTCGGGCCGACCCTGGACGGCGTGCACCCGGTGCGCCGTCACGCGGGCGTCGGAAGATGATCTGTGTCGCCAAACCGGGCATGTCTTGGCACCAGGGGTAGCGGGCATGGCAAGCTAGCACTGTGCGTTTGACCATCCTGGGTTGCTCCGGCAGCGTTGTCGGCCCGGATTCGCCAGCCTCTGGTTACCTCGTCACCGCACCGGACACGGTCCCGATGGTCATCGACTTCGGCGGCGGAGTGCTCGGTGCGTTGCAGCGCTATGCCGACCCCAACACGGTCAACGTCCTGCTGTCGCATCTGCACGCCGACCATTGCCTTGATCTTCCAGGGCTTTTCGTGTGGCGTCGCTATCATCCGATGCCCGCCACCACCCGCGGTGTGCTGTACGGGCCGGCCCAGACGTGGACGCGGCTGGGCATGGCGTCCTCGCCCGAGGGCGGCGAGGTCGACGATTTCTCCGACATCTTCGAGGTGCGTAACTGGGTGGACGGCCAGTCCGTCACGCTCGGCACGCTCAGCGTCACGCCGCGGCTCGTGTGCCATCCGACCGAGTCCTACGGCATGCGGTTCACCGATCCCACTGGCGCGACCCTCGTCTACAGCGGTGACACCGGCTACTGCGATGCGCTCGTCGAGCTGGCCCGCGGGGCCGACATCTTCCTGTGTGAGGCGTCCTGGACGCATGATCCGTCGCGCCCGCCGCGGCTGCACCTGTCGGGCACCGAGGCGGGCCGCGCCGCCGCCGAGGCCGGTGTGGGGGAGTTGCTGCTGACCCACATTCCGCCGTGGACCTCGCGTGAGGATGTGATCAGCGAGGCGAAGGCCGAGTTCGACGGCCCGGTGCACGCCGTGGTGTGCGGCGAGGCGTTCGACATCACCCGCGGCTGATCTGCGCGTCGGTGCCACCGGTTAGGGTTGGCACGTGTCCAGACGAGAAGACGGGCGGCTTGACGACGAGCTGCGTCCAGTGGTGATCACCCGCGGTTTCACCTCGCATCCGGCGGGTTCGGTGCTGGTGGAGTTCGGCCAGACCCGGGTCATGTGCACGGCGTCGGTCACCGAAGGGGTGCCGCGCTGGCGCAAGGGCTCCGGTCAGGGCTGGCTCACCGCGGAGTACGCGATGCTGCCGGCGGCCACCCACGACCGTTCGGACCGTGAGTCGGTCAAGGGCCGACTCGGAGGCCGCACGCAGGAGATCAGCCGGCTGATCGGCCGGTCGCTGCGCGCGTGCATCGACCTCGCGGCGCTGGGGGAGAACACCATCGCGATCGACTGCGACGTGCTGCAGGCCGACGGCGGCACCCGCACCGCGGCCATCACCGGCGCGTACGTCGCTCTGTCGGATGCGGTGACCTGGCTCGCAGCTGCGGGCAGGCTGTCCGATCCGCGGCCGCTGTCATGCGCGATCGCCGCGGTGTCGGTCGGTGTCGTGGACGGGCGCGTGCGGGTCGACCTGCCCTACACCGAGGATTCACGTGCCGAGGTGGACATGAACGTCGTCGCCACCGACACCGGAACCCTCGTCGAGATCCAGGGCACGGGTGAAGGGGCCACGTTCCCGCGGTCGACGCTCGACAAACTGCTCGACGCGGCGCTGGGCGCGTGCGAGCAGTTGTTCGTGGTGCAGCGCGAGGCGCTCGAGGCGCCCTACCCGGGCGTGCTGCCCGAGGGGCCTGCCCCGAAAAAGGCCTTCGGAAGCTGACTTTCGGTGACCGAGCTGCTCGTGGCCAGCCGCAACCCCAAGAAGCTGGCCGAACTCCGGCGCGTGCTCGACGCGGCAGGCGTGACCGGTCTGATGCTGCTGTCCCTCGACGACGTCGCGCCGTACGACGAGTCGCCGGAGACCGGGACCACGTTCGAGGAGAACGCGTTGGCCAAGGCCCGTGACGGCTTCGAGGCGACCGGGATCGCATGCGTGGCCGACGATTCCGGCATCACGGTCGAAGCCCTCAACGGCATGCCGGGAGTGTTGTCGGCGCGCTGGTCCGGCGTGCACGGCAACGACGCCGCCAATACCGATCTGCTGCTCGCGCAGATGGCCGATGTGCCCGACGAGCGGCGTGGCGCGGCGTTCGTCTCGGCGTGCGCGTTGGTGTCCGCGTCCGGGTCGACCGTGGTGCGCGGCCAGTGGCCGGGTACGGTCACCCGCGAGCCCCGCGGCGACGGCGGGTTCGGCTACGACCCGGTGTTCCTGCCGGAAGGGTCGACGCGCACGGCCGCCGAGCTCACCGCGGCCGAGAAGGACGCGGCGTCTCACCGTGGCCGCGCGCTGGCTCTGCTGCTGCCCGCGTTGAAGGCGTTGGCCTCGGACTGAGCGGCCTCAGAGCCCGAAGCGCTTCTTGATGTCGCGCGTGTTGAAGTGCTCGACGATGATGCCGAGGAACGGGATCGTGCCCGAGAGCAGGACACCGATGGTCTTGCCGATGGGCCAGCGGATCTTGACCGCAAGGTTGGCCGTGAACATGAGGTAGATGAAGTACACCCAGCCGTGCACGATGCCGATCCAGCTCGGCGGGTTGTCGACCTGCACGATGTACTTGAGCACCATCTCGTAGCACAGCGCGATCAACCACAGGCCGGTCGCCCAGGCGAACACGCGATATCCCACCAGCGCCTTGCGGATGGTCTCCTTGGGGGTCGAAACCAGGGGTTCGACCTCGGCTTCTTCGGTCATCTATCGGTCCTGTTCTCTGTTTTCCTGCCGGCCCTCAGATTTGGCCAGCTCGGCGAGGTAAGCGTTGTACTGCGAGAGTGCCGGATCCTCGTCGTCGTCGGCACGGTCCGGCACGGCGGGCGTGGGACGTTCGGGCAGCAGCCCCTCGGGGATCTCGGTCACCGCGGCCCTGGGGCGCTGCGGCGGGGCGTCCTCGTAGCGGACGAACTTGTAGTACGCGTAGAAGCAGAATCCGGCGAACATCGGCCACTGCAACGCGTAGCCCAGGTTCTGGAAGGTGCCGGAGTTGGACTCGAATCGCGTCCACTGCCACCACGCCAACGCCAGGCACCCGGCAGCGGCGACGAACACCAGCAGGATGAGCGCCGGTCTCCTACGCCGCGTAGTGGACATTGCTCCACGGTACCGCGCTACAGTTAGTGCGCTGACGCGCGAGTGGCGGAACTGGCAGACGCCCAGGTTTTAGGTACCTGTGTCTTCGGACGTGGGGGTTCGAGTCCCCCCTCGCGCACCAATAGCGTGCTCATGTGCCTGGCGGTGTCGTCGGGAACGGGGCGACACTCTACGTGGATGTGCGAGATTGAACTCGTCGCAACGTTTTCACCAGAGAGGTGCGCTCATGATCGAGGTGCTGCCGGACATGCCCGATGGCGTCATCGGCATCGAAGTGTCGGGACGAGTGCGTGGGGATGAGCTGCGCGAGTTCAAACCGGTCATGGATGACCTGTTCAAGACCGGCGAGATCAGGATCGTCGAGGTGATCGCGCCGGGCTACGAGGGTTTCGGGCCGGGCGGCCTCGCCGAAGACCTCAAGCTCGGCCTCGGCATGCTCGCGCGTCACCACTCGGCGTTCAAGCGGATCGCGGTCGTGTCGGACAAGGAGTGGGTCGCCCACGCGCTGCATGCGTTCGCCTGGATGATCCCGGGCGAACTCTCGGTGTTCGGCCTCGACGATCTCGCCGCGGCGAAGGAGTGGGCCGCGGGCTGAAGGCCAAGGCCCGCTCGAGAGCGACGAAAACGCCGCCTCGCCTGTGCCGAAGCGACGTTTACGTCGATTTCGGCGCGGGGTCGTACTCGCCGGCCAGATACTCCGCCCGGCATGCGCTGCGCGCGAGCTTGCCGCTCGTCGTGCGGGGGATGACACCCGCGGCGACCATTCGCACATCGGCCACCCGCACCTGATGCTGGCGGGACACCGCGGCGCGCACGGCATCGACGATCGGGCCGGGTTCGGCGCGACCCGCTCCCGCGGCGCGTTCGGCGACGATCGCCAACTCCTCACCCCGCTCGCCCGGTATCGAGAACGCCGCGACGTACCCGGACCGCACGGCAGGCGACGACAGGCTGACCGTGGTCTCGATGTCGGTGGGGTAGTGGTTGCGGCCGTCGATGACGATGAGGTCCTTGATGCGGCCGGTCAGGTAGAGCTCGCCGTCGACGTAGACACCGAGATCGCCTGTGGCGAGCCAGCAACTGTTCTCGGGCGCGCCGTCGGCGTGGCTGCCCGCGTCGAGCCGGGTCTGCAGCTTGTTGCCGAACACCCGCTCGGTCTCCTCGGCCCGCCCGAAATAGCCCCGGCCGATGTTGTTGCCGTGCAACCAGATCTCGCCGATCGCACCGTCGGGTGCCTCGTTGCCGTCGATGTCGGCGATCACGGCCCACTGGTTCGGGATGGGCTGACCGCAGGACACGTGGGGCACCGCGCCGTCGGTGTCGTGCGCGACGCTCACGGCGCGGCCCGCGCTCAGGTGCTCACGGTCGAAGTGGATGACGCTCGCCGCGGCGGACGGGGCGATGCTCGCGACCGACAGGGTGGCCTCGGCCATGCCGTAGGAGGGTTTGACCGCGGTGGCGGGCAGCCCGTACGGCGCGAACGCGGCGGTGAACTTCTCCACGGCCGCCATGGTCACCGGCTCGGACCCGTTGAGCAGCGTGACGACGTTGCTCAGATCGAGCGCGTCGCCCTTGGGCGGAAGCCCGCGCTCGGCGGCCAGCTCGTAGGCGAAATTCGGTGCGGCCGCGAGGGTTCGCCCGTAGGCGGCCTCGATGCCCAGCTGCTTGATCCATCGGTAGGGCCGCCTGACGAACGCCATGGGGTCCATCAGCGTGATGTGGTTGCCGCACAACGCCGGGAACATGATCATGATCAGGCCCATGTCGTGGTACAGCGGCAACCAGCTGACGCTGCGGATCCCCATCTCCAGGTCGCCGGCCAGGATCATCTGCAGCACGTTGGTGCACACGTTGCGGTGCGTGATCTCGACGCCTGCCGGTGTGCGCGTCGAACCCGACGTGTACTGCAGATAGGCGACGTCGTCGGTGTCGCTCTCCGGCGCGGTGAACATGTCGGCGAGCGTCGTGGGCACCGCGTCGACGGCGATCATCCGCGGCCGCTCGGCCGCGGGCAGCGTGCGCAGGAAGTTGCGCACCGACTCCGACGCGGCGGTGGTGGTGAGCACCACGGTGGGTTTGGCGTCGGCCAGCACGGCCGCGAGGCGCTCGGTGTGGCCCGCGAGGCTCGGTGCGAACAGCGGCACCGCGACGTTGCCCGCGTGGATCGCCGCGAAGAACGCCGCGACGTAGTCGACGCCCTGCGGGGTGAGGATCGCGACGCGGTCGCGGGGCCGGGTGACCTGCTGCAGGCGCGCGCCGACCGCACATACCTGCGCCCACAGGGCGTTCCAGCTGAGCTCGACGGCCTGCCCGTCGGGATCGTGGGAGTAGTCGATGAACCGGTACGACGGTCGGTCACCGTAGATCGCCCGGTTGCGGTCCAGAAAGGATGTGAGGGTGACGCCGTCGGGCACGACGATCGTGCCGTCGGAGCGGACGTAGTCCTCGATGGAGGAGTGGGCAACAGTGCTGCCCGACAGAACCCGACCCATTGGATTCACAATAATAGTGGGCCTAAATATGATCCTCGTCGGATGATCATGACAGTGATCACTACGGGGGCGCCGATATGACGCAGGTCACTCAGCGTGGTCCGTCGACGGCGTAGGTGCCGTCGTCGTCGGTGAATTCCACCACCACCTGACGCACCGTGCCGTTGATGTCGACCGCGCACATGAACGTCGCGCCGACCTCGATGTGGGGGTTCTTGCCGTTGTTGCACGCCACCGCCGCCACATCGTTCGCGCCGTAGCCGTAGACCGGGTCCGACAGGATCTGGGCCACCCCCGCCTCGGCCTGCCGCACGTCGAGTCGTGGTCCGCCCGATTCGCCGCGCATCCACAGTCCCACCGCCACCGCGGTGATGACGACGACGGCCGCGGTGGCCATCGCGACGACCTGCCAGCGGGGCGGTGCCTTGCGCTTGCGTGACGCCGGTGCCTGCGGTCGGGTCCGGGCCCGGTGCTGCGGCGCCGGGCCGTACGGATTGGGACGGGGCGCGGGTTGGACGGGACGGGGCGGGACAGGCCGGGGTGCGCGGGGTGGTGGAGGCGCCCCACCGGGCTTCACCCACCAGGGCTGCTCGGGTCCGCTCATGATTTCTCCTGGCCGGTCACGGAAAACGTTGGTAGCACTGCGCATCGTCGCCCTGCAGCCCGGACCGGTAGCCCAGGATGCGGGTGAACCCCGCCGGCAGCAGTGCGCCGTTGACGTCACTGGCCGCCAGCCCGTTGGTCAGCAGTCCGCTGATGGCCTCGTCGGTGTCGCCCGCCGACAGTCGCACCGGCAGACCGGGTTCGGCCATCGCGGCCTGCGCGACACCCGTGAGGCACGCCGTGCGCATGGCGGCGACCGGATTGTCGATCGCGTGGCCCTTCTGGTGTGCGACGGCGAGCCCGTAGCGCGACGTCAGCACCGATATCGCCGAGTTGTCGCCCTGTAGCAGTTCCTGTTCCTCGTTCTCGGTCTTCGTCTCGCCGAGGGCCTGCAGTCCGGGCATGTCGACCACGATCGTGTTGGTGGCCGGGCAGTAGGACGCCGGTGGTGTGGGCCGGGCGTCGGGGCATGCGGGCGCGTCGCCGATCACGAGGTTCGGCGGGTTGGCCGGTGCGTAGACCTGGGTGAGCGCTTGCATGACGTTGTCGACGAGTCCGTCGGTGATCTCGTCATTGCCCGTCGACGGGCCCGTCGACGCGCCCGTCGACGGGTCGCCGGCCGGGCCGTCGAGGAACTTGGGCAGGTCGCCCCTGCGCTTCTTGATGTCGTCCATGTCGATCGCCGCGCACTGGTCGACGTTGCCGCTGAAGCCGATCTGGAAGGCGCTGACGCGGTCGAGTGCCGACCCGTGTTCGTTGCCGGTGAGCGCGGCGTCGATCTGCGTCATGAGTGGATCGCGGATGTAGATGATGCCCGCGAGGACGTGGTTGAGGCCGTCGCCCGTGCTGAGGGTGAACCGCGGCGAGTTGCCCGCGGCGACCCAGCGCAGGTACACGCCGGCGAAGCAGTCGGCCTGTTGTTCGGCGACCAGCACGGGCGTGGACCGGGTGTCGATGAGCCCGGCCTGGTGCTGCACGGCGTGGCCGTACTCGTGGGCCATCACACCGACCACGCCCATCTGGCCGAAGTACTGTGCGGCGACGGGGATCGCCACGCCGCGGTCCCACGCCATCACGTCCTGGTTGAAGCAGTAGAACGCGTTGGTCAGGCCTTCGGTGTTCTCGCCGCAGATCTCGATGCCGGGGGACTGGTCGGAGTTGAACGACACCAGGCGCCGGATCGGGGTGAACGAGCCGCGTAGTGATCCGCCCGAGTAGTTCTGCGACCAGAAGTCCTCGATGTCGTCGACCGCGAGCAGCGCGAGGGTGTCGATCTGGCCGCCGTCGGTGTTCTCGGCCTGCCGTCTCGGGGCGGGGGCGTCCGGTCGGGTTCCGCTGGGCCCCTCGGTGACCCGCAGTCCGCCGACCCGGTCGGGGACGAAGAGCATCGACGTCGCCCGCCCGGCGATCGCCGGGTCGCTGGAGCATCCGGCGAGCACGATCGCGCATACCGCAAGGAAGGCTCCCCAGCAAACCCTCGCCACCATCCGCCTTCCGACGTCCGCATTCATGCCAGTATTACCTGTTCCGAAGGGGTGTGCTCAAGACGTCCCGATCCGGCAAGTCGCGGTGGGCACTCCGGGTGCTCCGGCGGCGGGCGCGTGACGCCCATCGCACCGGGTGCGGCGCGGTGCGCAGAATCACGGCGCAGCAAAGTTGCATTCGCAACAGGCCGGGACCAGAATCGATGGGTAAATCTGGAATTATTCCAGAAAGCAAGAACGCGTAGATGGGATGCTGTGAATGGCTCTTTTGACGATCGGTGACCAGTTTCCGGAGTACGACCTGACCGCTGTGGTTGGTGGCGATCTGTCCAAGGTTGACGCCAAGCAGCCCGACGACTACTTCACCCGCGTCACCAACAAGGACCACGATGGCAAGTGGCGCATCGTCTTCTTCTGGCCGAAGGACTTCACCTTCGTGTGCCCCACGGAGATCGCGGCCTTCGGCAAGCTGAACGAGGACTTCGAGGACCGCGACGCCAAGGTGCTCGGTGTGTCGGTCGACAACGAGTTCGTCCACTTCCAGTGGCGTGCGCAGCACGAGGATCTGAAGACCCTGCCTTTCCCGATGGTCTCGGACCTCAAGCGTGAGCTGACCGCCGCGTGCGGCGTGCTGAACGCCGACGGTGTCGCCGACCGCGCGACCTTCATCGTCGACCCCAACAACGAGGTCCAGTTCGTGTCGGTGACCGCAGGCTCGGTGGGCCGCAATGTCGACGAGGTGCTGCGGGTGCTCGACGCGCTGCAGTCCGACGAGCTGTGCGCATGCAACTGGAAGAAGGGCGATCCGACGATCAACGCAGGCGAACTGCTCGCAGGGGCGGTGTGATCCATGAGCATCGACAACATCAAGTCGGCCCTGCCGGAGTACGCCAAGGACCTCAAGCTCAACCTCGGCAGCATCACCAACACCACCGAGCTGGGCGAGCAGCAGCTGTGGGGCGCCCTCGTCGCCACCGCCGCGGCCACCAAGAACGCTCGGCTGTTGCGTGAGATCTCCGAGGACGCGCTCGACATCCTCAGCGCAGAGGCCTACAACGCCGCACTCGGCGCGGCCGCCATCATGGGGATGAACAACGTCTTCTACCGCACCAAGGGCCAGCTCGACGGCAAGTACGACGACCTGCGCGCCGGTCTGCGGATGAACATCATCGGCAACCCCGGTGTGGCCAAGGAGGACTTCGAGCTGTGGTCGCTGGCGGTGTCGGCGATCAACGGCTGCGGTCACTGCCTGGCCGCGCACGAGAAGACGCTGCGCGACGCCGATGTCTCGCGCACGACGATCTTCGAGGCGATCCGGCTCGCGTCGATCGTCTCGGGTGTCGCCCAGGCGCTGCTGACCGCGGACACCCTCGCCGCGGTCTAGTTCGAGCACAACGGTTTCGGCCGGATGCCCGCACGGGCATCCGGCCGATCTGTTTTGGCGGCCGGAATCGCTCACCCGGACAACCGGGCGAGGTAAACTCCCTTCTCGCATCAGGAGAGGCGGGTTTTCATATGGCAGCCACCGACCGCGACACCGCGGTGCGCAAGGCCGTCGTGGGCGCATCCATCGGCAATGCCGTGGAGTGGTTCGACTTCGCCATCTACGGATTCCTGGCGACCTCCATCGCCGCCAACTTCTTCCCGGCGGGTGACGAAACCGCCGCGCTGCTCAACACTTTCGCGATCTTCGCCGCGGCGTTCTTCATGCGTCCGCTCGGCGGTTTCGTCTTCGGCCCACTCGGGGACCGCCTGGGTCGTCAGCGCGTGCTCGCGATCGTGATCCTGCTGATGTCGGCCGCCACGCTCGGCATCGGCGTGCTACCCACGTACGGCACGATCGGGGTCGCCGCGCCGCTGCTGCTGTTGCTCCTGCGATGCCTGCAGGGATTCTCCGCAGGTGGTGAATACGGCGGTGGTGCAGTCTATCTCGCCGAGTACGCGACGCAACGTCGCCGCGGCCTCACCGTCACGTTCATCGCCTGGTCCGGGGTGGTCGGGTTCCTGCTCGGCTCGATCACCGTGACGGTGCTGGCCGCGCTGCTGCCGCAGGCGGCCATGGACAGCTACGGATGGCGGATCCCGTTCCTCATCGCGGCGCCGCTGGGACTCGTCGGCCTCTACATCCGGCTGCGCCTCGACGACACCCCCGAGTTCGAGAAACTCGACGCCGCCGACCGCGTCGCCAAATTCCCACTGCGCGAGGCAGTCAGGACCGCAGGCAGGCCGATCCTGCAGGTGATCGGCATGTTCATCGTGTTCAATGTCGGCTACTACGTCGTCTTCACGTTCATCCCGACGTACCTCATCAAGACTCTGGAATTCAGCAAGACGCAGTCCTTCGTCTCGATCACCCTGGCCAGTCTCACCGCCCTCGTGCTGATCCTGCCGCTGGCCGCGCTCTCGGACCGGGTGGGACGCAAACCGCTGCTGCTGGCCGGTTCGATCGGCTTCATCGTGCTGGCCTATCCGCTGTTCCTGCTCATGACGTCGGGTTCGGTGGTCGCCGCGGTGATCGGGCACTGCCTGCTCGCGGCCATCGAATCGACGTACGTCGCAACCGCGGTCAGCGCCGGTGTCGAACTGTTCGCAACACGCGTGCGCTACAGCGGGTTCTCGATCGGCTACAACATCTCGGTCGCGGTGTTCGGCGGGACGACGCCGTACATCGTCACCTGGCTCACCGCCGCCACCGGCAACAGCCACGCGCCCGCGCTGTATCTCGTCGTGGCGGCCGTCGTCTCGGTCGGTGCGGTGCTCACCCTCACCGAGGGCGCGCGACGCCCGCTGCCGGGCGGGCACGCAGACCGGCAGCACCGTGCCACGATGACATCGTGAGCCAAGGCAGACCGAGCCGCCCGACCGTTCGCCCCACCAAAGCAGACGTCGCGAGGCTCGCCAACGTCTCCACCGCCACGGTCAGTTACGTCCTGAACAACGTTTCGGGCCAGCGGATCTCGGAGCAGACGCAGGAGGCCGTGCGCCGGGCCGCCGCGGAACTGGGGTACCGGCCCAACCTCGCGGCCAGGAACCTCGCGTCCGGTGGCAGCGGCGTGGTGCTCTACATCGTCGGTCGGCTGCCGCTGGGCAACCTTCCCGTCGAGGTCGGCAGCCGGCTCACCACCGCGCTCGCCCGGCACGGCATCGTGCTGTCGCTGCAGTTCGAGACCGACGACGACCGCAACGTGGTCGACGCGATCGCCGATCTCAACCCGATGGCGATCACCAGCACGTTCCCGCTGACCGGCAATGCGCTCGCGGCCGCGACGGCGGCCGGCATACCCCAGATCCACCTCGGCAGTTCGCAGTTGCACGCGATCGGGGCCCTCGACCGCAGCATCGGCGAGATACGGGTCGAGCATCTGACCTCACGCGGGCACACTCGGCTGGCGTTCGCCTACACCGCCGCCGAGGAACTGCGTCCGCTCGGCGACTACTGGCTCGCGGGTCTGTGTGCGGCCGCGCAGAAGCGCGGACTGCCCGAGATCGCGGTCGCGAGTTTCGCGCCCGACGGTTCCGATGCGGCCGACGTCGTGTCGGGATGGAGCGCCGCGGGGGTGACGGCGATCTGCGCGCAGAGCGACGAGACCGCGTTCGTGGTGCTGCACGGTCTGCGCACCGCGGGTCTGCGCTGTCCGCAGGACATGGCGGTGATGGGGGTCAACGCGATCGAACTCGGTGCGGTGAGCGCACCGCCGCTCACCTCGGTGTCGTTCGACGCCAAGGCGATCGTCGAGGTCGCGGTCGCGGCGATGATGTCCGAACTCGGCTATCCGACCGAACCGGAGCCGAGCGGCAGCGACGTCGCAACCCTCGTTGTGCGCGATTCGACCTGATCAGAATCGCGGCTTCACTTACGCGCATAACCATCGCTGTGTAAACTCCGTTTCCGGACACAGAGAGGTGGGTTTCCGTGACAGTCAGCGCTACCCAGAACGTGTACTTCGACCCGTACGACGTCGAGATCAACGCCGATCCGTACCCGACGTTCGCCCGGCTGCGTGAAGAAGCGCCGCTGTATTACAACCAACAGTTCGACTTCTACGCCCTCAGTCGCTTCGACGACGTCAACAAGGCGCTCATCGACCACGAGACCTTCAGCTCGGCCCGCGGCGCCATCGTGGAGCTGATCAAGGCGAACATCGAGATCCCATCGGGCGCACTGATCTTCGAGGATCCACCGATCCACACCGCGCACCGCAAGCTGTTGTCACGCATGTTCACACCACGCAAGATCAACGCGCTCGAGCCCAAGATCCGCCAGTTCTGCGCGCAGAGCCTCGACGCCGTCGGCGGCGCCGGAAAGTTCGACATGATCAAGGATTTCGGCGCGATCATGCCGATGCGGGTGATCAGCGCGCTGCTGGGCATCCCGGAGGAGGACCAGGAGAAGATCCGCGATTACGGCAATGCACAGATGCGGACCGAGGCGGGCAAACCCATGAGGGCGGCCGAGGAGGGCCTGGTCGACGGGTCGATCTTCGAGGCCTACATCGACTGGCGTAAGGACAATCCGTCCGATGACATCATGACCGAGTTGCTCAACGTCGAGTTCACCGATGAGCACGGGGTCACCCGCAAGCTCACCCGCGAGGAACTGCTGATCTACATCAACGTGGTCGCGGGTGCGGGTAACGAGACCACGACGCGCCTCATCGGTTGGGCGACAAAGATTTTGGCTGAGCATCCCGATCAGCGCCGGGAACTCGTCGAGAACCCGGCCCTGATCCCGCAGGCCATCGAGGAGATCCTGCGGTTCGAGCCGCCCGCACCGCACGTGGCCCGTTACGTCACACGCGACGTCGAGTACTACGGGCAGACGGTGCCTGCGGGCAGCGTGATGATGATGCTCATCGGCGCGGCGGTCCGTGACAGTCGCCAGTTCCCGCCCGACGGTGAGGTGTTCGACATCCACCGCCAACCACGGCAGCATCTGGCGTTCAGCGTCGGCACCCACTTCTGCCTGGGCTCGGCGCTGGCGCGGCTGGAGGGGCGGATCGCGTTGGAGGAGATCCTCAAGCGCTTCCCGGAGTGGGACATCGATCTCGCCAATGCCGAACTCTCGCCCACATCGACGGTGCGGGGCTGGGATTCGATGCCGGTGTTGGTGAGGTGACCGACACGGTGGTCGAGGCGCAAGCGCCCGGCTAGCCGACGGAACGCACGCCCGGCGTGGCTTCTTCGTTGTCGGGTTCGTCGGTGATGTGGCGCCACTGGTCGAAGTGGGCCGCCATCGTCGCCGCAGCGAGGTCGGGGTCACGCAACCGCAGCGCCCCGACGATCTGCTGATGGATGAGGTCGGTCCGGTAATGGCCGTGCTCGTCGGGCTCCTCGGAGTTGATGGCGCGAACCCGCCGCTGGGTGAGCAGTTCCCGCAATACGTCCACCAACCCGTCGGCGATCAGGTTCAGCACCGGGTTGTCGACGATCCGGTACAGGCAGCGATGGAAGTTGTAATCGGCGGCGTCGGCTCTTTGATGGTCACCTGACGACGTCCCGTCGACCATCTGCTCGACGTAGCCCTCGAGTTCGGCCAGGTCTGCGGGCGTCGCCCTGATCGCAGCCGCACGAACGACGGTCTCCTCCAACATCTCCCGGCCGCGTTCCAGCTGATCGGTGGTGATGAGCCCGAGCCGCACGCTCAGGTCGAAATACAGGCGCACGGGCGTCGGACTGGTCGGTGCGAGGTGAATTCCGCTGCCCTGCGTGCGCGTCACCAGCCCGAGTGACTCCAGGGCGGAAAGTTGCTCGCGCAGCGCTCCGCGGCTGATGCCGAGCGTCTCGGCGAGCTGGCGTTCGGTGGGCAGCCGCGCGATAGAACCATCGGGGGTCCGGGTTGCAGAGCTGATGATCTGCTCGACCACGCGTTCCAGGGCGTCCATCGCCACCTCCCCAAGATTGGCCGACCAATGTGACGGGCGTCTCCACTGTAGCGGAGCGGCCGACCGCGGGTGATCGGCTGTCCCGGCAATGTCGCACGTCAGCGTGGTGGGCGCGTGCGCTCGGTAACCGGGTTGACATGAAGTGACCCGCGCCATACCGTATTGGTTCAACCAATTTGGTTCGACCAATGTGGAGGAAGCGTTGAGTTCCGTGACGTTCGTCGGCCTGGGGGCCATCGGCCTACCCATGGCTGCAGTGCTCGCGAAGGCCGGAAACCAGGTCGTCGGGGTCGACCCGTCCGAGCCGGCCCGGCAGCGGGCCGCCGACGCCGGGATCGACGCCGTCGCCGATATCGGCCTCGCCCCGAAGGCGCCGATCGTCCTGGTCATGGTGGCCACGCCCGATCAGTTGGACACCCTGGTGTCCGAGGCGGGGCAGGCGGTCGGCGGCCAGACCTGGATCGTGATGTCGACGATCGGTCCCGAGGCGCTCACCGCTGCCGCCGCACGGTTGGTATCGGCCGGGGCCCGTGTCATCGACGCCCCGGTGACCGGCGGAGTGGCCCGGGCCCGGACCGGCGAGCTCGTCATCTTCGCCGCAGGTGAGCAGGACGCCGTCGACGCGGTACGCGATGTGCTCGACGCGCTGGGCACCGTCCGGTTCATCGGCTCCGAACTTGGTGGTGGGCAAGCGATCAAGGTGGTCAACCAACACCTGTGCTCGGTCCACATCGTGGCCGCGGCCGAGGCGCTGCATCTCGCCGATGCGCTCGGATTGGACAAAGCCGCCGTACTCGATCTGGTTGCGCATGGCGCGGCCGGTTCGTGGATGCTCTCCGACCGGGGCCCGCGCATGCTGCTGGGCACCGACGCGCCGGTCACCAGCACCATCAACATCTTCGTCAAGGACAGCGGACTGGTCGCCGATGCCGCCGCCCGCGTGGGTGCCCCCGTCCCGCTGCTCGACGTCGCCCGTTCCCGCTATCAGAAGGCCGGCGAACTCGGCCTCGGCCTCCGCGATGACAGCCGTGTCATCGAGACCTACGAATAACCGTCCGCCCCGTCCCTTCGACCCAGGAATACGATGACCGCACCACCGAATGACACCGCCGACTCCCCAGCGCCGGTGGACAATCCACGCCGCGTGTCGATCGCCTCGATGATCGGCTCCGCGGTCGAGAGCTACGACTTCTTCATCTACGGCACTGCCGCGGCCGCCTATTTCGGCAGTGTGTTCTTCCATGCCGACGAGCCGATCGTCGGTGTGCTGGCGTCCTTCGCGACCCTCGCCGTCGGATTCGTCATGCGGCCCGTCGGCGGCTACCTGGGCGGCCACTTCGGTGACCGGTTCGGCCGCAAGGCCGTGCTGTTCTGGTCGCTTGTGGTCATGGGCATCGGCACCGTGCTCATCGGCGTGCTGCCCACCTACGACCAGATCGGCGTGCTGGCACCGATTCTGCTCATCGTGCTGCGGATGGTGCAGGGCGTGGGATTCGGCGCCGAGTGGGGTGGTGCGGTGCTGATGGCGGTCGAACACGCCCCGGCGCATCGCCGCGGGTTCTTCGGGGCCATCCCGCAGATCGGCATCCCGCTCGGGCTCGTGCTGGCCAACGGTGCGTTCCTGTTGTCGAGCGCATTGTTCGACGACGACTGGGTCTGGCGCGCGCCGTTCCTGGCGTCGGCGGTGATGGTGGCCGTCGGCATCTACGTGCGGCTCGGCGTCAGCGAGTCACCGGCATTCAACGAGATCAAAGACGCCGACGAGATTCACCGTCAGCCCGCGCTTGAGGTGATCCGCTCCGACTGGAGGATGATCCTGCGGATCGTCGGCCTGCGGCTCGCCGAGACCGGCGGCTACTACGTCGCCACCAGCTTCGTGTTGTCCTACGTGGGCCTCGCCGCGATCTCGTCGAAGACCGATGTCCTCACCGGTACACTGGTCGGCTCCGCGCTCGGCGTCGCCAGCCTGCCACTGTTCGGGGCCCTCAGCGACCGGATCGGGCGAAAGCCGGTCTTCCTCATCGGATCGGTCTTCACCATCGCCTTCGGCATCCCGATGTTCGTGCTGATCAACACCGGCGCTTTCATCATGATCGTCGTCGCGGTGGCGCTGGCACTGCTGCTCAGCCACGATCCGATCTTCGCGGTCGAGTCGAGCTGGTTCTCCGAGCAGTTCCCGGCGAACGTCCGGTCGTCGGGAATCTCCCTGGGCTACAACGGCGCATCGGTGATCGTCGGCTTCGTGCCCTTCGTCGCCACGCTCGTCTACGGCGCGATGGGCTGGCTCGGCCCGGCACTGCTGTTCGTCGCCATGGGCATCATCTCCACCGCGCTGGCCGTGCGCACCCGCGAGACCGCGCCGGCGAAGACAACTCTGGAAACCCCCGACCCACAAGTACAGGTTGCGTGACCGCATGACCATACTCACCGATCACCCCGCCATCGCGCCCGAACGGGTGCGTCGTATCCGCGAAGCCGCCTTGCGGATCCGCCACCACGCCTTGACCCAGGCCGAGGTACAGGGCCAGGGCTACATCGGTCAGGCCCTCGACATCGCCGACGTGTTGGCGGTGCTCTACACCGACCAGCTGAATCTGCGCCCGGCAGAACCTGACTGGGAGGGGCGCGACCGGTGCCTGCTCTCCATCGGCCACTATGCGATCGCGTTGTACGCGGCTCTGGCCGAGGCGAAGTTCATCCCGGTTGACGAACTCGACACCTACGCCACCGACGACTCCCGGCTGCCGATGTCCGGGATGGCCGGGTACACACCCGGCATGGAGATCTCGGGCGGGTCGCTCGGGCACGGGCTCGGTATCGCGGTCGGCAAGGCACTGGGGTTGCGCCGCAAGGACAATCCCGCCTTCGTCTACAACATCCTGTCCGACGGTGAACTCGATGAGGGCTCCACGTGGGAGGCCGTGCAGACCGCTGCGCATTTCCGGCTCGACAACCTCATCGCCGTCGTCGACATGAACAATCAGCAGGCCGACGGTCCGGCTCAGTCGATGCTGGGCACCGAGCCGGTCCACGACAAGTTCACGGTCAACGGGTGGGATGTGCGCCGCGTCGACGGCCACGACATCCCGGCGATCGTCGACGCTTTCGAAGACCTGCGCGCACGCCGCGGCAGGCCCAAGGCGCTGATCTGCGACACGATCCTCGGCAAGGGCGTCGCGATGCTGCAGAGCCGCGACAAACTGCACTTCATGCAGGTCGCCCCCGACGAATGGGCGCTTGCTCACCAACAGCTCGACGAGGGGTTCCGATCATGACCACCGCCACACCGAAGAAGCGGCTCACCTCCGATGCGATGATCGCCTCGATTGCCGAGGGGGACAAGGTGGTTCGCGCGCCCTTCGGGCACGCGTTGCTTGCCGCCGCCCAGGACAATCCGCTCATCGTCGGGTTGAGCGCCGATCTGGCGAAATACACCGACATGCACATCTTCCGCGACGCCATGCCGGACCGGTTCTATCAGGTCGGCATGGCCGAGCAGGTGTTGATGGGCGCGGCCGCCGGGCTCGCCGAGGAAGGGTTCATCCCGTTCGCGTCGACGTACTCGGTGTTCGCCACGCGGCGGGCATACGACTTCATCTGCCTCGACATCGCCGAACGCATGCTCAACGTCAACATCGTCGCCGCGCTGCCCGGCCTGACGACGGGTTATGGCCCCAGCCATCAGGCCACCGAGGACATCGCGATCTTGCGCGGCATGCCCAACCTGACGATCGTCGACCCGTGCGATTCGGTCGACATCGAACAAGCGGTGCCGCAGCTGGCGGCCAGCCCGGGACCCACCTATCTGCGGTTGTTGCGCGGAGCCGTGCCGACCGTGCTGGACGAATACGACTACACGTTCGAACTCGACAAGGCCGCCAAGGTCCGCGACGGCAACGAGGTGCTGTTCATCTCGTCGGGCCTGATGACCGAACGCGCGCTGCAGGCCGCCGCGCAGCTGGAGGCCGACAACATCGGCGTCGCGGTCGTGCACGCACCGACGATCAAACCGCTCGACGAGGCAACGATCCTCGCCGAGATCGCCAAGGACCGGCTGGTGTTCACGCTGGAGAACCACACGGTGATCGGCGGATTGTTCGAATCCGTCGCGTCGGCGCTGGTCCGCAACGGGGTGACCCGTCAGGTGACCCCGATCGCGCTGCCCGACGAGTTCCTCGTCGCCGGAGCGCTGCCCACGCTCTACGACCGGTACGGGATCTCGACGTCGCAGATCGTGCAACGCGTGAGATCCGCACTCTGAACCGGTCCGGCTCCGGCGGTACTAGTCGCTCGCGGGCAGCGGCTTGGCCTCCTTGAGGCTCAGTGGCGTGGCCCCGATCGACAGCGTTCCCGCACCGGCCTTGGTGACGAGTACCTCGGCGCCGTTGTCGTCGACATAGCGCTTGCCCATCAGGGTGCCGTCGGCGAAGGCCGGGTCGAGCGTTGCGCCGCTGTCCTTCTCGGCGTCGAGGGGGATCATCGGGACGCCACCGGCGCGCAGGTCGTCGAGGCTGTCGGCGCTGCGGACGACGATCACCTGGGTGTCGCACACCTGGCTCTGCAGGCGGGTGCCGTTCTTGATCAATGCGGACTCCTTCGATTGCTACGAGATGGGCTGGAGCTCGTCGACGAGTTGACGGCGCAGCACCTTGCCGGTGGCGTTGGTGGGCAGTTCCGCGCGGAAGACCACGCGGTCCGGGGTGCGGGATCCGCGCAGATGTCTGCGGACGTGTTCGCGGAGTTCGTCGGCGTCGGGTTCGGCGCCGTCGGCGGGTACCACGACCGCGACGATGATCTGGCCCCACCGGGGATCCTCTGGGCCGACCACGGCGACGGCGCGCACGTCGGGGTGCTCGACCAGGACGTCCTCGATCTCGGCAGGCGCGATGTTCTCGCCGCCGCGGATGATGGTGTCGTCCGATCGTCCGCCGATGTACAGGTAGCCGTTCTCGTCAAGGGTCGCAACGTCTTTCGTGGGGAACCAGCCGTCCTCATCGAGCACCGACCCGATCTCGGCGTAGCGGCCGGACACCTGCTCGCCGCGCACGAACAGCTCACCGGTCTCGCCCGCCTCCAGCACCGTGCCGTCCTCGGCGCGGATCTGCACCTCGATACCGGGCACCACCTGCCCCACCGACCCGAGGCGGCGGGTCACCGCCGGATCGTCGGAGGCCAGCGCGGCGCGATGGTCGTCGGGTCCGAGAACCGCGATGGTGGAGGAGGTTTCGGTGAGGCCGTAGGCGTTGACGAAGCCGACGCCCGGCATCAGCTCGAGTGCCTTGCGGACCAGCGGCAGCGCGACCTTCGATCCGCCGTAGGCGAGGTTGCGCAGGGTCGGCAGCTCGGCACCCGTCGTCTGCAGCGCGGTGACGATGCGGTCGAGCATCGTCGGCACCACCGTGGCCGAGGTGACCCCCTCGGCGCGCACCAACTCGACCCACCGGTGCGCGTCGAAGTTGCGCAGGTACACCATCTTTCGGCCCGCGTACAGGTTCGACATCGCCGCGCTGACACCCGCGATGTGGTACGGCGGAACACAGATGAGCGCGGCATCCTCGGATGCCGCCGAATCGAATTCGACCGTACCGGTGATGTAGCTCGTGAGGTTGTTGTGGGTGAGTTCGACGGCCTTGGGGCGCGACGTCGTCCCCGAGGTGAACAGCACCACCGCGACCCCGTCGGGGTCGGCGAACTCGGATACGGGTTCGGCCGTGCCGGCCCGGGCCAGGAAGTTCTCGGAGGTGACGACCTGCATGCCCGCGCCCGCGACGACGTCGGCGTACTCGCTGTCGGTGATCACGAGTGGTTGGGGCAGTCGGTCGATCAGCTCGCGCAGACCCTCGGCGCTCAACCGGTAGTTCAGCGGGGTGAACGGGATATCGGCACGGGCCGAGGCGAACAGCAGCAGCGGCAGCATCGCGCCACCGGTGCCCACGTAGGCGACATGTGCCGCACCGCAACCCGCGATCACGCCTGCGGCGCCGTCGGCCAGCATGCTCAATTCACCTGTGGTGAGCCGGATGTCGTCGGACACCACCGCAGTGCGGTCGGGATTACCCGACGATGCCATCTCCAGCAGCAGCGATATGCTCATGAGCCCTGTCCCGATGCGTCGATGAAGATGTCGATGGTCGGCCTGTCCCCGCCGCCATAACCGGAAAGGTCGCGCACACCTGCGGCGGTGAGCACCTCGGAGTCGATGAACGTCTGGCCGTTGACCTCGCCTGCGGGACGGGACAGGATCTCGACGGCCGCGTCGGCCATGATCTCGGGGCTGCGCGAGGACTTCAACAGTTGTGCACCGCCCGCGCCGTTGGCCACGGCCGCGGTCGCGATGTACGTCTCGGGCCACAGGCAGCTGAAACCGATGCCGGAATCGGCGTACTCGGCGGCCCAGCCCTGCGAAAGCAGCGTCATCCCGTATTTGGACAGCGTGTAGGACGGGTGGGCGCCCAGCCAGTACGGGTTGAGGTTGAGCGGCGGTGCCAGCGTGAGCACATGCGGGCTGTGCCCGGCATCGGCGGAGCTGCGCAGGTGCGGTAGCGCGGCCTTGGTGAGCAGGAACGTGCCGCGCACGTTGATGTCCATCATCAGGTCGAACTTCTTGACCGCGAGCGATTCGGTCGGTTCGGTCGCGATCGCGCTGGCGTTGTTGACCACGATGTCGACACCGCCGAACCGCTCGACCGCGGTGTCGATGGCCCGCGCGACGTCCTCTTCCTTGCGGACGTCGCCGACCACCGCGACACCCTTGCCGCCCGCGGCCTCGATGTCGGCGACCGCGGTGTGGATGGTGCCGGGCAGCTTCGGGTGCGGCTCTGCGGTCTTGGCGAGCAGCACCACGTTGGCGCCGCGCCCGGCCGCGCCCAGCGCGATTGCCAGGCCGATACCGCGGCTGCCGCCCGACACCACCATCGTGCGATCGGCGAAAGACTCCGGTTGGCTGGACATGGGCCTCCTCGTCGGGCCGCGGCGGGGTGACGCGTCGGATGCGCACGTTGCCGCACATCAAAGGGTATTGGCATTCTCATTTTTAGCAAGTGTCGTACTCGTGCATTCACCCGGAGTGTCGATGGGGGCGCTTGCGTTCGGTGCCGGCCATGCATTTACACCGTGCGGTATTGGCATTCTCATTTTTGGCAAGTACGTTATCGGGTGATGACCGAGCAACCCCAACCCCGGGTGCAGACCCCCTCCGGTATCCCGCTGGCACCGGTGTACGGACCCCAGGACCGCCGCGGCGAACCGCCGCCGCCCGGGACCTACCCGTTCACGCGCGGAAACTTCGCGTCCGGTTACCGCGGCAAGACCTGGACGTTCCGCCAGTACTCGGGGTTCGGCACCGCAGAGGAATCCAACCGCCGGTACCGCTACCTGCTCGACCAGGGCGGCACCGGGCTGTCGGTGGCCCTCGACCTGCCCACCCAGTGCGGGTACGACTCCGACGACGAGGAGTACGGCGAGGAGGTCGGCCGCGTCGGCGTCGCCGTCGACACCCTCGCCGACGCCGAGATCCTGTTCGACGGGATTCCCCTCGACGCGATCAGCACCAGCTTCACGATCAACGGCACCGCGGCGATCCTGCTGGCGTTCTACGTCGCGGCCGCCGAGAAGTCCGGCGTGCCGCGCGCGAAGCTCACCGGCACCATCCAGAACGACATCCTCAAGGAGTACGCGTCGCGCGGCACCTGGATCTGGCCGCCGGAACCGTCGCTGCGCCTGATCGCCGACACCATCGAGTTCTGCGCTGCCGAGGTGCCGCGGTTCAACGCGATCTCGGTGGCGGGCGCGCACTTCCGCGACGCCGGCGCCAACGCGGTGCAGGAGATGGCCTTCACCCTGGCCGACGGTGTCACCTATTGCGACACGGTCATCGAACGCGGGCGCATGACCATCGACGAGTTCGCACCGCAGATCTCGTTCTTCTTCTACACCCACGGTGACTTCTTCGAAGAGATCGCCAAATACCGTGCCGGGCGGCGTCGCTGGGCCACGATCGTGCGGGAGCGCTACGGCGCGACCACCGACAAGGCCTCGATGTTCCGGTTCGGCTGCGTGTCCGGCGGCGCGTCGCTGTATGCGCCACAGGCGCAGAACAATCTGGTGCGGGTGGCCTATGAGGCGCTGGCATCGGTGCTCGGCGGGGTGCAGTCGATGTTCACCGCGGCGTGGGACGAACCGTTCGCGCTGCCCAGTGAGGCATCGGCGACACTGGCGCTGCGCACGCAGCAGATCCTGGCCTACGAGACCGGTGTCACCAAGGTCGCCGATCCGCTGGGCGGGTCGTACTTCGTCGAAGCGCTGACCGACGCCACCGAGGAGAGGATCGTCGAGATCATGACCGATCTCGAAGCCCACGGCGGCATGGTGCAGTGCATCGAGGACGGCTACCTGCAGGGGCTCATCGCCGACGAGGCCTTCGAGATCCATCGGCAGGTCGAGTCCGGTGAACGGCCGGTGGTGGGCGTCAACAAGTTCGTCGTCGACGAACCGCCGCCGCAGATCGCGACCTACGAACTCGACGCCGAGGGCCGCGACCTGCAACTCAAACGGCTCTCGAAGGTCAAGGCCGAACGCGATTTCGGACAGGTGAAGGCAACGTTGGCGGCGCTGTCGGCCGCGGCCGAGGGAGATGACAATCTGATGCACAAGTTGATCGACTGCGCCAACGCCTACTGCACGGTGGGGGAGATGGTGTCGGCGCTCAAGGCGGTGTGGGGCGAGTTCCAACAACCGGTGGTGTTCTAGTCATGACGACACGGGTGCTGGTCGCCAAGCCCGGTCTGGACGGCCACGACCGCGGCGCGAAGATCGTCGCGCGCACGCTGCGGGACGCGGGTTTCGAGGTCATCTACACCGGCATCAGGCAGCGCATCGAGGACATCGTGTCGATTGCGCTGCAGGAAGACGTTGCGCTGGTGGGTCTTTCGATCCTGTCCGGGGCGCATGTGGCGCTGACCGCGCGCACCGTCGAGGCGCTGCGGGCCGCCGACGCCGGTGACATCGCCGTCGTCGTGGGCGGCACCATCCCGGAGGCCGATGTGCACAAGCTGCTCGATGCCGGGGCGGCCGCGGTGTTCCCGACGGGCACGCCGCTGGACACGCTGGTCACCGAGGTGCGGGCGTTGACGGAGAAGGTGACCAGATGAGACTCGGCGTGATGATCGGTGCCGAGCGCGGTGACATGGCGCGCAAGGTACGAAAGCTCGAGGCCGACATCCGGTGGGCCGAGTCCGCGGGACTGGACAGCGCGTGGATGCCGCAGGTGCCCGACGATTTCGACTGTCTTTCCATGGTCGCGTTGATGGCCGCGCACTCGTCGACCATCGAACTCGGCACGGCCGTCGTGCCGTTGCAGGCGCAGCATCCGATTGCCCTTGCCCGCCAAGCCCTCTCGGTACACGCGATGGCCGAGGGCCGGTTGGCGCTCGGCGTGGGGCCGTCGCACCACTGGATCGTCGCCGACATGCTCGGCCTGCCGTACGAGAAGCCGGCCCGCTATACGCGTGACTATCTCGAGGTGCTCAACGCCGCCTTGTCCGGGCCGGGACCGGTCGACGTCGAGAATGACACCTTCACGGTGCACAACCCCACCGCGCTCGCGGCCGAGACTCCGCTACCCGTCCTGATCGCGGCGCTCGGCCCGGTGATGCTGCAGATCGCGGGGGAGTTGGCCGACGGCACGGTGCTGTGGATGGCCGACGAGCGCGCGATCGGTGATCACATCGCGCCGCGCATCAACAAGGCCGCCGAGAACGCGGGCAGGCCCGCGCCGCGCATCGTCGCCGGGATCCCGGTGTGCCTGTGCGCTGATTCGGAGATCGACACCGCCAGAGAACGCGCGAACCGGATCCTGGCCGAGGCCGAGACCTCGCCCAACTATCAGCGACTGCTCGACCGCGGCGACGCCCGCGATGTCGGCGACCTGTGTGCTGCCGGCGATACGGAGGACATCCTGCGGCGATTCCGCCGTTTCGCCGACGCGGGGGTGACGGATCTGTCGGTGCGCCTGCTGCCGATCGGCGACAACCGGGACGAGTTGGTCGCGTCGAAGCACCGGACGCGCGAGGTGATCGCCGAGCTCGCGAAGGCGGTGCGGTGAGGTGAACACGGGCCCGCTGGCCGGTATCCGGGTCATCGAGGTCGGCGTCATGCTCGCCGGCCCGTACGCGACCATGATGCTCGCGGATCTCGGCGCCGAGGTGATCAAGATCGAACCGCCGGGAGGGGAGATCTCGCGGCAGGTGGGCGACAGCTACTTCGCGAGCCTCAACCGGGGCAAACGCAGCCTGTGCCTGGACCTGACCTCGGCCGAGGGGAAGGCGGAACTGGCTGAGCTGGTGGCCGATTCGCATGCGCTGCTGGTGAACATGAAACCGTCGGTGATCCGCCGCCTCGGTCTGACCTACGACGCGCTCAGGCGGTACAACCCCGAAATCGTGTGCGTCGCGATGACGGGGTTCGGGCTCGACGGCGGTGACGACCCGGCGTTCGACTACGTCATCCAGGCCGCGACCGGGGTCGCGGCGATGACCGGTGACCCCGACGGCCCGCCGACGCTGCCGGGATACTCGTCGGCGGACAACTCGACGGGCCTGACCGCCGCGCTGGGTCTGTTGGCGATGATCGTGGCAGGCCGCGGTGGTCAGGTGGACGTGTCGTTGCGCGACGTCATGCTCTCGCAGCTGAACTATCGCGCGTCGGCGTACCTCAACGACGCCACCGAACCGCGCCGGTACCCCAACGGCGCACACTCCTATTACGTTCCGGCCCAGCTGTTTCCGACGGCCGACGGCCATCTGGCGTTGTTCATCACGCACGACGGGTTCTGGAAGTCGTTTGCCGGCGAGGCCGGTATCGAGGGATTCGAGACCATGGCCGAGCGGGCGGCCCGGCGTGACGAGGTGCTGCGGGTGGTCACCGCGAGGCTCGCGACCGACTCGGCGGCGAGTTGGCAGGCGCGACTGGGGCCGCTGGGCATCCCGGTCGCCGCGGTGCGCACGCTGCCCGAGGCGCTCGCCGCGACGCCGGAAGCGGTTGTCACCGCGGGCGATTTCCGTCTGGTGGGCAGTTCGATCCGGATCGACGGCTATGCGCCGGAATACCGGCCGCCGCCGGCGTTCGACGAGTACGCCGAGCGGTCTGCGGCGGCGGCGCGGCCTCAGTCTTCGTCGTAGGAGACCGTCACGGTGTCGCAGTCCGGAACCGCTTGGCATGTCAGCACGTAACCCTCGGCGACCTCGTCGTCGTCGAGGGCGTCGTTGACCCGCATGGTGGCGGTTCCCTCGAGGAGTTTGGCCATGCACGTGCCGCAGTTGCCCGCCTCGCAGGAGAACGGAGGTGTCATGCCCGCCCGTCGCGCGCTTTCCAGCAGCGTCTCGTTCGGCCTGCGCGGCACCGAGACCTGCTCACGCTCGAACAGGATCGTCACTTTCCCTCCGGATCCGCCGTCGGGTAGTGGTTCTGCCGTCATGGAGCTCCCCTGCGCAGTAGCGTTCTGATATGGCGAGAATAACATTCTCCAGAAATGATAGTATCTTCTCGTGCAGGTGGGTTCGCGACGGGCGGGTGAGTCTCATGCCGAGGCTGCCGTGCTGGCATTCGGGGACCGCGAGTACACGCGGGCCGAACTCGACGCGCTCACCGCAGGCATGGCCGCCACGCTCGCGCAGCGCGGTGTTGGCGTGGGGGACCGGGTCGCGATCATGTCGTCGAACCGACCCGAGTTCGTGGTCGCGCTGCACGCCATCTGGCACCTCGGCGCGGCCGCGGTACTGATCAGCCCGGCCTGGAAGTCGACCGAGATCGGGCACGCGCTGCAGCTCACCCGGGCGACCCACGCGGTCGGGGATCAACCGTTGCTCGCCGAGCACCTGCCGATGCTGCACCTCGACGAGCCGATCGCCCCCGGTGAACACCCCGGACACGCCGAGCTGATCACTCCGGACGCCGACGCGTTGTTCGTGTTCAGCTCCGGCACCACCGGCATGCCGAAGGCCGTGTGCCACACCCACGCCGGATTCGCGGCAGCCATCGAGCATTGGCGTGACGCGCTCGGGCTCACCGCGGCCGACCGCATGCAGATCATGACCCCGCCGTCGCACATCCTCGGCCTGCTCAACATCGCGATGGTGCTCGACACCGGCGCCTGGATGCGGCTGCATCCCCGGTTCGACGTCGGTAACATGTTGCGCCACATCGAATCCGACCGCATCACCATCGAGATGGCGGTCGCGCCGATCGCCTTGGCGCTGGCCGCGCATCCCGACCTGCAGCGGTTCGACCTGTCGTCGCTGCGGTACGTGATGTGGTGCGCGACGCCGGTCACCCGCAGCGTTGCCGAAGACATCACCGCGCGCACCGGCATCCGGTGGCTCACCGCCTACGGCACCACCGAGTTGCCGGTCATCGCGTGTAACCCGCTCGACGACACCAGGATCGAGACCGTCGGCACCCCGGTGCGCGGCGTGCGGGTGCGCATCCACGACGACGGCGCCGGTGTCGGCGAGATCCAGGTGCGGTCCGATTCCGTCATGCGGGGATACCTGCCCGAGAGCGCGACCGCGGGTGCGTTCAGCGACGGGTGGTACCGCACGGGCGACATCGGCTTTCGCGACGACGACGGATATCTGCACATCACCGACCGCGCCAAGGAGATGGTCAAGGTGCGCGGGTTCCAGGTCGCGCCTGCCGAGGTCGAGGCGGTGCTGCACGGGCATCCCGCGGTGGCCGACTGTGCGGTGTTCGGTGAACCGCACGACACCGACGGCGAAGCCGTCGTCGCGGCCGTGGCCACCTGCGCCGAGGTATCGGCCGACGAACTCATCGAGCTGGTCGGGTCGCGCCTCGCGTCGTACAAGCGGCCCCGCCGCGTCGAATTCGTCCCCGAGATACCCCGCCTGCCTTCCGGAAAGGTATTGCGACGAGTGCTGAAGGAGCGGCATGGACGTCCGTCTGACGGCTGAACAGCAGCAGCTGCGAGAGGCCGCTGCGAAACTGGCCTACGACCTGGGACCGGGCTCGGTCCAGGAACTCGCCAATGAGAACCGGGTCGCGCGGTTGGAGAGCACCGTGGCCGCCACCGAGTGGCGCACACTGCGATCCGACGGCGCGTCCGGGGTGGAGGTGGCGATCGTCGCCGAGGAGTTCGCGCGCGGACTCGTCGACGTGCCGTTCCTCGGGCCGATCCTCACCGACGACCTGGCACAGCGCCTCGGCCGCAAGGTCGCGGTACCCGACGCTGCCGCAGGTGCCGACCTCACCAACAGCTCCGTGGGTGTCATCGAGTCGCCTGCCGAACTCGCCGAGCTGTCCGGAGACGACGCGGCGCGCTGGAATGCGTTGGCGCTCGCGGCCACCAGCGCCGATCTGGTCGGGGCCGCGCGCGGCGCCCACGCACTGGCCGTCGACTACGCGAAGGTGCGCGAACAATACGGCTCGACCATCGGCTCCTACCAGGCCGTCGCCCACATGCTCGCCGAAGGCCTCGCGCTCATCGAGGGTTCGATCAGCGTGCTGCGCCACGCCGCGTGGGGCGTCGACGAGCTCGAACCCGACGAGGCCGTGCGGGCCGGTCGTATCGCCAAGATCTACTGCGCGCGTGCGGCACGCACGGTGTGCGAGACCGCGATCCAGGTGCACGGCGGCATCGGCAACACCTGGGAGTGCCTGGCACACGTGTATCTGCGTCGCGTGCTGACCTCGACCGAACTGTGGCCCGTCGGACTGGAGGACTTGGAGGTTTCAGATCTTGGATTTTCGTGATTCACCCGAGGAAGCGGCCTTCCGCGACCGGTTGCGGTGCTGGCTGGCCGACAACGCCGCGTCGTTCAAGGCGTCCGGCGACGACTACTGGGCCCGGCAGGGGGAGTGGCATCAGGCCCTCTACGGCGCAGGGTTTTTCGGGACGTCGTGGCCCAAGGAGTTCGGCGGGCAGGAGTTGCCTGCGGTCTACGACGTGATCGTCGATGAGGAACTCGCACGCGCCGGGGCGCCACCGCGGCCCAGCCTCGGCTACCTCGTCGTCGGCCTCGTACACCACGGCAGCAGGGAACTGCAGCAGCGGTTTCTGCCCGGCATGATCAACGGCACGCAGCGGTGGTGCCAGGGCTTCTCGGAGCCGGGCGCCGGGTCGGACCTCGCGGCCCTGACCACCACGGCCACCCGGGACGGTGACAACTACCTGATCAACGGCCACAAGATCTGGACCAGCTACTCCGATGTGGCGGACTGGTGCCTGCTGCTGGCGCGCACCGACAAGGATGTGCCACGCCACAAGGGCATCTCGGCCTTTCTCATCTCGATGCACCAGGAGGGTATCCGGCAGCGTCCGCTCAAGATGATCAATGGCGTCACCACCGAGTTCGGCCAGGTGAGCTTCGACAACGCGGTGGTCCCGGCGTCGCAGATGGTCGGTGCGCCTGGCGAGGGTTGGGCCCTTGCGATGACCGTCGTCGGCCACGAGCGCGAACCCTCCACGCTGGGGTACTCGGCGCGGTACGGAAAGCTCGTGCGGGAGATGGCAGCTCGCGTCGACGGACGCCCACCCGAGGATCTGGCGTGGGCCGCGGTGCAGGCCGAGATGCTGCGGCTGCATGTGCGCCGACGGCTCTCCGAACAACTCGACGGTCTCAAACACGGACCGCAGGGTTCGCTCGACAAGCTGCTCATGACGTGGGTCGAGCAGTCGGTTGGCCATGCCGCCCTCGCCGTCGGCGGGACTTCGGATCCCGAACTGCTCAGCGCCTACCTGTACAGCCGCGCCCAGAGCGTCATGGGCGGTACGTCGCAGATCCAGAAGAACATCATCGCTTCACGCATCCTCGGGTTGGGGGTTTGACCGAATGTACGCAATGCCAGACGAAATCGAGGTCCGCGCCGAAGGGGACATCCGCGTCATCACCCTCAACCGACCGGACGCGCTCAACGCCGTCAACGATTCGCTGCACGAGGGTCTGGCGCACCTGTGGACCAGGCTTTCGGAGGACTACGACGCCCGCGCCGCGGTGATCACCGGTGCGGGGCGGGCGTTTTCCGCCGGCGGCGATTTCGCCTACCTGCAGGAACTCGGCGAGAATCCCCAGCTGCGGGCCAAGACCATCCTGCACGGGCGGGAGATCGTCCTGGGGATGACGCGCTGCCGCGTGCCGGTGGTGGCGGCCGTCAATGGTCCCGCGGTCGGATTGGGTTGCAGCCTCGTGGCATTGAGCGACATCGTGTACATGGCACCGTCGGCGTACCTGGCCGATCCGCATGTGCAGGTGGGCCTCGTCGCCGCCGACGGAGGTCCCATCACCTGGCCGTTGCACATCAGCCTGTTGCTGGCCAAGGAGTTCGCATTGACCGGCACGCGCATCCCCGCCCAGCGGGCCGTGGAACTCGGTCTGGCCAACCACCTTTCGGACGATCCGGTGGCCGAGGCCGTCGCGGCCGCCCAGAAGATGGCCAAGCTGCCGCGGCAGTCACTGGAGGCCACCAAACGACTGCTCAACCTGCACATGGAGCAGGCGGTTCTCGCGACCCTCGACTTCGGCAACACCGCCGAGGAACAGTCGTTTCGCACCGAGGATTTCAAGGCCATCGTCGCGGGTCTCAACGCCCGGAAGAACTGATGTTTTCCTCGCGAAATCTCTCCCGCGAGCAGACGCAAAACTGCCCTTTTTCCAGCGAATTCAGGCAGTTTTGCGTCTCAGTGTCAGTCTGGATTTTGCCGCGTTGCGGTGGTTGGGTCTGGATCATCTGGTGTCTGGCTCGTTTTGCGTCTGCCGCCCCGGGGGGTTGGCGCTGAGCAGTAGTGCCGGCACCAGGTGTGAAGGACCGACCGGCGTGACTTGATAGGAGCGTGGCATCGCCCCGACTGAGAAGTGTCCGCCGGCCGGCCCGACCTCAACACACCTCTGTTCACTGGTGAAGGAGGCAACCACCATGGTTGTTGTTGGAGCCGATGTGCACAAGTCCAGCCACACCTTTGTCGCTGTCGACGAGGTCGGACGCAAACTGGGCAGCAAGACCGTGCGGGCGACCACCGCCGGGCACCGCGCCGCGATTGCGTGGGCACGCGAGGAGTTCGGCGGCGAGCTGGTCTGGGGCATCGAGGACTGCCGCAACATGTCCGCCCGCCTGGAACGTGATCTGCTCAGCGCAGGCCAGCAGGTGGTGCGGGTGCCCACCAAACTGATGGCCGCGGTGCGCAAGTCCGCACGTAGCCGCGGCAAGTCCGATCCGATCGATGCGCTGGCGGTGGCCCGGGCGGTGCTGCGCGAACCGGACCTGCCCGTCGCCAGCCATGACCAGACCTCCCTGGAGCTCAAGCTGCTCACCGATCGCCGCGATGTGCTTGTCGCCCAACGCACCGCGGCGATCAACCGGCTGCGCTGGCATATCCACGACCTCGATCCCGAGCAGGCTGCCACGGTAGGTGCGCTTGACACCCTCAAGCATCAGCAGGCCCTGCAGGCCTGGCTGGCCGAGCCGACCGGGGTGCTCGCCGAAATCGCTCGAGCCGAGCTGGTCGACATCATCCGGCTGACCACCGAGATCAACGCCCTGGCCAAACGCCTGAGCGCCCGGGTCCAGCAGATCGCCCTGGCGCTGCTGGCGATTGAAGGGTGCGCGGAGTTAACCGCGGCCAAGATCGTCGCCGAAGCCGCCGGGATCGACCGGTTTCGCAGCGAACCGGCGTTCGCCGCCCACTGCGGGGTGGCCCCGATCCCGGCATGGTCGGGAGCCAGCGCCGGACAAATGCGCCTCAGCCGGGCTGGTAACCGTCAACTCAACGCGGCTTTTCACCGCATCGCGTTGACCCAGATCCGTATGCCCAACAGCCCCGGACACCAGTACTACCAACGCCTCCGAGAAGCCGGGAAAACCAAAGCCGCCGCCCTACGCTGCGTCAAACGCCGCATCGCCCGCCGCGTCTACCACGCCCTACGCCACGACACCGCACACCAAACCCCCAGTCAGCCGCCACAATCAGCAGCGGCTTGACATAGGAGCTACTGCTCGGCATCAGAGCGTGAGCGCCTCGGAGCGCTGGACGGTACCCGTCACACCGCTGCCGTCCTGTTGGGCGAGCAGCACGGCCGCACGCGCCATCGCCTCCGGCGGTTCGATCATCTCGGGCGGGATGTTGAGTCCACCGCCGCCTGCCTGCCAGCCCTCGGTCAGCACGACGCGTGACGGGCTCAGGCAGTTGACGGCGATGTTGTCGGCGCGCAGATCGGCCGCGAGGCCGAGGTAGAGGCGTTCGGCGGCGGCCTTGGACACCCAGTAGGCGTTGGCGCCGTGCTCGACCATGTCGACGCCGGTGGTGGTGATCGCGATGAGGGATCCACCGCCGCGGGCCCGCACGTGCGGTATCACCGCCCTGGTCACCAGGAACACGCCGGTGAGGTTGACGTCCAGGCACAGTTGCCAGCGTTTGAGCGGGGTGTTCTCGATCGGCCCGAGCCACAGCACACCCGCGTTGGCAATCAGGATGTCGATGCCGCCGAACTCGGAAACTGTCTGGGCAACAGCCTGTTTCACAGAGTGTTCGTCGGTGACGTCGCATGCGACGGGCAGGGCGCGGCCGCCCGCGTCGGCGATCGCCGAGGCCACCGAGCCGATCGTGCCGGGCAGCCTGCCCGGCTGCCGGGTGCGCGCGGCGACCGCGACGGCGGCACCCTCGGCCGCCAGCGCGGTCGCGACGGTGGCGCCGATGCCACGGCTGGCGCCCGCGACGAACGCGACCTTCCCGGCCAGGCTGCCGGGACGCTGTGTCGACGTTTCGCGCACGTTCGTCATGCGTCGAGCGTGCGTGCAATGCTGCCCGCGACCGGCGTGTCGGGCAGCAGGCACGCACGCTCGCGGTGCAAAGGGATCACTTGGGTGGGAAGCGCAGCGCGCCGTCCAGGCGGATGACCTCGCCGTTGAGATAGTCATTCTCGACGATGCTCTGCGCGAGTTGGGCGTACTCGGTCGAGCGGCCCATGCGCTTGGGGAACGGCACCTGCGGGCCCCAGTACTGCTCGAGCTGATCGGCGGCCTGTCCGTAGGCGGGCGTGTTGATGGTGCCTGGTGCGATCGTGACGACGCGGATGCCGAGTGGCGAAAGGTCGCGGGCGGCGACGAGCGTCATGCCCAGCACGCCGCCCTTGGCGGCCGCGTACGGCAACTGGCCGATCTGGCCCTCGTAGCCGGCGATCGACGCGGTGTTGACGATGACGCCGCGCCCGCCCTCCGCGAGCGGTTCTGTCCTGGCGATCGCGGCCGCCGACAGCCGCATGACGTTGAACACCGCGGTGAGGTAGAACTCGATGGTCTTCTTGAACCCGTCGAGGTCCAGCGGGGAACCGTCCTTGCCCACCAGCCGGCCACCGCTCGCGGGACCACCGTGGGTGTCCACCGAGATGCGTAGCGGCCCAAGCGATTCTGCCTCGGCGATCGCGGCGAGCACGGACTCCTCCGAGGTCGCATCGGTGCGCACATAGCGGATTCCGAGCTCTTTCTCGAGCGCCGCGCCCTTGTCGTCGACCACATCGGCGACGACGACCTTGGCGCCCGCCGCGTGCAACCGGCGGACGGTCGCCTCACCGAGGCCACCTGCGCCACCGACGACGAGTGCGGAGGTACCGGCGATCTGCATAGGGTTCCTCTCCTTGCAACTATCACTCTCAGCAAGCGAGAATAACATTCTCATACCGGGTGAACCAGGGAGCAAGAATGCCCAACGGCGTCGTCGACATACCCGAGCTCATCACCGCGGCCAGGGGTGGATCGATGCGCGCGGTGGGGCGGCTGCTGACGCTGGTCGAAAGCGACTGCCGCGCCGAGGTTCTCGCGGTGCTCGGGACGGTGTCGGCACGCGTCATCGGGGTCACCGGACCACCTGGGGCGGGTAAGTCGACGACGGTGGGCGCCATGGTGGGCGCCTACCGTGAGCGCGGTCTGCGGGTCGCGGTCCTCGCGGTGGATCCGTCGTCGCCCTACAGCGGCGGCGCGCTGCTCGGGGACCGCATCCGCATGGCCGCCCACATCAACGATCCCGACGTGCTGATCCGTTCGATGGCCGCGCGCGGTCATCTCGGCGGGCTGGCCGCCGCCGTGCCCGCGGCCGTCCGTCTGCTCGCGGCGCTGTCCTATGAGCTGATCGTGTTGGAGACCGTCGGGGTGGGGCAGTCCGAGATCGAGATCGCCGCGATCGCCGATCCCACCGTGGTGATCCTCAACCCCGGCGCGGGGGACGCCGTGCAGGCCGCCAAGGCAGGTGTGCTCGAGGTCGCCGATCTGGTGGTGGTCAACAAGGCCGATCGTGACGGCGCCGATCAGACGGTCCGCGACCTGCGCGCCGAAACCGACGTTCCGGTGCTCAAACTCGTTGCGGCACAGGGCGAGGGGCTGCCAGAGCTGATCGAGGCCATCGAGGCGCACCATCGCGCGGACACGCCGGAGCGGCGCAGCGCGCGGGCACGCAGCCAGATCCTGTCGCTCGCGCAGACCCTGCTGCGTAACCACTCCGAGCTCGACCGGCTGGCGGCGTCGGTGGCCGACGGCACGAGCGATCCCTACACCGCGGCCGAGCAGTTGTTCGCCGGGTCAGTCGGCTGATTTGCCAGTGGCCGCGGCGTATCCGCTGCGGTAGCCGAACACCAGCGCGGGGCCGAGCGTGCCGCCCGCGCCGCCGTAGGCCTTGCCGGTCACACCGGCCATGGCGTTGCCCGCGGCGAACAGGCCGGGGATGGGTGAACCGCTGACGTGCAGCACCCGTCCGTCGCGGTCGGTGCGCGGGCCGCCCTTGGTGCCCATCGCTCCGACCTTGACCGGAACCGCGTAATACGGCGCGCTGTCGACGGGGCCGAGCGTCCGGCGTGCCGGGGTGTCGGCCGTCGTGTCACCCCAGTACCCGTCGTATGCGCTGGCGCCGCGGCCGAAATCGGGGTCCACCGGGTCGGTGTCGCGGCCGACGTTGTCGTTCCACCGCCGCAGCGTGGCCGCAAGGCCCGCGGCGTCGATGCCGGTCTTGGCGCCCAACTCGTCGAGGTCGGCCGACTCGCAGAACCAGCTCGGCGCGGGCTGGCCGGGTTCGACACCGAGGAACCCGTAGCGCTGCAGGTGAACCGAATCGAACACGATCCAGGCCGGGTCGTTGGCGTAGCCTGCCTTGGGATCGAGGTACTGGAACGGGCCCGCCATCGAGTTGTACTCGCCCGCCTCGTTGACGAATCGCGTGCCTGCGCGGTTGACGATGATGCTGCGGGGCCGGGTGCGTTCGAGTCGCACGCTGCGGCTGCGGGGGTGGCCGTCGATCGTGTCGCCGGGGATCTGCACAACCGGAACCCACCAGGCCTCACCCATGTTCGCGAGGTCGGCGCCGTGCGCCATCGCCATGCGCAGCCCGTCACCGGTGTTGTTCGGCGGGGACACCGGGCCGCGCATGGGGCCGCGCAGGAAGGCCTCGACGAGCGTGGCGTCCCATTCGAAACCGCCCGTGGCCAGGACCACGCCGCCGCGGGCACGCACCCGGATGTCGGTGCCGTCGAGGCCGATCCGCACACCGGTGATGCCGTCGGCCGATCCGAGCAGTTCCACCGCGCGCGCCGAGGTGACCGGCTCGATGTTCCGGTCGAGCAGTCCACGCAGCAGACCCGCGATCAACGCGGTGCCCGCGACGCACAGATCGGCGTCCGGGTCGTCGTACGCGGCGTGGATGCGGGCGCGGGTCTCGGCGTCGATGCCGACGTTGCTGAAATCGGCCGGGAAGGACGTGATCCGGTCGCGCCACGCACGGAGACGCGCGAGGTCGATCGGACCCGCGCTCAGGGACCGCCCGCCGCCGGGGCGTCCGCCGGGCAGTTCGGGTTTGTAGTCGGGGAAGCCCTCGGCGACGGCGAACCGCAGTTCGCTGTGGGTCTCGACGAAGTCGAGCATCGCCGGACCCGTCCGCACGAAGGTCTCGACGAGTTCGGTGTCCATGTACCCCAGTGACTGTGCCTCGAGGTAGGCGAGCGCGTCCTCGACGGGGAGCGGATCGTCGGCCCGGTCGTGGGCCGGGATCCACACGATGCCACCGGAGACGGCCGTCGTACCGCCCACCGTCGAAGCCTTCTCGTACACCGCGACCGAGGCGCCGTTGACGGCGGCCGTCAGCGCGGCGGTGAGTCCGGCACCGCCGGTGCCC
The DNA here is from genome assembly GCF_001187505.1 of Mycolicibacterium goodii. The sequence goes on from NZ_CP012150.1 coordinate 3,417,141, forward strand.
AGAACCACGACGTCGACCTCGTCGTCATACGAGCTGTCCGAAACAGTCATGTGCGCTTAGCCTTTCGTGCCTGTCAGTGCAACATTGCCGAGAGTTCGCGGGCGGCCCGCACCACCGCGTCCTTGCCGCCGAGGACGACGTCCTCACGGTGCGAGATGAGGTTGATGCAGGTGGGCGGCGACGGCGGGCGCCGCCGCACCGGTACGGCGAGGCCGTAGGTGTTCGGTTCGATCTCGCCGTGGGTGATCACCCAGCCCTGCTCGCGGGTCCGCCGGACCAGATCGCGTTCCCCGGGCCGCGGCGGCATGCTGGCCAGCAGCGCCACGCCGGCCGCACCGCGGTCCAGCGGGTGGCGGCTGCCCTCGTGGAACGAGAGCTGGTAATACACCTGGGTCGGCACGATCACCGCGATCGCGACCTGCTGATCACCCTCGGCGACGAGCAGTGACACCGTGGTTCCGAGTTCGTCGGCCAGCGCCCGCAGGGTCGGGATGCTCAGTTGGCGCACGTTGTTGTCGAACGACGAGCCGAGCACCGCGAGCGCTGCCGCGGGTCGATACCGCCCGTCGTCTCCCTTTGCCACATAACGGAATTGGCTCAACGTCGCCAGTAGCCGATAGGCGATGGTCCGGTGGGCGCCGAGATGGTCGGCTACCTGCTGGACGGTCAGCCCGCTCGGGGCGTCGGCGATGGCCTGCAGTGCGGTCAGGCCGCGCGCCAGGGTCTGTGAACCGGGGGCGTTGGCGGGCATCGCGTCCCTCCTTGACAGATAGCACCGCGAGAGTGATGCTCTGATAATACTGCACTCCGATGTGCGATATCTGAGCAAAGTGCTTACAAAAAGAGAGAATTATATTCTCGCCTCGTCAGGAGAGGGGACCATGACAAGCACTGCCGCGGTCGGCACCGCGTCGGCCGTCGAGTTCGAAAGCATCTGGAGCGATCTGCAAGGCGTCGCGTTCTCGCAGGGCTACCTCGACGTCCCCATGCGCGACAGGAAGATCCGTACCCGGTACCTGCACGCCGGGGACCCGCAGTCACCCGCCCTGGTGTTCCTGCACGGTTCGGGCGGACACGCCGAGGCGTACGTGCGCAATCTCGAATCCCACGCCGAACACTTCTCGACCTGGTCGATCGACATGCTCGGGCACGGCTACACCGACAAGCCCGGCCACCCGCTGGAAGTCGCCCACTACGTCGAGCACCTCATCGCGTTCCTCGACACCATCGGCGCGCAGCGTGCGCACATCTCGGGGGAGTCGCTGGGTGGCTGGGTCGCGGCGCGCGCCGCGGTCGACCACCCCGACCGCGTCGACAAACTCGTGCTCAACACCGCGGGTGGATCGCAGGCCGACCCGGAGGTGATGAAACGCATCATCACGCTGTCCATGGCGGCCGCCGAGAACCCGACGTGGCAGACCGTGCAGGCGCGCATCAAATGGCTGATGGCCGACAAGAGCAAGGATTACGACGACATCGTCGCAAGCCGCCAACGGGTCTACCGCCAACCGGGTTTCGTCGCGGCGATGAGCGACATCATGGCGCTGCAGGATCCCCAGATCCGGGTACGGAACCTGCTGGGGGAGAGGGAATACGGTTCGATCACCGCGCCGACCCTGGTGGTGTGGACCAGTGACGACCCGACGGCCGACGTCACCGAGGGGCGGCGCATCGCCTCGATGATCCCCGGCGCCAGGTTCGAGGTGATGCCCGGATGCGGGCACTGGCCGCAGTACGAGGATCCGGCGACGTTCAACCGGTTGCACCTCGAATTCCTGCTCGGGCGGTGAGAGGTGACGTATAGCCCAGTTGATGTCGTGATCGTCGGGGCCGGGCCGGTCGGCCTGACCCTGGCGAACATCCTTGGTGCACAAGGTGTGCGGACACTGATCGTCGAGGAGCGCGAAAGCCTCATCGACTACCCGCGCGGCGTCGGCCTCGACGACGAATCGTTGCGCACGTTCCAGTCGATCGGTCTGGTCGAGGCGATCCTGCCGCACACCGTGCCCAACCAGATCCTGCGTTTCTATGACGGCAACCGCAGGCTGCTCGCCGAGATGGCACCGCCGGACGCGCGGTTCGGGTGGCCCAAGCGCAACGGGTTCGTCCAGCCCATGGTCGACGCCGAGTTGCTCGCCGGGTTGGACCGCTTCGACCACGTCGAGGTGACGTGGGGCCGTCGCATGGAGACCATCATCGAGGACGCCGACGGCGTGACCGTACAGGTTCGCGGACCCGACGGGCTGGCCCCGGTGCGCGCGCAGTACGTCGTCGGCTGCGACGGCGGCCGCAGCGCCACGCGCCGTCTCATGGGTGTCTCGTTCGACGGCACGACGTCGTCTACGCGGTGGGTGGTCATCGATCTCGCCAACGATCCGCTCGGACATCCCAACAGCGAGGTCGGCGCCGATCCGCGACGCCCCTACGCCTCGATCTCGATCGCGCACGGCATCCGGCGCTTCGAGTTCATGATCCACGCCGACGAAACCGACGAGCAGGCCGAGGATCCCGAGTTCGTCGCCGAACTGCTCAGGCCGTTCGTCCCGCACCCCGACAAGGTCGACGTCATCCGCAGGCGGGTCTACACCCACCACTCGCGCATCGCCGGATCGTTCCGCAACGGCCGCCTGCTGCTGGCCGGCGACGCCGCACACCTCATGCCGGTGTGGCAGGGCCAGGGCTACAACAGCGGCATCCGCGACGCGTTCAACCTCGGGTGGAAGCTCGCCGCGGTGGTCAACGGGCAGGCCGGCGACGCACTGCTGGACACCTATGACGCCGAGCGGCGCAAGCACGCCCGTGCCATGATCGACCTGTCCACCATGGTGGGCCGGGTCATCTCACCGACCAACCGCAGGGTTGCGGCGTTGCGCGACAGACTGATCCGCGGCGCATCGATCGTGCCGACGCTCAAACGCTACGTGCTGGAGATGCGGTTCAAACCCATGCCGCGCTACCACGAGGGCGCGGTGTACCACGCGAAACCGCCCACGCCCGCATCGCCGGTGGGCACGCTGTTCATCCAACCGCGGGTCGACACCCGCGAGCACAAAGATGTACTGCTCGACGACGTCCTCGGCTCCGGTTTCGCGGTGCTGTGCTGGAACAACAACCCGCGCACCCTGCTCGGCGAGTCGGCGTTCGCGCGCTGGAAAGCCCTGGGCGCCACGTTCATCGCCGCCCGCCCGTCTACCCAGTTGCACTGGACCGGCGACGACGACCCTGCCGTGGTGATCGTCGGTGACCGCACCGGCGCGCTCAAGGCCTTCTTCGACGCCCACACCGAGTCGGTCCTGGTGCTGCGGCCGGACCGCTGCATCGCCGGCGCCGACATCGCCCAGCGCGCCCCCGAATTGAGCACCGCACTGTTCGGCATCTTGCATCTGAGCCAGGGAGGTGAAAACGGTGCCAGTAGCCCTGTGCTGTATGTCCCACAGCCCACTGCTGAATCTTCCGGGACCGTCGGCCGAACTCCTTGACGAGATCGCCGATGCGCTCGCCGGGGCCAGGACGTTCGTCGAGGACTTCGATCCCGAACTGGTGGTGACGTTCTCGCCGGACCACTACAACGGGTTCTTCTACCGCCTCATGCCGCCGTTCTGCATCGGCACCGCGGCCAGCGGGGTGGGGGACTACGGTACGTACCGGGGCCCGCTGTCGGTCGATGCCGCCGTCGCCGACGCGTGCGCCGAATCCCTCTGGGAGTCCGGCGTCGACATCGCGATCTCGACGGCCATGGACGTCGACCATGGCACCGTGCAACCGCTGCAGGAACTCTTCGGCGATGCGACGGCCCGCCTGGTGGTGCCCATCTTCATCAACTCGGTGGCCACCCCGCTCGGACCGCTGTCGCGGTCGCGCGCCCTGGGCACGGCCGTCGGGAAATTCCTGGCGACCCTCGACAGGCGTGTCCTGGTGCTGGGCTCCGGTGGGCTGTCGCACGATCCGCCGGTGCCCACCCTGGCCACCGCGCCACCGGCGGCGCTCGACCGGATCGTGCACGGCGTCCCCATGACACCCGAACAACGCATGGCCCGGCAGGAGGCGGTGATCAAGGCCGCGCACGAGTTCGCCCATGGTGAGAGCCCGCTGCGCTCGCTCAACCCGGACTGGGATTACGGCCTGCTGGAGATCTTCGACGAGGGCAGGCTGACCGATCTCGACGGTTGGACCAACGCGTTCATCGCAGCGGAGGGCGGGAACTCCGCGCACGAGATCCGCACCTGGGTGGCGGCGTTCGCGGCGCTCGCCGCCCAGGGGCCGTACCAGACCGGAAACCACTTCTACCGGGCGGCACCGGAATTGATCGCAGGCTTCGCAATCAGGACGGCGGTACCGAGCAGATGACCCGAACACCCTCTCAGACCGAAGGTTTCGACCACACCGTCGACCTGCTCATCGTCGGGTCCGGCGGTGGCGGGATGACGGCCGCACTGGCCGGTGACGCATCGGGCCTGGACACCCTCGTGGTCGAGAAGTCACCGCAGTTCGGTGGTTCCACCGCGTTGTCGGGCGGCGGCATCTGGGTGCCGGGTGCACCGGCACAGCGTCGCGAGGGCTACGTGCCCTCACCCGACGGCGTGTTCGAGTACCTCAAGCAGATCACCGGCGGCCTGGTCAGCGACGCGCGGTTGCGCCAGTACGTCGACTCCGCACCGGAGATGATGGATTTCCTCGAACGCACGAGCACCTGGATGCAGTTCGTGTGGAAACCCGGTTACGCCGACTACTACCCGGAACTTCCCGGCGGCTCCGCACTGGGCAGCACCATCAACGTGCCCGCGATCGACCTGCGCACGCTCGGCGACGAGGAGCGCAACCTGCTTACCCCGCTCGCGCTGGCACCCAGAGGAATCTGGTTCGCGCCCAAGGATCTGCGGCTCTTCTACCAGATCCGGCAGAACTGGCGCGGTAAGGCCGTGCTGCTGAAGCTGATCTGGCGGATGTTCCGGGCCCGGGTGTTCGGTGACCGGATGGCCGCCATCGGCCAGTCGCTGGCCGCGCGACTGCGGTTGGCGATGAAGGACCGGGGCGTTCCGCTGTGGCTCAACTCGCCGCTGACAGAATTGATCACCGCCGACGACGGCACGGTGATCGGCGCCGTCGTCGAGCGTGACGGTGAGCCGATGCGCATCGGGGCCCGCCACGGCGTGATCCTGGCCTCGGGCGGGTTCGACCACGACATGGCGTGGCGCAGGCAGTACCTGGCGCTCCTGGAGAAGGACTGGAGTTTCGGCAATCCGGCGGCCACGGGCGACGGTATCCGGGCCGGCGAAAAGGTCGGCGGCGCCACCGATCTGCTCGACGAGGCGTGGTGGTTCCCGGCGATCTGCTGGCCGGACGGGCGGCTGCAGTTCATGCTCAACGAACGCATGATGCCTGCGCAATTCGTGGTCAACGGTGAGGGCAGGCGTTTCATCAACGAGGCCGCGCCGTACATGGACTTCGCGCACGCCATGATCGAGGGGCAGCGGTCCGGGGTCACCCACATCCCGTGCTGGCTCATCACCGACATCGACTCGTTCCACCGCTATGTCGTGGCGGGCCACCTGCCGATCCCGAAGGTCCCGTTCGCCCCCGTGCCGACGGGGCGCAAGATCCCGCAGGCCTGGCTGGATTCCGGTGTGGTGCACGAGGCCCGCACCATGGAGGAACTGGCCGCCAAGATCGGTGTGCCCCCGCAGAATCTGCGTGCCACGGCCGAACGGTTCAACCACCTCGCGCAGTCCGGCCACGATGACGACTTCAACCGCGGCGACAGCGCCTACGACAACTACTACGGCGATCCGACGTTGCCTAACCCGAATCTTCGCCCACTGGGCAAGCCACCGTACTACGCGTTCCAGATCATCCTCGGGGATCTGGGCACGTCGGGGGGACTGCGCACGGACGAGTTCGCCCGGGTGCTGCGTTCCGACGAGACCGTGGTGAGCGGTCTGTACGCGGTCGGCAATGCCTCCGCCGCGGTCATGGGGCGCAGCTATGCGGGGGCCGGCGCCACGATCGGCCCGGCCATGACGTTCGGCTACGTCGCCGCCAAACACGCCGCCAAACACGCCGCAGTGGCCGTCCGGGCTGCGACGCCGAACCCCGACAACGCACTTCAGCACCGGATTTCCTAGGAGGACAAAGAGTATGAAGATTTCGCTGTTCTACGAGTTCCCGCTGCCCCGGCCGTGGTCGGAGGACGACGAGCACCAGCTGTTCCAGCACGGCCTCGACGAGGTGGAACTCGCGGACAAGGCGGGGTTCTCCACGGTGTGGCTCACCGAGCACCACTTCCTTGAGGAGTACTGCCACTCCACGGCACCGGAGATGTTCCTGGCCGCGGCGAGCCAGCGCACCGAGAACATCCGGCTGGGCTTCGGTGTCATGCACCTGCCGCCGCCGATCAACCACCCGGCCCGCATCGCCGAACGGGTCTCCACACTCGACCACCTGTCCAACGGACGCGTCGAATTCGGCACGGGTGAGGGGTCGTCGGTCGCCGAACTCGGCGGGTTCAACATCGACCCGGCCGACAAGCGCACGCAGTGGGAGGAGTCCCTCGAGGTCGCGATCCGCTGCATGGTCGAGGAACCGTTCAGCGGGTTCAAGGGTGAGCACGTCGAGATGCCCGCCCGCAACGTGATCCCCAAGCCGCTGCAGAAGCCGCACCCGCCGGTGTGGGTGGCGTGCACGCGTCCGTCGTCGGTGCAGATGGCCGCGCAGAAGGCCATCGGCGCACTGAGTTTCGCCTACACCGGCCCCGAGGCGCTCAAGGAACGTGTGGCCGGCTACTACAAGGAGTTCGAGGAGCAGGGCGCACCCGTCACGCCCGCCATCAATCCCAACATCCTGGCGATCGGCGGTGATCTGTCGATGATGGTGGCTCGCACCGATGACGAGGCGCTCAAGCGGATCGGCATCGGAGGTGGGTTCTTCTCGTTCGGCATCATGCACTACTACCTGACCGGCATGCACACCCCCGGCCGCACCAGGGTGTGGGAGCGGTACCAGCAGGCGGTCGAGGAGGATCCGACGCTCGCCTACGGCCCGGGCCGAGGCGCGATCGGCTCGCCCGAGACCGTGCGCGAGTTCCTGCGTGGTTATGAGGCCAGCGGGGTCGACGAGATCATCCTGCTGCTCAATCCGCGCAGCCACGAGGGCACCATGGAATCCATCGAGATCATGGGCGAGGAGATTCTTCCCGAGTTCATCGAGCGGGACGAGGTCGCCGTCGCGGAGAAGGCCAAGCGGCTGGAACCGGTTGTGGAGCGGGTCGAGTCGCGCAGGCAGGCCTCGGATGCGCCGCTGTTCGACGAGACCTACGCGTTCGGCGGCCTGCCCACCGGTCGGGGTGGCAAGTTCACCGCGGGTGAGATCCCCGAGGCCATGGCCGAGATCAACGAGGGCCGCGTCAAGGCCGCGCAGGCCGAGAAGGCCGCGCGCGAGTCCGCCGGCTGAGCGGTGGCCGCACTCGACGCCCTGGTGCGCTACGACGGTCGCCACGTCGTCGTCACCGGTTGTTCCTCGGGGATCGGCGCGAAGGTTGCCGCTCAACTGCGCGGCCTCGGTGCCCGCGTCACCGGGTTGGATCTGCGCGCGCCGGCGTCCGGCGCGGGACCCGACGCGTTTCACGAAATGGACCTGGCCGGACCGGATTCCGTCGATGCGGCGGCGGCCGCGGTCGACGGTCCGGTGCACGCCCTGTTCAACGTGGCCGGGGTGTCCTCGGGTATCGGCGATCCGCTGCTGGTGGTCCGGATCAACTTCCTGGGTACCCGGCAGCTCACCGAGGCGCTCGCCGACCGCATCGTCGATGGCGGGTCGATCACGTCGGTGTCGTCGCTGGCGGCGTCGTCGTACCGCGAGAACCGCACGCTGACAGCGGGTCTGGTGAACACCGGTTCGGTCGAGGAGGGGCTGCGGTGGTGCGCGGAGCATCCCGAGGCGTTGGCCGACGGCGGCTACCGGTTGTCCAAGGAGGCGATCATCCTCTACGGCATGTCGAAGGTTGCCGAACTCGGTGCGCGCGGAATCCGGATCAACTGCACCGGCCCCGGCGTGACCGACACCCCGATCCTCGACCAGTTGCGCTCAGCGTACGGCCAGCGCTACCTCGACGCGTTCACCACGCCACTCGGCCGCAACTCCATTCCGGACGAACAGGCCGCGCTGCTGGTGTTCCTGGGCAGTGCGGCGGCCAGTTACGTGACCGGACAGGTGGTCTGGGCCGACGGCGGCATCATCGCCCAACGCGAGGCGGCCCTGATCGAGTCCGCCCGAGCCACACAGGAGAACTGAATTGCCGGCAAGTATGACGGAGTTCCGCCGCGTCGCCGACGACGTCTGCAACTGGGGTCGATGGGGTGACGACGACGAACTGGGCACGTTGAACTTCATCACGGCCGACAAGGTCACCGAGGCCGCGGCACTGGTGAAGCAGGGCAAGGTATTCGCCCTCGGTGGTGACTTCGGCTCGGCGGGCCCGCAGGGCGCGTTCCAGTTCCGGCAGAACCCGACGCACGTGATGACCGTCGACGGCGGCGACGCCGCGACCCTGGCCGAGTACGGGCCACAGTGGCTGCGGAACTCGGTGGCACACCAGGTCAGTGAGTTCTTCGTGGACAACCCGTTCCGGTTCAACGACGACATGATCGTGATGCCGCTGCAGGCCGCCACCCAGTGGGACGCATTGGCGCACGTGTACTACGAGGACCGGCTGTACAACGGTTTCCCGGCCGATTCGGTCACGAGCTTCGGGGCGTTCCACTGCGGGATCGACAAGGTCGACGGCAAGGGCATCACCAGCCGCGGTGTGCTGCTCGATGTCGTGCGCCACCGCGGCGCCGAGGTTTATCTGCAGCCGGGAAATCCTGTGACACCCGAGGAACTCGATGCCGTGGCCGCGGCGCAGAATGTGCAGATCGGGCGCGGGGACATCGTCGTCGTGCACACCGGGTGGTGGACGCGGTTCCTGTCCACCGGCGACGGCGCCGAACCCGGCTCCGGGCTGGACTGGCGGTGCGCCTCATGGCTGCACGACCACGAGGTCGCGGCCGTGGCCGCCGACAACCTCATGGTGGAGGATCCTGACCCCGCCTCGGGTGTGGACGGCACGTTCCTGCCGATGCATATGCTGTGCCTGCGCGACATGGGCCTGATGCTCGGCGAGTACTGGGATCTCACCGCGCTGTCGGCCGACTGCGCCGCCGACGGCGTGTACGAATTCCAGCTCATCGCACCGCCGTTGCGGGTCACCGGAGCCGTGGGTTCACCCGTCAATCCGATCGCGATCAAGTAGCCCGGATCGCGCCGTCCGGACTTGTCGTACCGCTCTGTGATACTCGGGTCATGACGTCGGCAGCTGCTTGGCTGGCCGCTCAACCAATGCCCGTTGAGCGGCTGGAAGGGTTGTTCGACAGGTTGGCGGAGTTGACCGGGCAGCGCAATGCGATCGACGCGAAGATCGTGGACATCGTCGCCGAGATCGACCGCGACGGGTTGTGGGGCGCCACCGGTGCACGCTCGATTGCGGCGCTGGTGGCTTGGAAAACCGGATCGTCGGAACGTAACGCCAAAGCCATCGCGGCCGTGGCGCACCGCGTGGAGGAGTTTCCGCGCTGTGTGGAGGGTTTGCGTGCCGGGCGGTTGTCGCTGGATCAGGTCGGGGTGATCGCCGAGGGCGCCGCCGAGGGCTCCGACGCGCATTACGCCGAACTGGCCGCAGTCGCCACCGTCAGCCAGCTGCGCACCGCGATCAACCTCGAACCCAAACCCGAGCCCGATCCCAAACCCGAACCGCGCCGCTCGATCAGGAAAAACCCCGGCGACGGGTACACCACCTACCACATCACCCTGCCCCGGCTGGAAGCCGCCACATTCGACACCGCCCTGCAGGCCAGCCACGAAGCCCTGATCGCCGAATGGCGCCGCGAGCAGGACGCCGGTGATCCGGCGGTGCCGATGCCCGATCACGTGGATGCGTTCATGAACCTGGTCGAGGCCGGCTGGGATACCGACGTGGCCCGGCGCCCGCACGGGCAGCACACCGCCGTGGCGGTCCACCTGGATGTGGAAAAGAAGGTGGCCGCCCTGCATCTGGGGCCGCTGCTCTCTGATGACGAACGCCGGTTCCTGACGTGTGACGCGACGTGTGAGGTGTGGTTCGAACGCCGCGGGCAGGTGATCGGCACCGGCCGGGCCACCCGCACGGTCAACCGGCGGCTACGCCGCGCGCTGGAGCACCGCGACCGCTGCTGTGTGGTGCCCGGCTGCGGCGCCACCCGCGGTCTGCACGCCCATCACCTCATCCACTGGGAAGACGGCGGCCCGACCGAACTGAACAAGCTGAAATATCGCTAAACTACCCTCATGGGGAAAGCGAAAACTCCAGCTCAGCGTGTCGGGGCGCGGTCCGCGGCGATCTACGCCCGCATCTCAGCCGATGTGGAGGGCACCGGCCTGGGGGTCGCCCGTCAACTCGAAGACTGCCGCAAGCTCGCCGCGGAGCGAGGCTGGCCGATCGGTGACGAGTACGTCGACAATGATGTCTCAGCGTATTCGGGAAAGCCGCGCCGCGAGTACGCCCGCATGCTGGATGACCTGAAATCCGGTGCGCGGGATGCGGTGATCGTCTACAACCTCGACCGGCTACATCGCCGTCCGGTCGAGTTGGAAGACTTCGTGACGCTGTGTGAGTCGGTCGGGGTGCGTGATGTCGCTACCGTGACCGCCGACATCGATTTGGGTAACGATGACGGGTTGTTCATGGCCCGGATTTTCGCCGCGTTCGCCGCCAAAGAATCTGGCCGCAAATCCGCGCGTATCCGCCGCAAGATGTTGCAGAACGCCGAAAAAGGCCTGCCGCACGGCCCGGCGCGCCCTTTCGGATACGAGCCCGACAAAATTACCCTGCGCCCTGAGGAAGCCAAGATCGTGCGGGAGATGGTCGACCGGTATCTCGCGGGTGCGTCGATCCGGTCGTTGACCATCTGGCTCAGCGACACCGGTGTGGCCCCGCCCGCGTCGAAGTCGTGGCAGACCACCACGGTGCGCAACATTTTGGCCTCCGGACGGATCGCCGGGCTCCGGGAGCATCATGGTGAGGTGATCGGCGCCGCGGCGTGGCCGGCGATCATCACCGCGGGCGAGCGCGACCGCATCCTTGCCCGGATGACTGCTCGCAGCGTCACGAAAACTCGCGCCCCGCGCACCTACCTGCTGTCGGGGATGTTGCGGTGCGGGCGGTGTGGGAATCGGTTGTTTTCCCAAGCCCGCCATAACAATCCGACTAACCGGGTGCGGCGCTACGTGTGTTTGAAAGGTCCCGATCACGGTGGCTGCGGGCGACTGACCGTGGTGGCGCTGCCGGTCGAGGAATTGCTCACCGATGCGGTGCTGACCCGACTGGACTCACCCCAGCTGGCAGGAGCATTAGCAGGTAGGTCCAGTGTGGACGCCGACGTCGCCGCGTTGGCCGCCCAGTTGGAGGCCGACCAGGCCCGCTTGGATGAATTGGCCGGGCTGTATGCAGAGGGGGCGGTGTCGGCGCGGGAATGGATCGCTGCCCGCGACCCCATCACCGACCGCATCGCCCGCGCCCGCCGCGACATCGCCAAGGCCACCGACACCAGTGCGGTGATGGATCTGGTGGGCTGCGGCGAGGTGCTGCGCGGTCAGTGGGATGACCTTGACATCGACCGCCAACAAGCCATCATCAAATCAGTGCTCGATCACGCCGTCATCGCACCCGGCACGCCCGGGTCGCGCAAGTTGGATATCAACCGGGTACAGCCGCATTGGCGGATTTAGAACGTCTCGTCCGTTGGGTAAACGTCTCGTCCGTCGGTACATGCCGAAACTTTGCCTTTAGAACACGTACGACTTTGCGTGTGGCGCCCGGCATTCGCTGCATTCGGGCATTCCTCGTCGGGCCAGGTTGGTGTACTTGCGTCAGGCGTGGTGTCGGGAAGCAGTCATCACGCCCGTTAGACTCAGCTCACGGGGCCTGCCGTGCTGGTCAGGACGGTTGTTTGACCCGAAGGGAGGTCAGCGGTGGCGACAAATGACCAGTTGAAGGCTCTCGTCATGAGCCACGCCGAGGGCGACGACCCCCAGTTCTACGCCGTGGCGATGCAGGTGGCTGCAAAAGCTGCACGAGCTGGGCACGCAAAGTTCGCCCAAGAACTGCGCGACCTGGTTGACGAGTTGCGTAAGCGTGGTGCAGTGAAGTCGCGGGTGGCCTCGGTGGTGCCGGTGGCGCAGCCCCGGGGTGAACTGGGCTCTCTGCTCGCTGTCAGCTATCCGGAGTCTCGACTGGCAGACCTCGTGTTATCCCCGGGTCTTGCCGAGCAGCTGCGGCATGTATTGCTTGAGCAGCGTCAACGAGACATGCTTGCCCGCCACGGTCTTCGGGCCGCGGGCCGGTTGCTGCTCACCGGCCCGCCAGGGACCGGCAAGACTTCAACCGCGCGAGTTATTGCCGGCGAGTTGGGGCTTCCACTGTTTTCGGTGCGGCTGGACACAATCATCACCAAATACATGGGTGAGACGGCAGCGAAACTGCGCTTGATTTTCGATGCGCTCATCGACACGCGGGGGGTCTACTTGTTCGACGAGGTCGATGCGCTTGCCGGAGATCGGGCCGCACCCAACGACGTCGGCGAGATCCGCCGAGTCCTCAACTCCTTTCTTCAATTCCTCGAAGAGGATTCCTCGGACAGCATCATCATCGCGGCCACCAATCACCCCAAGTTGCTCGACAACGCCCTCTATCGCCGATTTGACACAGTGATGGACTTCGCACTGCCCGACGACGCGGCCACCGAGGCCGTCATCCGCAACCGACTCGCTCGGTTCCAAATCGGCAACCTGAGTTGGCCGAGGGTCGTCGCTGCCGCGCGCGGGCTCAGTCACGGAGAGATCGCGACTGCAGCAGAGAATGCGGCGAAGCGAACAGTTCTGGCTGGCCGGGCCCGGGTGCGCACCGACGACCTGGTGGCCGCCCTGCACGAACGGCCGCGTGCCAATCACCACGGCGAGTCGGCGATCTAGACGTCATGGCAGAGCGAGATCGTCCTCACCTTGTCGTGTCGGTAGCGCCAGTATCGGAGTCCTTTACGCTCGCCAGCGCTGGTGGCGGTGGCGACAAGCACGAGTTCACCGGCGATCGCAAGGGGCATGGCCGACGCCTCACTGACGAATTCAACGCCGCAGTCGCGCCTACAGCCGACGATGAGATCGAGCCTGCAGGAACCTACGTCACGTTTGTGTCGTTTCCAGATTTGGAACTGGCGTTGCAAAGTCTGGACCCGCAGCGCTCTGGTGAGCAGCCCGAGTTGGTCGCCGTCCGGGAGACGCAGACCACCGACGGGATCGTTCAGATGGCGACCGTGTACATCCCGCGGGGCAAGAAAGAGTACTTCCTCAAACGGTTGGACGCCTACGTGTCGTCTGCAGACCGGACCAAGGCTGACAATGCCGCACTAATTGAGAGTATCCAGTCGATCCGTCGAGCGACGATCCGCGAACTATGGACCGATCCCGATGAATTGTTTCCCGACGACCCCACCGAAGTCCGTTGGTGGGAGGTGTGGCTGCTTAACCGTGACCGCCGCGAACAAGCAAGATTCAGCGACTTTGTTGTCCAACACGAACTGCGCACCAGTGAGCACTATCTGGGTTTCGGTGACCGCACCGTAGTGTTGCTATACGCTTCGGCAGACCAACTGGCGCAGACGTTTCAATCAGTTGACGACATCGCCGAGTTGCGCCGACCGCACGACGTTGCCACTTTGTTGACAGAACTGCCCGCCGCCGAGCAGACCGAGTGGGTGGACGATCTGCGCGCGCGTCTACGGATGGCCGACAAGGATGCTGCGGTGGTGTGCATCCTCGACACTGGCGTGCAGGACACGCACCCTCTGCTCACCGACTCGATTGGAGCCGCGGACCTGCACGTCGCAGACCCGCGCTGGCAGACCACGCCCGTCCAATCGCACGGAACTGAGATGGCAGGCCTGGCCCTCTACGGAGACCTGCACGCCGCACTCGTCGACACCCAGCCGGTCCAATTGACTCACCGCCTGGAGTCGGTGAAGTTCTTGCCCGATAACGCCCACAACGATCGTGATCTCTACGGTGCTATCACTGCTCGCGCGGTCGACCGCCCAGAGATCCAAGCCGCCGCCCGGCGCCGCGTGTTCATGCTCGCGGTCACTGCGCGCCGCCCCTCCGTCGACGGAACTGACACCGAACCGACCACACGAATCGACACCGGCAGACCCACGTCGTGGTCGGCGGCGATCGACGCTCTGGCCTTCGGCCGGGCCATCGATGACAGCGATCCCAAGCTCACCTACCTCGACCGTGACGAGCCGCGGCGCCCGCGCCTGTTCCTCGTCTCGGCCGGCAACATCCGCGACCTTCGTGGCACCGATGATCACCTCGCTCGAAGTGATGTCGAGCCGGTCGAAGACCCCGCCCAGTCGTGGAACGCGCTCACGGTTGGCGCTTACTCCAATCGTGACGACATGTCCGGCGCACCAGCTGATTTCGCCGGCTACGTGCCGGTAGCCAAGAGGGGTGAACTATCCCCGGTCAGCCGCACGTCGGTAGTCTTTGACCGCACGAAATGGCCGTTCAAACCCGATGTGGTCGCTGATGGCGGCAACGTCGCAGTATCACCGGACCGCACAGACGTTGATACGCCGCCCAATCTCGCTCTGCTCACAACCCGCCTCCAACGCCCGGGACACGGTTTCTTCACCGCGACGCGAGACACCTCGGCCGCCACCGCTCAGGTCGCAGCCATCGCCGGCAATCTCTCCCAGGCCTACCCGCAGCTGCGCCCCGAGACCATCCGCGGGTTGATCGTGCACTCGGCTCAGTGGACCGACGCCATGCGCAACCGCTTCAACACCGAATCGAACAAGACTCGCCTCGCCAGCCTGCTGCGCCGCTACGGGATGGGTGTACCCGACGCGGCCCGCGCACTGCGTAGCGCCACCGATGCGCTCACCCTCATCGCAGAGGCCCGAATCCATCCCTACGAGCGCGACCGCGACAGCAACTCAGGCAAAGTGCGGGAGATGAATCTCCACCAACTGCCATGGCCGACCGAAATACTCGAAGGGCTAGGCGAAACCGAAGTACGCATGCGCGTGACCCTGTCCTACTTCGTTGAACCCAACCCTTCCAGCCGCGGCTGGACGGGCCGCTATATCTATCCCTCCCATGGCCTACGGTTCGCCACCCGACGCCCGGAGGACAACATCGAATCGTTCCGCCAGCGCATCAACACCCGCGCACGTATCGACGGGCAACGCCCACCTGCACTCGACACCGAGAAAGGCTGGTTCTTCGGCAGCAACCTGCAGCAGGCCCCCGGCTCACTACACACCGACATCTGGACAGGTCCAGCCGCCAACCTCGCCAGCAAGGGAGCCATCGCCGTGTACCCGGTCGCGGGATGGTGGAAAAACCAACGCAAATACGACCAAAGCAACCACGGCGTTGACTACTCACTCATCGTCAGCATCGAATCCCCACACGTCGACGTTGACCTATGGGCTCCCGTCGCCCAACAGATCAGCACAACCGTCGAAATCCAAACCTAGCCAAGCTTTTATGCCGCTGTATTCCGCGCATTACCAAATCTAGCAATGTTCACTTGCGAACCCTGATAGGAACGGTCGACGATCCCTTTGGGTATCGACGAAGGGCTCAACGGACTGACCGAGCAATCTCCTGGTGCAGGAGTATTCGCGGGATCCGCATCCTACTTCCAGAGAACGCCGTCTGCGTGCACGGTTGTGCAATTTTCACTGGTCACCTTCGACTATTCGTTGACTGGCAGTTGATGTCAAGGCTCGAACCGGGGGTTCGCCCGCCTGCGGCGCCGGCCCTGACATCAATTGCCAGCCAACAGCATTGGACCGCTGTGACCAGGCGAGGAAACAGCGTCAGAATGTGACGGCCTGGTCGCACTGAGCTGACGCTGTGCCGCGCCTTACCGCAGCAGGGTGGCGATGTCAGCGAGGACAGCCGGGTTGGTGATGGTGACCGCGACGTGCTGGCGTTCACAGGATTCGACAAGCCAGGCGGTGAATTCTTGACGACTGTAAGACTTTCCAGTCTGCCTATCCGCGGATCGCACCTCCCGGCTAGCCATCGGGTACCTCGACAGGAAGATCACCACGCTGGTGCAATAGTGCTTCGCGGGCAGTGCGGCGCCGGTCGATCCGACGTAGCGCCGCGCTGACGATGAGGGTGCGCTCACCGAGGCTGGCGTGACCGGCGCGGTCGAACTCCCACGCCACCAGATCATTGCCATCATCGCCGTGTCGACGATCCGGATTATGCTTGTGTTCAGTAGATTTCGCGTAGCGTTCGCGGGTCCAAGTGGCACGGCGTTGCCGTAGTGCGGTCATGGTGGTCGAGTAGCGGCGGGACTTGCTGGTGATGTGCCCGCGGAACCCGAGGGTGTGCAGCCACCGCCGAATACCCGACACTCCGTTGTCAGCGAGGTCGCTGATGGTGGTCAGGATGGCCCGCACATGCTCGGATACATCCAGGTCGGGTATCGATTCGGTGGACAGCCGGCGGACGCTGATCCCGAGATCGGCCAAAGATTTAGTCACGTATTTGGCCAGATAGCGAGCAACCCGCCGGCCCGACAGTGCCCGGCTATCCGGTGAACAATGTTCTGCTGTCAGCGCATTCGTCGAGTTAGTGGGTGCGGTGATGGGTTGGGTATCGATTTGGGGACCGAAGGCGATCACCCGCACGCCGCCCTCGGTGGTGGGGTCGTGGACGGTGAGGGTGACGGTACGGGCGGCGTGCTGGATGATCATCGCGAGTTCGGTTGCACTGATTGGTGATTCCCAACCGGTCTGATCGGGATCCTCGTAGGGGTCGAGGCGGATCAGGGCGTGGATGTGCGGGATGGCGCGGGCTTGCATTTCGACGACTTTGAGAAAGCTGACCCGCACGTCATCCGGATCGGCCCCGGCGGCTTTCAGATGCCTGCGGAGTGCTCGCCGCAGGGTGATGGTGAATCGTCGCCACAGCTCAGGCAGATGCCAGGTGAACAGCACATGCCCGAAATAGTCGTAGCATTCCCGGCAGAGCGGCTGGCCAACCTGTGGATCGGTGTGGTCGTGGATAGTGCTGCACCACAATGGATTTCTATGTGAACAGCGCCGGTAGCCACCGATGCGGTCATGATCGCGGCACACACCGTGTCGGGATCCGCTGGGGTCTGTGGGTGTGGTGGTGTGGACGGCCCCGAAGCTGGGGGCGGTCAGCGTGAGAAACACTTGCGGACGATCAGCGACGGCGGCGGGCATGTCGTGGTGGCCGCCCGCGGCGCCGGCGTGCACGAGTTGCCACGTGTCGCGGGCGTAGAGGTCTGAGCAGGAGGGGCAGATGTGGGCGCGGCGGTTGTTGCACCGGGTCCACACCACCTGCTGGCGTCCGTAGTCTTCGGTGCCCGTGAGTTGGATGGGATGGGCACAGAACCCGACGGATTCCGCGCGTCGCCACCAGGATTCGTATCCCATCGAGGAGGCGCGGCGCACCATCTCATCGACCACCCGGGTGGTGTCGACCGTGTCCGGAATGCCTGGCAGGGCGAGCTGGGCCGGTGGTGTGGAGCTATTCACCGCTGGCACCTCTGTTGGTGTCACTGTCGCCCGTCGTTGAGGCCTGGTCGCCACTGGGCCGGCGCGCGGGGCGGCGGAATCGGGCCGCGAGGGTGGTGATGTCGTGGTCGGTGACGTGGAAGGCGCGTACCCGCACGGATTGGGTGCTGCCGTCGATGAGCATGTAGCCCACACCGGGGGTGGCATCGGGGATGCGGTCGCATTCCGCCCCGGCATCACGTGCTCCTTGTCCCAGCACCATGGTGGTTTGGGTGGCTTCGGTCAGCCGCAACCCGATCCGCACGGTGAACAGTTGCCGGACCGGCAGGGTGTCTTTGGCGGGGTCTTGCACTGCGGCCACCACCGAGATCCCCACCGCGCGGCCTTGGGAGAGCAGTAGCCCGAGCAGTTGTTCGATTTCGGTGCGGATCTTGCGGTCGGTCACATACGCGGTGAGCGCGGCGATCTCATCGATCAGGACCACAAACAGCGGGTCGGCCGGTGTCGGGGTGTGCAGGCGGGTGTGGCCGCGCAGACGATTTGCGCGGGCGTGCATCACGTTCACGAGCTGGCGCAGGAGTTGGAGGGTGGTGTCGGTGGCGTCGTGGCTGAACACGGTGAACATGGGTGCGCCGGCGCCCAGTTCCATGCCGCCTTTGGGGTCGATGACACACAGCCGGACCAGCCCGGTCTTGATCGCGGGGGCGATCCCGGCGATCAGGGACCACAGCACGCTGCCTTTGCCCGCGCCGGTGGCCCCGGCGACCAGGAGGTGATGCCCGAGCAGCGGCATCTGCCAGTGGTGGCGGGTTTCGGTGATCCCGACCCGCACCGATCCCAGATCCACCGGAGTCGACGATGTAGGCATGGGCAGCGCGATCGGTTCGGCCAGCACGTCCCCGCGCATCAGCGCGATGCGTAGTTCCCCGGGTGTGGTGGCGGTGATGGTGATCCGGTCGGCGCGCCAGGCCGCGGCCAGCGCCTCGGATTGTTGGTGCCAGTTAGTTAGGGATTGGCCGGTGACGATCCGCACCGCCAACACATCGGTGGTTCTACCGATCGTGACGGTGCGCAGGGTCGGAGTCAGGGTGCGCTCACCAAGTTTGGCGGTCAGGCCGTGCAGGGTGCACGTCGATTCCCAGGTGCGGGTGTAGCGCGACCAGGTCAACCAGCGGCGCCGTACAGGTTCGGTCACCCACGAGCAAAACGAGCCTGGGTCTAGCCAAGCCCACCCCATATATCCGGCGCCGAACGCGATGGCACCGACGATCCCGGCGCGGGGTCCGTGGGTGATGCCGAGAGTGAGGCTGGCGATGATCGGGACACTGATCGCTGGGAACAGCACGGCCCACCACAGCAGATATCCCGCGGCGGTCAACAGTGATATGACCAGATCGCCGAACCAGTCGTCATTGTCCGATTGAGTGTTGTTGGTGTTCTTATTGTTTGATGCCATGACGGTGTGTTCTCCGTGTGTGCGTGGACGAGCCAGTGGTCGACGGCGGACCCGGGCCGAGGCGCGGCACGTGCTGGTGTCGCGCCTCGGCAGCGGGTGCTATTTCTGGGTGCGCGACCCCGGCTCACCCGCCGGGGCGCCGGCTGTGGCGCCGGTGATGGCATCAGCGCGGAAGGCCACACCACTGCGATCGCCTTGCGCCCACGGGATGGCCACCAGGCTGGTCACCGAGACCGGTTGGGTGACCCCGACGTTCGGGTCACCGGCCACCGTCACATTGAGCACTTCGCCGCCAGTGTCATCCAACGCCAGCAACTGCACCGAATGCTGCGGCAGCCCGGTGGCAGTGTCGATTTTGGGGCTGCCGGTCTCAAAGTTCAGCCGCGGCTCAGCCGCACGGGTGACGATGAACCGTGTCCCTGACGTATCGATTCTCAAACGCATTGTCCTGTAGTTCCTTTCGTGAACCGTATGCGCCCTTGCGGCGCTGAACTCAGTTCACGTGGACACCACCGACGTAGCCAGGGACATCTAGCGGCATTGCCGACATCGCCGGCGACATTCCGGACACCACCGGGACATACCCGTGGACATCACGTGGGCATCACCGCCGCGGGGTGGCACCACGCGCATGGCAAACTAGACGCCACGCGCTGGCGATACACGGAGACGACACGGAAAGATGTGCGCTGAGACGATGGACGATCACGACGGCAAGGCGGCCGCGATCCCCAACAATCGCCTCATGCAGCGGCTGCAGGCCAAGGGACTGTCCCCGCAGCGCTTTGCCACCGCGATGAGCGTGGATGTCAAGACGGTGCGCCGCTGGCTGTCCAACACCAACTACAACATCCGCGAGGACAACGCGCGGCGCGCAGCCACGCTGCTGGGCTGCACGCCGCACGATCTGTGGCCCAATCAGTACTCGCCTACTATGGCGAGCGCATTGGCGACCATGTCACCAAGTGGCCCGTTCACCGCGACCCTGTATGCCAGCCGCACCCAGCTACCGATCAGCGCGTGGCAGCAGCATTTCGCCGACGCCACCACCAGCATCGACATCCTCGTGCTGGCCGCCACGTTCCTGTTCGACACCCTCGACGGATTCCTCGACACCCTGCTCGACGCCGCCGCCCGCGGCGTGGCGGTGCGATTCCTCGTCGGCGACCCCGACACCGCCACCATGATCCTGCGCGGCGTGGAGGAAGGGATCGGTGAAGCCGTCATCGCCCGCTGCCGCACCTCAGTCGAGCTGCTCGCCCCACACGCCGGCACCCCGGGACTGGACATCCGCACCCACGACACCACGCTCTACACATCCATCTTTCGGGTCGATGACGCCATGATCGTCAACTTCCACATCTACGGCTCACCCGGACGCAACAACCCCGTACTCGTACTGTCCCGTCACCACGAACCCCGGCTCTGGGCCACCCTCGAAGAGGCCTTCACCCAGGTGTGGGACCACGCCACACCCCTAACGACGAAAGGCTGACCCGCCGATGCGCACCGACTACTACAACGACCCCAACGCCCCACGGCCTAACAGTGTCGTCCCCTCGGCTTCGGCGATCGTCGCTGACGAACGCGGTCGAATTTTGCTGATCAAACGCCGCGACAACACCCTGTGGGCGCTACCCGGCGGCGGACACGACATCGGCGAGACCATCGAACAAACCGCTGTGCGCGAAGTCAAAGAGGAAACCGGGCTCGACGTCGAAATCACCGGCCTGGTCGGTGTCTACACCAACCCGCGGCACGTCGTGGCATTCACCGATGGCGAAGTCCGCCAACAATTCTCCTTGTTGTTCACCACCAGGGTGCTCGGTGGTGAGCTGGCCATCGACCACGAAAGCACCGACATCGCCTGGACTGATCCCGACGACATCGCCGACCTGGACATGCATCCCTCGATGCGTCTGCGGATCGAGCACTACCTGCAACACCGCGACAGCCCCTACCTCTGCTAACCCCATGCAGGGGTTACAGCCAGCCGCGCACCCGACCCACCGCCGCCAGCAACTCCTCGCGGCCAGCATCGACCGCCCGGTGCACCGGATCCTGCGGTCCATAACGCGCCAACACCTCACGCAGGCGGTCCTCAGCTGATACCGGCGTGCCGTCAGGTCCGGTCGTCAAATCGCAAAACGTCAACGCATCCATCACATCGCGCGGCGGTTGGACGAAAGCCCCTAAACCGGAGACGCCACGCTCGGATGCCTCCAGGTGCGCGCCGGTATGAAACGCCACCAACGACGCGACCAGCTCCCCGAAACCGGCCGACCGGACGAACACCGCGCCATCGAGCGGATGAAAACCGGTTCGGCGCACCGACGGTGCATACCCGATATCGTGCAGCCACGCCGCCGCCACCAGACAATCCGCCGCCTCGCCGGCGAAATGCTGACTCAGCCGTTCCGCCGCAGCGGCCACACCCCGCACATGCGCCAACCGCCGCGGCTGCTCAGCCAGCCGTGTCTCGGCCTCCCGCCGTGCACGCTGCGCCACCGCCCCGCTCATGCCAGCCAGCTTACGAGCCCCAGTATCACGTCGCAGTATCTCCACCGCAGCAGCACTTACTGAGCGTCCACCCATCTCCAACCACTATGTGGCGGCTACCTGCGGGCTTCGCTTCGCTCCCTCTGCTCCCGTCCGCTGGCGCTCCCGTCCGCGCCGGTCGCTACGCTTCACCCTCCGTCCGCCGCCGAACCACCGGGCCATCGCCGCAAAACAGCCCTCTGACCTGCGATGTGAGAACTTTCTTTACTGGTATCAAGCGTGTAGGCAACACCTAGGCCGCTCCAGCGCGGAACTCGCATTCCCTGACAACAGTGGCTCCGACGTCGCGGGAGCTATTCAGTTGCTGAGATGAGTTTCGGGAGGATTGCATTGTCGACCAGAGTTTCGATGGTGAGATGGGTCGGCGGGCGGTTGGAAAAGATGCATCGGAAGATCAGATAGCCTGGCAACAGGTCGCAGAGCTCTTCGTTGATTGTTGACGCGCCGATCTCGCCGCGGCTGATCGCCTGCTGTAGGACCTGCCGGACCAGGGTTCTCTGTTCATGAAGAAACCGGTCTTGCATAACGTTGTTGAGCGCGCGATCACGGGATATCTCGACAAGCACTGCCCGGATGGTGCTGGCGTGGTCTCGGCACTGTTTGTAGATGATCTGGCCGAGACACAACAAGTCGCCGCGCAGGGTGCCAGTGTTGGGTGCAACAGCGCTCTGACGGGTGCCTTCGATGACGGCCGCTAGGATCAGTTCAGATTTCGAGGGCCAGCGCCGGTAGATGGTGGCTTTACTGGCATGAGCAGCGCCCGCGACAGCCTCCACTGTTAGGCCGTGGTACCCACGATCCTGCAGGATACCCAATGCTACTCGCAGCAGCTCTGTCTCTCTGGGTGACCACGAAGTAGGTTCTACGTCCGGGTTGGTTGTCGCGGTCATCAATTGTCGGATGTGAGCGATTCTGGGTCAGCTGCTTTCCCGTTTCCACTATCGGTCCCCACATCCATTCTTCGTACATGGTCGCCCCCAGGTGAGACGCCACCCCACTTCGCCGATATCTGGAGGTGCGGTCCGCGTGTTGCGCTCAGCGCGCCCACACCGGTGAGATGCTTAGCTGGCATCGATGCGGGGTGACGGTTCATGTGTGGCCACCAGCTGGCTTGGCGGAGCAGGGTGGCGATGGCTGGGACGGTGAGGGTGCGTACGAGGAACGTGTCCAGCAGTAGTCCGCAGCCGATGATGAGTCCGGTTTGGATCATGATGGCTACCGATCCGATCATCAGGCCGAACATGCTGGCAGCGAAGATCAGGCCGGCGGAGGTGATGACTGAGCCGGTGGTGGCTACGGTGCGCAGGACGCCGACGCGGATGTTGTGGGTGGATTCTTCGCGTAGTCGTGATACGAGCAGCATGTTGTAGTCGGCGCCGACGGCGACGAGGATGATGAACGCTAATAGTGGTACGGGCCAAGCGATTTCGTGGCCGAGGATCCATTGGAAGACGATGACTCCGATGCCTAGTGAGGCCAG
The DNA here is from genome assembly GCF_001187505.1 of Mycolicibacterium goodii. The sequence goes on from NZ_CP012150.1 coordinate 3,440,263, forward strand.
GTAGTTCAGCACGACGGTGCCCAGCAGATATAGCGGGGCGATCAGGGCGCGTAGCAGGGCGATGAGGATGAGTCCGACGATGACCAGGGTGGCGATGGCCAGCTGGGTGAAGTCGGATGAGAGTAGGCGTTGGATGTCGGAGTTGACGGCGGGGAATCCGGCAACCGAGACGGTGGCTTGGGCCAGGGAGGTGTTGGGTCGGGCGGTGTTGGCGACGTCTGTGATCTGGCGGGCCAGGTTCATCGCCTCGCCGCTGTAGGGGTCCGTGCTGGTGTCGATGGCGAAGCGGGCGGTTTTGCCGTCGGGTGAGAGGAAATGTTTGGCGACGTCGGCGAATTGGCGGTTGTCGAAGGCTTCGGGGGGCAGGTAGAAGCCGGTGGCGGCATCGGATCCGGCGGTGGCGCGGGCGGAGTTTTGCAGTTGGGCCGCGATTTGACTCATCCCGGACAGCATTTGGATGTTGCTGTCGGCCAGGGTGTGCACGCCGGTGGCCAGGGCGCGTGCGCCGGAGGCCAGTTGGCTGATGCCGTGTTGGAGTCGGCCGATGTCAGCGGCCAGGTTCTCGGGGTTGCCGAGGGTTTTGAAGGCGTTGTTCATGGTGGCCACGGTGTGTTGAACTTCGGTGAGGGTGCCGGTGACGGTGGCGTTGGTGGCCGGGTTGTACTGGTCGCCCAGGGTGGCGAGCTGGGTGAAGAATCCGTCGTCGCGCAGGGTGGTCAGGATACTGACCTGGTCGCGGATCTGGGCGCATTGCGGGGTGGTCATACACCACGGTGAGGTGTTGAGTGCGGTGACGAGCGGGTCGAGGGCGGCGATAGCGTTCTGGGCGCGTTCGGCCAGGGGTCGGATGCCGGGGCCGGCTTGGATGGCGGTGTCGACCTCGGGTGCGGTGGCTGAGAGTTGTTGCAGCAGCGGGCCGAAGCGCTGCATGCTCTCACCGGCGGCGCCGGCTTGGGTGAGTACACCGCCCAGGGGGGTGAGCGCGGTGCGCACGGTGGTGTCGAGTTGGGCCAGGCCGCCGGCGAGTTGGTCGGCGCCGTGGGTGAGCTTGTCCAGGTCGGTGCGCCGGTCGTTGCCCTGGGCGACCGAGTCGGCCATCTTGTCGCCGATTTGTCCGTTCTGCCAGGACAGTTGGGCTTGGTCGAGGCGTTGCCCGGCCGGTCTGGTGATCCCGGAAACACGTGTCACGGCCGGGATTTGGGCGATGCGTGAGGCCATCTCGTCGAGGTCGGCCAGGCCTTTGCCGGTGCGCATGTCGGTCGGGTTTTCCACGACGAGGAATTCGGTGATGACGACGTCTTTAGGGAAATGGCGGTCCAGCAGCTGATAGCCCTGGTTGCTGGCGGTAGTGGCGGGCTGTCCTTGGCGGTCGTCATAGCTGATGGTCATGGTCGCCGCGGCCGCCGACAGTGCCACCAGGATGGTCAGGCTGATGACCAGCAGCGGCACCGGGCGGCGCACCACGGCCACGGCCACGCTGTTCCAGTAGCGTCGGGTGCGGTCGGGTTTGGGTTCGCCGATGCCGCGGGTGGCCGCCAGCGCCAGCACCGGGGGCAGCAGGGTCACGGTGGCGGCGAATCCGACTGCCACGGCGACCGCGCAGGCCGGGCCGAGTCCGGCGAACACACTCAAGGTGGCGAACACCATGGCCAGAAAGGCCAGGGCCACGGTGCCGGCCGAGGCCAGGATGACTCGGCCGATGCTGGCGGTGGCCGCGATGACCGCCTGCTCGGCGGGCACCTGGGCGCGGCGTTGTTCGTGGTAGCGGCTGATCAGAAACACGGTGTAGTCGGTGCCGGCGCCCAGCAGGATCGCGGTCATGAACGCCACGGTGAACTGCGAGACCGGCATGCCGATTTCCCCGAGTGCAGAGAGCACCCCACGCCCGACGGCCAGGCTGATCCCGATCACCAGCAGCGGCAGCAGCGCGGTGAACACCGACCGGTACACGATCAGCAGGATCAGCGCGATCAGCCCGGCGGTGGCGATCGAGATGAACACCAGGTCGTGCTCGGCTGAGGCGATCTGATCGGCGAACGTGGCCGGTGGCCCTGTCACATAGGCCGTGGTGGACGTGTTGGCGAATGCCGTGTCGGTGAGATCGCGCACGGCTTGCACGGATTCGGCCGCGGTGGGATCACCGAGCGTGCCGGCCACCCCGACCGGCAGATACCAGGCCTTGCCGTCACCGCTGACCGCCTGGGTTCTGGTGACCGGGTCGGCCAGCAGATCCTGGACCAGCAGGACATGGTCGTGATCGGCGCGCAACCGCCCTACCAGATCCTGATAGCGCAGCTGATTATCGGGGGTCAGACCGGCCGGGTCTTGCATCGCGACGAACAGCATCGTCTTGGACCCCTGCTCACCGAACGCCTCACTCATGCGGTCCACGGTCTGAAACGAGGGCACATCACGCGGGATCAGATCGACCGATTGTTGGCGCACCACCGTCTCCAACTGCGGGAACAGCAGCGCCAGCACCACCGCGGCCGCGATCCATCCACCGATCACTAATGCCTTGTGGCCCACCGTGAACGCCGCGAGCCGACCCAGCCGGGCGCTGTATTCCGAAGATCCGGACAGATCGACGCCGCGCCGGCCACGGGAAGGCCCAGCATCTCCGGTTCGATCGCCCATCCCCACGCCTCCCAAGAAACGAAACTATCGGTATCGCTACGATACTAATAGTCCCACACGAGGATCGGAAGGGCCGCGCCGACCTTTCGGGCCATGGTTGGGGCTGGGCGCGGTGGGGGTGAATTAACTTGCGGTGTCCTCAGATTCGTCGTCGGGCAGGTCGTGGCGCACCACCCGCACCCGCCCGCGGGGCAGGCATGCCATGTAGCCGTGGCGTTTGCCGTAGAGCTCCCAGGAGGTCGCGGCCTCCTGGGGGGCGACATCGATGCGATGCCCGCGGGAAAAACCCAGGTGCAACCCGCCGCCCTCGTCGCACCACGCGCCCGTGCACACCGCGCCGGCCAGGTCCAGCAACGGACGCTGCTGGACCGAGACGTTGCCCGGGTCGATGAGGACCTGCTCTTCGGGATAAGACGAACCGATCGGCGGCAGGGTCAGCCGGATCGGGGTGGCGATCACCAATTCGTTGTAATCGTCGAGGTCGAGCACCAATCCGTCGCGCAACGAGACACGCTGAACGGTGCACCGCTCGATCCAGGGGGTATGCATGCCCGGGTCCCTTTCGACACGTCATTGTGTCGCTTTATGGTACTGGGAGTAGCGCAGCGATACTACTAGTATCGCTAAGTGGTGGTGTCGGTGCCGTGCACCAGCTGTCGGGTTGTGCGGTCGATGCGCTCGCGGGCCAGGTCCGCATCGATCCGGCCGCCGATGACGGCGATCAGGTTGGCCAGCCACACGTCGGCGATCAGGCTGGCCACGTCACGGTCATGCGCGCTGGGTGTGGGCCCGCCCAGGGCGCGGGCCAGCATGTCCTCGATCACCGCGACAGCGTGCTCGATCGCGCCGGCGGCCTCGGAGTCGGCCACGACGAACGCACGCACCATCGCCTCGGTCAGGTGCGGGTTGGCCTGCCAGGCCATGTGCAGGTGGGTGGTCAACCGCCCCAGCCGGGCCTGCGGCGCCAGTTCACCGGTAGTGCAATCGAATTCGGTGTCGAGACGTTCGAATTCGCGGGCCAGCACCGTCACCAGCAGATGGCTTTTGGATCGGAAATGCCGATACAGGGAGCTGGCGGCAATGCCGGCCTGCGCGGCCACCGCACGCATCTGCACACCGTCAAAACCTTGTGCTGAGGCTACCGCCCACGCGGCATCCAGGATCGCCTCGCGACGCACCAACACCGAGTCCGCCGGCCGGCGCGGGTGCCGCACCCGGTCCCGGGGTGCGGCGGTGGGCGCACTCACCGCGACCCCGCGTCGGGGCCGGCGCCACCGTAGCGGGTCAGCTCGGCGAACAACTCCCCGAAACCGCTGATGTCACCGTGGGCGGCGAAATGGGCCGCATCCACCGTGATGAACACCGCCGAGGCGGTGAACCGGGTGACACCGTCCACACCGACCCCCACCCCGTCCACATGCAACGCCCGGCCCTCGCGGGAGGCGATCCGCGCGGTCAGCCGATGCGTACATCCCAACGGCACCGGCTGCAGATAGTCCACCGTCAAACGGCGCGTCACCGCCGGGGTGGCCGCGATCCACAACGAAAAACCCAGCACGTCATCACAGGCCGCGGCGATCGCGCCACCGTGCGCCAGCCCCGGCGCACCGATATGGCGCTCATCGAACACCAGATCAGCGAACACCTCATCGCCGCACCGAAACACCTCCAGCTGCAAACCGTGCGGATTGTCCGACCCGCAGCCCATGCAGGTCGGCGTGTGCGACGGCAACCGCTGCGGCTGATCAACACCCATCACGGCCTCCTCGCACCCGGGCAGCCCCGCCACCGCGTCCCGACCCGGGACCGCCGGTACTAGCAGTTTCGCTGCGCTACTATCGGTACCATAACCGGGAGTGCGGGGGCAACGCACCGGCAATCGGAACACATCAGGAGGTCAGGTGGGGACGCAGCCCGCGGAGACACCCGACGACGAGGACGACGTCGACCCGCGCCGCACCCGATCACGCACCCGACTGCTCGACGCCGCGGCCAACCTGCTCAAAACCGGTGGGATCGAAGCCGTCACCATCGACGCGGTCACCAAAGCCTCCAAGGTCGCCCGCACCACCCTCTACCGCCATTTCAACAGTTCCTCGCAACTGCTCGCGGCCACCTTCGAACGCCTTCTGCCCCAAGTCATCCCGCCCGCCCCGACCAGCGGCACCCTCCGTGAGCGGCTCATCGAACTGCTCTCCCGCCAAGCCGACCTGTTCGCCGAAGCGCCCGTACAAGTCACCACCCTGGCCTGGGCCGCGTTGGGCCCCGCCGAGACTCACGAACCAAACACTGTGCAACACGCCGGTGCCGGCACTCTGCGGATGCGTGTGATCGAACAATACCGACGGCCGTTCGACGAAATCCTGTACAGCCCCGAAAGCGTCGATCAACTCGGCGAACTCGACATTGAACTCGCACTCTGTCAACTTGTTGGCCCTCTGGTCTTTGCCCGAATGACCGGTCTACGCGTCATCACCCACCAAGATTGCACCCGCATCGTCGAAGGCTTCATTGCCGCGCAAACCGGCGATCAACCGGCTTGGGTCGAGGCGTCGAGTCCGAACCAATAGCGCTAATGAGACTGCTCTGAACCACGTTCCGTCGCTTGGCCAGCCGCATCCGGTTGGGTCACACCGTCACCCAACGACCGCATTGTTGCACCCAAAACGGCGGGACCGTCGGCCACCACTGGGTAAGACGGACCCGCCGATCTGACGAATTCACGCGTGCCCGGCAGCGCGACGCCGGGGTCAGGAAGTGAAGCCGGGTATCGGATAGCGTTGGTTGAGGACGTAGTTTCCGACTTCAGCGATTTTGTAGGAGACAGGATCGTGCAGCGTGTGGGTGCGGATGTTGCGCCAGAACCGGTCGAATCCGTATTTGGGGTGGGTGCCGCGGGCACCGATGACCTCGAAAATACGGCTGGTCACGTCCAGGGCCGCTTGGGTGGCTATGGCTTTGACTCCAGAAATCTGCACCATGAGTTCGCCGCGTTCCTGCGAAGTTAATGCGTCACCTTTGTCCCACGCGGCCTGTAGGAGTTGTGCGGCCTCGCGGGCTGCAGCATCGGCGGCTTGTAGTTGGATGCCGAATTCGCCGTAGCTGCGAATGGTGTACGGATCTTCGACGGCTTGAGTGACCCCGGCCGGCGTCCAAGGACGTGCCTGCGTTCGGGTGTACTCGCGGGCTGTCTCGAGCGCTCCGCGCGCGATCCCTAGGTAAACCGAGGAGAACACCAACTGCACGATCGGGCCGAACAGGCTTCCGCGCCCGGACGCCAGGAACGCCTCGAGGATGGCATTGGGTTTGCCGAGCACCTCGTCGGGACGGACCGCAACATTGTGGAATTCGGTGGTGCCGCTGTCGGTGCGCCGCATCCCCAGCGCCTGCCAGTCATCGTTTGGCTGAACGCCTTCTCTGGTGGTGGGAATGGCCGCCGCTACGATGGCACCTTGCTGTGGGAAACCCTCCGGTATCACACCGAACACCAAGAGCAGATCTGAGCCCTTGGCGCCACTGCTGAAGTGCTTAATGCCGTTGAAAAAGTACCCGCCGTCATCGGCCGGGGTGGCCGTCACCTTCCAATCCAGGATGTGGCTGTTGTTCTCGCTGGAGGCGTTTCCGGTCCACCAATTGTTTTCGGCCAGTTGACGAAGCAGGCGTTCCTTTTGCTCGGGTGAACCCCACAGATCGATAACGGCTGGGGTGCTGAGGTGGTATCCGAACAAGTGCCCAAGGGATCCGTCGACCTTGGCGATCTCGCGCACCACTTCCAGGGCGGTAGGCCAGTCGGCTCCCCAACCGCCCAGGTGCCGGGGAACGGTCACCGAGAGCAGCCCACTGGCGCGTAGATCCTCACGCTCTTCTGTTGCCGAACCACCTGCCTTGTCGCGCTCGACGACGGTAGTTTGCCACTTTCGCGTCAGCTCGCGCGCGACCTCGATTGGGTCGCCATGCCTACTGTTCTGTGCCGTGGTGGTGTCATCGGTCAACGTCATTGCTGTTCTCCAGTCGCGGATTGGGTGAGGAATTGCGGTGCTGCCCACTGTGTGAGGTCCACCGGACGGTCGAGCAGATTGTGGTCGATGAGGAACTGTTGAGTTTGGTCGACAACGGCCAGCGCCGAGTCGTCAAGCGTTGGGATCAGATGTTGGGCGAAATCAGCGCCGAAACCGCGTCCGATCGCCGAAGGTGCTACCCCGAGGTTGGCGGCATGGATGCCAACGGTGTCCTCGGGGTGGGCCTGTGCCCAACGGCCGGCTTGGACAGCCGCATCGACGAGTCGTTGCACCAGGTCGGGTCGCTCGTCAACCAACTGGGCGCTGACCGTCCAAACACTGGCATACCGGTTTCGTTTGTCGTCGCCGAGATCGGCGAGTACCCGCGCGCCGCTGAGGTCTTCTAGCTCCGCCGCCCAGGGCAACCACGTGAATAGCGCATCAACGTTGCCACTACTCAGGATGTCGCTCTGGTGGGCGGCCACGTCGGGAAACAGGTCAGCGCCTTTGACACTGGCCGCTGCTTCCAGCCGCTCTTCGGGCACGTCGACGCCAGGGCTTTCGATACGCACCAATTCGACGTCACTGATCCCGATGCCTCCGATATGCAGGGTCTGCAAAAGTCCCCGCGCCTCCCAGGTGCCCAGCGCGATCAGTGTTTGCCGCCACGGATCCAATTGCCGGTAGTCACCCAACTCGCCGGTGAGAATGCGGATCGCTGCGCCGGACACACCCACCCGCCGACCCCGCAGCTGCTCGGGTGATGTCACCGGGCTGTCAGCACGGACATAGATCCCTTGCCGACCGGCCAGAGGTGTGATGCCCAGCAGACGGGTGCGTCCTGGTGCTCGCAGGCCCTCACTGATAAGAGGTGGAATTTCGCCACCAAAACGGGTGTAGGCGGGATGATCGTAGGTGAAATGCAACCCAGCTTGCGCGCCGCTCAGCACATTCAGCGAAATACCGTTGCCAGCCAACAGGTTTGACTCCAGCGCTGTCAGCAACGCGTTAGGAACCGGGCAATTGCTGTAGGCAAGAATATCTCGATCTATGCCCGTGGTGGTCATCAGATGCTCCCAACTTCAGGCCGAGCCAACCCAAGGTGCTCACGCAGCGTTGCCCCTTCGTACTCAGTACGGAACACACCACGTTGCTGCAGCAGCGGCACCACCTGGTCGACGAATTCCTCGTAAATCCCAGGCAGATACGCCGCCGAAATGATGAATCCGTCAGCGGCCCCGGCCTCAAAGTGACTAACCAATTGATCAGCGATCTGTTCGGCAGTTCCGGCCCACTGCGGTACAAACCCGACGTTGGTGCCGTATCGTCGACCCAGCTCGGCCAACGTCAGGTCCGCACCGCCACCGGCCACCGCAGAAAACATCTGCAACATGGTCGGCACGTGACGATCACCGAGATCGGCGACGATGTCGGAAAACTTCGTATCCAGCGGATACTTGGAGAGATCCAAACCGCTATGGCTCGACAACGTCGACAAACCCACCTCGGGATGGACCAGAGAATTGAGATATTCCAGACGCTCACGGGCCACCTGCTCAGTCTCACCGAGTACTGGCATTACCGCGGTGAACACCTTTGTTTGCTCCGGGTCACGTCCCGCGGCCGCAACGTGAGCTTTGATGTCCTGATAGACCGCGCGCATGATGTCGAGGTTGGGCGAGACGCTGAATACTGCTTCGGCCCAGCGCCCCGCGAAGCGACGCCCGCGCGGTGACAAGCCGGCCTGCAGGATCACCGGTTCGCCCTGGCGTGACCGTGGAACCTGCAAGGGGCCACGGACGGACAACCAGTGGCCACGATGATTGACGTATTGAACCTTCTTGGGGTCGGCGAACCGACCGCCAATCTTGTCCAACAACAAGGCATCCTCGGACCAAGAACTCCATAGCTTCTTGACTGCCTCCAAGAATTCGTCAGCGCGGTCATATCGGATGTCGTGCTCAAGGTGCTCGTCCACGCCGAAGTTGCGTGCTTCCGAGTCGTTGAGCGACGTGACCACATTCCACGAGATCCGGCCATCAGACAGGTTGTCGAGCGTGGCAAACACCCGAGCCACGTGATACGGCGGGTAGTACGTTGTGGAAACCGTAGCGCCCAGACCCAAACGTTCCGTCACCGCAGCCATAGTCGCTATCACGCTGGTCGGCTCCAGCGCCACCGCGCCCTGGCCACCCAGGCCGACCCCGGTCTCCAAGTTCTCACCATAGCTGTCTTCGATGGCCAGGCCATCGGGAAGAAATAACAGGTCAAACTTTCCCCGCTCCAGGGTCCGTGCAATCTGCTTGTAGAACTCGCCAGTCAGAAATCCGTTCGTGGCACCAACATGGCGCCACGCGCCATGCGCGTGAGTGACGTTGCCGGCCGAGAAAAACCCGGCCAAATGTAGTTGGCGTTGTTCAGCCATTATCAGCAGTGCCTCCGTGGGGATCAGATACCGGACACCGATGCTCGACCACCAGCCTGGACCCCAACAGGGTTAGGAGACCAATGATTTTTAAGGCCCCGGAGTGTGTCGTCGGTGGCCCGGCACCTACCTATCTCGGGGTAACCGGACGGCTGCCAGGAGGGTATATTAGGAACTTGTCACCAACCTGGTGCTGGTGTGCCCGCACCACCACCGCCTGCACCACCGCGGTCTGATCACCCTCACCGGCCCGGCCGACCAACTCAGCGTCACCGATGACATGGGCCGCCCCCTGACCAACCAATCCCTCGCCAGAACCCCCACCACCCCACCACCGGCGGTGCCCCCATGCCCGGGCCCGCTCGGCGAACGCGCCGACTGGTGGTGGTACCCACCCTTCGAACCCCAACCACCACCGTCTGCCAATTAGGTTGGGGCGTTGGATGCTTGCGACGTCAGTAACGTACCTGCAGTGAAGCCTTGGCAGTCGGCCACCACATGTAGGTATGAGCCCGGTCTCGAGGACGCGGTGGTTGTTGAGGACACCAAGGGCCTCAACATTTTCGCGGCACAAGGGATGGCCGTGCGCGAAGTGCTGTCGATGTGGGGCAGGGCCGCGTCACAAGCAACATCCCGTTCACCTCATCCTCCACTGCCGGCGCCGTGGCGCTGGGCCGGTCGTGCAACGGTCGTCGCGAGCGGCGCCAATCTTGGTTGTCGGACGGTTCTGCGATTATCTGAGTCGTCATCGCCTGCGCAGGAAGCAGAATTGCAGGTGACCGCGCGGAGCACGGAAGGGGGGCGCCGATCATGATCAAGCAGATCGAGCTGCGTCTCGTCGATGGCTCGGCGCCCAGCGGTGAGATCACACTGAAGGACCTAAGCGGCATCGCGGCGGCCCTGCAGGAGCTGGTGACCCGCCTCAGCCGGGAGGCCGCCGACGCGGCGGGCCCGGGTCGGTCGAAGCAGTATGTCGAGGAGTTCGCCGAACTCCGCCTTGACGGCATCACCGCAGGTAGCACCGTGCTCAAGGTGAGCAAGGGGCCCGCTGACAAGCTGGACGTCGAGGTTCCCGGATTGTCTGATGCGGACGACCGCCTGTGGGACATTCTGGGTGCCATCGGCGCCGACCAGAGACCGGACTGGACGAGCGCGCTGGTCGCCGAGTCAGCCGGCAAGCTCGCCGCGGCGCTGCGGGGAGCGGCACCGATAACGGTCATCTCCTCCCCGGACCGCGCCGACGTGCACATCGACGGAGCTCAGATCCATCTCGAGACCTGGGCGGTCAATCAAGTCACTTCCGCAGGCTCTGGAGTCGCTGCGGGCTGGCTGGAGAAGGCGGACCTGCACTCGCACACCTTCCGGATCCGTGACGATGTCGGCAACACCGTCGATCTTCGCCGGGTCGTCGACGACCACGCCGCCGGGCGGCTCGTCGGGCAGTGGGTGACCGCAGAGGGAGTCGCAGCGTTGAGCTCGACGGGACGCGTGGTCGCGCTGACGAACGCGCGCGTGTACCAGACGGACGATCCCGCAGCGGCATTCTTGGGCAGTCGTGTCGTACCACTCGACGAGATCCTTGCGAGGGCGCCAGGCCCAGATCCCAATGGTGGGCTCGACCTCACCGATGAGGAAGCCGCGGAGTTCCTTCGGGCCATTCGTTCATGACTGTGAACGCGCTCGCCGACACCGACGTCTTCAGCTGTGTCTATGTGCTGCCGAGGGGTTCGGACCCGCCTACAGCAGGCTGGGCAGACGCGTTGGCGAATCGGAGGGTCATCATTTCGTTTCAGACTCGCGCCGAAATTCTTGCGGGCGCCCGTCACAGGCGATGGGGTGCGCCGCGAGTCAATCAACTCCAGGAGATTCTGGGCCGCACGCCGACGGTCCACTCAGACAGCGACGTTGTTGATGCCTACTTGGCCCTCTCAGCCGAGTGCCGAAAAGTCGGACATCCACTTCACGAGAAGATCCACACGGCCGATCGATGGATTGCGGCGTGTGCGATCGCCAAAGGCCTCGAACTGTTCTCCGGCGACGCCGTCTTTCAAGGTGTACCGAATCTGAATGTCCACAGCTGAATTCAAAGAATGCATGTCTGAATCCCCCGTCTCGTCGACAAGCTCTCGTCGTACTGCAACGCGACAAGGTGAACCTCCACATCACCTGGTTGCGTGACGAATCTCTGGCGGATGCCGACAACCTCGCGGCCCCGGCGGTAATTACACGGGAAACGTCGAGGATCTCACGGCGGCGCTTGCTGAGTTCGAGGCAGTTGCGGCTGCGTTGGAGGCCTCCGCAGGCGAGCGGGACTAAGCGCCCCGATTATCTCGACAACGTGAGAATGATGTTCTCCAACGCGGAAAACATCAGTATCGTGTGGTTGTGGACTTCGTACGCAAGACCATTGCCGTCGATGGGTTGCTCACCGCATACCTGGAGGCCGGTGACCCGGCGCGGGAGACCGTGGTGCTGCTGCACGGCGGGGAGTTCGGGGTCAGCGCCGAACTTGGCTGGGAACGCACCATCGGCGCGCTCGCCGCCGACCACCACGTGCTGGCACCGGACATGCTGGGGTTCGGCGGCAGCGCCAAGGTCGTCGACTTCACCGACGGCCGCGGCATGCGCATCCGGCACATCGCCCGGTTCTGCGCCCAACTCGGCGTCAACGCGGCGCATTTCGTCGGCAATTCGATGGGTGCCATCAACCTGCTCGTCGACACCACGTCCGAGGCGCCGCGGTTGCCGGTGCGATCGCTCGTGGCGATCTGCGGCGGCGGCGAGATCCAACGCAACGAGCACATGGCCGCGCTGTACGACTACGACGCCTCCTTCGAGGGCATGCGACGCATCGTGGCGGCACTGTTCGCCGATCCGTCGTACCCGGCCGACGAGGACTACGTGCGCAGGCGCTACGAGTCGAGCATCGCGCCCGGGGCGTGGGAATCCTTGGCGGCGGCCAGGTTCCGCCGCCCGGGCCTGGAATCGCCCGCTGCGCCGTCGAGTGCCCGCGCGTACGAGCGCATCGGTGTGCCCGCGCTGATCGTCGAGGGCGAGCGCGACAAACTTCTGCCTGCGGGCTGGGCCGCCGAAATCGCGGACCAGATCCGCGGAGCCGGCAGTGCCGTCATCCCCGACGCGGGACACTGCCCACAGATCGAGCAACCGGACGTCATGAACCGCTTGCTGTCGGACTTCCTGAAAGAGGTGTCATGACCGAATTGGCCGGGCGCGTGGCGGTTGTCACCGGAGGTGCTTCGGGACTCGGCGAGGGGCTGGTTCGCCGGTTCGTCGCCGAGGGGGCCCAGGTGATGATCGGTGACGTCGAGAAGGACCGCGGTGCAGCGCTCGCCGAGGAACTCGGCGCCGACACCGAATTCCTCGCGACCGATGTCGCCGAGCAGGACCAGGTGGCCGCGCTGGTGTCGGCGGCGGTCGAACGCTTCGGCGGGTTGCACGTCATGGTCAACAACGCCGGGATCTCGGGCACCATGCACCGGCGTTTCCTCGACGACGACCTGGCCGACTTCCACAAGGTCATGGCCGTCAACGTGCTCGGTGTCATGGCGGGCACGCGGGAGGCGGCCCGATACATGGCCGAGAACGGCGGCGGCTCGATCCTCAACCTCACCTCGATCGGCGGTATCCAGGCCGGCGGCGGCGTGATGACCTACCGCGCCTCCAAGGCCGCGGTCATCCAGTTCACCAAGTCCGCCGCGATCGAACTCGCGCATCACGAGATCCGTGTCAACGCGATCGCACCCGGCAACATCCGCACGGCGATCGTGGCGAAATCCGCGTCGGAGGAGGACCGGCAACGCATCCAGGAGTTCGAGGCCAACATCCGGGCCCAGATGCGGGCCGACCGGCCGCTCAAACGTGAAGGCACGGTCGAGGACGTCGCCGAGGCCGCGCTGTACTTCGCCACCGACCGGTCGCGCTACGTCACGGGCACGGTCCTGCCCATCGACGGTGGGACGGTGGCGGGAAAGGTCATCGTCCGCAAAGAGAAGAACTGACCGCCGAGACTACGCAACATGGCGCTGAAACGCCGTTTTGCCGCCAACAACCGTAGTGCCGGCGGGCTTGAAAGGGGGCGCAAATAATTCAATCGCTTGACTTAAAGCATGTGACCCGGTTCACTGGTCTGGTGACCACAGCCAGCCGGACAGCGAGTCGGTCGGCTCGGGCCGACCGGGCCAGCAGCACACAAGAGGCCATCCTCACCGCCGCCGAACGGCTCTACGCCGAGCACGGCGTGTTCGCGGTGTCCAACCGCCAGGTCAGCGAGGCTGCCGGGCAGGGCAACAACGCCGCGGTGGGATACCACTTCGGCACCAAGACCGACCTGGTGCGCGCGATCGAGCACAAGCACCGCGGCCCGATCGAATACCTGCGCGAGCAGATGATCGACTCGGTGCAGGGATCGGCCGACCTGCGCGGCTGGGTCGGCTGCCTCGTGCGCCCGTTGACCGATCACCTTGCCGCACTGGGCAACCCGACCTGGTACGCGCGGTTCGCGGCCCAGGTGATGACCGACCCGGCCTACCACGACATCGTGGTGCGTGACGCCCTCAGCTCGCCGTCGCTGGTGCAGGTCGTCGAGGGAATGAACAGCTGCCTGCCGGAGCTGCCCGCCGAGATCCGGGCCGAACGAAACATCATGGCGCGCAACCTGTTGATGCACAGCTGCGCCGACCGCGAACGCGCCCTCGCCCAGGGTGCACCCGTTGCGCGTTCGTCATGGCAGGGCGCCGCGTCGGGCCTGATCGACGCCATCGTGGGCCTGTGGTTGGCGCCGGTCACCGGAGGAGACGAGTAAGCAGTGAAGGTTTCCGTCGACCAGGACCGGTGCGTCTCGTCGGGACAGTGCGTGCTCAACGCGGGCGAGGTGTTCGACCAGCGCGACGAGGACGGCGTCGTGGAGCTGCTCGACGACAGCCCCGGCCCCGATCAGGAAGACAACGCGCGTCGCGCCGCGGCGGCCTGCCCGGCCCTGGCCATCGAGATCCACGACTGACACAGACCGATCGCAGAGGAACACACCGACACATGTCCGAGACCCTGACGCAGCCCAGCGCCACCGACATCCCCGGATACCCGATGGAGCGCGCGGCCGCGTGCCCGTTCGCGCCGCCGCCACAGATGCTGGAGATGAACAAGGCCAAAGGCCTGTCCCGCGTGCGGATCTGGGATGGCAGCACGCCGTGGCTCATCACCGGCCACGAGGAGGCCCGGGTGTTGTTCGCCGACTCCCGGGTGAGCGTGGACGACCGTCGTCCCGGCTTCCCACACTGGAACGAGCACATGCTGGCCACCGTGCACAAGCGACCGCGGTCGGTTTTCACCTCGGATGCCGAGGAGCACACCCGGTTTCGCCGGATGCTGTCCAAGCCGTTCACGTTCCGGCGCGTCGAGGGACTGCGTCCGGCCATCCAGAAGATCACCGACGAGTGCATCGACGCGATCCTCGCCGGACCGCAGCCGGCCGACATCGTCGACAAGCTCGCGCTGCCGGTGCCCACGGTCGTGATCAGCGAGATGCTCGGTGTCCCTTACGAGGACCACGAGTTCTTCCAAGAGCACGCCAACGCGGGCCTGGCTCGTTACGCCGCCGCGGACGCCATGCAGAAGGGCGCGATGAGCCTGCACGAGTACCTGATCAACCTGATCGAGAAGAAGCAGGCCGAGCCGGCCGAGGACGCCGTGTCCGATCTGGCCGAGCGGGTGAGCGCGGGTGAGCTCAGCGTCAAGGAGGCGGCCCAGCTGGGCACGGGCCTGCTGATCGCCGGGCACGAGACCACGGCCAACATGATCGGCATCGGCATCCTCGCGCTGCTGGAGAATCCCGAGCAGGCCGATTTCCTGCGCAACGCCGAGGATCCGAAGGTGATCGCCAACGCGGTCGAGGAACTCATGCGGTACCTGTCGATCATCCAGACCGGGCAGCGCCGGGTCGCGGTAGAGGACATCGAGATCGGCGGCGAGACCATCAGGGCCGGCGAGGGCATCATCATCGACCTGGTGCCCGCCAACTGGGATGCCAAGGCGTTCTCCGAGCCCGAGAAGCTCGACCTGACCCGCGACGCCGGCCAGCAGCTCGGCTTCGGCTTCGGCAGGCATCAGTGCGTGGGCCAGCAGCTCGCGCGCGCCGAACTGCAGATCGTGTTCCACACCCTGTTGCGCCGCATTCCCACGCTGCGCCTGGCGATCCCGCTCGAGGAGGTGCCGTTCAAGCACGACCGGCTCGCTTACGGCGTCTACGAACTTCCCGTCGCCTGGTGATCCGCGACGCATCCCACCGGCCCAGATTGGAGTGACCACGATGTCCGTCGCTACTCGAACGCTTTATCCGCCCGAAGGTTTCGGAGCACCCAAGTTTCGCAAAGGCCACGCGACGGGGGACTTCGGTCTGCCCAAGGGAATCGAGGTCTTCTCGGCCGACAACCACATCTCGGTTGCCGACGACATCTTCTACGACCGGTTCCCCGAGGAACTCAAGGGCGCCGCACCGCGCATCTGGTACGAGGACGGCGCGTACATGGTCGGCATGAAGGGCAAGGCGTGGACCGGGGGAGACTTCGGCCGGGTGCTCATGCAGTACGACGACCTCGCCGGTGCCGCGTCCAACAACATCGCCGCGCGCGTGCGCGAACTCAAAGAGGACGGCATCGACAAGGAACTCGCGTTCCCCAACGCGGTGCTGGCCCTGTTCCACTACCCGGACAAGGCCATCCGCGAGCGCGTGTTCCGCATCTACAACGAGCACATCGCGGCGCTGCAGGAGGAGTCGAAGGGCCACTTCTACGGCGTCGGCCTGATCAACTGGTGGGATCCGAAGGGCACCCGCGCCACGCTCGAGCAACTCAAATCCCTTGGACTGCGGACGTTCCTGCTGCCGCTGAACCCGGGCAAGGACGACGAGGGCAACGTCTACGACTACGGCAGCACCGCGATGGACGCGGTGTGGGACGAGATCGAGGAGTCGGGCATCCCGGTCAGCCACCACATCGGTGAGACCCCGCCCAAGACGCCGTGCGAGAACAACAGCGTGGTGGTCGGCATGATGGTCAACGTCGACTCGTTCCGCGAACAGTTCGCCAAGTACGTGTTCTCGGGCATCCTCGACCGGCACCCCAACCTCAAGATCGGCTGGTTCGAGGGCGGCATCGCGTGGGTGCCCACCGCCTTGCAGGACGCCGAGCACATGCTGGCCTCCTACCGGCACATGTTCAATCACGAACTGCAGCAAGACATCCGGCACTACTGGGACCACCACATGTGCGCGTCGTTCATGGTCGACCCGCTGGGCCTGCGGCTCATCGACGACATCGGCGTGGACAACGTGATGTGGTCCAGCGACTATCCGCACAACGAGTCCACCTTCGGATACTCGGAGAAGTCGCTGGCCACCGTCGTCGACGCGGTCGGCCCGGAGAACGCGGTCAAGATCGTGAGCACCAACATCCAGAAGTTCCTGGGGCTGCAGTGACTTCAGTGACCACGTTTACCGAGACCGGGGTCACCCAGATCGCGAGCACCGGTCTGACGTGGCTCGACATCCCGGCCGAACCGGATTTCGCGCGATTGCGCCGGGACGTGTCGGCGCGGTTGCACACCGCGATGGCCGAGCAGGGTGTCGACGCGCTCGTGCTGCTCGGCAACAGCAACGTCATGTATGCGACCGGCATCAGTTGGCCGCTTGCGGACGCGGGTCTGTCGCACGTCGAACGGCCCGTCGCGATCGTGCTGGCCGATGACGAACACCCACACCTGTACCTGCCGTTCCGTGAGGGTGCGGCGATGGAGTCGGGGGTGCCCGACGACCACCTGCACGGCGCGGTCTACCTCGAATTCGACGAGGGCGTCGAGCAGTTCGGGCAGATCGTGGCCGCCCTGGTGCCCGCCGGAGCGAAGATCGCCGTCGACGAACTGACCGGCGCGATGCGGCGTGCGGGGACCGCGCTGTTCGCGGAACCACCCGTGGATGCCGCGGCGACGATCGGCGCGGCGAAGATCGTCAAGACCGTCGACCAGATCTCGGCCCTGCGCCGGGCCACCCAGATCACCGAACTGGCCGTGGCCGAGATCCACAAATCGGTGGCACCGGGTGTGCGCCAGATCGACCTGTCGGCCGAATTCGTCCGTCGCGCTTTCGAACTCGGCGCCACCACCAACATGTTCGACTCGATCTGGCAGGTCATGCCCGGCTCGCGCGCCGAGGGAACGTGGACGACGCACGGCGACCTCGCGCTGCCGCTGCTGACCACCGAACGGGAACTGCGACGAGGTGACGTGCTGTGGACCGACGTCTCCATCTCGTACCACGGCTACTGCTCCGACCACGGGCGCACCTGGATCGTCGGGCAGGATCCGACACCGGCGCAGCAGCAGCAGTTCGACAGGTGGAGCGAGATCGTCGACGCCGTGCTGTCGGTGACCAGGGCCGGCGCGACGTGTGGTGACCTGGGACGCGCGGCCACGAAGGCCGCGGGCGGACGCAAACCGTGGCTGCCGCACTTCTACCTGGGTCACGGCATCGGCACCAGTGCGGCCGAGATGCCGATGATCGGCACCGATCTCGGCCAGGACTGGGACGACAGCTTCGTCTTCCCCGACGGCATGCTGCTGGTGTTCGAGCCCGTGGTGTGGGAGGACGGCACCGGCGGCTACCGCGGCGAGGAGATCGTCGTGGTCACCGAGGGCGGCTGGATGCCGCTGACCGCATATCCGTACGACCCCTATGAGGTGTCCCGTGGGAATTGACATCGAGGCCGACGACCGGGCGCTGCGGGTCAGCCGCCGCGAGCGTGCGCTGACCCAGATGGAGGCCTACGACCTCGATGTGCTGGTGCTCGGCAGGCAGGCCAACGTGCGCTACATCTCGGGCGCACCGCAACTGTGGGTCGTCGGCACCCGCCCGTTCGGACCCATCTGCACCTACGTCCGCGAGACGGGGGAGATCCACCTCAACAGCACGTGGGACGAGGGCATCCCCGAGGAGATCCCGCACGAGAACCTCTACGGGCTGGCGTGGAACCCCATGACGCTCATCGGGGTGCTGCAGAACATCAAGGGCACCGAGACCGCACGCCGCGTCGGAACCGACGCTCTGACACCGACGTTCGCCAAGCTGCTGCCCATGGCGTTCCCGCAGGCCGAACTCGTCGACGGCGAGCAGGCCATGCGGGACGCGCGCCGGATCAAGACACCCGAGGAGATCGACGCGTTGCGGTACGCGTTGTCGATCGCCGAGAAAGGTCTGGCCAGCGGTGTCGCGGAGCTGAGCGCGGGCACCACCGAACAGGCCCTCGCCGGTGCGATCCTCGAGGCCGAGGCCGCAGGCGGCGTCAGCACCCCGGCGACCCAGGACGCCGCATGGGTCACCTCGAAAGACCATCCGTGGCGGCGCGCCGATGGCGCGGCCCACCCACCCGGCAGAGTGCGCGACGGCGATCTGGTGGCGCTGTCGGCCGGTGTGCTCGCCGACGGATACGTCGCCGAGGTCGCGCGCACGCTGTACGTGGGCGAACCGACCGACGCGGTGCGCGCGCTGTACCGGCGTCGAGATGAGCTGTGGGACAGGCTCACCGACGCATGCCGCCCCGGAAGACCCACCAGCGCGCTGCTCGACGCCTACCAGCAGGCCGGTGAACCCTTGCCCGCCATGCCCGTCGCGCACGGTCTCGGCCTGGGATTCGATCCGCCCGTGGTGTCGCCGAGCCTGCGGGCCACGGCCGACGCCGAACGATTGGAGCAGGGAATGGTGTTGGCCGTCACGAGTTACGTGTGGGAGCGAGGCATCGGCGCGGTGTTCACGCGCGACGCCGTGGTCATCGGGGCCGACGGTCCCGACGTGTTGACGGCGACGTACAGCGAGGCCGTCCATGGCTGAGCGGCCCGGTCCGGAAGAGATCATCCGCTACCAGAAGGACCCCGGGACCAAGATCGCGACCATCACGTTCAACCGGCCCGAGTTCCTCAACGCGCCGACGTCGATGGCCCGGTTGCGCTACGCCGACGTGCTGCGGGCGGCCAACGCCGACAACGACGTCAAGGTCGTCGTCATCCGCGGGGTGGGGGACAACCTGGGCAGCGGAGCAGACCTGCCGGAGTTCATGGAGGGCAACGACAATCCGGCGGCGCGACTGGCCGAACTGCGGTTGGAGGATGACGGTGTCGGTGAGGTGATCTACCCGCCCAAGGGCACGTTCCGTAACGGCGCCACGATCTCGGCCTGGTACGCCAACCCGCAGGCGGGTAACCGGGCGCTGCAGGATTTCAAGAAGATCAGCATCGTCGAGGCCAAGGGCTACTGCTACGGCTGGCACTTCTACCAGTGCGCCGACGCCGACCTCGTGATCTCCAGCGAGGACGCGCTGTTCGGGCATCCGTCGTTCCGCTACCACGGCTGGGGCCCGCGCATGTGGACCTGGGTCCAGATGATGGGGCTGCGCAAGTTCCAGGAGATGGTGTTCACCGGCCGCCCGTTCACGGCTGCCGAGATGTATGACTGCAACTTCCTCAACAAGGTCGTGCCGCGCGATCGACTGGAGGACGAAGTCGCCAAGTACGCGCTGGCGTGTGCGCGTAACCGCCCGGTGGACACGGTGTTCCAGCAGAAGATGTTCTTCGAGATCTTCAAGCAGCAGCAGGGCGAATACCTGGGCAGCCTGCTCAGCGCGTTCTTCGAGTCCATGGGCAACGGTGTTGCCAACGACAGCGACGACGACCTCGACATGTTCGAATCGATCGACTCGGGCCTGTCGGCCGCGGTCAACGACAACGACAGCAAGTTCCCACCCGAGTTCCGGCTCTCCAAGAAAAACCGGGCCAAACCCTGACCTGACTCTTGGGCGGAAAGGGGACGTGCATGAGTTCATCGCCGGGGCCACTTGACGGGTACACCGTCGTCGACCTGACGTACGGCATCGCCGGGGGCTACGCCACCAAACTCATCGCCGACGGTGGTGCCGACGTCGTGAAGATCGAGGCGCCGGAGGGTGATCCGCTGCGCCGGTGGTCGGCCTCGGGCGCGGTGATCGAACCGGGCACCCACGGGGCCCTGTTCGGTTTTCTGGCCGGTGGCAAGCGCAGCGTTGTGATCGATCCCGCCGTCGACGCCGATCTCAACCTGCTGGCCCGGCTCGCCGGCTCGGCCGATGTCGTGGTGTGGTCACCGGAATCACCTGTCGCGCAACGTATTTCTCCGCAGGAGCTGCACGACCGCCACCCACACCTGGTGGTCACCGCGATCACGCCGTTCGGACTCGACGGGCCGTGGTGCGACCGGCCCGCCACCGAGTTCACGCTGCAGGCCTGGTCCGGCGGCGCGATCGGCATCGGGCGGGGCGTGCAGGACCGTGCCCCGGTGTCGATCGGCGGGCAGGTGGGCGACTGGCTCACCGGCGCCTACGCCGCGGCGATGACGCTGTCGTTCCTGACGCGCAGGCACCGCGACGGGCATGGTGAACTGATCGATCTGTCCAAGCTCGAATCGCAGATCCTGGGCCTGACCTACTATCCCGTGACCTACTTCGAGATGCTCGGCAGGCCGTGGCGCACCGAACGGCGCCCGACGGTTCCCGGGGTGGCGCAGGCGGCCGACGGCCTGGTGGCCCTCGGGTGCGGCACGGCCCAGCAGTGGTGGGATCTGTGCGCCATGTCGGGTCACGACGAGTGGATCGACGAGACCTCCGAGCTCACCATCACCGAGCAGGCCAACCTGCACGCCGAGGAGCTCTACGAGTGGCTGCGGGATCAGCGCGTCGACGACGTGCGCGACCTCGCGTCGGCGTTCCGCATCCCCAACTCGCCCGTGGGCAACGGCGAGAACGTCACGAAGACGGACCATTTCGTCGAGCGCGGCAGCTTCGTGCAGCATCCCGACGGCGGGTTCACCGCACCGAACCACCCCTACCGGATCGCCGGCGTCGCGCTGAGACCTCCTACCGCCGCGCCGAGACTCGGCGAGCACACCGACGCGATCCGCACGGCCGCACCCACGCCCCGACCGGCCCCGGCGGGGCCGCCCGCGCGCGACCGCCTGCCGTTCTCGGGACTGCGCGTCCTGGACATGACCACGTTCTGGGCCGGACCGTCGTGCACGCACATCCTCGGCATGCTCGGCGCCGAGGTCATCCACGTCGAGTCCACGGTGCGCCCCGACGGCACGCGCCTGATCGCGGGCATCCCGGCCTCCGAGGGACAGTGGTGGGAACGCTCACCGATCTTCAGCGCGCTCAACACCAACAAGAAGGGCATCACGCTCGATTTCCAGACCGAGCAGGGCCGAGACCTGTTGCGCCGCCTGATCGCGACGTCCGACGTGGTGGTGGAGAACTTCACCCCCCGCGTGATCGACCAGATCGGCCTCGACTTCGACACCGTGCGCGCCGTGCGCGCGGACGTCATCATGCTGCGCATGCCGGGCTTCGGTCTGGACGGGCCGTGGCGCGACAATCCGGCGTTCGCCTACATCATCGAGGACGCCTCGGGTCTGAGCTGGCTCACCGGGTTCGCCGATCGCACACCGTTCGAGCCGTACTCGGTGGGCGATCCCAACGCGGGCATCCACGCGCTCAGCGCGCTGCTGCTGGCACTTGAGCACCGCCGGCGTACCGGGCAGGGCACGCTGATCGAGGCCGCGATGGTCGACGCGGCACTGCACATCGCCGCCGAGCAGGTGATCGAGTTCTCGGCGTACGGTGCGCTGCTGCAGCGCGACGGGAACCGCGGGCCCGCCGCTGCGCCGCAGGGGCTGTACCGCACCGCCGAGATCGACGAGTTCGACCGGCCCGACAGCTGGGTCGCGATCGCGGTGAGCACCGACGCCCAGTGGGATGCCCTGCGCCACGCGCTCGGTGACCCGGCATGGGCGTCGGATCCGGACTTGTCCAGCCACGCGGGTCGCCGCGCACACCACGACCGGATCGACGAGGAACTCGCCGGCTGGTGTGCGTCCCGCAGCGGCGACGCCGTCGTCGAGACGTTGTGGCCTGCCGGCGTGCCGGTCGCCAAGGTCATGCAACCGCACCGGCAAATGGAGCTGGAGCAGTTGCGGCACCGGCGGTTCTTCGAGTTCGTCGGGCATCCGGTGAACCCGGCGGCCGCGCACAGCACCCTGCCGGTGTCGCTGGCCAATGGGCCCAGGGAGTTCCACCGCAGGCCGGCGCCGCTGCTGGGTGAGCACAACGACGAGTTGCTCGCGCAGCTCGGCCTTGGCGATGACGAGATCGCCGCGCTGGCCGAGGACGGGATCATCGGAAACGAACCGGGCCCCGCCAAACGCGTGACGCGCTGACCCGGCGCGTGGGATGCTCGAAAACCATGGGCATCAATCCATCTGACATCCTGTTGACGGGTCGCGTTGCGGTGGTGACCGGCGGTGGTGCCGGTATCGGCCGCGGTATCGCCGAGGGTCTGGCGGCGTTCGGCGCGAAAGTGGCGATCTGGGAACGTGATCCCGAAACCTGTTCGGCCGCCGCCCAGTCCGTCGGCGGCCTGGGGATCGTGGCCGATGTACGGGATTCTGCCCAGGTGGATGCCGCACTGGCGCAGACGGTCTCGCAGCTCGGCACGGTGAGCATCCTGGTGAACAACGCCGGGGGCGTGTTCGCGTCACCGCTGCTGGACACCGGCGAGAACGGCTGGGACGCGTTGTACAAGGCCAATCTGCGCCACGTGCTGCTGTGTACGCAGCGGGTGGCCCGTCAACTGGTCGCAGCCGAGATGCCCGGCAGCATCATCAATCTCACGTCCATCGAGGGCGTTCGGGCCGCGCCGCGCTACGCGGCGTACTCGGCGGCCAAAGCCGGTGTGATCAACTACACGCGCACCGCGGCGTTCGAACTCGCGCCGTACGACATCCGGGTCAACGCGCTCGCACCGGATCTCACCGTCACCGAGGGACTGTTGGCACTGTCCGGCGGCGAGCAGCCCGCGGGGCATGCGATACCGCTGAAACGCCCCGGCCGTGTCGATGAGATGGCCGGGGCCGCAGTGTTTCTGGCGTCCGGGATGTCGAGCTATGTCACGGGACAGACCCTGCACGTGGACGGCGGCACCCAGGCTGCGGGCGGCTGGTATCACCACCCGCAGTCCGGTGCCCCCACGTTGGGGCCGGGCTAGGGACCGGCCCTATTTGAGGCAACTTCCCGCGTCGACGGGCAGGGTCACACCGGTGATGTAACGTGCCTCGTCGGAGGCCAGGAACAGCACGGCATTGCTGATGTCGACGGGCTCGACCCACGGGATGGGCAGCGTGTGGAACATCTGGCAGATCGGCGCCATGTCGTCCGGGCCCGGGTTCTCCAGGTCGGGCCGGAACATCTTGAACGTACCCTCGTTGTGCAGCATCGGCGTCGCGACGTGCGTAGGGTGCACGGTGTTTACGCGGATGTTGTGCTGCCCGAGTTCGACCGCGAAGCCCCGCATGAGACCGACCACGCCGTGCTTGGCTGCGACGTAGTTGCCGCAGTGCGGGTAGGCCTTGAGGCCGCCCACCGAGCTGGTCAGCACGATCGATCCGCCACGGCCACCCGCAATGATGTGGGGGACACCGGCTTTCACCGACTTCCAGACACCGGAGAGATTGATGTCGATCATCTCGTCCCAGTCCTGTTCGGAGGTCTGGTCGAGGGTGTCGCCACCGTTGCCGATGCCGGCGTTGGCGACGATGATGTCGAGCCTGCCGAGTTGTTCGACACCGCTGTCGACGGCGGCCTTGACGGCCGCGGCGTCGCGCACGTCGACCTCGGCGGTGACGATGCGGCGGTTGAGTCCCTTCACCAGGTTCGCGGTTTCGGCGAGGTCATCGGATGTCGATGCCGGGATGGCGGTTTCGACGCCGGAGCGAATCGGTCCGCAGATGTCCACGGCGATGATGTCGGCCCCCTCTTGTGCGAGTCGCACCGCGTGGCTGCGGCCCTGGCCGCGGGCCGCGCCGGTGACGAATGCGACCTTGCCTTCCACCCGTCCAGACATTGGTTACCTCTGTTCTGTAGCTCGGTAGGTCGGTGCCCATCGACGCCCATCCATCGACGTGGACTGTGCACCTGCTCAGCACTCTGTCACCGGTGTGGCCGTGATGTCAACGACAGACTCGTTTTCGGCGATTCCAGCTCTCGATAAGCAAGAATCAGATTCTCATATGTGGGCGCTCCCGACGGCGAAACGGACACCTCACGGGTACCGGTCAGGAAAAGCTGAGCGGATGCACGGCGCAGAAGAACGGCATCGCGCGCTGCCGAGATGGCAAACCCGACGAGAACGGCATGCGCGACGGCAGCCTTGCGTCAGCGGCACCACGCGGATGGGGAAATGGGTTCTGGCGACCGGAGAACGCAGTTCTTAGGCCGGCGGATTGACCGAGAAGCCGTGCGCGACGAAGTCCCAGACTTCGTCGGCGGTGATGGGATGCGGAGTGGACTCGTCGGCCCCGCCGCTCGATTGTGCGACGAACATGACGGTCTGCATCGTCATCGCGGCCATCCGCTTGGCGTTGATGCCCTCGCGCAGCAGCCCGGCCTCGGCGGCGTCCTCCATCAGCTCGGTGAGCAGGGCCAGCAGCGGCGCGTGGGCGACCTTGACCTCGGACGGGTGCGACACCAGAAGACGCGGCGCGAAGTCGGTGAACAGCGGCCGCTTGGCGGCCGGATCCGGCCGGGATGACTCGAAGAGCAGCTGGATCGCCACTTTGAGACGTTCCAATGGGTCCGAGTGGCTCGCGGTCGCGGCGCGGATCTGATCGGCCGACCGGCTCAGGGCGTCCTCGAACAGCGCGAGCAGCAGCTCGTGCTTACCGTCGAACTGCAGGTAGAAGCTGCGCAGCGACTGCCGTGAGCGGTCGACGACCTCCTGGACCGTGAAGTCGGTGCTGCCCTTTTCGATGATGATCGCCTGGGCGGCATCCAGGAAGCGCTGCACTCGCTGGGCGGCGCGCAACTTGGCGGTTTTGATCGACCGCTCGACCGCCCGCTGCTTCCATGCGGGTTCTTCGCCGGCGCTGGTCACGGACGGCTCAGATGCTTGTCGAGTCGGGAGAGCATGGATTGACTGTACCGGAGAACGCCTTGCCATAGTGGTGCCAGACCCCCTCGCGGCCAACGTGTCGGAGATTGTAACTTTCGTATGATGAGAATAATATTCTCAACACGGGAATCATAGAAGGTCTTCGAGAAGAAGAGCCTCTCCGGCACCCGTCCTGCACCCGGCTTGCATCCGGCGCCCCGAAGGGACCCACGTGTACATCGACTACGACGTCGCCGACGCGATCGCCACCATCACCCTCAACCGCCCCGAGGCCGCCAACGCCCAAAACCCGCAGCTGCTCGACGAACTCGACGCGGCGTGGACCAGCGCCGCCGAGGATCCCGAAGTCAAGGTCATCATCCTGCGGGCCAACGGCAAGCACTTCTCCGCCGGGCACGACCTGCGCGGCGGTGGTCCGGTGCCCGACAAGATCTCGTTGGAGTTCATCATCGAGCACGAGGCCAGGCGCTATCTCGACTACACGCTGCGCTGGCGCAACGTGCCCAAGCCGTCGATCGCGGCCGTGCAGGGCCGGTGCATCTCCGGCGGGCTGCTGCTGTGCTGGCCCTGTGACCTGATCCTCGCGTCCGACGACGCGCTGTTCTCCGACCCGGTCGCGCTCATGGGCATCGGGGGCGTCGAATACCACGGCCACACGTGGGAACTCGGTCCGCGCAAGGCCAAGGAGATCCTGTTCACCGGGCGCGCCCTGACGGCCGAGGAGGCCGAGCGCACCGGCATGGTCAACCGCGTCGTCGGACGTGACGAACTCGACGCCCAGACACGCGAACTCGCCACCCAGATCGCCAGGATGCCGTCGTTCGCGCTGCGCCAGGCCAAACGGGCCGTGAACCAGACGCTCGACGTGCAGGGCTTCTACGCCGCCATCCAGTCGGTGTTCGACATCCATCAGACCGGACACGGCAACGCGCTGAGCGTCAGCGGCTGGCCGGTCCTGGTCGACATCGAGGAGATGAAGGCCAACATCAAGTAGTCGACATGGCCGCCATCCGGCTGAGCGTGCGCTACGCCGCCGCGATGACCTACGTGCAGATCACCGCGGCCGCGGCCGTGACGTTGATCGTGTTCGCGCTGAGCCGCAATACCGTCGGCGATGCGCGACAGCTGTTCACCCAGGCGAATCTGATCGCCATGATCGCGTTGATGGTCACCGCCGGGATCGTCGACACGGTCGCCGGATACGTGAACGTCTACCCGACCTTCCGGTGGTTCGCCGCGGGCACCGACCCGACACCGCAGCAGCAGCGTGCCGCGATGCGCATCGGTCCCCGGCAGACCATCATCCAGTTCGGCACGTGGGCCGTGAGCGCACTCGTGTACACCCTGGTCAACCTCGACCTCGGCGGGGGAGTGGCCTACGTTATGGGGTCGGCCATCCTGTTCGGCGGCGTCGCCGCGGCGTGCATGGGTTTCCTTGTGACACAACGCATGTTGCGACCCATCATCGCCACCTCGATCACCGCGTCAGCGGCCGCGCACGTCACGATGCCCGGCGTGTTGGGCCGGCTGATCACCATCTGGGTGCTGTTCAGCGGGCTGCCCACGGTCGGGATCGCGGTGATCGTGTCGGCGCGCGCGGCCGGCTGGTTCGTTCAGAAGGAGGCGCCGGTCGAGGCCGCGGTGCTGGTGGTCGCGGTGATCTCGCTGTTGTTCGGGTTGCGGTCGATGGTGCTGGTGGCGCGGTCGATCTCGGATCCGGTGCGCGAGGTGGTGCTCGCGATGAAAGCCGTCGAGCGGGGCTGGTCGGGCGTGTCGGTCAAGGTGTACGAGCCGTCCGAGATCGGGCGTCTACAGGACGGTTTCAACCAGATGGTCGCTGGTCTCGCCGAGCGCAACCGGCTGCGGGAACTGTTCGGCCGGTACGTCGGCGTCGACGTCGCCAAGCTCGCGCTCCAGCAGACAGGCACGATCAGCGGCGACGAACGCGAGGTCGCGGTGCTGTTCGTCGACCTGGTGGGTTCGACGGCCCTGACGGCCTCGCGGCCGCCGCAGGACGTCGCGCGACTGCTCAACGGTTTCTTCCGGATCGTCGTCGACGCCGTCGAGAGCCGCCAGGGCCTGATCAACAAGTTCGAGGGCGACGCGGTGCTCGCAGTGTTCGGTGCGCCGCTGCGCCTGGACGATCCGGCGGGCGCGGCCCTTCAGACCGCGCGTGCTCTGCTGCCCCGGCTACGGGAGCTGCCGGACGTCGGATTCGGTGTCGGTGTGACGTTCGGCCCGGTGTTTGCGGGCAATCTCGGTGCCGAGAACCGCTACGAGTACACCGTGATCGGTGATCCCGTCAACGAGGCCGCACGGCTCGCCGACCACGCCAAGGACCTGGAATCGTCGGTGCTGTGTTCTGCAACCGCGTTGAGCAGCGCCGGCGACCGCGAGGCCGCACACTGGGAGGTCCGCGGGTCCACGGTGCTGCGGGGTCGCACGACGCTCACGGTGTTCGCCGAACCGCGCGCAGTGTGACCTACAGCTGTGCGAGCCGCGGTGCGGTGCCCCTGGCTCGCATGCCGGATCCGGCCTTGCGGGTGAGTTCGCGTGCGTTGCCGAGCAATCCGTCGAGCACCAGCACCCGCTCGACGTGGGTGTGCAGTTCGTGTTCCGCGGTGAAGCCGATGCCGCCGAGCACCTGCTGGCAGTGCCTGGCCGCGGTCAGCGCGGCCTTGCCCGCGGCGGCCTTGGCCAGCAGCGAGGTCAGGTCGACGTTGTCGGCGTTGGGTTGGCTCAGGGTGGCCTCGGCGCCCTCGATGGCCACGAGGGTCTCGGCGAGCCGGTGACGCACGGCCTGGAACGTCGCGATCGGCGCGCCGAACTGCACGCGGTCCAGGGCGTGCTGACGTGCCAGGGCCAGCATCGCGCGGGCCGAGCCGACGAGCCACCAGCCCAACGCCCTGCGGGCCTCCGAGATCCGCAGCAGCTGCCCGTCGGGCACCTTCCGCAACGGCAGCCCCCCAAGCGCGGGATCGGCACTGTCGGACCTCTCCCACACGACCCAGCCCCCACCGGCATATGGCATCGGGGGAGTGCCGCCGGGCAGCCCGCCGATGGTCTCCAGCAGCACGTCGTTGAGAATCGAGGCGTGCGAACCGGTTTCGCCCAGCAGCCGGAACACCAGCGGCATGGCGACCTCGGGCATGTCGCTGAGCATCGCGGCCCAGCCCAGCTCGGCGAGTGCGGCGTCGAGCCTCGCGCCGGAGGCCGACAGCATGGTCTTGCGCAGCGTCTCTTCGAGCAGGGCCAGCGATTCCGGATCCATCTTGGACTCCATATCCGTCGTCACCCCTTCGGAAGGTCCAGCAGCCGGTGCGCGATGATGTTGCGCTGCACCTCGGCGGTGCCGCCGTAGATCGTGGCCGCGCGCGAGTACAGGTACTCGGTGCGCCATTGCGAATCTTCGAGTTCGACGACGCCGGGCAGCAGATTGCGGGCCGTGTCGTAGAGCAGTTGTTCTGCATTGGCCAGCAGCACCTTGTCGATCGAGGTGTCCGGGCCCAGCTTGTCGCCCTCGGCGAGTCTGCGCTGGGTGGCCGCCGAGCGGCACCGCAGCGTGTGCAGCGCCAGGTAGACCTCGCCGAGGTCCGAATCCACCACCTGCCCTTGACGTTTGACCCCTTCGATCAGCGCGTCGAACCGCGAGTACAGGTAGGCGATGCGCTGCCAGAAGCACGTCGAGCGCTCGTACGGCAGCAGGTCCATGGCCAGCCGCCAACCGTCACCGGGCTTTCCGAGCATGCGGCTCGCGTCGACCTCGACATCGTCGAAGTACACCTCACAGAACTCGTCGACGTCGTGCATGGTGCGCAACGGCCGCACGGTGATGCCCGGTGTGTCGAGGTCGACGAAGAACGCCGTGATCGCCTGGTGGTTCGGGGTGCCGGCGTCACCGGTGCGGGTCAGCAGGATGCACCGCTGGGAGAACTGCGCGAAGCTGGTCCACACCTTCTGGCCGTTGATGATGTACCGGTCCTCGGTCGGATGCCGGGTGGCGCGCGTGGTGATCGAGGCCAGGTCGCTGCCCGCCCCGGGCTCGGAAAAGCCCTGGCACCACTGCTCTTCACCGCGCAGCAGCTTCGGGACCATCTCGGCGGCGAGTTCGGGCGGGGCATAGTCGATCATGGTCGGCGCGAGCACGTCGAGCATCGACCACGGCCCGGGCTCGGCCAACCGCCTGCCCACGATCTCCTCTCCGACGATGGCACGCAGCACGTCCGGGCCACCGAGCCCACCGGCGCACTCGGGCCAGCCGTAGCGGCCGAATCCCGCGTCGTACAGCGCGCGCTGGACGCGGCGGAACTGGGTCATGTGCGCGGACAGCGAACGGTCCTCGGGTGGGGTCAGGTCGTTTTCTGCCAACCAGTTTTGTAGTGCCGTGCGGAAGGCGGCGGGTTCGTACAGATCGGTCATTGCGCTTCCGGCCTGCCGATGGCGTGCGGGCGGCCGTGGTCATGGTCGCCGCTGCGCCGGATGAAGGTCATGGCACGGGTTTTCAACCGCCAGCCTTGCGCGGTGCGCGCATAGGTGTCGCGGTAGTAGCCGATGCGCATGTCGTGTCGGGAGTGCTCGATGAAGCACAGCGGCTGGGTTCCCTTGGCCGAGTCGCGGGTGTCGTCGTCGAACTCCACCAGCGCGGTGCCGGTCATGAACAGGCCCTTGGGGGCGGCGTCCACCAGCACCGGGAAGCGGTCGAGCCGGTACGTCTCGCCGAAGGCGCTGTAGGTGCCGTCGGGTGTGAAAACACTTACCAGGCCGTCGATGTCGCCCTGGGTGATGGTGACCGCGTACTTCGCGAGCAGCTGCTGGATCTCGACGAGATCCTCGGTGCGGGTCGGGGCGTCAGTTGGCTTCGTCATTGCGGAAGACCTTACCGCCTTTCATTACAAAGTTCACACTCTGTGTAACGCTGATGTCTTGCAATGGATCGCCGGGCACCGCGATGATGTCGGCGAGCAACCCTTCGGCGAGCCGGCCGCGGTCGGTCACGTTGATCAACTCGGCCGCGGTCACGGTGGCCGCCTTGAGCACCGCGGCCGCGGGCAGCCCCCACTGCACCAGCGTCACCAGTTCGTCGGCGTTGCGGCCGTGCGGGATCGCGGGCGCGTCGGTGCCGACGGCGATCTTGACGCCCGCCTCGTATGCGGCCCTGATCGACGTGCGGGCCTTCGGGAACATCTCGGCGGCCTTGGCCTGCAACTCCTGCGGCGCCTTCGAGACGTCCATGTACTCGGCGAGCCGACGCGTCGACACCAGGAAGCGGTCGTGCTCGACCATGAGCTTGATGGCCTCGTCGTCCATCAGGAAGCCGTGCTCGATGCAGTCGATGCCGCAGTCGATCGCGTGCTTGACGGCCTCGGCGCCGTGGGTGTGGGCCGCGACGCGCAGTCCGCGCCGGTGCGCCTCGTCGACGATGGCGCGCAGCTCCTCGTCCGAATAGTGTTGTGCCCCCGCCTCTCCGGTCAGCGACATCACACCGCCCGAGCAGCACACCTTGATCAGCTGTGCGCCGTGCTTGATCTGGTAGCGCACGGCCTTGCGGATCTCGTCGACGCCGTTGGCGATGCCTTCCTCGACGGTCAGTTCCAGCACGCCCGGCATGAACGCCGCGAACATCGTCGGGTCGAGGTGCCCGCCGGTCGGCGTGATGGCGTGGCCCGCGGGGATCACCCGCGGACCGTCGATCCAGCCCGCGTCGATCGCCCTGCCCAGCGCGACGTCGAGCAGATAACCGCCGGTCTTGACGAACAATCCGAGGTTGCGGACGGTGGTGAACCCGGCCCGCAGGGTGCGGCGGGCATTGCCCACCGCGCGCAGCACCCGCGTCGGCGGATCATCCTGGACCTGCGACAGCCCGGGATTCTCGCCGCGCCCGCCCATGAGGAGGTTGACCTCCATGTCCATCAGGCCGGGCAGCAGGATGGCGTCCCCGAGGTCGAGCACCTCGCCTTCTGCAGACCCACCGATCCCCACGATGCGGTCGCCCTCGACCCGCACGACACCGGGGCGGATGAGTTCCCCGGTGTCGACGTCGACGAGACCCGCGGCTTTGAGGGTGAGCACCCTTAGACCACCGGCTCCCTGACGATCTCGACCCAGGCGGCTCCGCTGTCGAGGACGCGCGGCTGCTTCCACACCTCGACCGGGAAGCTCACCATCACCACCGACTGCATCAGGTGCATGAGGCGCTTGGCGTCATCGGGCATGCCGTGCAACGGGAATCGCGCATCCAGGTAGGTCATCACCTCCTCGAGGCGGGCCATCCCTGCGTCGTAGAGTTCCTGCATCTCCTGCATCGACGACGACAGTCGCTTGGCGTAGCGCTGCGGTTCGGTCGCCAGGATCCAGTCGGAGAACCGCTCCAGGTCGGCGAACTCCTCGGGCAGCAGGCGTTCGGTGGTTCCGTCGGTGTCAGACATGTGCGGCGTCCTTCTCGGTCAGTTCGGCCTTGTAGGCGTCGACGTAGCGGTGCGCCGTGTGGTGCAGGTGGCGCAGCAGAACCTCCTGGTCGCACAGTGGGAACTCGGTCACCGCGCGCGTGTTGATCTGCGTCTGCGTGGCCTCCAGGGTGTTGGCGTCCTGCAGTGCGTACTCCTTGAACGTCACGGCCGCGAGTTCCTGGGCCAGGCGCTGACGCGTGTTCTTCGGCGGCACGAAGTACAGGTTGCACTCGAAGATGTGCTTGTCGACGTCCGTCGGCCAGTAGTTATAGGTCAGGTACCAGCCCGGAACCCACAGCAGCAGAGTGAAGTTCGGGAAGAACTCGAAGCTGTCCTGACCCCACGTGGGCTGGCGGGCCGGGTTGACCGCGGGCGGCAGTTCGTCGGGCAGGATGCCCGCGATGTCGGGCCGGTCCCACGGGCCGAACAGGCCGCTGTGCAGAATCCGCTCGATGGGCTTGACCATGTTCAGGTCCTTCGGCGGGCTCATGCCGCCCCAGGACGAGATCATCGAGTGGTCGCCCTTGATGTCGTAGTGCAGCGCCTCGAAGCCGATCTTGGCGAGCTTGGCGGCCTCCTCCGGCGTCGCCTGCTTCATGTGCAGGATCGGCGCGTGGTAGAACTCGGTGAACGCGTCGATGAAAAGCTTCCAGTTGGAGTTGATCTCGGCGCGGTAGCTGTACACCTCGGTCATTTCGTGGAACGGGTAACCCTTGAGGCCGCGGCCGAACTCGCCGAGGTACTCCTCCAGCGGGACGGCGTCGTCGTCGAAGTTGACGAAGATGAAGCCTTCCCACACCTCGCACCGCACGGGCTTGAGCGGGTAGTCGGCCTTGTCGACGTCGAAGAACTCGTCTTCTTGCTGGATGAAGGTCAGGTCACCGTTGAGCGCGTAGCGCCACGCGTGGTACTTGCAGGTGAACTGCCTGCAGGCGCCGGAGACCTCCTCGCCGGGATAGTCGTTCCACACCAACTTGTTGCCGCGGTGCCTGCAGAGGTTGTAGAACGCCCGGATGGTGCCGTCTTTGTCCTTGACGACGATGATCGACGTGCCGGTGCCGACCGAGGGCATCTCGCGGGTGAAGTAGCTCCCGGTCTTCGGCAGCCGCTCCACCCGACCCACATGCAGCCAGGTTTTGCGGAAGATGGCCTGCTGCTCCAGCTTCCACTGCTGCGGGTCGATGGAGTCGGTGTAATCAACAGGGGCGGTACCCAGTTCGGGCCAGTTCTCGGTCCAGCTGCCGACAGCTGGTTTCGGGAAATGCGCCACTTTCTACCTACTTTCTCTGTCGAGCCGTTCAAAGCTCAGTGGCCGGCTTCCGGTTCGATGCCAAAGGTGTTGTAGGCCATGGCCATGAGGCCGTAGCCGCCGACGGTGAACACCAGGTCCATGCGCTGGCGGTCGTCGAGTCTCCCGCCGAGCGCGGCCCACGTCGCATCCGAGATCGTGGACTGCTCGTCGAGTTCGTCGACGGCGTCGAGGACGACCTGGTCGAACGGATCGGCCGCCACACCGCGGCTGATGCCGTCGATATCGTCGTCGGTGAGGCCCTCGGCCTTGCCGATGAACGCGTGGTGCGCCCACTCGTACGCGCAGTTGCGCCTGCGCGCGATCCGCAGGATCGCGAGTTCACGCATGCGAGGCTCGAGCGTGGAGCGGAACAACAGGTGGTTACTGAACCGCAGGAATGCTTTCGTCAGCCCCGGATGCCGGGCCAGTGTGGACAGCGCGGTGCCCGCACCCTCGGGATTCAGCCGTTCTTCGGGGAGCATCACCGACAGCGCCCGCCGCACCTCGTCGTCCCACTCCTCGGCGGGTAAAGGGGTCAGGCGCACGTCCGGCACTCCTCCCGGTGTCCACGGCGCGGCGCGCCTGCTCTCACTGGTGAGAATCATGTTCTCATTTCCGACTAACAGGTTTTCATCTTTTCCTCCGATGGTCAATGGCAACCCGGCATGTTCCGTCGTGACCAGGCTGAATCTGCTCGTCAGCGACATCAGACATTGATTCTCGCGTGTGGAGAAGATAGTTTCCTTGATCAGAGAACCGGGCAGCACACGGGAACGGAACACCACCATGAACAAAGACGACATGATCTTGATCAGCGTGGACGACCACATCATCGAGCCGCCGGACATGTTCAGCAACCATCTGCCCGCCAAGTACCGCGACGAGGCGCCGCGCCTCGTGCACAACCCGGACGGGTCGGACACCTGGCAGTTCCGCGACACCGTGATCCCCAACGTCGCACTCAACGCCGTCGCGGGCAGGCCCAAGGAGGAATACGGCCTGGAACCCCAAGGCCTCGACGAGATCCGCAAGGGCTGCTACGACCCGAACGAGCGGGTCAAGGACATGAATGCCGGCGGCGTGCTGGCGACCATGAACTTCCCGTCGTTCCCCGGCTTCGCCGCGCGTCTGTTCGCCACCGACGACGAGGAGTTCTCACTGGCCCTGGTGCGGGCCTACAACGACTGGCACATCGACGAGTGGTGCGCCTCGAATCCGGGACGGTTCATCCCCATGGCGATCCCGGCGATCTGGAATCCCGAACTCGCCGCGGCAGAGGTGCGCAGGGTGGCGGACAAGGGCGTGCATTCACTGACGTTCACCGAGAACCCCGCGACCTTGGGCTATCCGTCGTTCCACGATCTGGAGTACTGGCGGCCGTTGTGGCAGGCCCTCGTCGACACCGAGACCGTGATGAACGTGCACATCGGGTCGTCGGGCAAGCTCGCCATCACCGCTGCCGACGCGCCGATGGACGTGATGATCACGCTGCAGCCCATGAACATCGTGCAGGCCGCGGCGGACCTGCTGTGGTCGGCTCCGATCAAGGAGTTCCCGACGGTGAAGATCGCCCTGTCCGAGGGCGGCACCGGATGGATCCCCTACTTCCTGGACCGCGTTGACCGCACGTACGAGATGCACTCGACCTGGACGCACCAGAACTTCGGCGGCAAGCTGCCCAGCGAGGTGTTCCGCGAGCACTTCATGACGTGCTTCATCTCCGACCCGGTCGGCGTGAAGAACCGCCACATGATCGGTATCGACAACATCTGCTGGGAGATGGACTACCCGCACAGCGACTCCATGTGGCCGGGAGCCCCCGAGGAGCTGTGGGCCGTCTTCGACACCTACGACGTGCCCGACGACGAAATCGACAAGATCACCCACGAGAACGCCATGCGGCTCTACCACTTCGACCCGTTCGCCCACGTCCCCAGGGACCAGGCGACCGTCGGCGCGTTGCGCAAAGCCGCACAGGGCCATGACGTCTCGATCCGGGCACTGAGCAAGAAGGACAAAACCGGCGCCAGCTTCACCGACTTCCAGGCGAACGCCAAGGCCGTCTCCGGCGCACGGGACTGAACCCACGACAGAACCAGGAGCACCAATACGTGTCGGGCGGAATGAACTTCGAGCTCACCGAGGATCAGCAACTGATCCGCAGCTCCGTCGCGGAACTGGCGGCCAAGTTCGACGACCACTACTGGATGACCAGAGACCAGGCCCACGAATTCCCACAGGAGTTCTACGACGCCATCGCGGGCGGCGGCTGGCTCGGGATGACCATTCCCGAGCAGTACGGCGGGCACGGGCTGGGCATCACCGAGGCCACCATCTTGGCCGAAGAGGTGGCGCGCTCGGGCGGCGGCATGAACGCCGCGAGCGCGATCCACATGTCGATCTTCGGCATGCAGCCCGTGGTGGTGTTCGGGTCCGAGCAGATGAAGGCCGAAACCCTGCCGCGGATCGTCAGTGGTGATCTGCACGTGTGCTTCGGCGTCACCGAACCCGGAGCCGGGCTCGACACGACGCGCATCACCACGTTCGCCCGCCGTGACGGCGACCATTACCTGGTCAACGGCCGCAAGGTGTGGATCTCCAAAGCCCTTGAGTCCGAGAAGATCCTGCTGCTCGCCCGGACCGAGAGCCGACAGGACGTCGAGCAGCGCGGTGGCAAGCCCACCGAAGGACTGTCGCTGTTCCTCACCGATCTGGACCGCGACCACGTCGACATCCGGCCCATCAACAAGATGGGCCGCAACGCCGTGAGCTCCAACGAGCTGTTCATCGACGACCTTCCGGTCCCCGTCGAGCACCGGATCGGTGAGGAGGGCAAGGGATTCGGCTACATCCTGCACGGGCTCAACCCCGAGCGCATGCTGATCGCGGCCGAGGCGCTCGGCATCGGCCGGGTCGCGCTCGACCGCGCGGTGAAGTACGCCAACGAGCGCGTCGTGTTCGACCGGCCGATCGGCATGAACCAGGGAATCCAGTTCCCGCTTGCCGATTCGC
Source organism: Mycolicibacterium goodii (assembly GCF_001187505.1). The sequence goes on from NZ_CP012150.1 coordinate 3,476,104, forward strand.
TCGCGCGCCTCGATGCGGCCGAACTCGTCCTGCGCAAGGCCACCTGGCTCTACGACAACGGCAAACCGTGCGGCCGTGAGGCCAACATGGCCAAATACCTGTGCGCCGACGCGGGATTCGCCGCGGCCGACCGTGCCCTGCAGACCCACGGCGGGATGGGCTATTCCGAGGAGTACAACATCTCCCGGTTCTTCCGGGAGTCCCGCCTGATGAAGATCGCGCCGGTGAGCCAGGAGATGATCCTGAACTTCCTCGGCGCCAACGTGCTGGGCCTGCCCAAGAGCTACTGAGGAGTTTTGCGCTTCGATGAGAACCTATTTCGACCTCACCGGACGTTCGGCGCTGGTGACCGGGGCCGGTGGCGGCATCGGCGCCGCGGTATCGGAGGCACTCGCCGCGGCGGGCGCCTCGGTGCTGGTCACCGACATCAGCGGCGACGCGGCCGATGCGGTGGCGCAGCGGATCAACACCTCGGGCGGTAAGGCCGAGGGCGCCGCGCTCGACGTCAGTGACTCCGAAGCCGCGGTGGCCGCGGCCGAACGTGCCGCCGCGCTGGGGCAGGGCACGCTGCACATCGTGGTGAACAACGCCGGGGTCACCTCGCCCGCCATGTTCCCCAAGCTCACCGACGAGACGTTCCGGTTGACCTTCGACATCCACGTCATGGGCACATTCCACGTCACCCAGTCCGCGCTGCCGCACCTGGCCACCGACGGCACGGGCCGCGTCATCAACGTCACCTCGTCGGCCGGCATCACCGGCACGCTGGGCCAGGTCAACTACTCGGCGGCCAAGGCAGGCATCATCGGGTTCACCAAGTCGCTGGCGCGGGAACTCGCGCCCAAGAACATCATGGTCAACGCGTTGGCGCCGCTGGCCGCGACACCGATGACCGAGACCATCCGGACCAACGAGAAGTTCGCGGCCAACATGATGAACCGCATCCCGCTCAAACGCTGGGCGGACGCCGATGAGGTGGCAGGGGCGTTCGTGTTCCTGGCGTCGGATGCCGCGTCGTACATCACCGGCCAGGTACTGCCGGTCGACGGCGGCATGGTTATGTGACGGGTATGCCGAAGGACAATCCGAAAGCCTCGGGGCCACTTGCCGGGATCACGGTCGTCGCGCTCGAGCAGGCGGTGTCGGCGCCCATGTGCACCCGCGTGCTCGCCGATTTCGGCGCCCGCGTGATCAAGGTGGAGAACCCGAACGGCGGGGACTTCGCGCGCGATTACGACGACGTGGTCCTCGGGCCGGGGGGGCTTGCCGCGCACTTTGTCTGGGCCAACCGCGGCAAGGAGTCCATCGCGCTGGACCTCAAGACACCCGGCGGGATCGACGTGCTGCACCGGCTGCTGGACCGGGCCGACGCGCTGGTGTCCAACCTGGCCCCCGGCGCGACGGCCCGCATGGGTCTGGCGCCGGCGGACCTGGCCGAGCGGCATCCGCAGGTCATCCCGGTCGAGATCGACGGGTACGGCAGCGGGGGACCGCTGTCGCACAAGCGGGCCTACGACCTGCTGGTGCAGGCCGAATCGGGTGCGTGCGCGGTCACCGGGCATCCGGGCCTGCCCGCCAAGCCCGGGCCACCCGTCGCCGACATCTCCACGGGCCTCTACGCCGCGCTGTCGGTCATGGCGCTGTTCATCGGGCGGCTGCGGCAGCCCGGCGGGGCGGCACCGTCGGTCGCGGTCAGCCTGTTCGACACCATGATCGACATCATGGGATACCCGCTGACCTACACCCAGCACTCGGGCGTCGACCAGGAGCCGCTGGGCATGAGCTCGCCCGCGGTGGCACCGTACGGCGCGTTCGACACGCGTGACGGTCAGACCGTCGTGCTCGGCACGACCAACGACCGGGAGTGGCAGCGGCTCGCCCGCGAGATCATCGGGCGCCCCGACCTCGCCGACGATCCGCGGTTCGCCGGCAACTCCGACCGCTGCGCGCACCGCGAGGTGCTCGACGACGCCATCCGAACCTGGTGTGCGCAACACGATCTCGCCACGATCCAGCAGATCGCCGACGAGGCAGGCATCGGCAACTCGCGGTTCAACCGGCCCAGCGAGGTGCTCGCGCACCAGCATCTCAAGGACCGCGACCGCTGGCGGCAGGTCGCCACCCCCAAAGGCGAGATCGCCGCACTGCTGCCGCCGCCGGTGATCTCGGGTTACGAGATGCCGATGGGTGCGGTGCCCGGCCTTGGCGAGCACACTGATCACATTCTGCGCGACATCGGTCTGTCCGCCGAGGACATCGCGGCACTGCGTGAGCAGGGTGCGATCGGCCCGACGAGCCAGATCTGACAGAACCGAACACCAGACGAGATCGAACGAGATCGGAGCAGTCCCATGCGTGAAGCCGTCATCGTCGAAGCCGTGCGCACCCCCGTCGGTAAGCGCAACGGTGGCCTGTCCGGCATGCATGCCGCCGATCTGTCGGGCCTGGTGCTCAACGCGCTCGTGGAGAAGGCGAACATCAGCCCCGACATTGTCGACGACGTCATCTGGGGCTGCGTCTCGCAGGTCGGCGACCAGTCCAGCAACATCGGCCGGTTCGCGGTGCTGGCCGCCGGGTGGCCCGAGCACATTCCGGGAACCACGGTCAACCGGGCCTGCGGATCCAGCCAGCAGGCGCTCGATTTCGCGGTGCAGGCCGTGATGTCCGGTCAGCAGGACGTCGTGGTCGCAGGCGGCGTCGAGGTGATGAGCCGGGTACCGCTCGGTGCCGCCCGCGCCACCGGAATGCCGTACGGGCCCGCAGTGCTCGATCGGTACCGCGACTTCTCGTTCAACCAGGGCATCTCGGCCGAGATGATCGCGCAGAAGTGGGGCTTCTCCCGCAGCCGGCTCGACGAGTACTCGGTGGCGTCGCACGAACGCGCCGCGGCCGCCCAGGACAGCGGCGCGTTCGAGACCCAGATGATCACGGTGTTCCCCGACGACGGTGATCCGGTCGTCGCGGACGAGGGGGTGCGCCGCGGGACCACGGTCGACAAGCTCGCCAACCTCAAACCGGCGTTCAAAGCCGACGGCGTGATCCACGCGGGCAACTCCTCGCAGATCTCCGACGGTGCCGCCGCACTTCTCGTGATGACCGCGGAAAACGCTGTCACTATGGGTCTTTCACCCATCGTGCGGTACCGGGCGGGCGCCGTCGCGGGCGCCGACCCGGTGCTGATGCTCACCGCACCTATCCCGGCCACCGAGAAGGTCCTGCGCAAGGCCGGAATCCGGCTCGACGAGATCGGCGTCTTCGAGGTCAACGAGGCGTTCGCGCCCGTGCCGTTGGCCTGGCAGGCCGAGACCGGTGCCGATCCGGCCAAGCTCAACCCGCTGGGCGGCGCGATCGCCCTGGGCCACCCGCTCGGCGCCTCCGGTGCGGTGCTGATGACCCGCATGATCAACCACATGCGCGACAACGGGATTCAGTACGGACTGCAGACCATGTGTGAGGGCGGCGGCACCGCCAACGCCACCATCGTGGAACTTCTCGCCTAGAAGGGGCAGGCGCATGCAGCGGAATCTGTTCACCGAGGACCACGAGGCATTCCGCGCGCTGGCGCGGGATTTCATCGAGAAGGAGGTGGTCGGCGCCTATTCCGAATGGGAGAAGGCGGGCCGCATGCCGCGCGACGTGTTCAAGCAGATGGGCGAACTCGGCATGCTCGGTATGGCGATCCCCGAAGAGTACGGCGGCGCAGGCATTCCCGACTACCGCTACAACGTCGTGCTGCAGGAGGAAGCGGCCAGGGCCATGGTGACCCTGTCGACGGTGCGCACGCAGCTCGAGGTGATCCTGCCGTACTTCCTGCACTACGCCGACGAAGAACAGCGTCGGCGGTGGTTCCCCGGTCTGGCGGACGGCACGCTGCTCACCGCGATCGCGATGACCGAGCCGGGCACCGGATCGGATCTCGCCGGGGTGCGCACCACCGCGGTGCGCGCCACTGATTCGCAGGGCGACCACTACATCCTCAACGGCGCAAAGACGTTCATCACCGGCGGTATCCAGGCCGATCTGGTCGTCGTGGTGGCCCGCACGTCGACCGATCCGCAGAACCGCCGCAAGGGCCTGACGCTGCTGGTGGTCGAGGACGGCATGGCGGGCTTCACCCGCGGCCGCGAGCTGGAGAAGATGGGCTGCAAGGTGCAGGACACCGCGGAGCTGTCGTTCGTCGACGTGCGGGTGCCGGTGGCCAACGTGCTGGGGGAGGAGGGCGAGGCCTTCAGCTACCTCGGCCACAACCTCGCCCAGGAGCGCCTCACGGTCGCGGTCGGCTCGGTGGCGCAGGCCCGCTCGGCGATCGACGCCGCGATCGATTACACGAAGAACCGCAAGATATTCGGAGCGTCCGTCGCATCTTTTCAAAACACCAAGTTCGAGCTGGCGGCCTGCTCGGCGGAGGTCGAGGCCGCGCAGGCCATGCTCGACCGCGCGGTGGCGTTGCACATCGACGGTGAGCTCTCGGGGGCCGACGCGGCGCGCGTGAAACTGTTCTGCACGGAGATGCAGGCGCGGGTGGTCGATCGTTGCCTGCAGCTCTTCGGCGGGTATGGCTACATGATGGAGTACCCCATCGCCCGGCTGTACACCGATGCCCGTGTCGCGCGCATCTATGCCGGTACCAGCGAGGTCATGAAGGTCATCATCGCCAAGTCGCTGGGGCTGTAGCCCGGGGCTGTGCGTTATGTGACACAGAGCGGAAATTAGTCCCTCTGAGACCCTTGTCACACGCCCCGAACCAACCTACTGTGTGTTCACTAGGTTGGTTTGGACAAAGGAGTTCGGTGACGCCACCCCAGGGGCAGGCCGAGGCTGCAAGGCCCTACGAGACCTTGCTCGCCAAGGGCGAAGATCGCAGGCAGCGCATCCTTTCGGTCGCCGAGAGGCTGCTCGCCCGCAACGGTTGGCGCAACACCTCACTCGCCCAGATCGCCAAGGAGGCCGGGGTCACCTCGGCCGGTCTGCTGCATCATTTCGAGTCCAAGGAGCATCTGCTCAACGCGGTGCTCGACGCCAGGGATCTCGACGACGACGCACACGCCGACCGGTCCGGCGACCTTGCCGACGAGATCAAGCGGGTGGCCGAGCGGTTCGTCCGGGCACCCGAGTTGGTCGGCACGTTCACCGTGCTGCTGGTGGAGAACATCCAGCCCGATGCACCGCTGCACGATCGTTTGCTGAAACGTCAGCAGGATGCCCACGACATCGTCGCGGACATCATTCGCCGCGGCCAGCTCAGTGGCCGCTACCGCCCGGACTTCGACCCGGCCACCAAGGCCGTGGAGATACTCGCCTTCGTCAACGGAATGGAGACCTCATGGTTACTCGATCCCTCACTGCCGCTGCAGGACGTGTTCAAGGGATACGCCGAGATGTTGGCCCGCGAGATCGAGCTGCCGTCCAGTCGACGCGGAGAGTGAAAGTGGAGGACGACATGAGGTATCGACTCGACGTGGTCGCCCCGTGTGTGGTCGACGCCGTGCGGTACGCAGGCGGCTGGCTCGTCGACCGCGTCATGGCCGGCTGGGACGTCACGGTGCTGATCGACGGTGACGAGGACCTGCGGCCGCTGGACATCCTCGGCGTCGACACCATCGACCTGGAGAGCGTGCTGGTGTCCTGGCAGGACCGGCCGCATCCGCAGACCGTGGCGGTGGCGGCCGATCTGTTCAACAGCGACAAGCGTGTTCGTTTCGGCGTGCTCGGCGCCTTGGAGCAGGGGCTCACCGAGGTCACCCTGTGGGGCGAGGAGTGTCCCGCCGATCTCAGTGTGTGCCCCGCCCGCCACGAACTGTCCGCTGCCGCACGCGCATTCAAGGCCCAGGCGCTCGCCGCGGCGCACCATCCCGACGCCACGTCCGTCGGCGCCACCGAGACGTTCCGCACCGGCACCATGATCAGCCGCTCGGTGCCCGCCGATCTCATCTTCGCCAGCTGATCCTCATTTCGGCGGAGAGACGGGACGGGGAGGAGGGTCAGCGCACGAATGTGGGCATGGCTGCCCAGCCGCGCACCGCGGCGGTCTCCGACGGCCTGGCGTTGTCCCAGTCGACCTCCCACTCGCGGTAGCGCTTGAGGATCTCCTCGAGCGCTACCCGAAGCTCGAGTCGGGCCAGTGCGTTGCCCATGCAGAAGTGCGTACCCGCGCCAAAGGTCATGTGCGAGAACTGTTCCCGATGGATGTCGAACACGTCGCCATCCGGCGGGAAACGCCGGTGGTCACGGTTGGCGGCCCCGACGAGCATGAGCATCGCCGATCCGGCAGGCACGGTCTGCCCGTAGTACTCGACGTCGCGCGTGACGTAGCGGGCGATCTGCAGGGCCGGCGGCTCCCAGCGCAGCAGCTCCTCGATGGCCTGCGGAATCAGGGCCGGGTTCGTCACGAGGTCGCGGCGCTGGTCCGGGTGGTCGGCCAGGGTCTTGCCCGCCCACCCCAGTGCGCGCGTCGTGGTCTCCGAACCCGCGGTGGCGATGACGGTCAGATACAGCAGCAGTTCGTCGCGGCGCAGCCTGCGGACCGTACCCGTCTCGTCCTCGAACTCCGCGTTGAGCAGGTCGGTCATGATGTCGTCGGACGGATTCTCGGCGCGCCAGTCGATGAACTCCGCGAACACCTCACCGGTGGCCAGTGCGTCGACGGTCTGGCCCTGCAGCGTCTGTTCGCCGTGGTCGGTGATCGCGCGCTGACGGTCCTCGGGGATGCCCAGCAGCATGCCGATGACGCGCATGGGCATCTGCTCGCCGAGGTCGTTGACGAAGTCGAACCTGTCCGACCCGCCCACCGCGTCGAGGCAGCGCGTGGTGAACTCCCGGATCTGGGGTTCCAGGGCGAGCACCTTGCGGGGCGTGAACATCCGCGACAGCAGGTTGCGGTGGATGTTGTGGATCGGCGGATCCTCGAAAATCAGTGTGCCGGGCGGGATCTCCATGCCGCTCTTGATGAGCTCGAGCAACGCGCCGCGGCCCGAGATGAACGTCTCGTGGTCGATCACGGCCTTGTTGACGTCGTGGTACCGGCTCAGTGCGTAGAAGTCGTGCTGTTCGTTGTGATACAGCGGCGCCTCTTCGCGGATCCGCGCGAAAACCTCGTGCGGTTCCATGTTGAGCTGGATGTTGTACGGGTCGTAGTACAGGTCTGGTGCGGCACTGGTGGTGGGCTGAGTCATCGGGACTCCGTCGTCGAAGGGCGGGCGACGCGGATCGAGGACGCAGCGCCGCAGCCGCAAGCTGACATAGTCGTTTTATGAGTTTACACTCGGCGGGAAAGTTGTAAACCGTCAGCCGACGTCCAGGACCACCTTGCCCACGGCCCGGCCCTCGGCGACATGGCGCAACGCGGCCGCGGCCTCGGCGAGGGGATAGACCGCGCCGATGTGCGGCGTCACGGCGCCCGAGGCCAACATCTGGGTGAGCTCGGATTCGTTGCGGGCGAACTCCTCCGGCGCGACGTCGCGGAACTGGAAGCCGACGATCTGCGCGCCCTTCACCAGCACGAGGTTCAGCGGTATCCGGGGGATGACGCCGGAGGCGAACCCGATGGTGACGAACCGTCCGCCGCGCCGCAGTGTGCGCAGGGCGGGTTCGGACAGTTCACCGCCGACCGGGTCGATGACCGCGTGCGCGCCGTGGGGGACGGCGTCGCGCAGCGCCGCGCGCAGCGGCCCGGCTTTGTGGTCGACGAGGTGATGGGCACCGTATCGCGCTGCGGCATCGAGCTTTTCCGGTGACGACGCCACCGCGGTGACCCGGGCGCCGACGGCCACCGCGAGTTGCACCGCGGCAAGCCCGACGCCGCCTCCTGCGCCGAGCACCACGACGTCGTCGCCCGGACAGATCCGCGCCGTCGAACGCAGGGCGTGAAACGCGGTGCGGTGCGCGACGCCGGATGCGGCCGCGACACGGTCGTCGTGGCGGTCGACGGCGGGCCGCAACGTGGCGGTGTCGACGCACACCTGTTCGGCGAACGCGCCGTACATGCCGGTGCCGACCACGCGGTCCCCGATGGCAAAACCCGTTACACCGTCGGCGATTTCGGTCACGACACCGGCGAACTCGCTGCCGGGGACGAACGGCGCAGGCACGTTCACCTGATACTTGTCGGCCACCAGCAGCACATCGGGGAAGTTCACCGCGGCCGCCCCGACGCGCACCCGCACCTGACCGGTCCCGAGTGCGGGCGGCGGCACATCCTCGATACGGACAACCTCGGGCGGTCCGTACCGCGGGCAAACGGCGGCGCGCACGTCAGCCCCGGTAGTCGGTGGATTCGGCGAGTTCGGCCGCCGAGGCCATCAGGCTCGTCACCACCGGGCCGAACGCGAGCAATTTCTGGTCGTCACCGGCACGCTGGAAGCCCTGCTCCAGCACGATCGCGAGCTTCCACCTGGCCAGCACCAGGTAGTAGTCCAGATCGTCGACCTGACGTCCCGACACCTCGGCGTAGTGCGCGACCACGTCGTCGCGTGCGGGCATGCCACGCATGTCGACATAATCCATTCCACCGTGTGCACCCTCGGCGCTCGGCCAACTCTGCACCATCCACGCCAGATCGAGCTTTGGGTCCCCGACCGTGCCCATCTCCCAGTCGACGATCGCCGCCAGCGTCGCGGGGGCGCCGTGGCGGTACATCACATTGGCGAACTGGTAGTCGCCGTGCATGACACCGGGGATGTAGTCGAGCGGCCTGTGCGCGCGCAGCCAGTCGGTCGCGACGTCCAACCCGGGCAGGTCGCGTCGCCTGATCCGTTGCAGGAAGCCGATCCAGCGGTCGACCTGCCGCTCGTGGAAACCGTCGGGTCGGCCCAGGTCCGCCAGTCCGCGTTCGCGCCAGTCGACCTTGGAGAGCAGCGCAATGCCCTCGGCCAGTTGGTAACTCAGGCCCGCCCGAGCGCCGAGGTCGCTGTTGAACGGTTCGGGCCACACGCCGTGCCGATCCATGGGGGACCAGCCGTCGACGTGGCCCATCAGGTAGAACGCCCGGCCCAGCACGCCGGGGTCGTCGCACATGCCGACGGCCTCGGTGTGGGGCACATCGGTGCCGTCGAGCGCGGAGATGATGCGCCACTCGCGCAGGATGCCCTTGTCGCGGTCGGGCGGTGCGCCCGGCGGCGGCATGCGCAGCACGCATCGCGCCTCGCCGCGGCGCAATTCGTAGATGACGTTCTGCGTGCCTCCGGACAGGAAATGCGCGGTCAGCGGTTCGCCCTTGCCCGGGAGCGCCGCGTCGTCCATCCAGTCGGCCAGGCGCGTGGTGTCGATCTGCGGTGTGCTCACAGGTTGCCCACCTCGTTCTCCAGGTAGTCGGCCAGTTTGGCGCGGGCGGCCTCACGCTTGCGGGGGATCCACTCGGTGGGCCAGGTGTCCTCGGTGGCCTGGTAATCGCGCAGCAGTTGCTTGGCGACGGTGGTCTTGTGCACCTCGGTGGGGCCGTCGGCCAGGCCCATGACGGCCGCACCGGTGACCATGCCGAGGAACGGCATCTCGTTGGTGACCCCGAGCGCGCCGTGCACCTGCATTGCGCGCCAAGCGATGTCGTGCAGCACGGTGGGCATGACCACCTTGACCGCGGCGATGTCCTTGCGGACCTTCTTGTAGTCGTTGTATTTGTCGATCTCCCATGCGGTGTAGAGCACCATCAGACGGAACTGCAGCAACTGCGCATACGAGTCGGCGATGTAGCCCTGCACGAACTGCTTGTCGGACAACCTGCTTCCCTGAGTCTTGCGGCTCAACGCGCGCTCGCACATCATGTCGAGCGCCTTGCGTGCGAGCCCGATCGTGCGCATCGCGTGGTGGATCCGCCCGCCGCCGAGTCGCGTCTGCGCGATGACGAACGCCTGTCCCTCACCACCGAGCAGCGCGTCGTTGGGCACGCGCACGTTGTCGTAGTGGATCAGGGCGTGCTGACCCGCGTTGTCGCGTTCGCCGTACAGGCCGATGTTGCGGACGATCTCGACGCCCGGGGTGTCGGTGGGCACCAGGAACATCGACATGCCCTGGTAGGCGTTGACATCGGGGTTGGTCACGACCATGACGATGAGGAACGACGAGGTGGCAGCGTTGGAGGAGAAGAACTTCCAGCCGTTGATGACCCAGCTCGACCCATCCGCGTCCTTTTCCGCGCGGGTGGTGAACAGCGTCGGGTCCGCGCCCGCATGCGGTTCGGTCATCGAGTAGCACGAGAACAACTCACCGTCGAGCAACGGGCGCAGGTAGCGCTTTTTCTGCTCGTCGGTGCCGTAGTGCGCGATGATCTCGGCGTTGCCGGTGTCGGGGGCCTGGCAACCGAACACGATGGGAGCCCACTGTGACCGGCCGAGAATCTCGTTGAGCAGCGCCAGTTTGAGCTGCCCGTAACCCTGACCGCCGAGGTCAGGGCCCAGATGGGTGGCCCACAGGCCTTTTCGGCGGACCTCTGCTTTCAGCGGGTCGATCGCTTCGCGCCGCTTGCCCTCCAGTGGGACGAACTGCTGGTGTGGCCACACCAGGTCGAGCGGTTCGACCTTCTCCCGGACGAACTCGTCGGCCCAGTCGAGGACCTCCTGATATTCGGGGTCGGTCTCGAAATCCCACGCCATCGTGCCTCCTTCTCGGTCAGGGGTCGGTCCGGTCGAATCCGGTGACCAGCGCGGCGACGTCGCGCGTCACGACATCGGCGAACGAGCGTTCGCCGTAACCTCCAGCGGCCCAGTGCCGTACGCCTGCGCTGACGAGGACCTGTGCCAGCCGCGACAGGTGTGCGACGTCGACGTGGGCCGCGAGCTTGCCGTCGGCCTGTGCCCTGGCGAACAGTTCGCCGAACATGTCGGCGTCGCTGCCATCTGGATCGACCGGGCCGGCGGTGCCGGCGAGGATCCGGTGTTCGTGCCGGTAGCCCTCCAGGACGGTCTCGACGATCAACTCGGGTGGGTTGCGCGCCATCGACCGCTCGAGACTGCGCAGCGCCTCGGCGATGACGTCCACCACCTCATAGTCGGCCTTGAGCAGTGATCGCACGCGGTTCTGGGCGGATCGGGTGGACAGCAGTCCCACCTCGAACAGCACGTCCTCCTTGGCAGGGAAATAGAAGTAGAACAGCGCACGGGACACTCCCGCGGCGCGGCAGATGTCGGCGACGGTGGTTCTGGCGTAGCCGTTGGTGCGCCACAACGCCATCGCGGCCTGAACCAGTGCGCGCTTGGTCTGGTGTGACCGCGCGCGTTGATACGACGCGCGTCGTTGACCACCGTCAGTGGGTGCTGCCGCGTCCGATGTCGGCATGAGCGGACTTTAACAGCGGATTTTGGTCTTGGGAACCATGAGTGCTGGTCGACGGATGTCGAACTAACTCGCATGCCGCGACACCAGGACGTGGTGTCGCAGGCCCCGGCGTTGACGCGTTGCGCGTGCTATGGAAATCTAATGTTCAAAGATGAGAGTCCCATTCTCATTCGGGCCTGAACGGGAGCACTGATGGCGATCGACCCCACCGGAATCGATTTCTTCCGCGATGAGCGTTTGGTCGACGACCCGTACCCGTTCTTCGAGGCGCTGCGCAACAAGTGCCCGGTCAGCCGCGAGGACCACCACGACGTGACGATGGTGACCGGTTGGGAGGAAGCGGTCCAGGTCTACAACGACGAGCAGACGTTCTCGTCGTGCATCTCGGTCACCGGCCCGTTCCCGGGGTTCCCGGTGTCGCTCGAGGGCCGCAGCCCCGAAGAGGTCACCGCGCTGATCGACAAGCACCGCGACGAACTGCCGTTCAGCGATCAGTTGCCGACCCTCGATCCGCCCACCCACACCAATCACCGCTCGCTGCTCATGCGGCTGATCACGCCCAAGCGCCTCAAGGAGAACGAGGACGCGATGTGGCGGCTCGCCGACGAGGTGCTCGACGGCTTTCTCGCACCCGGCCGCGGCGAGTTCATCAAGGGCTTCGCGGGACCGTTCACGCTGCTGGTGATCGCCGACCTGCTCGGCATCCCCGACGAGGACCGCCAATCGTTCGTCAACGGCATCAAGCAGCACTCCGGCGGCGGTGTCGGCAGCACCAATACCGAGTCACTGGCGCACAGCCCGCTGGAGTTCCTGTACGGCCAGTTCGCCGACTACGCCACCGACCGCCGCGCCAATCCGCGCGACGACGTGCTGACCGGCCTGGCCACCGCGACGTTCCCCGACGGCACCCTGCCCGATGTCGGTGACGTCGCCCGCGTGGCCACCAACGTGTTCTCGGCCGGCCAGGAGACCACGGTCCGCCTGCTGGGCACCGCGCTGAAGATCCTCGGTGAGCGGCCCGAGATCCAGCAGCGGCTGCGCGACGACCGCAGCCTGATACCGAATTTCATCGAAGAGGCGCTGCGGATCGAGAGCCCCGTCAAGGGCGACTTCCGGCTGTCGCGGTGCCCGGTGACCATCGGTGACACCGAACTGAGCGCGGGCACCACGGTGATGGTGCTCAACGGTGCGGCCAACCGCGACCCGCGGCGGTTCGAAGATCCCGACACCTTCGACCCCGCCCGCAAGAACGCCCGCCAGCATCTGGCATTCGGTCGCGGCATCCACAGTTGCCCGGGCGCACCGCTGGCACGTGCCGAGACCCGCGTCGGACTGGAACGTCTGCTCGATCGCACCACCGACATCCGGATCGCCGAGGCCGAACACGGCCCGGCGGGCAACCGCCGCTACGACTACATCCCGACGTTCATCCTGCGCGGGCTCACCGAGCTGCACCTGGAGTTCGACACCTGATGCGGGTCAGGGTCGACGAGGACCGCTGTGCCGGCCACGGCATGTGCCTGACACTGTGCCCCGAGGTCTTCGAGATGTCAGACGACGGCTGGGCGGTGGCCGATCCGGGTGAGCTGCCCGCCGGACTCGAAGGCGCCGCCCATCAGGCGATCCAGAACTGCCCGGAACGAGCGATCATCGAGATCACCGATTAGAGAAAGAGATTCGCAATGCCGGCAAAGGGCTATGTGATCATCACCGAGGACATCAAGAACCCGGAAGGCATGGCCGAGTACGCCAAGGCCGCCGGCCCCACCATGGCGGGTGCGACCATCCTCGCCGTCGACCAGAAGGCCGAGGTGGTCGAGGGCACCTGGCACGGTACCCAGACCGTCGTGCTGGAGTTCCCGTCCGTCGAGGCGGCGCGTGAATGGTACTTCTCCGACGCCTATCAGAACGCCGCCAAGATCCGGCAGAGTGCCGCCGAGTGCAACGGGGTCATCGTCACGGGCTTCCCGTCCTGATCGGTGTATCCGGCTGTGCGCTACAGCATCACGCATCCGATGCACACCCACCCCTACCACCCGGACCTGGTGAGCGGGTCCGGTGTGGCGGCGGTGGCGGCCGCGGCCGAGGCCGCGGGTTTCTCCGGGTTCGGTTTCACCGACCACCCGGCGCCGTCGCAGCGTTGGCTCGACGCAGGCGGGCACGACGCGGTCGACCCGTTCGTGGCGATGGCGTACGCGGCCGCGCAGACCACCGCGCTGCGGTTGGTGCCCAACATCGTGGTGTTGCCGTACCGGAACCCGTTCGTGGTGGCCAAATCCGGTGCGACGCTCGACCTGCTCTCCGGTGGGCGGTTCACCCTCGCCGTCGGGGTGGGCTACCTCAAACGTGAGTTCGCCGCGCTCGGTGTGGAGTTCGACGAGCGCACCGAATTGTTCGACGAGGCCCTCGACGTCATCCGCGGGATCTGGGCAGGTGACGACTTCAACTACCAGGGAAAGCATTTCAGCGCCAGGGGCATCACGGCGCATCCGCGGCCGGTGAACCCGCCGCCGATCTGGATCGGCGGCAACACCGCGGCGGCCAGGGTGCGCGTGGCCAGGCACGGCGATGGATGGTGCCCGTTCGCGGCGCCGCCCGGACTTGCGCGGACCGCGGGAACCGCCGCGATCGACTCGATCGACCGGCTCGCGGCCGGAATCGAGGACCTATGCGCCAGAGTCGCTGCCGCCGAACGTGATCCGGCGGGAATCGACATCGTGTTCAACAACTTCGAGGGCGGCAACCCCGGGGACGACGATTTCGACGCCGATGCCTATCTGGCGGGTGTCGAGAAACTCCGTGCGCTCGGCGTGACGTGGCTGCACGTGACGATCCCGGGTGACAGCCTCGCCCATGCGCTGGAAACCATCGAAAGGTTCGGCGAAACGGTGATCGCCGGTTGATCCGGCGCACACCGCGGCGGCTACACTTCGTCGATCGAGATGGCCTGCCGCGGGCACTGCCGCACGGCCTCCCGGACGCGTTCCTCGATCTGTGGGGTCACCTCGTCGCAGAGTACGTGCAGGTAGTCCTGCTCGTCGAGGTCGAACACCTCGGGGATGACACCCATGCAGACGCCGTTGCTCTCACACAATCCGAAATCCACGTGAATCTTCTTCGTCATCGGCGCAACACCCGCACCGGCACATGGGAGTAACCCGCGACGTTCTGCATGTGCACGCGCTGTAGGCCGTCCCACCTGACCTCGTAACGCGGCATGAAGTCGAGCAGTTTCTCCAAGGCGATCGTGCTCTCCAGGCGGGCGAGCGCGGCGCCGAGGCAGCTGTGGATGCCGTAGCCGAGGCCCAGGTTCTGCGCCTCGGTGCGGTCGCGGTCGATGTCGAAGACATCCGGATCGGTCCACGCCCGCTCGTCGCGGTTGGCCGAGGCCTTGAGCAGGAACACCGGTTTTCCCGCCGGTATGGTGCCGCTGGGCACCTGCGCTTCCTTGAGCGTGTAGCGCACGTTGTACTGCACCGGCCCCTCGTAGCGCAGGAGTTCCTCGACGGCCGCGCCCACCTTGCTGCGGTCGTCGAGCAGTTTGCGCCACTGCTCGCCGAACTTCGCGAACGTCACCGTGGCGGTACCGATCAGCTTGGTGACGGTCTCGGCGCCCGCACCACCCAGAAGCGTTGCGAAACCGGTGATCTCGACGTCATCGAGGCGGCGCAACCGGCCGTTCTCACCGGGGATCTCCGCGGCGATCAACCGGCTGATCATGTCGTCCTGTGGGTTCTCGCGGCGCTTCTGCACCAGCGAGTAGTAGTACATCGCGGTGTCGATGTTGGCCTTCATGCCCGCCTCGGAGTAGGCCACCTGGCCGGGTTCGCGCGACAGGCTGGTGTCGATCCAGTGCCGCACCTGCTGGCGGTATTCGGGTTCGACGCCGGCCATCCGGGTGATCACCTCGACCGGGAACGGGGCCGAGAAGTCCTGCACGACGTCGAACTCGTCGGAGCCGATCTGGCCGAGGTAGTACTCGACCTGTTCGACGATGGTGTCGCGTTGCGACTGGATCGCACGTGGTGTGAACGCCTTGTTGAGCAAGCTGCGCATGTGGCGGTGCTCGGGTGGATCCATGAAGATGATCGACTTCTGCGGCGGTTCGTCGCCCTTCACCATCGCCAGATCGCAGCCCCGCGACGATGAGAACGCCTCGTGGTCCTTCAGCGCGGCCGCGACATCCTCATGACGCGACAGCGCGTAGAAATCCTGTTCGGCGTCGTGGTACAGCGGTGCCTCGTCACGCATCTGCCGGTAGATGTCGAACGGGTTCTCGAAGTACTGCTCGGAGAAGGGATCGAATCTCAAGGCAGGCCCGGCCTCAGAGGTGAACTCGGGCTTCGTCTCGGGCTTGGTCATATGCTCCTCCTTCGCGGCGGGCTGCTGCCGGAAGTGCGCTGCGAGGCGTTACGTGAACCGGATGAACTGTAACGCTAACAGTAATGCGCGCGGGAGTGGTTGAAAAGCGTGAAATGCAATGTCCGGGCGGCCGAAACGGGCCGGGATCAGCTCCGGCGCAGCGCCGCGTCAACCGCGTTGTCGAGGATCCCGAGGTCAGCGCCGAGCTCGGCCACGGTCTTGCGGACCACCGCGACGTCCTTGCCGAGAAACTCACCGACCCTGGCCTTGAACTTCTCCGCCGATCCGGTCGCCGCGACACCACTCAACGCGCGGCCGGCGGCGCTGCCGTGGGTGAGCGCGGTCAGCATTGTCGACTCCTCGACTCCGAGTTCCCGGGCCAGACGCACACCCTCGGCCACGATGCCGATCTGCGCCGCGAACAACGTGTTGTTGATCAGCTTGACGCGCTGGCCCGCGCCGACCGGTCCTACGTGCAGAACCGGCTCGGCGTAGGCACGCAGCGCGGCGCCCGCGCGCTCGAGCGCGTCGGCATCCCCGCCGGCGAACACCGTCACCGATCCGGCCGCGACGTCGTGCGGCCCGCCGCTGACCGGTGCGTCGATCACCGCGATGCGGCGGTGCGCGGCTCGAGCGGCGATGTCCTCGGCCGTGCGCGGACTTCCGGTCGTGTGCAGGACGAGCACGGCGCCCGGCGCCATGGCGTCGAGCAGGTCGTCCGTGCAGATCCCGCGCACCTGCTCATCGGTGAACACGCACACGATCACGATGTCGGCCTCGCGCACCGCGTCGGCCGCGGTGGCCACGGGCGTCGCGCCCAATGCGCCCACCACAGCACGCTTCTCGTCGATGCGGCCCAGCGCACGGACGTCGTGGCCCGCCCCGGTGAGCCGCTGCACCATCGGGGCGCCCATGCGTCCGGCGCCGATGAAACCGATGCGCATCAGCGGGGGACGTCCATGAGGCGCAGGGCCTCGTCGGCCGCGTCGAAAACCGCGCCATGGGGAGCCGACGCGGCGTCGGCCAGGCTCGCGGCGTGCCTGCAGTCCTTCTGCAGCAGCGCACCGGCGATCGGGGCGAGATTGTCGAGCGTGCCGCCGAACATCGCGATGCTGCCCAGCGCCTTGCTGTTGGCCGATCCGCGGGTGATCACCTCGCACAGCGCACTGCGCGGCACACCGAGTGCCTCACCGAGTTCCAGCGCGCTCATCGCGGCGCCCAGGTTCGCGCTGAACAGCAGGTTGTTGAGGATCTTCGCGACCTGACCGCTGCCGACATCGCCGAGATGCACGATCGGGTCGGCGTATGTCGCGAACACCGGGCGCACCCTCTCCACGATCTGCTCGTCGCCGCCGACCATCACCAGCAGCGTGCCGGCGCTGGCGGCGGGCTCACCGCCGCTGACCGGGGCGTCGATGAGCGAGATTCCTTTGTCGGCAACCTGTTCGGCGAGTTCGGTGCAGGTGTCCGGGTGCACGGTCGAGTGGATCGCGATGATCCCGCCGGGCGCCAGACCGGCCAGCACACCCGTCTGACCGTCGAGGACCTCCCTGACGTCGTCGTCGCCGACCACGCACAGGCACACCAGATCGCTGGCCGCGGCCAGTTCGGCCGGTGTGCCCGCCACCTTGGCAGCGGTGTCGGCGAACGGTTCGAGCGACGCCGGGCGGCGCGCCCACAGCGTGGTCTCGAATCCGCCTTCGACGATCCGGCGGGCCATCGGCGCGCCCTGGCTGCCCAGCCCGATGAAACCGACTCGCATCAACCTGCCTCCACTTCCACGTCGGTGCCGGTACGAGCGGCTCGAATGTCCAGGCACGCACCGGCGAATTGCAGGACCCGCTGGTGGTATTCGGCCGCGGTGAAGCCGACGCTGAGGTTGTGGCCGGCCTCGGGCAGCACGTCGACGTCCACGCGCGGTGCGGTGCTGAACATCGCGCCGATCGCCGCCAACGCCTCGGCGTCGGCCTCCCACACGTTCTCGTGGTCACCCGCGATGAACTGCGCGGGCACCCTCACCTGCGCGGCGAGTCGCGGGAAGTCCTGTGCCGACCAGGTTCTGACGACGTCACCCTCGTACGCGGCGCCGCCGGAGGACAATCCGCTGCCGACCACGTCGGGCGGATACAACCGCGCGGGTTCCCACAGCAACTCCCGCAGACCGCGGGGTCGGTGGTCGATCGACGCGTGCGTGAGTATGTCGCGGGCCGCGGTCCGATACCGGCGC
The DNA here is from genome assembly GCF_001187505.1 of Mycolicibacterium goodii. The sequence goes on from NZ_CP012150.1 coordinate 3,493,958, forward strand.
CCGGTGCCTGCCAGTGAGATGCCCACGACCCGCGCGCCGGCGCCTGTGGCGGAGTCCGCGGTCGCCATCCGCACCGCGAGTTCGCAGCCCATCGAATGACCAAGCACGAACAGGTCCTGGGTACCGACGATGTGTTCGAGCGCGCCGAACACCAGCGAGAGGCGCTGCTCGGGACGCGCCATCGCCTCGGGGTACGGTGCCGACGCGCCGTAGCCGGGTCGGTCCAGCGCGACGACGGTGAACCCGGCGGCGACGCCCGCGTGCAGGAGCGAAAGCTCCTGATGGCCAGGGCAATCGAAATACGCCGAGGTGGTCGCGCCGCCGTGCAGCGCCACGACCACCGCGCGCGGTTCGGTGGCCTCGGCGACCAGGGCCGACATCGGCACGCCGTCGGCGAGGACGACGCGGGGGTGCGGCACGGACCTGTCGGGTTTGTTCGGACCTGCCATGGCTAATCGTCCCTACGCAGCAACAGGACGCCGCTGGGGGTCAGGCCGCCACTGCTGGCGACCGCCACCCGCGCATCCTCGACCTGGCGTTCACCGGCCTCACCTCGTAGCTGCGTGACGGCCTCGTGGATGAGGCCCATGCCGTGCGTGCGGCCGTGGGAGAGCTGCCCGCCATGGGTGTTGAGCGGGATGACACCGTCGCGGGCGATGTTCTTGCCCCCGTCGAGGAAGTCCCTGGCCTCGCCGATACCGCAGAATCCGAGTCCTTCAAGCCAGGACAGGCAGTTGAACGTGAAACCGTCGTACAGCTCGGCGACGTCGACATCGCTGGGCCGCAACGTGGTTCGCGACCACATGTGCGCGCTCTGGCCGAGCACCTGCGGTTCGTGGGTGAGCGTGGTCTGATCCCAGTCGAGCCGCTCGATGATCTGGGTTCCCACTGCCTCGAACCGGATGGGCGGCTTGGGCAGGTCGCGTGCGGCGTCGATCGCCGAGACGATCACCGCTACCGCGCCGTCGCACGGCACGTCGCAGTCGTAGAGCCCGAACGGCGTGGTGATGGTGCGTGCCGACAGGTAGTCCTGCATGGTCAGCGGATCGCGGTAGATCGCCGTGGGGTTCAGCGCGGCGTTGGCCCGCTGGTTCAGCGCGATCCAGCCCAGCGTCTCGCGTGTGGTGCCGTACCGGTCGAAGTGGCGTCCGGCGTTCTGCGCCAACGTGTGTGCGGCCGACGTGGCGCCGAACGGCTGCTGCCAGCTGTTGGTGCGGGCGCTCATCGGCGGTGCCAGCTTGCCCTCCTTGACCAGCTGGCCGAACGTGGCCTCCCACAACGTGCGGAAGCACAGCACGTGGCGTGCCAGGCCGGCCGAGATCGCCATCATCGCCGCGATCACCGATCCGCCGGGACCGAATGTGTCCATGCCGCCGTTGATCCAGGTCGGGCGCAACCCGAGCGCGCCCTCGAGCGCGGCGACGCCTCCCTCGCCCATGCCTGCGAGGTCGAGGCCCGGATAGGTGGACAATCCGTCGATGTCGTCGAACGTCAGGCCTGCGTCGGCGACTGCCCGCTCGGCGGCCTCGATCGTCAGCGACAGCGGTGGCACCATGAGCCGTCGGCCGATCCTGGACATGCCGATGCCGGTGATCGCCGAATGGTCCTCGAATTTGTCCTTGGTCAGCATCGGCCGGACGTACTTGCCGATGTCCTGCGGCGCGATGTCGTCGACCGGGGCCGGGACGGGCGTGGTGTCCGCCGACGGGGTGAACACCGGCAGCCACACATCCTCGATGTGCTGGAACCTGACCTCGACCGGTTGTCGGAGTTCCAGCGACCGCGGATCGCAGTCGACGATGTTGGTGGTCAGCCGGACCCGGGGGTCCTCGACGATCGCGACCTCGGCGACGACGTAGGGGGGCGGCAGATCGGGGAAGCCGAACCGCTCGTTGATCGTGAAGCCGGCGAGGGTCGCGCGCCCGGACACGTCGCGCGCGCCCAGATCGTGACTGCGGCAGTAGCGGCAGATGGGCTGCGGGGGATGGATCAGCGCGTTGCAGGACCGACATTCCTGGATGCGCAGCACGCCGTCACGGCCCGCGGTCCAGAAGTACTCGTTCAGCGCGGTGACCATCGGTAGGGGACGCCCGGGGATCTGTGACACGTCGGCTCCGGTGGTAAGCGGATTACTCTCTTCGGAGAATCACGTTATCAGTTGGCGGTCCGGTTGCGGATGTTGTCTGCCTCGTGCGCAACTCGATGATCGCGTGCACCGGACAGTCGAGCAGGGCGCGTTTGACCGCGGGTTCATCGGCCTCGGCAACGTTGCCGTCACCGTGCAGCGACGCGTAACCCCAGTCGTCGAGCGGGAAGTACTCGGGCGCGTGCCTGGCGCACAGCCCGAACCCGTCGCACATCGTGCGGTCCAGCTTGACCCTCATACCGCCACCACCGTTCGCAGTTGCTCCACCTCGTATGGCCGCACCGCGGTGAACGGCACGAAACGGCATGTCCGGCAGTTGTTCTCGAGGTGGCGCTGCACCAGATCGCCGAACGCCGACAGCAGGCTCGCCGCCACATTGCAGGCACCGTCGAGGGTCGCGCAGGCGCCGCGCCCGCGCAGGACCACCGACCACCGTTCGAGCCTCGCCACGTCGTCGGCCGTCGCGGTCCCGTCGCGCAGTGCGGATGCCACCGCGGCCATGGCCGCGGTCCCGTTGAAACACGAACCGCACTGCCCGGCGTTCTCGCGGTCGAAGTAGGACAACACCGACGCGGCGACCGCGACCGGACAGTCATCGGTGAGCACGCTGACCGCACCACAGCCCAGGCCGCTGCCCAGTCCGCGGATGGTCTCGTGATCCATTGTGGCGCCAACGATCTCGCGGCCCAGCAGACCGGCGAAATATCCACCCATGAGCGCACCGCTGACGGCATCGGGCGAAACGCCGTGCAGCGTCAGCACATCGGCGAACGCCACGCCGTGCGGCAGCTCGTAGAGCGCAGGGGGCCTGCCTGCGCCGGTGATGGTGGCCAGGAACGTGCCCGGCGAGCCTTCGGTGCCCAGTTCGCGGAAGGCGTCCGCACCGTCGCGGTGCAGGTACGCCAGATGTGCCAGGGTTTCGACGTTGCTGACCAGGGTCGGGTGTCCGCTGACCCCCTCCTCGAAGGGGCGTGGCGGTTTGTCGGTGGGTTTGGCCGGACCACCGTCGACCACGCGCACGGCCGCGGTCTCCTCACCCGCCACGTAACCCGGTGTGACGGTGACCAGTTCGACCACGGCGCCGCCGGGGCGGTCGTCGGTCTCGGCGAGGGCGCGCTCGATGCTGTGGGCCGACCGGGGGTCCGAGGTGTACAGCACGGCGCGATCCGCGTTCACGACGAGGGCCGCGAGCCGCAGCCCGTCGAGGACCGCGTGCGGACGGTTACGCAGCAGCCACCGGTCCTTGATCGACGCGGGCTCGCCCTCTTCACCGTTGGCGATCACCACGGCGCCGCCGGCCTCGCGGCCGTTGTCGCGCACGGTGCGCAGCTTCACCGAGAGCGGGAACGCCGCACCACCGCGGCCGAGCAATCCGCTCGCCTCGACGGTGTCGAGCAACTGCTGCGGATCGTCGAGGGCACGGTAGCCTCCGGCGCCGAGATACCCGGTCACCGTTTCGGGTTCGCTGCGCAGCAGGCGTGGTGTGATGCCCGGCCACGCCGCGACGGTCAGATCGGCTGTCATGGTCATATCCCGTCCCCGGTTAGTCTTACCGGCATGAGAACTGCGGTGGTGCGTGTCGGTGTGGACCCCAGCGGTGAACTCGGGCCACAGCAGTTAGCCGACGGCATGGCCGCGCTCGCAGGACTGCTCGCGGGCATCGGCGCCGAGGTGATCGCCAACGCCCAACTGGCGGAGTTGCCCGCGCACCGGCGCGAAGTCGAGGTGCTGATCGCCGGGAGCGACGCACAGCAGCTGCAGGAGTCGGTTCTGCAGTTGTGCGCCAAGGCCTTCGGCACAACCCCGACCGCGGGCGTGGTGACGTTCGTCAGCCGCGGCACCGACGACGACGCGCACGGCGTCCTCGCGGGCTTCGGCGTCACCGGTGAGATCGAGCGGGCGGTGCACGACCAGGGGTGGGACATCGTGACGGTGACCCTGCGCAAGGCCGACCTGCAGCGGGTGCCGGAGAGCCGCATCCACACCGCGCTGGAGGCCTCGCTCAACTGCGAGGTGCACATCCGCACCGTGTGAGCTCACTTGAGGAACTCCAGGATGGCGGGCGCGGCCTGCACCCAGGTATCGAACAGGCAGAACTTCTTGCCTCCGCTCCTGGCGAACTTCTCACCGGCCCGCTCCCAGGCGTCCTCGGGCCACGGCGGATCGATCAGCGTGGATCCCTTGATCAGGCAGTTGACCTCAAGGGAGGTGCGTTTGGGGTGATCCCAGTCGTTCTCCCCGCCCCGGATGATCAGGGTGGGCACCTTGATGTTGTCGAACATCTCGTCGGGCACACCGGGAATGGTCTGGCCCGGCTTGGAGACGAACGCATTGAGCCAGCGCAACATCACCTTGAGGAACTCCTCGGCGTCGAGGTCGAGCAACCGCTGCCGGTTGGCCGGGTTCTGCTCGATCCGCTCGCGCCACTCCGGAACCTGCAGCAGCCCTTCGATACCGAGGCCGCGGACGGCGAGGATGCTCGGCGTGATGTAGTGGCCGCCCAGCACGAACGAGCCGTACACACCGCCGACGATGTTCCAGACCACGAGCCTGGTGACGATCTCGGGGTGCAGCATGGCCGTGAGCATCGAATCCCTTGCCCCGCCCGAGCCGCCGGCGATGACGCACGGTCCCACACCGAGTTTCGAGATCAACGCGTACAGTGTCTCGGCGCGCATGTGGGATTCGCTCTGCCCGTAGAACTGCACATCGGAGCGCCCGCAGTTCGGCCGGTCCCACAGCAGCACGCGGTATCCGCCCTCGACCAGTTCCTCGGCCAGCGGGCGCAGGCCCGGGATGTCCTTGCTGAATCGTCCGCCGGGTGTCAGCGCGATGACATCGCCGTGCTCGCCGAGGATCTCGTAGACGACGTTGCCGCCGTTGATCTCGACGGTCTCCTCGCCCCGGTTGAGGGTGGGGCCCGTCTTCTCGCCTGTGGCAGTGCTCATGCCGTCACCAACACCTCGTCATCGACGACCCGCACCGGATAGGTGCGGATACTCCACTCCGGCTTGACCGCGGTGGTGCCGGTCGCCAGTTCGAAACCCCACTGATGCCAGGGGCAGTAGATGTACTCCATATCGCGCACCATGACCGCGTCGCCGGGCGCGGTCTCGTCGACCACGGTGCGTCCACGCGCCCGGCCGGAACACAGCGGGCCGCCCTCGTGCGGGCAGTAGTTCGCGATCGCGTAGAACGTGCCGTTGACGTTGTAGACACCGACTCCGTGGCGGCCGATCGGCACCAGTTTGTGTGTGCCGGGCGGGATCTCGCAGACCTTGGCGACGACGTGCTCACGCCCCTGCGCGAGCCGGGGACGCTTCTCGGGCTTCATCGATTCCCCGGTCGCTTCGCTCCTGCCCTCCGAACTCACCAGGACACCCGAACCTGTCCCTCGAGCACCGGCACGGTGTCGGGGAGTTTGTAGGTCTCGATCCCGTTGCGGAACATGATCGCCTCGCGGGCATGTTCGGGCAGATGCTTGACGAGCCAACGGGGGTCGTCGAAGGTCCAGTGCGGGTAGTCCGAGGAGAACAGCAGGATCTTCTCGCATTCCATCCACTCCAGCGCCCGTGACAGTTCGGTTTTGTCCTCGGGGTAGTCCAGCGGCTGGGTGGTGAACTTGATGTGGTCCTTGACGTAGTCGCTGGGTTTGCGCTTGATGTCCAGCCAGGATTTGCGGCGCTGGTAGATCGCGTCCATGCGCCACATCAGCGGCAGGATCCAGGTGAACGCGTGCTCGACGAACACGATGCGCAGCGTCGGGAACCGGTCGAACACGCCGTCGAAGATCAGGCTCATCACCTGGTTGGCCGCCAGCAGCGAGTAGGTGACCATGAAATCGTGGTTGTAGCTGGGAATTCCGACCGGCGGCAGCGGCAGGGTCTCGTACTCGCCGCGGGACAGGTGGCAGCTCACCACGATGTCGTGTTTGGTCGCGGCGGCCCAGATCGGGTCGTATTTCGGGTCACCCCAGGACGGCCGCGGCTCGGCCTTGATGAGGATCTGCGCCATGTAGGGATGCCCGGCCCACTTCTCGATCTCGGCAACGGCCGACTGTGGTTCCTCGATCGCCGCGCAGATCGATCCGCGCCACCGCTGGTGCCAGTTGTTGTGGCTGTCGAGCCAGTGATCGGCCAGCCACTCGTTGACCGCGGTGCAGTATGCCGCGGTCGCCTCGCCCAGCCGGTGCTCGGAGTGGGTGGGCTCCAGGATCGCGATGTCCGACCCGGCTTCCATGATCAGCTGGCGTAGCGCCATATCGGGATCACTGCAGGCGAATTCGCCGTCGGGCGGGAAAGCGTCGACGCGCATCGCGTAGGCATGTGCGTAATCGGGCGCGTCGTAGTAGATCTGTTCGCCGACCCGGTGGCTCATGAAGTACTTGCTGCGCCACGGTTCCGGGATGTACTCGACGAGTTCCCCGCGCCGCGGCATCGGGTGAACGTCGGAATCGACACACCGGACCGCGATGCGTTCGGTGGCGGGCACCCGTGGTCTGGTCGTGACGGTCATGTTGCCTCCCTCGGCTGCCTTCATTGCGGCGCAACGGCGGTCGACGTGAGCGCGCTCTGGAGCCCGTAGAGCTCGGCGGCGTTGCGCCACAGTAGTTTGTCGCGCTGTTCGGGTGTGTAGGCCGACGGCGCCTCCGGTTCGTTGAGTTGCCAGTGCGGGTAGCTCGACCCGAACATCACCATGTCCTCCTTGCCCGTGAAACCGTGCCATTCACCGGCGAATTCGACGTCGCCGGGCCCATCGAGCAGGCCCTCCACGAAGTACACGTGCCCGGGCAGGTAGTCACTCGGCATCTTCGGTGCCCACGGCGTCTGCTCAAGGTGCGGACGACCGAAGCAGTCCATGCGCCAGATGAACGGCGTCAACAGGTCGGCGGCGCCGTCCGCCCAGACGAACTTCAGCGCGGGCATCCGTTCGAACACGCCCTCGGCGATCATGTTCATCAGGTGGTACAGATAGTTCAGCGCCATGAACCCGAGGTACTGCTCGTAGGTCCTGGTCTTGCCGGAAGGGGTCGGCGCGAACTGCACGCCCGCCCCGCCCTCGATGTGCACGGCCACCGGTAGGCCGGCGTCGGCCGCGGCTTCCCACAGCGGCCAGTACTGCGGCTTGCCGTAGAGTTCCCGCGACTGCAGCGGCACTCCGATCTGCACGACGCGCGGATGGTCGCGGTAGCGCTCGAGTTCCCGTAGCGCACCGGCGATGTCGTCGGGGTTGACCCGGATGGTGCCACGGAAGCGCTCACCGTAGGAGTCGTGGTCGAGCCAGCGCGTCACCATCATCTCGTTGTGCGCATTGGCCAGCGCCGTGCCGAGGTGACGGTCGGGCATGATGCCGCGCGTCATGGGGTGCAGGATCGCGATGTCGACGCCGCGCTCGGCGAACAGGTGCTGCGCGACGATGTCCGGATCGGATCCCGGGTACTGCCGGTCGGGGCCCTTCGTGTTCTTGGCGTACTCGCCGCCCGGTGCGCCGTACCAGTTCATCTCGTAGTCGGGAAAACCCCGGCTGGCGAACGGCTCTCGCAGGAAGTTCTGACGCAGGTCCTTGTTCGACCCGAAGAAGATGTGCACGCTTGCGTCGACGACGGGCGTCGTCGTCCGTTCGGGTCCAGCGCTGTCTGGGTGGTGCAGGGGCAAACTGTCCTCCGATGCTTTGTCCGTTCGCCGCGGCGTGCCGCGCTGCGGTGTGCACACCACACCGGACCCTTGTCAGTTTAGATCGATATTCTTCAATAGCAAGAACATTGTTCTCGGTCCAGTTCACCGCTTCACCGCAGGTGGGCGGTCCTGCTGGTCGGTTGCCCAGCGGGCATCGCGGGAGAACCCGTTGGGGCAGGATGAGAATGAACGCTCATCTGATGAGAATGCTATTCTCATCGCGACGCGACAGCGCATCAGGAGGCGGCGGGTGCTACTCGAATTCGATGCCGATCAACGGCTATGGCAGGAGACCGTGCGCGATGCGGTGACCAAACAATGTCCGGCGACGCTGGTCCGTGAGGTTGCCGAGCAGGGGGTCGACCCGACGCCGCTGTGGCAGAGCTACATCGAGCAGGGCTGGACCGAGCTCACCGACCCGCAGAACGCCGTCGAACTCGCGATCGTGCTCGAAGAGCTCGGCCGGGCCACCGACCTGACGCCCTATCTGGCGACGATGACGCAGTTCGCGCCGCTGGCCGGCGAGCGCTTCGACACCTCGAAGGCGGGCACCGCCGTGTACGGCGGGGTGTCCGCGCACCGCGACGCCACCGGGTGGGTGTTGCGCGGGACGACGCGCCACGTGCTCGACGGCGACCGGGCCGAGACGCTGGCCGTCGTCACCGACGCGGGCGTGTTCCTCATCGACGCGTCCAAGGCCGACATCCGGCGCTGCCAGGTCTTCGATCCGGTGTTGCACATCGCCGACGTGACGTTCGACGACGTCGCGGTCCCGGATACCGACCGCGTGCCATCCGACGCCGAGAAGGCGCGGCATCTGGCACTCACCGGGCTCGCGGTTCACATGGTCGGTGCCTGCCGGCGGGTCCTCGACCTCGTTCTCGAACATGTCAAGCAGCGGCACCAGTTCGGTGTGCCGATCGGGTCGTTGCAGGCCGTGCAGCACAAGGCCGTCGACATGCACGTCGCGATCGAACGGGCCCGTGCGTTGGCGTACTTCGCGGCGCTCACCATCGCCGAGGACGATCCGCGCAGGCGCCTCGCATCGGCGATGGCCAAGGCCTCGGCAGGGGAGTGCCAGGCCGTGGTGTTCCGCCACGGTCTGCAGTTGTTCGGCGCCATGGGCTTCACCTGGGAGAACGACGTGCAATTCGCGTTGAAGCGCGCCAAGGCCGGTGAACTGCTGCTGGGCGGCGCCGCCGAGCACCGCGCGCTGATCGCCGCCGAGTACCGCACGAGCTACCGGGGACTGTGAACATGCAGCTGACCTACGACGCCGACGTCGAGACGTTCCGCGCCGAGTTCGCGGCCTTCCTCGACGCGAACCTGCCCGCCGAGGCCGACACGCTCGAGCGGCCCCGGTCGGTCTCGCACATGCCGCAGTGGGCCCGCGACTGGCAGCGCCTGCTGTTCGACAACGGCTGGCTGCTGCCCGCCCAGCCGCCGGAGTTCGGCGGCCGCAACGCCACCGTCGTACAGCAGTTCGTGCATCTCGACGAACTGTGCCGGCGCCGGATCTATCACAGCTTCAACCCGCAGGGCGTCAACATCGTCGCGGCCTCACTGCTGACGTTCGGCACCGAGGAACAGAAGCACCGCTGGGCCGTTCCGGTGCTGCGCGGCGAGAAGACCGCATCGCTTGGCATGAGTGAGCCGAGCGCGGGTTCCGACCTCGCGTCACTGCGCACCCGCGCGGTGCGCGACGGTGATCAGTTCGTCGTCAACGGCCAGAAGGTGTGGACCTCGGGTGCCCACGACGCCGACTGGCTGCTGACGTTCGTGCGCACCGATCCGGATGCACCCAAGCACAAGGGCATCAGCGTGCTGATCATCCCCACCGACACCCCGGGGGTGGTGTGCCGGCCGTTCGCCGACATGACCGGACAACAGAACCTCGACTTCAACGAGGTGTTCTTCACCGATGCCCGGGTGCCCGCCGAGAACCTCGTCGGCCCGCTCAACGGGGGCTGGAAGGTGGCCAACGGCTCACTGGGCCACGAGCGCACCATGATGTGGCTGGGCTTCGCCGACCGCATCGACAACATGCTCGCCGACTTCCACCCCCGCACCGATCTCGAACGCGACCAGTACGCCACGACGATCATGGACTACCAGGCGCTGCGGGCACTCGGTTCGGCCGCGCTGGCCAGGGCCGCGCGCGGTGAGCAGGACACCGCCTCGGTGTCGGTGCTCAAACTGCTGGGGTCCGAGGCCGAGCGCAACGCGTTCGAAAATGCCCTCGCCGCAGCGGGTCCCGACGGCCTGATCCATCCGTCGACCAGCGGGCCCTACGAGCACATGAACCTCGACCACTACTTCGCGAGCTGGTTCGAGCGCTACGCCAGAAGTTTCGGCGGCACCATTGCCGGCGGCACGTCCGAGATCCAGCGCAACATCATCGCCACCCAGGTCCTCGGCCTGCCCCGCGGCTGAGTTCCCGGCCGAGGAGGGATCAGTACTTGCTGCAGGAGTTGGCGATCGAGGAGATGGTGCCGAAGTACTGCTGCGCCATCGGGTTGGTCTGCAGCTGGTTCACCGTCTGCTGACGTTCGGCCGGTGGTGCGGCCAGGAAGTTGCGCAGCATTCCCTGAGCCACCGGCGAGGAGTTCACCTGGTACGCCAGATCCGGCTGCTGCGCGTTGAGCGCGGCGATCACCTGCTCATAGCTGCAGGTCGTGTTGACGACCGCGGTGAAGTCGGGCTGTGCGGACGCGACGCCGGCCGACAGCGGCAGGGCAGCCGCGAACCCGACGGCTGCGATCGCCAGTTTTGTGCGCGACAACGTGATCACGTGCGCCACCCCCATTCCGTCCGCCGCGAGGCGGTGAGTCTGCTCAGCCGTATTGCTGAGGTATCCGAACCGACCTTTGATCGAGATTAACAGGCTCGGGCGACGCGCAACGGTGCCGAGTTTGCCCGTCGGCCTGCCTGCAGCGCCGATCAGTCGATGACCGCGCGTTCCTTGCGCTCGGTGATCGGACGGGCCAGCTCCTGCTCATTGCAGATGCGCTGCAGTTTCTCCAGCGTCTCGTCCAGCCCGGGACCCAGCGGCCTGCTCGGTGCGAACGTGGCGGGAAGGTTGCGCATGCCCTGGATGACACCGATGGTGTCGTAGTGCACGGTGCCCTCGGGATCGCACACGTAGTCGGGCATGCGGTCCAGCACCGCGGTGAGCATCGACTTGAACACCGTGCGCGCCACGTTGGAGCCCACGCACCGGTGCACGCCGATGCCGAAGCTGAAATGGCGGTTTCCCTTGCGGTCGAGGATCACCTCGTTGGGCTTGTCGAACACCGACGGGTCGCGGTTGGCCATCGCCCACGACAGCCACAGCCGCTCGTACCGGTTGAACTTGTATCCGGCCACCTCGGCGTCCTCGGAGAATGTGCGTCCGTCGCCGGGTGCCGGGGTGAAGAACCGCAGGAACTCCTCGGTGGCGGGGTTCAGCAGCGTGTCGCGCTCGCGGCTGAGCCGCTCACGGTCGGCGGGGTGCTCGCCGAGCCACTCGAGCGCGTGCGCCGTCAGCGCCGTCGTGGTGTCGAAACCGCCGCCGATGATCAATCCGAGGTTGCCCAGGATCTCCATGTCCGGTGCGGGCTCGCCGTCGATGCGCAGTTGCAGCAGGGCGTTGACCAGGCCCGGCCGCGGGTTCTGCCGGATCTCCATCATGTTGTTGATGAGGTCGATGCCCATCTCGCGGTGCTGCTCGTTGATCTTCTCGCGTTCGGGGGCGTGCTCAGGGGTGTACACCGAGGCGTGGGTCGGCTCGCTGTAGACGTTCCACTTCTTGAGTTCGATGCCCATCATCGCGAGCGTGAACACCGCGGGCACCACATTGGCCAGGTGTTCGACGAAGTCGATGCGACCCGATTCGATGTGCTCGTCGATCGCGGCGCGGGTGATCTCGTCGACGAACGGTTCCCACCGTTTGATCGCCGCCGGCGACAGGTAGGGGTTGAGCGCACCGCGGTAGGCGCTGTGCTCGGGTTCGTCCATCTCCAGGATGCCGCCGCGGACGACGGTGGCGCGGCTCGCCTTCGGGATCGTGATGCCCTGGAACGGTGTCTCACCGCTGATGTCGTGGTGATTGGACACCGCGGGGCAGCGGGCGAGTTCGAAGACCTCGTTGCTGCCCGCGGCCACCCAGTGACCGTTGTAGGTCTCGGTCCATGCCACAGGACACCGGGTGTGCATCTCCTCGGTGATCTTCTCGAACTGCAGCCGGTATTCCGGCGTGTGCCGATCGAAGTGGTACGTGATCTTCTCGCGGTCGTCGTCGGTCGTGACATCATCGGTGCTCACGGCTTGTCTCCCTTGGCTTTTGGTCTAGGTCAGACGGCGATCTGGAATGCCCGGTGCCGGTCGGCGGATGTCATTCGATGACGATGGCCTGCTCGGGACAGGAGTGCGCGGCCTCGGCGACGGCGGCCTCCTGATCCGGCGGCACGATCGGCGAAACCGGTGACGCGTGACCGTCGACGTCGTCGAGCTGGAACGAGTCGGGTGCGATCATCGAGCACAGGGTGTGACCCTGGCAGCGCTGCCCGTCAACTGACACCTTCACTGTTGCGCACTCCTTCCTGGCCGGTGAGTTCCCCCGAATACCGTTGTGGGACTGGGGATATCACACGTGGTAGTCGTACCACTTGAGATAGCCGCCTGCGTCGACACGCAGCTGCATGCCGGTGACGAAGCGGGACTCGTCGGAGGCCAGCCACAGCACGGCGTTGCTGATGTCGGCCGGTTCCACCCACGGCACCTTCATGGCCTGCTGCACGTAGAACACCGGCTCGGCGTCGGCGCGGGTGGGATGTTCCAGATCCGGTCGGAACGAGCGGTACATCGGCTCGCTCTGCAGCATGTCGGTGTTGCAGTTGGTCGGATGGATCACGTTGGCCCGGATGCCCAGTGGCGTCAGCTCGGTCGCGAGGTAATGCACGTACTCGGCGATCATGCGCTTGGACACCATGTAGCCCATGCCGCCCGGATCGGCACCCGGATTGGGCTTGTTGTGCGCGTCCATCAGGGCCGCGGCCGACGCGGTCGCGACGATCGACGCGCCCTCGCCGAGATGGGGAAGCGCGGCCTGGATCGCGTTGATGGTGCCGACCAGGTTGGTGTTGATGCCGTCGGTCCAGGCCTGCAGCGGCGGATTGCCTTTCATCGCGGCGATACCGGCCTGCGCGACGACGATGTCGAGCCTGCCGAGTTCGCTGACACCGCGCTCAAGGGCATCCCTGAGTTGCGCGGCGTCGCGCACATCGGCCTGTGCGGTCACGACGCGGCGCCCGGCCTTCTCGACGAACCGCGCGGTCTCCTCGAGATCCTCCGGCGTCGCCAGCGAGTAGCCGATCGAATCGATGTTCCGGCACAGGTCGACGGCGATGATGTCGGCGCCTTCTTCGGCCAGCCGAACGGCGTGGCTGCGGCCCTGACCGCGCGCGGCACCGGTGATGAACGCGACCTTCCCGGCTACCCGGCCTTCTGCGCTTCCCATCCTGGTCCTTTCAGATGTGTGCCGAAAATCGTTGTGCTGGAGAACTTTCAGGTGTTGCGGCCACCGTTGACGCCGAGGATCTGGCCGGTGATGTAGCCGGCCTCCTCGGAGATCAGGAAGGCGCAGGCCGCCGCGATGTCCTCGGGGCGGCCCATCCGGCGCACCGGGGTCTGGGCGATCTGCGCCTCGGTGTCGCCGAGGAAGCCCTTGTCTTCGGCCTTGCGCAGCATCGGGGTGTCGATGAACCCAGGCGGCACGGCATTGACCGTGATGCCGCTGGGGCCGTACTCCAGCGCGAGGCTCTTGGTCAGGCCGTTCACCGCCGATTTGGCCGCGACGTAGGGCGCCATGTAGGGCTGGCCCGAGTGCGTGCTGGACGACGAGATGTTGACGATCCGGCCCCAGCCCGCCTCGATCATGTCGGGCAGCACGGCCTGGACGCAGTGGAAGACGCCGTTGAGGTTGACATCGATCACCTGCTGCCACTTCTCGAACGAGATGTCGGTGAAGCGCCGGAAGCAGTCCAATCCCGCCGCGTTGACCAGAACCGAGATCGGACCGAGCCGGGCGCGCACCGCGTTCATCGCCGCGTCGACCGCGGCGCGGTCGGTGACGTCGGCGACGTGCGAGAACTCGTCGTCCGACGCCTGCAGGTCCAGGGAGGCGACGTTGAGACCGTCGGCTCGCAACCGGGCCACGATCGCCGCTCCGATGCCGGAGCCGCCTCCGGTGACCACCGCGTTCTTCACGACAAACCTCCGGGTTCAGTGCCGGACCCGGCTTCCTCAGCGTTCAAGAATCATCCTTCCGAATATGAGAACCGTACTCTCGTGCGCGCGGAGTTCGCAAGCTCCCGACCGCCGGTGGATATCGGCTGTTCGGGGATGTCTGCCGGGTCGCAAAGGCCATGACTAGCCGATCTGCGTTCTGCTTGAGTTCTCATGATGCGAATGTATGATTCGCCGAGGATGAGAATGAAATTTCCATCACACCGCGCACGTCGCCGAGGAGGATGATGCAGGAAACGTCGACGATCACCGCAGAACAGCGTGCTGACCGGAAACTGTTGATCGGCGGAGAGCTGCGTGAGACGCCGCGGACGTTTCCTTCCGTCAACCCCGCCACCACCGAGGTGCTGGGCCACGCCCCCGACGCCACGGTGGCCGACGCCGAGGCCGCCATCGCCGCGGCGCGCAAGGCGTTCGACACCACGGACTGGTCCACCGACACCGGGCTGCGGGTGCGCTGCCTCGAGCAGCTCCATCAGGCCCTGCGCGAGCACCGCGACGAACTGGCCGCGTTGACCACGGCCGAGGTCGGTGCCACCGCCGCGCTGTGCGCCGGCGCGCAACTCGATCAGCCGATCGATATCGTCCGCTACTACGCCGACCTGCTCAAGACCTACCCGCTCACCGAAGACCTCGGCAACATCGAAAGCCGCGGCATGCAGCATCACCGGTGGGTCGAAAAGGAGGCCGCAGGCGTCGTCGCCGCGATCATCGCCTACAACTACCCGAACCAACTGGCGCTGGCCAAGCTCGCGCCCGCGCTGGCCGCGGGCTGCACGGTCGTGCTCAAGGCGGCCCCGGACACACCCCTGATCACCCTCGCGCTCGGTGAGTTGATCGCCGAGCACACCGACATCCCGGCCGGTGTGGTCAACGTGATCTCGGGTGCCGATCCGGAGGTCGGCGCCGTGCTCACCACGAGTCCCGACGTCGACATGGTGACCTTCACCGGTTCCACCCCGACCGGGCGGCGCATCATGGCCGCCGCGAGCGACACCCTCAAGAAGGTGTTCCTCGAGCTCGGCGGCAAGTCCGCGGCGATCATCCTCGACGACGCCGACTTCAACACCGCCGCATTGTTCTCGGCGTTCTCGATGGTGACGCACGCCGGCCAGGGCTGCGCGCTGACCTCGCGGCTGCTGGTGCCCGCGGCGCACAAGGATGAGATCGTCGAACTGGTCAAGAACAATTTCGGCCTGGTGCGCCTGGGGAATCCAGCGGATCCGTCGGTGTACATGGGTCCGCTGATCAGCGAGAGACAACGCGACAAGGTCGACGGCATGGTCAGGCGCGCCGTCGCGGCCGGGGCGACGCTGGTGACCGGCGGCGAGAAGGTCGATCCCGGTTACTTCTACACGCCGACGCTGCTCGCCGATGTCGATCCCGACAGCGAGATCGCGCAGGAGGAGGTCTTCGGACCCGTCCTCGCCGTCATCTCCTACACCGATGACGACGACGCCGTTCGCATCGCCAACAACTCCATCTACGGGTTGTCGGGCGCGGTGTTCGGCGGCGAGCAGCGGGCACTGGCCCTCGCCCGCCGGATCCGCACCGGCACGTTCTCGATCAACGGCGGCAACTACTTCAGCCCCGACAGCCCGTTCGGCGGTTACAAGCAGTCGGGCATCGGCCGCGAGATGGGCACCGCGGGACTCGAGGAATTCCTGGAGTCGAAGACGTTCGCCACCGTGGTGGCCCAGCAATGAGCGCGAACAGGAAAGGGCAGCACCGATGAGCGGGCCACTGGAAGGTATTCGGGTCCTCGAGGTCGCCATGTACGGGTTCGTCCCGTCGGCGGGCGCGGTGCTGGGGGAGTGGGGCGCCGACGTCATCAAGGTCGAGCACGCCGTCACCGGCGATCCGCAGCGCGGTCTGCGCCAGACGGGGCAGTTGCGGGTCGACGGCGATCCGAACCCGAACATCGAACACGCCAACCGCGGCAAGCGCAGCATCGGACTGGACATGTCGGTGCCCGAGGGGCGAGAGATATTGATGGAGTTGGCGAAACGCGCCGACGTGTTCCTGACCAGCTTCCTGCCCGGGCACCGCCAGAAATTCGGGATCGACGTCGGCGACATCCGCGCGGTCAACCCGAAGATCATCTACGCACGCGGCAGCGCGCTCGGGCCGCGCGGCGAGGAGTCGGTCAAGGGCGGCTACGACATGACGGCGTTCTGGTGCCGCGCCGGTACCGCGGCGACCATCACGCCGCCCGGCATCGAGGGCATGATCGGTCCGCCGGGCCCCGCCTACGGCGACACCATCTCAGGCACCAACCTCGCAGGCGGAATCGCCGCGGCGCTGTTCAAGCGGGAGCGCACGGGCGAACCCTCGGTCGTGGACGTGTCGCTGCTGGGCAGCGGCCTGTGGGCGATGGGGCACACGATCGCCCTGACCAGTCATCTCAACCAGTTGATGGTGCAGCCGCCGCCGGGTGTGCACGGGTCGCCGATCAACCCGCTGGTCGGGCTCTACGCGACCGCCGACGGCCGTTACATCTCGTTCGTGATGATGCAACCCACCAAGTTCTGGGCCGACGTGTGCCGTCACATGGATCTCGAGGACTACATCGACGATCCGCGGTTCGCGACCGCCGAGTCCATCGCGGAGAACACCGCGGCCGCGGTCGAGATCCTCACCGAGGCCATGAGGAAACGCACCCTGCCGGAATGGAGCGAACGGTTCGCGACGCTCGCCGGTCCGTGGGCGCCCGTGCAGGACACCTTGCAGGCCGCACAGGACAACCAGATCCGGGCCAACGGGTATCTCGTGCAGGCCGGTGAACTCGAACTCGTCGCCAACCCGGTGCAGTTCGACGTCGCGGCGCCGCAACCGGGACCCGCTCCAGGTTTCGCCGAACAGACCGACGACATCCTCGCCGAACTCGGCCTCGACTGGGACCGCATCATCGAGCTCAAGACCGCCGGCGCCGTCACCTAGATCCGATGCACGACACGTTCGGAACCGCCCTGTCCTGCCGGGATGCCAAGGGCGCGCAAACATCAACCATCGGAGTGGGTTCTGCCGAATTCGCCCTCGCGGCACTCACCGCTTCCGATACGATCGGCGCCTTGGTTGCGGACGAGCTCACGGGCCCGTCAGACGGTCACTTCCGTTGCAGATCAGCGCAATCGGCGTGCGCCAGGAGATCGTCCCAACGGCGTACACGCACGGAATCGACGAATTGACTGACGCGTCAACACCGAACCGACCTGGAGGGACCACAAGCGAATGGCCAATAGGTGGTCGCCCGGTGTGAAACTGGGCCGCAACCTGTCCGGGCCGATGCAGGCCGTCGGGGCGTTGTTCTCGATGTCGCTCGACGCGATCCTGTTCGCGTTCCGCCGCCCGTTCCAGGGGCGCGAATTCCTCGAACAGTGCTGGTTCATCGCGCGGGTCTCCATGGCGCCGACGCTGCTGGTGGCCATCCCGTTCACGGTGCTGGTGAGCTTCACGCTGAACATCCTGCTGCGCGAACTCGGGGCGGCCGATCTCTCCGGTGCGGGCGCGGCGTTCGGCGCGGTGACGCAGCTCGGCCCGATGGTGACGGTGCTGATCGTCGCGGGCGCAGGCGCCACCGCGATGTGCGCCGACCTGGGCTCACGCACCATCCGCGAGGAGATCGACGCGATGGAAGTGTTGGGAATCAACCCCATTCAGCGTCTGGTGACCCCGCGCATCCTCGCCTCCGGCCTGGTGGCACTGCTGCTCAACAGCCTCGTGGTGATCATCGGCATCCTCGGCGGCTACGTGTTCTCGGTGTTCATCCAGGACGTGAACCCGGGCGCGTTCGCCGCGGGCATCACGCTGTTGACCGGCGTGCCCGAGGTGATCATCTCCTGCGTCAAGGCCGCGTTGTTCGGGCTCATCGCGGGCCTGGTGGCGTGCTATCGCGGGCTGACCATCGTCGGCGGCGGCGCCAAGGCCGTCGGCAACGCCGTCAACGAGACCGTGGTGTACGCCTTCATGGCGCTGTTCGTGATCAACGTGGTGGTGACCGCCATCGGCATCCGGATGACGTCGGGTTAGGCGCGCCGATGGGAACCATGACCATCCTGCGGTCGACCTATCCGCGGCTCACCCGGCAGTTCAACAAGCCGGTCTCGACGTTGAGCCGGGTCGGCGACCACACGCTGTTCTACCTCCGCGCGATCGCGGGCACCCCGCACGCCGCGCTGCACTACCGCAAGGAGCTCGTCCGGCTGATCGCCGAGATCTCCATGGGCGCAGGCACACTCGCGATGATCGGCGGAACCGTCGTCATCGTCGGCTTCCTGACGCTGGCCACCGGCGGCGTGCTGGCGATCCAGGGATATTCGTCGCTGGGCAACATCGGTATCGAGGCGCTCACCGGATTCCTCTCGGCGTTCATCAACGTACGCATCGCCGCCCCGGTGGTCGCGGGCATCGGCCTGGCCGCCACATTCGGCGCCGGTGTGACCGCCCAGCTCGGCGCCATGCGCATCAACGAGGAGATCGACGCGCTCGAGTCGATGGCGATCCGTCCGGTCGAATACCTCGTGAGCACTCGCATCGTGGCCGGGATGGTCGCCATCACGCCGCTGTACGCGATCGCGGTGATCCTTTCGTTCCTGGCGTCCCAGTTCACCACCGTGGTGCTGCTCGGCCAGTCCGGCGGGCTCTACAACCACTACTTCGACACGTTCCTCAACCCGATCGACCTGTTGTGGTCGTTCCTGCAGGCGATTCTGATGGCCATCACGATCCTGCTGATCCACACCTATTTCGGATATTTCGCGTCCGGCGGCCCGTCCGGTGTCGGCGTGGCGGTCGGCAACGCCGTGCGCACCTCGCTGATCGTCGTCGTCTCCGTGACGCTGCTGGTGTCGCTCGCGGTGTACGGGTCCAACGGAAACTTCAACTTGTCGGGGTAGGAGCAGGAGTTGACACGAAACATCGGCCCCGGCCCGGCCCACCGGTCCGAGACGGACAGCTCGGCGGCGCCCGTGGCGGCCCGTCCCGGGCGCAGCTTCGGCGCGGGCGGCCACGCCCGGCCCATCGCCGGTCTCGCCACCGTCGTCGTGGTCGGCCTGATCATCGCGCTGGCGGTGACGCTGTTCCGCGGCGACTTCACGAAAACCGAACCGGTGACGGTGATCTCGGACCGTGCCGGCCTGGTGATGAACCCCGACGCCAAGGTCAAGGTGCGTGGTGTCCAGGTGGGCACCGTCGGCTCGATCGAAACGCTGCCCGACGGACGGGCCGCGCTGCACCTCAAGATGGACCCCGCCCAACTGCGCCTGATTCCCGGCAATGTGACGGCCGACATCGCGTCCTCCACGGTGTTCGGTGCGAAGTTCGTCGATCTCGTCCCGCCCGAGAAACCCGAGGGGACCATGCGGCCCGGCCAGGTCCTGCAGGGCGAACACGTCACCGTCGAGGTCAACACCGTCTTCCAGCAACTCACGCGCGTGCTCGACAAGATCGACCCCGCCAAGCTCAACGAGACGCTCGGCGCGATCTCGTCGGCCTTCGGCGGCCGCGGGGAGAAGATGGGCCAGACGGTCAGCGACTTCCGGGCCCTGCTGGCCGAACTCGAACCCAGCCTGCCCAATCTCAGCCGTGACATCGAATCGATGGCGGTGGTGTCGGGCGCCTACGGCGACGCCGCGCCGGACCTGCTCAAAACCATCCAGAACACCAACCGCATCAGCGACAGCATCGTCGACGAACAGCAGAACCTCGACGCGTTTCTGGTCAGCTCGATCGGCCTGGCCGACATCGGCAACGAGGTCATCGGCGGTAACCGCGAGGCGCTGCGCACCACACTGGACCTGCTGGTGCCCACCACCGATCTGCTCAACGAGTACGCGCCGGGCCTCAACTGCGCGCTCGAAGGCATGGTGTACGTCAACAACCAACCGCCACAGATGGATCCGGGTGTCCTGGTGAACGTCGCCTTCACGCTCGGCATCGAGCGCTATCGTTACCCACAGAACCTGCCCAAGGTGGCGGCCAAGGGGGGACCGCAGTGCATGGGGCTGCCCTACATCGGTTTCGGCAACCGCTCCAAGTACCTGGTCACCGACACCAACGCCAACCCGTGGCAGTACGGCAACCAGGGCATCCTGCTGAACTCCGACGGTCTCAAGCAGCTGCTGTTCGGGCCGCTGGACGGTCCGCCACGTAACACCGCACAGATCGGAATGCCCGGATGAGGCGCGTCTCAGGAACTCTCGTCAAGTTCGGGGTGTTCGCCGTTGTCATGGCGGTGCTCACCGCGTTCCTGTTCATGACGTTCTCCGAATACCGCGGCGGCGCCTATGCGGGCTACTCCGCGGTGTTCGACGACGCGTCGCGACTGGAGTCCGGAGACTCCGTCCGGGTCGCAGGCGTGCGGGTGGGCACCGTGAAAAGCGTGTCGCTGCAACCGGACCGGACCGTCCTGGTCGAGTTCGACACCGAACGCAACATTGCGCTCACCACCGGCACCAAGGCGGCGGTGCGCTACCTGAACCTCGTCGGGGACCGATACCTGGAACTCATCGACAGCCCGGGGTCGACACGCCTGCTGCCGTCAGGGTCCCGGATCCCGAAGGAGCGCACGTCGGGGGCGCTGGACCTGGACCTGCTGCTCGGCGGGCTGAAGCCGGTGATCCAGGGTCTGAACCCGCAGGACGTCAACGCGCTGACGTCCTCGCTCATCCAGATCTTCCAGGGCCAGGGCGACACGCTCAGCTCGCTGATGAGCAAGACGTCGTCGTTCTCGAACACGTTGGCCGACAACGGCCAGGTGATCCAGCAGCTGATCGACAACCTCAACACCGTCGTGGCGACGCTGAACAAGGACGGAAGCAAGTTCTCGGCCACGGTCGATCGTCTGGAGCAGTTGATCGGCGGGTTGTCACAGGATCGGGACCCGATCGGCACGGCGGTGACACAACTCGACAACGGCACGGCGTCCATCGCGAGCCTGCTCACCCAGGCCCGGCCGCCGCTGGCCGCGACGGTTGATCAGCTCAACCGGATGGCGCCGCTGCTCGACGATCACAAGGCCACCCTCGACGCCGGCTTGCAGAGGGCGCCGACCAACTACCGCAAGCTGGCTCGCCTCGGCTCCTACGGCAGCTGGATCATGTACTACATCTGCGGACTGTCGTTCCGCGTCACCGACCTGCAGGGCAGAACTGCGGTCTTTCCCATGCTCAAGCAAGAAGGCGGGAGGTGCGCGGAGCCCTGATGCTCAAGTACCGCGAATCGAACCTGGTGAAGGCCGGCCTGATCGGCACGGTGCTGATGATCCTCGTCGTCGCCGTCGGCCTGCAGCCCGAACGGCTGATGCAGTGGGCGTCCTCGGTGCGCCACCAGGCGCTGTTCACCGAGGCCGGTGGGATCGCCGTCGGCAACGACGTCACGCTCTCCGGCATCAAGATCGGCTCGGTGACCGACGTGAGCCTGCACGACGGCGATGCGTTGGTCTCCTTCACCACCGAGGGCAGATACCCGCTCGGATCACTGACCACGGCCCACATCCGCACCGGTTCGTTGCTCGGGGAGCGGGTACTGACATTGGAGTCCGACGGCACCGGAACACTGCGCACCACCGATGTGATCCCGACGTCGCGGACGTCCTCGCCCTATTCGCTCACCGATGCGGTCAGTGAATTGACCACGAACACCGCCGGAACCGACACGACGGCACTCAACCAGTCGCTGGACACCCTGTCGGCCACCATCGATCAACTCGCGCCACAGCTCGGCCCGACCTTCGACGGACTCAGCAGGCTGTCGCAATCGATCAACGGCCGCAACGAGAGTCTGGCGAGCCTGCTCAAGAGTGCAGGTGAGGTCACCGGCGTGCTCTCCCAGCGCAGCCAGCAGTTGAACACGTTGATCCTCAACGCCAACGACCTGCTCGGCGTGCTCAACGAGCGTCGAGAGGCCATCGTCGATCTGTTGGCCAACACATCGGCTGTGGCCGAACAGCTTCGGGGCCTGGTGGCCGACAACGAGGCCGAGTTGGCACCCACACTGGAACGACTGAACCGCGTGACCGAGGTGCTGCAGAAGAACCGCGACAACATCACCAAGATGCTTCCCGACATGAAGAAGTTCATGCTGGCGCAAGGCGAGACGCTGGCCAACGGGCCCTACTACAACGCCTATGTGCCCAATCTGCAGCCTGCGCAGCTGTTGCAGCCGTTCCTGGATTACGCGTTCGGATTCCGCCGCGGCCAGAACGCCGGTCAGCCACCGGACAATGCCGGTCCGCGCGCCGAATTCCCGCTGCCATACAACGGGATTCCGGGAGGTTCGCGCTGATGAGCCGCAGCGGAATGGCCAAGGGACTCGCGATCGCGCTGGTGGTGCTGCTGGTCGCGGGCGCCGCGGTGTTGGTACGTCAGGTGTTCTTCGCGCCGAGGACGATCTCGGCGCTGTTCACCTCGGCCACCGGTATCTACCCTGGCGACGACGTCCGGGTGTCCGGTGTCAAGGTCGGCACCATCGAGTCGATAACCCCGGAGGGCACCCAGACGCGGCTGACCCTCAAGGTCGACCGCGGTGTGCCGATACCCGCGGATGCCAAGGCCGTCATCGTCGCCCAGAATCTCGTCGCCGCGCGATACGTGCAACTGGCACCGGCCTACCGGTCGCAGGGCCCGACCCTGCCCGACGACGCGGTGATCGGTCTGGATCACACCGCGGTACCCGTGGAGTGGGACGAAGTCAAGGCGCAACTGACCCGGTTGGCCTCCGAACTCGGCCCGCAGAGCGGGGTCGACGGCACGTCGACGTCGCGGTTCATCGAGACCACCGCCAACGCCATGGCGGGCAATGGTGAGAAGCTGCGCAACACCATCTCTCAGTTGTCCGGTGTTGCACGCATTCTCGCCGAGGGAAGTGGCAACATCGTCGACATCATCAAGAACCTGCAGACCTTCGTCACCGCACTGCGCGACAGCAATGAGCAGGTGGTGGCGTTCCAGAACCGTCTGGCGACGCTCACCGGCGTCGTCGACGGGAGCCGGTCCGATCTCGATGCGGCGCTGAAGAATCTGTCGGTCGCGGTGGGCGAGGTGCAGCGCTTCGTCGCGGGCACCCGCAACCAGACCTCCGAGCAGGTTCAGCGCCTCGCCGACGTCACCTCGAATCTGGTCGACAACCGCATGCAGCTGGAGAACATCCTGCACATCGCCCCCAACGCCTTCATCAACGGCTACAACATCTACAACCCCGATACCGGAAGTGCGGTGGGACAGTTCGTGTTCAACAACATGAGCAATCCGCTGGACTTCATCTGCGGTGCGATCGGGGCGATCGAGAACACCACGGCCCCCGAGACGGCCAAGCTGTGCGCGCAGTATGCGGGTCCGGCTCTGCGCCTGCTGAACTTCAACAACCTGCCGTTCCCGATCTCGCCGTATCTCATGCCGTCGGCGAACCCGGAGAACCTCATCTACTCCGAGCCGGAGCTGGCTCCCGGCGGTGCCGGTGGGTCACCGCAGCCGCCGGAGACACCACCGGCGATCTCGGCCTACAACCCGGGACCGCCTGCGCCACCGCCGTTCACGGGCAGGCCGCCGGGTACTGAGCCCCCCGGTGCGGCGCAGTTGCTCCCAGGTGCACCGCCCATCGTGCCGCCCAGCGTGCCGTCGTCGGTGCGCGACATGCTCGCCCCGGCGGGCCCGCCGCCGGGACCGGTGCCGCAAACCGGTCCGGCGCCCGGGCCTGCACCGGGCCCTTCACCGGGGCCGTTACCGGCCGAAGCGCCCCTTGAGCCCGCAGAAGGGACACCACCGGCATGAGGAACCGCAAGCGGATCCGGCTCGCCGTCGCGACCGGCAGCTGCGTCGCGCTGACCGCGAGCGGCTGCGCCTTCCAGGGCGTCAACTCGTTGCCACTGCCCGGCGCCGAGGGACGCGGTGCCGACTCGGTGGTGTACCACGTCGAGATCGCCAATGTGGCGACACTCGAACCGAACTCACCGGTGATGATGAACGACGTCGTCGTCGGCAGCGTACGCAAACTGGCGGTCGAAAATTGGCATGCCGACGTCGAGTTCTCGGTGAAACCCGACGTGGTGGTGCCGGCCAACGCCGTCGCCACCATCGGGCAGACCAGCTTGCTGGGCTCGATGCATCTGGCGCTGAATCCGCCGATCGGCCGTGAGCCGGAAGGCCGCCTTGAGCCGGGTGGGACGATCCCGCTGAACAGCGCGTCGACCTACCCGACCACCGAGCAGACGTTGTCATCGCTGGCCGCTGTGGTCAACGGTGGCGGGCTCGGCCAGATCGGCGAGGTCATCCACAACTTCAGCCTCGCACTCGACGGCCGGGAAGCCGATTTCCGCGACCTGCTCACCCGGCTCGACAACTTCGTGGGCATGCTCGACGCGCAGCGCGACAACATCGTGTCGTCGATCCAGTCGCTGAACCGGCTGGCCGCGACGTTCGCCGGACAGAGCCATGAGATCACGCGTGCACTCGACAAGATCCCTCCCGCCATGGATGTGCTGATCCAACAGCGCCCGCGGTTCACCACGGCACTGCAGAAGCTGGGCGCGTTCAGCAGCACCGCCCATCAGTTGGTCAACGAATCGCAGGACGATCTGGTCCGCAATCTGCGCAACCTGGAACCGGCGATCAAGGCGCTCGCCGACGTCGGCCCCGAGCTGGCGAGTGCCCTCGAATTCGCCGGCCATTTCCCGTTCACCCAGAGCTTCTTGGACCGCGCGATCCGGGGTGACTACTGGAACCTGTTCGCGACGGTCGACTTCACCATCCCGCGGCTCAAGCGCACCATGATGCTCGGCACCCGATGGGAACAGGAAGGCGCACAAGTGGTTCCGGCGCCCGGCGATCCGCCGTACCTCAACTACACCTACGATCCGCTCAAGACCGGGATCACCCCGCCGCCCCCTGACGCGATCCCGCCCGCACCGCAGGCACCGGTCGATCAGACCGCGCCGCCACTGCCGCAGGCACCTCAGCCCCCGTCGCCGGCTTTTGCCGGTCCGGTGCTGCCGGTGACGCCCCCGGTGCCGTTGACCATGCCCGGAGTTCCGGCGCCGGTGACGACGCCGGGCGATCCGTCCCAGATCTTCGCCGGGCCGTACGCGCAACCGCCGGGTGCGCCGACGGCGCCGCCCGCGGCACCGACCGAACCGACGACAGGGGGTGGCGGCTAGATGCTCACCCGATTCGTACGCACCCAGCTGATCATCTTCACGATCGCATCGATCGTGGGTGTGGCGGTGATGCTGTTCGCCTACATGCAGGTCCCAACCTTGGTGGGGCTCGGCCGTATCACCGTGAAGCTGGAATTGCCTGCGACAGGCGGGCTGTACCAGTTCGGCAACGTCACCTATCGCGGATCCCAGATCGGCAAGGTCACCGATGTGCGGCTGACCGGGACGGGCGCGGAGGCCACCTTGTCGCTGGACCGGTCACCCAAGGTTCCCGCCGATCTGCAGGCGCAGGTGCGCAGCATGTCGGCGGTGGGGGAGCAGTACGTAGAGCTGTTGCCGCGCACGGACTCCGGGCCCTACCTGGAGAACGGTTCGGTGATCCCCAAGTCGCAGACCAGCATTCCGCAAGCGGTCGGGCCGATGCTCGATCAGCTCAGCGCGCTGGTGGACACGATCCCCAAGGACAAGTTGAGCCAGCTGCTCGACGAGTCGTACAACGCGTTCAACGGCACCGGATTCGACTTCGGTTCGCTGCTGGATTCGGCGTCGACGATCACCGAGGACGCCAACGGGGTGTCCGATCAGACCCGCACCTTGATCGAGGACTCCGGACCGTTCCTCGACGCGCAGGCCCAGACCGCGGATTCGATCCGCACCTGGGCGGCGAGTCTGGCGGGCATCACGCAGACGGTGGCCGACGACGATGCGCAGATCCGTACCGTCCTGCGGGACGGTCCCGGTTTCGAGCAGGAGACGTCGCGCCTGCTGGAGGGGCTCAAGCCCACACTTCCGGTGCTGTTGGCCAACCTGACCACCATCGGGCAGATCGCGGTGACCTACAACCCCTCGATCGAGCAGTTGCTGGTGTTGTTGCCGCCGTATGTCGCACAGATCCAGACATATGCGCCGACGAACAACCCCACCGGTCTGCCCAACGGTGATTTCTCGCTGGGGCTCGGGGATCCGCCCGCCTGCACGGTGGGCTTCCTGCCGCCGTCGGCATGGCGGTCGCCTGCGGACACCTCCGATGCCGATACCCCGGACAACATCTACTGCAAGCTGCCGCAGGACTCCCCGATCGGGGTGCGCGGTGCCCGCAACTATCCGTGTATGGGACATCCCGGTAAACGGGCACCCACCGTCGAGTTGTGCAACGATCCCAATGGCTATCAACCTTTGGCCCAGCGCCAGCACACACTGGGTCCTTACCCGTTGGATCCCAACTTGATCGCGCAGGGAATCGCGCCGGATTCGCGGGTTCGCCCGGACGACAACATCTTCGGTCCGCTGCAGGGCACGCCGCTGCCACCCGGTGTGACAGCGCCGCCTGCAGGGCCGCCGCCGGCCCCGCAGCCGCCGCCGAACTTCGCAGGCACCGGACCGGGGCCGTTGCTGCCGGGCCAGCCGATCTTTCTCGACCCGCCGGTACCGGGGCAGCCGCCCGCACCCGTACGCAATCCCGAGGCGGTCCCGTTGCCGCCCGCACAACTGCCGCAGGTGACCGAAGTGCCCGTGCCGCACGGCGTTACGCCACCGCCGCCGGCCACCGACGGGGGTGCCCCGGTGGCTGCGCCCAGTGCGTTCAACGGTGCGAAGCCGTCCGGGCCTGCGGTGACGGTCGCCAAATACAATCCGCGCAACGGTGAGTACATGGGTGCCGATGGCAAACTATATCGCCAGGCGAACCTGGTGGGCGGCGCCAAGTCATGGCAGGACCTGATGCCGAGCTGAACGTGCGTGTTTTCGAGAGGTTTTCGTTCAGATCTTCTTCATGTAGAACGGCATCCTGATCGCCGGCCACTGATTGCGGCCACAGGATCCGCTCGGTCCCAAGGTCTGTTCTTCACCGGTGTACTCGTCGGAGCCGAGGTCGAGATGCGCGTCCGGTCCCACCGGGTAGATCTTGTAGATCTGCAGCCCCTCGATGGGGGTGCCGTCGGCACAGTACCGCCACTGCGGCAGAACGCGTTTGACGTACCACAGGCCGCTTGTCGTGTAGATCGGCGCCGACCATCCTTGATCGCTGCTGACCGTGCCCGCACAGTTCGTCGGCGACGTGCACTGGGTGCTGACGGTCCACGTGTCACGTGTCGATGGTTGCTTCTCGTAGCGCTCGTTGATCTTGGCCCATTCGCCGTTGGACGATGTGGCGAAGGTGCCGTTGATACCCCATTGCTCATCGGCCGACGCGGTCGGTGCGCAGCCGAGTCCGACCACGGTCGCCGAAGCCAAGATCGCTGCTCTTGCAATCACTTTCCTCGTCGACACGGCCGCTCCTCGACTGATCGGTAGTGGCATTCTCAACGAGGAGAATAACAGTGTCGACCAGGCCGGTCACGGGCCTGGCGCGGATTCGCCGAGTTCGCCGTCGGCACTTGAGCAATCTTCTCGGAAATGGAGAATTCCGTTACCGGATGTGGCAGAGTGGCAGCGTGCGAGTGACGGTGATCGCGGCCGCGGCAACGGTACTGGCCGGCCTCTTCCCGGCGCCGCAGGCCAACGCGGGCCCGCAGACCTGTAACGACGCGTTCTGTGTGCCGGGTATCAATCCACATGCCGTTCTCGGGGCGCCGTGCAGCAACACCACGTACTACGTGTTCGGTGTCGACGCCCGCAACAACTGGGGTCGCCTGGTGTTCTGCGGTTCGCCGCGCCGCTACGAGCCAAGGTGGTTCCGGTCACCCCCGATGGCCGGTATCCGTGACGAGAACAGTTCGTGTCTGGGACAGTTGTACATGGTCGCGCAAGCGCCCGATGGTCTGTTCCTGACCTGTGTGCCGATGAACGGTGAGACGCTCTGGCGACGCGGAGACGCGTGAGCCCCGGGCGGGGGTTCTACCAGTTCCTGATCGAGCACAGCGCGCCCTTGGGGCCGCTGTTGGTCTTCACCACCACACCGTCGACCGCGAGTTCGCAGTGGAAACCCGGCGGTTCGAGGTTCGGGGCTTCGCCGCTCTGTACCAACACCATGGCCCAGAGGTCGGGATCGGCGAGCATCGCATCGAACACCCACGGCTTGTCGGGCGCGACATCCGCCTCGGCGCGCGGGCTGAAGATGTAGGGATTGTGGCTGTAATCGGAGAAGATCGCAGGTTCGGTGTCGCGATAGTAGATGTGCGCCCAGAACGGCGCATCCGCGGTCACGGTGTAGCGCACATGGTGTAGCACCGGGTCATCGGCCACAGCCGGTGCGGCCGTGGCCGATCCGCCGCCCAGCAGGCTCAGCGTGGTGACAATCGCCAGAGTCGACCGCATCTCACATCCTCGTCAGGGTGAACGGATAGGTGAGCGAACCGCCGGGAGCGCCATCGCAGCCGACGTCGAACGTGGAGACCATCTGGCCGGCGAGTGTCGTTGCGTCCCAGGTGTACACGTCATGGGTGGGGATCGTGGGGCCGTAGTAGATGTCACCGCACCGCAGGCCGAACGGATCGTCGATGACCATGGTGTACCGATTGTCGACCAGGGACGCCTGCGTCTGGGTGTACACGGCCTTGGCGATCGGCTGGGGAATTGTCTGAACCGATACGCAGTCGATCCGGCCGCTGTCGTCGGCCTCGGCGCATGGTGTGATCATCGAGAAGATGTAGGTGTGAAAGTCCCGGCGGTCCGGCATCTGCAGGTTGTAGTTGCCGAGCGCCATCGCCGCGGCGGGAGGCGCGAAAAGCGTTGCGGCGGCGGTGAGCACGGCGCCTGCCGCACCGACCACGGCGCACATCACGGGCGATCTCACGGGCACCTCCACGGCTCGCGGCACTGCACGGCTGACTATAGAACGAGATCAGATCTCGCTGTGGCGAATCCGGAATCTCGCCTTTCGTCCGCGCAGAGGAACATTCTCGGGTCAGCGCACCGGATCGAACTTGATGTGGACCTCGGTGAGACCGCGCAGGATGTAGGTCGGCTCATAGGTGTATCGGCGGTTGCCTGCCGGACCGTGGTGCTCCTCGTCGATCGTGATGTCGGCCATGCGGTCGAGAATGCGTTCGAGGGACACCCGGCCTTCGACGCGTGCCAGCGGGCCGCCCGGGCAGCTGTGCACGCCGCGGCCGAAGGCGATGTGCTCGCGGACGTTCTTGCGGTCGAGGCTGAAGGTGTGCGGGTCCTCGAAACGGATGGGGTCGCGGTTCACCGCGCCGGGGCAGACCATGAGCGTGGTGCCCGCCGGTACGTCGACGCCGCCGAGTCGCGTGGTCTTCTTGGCAAGGCGGAACTGGCTTTTCACCGGGGCGTCCATCCGCAGCGCCTCCTCGACGAAGGTCGGGATGCGGCTGCGATCGTCGCGCAGCGCCTGCTGGATGTCGGGCCGGTCGCCCAGCACGCGCAGTGACGCCGACAGCAGTTTGGTGGTGGTCTCCTGGCCTGCCGCGAAGAGGAACGTCGCCGAGCGCACGACGTCGATCACCTCGGGCGTCGACCCGTCCGGGTACTTCGCGGTGGCGAGCGCGGTCAACACGTCGTCCCGCGGTTGCCTGCGCCGATCCTCCAGGTAACGGATGAACTTGTCGTCGAGCCACTCCAGCGGATTCATCGCGAGCCGATCACCGTCGAGTGACCCCACGATGGCGCCGGGACGCGGGGCGCCCAGCACGTGGCGGAACTCGTCGTGATCCTCCTCTGGAACGCCGAGCAGATCGGCGATCACCAACAGCGAGAACGGTTTTGCGTACTGCTTGAGGAATTCGCAGCTGCCGTCGTCGATGAAGTCGTCGAGGCACTCGTCGGCGAGCCGCCACATGAAGTCCTCGTTCTCCTTGAGGCGCTTCGGCGTCAGCAGCCGGTTCAGCAGCGACCGTGCGTTGGTGTGCTCGGGCGGATCCATGGTGACCATGTGCTCGAACATCGGCAGTTCCTTGCGGTGCCGCTCGATCTGCTCGGTGATGTCGTCGCCCTCGGGCGTGAACGGCAGCGGCGGGAACGGCCCGCCGACGGCGATGCACGACGAGAACGTGTCGGTGTCCTTGAGGACCGTGGTGGCCTCTTCGAAACTCGTGACCGCGAGCACCCCGTAGTGCGGTTCCCGCACCACCGGACACTTGCTGCGCAGGTGGTCGAAGTAGGGGTGCGGATCAGGCACCAGTGACTGATCGGTGAAGTAGTCGACGGTATCGAAGTCTGACATCGCGGAATCTGACATCGCGGAATCTGACATGGTGCGCTCCTGACGAATTCGATGTGCGCTGCGGTGG
The DNA here is from genome assembly GCF_001187505.1 of Mycolicibacterium goodii. The sequence goes on from NZ_CP012150.1 coordinate 3,524,402, forward strand.
GTTCGCGGCGGGCCGCGCCGCGGGAACGGAAAATCCGTAAAGTGCTGAGCACTTGCTTAGCATGGCGGTAGAGTCGTGGTCAAGATCACGCGTCGCCGCGACGTTAGGATTCGGTGGGCATCGCGGGCGACGTGACGTGCGGCTTTTCGGGAGAGGGGTGCGGATATGGCATCGGCGCGAAGGATCGGGGCGCCGGACGCGAAGAATCGCATCCTTCTGCTCGACGCCGCCGAACAGCTCATGATCGACGAGGGTTACGCGGCCGTCACCTCCCGGCGCGTCGCCGAGCGGGCCGGCCTCAAACCGCAACTTGTGCACTACTACTTCCGCACCATGGACGATTTGTTGCTCGCGGTGTTCCGCAGGCGCGCCGAGGAGGGGCTCGCGGCGCAGGCACAGGCGCTGAGTTCGGCGCAACCGCTGTGGGCGTTGTGGCGCTTCGGTATCGACCCGAGCGCGACCCGTCTGACGATGGAGATCATGGGAATGGCCAACCATCGCAAGGCGCTGCGAACCGAGATCGCCCGCTACGCCGAACGTTTCCGTGCGGAGCAGACCAAGGCGATGACCGCCGCGCTGGACCGCTACGGCGTCAACTCCGCCGACGTACCCCCGGTGGTGTGGACGTTCCTGGCGACGAGCGTGTCGCGGGTGATGGTGATGGAACAGGCCCTGGGCATGTCGGCCGGACATGCCGAGGTGCTCGAATTCTGTGAGAGCTGGCTGCGCCACATCGAGGGCGAACCGCTGCCGATCGAAGCCGCGGGCTGACCTTCCCCTGCCGAGCAGACACAAAACTGCCCGAAAACCGCCGAAAACAGGCAGTTTTGCGTCTGCTCGCGGGGAGAACACCTCAGAGGGACAGGATGGTGGCGGACGCGGTGCCGGGCGCGCCGTACACCTGCGCGAGCCCGACGCGGGGATTGCCGGGCACCTGGCGGTCGCCGGCCTCGCCGCGCAACTGCCGGACCAGCTCATGCATCTGACGTAGACCCGAAGCGCCGATCGGCTCGCCGTTGGCGATCAGGCCGCCGTCGGTGTTGACCGGGATCGAGCCGCCGATCTCGGTGGCGCCCTCGGCGATCAGCTTCTCCTGGTCGCCGTCGGCGCACAGGCCGGTCTCGGCCATGTGGATCACCTCGGCGCCGGCGTCGGTGTCCTGCAACTGCGCGATGTCGACGTCCTCGGGCCCGATGCCCGCGGCCTCGTAGGCCGCCCTGGCCGCGTACACCGTCGGCGCGACGTCGGACTCGGGCGGAGCCGAGGTGGCGTGCACCTCGTAGGCGCCGAAGGTCCTGGTGCGGATCTCGCTCGCGCGCACGTAAACCGGTCTGTCGGTGAACCTGTGCGCGATGTCGGCCCGGCACATGATCACAGCGGCCGCGCCTTCGTCGGGCGCGCAGAACATGTACTGCGTCAGCGGGTAGTTCAGTGTGGGCGAGGCGAGGATTTCCTCGACCGGGATCTCCTTGCGCCGGAAAGCATTCGGGTTGAGCGCACCGTTGCGGAAGTTCTTGTTGGCCACCCGCGCCAGGGTCTTCTGGCTGATGTTGTGGTCGTGAATGTACCTGTTGGCCTTCATGCCGAAGAACTTCGTGGTGACGAACTGCCCGTTGCGGGCGTACCACTGCGGCAGCGCCAGCTTGGCCGGGTCGTCGGTGAACGCGCCGCGCGGGTGTTTGTCGAGGCCGACGGCGACGCCGATGTCGTACTTGCCCAGCCGGATCGTATCGGCGGTCTGCTGGATCGCGCTGGCCGAGGTGGCGCACGCGTTGAACACGTTGGTGAACGTGATGCCGGTCAGGCCGACGAGACGGGTCACCGAGTCGGGGTTGGACACCTCGTAGCTGCCGCCGAAGCCGAACTGGATGTGCTTCCACTCGACCCCGGCGTCTCGCAGAGCCAGCCGGATCGCCTCGGCACCCATCTGCACCGCGGGCTTGTCGAAGCGGCCGAACGGGTGCAGTCCCACACCGATGATGGCGACGTCGTTGGTCATGGTGGATGCCTCCTCAGACCGGCTGGAACGCGAACGTGACGACCTCGTTGCCCTCGTCGTCAGTGGTGAACGGAATCATCGTGAGCTCGACCTGCTGGCCGAATTCCAGCATGGCCGGGTCGTTTTCGGTGAGGCGGCCCTCGACGCGGATGATCGGGCCGGTGTCGTCGGCGAGTTCCACCAGGCCGACGCCGAACGGAACGAAGTCCGCACCGGTCGGACCCGCGTACGGGGCTCCCGGCGGGAAGCCCTGGGTGGTCCACGCGACGACGGTGCCGCGGCGGGGGAGCAGTACCTCCGAGGTGTCGGCACTGCTGCACCTGGGGCAGTGGTCCTGTGCCGGGAACACGTACGACCCGCAGTTGCCGCACCTGCTGCCGATCAACTGCGGGTTCTCATCGGGCCAGGTGGAGATCTCGGGAGCCAGAGCTTTCTGAGTCGACACGGGCCTGACGATAATCGGAAATGTGATTCTCGTCTAGAGAGAACCGTCTGTCTGGGAATTTGGGTGAGCTAGCGCGGTGACAGGTAAGCCCACCCGCGGAAAGCTCACTTCTTCTTGTTCATCACCTTGTCGGCGGCCGCCCAGTGCTCGTCGGCGACCCAGAGGCGCGCGAACGCGGCCACGGCCTCGGTGGCCGCAACGCCGCCCATCACGCGTTTGATCTCGCCGGCCGGGCGCCCGGCGAGCGCCCGTGCGATGGCCCGCCAGCCGTCGGCGAACTCGGCACGCGCCAGCACCTGATCGACGAGTCCGACGCGCTCGGCCTCGGTCGCGTCGAGCACGCGGCCGGTACCCGCGAGCAGCAGGGCCCGGCTGTGTCCGACCAGCTTCACCAGGCGCTCGGCCCCACCCCAGGCGGGCATGATCTCCAGTGCGACCTGGTTGAAGCCGATCTTGATGTCGTCGGCCGCGATCCGGATGTCGGCCGATACCGCCACCTCCGCGCCGCCGCCGAGGGCGTGCCCGTTGAGTGCGGCGATCACCGGGCCGGGAAAACCGGCGATACGGTCGCAGATCGAGCGCATGCGCCACGCCATGGCCCCGGCCTCACGTTCGGTGCGCAGCGCCGCAAGTTCTTTGAGGTCGCCACCGGAGACGAACGCGCGATCGCCCGCACCGGTGATGGCCAGCGCGCGTGCGCCGGCCGCCCCGTCGAGCGCCTTGTCGAGTTCGTCCATCGTGTCGAGCGAGATGGCGTTGCGGGCGTGCGGCCGGTCGATGGTGATGACGGCCAGTTCACCATCGCGTTCGAGGTCGACCATCAATCGTTCTCCACAGTCGGTATTGGCATTCTCTTCGGCTGAGAATAGCATCACCGATGTGCGCGACATCCCCGTTGAGCTGACCGAACGCTATGTCGGGGAAGGGTGGTGGACCTCGCAGACACTGGGCCAGATGCTGGCCGAAGGACTCGCGGCCAGCCCGGACGCCGGGTTCTGCGTCCACTCCGATGTGCGCCCCTACGCAGGCACCTTCGGCGCGGTCGAGACGCTCGCGCGCCGGCTCGCCGCGGGCCTGCACGCGCGCGGGGTGGGCCAGGGGGATGTGATCGCGTTCCAGTTGCCGAACTGGATGGAGGCCGCGGTCGCGTTCTGGGCCTCGTCCTTCCTCGGCGCGGTGACCGTACCGATCGTGCACTTCTACGGCCGCAAGGAACTCCGCCACATCCTGTCCACCGCGCAGCCCAAGGTGTTCCTGACCACAGAGCGCTTCGGGCGCATGAGTTTTCAGCCCGACCTGTGCGCGCGGGTGCCGATCGTGGGTCTGGTCGGTGAGTCGTCGTTCACCGATCTGCTCGCGGAGCGGCCGATGTCCGGGACGCTGGACGCCGACCCGGCCGGTCCCGCGCTGATCGCGTTCACCTCGGGTACGACCCGAGACCCCAAGGGCGTCATCCACAGTCATCAGACGCTGAGCTGTGAGACCCGTCAGCTCCTGGCGAACTACCCACCCGACCGCGGCCGCCAGCTGACCGCGACCCCGGTCGGGCATTTCATCGGCATGGTGGGCGCGTTACTCATCCCGGTGCTGGAAGGATCGCCCATCGACCTGTGCGACGTGTGGGATCCCGCCAGGGTCCTGCGGCTGATGGAAACCGACGGCCTGTCGATCGGTGGTGGCCCACCGTATTTCGTCACCAGCCTGCTGGATCATCCCGACTTCGACGAGCGGCACCTGGCCCGCATCACGACCGTCGGCCTCGGCGGGTCCACGGTGCCTGCGGCGGTCACGCGCCGTCTCGCCGACCTGGGTATCTTCGTGTTCCGCTCCTACGGCAGCACCGAGCATCCGTCGATCACGGGATCATCGCCGACGGCGCCGGAGGATAAGAGGCTCTACACCGACGGCAATCCGCGTCCGGGTGTGGAGATCCGCCTCGGCCCCGATGGTGAGATCTTCAGCCGCGGCCCGGACCTGTGCCTCGGGTACACCGACGATGCGTTGACCGCCAAGGCTTTTGACGCCGACGGTTGGTACCGCACCGGCGATGTGGGATACCTCGACGACGACGGATACCTCACGATCACCGACCGCACGGCCGACCTGATCATCCGCGGCGGTGAGAACATCAGCGCGCTCGAGGTCGAGGAGGTGCTGCTCGGGATCCCCGAGGTGATCGAGGCCATCGTGGTGGCCGCCCCGGATGCGCGCCTGGGCGAGCGGGTCGCGGCGGTGCTGCGGACCCGCAGTGGTTCTGCCATACCGACGCTGCAGGACGTGCGGGCACACTTCGAGCGGGTCGGGGTGGCGCGCCAGAAGTGGCCGGAGGAACTGCACCACGTCCCGGACGGTCAGGACTTCCCGCGCACCGCGAGCGGGAAGGTGCAGAAATACCGCGTTCGCCAGGCCGTCCAGAATCCGGCGGCGGTGATGGACATTGCGACATCCGCAAATTGAGAATATGATTCTCGCGATAGGAAAAGGAGTGTTCCATGGGGCAACTGTCGCATCGAGTCGACATACCGTTTCCGCTGTTCGACGCGGACAACCACCTGTACGAGCCGCCGGAGGCGATGACCAAGTACCTGCCCAAGGAGTACCGGGACGTCGTCCAATACGTCGAGGTCAACGGTCGCACCAAGATCGCGATCAAGGGACAGATCAGCAACTACATTCCCAATCCGACGTTTTCGGTGGTCGCCAAACCGGGCGCGTGGGAGGAGTACTTCAAGTTCGGCAACCCCGACGGCAAGAGCAAGCGCGAGTTGTTCGGTGAGCCGATGCGGTCGATCCCGGCGTTCTTCGAGCCGGCACCTCGCCTTGAGCTGATGGACCAACTGGGCGTCGACCGCTCGCTGATGTTCCCGACGCTGGCGAGTCTCATCGAGGAGCGGTTGCGAGACGACCCGGTCGCCATCCACGTCATCATCCACTCGCTGAACCAGTGGCTCGACGAGGTCTGGGGCTTCAACTACCAGAACCGCATCTTCACCACCCCGGTGATCACGCTGCCGATCGTCGAGAAGGCGATCGAGGAGTTGGAGTGGGCGGTCAAGCGCGGCGCCCGTGCCATCCTGATCCGCCCGGCGCCGGTGCCCGGATTCCGCGGCCCCCGGTCGTTCGCGCTGCCCGAGTTCGACCCGTTCTGGGAGCGGGTCGTGGAGTACGACCTCTTCGTCGGCATGCACTCCTCCGACAGCGGCTACTCCCGCTACACCTCGGAATGGGACGGCGCCGCGCAGGAGATGCTGCCGTTCCAGACCAACGCGATGTCGATCCTCAACGAGTGGCGCCCGATTCAGGACGCGGTGGCGTCGTGGGTGATCCACGGCGCACTGTTCCGGCACCCGAAGCTGAAGGTGGGCATCGTCGAGGCCGGATCGAAGTGGATGTTCCCGCTGCTGGACTCCATGGCCGAGGTGTACAAGAAGACGCCGGAGAGCTTCCCGGCCAACCCGGTCGAGGAGATCAAGAACCGCATCTACGTCAGCCCGTTCTACGAGGAGGGCATCGACGACCTGATCAACCTGATCGGCGTGGACCAGGTGCTCTACGGCTCCGACTGGCCGCATCCCGAGGGCCTGGCCGAGCCGACGCACTACGTGACCGCGCTCGAACACCTGTCCGTCGAGGATCAGGCCAAGATCATGGGCGGCAACCTGGGTCGTCTCGTGACGGTGTGACCCACCAAGTCACCTGGCAGACCATCCCCGAGATGGTCGGCAGCGCAGCGGATCGATTCGGCGACGCCGAAGCCGTCGTCGACTATGGCGACAATCCGGTCGGAGTCGACTATGGCGACAATCCGGTCGGAGTCGACGGTCCGCTGCGCCTCACTTTCATCGAACTCGCCGACCGTGTGCGCCGCGCCGCGGGCGCTTTCACAGAGCACGGGATCGGGCGAGGGGACCGGGTCGCGATCTGGGCCCCCAACTCCGCCGAATGGGTGATCGCGGCATTCGGCGCACTCACCGCGGGCGGCGTGCTGGTGCCGGTCAACACCCGCTTCAGGGCCGAGGAAGCCGCCGACATCATCCGGCGCAGCGGAGCGAAAGTCGTTCTGCGTCAACAAGGATTCCTGGGGCAGGACTTCGAGGTGCCTGCCGAGGTGCCCGCGATCGAGATCAAATCGGACTTCCTGACCAGCGGTGAGCCGACCGAGGCAGGCGGCCTGCACGGTACCGACATCGCCGACATCATCTACACCTCGGGAACCACCGGACGCCCCAAGGGCGTCATGATGAACCATCTGCAGACGTTGCGGCTGTACGCCGAATGGTGCGACCTCGCAGATCTGCGCGAGGGTGACCGCTACCTGATCGTCAACCCCTTCTTCCACACGTTCGGCTATAAAGCCGGCTGCATCGCGAGCCTCATCCGGGGCGCCACCATGCTGCCGGTCCCGGTGTTCGACATCGATGCCGTCGTCGATCTCGTTGCGGCGGAACGGGTCACGATGTTGCCGGGACCGCCGACGCTGTACCACTCGCTGTTGGCGGTGCCGGACAAGAGCAAGCTGGCGACGCTGCGCGCCGGGGTGACCGGTGCGGCCGACATCCCCGTCGAACTCATCCGCCGCGTCCACGAGGAGTTGCCGTTCAAGACCGTGGCCACCGGCTACGGGCTGACCGAGGCGGGCACCGCCACGCTGTCGCGGCCGGGGGACTCCTTCACCGACATCGCCACCACCGTCGGCAAGGCGTGCGACGGGGTCGAGGTCCGCGTCGCCGACGACGGCGAGGTCCTGATTCGCGGCTACAGCGTCATGCAGGGCTACCTCGACGATCCGGCCGCCACCGCGGAGGCGATCGACGAGCACGGTTGGCTGCACACGGGTGACCTCGGCACGCTCGACGACAACGGCCGGTTGCGCATCGTCGGCCGTAAGAAGGACATGTTCATCGTCGGCGGCTTCAACGCCTATCCGGCCGAGATCGAGGGGTTCCTCCTCGAACACCCCGACATCGCGCAGGTCGCGGTGATCGGTGTCGACGACGAACGCATGGGGCAGGTCGGCAAGGCCTTCGTGGTGCTGAAGGATCCACCGGATGGGACCCGGCAGCGCGTCACGGCCGAAAATCTGATTGCCTGGAGCCGTGAGCGCATGGCCGGATATAAGGTGCCCCGGTATGTGGAGTTTCTCGACGAACTACCCCTCAATGCCACGGGCAAGGTTATGAAAGACCACCTGAAGGCGCGTGAGGCGCTCGGCGAACGCTGAGCATACGCACAGCACGTAAATACCATTTCCGCAGTAAAAACGGCATATCGAAGCCGTTGGCTACTGATGTAGGGTCGGTGCGCTGTCAAAAACTGATAACGTGATTCTCATTGAGCAGGCTGCTGAACGGACAGGAGGTCCACATGCCGTCCCGCAAGCCTACGTCGCCGGTGATCAACAACTCCCACGGCGCCGATCAGGACGCTGAGCACGACGAAGCCGGCCACAACGGCGAGACCCCGGTGGGCGAACTCTCGGCCGGCGAAGCCCTGGCGCTGGCCGAACAGGCCGAGGCCGAGGCCGCCGAGGCCGAGGCGATCGCCGCGGCGGCCCGCGCCCGCGCACGGGCCCTGCGCCTGCGGCGACAGGCCGAGGAAGCCGCCAAGCCCGGTGTCGAGGCCGCTGTCGAAACCGAGTCCGACGAGCCCGACACCCCAGAACCCGACGCCCCAAGTCCCGACGCGACCGCCGACGTCGAAGACGCCGACAAGGTTGAGGCCACCGGCGAAGAGGCGGGCGAAGAGGCCGGCGAAAAGGCGGAAACGAGGACCGAACCGAAGGCCGGGACGAACAAGCGTGGGTCACCGGGCACGCGGGTGTGGAAGTGGATCGCCGCGGGTGTCTCGGTTCTGGTCACCGTGGGTCTGCTCGCGGTGAGCGGCGTGATGATGTACCACCACAAGCAGCTCCAGAATGATCAGCGACGGGCCGCGGAGTTCGCCGCCGCCGCCCGCCAGGGCGTCGTAACCCTGATGTCCCTCGATCACACCCACGCCAAGGAAGACGTCCAGCGGATCGTCGACATCTCGACCGGCGACTTCAAGACCGACTTCGAGGCGACCGCCGACGACTTCGCCAAGGTGGCAGAGCAGGCCAAGGTCACGACCCAGGCCCAGGTGAACGCCACCGCGGTGAACTCCATGACCGAGGATTCCGCGGTCGTGCTGGTCGCGGCGACCTCCACCATCACGAATGCCGCTGGGGCCAACCAGGATCCACGCAACTGGCGGTTGAGCGTGACCGTCAAGCGAGACGGAGACCAGATCAAGCTGGCGAAAGTCGAGTTCGTACCGTGAGCACAGAAAACGAGACCACGGAAAGCCCCGAGAGCGAGGCCCCGCGTCGCGGCATGCTGCACGCGGTGCGCGCCAAGGCCGTGCCGATCCTGCTCGGAGTGGCGCTTGTCGCGTCGGCCGCGTTGGCGACGGTCGTCTACCTTGAGCAGTACCGCGTCGACCAGGAGACCGATCCGGCCGCCGCCCAGGTCGCGCTCAAGGCCGCCACCGACGGCACGGTCGCGCTGTTGTCCTACGCGCCGGAGAGCCTCGACCAGGACTTCGCAACGGCCAAGACGCACCTGACGGGCGACTTCCTGTCGTACTACACCGACTTCACCAGCAAGGTCGTGGCGCCGGCCGCCCAGCAGAAAAAGGTGAAGACCAAGGCGACCGTTGTCAACGGTGCGGTCTCGGAGATCAAGCCGGAATCCGCGGTGGTGCTGCTGTTCATCAACCAGGCCACCACGAGTCAGGAGGTCCCGGACGGATCGTTCGCGACGAGCAGCGTCAAGGTCGGCCTGACCAAGATCGACGGCAACTGGCTGATCTCGACCTTCGATCCGGTCTGACCGACGCGGGCGGGTCAGTCCTGAGCATGTCGGTCGTAGGCCCAGCGCTCCAACCACGCCTGCAGATCGTGCAGTCCCCAGGCGGCGAGCGGCAGGCCGATCACCATCAGCGCCACCAGCAGCATCAGGGGAGCGGTCATTGCAGCCTCGGATCGGTCACCCGGTGCAGGATGTTCCGGCTGAACCCGTGTTGGGGCAGCTGCCTGCGATCCGAATCTGTCATGCCGGCGAGCACGTCGCGCTTCAGCTCGCGCAGATGCTCACGTTCGCTGGCGCACCACCTGTCGGGCCAGCCCTCGAGCAGGTCGCCGTTGTGCAACAGTGCCTTGAGAGCAGGATCGGCAACGCCTCCGCGTGCCGCGCGCAGATCGGCGAGCCGGATGATCTCGTGCCAGTCCACCCAGACGTGCGGAGCGAGGGAGATGTCCTGGGGTCGCACCGTCAGCAACGCATCCGCTCCCATCGGACGCAGCCGCCACAGTGCCGAGCGCAACGACGCAACGGCCCTGTTCGGCGGGCTGTCCGGCCACAACGTTCCGCACACCCAGTTGCGGTGCAGCGGCCTTCGCTTCAACGCCGCGAGTGCGATCAGCCGTCGACACGACGGCGGTAGTGCGAGCTGGTTCATATCACGGTATACGACGAACTCACCCAGCAAGTTCAGCGAAAACTGTCTAGCCACCCACTCATCGTGCCGCGGCGACACGCCGATGACATGAGTAGTGCACTACTGCATTTGCTGAATTTTCGGGCCATCATGTGATGGCCGCACGTGCGCGATGCTGAATCGGCCCGCGCGGTGGGTGGGCGCGACGGCGCAAGCGATTTCCGAGGGGGAAGGGCTCACGTGGACGGTGACGGTGGTGTGCAGGAAGTTCCGGTACGGGCTCACCGGCTGAGCCGGATGAGCGGACGTGATCCACACGAGCAGCATCGCGTGGCCTCGCCGCTGGAACTGCTGTTCGACCTGACGTTCGTGATCGCGTTCGGTGTCGCAGCCTCGCAGTTCGCGCACCTGATGGCCGAAGGGCACCTTCGCGCGGGGTTGATGGGCTTCGGTTTCGCGACGTTCGCGATCTGGTGGGCGTGGATGAACTTCACGTGGTTTGCGTCGGCCTACGACACCGACGACTGGGTGTACCGCGTGATGACCATGCTGCAGATGGTCGGCGTCCTCATCCTGGCGATCGGCCTGCCCGAGACGTTCGCGTCGATCGAACACGGCGGTCACGTCGACAACGCCGTGATGGTGGCCGGCTATGTGGTGATGCGCGTCGCGCTGGTGGGGCAGTGGCTGCGGGCGGCCGCGCAGGACCCGCAACACCGCACCGCCTGTGTGACATATGCCGTCGCGGTGGTGGTGGCCCAACTCGGGTGGATCACCCAGATCTTCGTGCAGACCTCGGTTCTGGCGTTCTTCGCGACCAGTGTGGTGCTGGTCGCCGTCGAGATGTGTGGACCGCTGCTGGCCGAGAAGCGCATGGGTGGCACACCGTGGCATGCCCACCACATCGCCGAGCGGTACGGCCTGCTGGCGATCATCGCCCTCGGCGAAGGTGTCGTCGGCACCGTGGCCTCGCTGACGGCCGCGGTCGGTGACCAGGGTTGGTCGACCGACGCGGTGCTGCTCGCCGCGGCGGGCACCGGCCTGACGTTCGGGATGTGGTGGGTGTACTTCCTGGTGCCCGCGGCCGAACTGCTGCATGTGCACCGCGGGTTGTCGTTCCGGTACGGCTACTTCCACATCGTCGTGTTCGCCGCGATCGTCGCAACCGGGGCCGGGCTGCATCTGGCGGCCTACCACATCGAAGGGCACTCGCACCTCGATGCCGTGGACACGGTGCTCGCGGTCGCGATTCCGGTCGCGATCTATCTGGTCGGGATGTTCGTCATCTACTTCACCCTGGCCGGCGGCGTCGACACGTTCCACTTGTTGTTGCTCGTGCTCGCGGCCGCGGCGCCGGCCGGTTCGGTCGTGCTGGCGGCCCGGGGGATCGACATATCGCTGTGCCTGCTCGTCCTGACCGCCGCCCCGATGATCGTCGTCGCAGGCTACGAGGCCAGGGGACACCGGCATGTCCGCGCGCTCGTCGCGAAGCGCATCGGCGATCAGCGTCCCGGGTGAGCCTGGAAACCCTCCAGCACCATGCGCTCCTGTTCGGCGGCGATCAGCCTGCGCGTCTTGCGGCGGGTGATGAGGATGCCGATGGTGGCCAGGATCCACACGGCGTACTGCACGGTCCAGGCGACCCGGAACGACTCGAACGAGTAGCTGCCGGCATGCGACAGGACCACGCCCATGGCCTGGATCACGACCAGCGACGCGAGGAACCCGCCCATGTTGACCATGCCCTGGGCGGTGCCGAGTGTCGCACTCGGGTTGAACGTGCGCGCGAAGTCGAATCCGACCATCGATCCGGGGCCGCCCACCGAGATGACGACGATGAGCACCACCAGCAGCCACAGCGGTGCCGGACCCGGCAACGCGAGCACCACGGTCCAGATGAGGGCGTTGCTGGCGATGATCCCGAGCACCATGCGCGATCTGCGGTGCGGAAGGCGGCCGGTGAAGATGCCGATGACGATGCCCGCCGAGATCGCCGCGACCACCGAGATGGTCAGCAGCGAACCTGCCACGCCGGTCGAGAGACCCTGTGCCACGGTCAGATACGGGACACCCCACATCAACGCGAACACCGTGACCGAGAACTGCGTGCCCATGTGGGTGAAGAACCCGAGCCTGGTGCCCGGGCGCAGCCACACGGTCCGCACGCTGCCGAGAATTTCGCGGACCGTGGCGGTCTCGGTGGCGACCACCCGGCCGTGCGGTGTGTTCCTGACGACGGCGAACGCCAGCGCCATCACGAGCAGCCCGAACGCACCCACCGACAGGTACGCCGGCGTCCAACCGGCCGCCGACAACAGGGCCAGGAACGGAACCGCCGACAGCACCTGCCCGAGTTGGCCGCAGATGCCGGTGAGCTGCGTCAGCAGCGGCACCTGGGAGGGCTTGAACCAGTGCGGCACCAGGCGCAGTACCGAGATGAAGGTGACGGCGTCACCCAGGCCGACGATCGCGCGCGCGCCGATCGCGGCGGGCAGTGACTCGCTGAACGCCAGCACCAGTTGGCCCGATGCCATGAGCACGGCGCCGCACACGATCAGCACGCGGGATCCGAACCGGTCCAGCAGCACCCCGGCAGGAACCTGCGCCCCGGCATAGACGATCACCTGGAGCACGACGAATGTGGACAGCACGGTCGGGTTGGCGGAGAACCGGTCGGCGGCCTGCAGGCCCGAGACACCGAGGGTGGTGCGATCGAGGACGGCGATGATGTAGGCGAGTAGTCCGGTGGTCCACACGATCCAGGGACGCACGCGGGGCCTTTCGTCGAATCTGATGTTCTGATGTCCGGTTCAATGGTCGCCCAGTGCGGGTCGCCGATTCCAACTCGACGGGCGTGAATTCACTCACCGTGCCGCGCCGACACCGATCTGATGGTTGGCTGAGATTGCATCGTCGTGCGCTTGCGCGGGTGGATGATTCGGCATATGTGCAGATAAGAGCGGCTAAGTTCTTGGCCACAGATGCCCGCGATGGGACGGTGAAAAATTTGCTCACATTGTTCGGGCGGGGGTAGGGTGGCCCGCATGCAGGTCCATTCGCAACGGCGCCGGGAGCGTCGGGTTGGCTGAGTACCGATTGGACGAACTCGCCCAACTCTCGGGTGTGAACGCGCGAAACATCCGCGCGTACCGCGAGCGCGGCCTGCTCGACCCACCTCGCCGGGTGGGGCGCTCGGCCTATTACGACGACGCCCACGTGGCCCAGCTCAAGGTGATCGCGCAGTTGCTGAACAAGGGGTTCAGCTCGGCGCACATCGCGGAGTTCTTCAGCGCCGTCCGCCGCGGGCAGGATCTGGCCGAGGTGCTGGGCATCGAGCGGGCGAAGCTCGCGGCGCACCGCTCGCCCATCGCCGCCGACATCGTCGCCGACGTGTCCGGCGACGACGCCCGCACGCTGGTCGAGGCGGGGCTCGCCGAATTGGCGGACGGGGACCTCGTGCTCACCGATCCGACGCTGAGCGCCGCGGCGGCCGACAGTTCCGATCAGCGGTCGCTGATCGCCACCGCGGCACGCATTGCCCGGTTGACCGCGGACACCGTGAACGATCTGGCCGGGCAGACCGTCGACATACTCGCCGAGGACACCATCGGCGACCGTGCCGTGAACATCACCCCCACCGTCGTGGCCCGCACCTTCAATCGGTCCTTCCACCGTGCGTTCCGGCGTGCGCTGCACCGGCAGGCCTCGTAATCACCCCGGCGCGGTCACACCCGCGCGGCCGCGGGGTCGCCGCCGAACCGTCCCGCGAGCCACACCGGGATGATCGCCAACACCGTCAGGGCCGCCGCCACGACGTTGATCACGGGCGCCTGATTGGGCCGGAAGAGGTTGGAGAAGATCCAGATCGGCAGTGTCTGGACGGTGGGGCCCGCGGTGAACGTGGTCACCACGATCTCGTCGAACGACAGCGCGAACGCCAGGATCGCCCCGGCGAGTAGCGCGCCGCGCATCATCGGGAACGTGACGAAGCGGAACGTCTGCCACGACGATGCGCCGAGATCCGCCGATGCGTCCTCCAGGCTGGAACCCATCTGACGCAGCCGCGCCTGGGTGTTGTTGAACACGATCACGATGCAGAACGTCGCGTGGCCGATGATCACCGTGGCCATGCCGAGCATCAGTCCCAGCGCCGAGGTGAACGTCGCGTTCAACGCGATACCGGTGACGATGCCCGGCAACGTGATCGGCAGCACCACGAGAAAACTCACCGTGGTGCGCCCGAAGAACCGGTGCCGCTGCACGGCGAACGCGATCATGGTGCCGAGCACCAGCGCGATCACGGTGGCGGCGAGACCGACCACCACGGAGTTGGCCAGCGCATGCCACATACCCGGACTGCGGGCCGCGTCGGCCCACCACCTCCAGGTGAAGCCCGTGGGTGGGAACGCGAAGGTCCGCGACGCGTTGAACGCGTTGAGCAGCACCAGCAGCATAGGGATGTACAGGAACGCCAGCACCAACGCGGCCCAGACCCGCAGCGCCTGAATTCCGTTGCGGGAGAACATCACACGTTCTCCAGGGCGCCGGTGCGGCGCATCGCCAGCAGATAGGCGACGATCGCCGCGAGCGGGATGATCGACAGTGCCGCGGCCAGCGGCTGGTTGTTGGCGGTCACGAGCTGGCCGTAGATGATGTTGCCCAGCATCTGCGTCTTCCCTCCGACGATCGTCACGGCGATGTAGTCACCCAGCGACAGCGAGAACGTGAAGATCGACCCCGCGGCGATGCCGGGGAAGATCAACGGCGCCAGCACCAGTCGGATGGTCGCGAAATCCGACGCGCCGAGGTCCGCACTGGCGTCGACCAGTGCGTCGGGGATGCGTTCGAACGCGGCGTACACCGGGATCACCATGTACGGCAACCACAGGTAGGTCAACGTGATCACGGTGGCGGTGATGCCGTAGCCGGGGGTGAAACCCGTCGCCCACGACAACGGGCCCTCCGGTGACAACAGCATGCGCCACGCGTACGCCTTGACCAGGTAACTGGCCCACAGCGGCGTGGTCACCGCGATCACCAGAAGGAGGCGGGCGCGTGGTGCGGCGATCTTTGCCATGTACAGCGCGATGGGCACCGCGAGCACCGCGCAGATGACGGTGACGGTCAGCGCGACGCCGAGCGTGCGCAGTGTCGCGGTGCGGAACACCTCGTCGGTGAGCACCCGTTCGATGTTGTGCAGCGTGAAAACCCGCACCACCGCGCCGGTGAACTCGTTGGTCTGCCAGAGGGCGGAAACGAGAAGGACCGCAAGCGATCCCAGGTAGGCGATGACCAGCCAGGCCAGCGGCGGGGTGAGCAGAAACGCCAGCCGTGCCCGTTCTCTCAACCCTTGATCTGCTGCCACTTGTCGACCCACTCGCTGTAGGCCGTGCAGTCCTCACCGCTGCCGTCGACGCATTTGGTCTGCGGTGTGGTCCAGTAGTGGATCTTGGCGGCGAACTCGGCGTCGGTCGCGTGGTAGATGTCGCAGAAGTCCTTCTGGGTGGTGTGCTCGCAGGCCTTGGTCTGGGCGGGAGCCTCACCGAAGTACTCGGCCACCTGTGCGTTGGTCTCCGGCGAGATGATCCAGTTCATCCACTTGTACATGCAGTTCGGATGGGCGGCCTTCGACGACAGCATCCAGGTGTCCGACCAGCCGGTCGAACCCTCCTTGGGTAGCACGGTGTTGACCTGCACCTTGTTGTCGGCGCCGATGGTGTTGGCGATCACCTGCCAGGTGGTGCCGATCACCGAGGTGCCCGATTCGAAGGCCTGCACCTCCTTGGTGTAGTCCGACCAGTACTCGCCGATGTTCTCGCGTTGCGCCTTGAGCAGTTCGGTTGCGGCGTCGAGTTGTTCGGCCGTCAGCGAGTACGGGTCCTCGATGCCGAGTTCGGGCTTGGTCTTCGACAGATACAGCGCCGCATCGGCGATGTAGATGGGGGAGTCGTACGCGGTCACCTTGCCCTTGTACTTCGCGGCGTCGTCGAACACCGCGGCCCACGAATTCGGGGCGTCACGAACGACGTTGACGTTGTACATCAGCAGGTTGGCGCCCCAGCCGTGCGGGACCCCGTACATCTGGCCGTCGACGGAGTTCCACGGCTGATCCTTCAGGAAGTCGGAGACCGTCGCGTAGTTGGGCACCAGGTCGGTGTTCACCGGTGCGACGTCACCGGCGTAGATGAGCCGAAGCGTGGCGTCGCCGGATGCCGAAACCCCGTCGTACTGGCCGCTTCTCATCAGCTGCACCATCTCGTCGGAGGTGTTGCCGATCTTGACGTTGACCTGGCATCCGGTCTGCTGCTCGAACGGGGTCACCCAGTCGACGGCCGGGTCGTTCGAGCCGTCCTCGGCGTAGCCGGCCCATGCGATCAGGTTCAGCTGGCCTTCGCCGTCACCCACGGCGCTCAGCGGTTCCATCTTCGGTGGCGACCCGCCCTCGCCTGCGCCGCTCTCGGTTTGTGAACCCGAGCAGGCGGCGATGAGCGTAGCGCACGCGGCGAGGACGAACCCGGTACGGACAACATCGCGGATGGCGAGAGTTTTCATCGTCGGATCCTTCGTGACCATCAGTCGGTGAGGTGGTGGACGGCGGACTCCGGCCACATCAGAGTGATCGGAGAACCGTGGGAGATATCTTGCGGCAGAGACGAACTCGTGGTCAGCACGCTGGCGTTGACGGCGACTCCACCCGCTGTGGTTGCGGCGATGCGGGTGAGCGGGCCCGCATAGATGATCTCGGTGACGGTCGCCGCGACGGCGCGGTGTCCGGTGGCCGGTTCGGTTCCCGCGGGGGCGACGGCGATGCGTTCGGGCCGCACCGCAAGCGTGCCGGATCGGCCGAACACCGCTTCGGCGGCGTCGCCGTCGAGCACGTTGGAGGTGCCGACGAAGTCGGCGACGAAGCGGTTGGCCGGGTGCTCGTAGACCTCACGGGCCGCGCCCACCTGCTCGATGCGCCCGTCGTTGAAGACCGCGAGACGGTCGCACAGGGTGAGGGCCTCGTCCTGGTCGTGGGTGACGATGACGAAGGTGATCCCCACCTCGCGCTGGATCGCCTTGAGTTCGATCTGCATCTGCTCGCGCAACTTGAGGTCGAGCGCGCCGAGGGGTTCGTCGAGCAGCAGGACGCGCGGGCGCCCCACGAGCGCACGTGCCAGCGCGACGCGCTGCCGCTGGCCACCCGACAGTTGCATGGGCCTGCGGCGCGCCTGATCGGTCAACCGCACCATGTCCAGCGCGTCGGCCGCGCGCCTGCGGCGCTCGGCCTTCGGAACGCCGCGCACCCGCAGCCCGTACTCGACGTTCTGCGCGACGGTCATGTGCGGGAACAACGCGTACTCCTGGAAGACGGTGTTGACGTCACGGTGCCGTGCCGGCACCCCTGTGACATCGGCACCGCCGAGCCGGATGGTGCCCGAGGTGGGGGTCTCGAATCCCGCGATCATGCGCAGCACCGTGGTCTTGCCCGACCCGGAGGGTCCGAGGATCGCGAACAGGTCACCGTCGGCGACCGTCAGGTCGGCGTGCTCGACGGCCACCACCTCCCGGCGGTCATCGCCGAACACCTTGCGGACACCGATGAGTTCGATGCGGGGTGCCGCGTCCACCGTGGCGGTGGTGCCTGAGGCCAGTGGTGCGCCTGCTGTTTCTCGGTCCCTCCCCGAAGGCATGGCTCATCGTAAGAATTCCGCGGTGTGTTCGCAGTCTCAATCTCGATTTCGTGTAACCGAGCTCCTCGGACGACGGATTTCGTCTCTGATGGCACACAGTCGCGGCGCATCCCGATGTGCTCGGGACGGCATCGGGCGGCGCGCCATGTCAGTGCAGCGGCCGCGGCGCCCGCGGGAGCAACCGGCACAATCCGCGACGTCTCCGACCGGCGACCGGGCCGAGCCCGGATGCTGACAAGTCATTCGGTTCGGCGCGGCCCGCGGTCTCGACGCAGCGGGCTGGAGAACTTGTCCTGTGGTCGGTCCGGCGGGCAGGACATCACGGGCTGGCTCGGCGGGCGGGCAGCAGGTCAGCGCCGGTGGCGGCTTGCACATTGCCGCAGGAGGTTCCTCCGGCGCGTCCGGCCGCGCGTCGATCGACGACAATCCGACGCACGAGCCGGACAAACAGCAGGTCACGGTCTAACTGTGGGGCTCGGAGTCGGTGCGTGGCAGCGGCGGGTCGGCGGGTACGTCGACTTCGGGGCATTCAAGTGGGCTTTGCGGACCGGCCTCGGTTGGATCTGTCGTCAGCACCACCGGAGCTCCCCAGGGAAGGTGGCGCATCCACCGCGCACCCGCACCGGATCGTGATCCGACGCGCCGGAAACCGGCGGGTCGGGGTCGTCGTGAGCCACGTACCGCGGCCGCGACTCGGCAGGCGGAACCGGCGCGACACCCGGGGCGGGGCGTAAAACCTTACTGACTAGTAAGGTTTTTCAGCAAACTTTCCACGTGAAGCCGTACGGCCGGCTAGACAGTTTCAGGCGCTTTGTCGACTGTCGGACGCGTCTCCGAGACGCATCTGACGGCCTGAAAATTTATATAACGATTAGGTAACAATGCTGCCTTGATCTGCGGTGTTATCCCTACTCGACCGTAACCACCTGCCAACAGGACGTTTGTCCTGAACGACTCGGGCGGCCCGTGGGCGGCGCGTAAGGTTACCGACGGTTACCGGTGCGTAGAACTCGTCAGTAACCGATTGGGCCGGAAAAGCCGCTCTGTTCTTATGCCACTCTTATTAGGGCAGCGCTGCGGGCAGACCCACAGGACCGCCCCGCACGCCCAGAGGATTCGACGTCGAATCGCCGTCGGCCTGACGCACCGAGGCACCCAGGTCGCGCCCACGAGAACGCCAGAAACCCATCAGACCACTCAGACCACCGAGAGATGCCGCCGCCCTGCGCGACAGGCCCACACGCGACAACACAGAGCAACAGAGCAGCACGAGGAGATAGCGCCAGTGACGATCTACGAACACGACCGGGTCCCCGCCGGTTGGAACGACGAGTCCGGATCTGACCGTACGGCCGAGGGGAATGCTGCCGACACCGCCCACGCCCTGGTCGACCGGCTCAGTGCCGGCGAGCCCTACGCCGTCGCGTTCGGCGGTCAGGGCAGCGCGTGGCTGGAGACCCTTGAGGAACTGGTGTCCTCGGCCGGTATCGAAGCCGAGCTCGCGACGCTGGCCGGCGAGGCCGAGCTGCTGCTCGAACCCGTGGCGTCCGAACTCGTCGTGGTGCGGCCCATCGGCTTCGAACCGCTGCAGTGGGTGCGTGCGCTGGCCGCCGAAGAGCCCGTGCCCTCCGACAAGCAACTGACCTCCGCCGCCGTCTCCGTGCCGGGCGTGCTGCTCACCCAGATCGCCGCTGTGCGCGCGCTGGCGCGCCAGGGCATGGATCTGACCGCCACGCCGCCGGTCGCCGTCGCAGGCCACTCCCAGGGTGTGCTCGCGGTGCAGGCGCTGGCCGCCAAGGGCGCCAAGGACGTCGAGCTGCTCGCCATGGCCCAGCTGATCGGCGCCGCAGGCACCCTCGTCGCGCGTCGCCGCGGCATCACCGTGCTGGGTGACCGCCCGCCGATGGTCTCGGTCACCAACGCCGACCCCGAGCGCATCTACGAGCTGCTCGAAGAGTTCTCCTCCGACGTGCGCACCGTGCTGCCCCCGGTGCTGTCCATCCGCAACGGGCGTCGCTCGGTCGTCATCACCGGCACCCCCGAGCAGCTGTCGCGGTTCGAGCTGTACTGCAACCAGATCGCCGAGAAGGAAGAGGCCGAGCGTAAGAACAAGCTGCGCGGCGGCGCCGTCTTCGCGCCGGTCTTCGACCCGGTTCAGGTCGAGGTCGGCTTCCACACCCCGCGGCTGTCCGACGGTGTCGAGATCGTCGGCCGGTGGGCCGAGGCCGTCGGCCTCGACGCCGAGCTCGCCAAGGAACTCGCCGAGTCCATCCTGGTCCGCCAGGTCGACTGGGTCGACGAGATCACCGAGATCAGCGACGCTGGAGCTCGATGGATTCTTGACCTGGGCCCCGGTGACATCCTGACCCGGCTCACCGCGCCGGTGATCCGCGGACTGGGCATCGGTATCGTCCCGGCCGCCACCCGCGGCGGCCAGCGCAACCTGTTCACCGTCGGGGCGGTGCCCGAGGTTGCCCGCCCGTGGTCCAGCTACGCCCCGACCGTGGTGAAGCTGCCCGACGGTTCGGTCAAACTCCAGACCAAGTTCACCCGGCTCACCGGACGTTCCCCGATCCTGCTCGCGGGCATGACGCCGACGACCGTCGACGCCAAGATCGTCGCCGCGGCCGCCAACGCGGGCCACTGGGCCGAGCTTGCCGGCGGCGGGCAGGTCACCGAGCAGATCTTCAACGACCGCATCGCCGAACTGGACACCCTGCTCGAGCCGGGCCGCGCGATCCAGTTCAACACCCTGTTCCTCGACCCGTACCTGTGGAAGCTGCAGGTCGGCGGCAAGCGTCTGGTGCAGCGGGCGCGCCAGTCCGGCGCCCCGATCGACGGCGTCATCGTCAGCGCGGGCATCCCGGACCTCGAAGAGGCCGTCGAGCTGATCGACGAACTCAACGAGGTCGGCATCAGCCACGTCGTGTTCAAGCCGGGCACCGTCGAGCAGATCCGCTCGGTCATCCGCATCGCCGCCGAGGTCCCGACCAAGCCGGTGATCGTGCACATCGAGGGCGGCCGCGCCGGCGGCCACCACTCGTGGGAGGACCTCGACGACCTGCTCCTGGCCACCTACTCCGAGCTGCGCAGCCGTTCCAACATCACCATCTGCGTCGGCGGCGGCATCGGCACCCCCGAGCGGTCCGCCGAGTACCTGTCGGGCCGCTGGGCCGAGGTGCACGGCTACCCGCTGATGCCGATCGACGGCATCCTCGTCGGCACCGCCGCGATGGCCACGCTCGAGGCCACCACCTCACCCGCGGTCAAGCAGCTGCTGGTGGAGACCAAGGGCACCGAAGCGTGGGTGGGCGCGGGCAAGGCCTCGGGCGGCATGGCCTCCGGCCGCAGCCAGCTCGGTGCCGACATCCACGAGATCGACAACGCCGCATCACGCTGCGGCCGCCTGCTCGACGAGGTCGCCGGTGACGCCGACGCGGTCGCCGAGCGCCGCGACGAGATCATCGCCGCGATGGCGCCGACCGCCAAGCCGTACTTCGGCGACGTGGGCGAGATGACCTACCTGCAGTGGCTGCGCCGGTACGTGGAGCTGGCCATCGGCGACGGCAACAGCACCGCCGACACCAAGCGCCCCGATTCGCCTTGGCTCGACATCACCTGGCGTGACCGCTTCGAGCAGATGCTCAAGCGCGCCGAAGCGCGTCTGCACCCCAAGGATTTCGGGCCGATCGACACACTGTTCGATCCCGAGGCCGACGGCGAGCGGCTGCTGGAGGACCCCGACGCCGCCATCGCCGCGCTGCTGCAGCGTTACCCGGACGCCGAGAACGTCGTCCTGCACCCGGCCGACGTGCCGTTCTTCGTCGAGCTGTGCAAGATGCTGGGCAAGCCGGTGAACTTCGTCCCGGTCATCGACAAGGATGTGCGCCGCTGGTGGCGCAGTGACTCGCTGTGGCAGGCGCACGACGCCCGCTACGACGCCGATCAGGTGTGCGTCATCCCAGGCACCGCGGCCGTCGCGGGCATCACCCGCGTCGACGAGCCCGTCGGCGAACTGCTCGACCGTTTCGAGCAGGCCGCGGTCGACGAGGTGCTCGCCGCCGGTGCCGAGCCGGTCGAGGTGCTCTCGCGCCGTCAGGCCCGTCGGGAGGCGAGCGGCCCGCTGGCCGTCGTGCTCGACGCCCCCGACGTGTTGTGGGCGGGCCGCATGTCGGTCAACCCGGTGCACCGCATCGCCGCGCCGACCGAGTGGCAGGTCCGGGAAGGATCGCACAACCGCTCGGCGTCGCACCCGTCCACGGGCGCGCGTCTTGAGGTCGCCGACGATCAGCACGTCGTGCTGTCGATTCCGTTGTCCGGCACCTGGATCGAGATCCGCTTCACCCTGACCGACGTCGTCCGCAGCGGCGGCGCGCCGATCGTCGAGGTCGACGACGCCGCGACCGCAATGCGCGCCGTGCTCGCCATCGCCGCGGGTGTGGAAGGACCCGAGGCCCTGCCGGAGGTCGTCGACAACACCGCGACCGTGACCGTCGACTGGGATCCCGAGCGGGTCGCCGACCACACCGGTGTCACCGCGACGTTCGGCGCCCCGTTGGCGCCGACGCTCACCGTCGTGCCCGACGCGCTGGTCGGCCGCTGCTGGCCCGCGGTGTTCGCCGCGATCGGTTCGGCGCGCACCGATGCCGGATTCCCCGTCATCGAGGGTCTGCTGAGCCTGGTGCACCTCGACCACGCCGCACACCTGCTGGCCGAGCTGCCCAAGACCCCGGCCGAATTCACCGTCACCGCAACGGCTTCCGCGGCCACCGACACCGAGGTGGGCCGCGTGGTCCCGGTCTCGGTCGAGGTCCGCAACGCCGCCGACGGCACCCTGCTGGCCACCCTGCAGGAGCGCTTCGCGATCCGCGGCCGCACCGGTGCCGCCGAACTGACCGACCCCGTGCGTGCCGGTGGTGCGATCTCCGACAACGCGACCGACACCCCGCGTCGTCGCCGTCGTGACGTCACAGTGGGCGCGCCGGTCGACATGCGGCCGTTCGCCGTGGTCTCAGGCGACCACAACCCGATCCACACCGACCGCGCCGCCGCGCTGCTGGCCGGCCTGGAAGGCCCGATCGTGCACGGCATGTGGCTGTCGGCCGCCGCCCAGCACGTCGTCACCGCCACCGACGGCAAGCCGGTCCCGCCGGCCAAGCTGATCGGCTGGACGTCCCGCTTCCTCGGCATGGTCAAGCCGGGCGACGAGGTCGACTTCCGCGTCGACCGGGTCGGAATCGACGTCGGCGCAGAGGTTCTCGAGGTCTCGGCCCGCATCGGCTCCGAGCTGGTGATGTCGGCGACCGCGCGGCTGGCGGCCCCGAAGACCGTCTACGCGTTCCCCGGCCAGGGCATCCAGCACAAGGGCATGGGCATGGAGGTCCGTGCCCGCTCCAAGGCGGCCCGCAAGGTCTGGGACTCGGCCGACAAGTTCACCCGCGAAACCCTCGGGTTCTCGGTGCTGCACGTCGTCCGCGACAACCCGACCAGCCTGATCGCCTCGGGTGTGCACTACCACCACCCCGACGGCGTGCTGTTCCTGACGCAGTTCACCCAGGTCGCCATGGCGACCGTGGCGGCCGCGCAGGTCGCCGAGATGCGCGAGCAGGGTGCCTTCGTCGAAGGCGCGATCGCGTGCGGCCACTCCGTCGGTGAGTACACCGCACTGGCCTGTGTGTCCGGCGTGTACGAGCTGGAGGCGCTGCTGGAGGTGGTGTTCCACCGCGGCAGCAAGATGCACGACATCGTGCCGCGCGACGAACTGGGCCGGTCGAACTACCGCCTGGCCGCGATCCGGCCGAGCCAGATCGACCTCGACGACGCCGACGTCAAGGACTTCGTCGCGCAAATCGCGGAGAACACCGGGGAATTCCTGGAGATCGTGAACTTCAACCTGCGCGGCTCCCAGTACGCCATCGCGGGTACGGTCGCGGGCCTGGAGGCGCTCGAGGAGGAGATCGAGCGTCGTCGCCAGATCACCGGTGGCAAGCGGTCGTTCATCCTGGTGCCCGGTATCGACGTGCCGTTCCACTCCAGCGTGCTGCGGGTCGGTGTGGCCGACTTCCGGCGCAGCCTGGAGCGCGTCATGCCCCGCGACAAGGATCCCGAGCTGATCATCGGGCGCTACATTCCGAACCTGGTGCCGCGGCCGTTCACCCTGGACCGCGACTTCATCCAGGAGATCCGCGACCTGGTGCCCGCCGAACCGCTCGACGAGGTGCTCGCCGACTACGACACGTGGCGCAACGAGCGGCCGAAGGAGCTGTGCCGCAAGATCGTCATCGAGCTGCTGGCCTGGCAGTTCGCCAGCCCGGTGCGCTGGATCGAGACGCAGGACCTGCTGTTCATCGAGGAGGCCGCAGGCGGTCTCGGTGTCGAGCGGTTCGTCGAGATCGGCGTGAAGTCGGCACCGACCGTCGCCGGTCTGGCCACCAACACGCTGAAGCTGCCGGAGTACTCGCACAGCACCGTCGAGGTGCTCAACTCCGAGCGCGACGCCGCGGTGCTGTTCGCCACGGACACCGATCCGGAACCCGAGCCCGAGGCCGACGAGCCTGCGGAAGCGCCCGCCGAGGCGGCCGCGCCCGCTGCCGAGGCGGCCCCGGCTCCGGTCGCCGCTCCCGCGGCGCCGTCGGGCGGACCTCGCCCCGACGATCTGGCTTTCGACGCCGCGGACGCGACGGTGGCCCTGATCGCGCTGAGCGCCAAGATGCGCATCGACCAGATCGAGGCGCTCGACTCGATCGAGTCGATCACCGACGGTGCGTCCTCACGCCGTAACCAGCTGCTGGTCGACCTCGGTTCTGAGCTGAACCTCGGCGCCATCGACGGTGCGGCCGAAGCGGATCTGGGTGCGCTCAAGGGGCAGGTGACCAAGCTCGCCCGCACCTACAAACCGTTCGGCCCGGTGCTCTCGGACGCGATCAACGACCAGTTGCGCACCGTGCTCGGACCGTCGGGCAAGCGTCCGGCCTACATCACCGACCGGGTCACCAAGACCTGGGAGCTGGGCCCCGGCTGGGCCAAGCACGTGACCGTCGAGTTCGCGCTCGGCACGCGTGAGGGCAGCAGTGTGCGCGGTGGCGACCTGGGTGGTCTGCACGCCGGCGCGCTGGCCGGTGCGGCCGAGGTGGACAAGGTCATCGACGCCGCGGTCGCGGCAGTTGCTGCGCGGCACGGGGTTTCGGTCTCGCTGCCGTCGGCGGGTGGCGCCTCGGGTGGTGTCGTGGACTCGGCGGCGCTCGGCGAGTTCGCCGAGAAGGTCACCGGACCCGGCGGTGTGCTGGCCTCGGCCGCGCGCCTGGTGCTCAACCAGCTCGGCCTGAGCGAGGCCGTCAGCACGCCGGAGGCGGCCACCGACGCCGAGCTGATCGACCTGGTCACTGCCGAACTCGGTTCGGACTGGCCGCGTCTGGTGGCCCCGACGTTCGACGCCCGCAAGGCCGTCGTGTTCGACGACCGCTGGGCCAGCGCCCGCGAGGACCTGGTCAAGCTCTGGCTGGCCGAGGAAGACGACATCGACGCGCAGTGGGAGCAGCTCTCCGCGCGCTTCGAGGGAACCGGCCATGTCGTTGCGACACAGGCGAACTGGTGGCAGGGCAAGGCACTGGCCGCGGGCCGCAACGTCCACGCGTCGCTGTTCGGTCGGATCGCCGCGGGTGCGGAGAACCCCGGTAAGGGCCGCTACAGCGACGAGGTCGCGGTGGTCACCGGCGCCTCGAAGGGTTCGATCGCGGCATCGGTCGTCGGACAGCTGCTCGACGGCGGCGCCACGGTCATCGCCACCACCTCGCGTCTGGACGACGATCGCCTGGCGTTCTACAAGCAGCTCTACCGCGATCACGCCCGGTTCGACGCCACCCTCTGGGTGGTCCCGGCGAACATGGCGTCCTACAGCGACATCGACAAACTCGTCGAGTGGGTCGGTACCGAGCAGTCCGAAAGCCTTGGGCCGCAATCCATCCACATCAAGGACGCGCAGACCCCGACACTGCTGTTCCCGTTCGCCGCACCGCGCGTGGGTGGGGACATGTCCGAGGTCGGCTCGCGCGCCGAGATGGAGATGAAGGTGCTGCTTTGGGCCGTGGAGCGGCTCATCGGCGGGCTGTCGAAGATCGGTGCCGAGCGCGACATCGCGTCGCGACTGCACGTGGTGCTGCCCGGTTCGCCGAACCGCGGCATGTTCGGCGGTGACGGTGCCTACGGCGAGGCCAAGTCGGCGCTCGACGCTCTGGTGAACCGCTGGAGCGCCGAATCGTCCTGGGCCGAGCGGGTCAGCCTGGCGCACGCGCTGATCGGCTGGACCAAGGGCACGGGTCTGATGGGGCACAACGACGCCATCGTCAGCGCGGTCGAAGAGGCCGGCGTGACCACCTACACCACCGACGAGATGGCTTCCATGCTGCTGGACCTGTGCACGGTGGAGTCGAAGGTCGCCGCGGCGAGCGCGCCGGTGCAGGTCGACCTGACCGGTGGCCTGGGTGACATCAAGATCGACATGGCCGAGCTGGCCGCCAAGGCCCGCGAGGAAATGTCCAGTGCCGCAGAGCAATCCGACGAGGCACCGGCGGGCACCATCCGCGCGCTGCCGTCGCCGCCGCGGGGCCACAACCCGGCTCCTGCTCCGCAGTGGGACGACCTCGACGTCGACCCCGCCGATCTGGTGGTCATCGTCGGCGGTGCCGAACTCGGCCCGTACGGTTCGTCGCGCACGCGCTTCGAGATGGAGGTCTCCGGCGAGCTGTCGGCGGCCGGTGTGCTGGAGCTCGCGTGGACGACCGGCATGGTCAAGTGGGAGGACGATCCCAAGGCCGGCTGGTACGACGCGCAGACCGGTGAACTGGTGCCCGAGAGTGAGATCGTGGAGCGCTATCACGACGCGGTCGTGGAGCGCTGCGGTATCCGCGAGTTCGTCGACGACGGCGCGATCGACCCCGATCACGCGTCGCCGCTGCTGGTGAGTGTGTTCCTGGACAAGGACTTCACGTTCGTGGTGTCCAGCGAGGCCGACGCCCGTGCGTTCGTGCAGTTCGACCCCGAGCACACCGTGGCCCGCCCGCTGCCGGATTCGTCCGACTGGGAGGTGACCCGCAAGGCGGGCACCGAGATCCGGGTTCCGCGCAAGACCAAGCTGTCGCGCACCGTCGGTGCGCAGATCCCGACGGGCTTCGACCCGACGGTCTGGGGCATCAGCCCGGACATGGCGAACTCGATCGACCGGGTGGCGCTGTGGAACATCGTCGCGACCGTCGACGCGTTCCTGTCGTCGGGCTTCACGCCGACCGAGCTGATGCGCTGGGTGCACCCGAGCCAGGTGGCCTCGACACAGGGCACCGGTATGGGCGGCATGACCTCGATGCAGACCATGTACCACGGCAACCTGCTGGGCCGGGCCAAGCCGAACGACATCCTGCAGGAGGTGCTGCCCAACGTCGTTGCCGCACACGTCATGCAGTCGTATGTCGGCGGTTACGGCGCGATGGTCCATCCGGTCGGTGCGTGCGCCACGGCAGCGGTGTCGGTGGAAGAGGGCGTCGACAAGATCAAGCTCGGCAAGGCCGACCTGGTGATCGCGGGCGGCTTCGACGACCTGACGCTGGAGGCCATCATCGGCTTCGGTGACATGGCGGCCACCGCCGACACCGAGATGATGCGGGCCAAGGGCATCAGCGACTCGAAGTTCTCGCGCGCCAACGACCGTCGCAGGCTCGGGTTCCTCGAGGCCCAGGGTGGTGGCACCATCCTGCTGGCCCGTGGTGATCTCGCGCTCAAGATGGGTCTGCCGGTGCTGGCGGTCGTCGGTTATGCGCAGAGCTTCGCCGACGGTGTGCACACCTCGATCCCGGCCCCCGGTCTCGGTGCGCTCGGCGCCGCTCGCGGAGGCAAGGATTCGTCGCTGGCACGCTCGCTGGCCAAGCTGGGTGTGGGCGCCGACGACATCGCGGTGATCTCCAAGCACGACACCTCGACGTTGGCCAACGATCCCAACGAGACCGAGTTGCACGAGCGGATCGCCGACTCGATGGGTCGGGCGCCGGGCAACCCGCTGTTCATCGTCAGCCAGAAGAGCCTGACCGGCCACGCCAAGGGCGGCGCCGCGGTCTTCCAGATGATGGGCCTGTGCCAGATCCTGCGCGACGGGGTCATCCCGCCGAACCGCAGCCTGGACTGCGTCGACGACGAGCTGGCCACCTCGGGTCACTTCGTGTGGGTGCGCGAGCCGCTGAACCTGCGCGGCAAGTTCCCGCTCAAGGCCGGTGTGGTGACCAGCCTCGGGTTCGGGCACGTGTCGGGTCTGGTGGCCCTGGTGCACCCGGAGGCGTTCATCGCCGCACTGGATCCGTCCGAGCGCGAGGACTACCGCAAGCGGGCCGAGCAGCGCATGCTCGCCGGTCAGCGACGCCTGGTCAGTGCGATCGCAGGCGGGCGGCCGATGTACGAGAAGCCTGCCGACCGACGGTTCGATCACGACGTGCCGGAGAAGCGCCAGGAGGCGGCCATGTTGCTCAACACGGATGCGCGCCTCGGCGAGAACGATCTGTACGTCTGGTGACCGTGTCGAGGGGAGCGGAGTGACTCTTTCCGGAGAGACTGGGCTAGGTTCCCTTCTATGGCGATAGTCGGAGTCGGTATCGATCTGGTGTCCATCCCGGATTTCGCCGAGCAGGTCGACCGGCCGGGAACCGTCTTCGCCGAGACGTTCACGCCAGGTGAGCGCCGGGACGCCGCGGACAAGAGTTCGTCGGCGGCCCGGCACCTGGCGGCCCGGTGGGCCGCCAAGGAGGCCGTGATCAAGGCCTGGTCGAGCTCTCGGTTCTCCAAGCGGCCCGCCCTGCCCGAGGGGATCCACCGCGACATCGAGGTGGTGACCGATATGTGGGGCAGGCCCAAGGTGCGGTTGTCCGGCGAGATCGCCAAGCACCTGGAGAGCGTGACGATCCACGTGTCGCTCACCCACGAGGATCAGACCGCCGCCGCGGTCGCCATCATCGAAGAGCCCTAGCCGTCCCTGTTGCACTTCTGTAGCACCGCGAGCGTGCGTGGCTGCTGCCGGACACGCCGTGCGCGGGCAGCATTCGGTGCACGCTCGTGGCGTTCGACGGTGCGATTAGGCTCGACGTATGAGTGATGTCGTCGCGCGGGTCAAAGAGGTGTTGCCTTCGGTGCGGGCCGATCTGGAGGATCTGGTTCGCATCCAATCGGTGTGGGCCGATCCGGCCCGCCGTGATGAGGTGGCCCGCAGCGCCGAAGCGGTCGCGAAGCTGCTCACCGAAGCCGGGTTCGCGCAGGTCCGCATCGTGAGCGAGGGCGGTGCCCCAGCGGTCATCGCGCATCACCCCGCACCGCCGGGAGCGCCGACGGTGCTGCTCTACGCCCACCATGACGTGCAGCCCGAAGGTGATCCCGCGCAATGGGATTCACCGCCGTTCGAGCCGACCGAACGGGACGGCAGGCTCTACGGCAGGGGTACTGCCGACGACAAGGCAGGCATCGCAACCCATCTCGCCGCCGTGCGGGCGTTCGACGGCAAACCGCCGGTCGGTGTCACGGTGTTCGTCGAGGGTGAGGAGGAGTCCGGTTCGCCGTCACTGGGCGCACTGCTCGCGGCGCACCGAGACGCGCTGGCCGCCGATGTCATCGTGATCGCCGACTCGGACAACTGGAGCACCGAGCAGCCCGCGCTCACCGTGTCGCTGCGCGGTCTGGCCGACTGTGTGGTGGAGGTGGCCACGCTCGACCACGGCCTGCATTCGGGTCTGTGGGGCGGCGTCGTCCCCGATGCGCTGAGCGTCCTGGTGCGGCTGTTGGCGAGCCTGCACGACGACGAGGGCAACGTCGCGATCGAGGGCCTGCACGAGACGACCGCCGCCGACGTGGACCGCGGCGCGGACTGGGTCAGGCAGGAGTCCGGGCTCCTCGACGGGGTGTCCGAGATCGGTTCCGGCTCAGTGGTGCAACGCATGTGGGCCAAACCCGCGGTGACCGTCATCGGCATCGACACCACGCCGATCGACCGGTCCTCGAACACCCTGATTCCGCGGGCACGCGCCAAGATCAGCATGCGGGTGGCCCCTGGCGGCGACGCGCGCGCCCACCTGGAGGCGCTGACCCGCCACCTCGAGGCGCACACGCCCTGGGGCGCGAAAGTCACCGTCACGCCGGGTGACATCGGCCAGCCCTATGCGATCGACGCGAGCGGACCGGTGTACGACGCCGCGCGCGCGGCGTTCAGCGCGGCCTGGGGACACGAACCGGTCGACATGGGCATGGGTGGATCGATCCCGTTCATCGCCGAGTTCGCCGCGGCGTTCCCGGACGCGACGATCCTGGTGACCGGTGTGGAGGATCCCGGCACCCAGGCCCACAGCATCAACGAGAGCCTGCACCTTGGGGTCTTCGAAAAGGCCGCGACCGCAGAGGCTCTGCTGCTGGACGCGCTCGGCCGCTGACCGGCGGACCGGTCAGACCGACAGATCGCGGCGCAGCTTGGCGACGTGGCCGGTGGCGCGGACGTTGTACTGCGCGACGTCGATCTTGCCGTCCTCGTCGACCAGGAAGGTGGACCGGATGACGCCCTGAACGGTCTTGCCGTACATCGTCTTTTCGCCGTACGCACCCCAGGCCGTCAGCACCTCGCGATCGGGATCCGACAGCAGCGGGAACGTCAGGCCCTCCTTGTCGCGGAACTTGGCGAGCTTCTCCGGCTTGTCGGGGGAGATCCCGACGACGTCGATGCCCGCGCCGTTGAGTTCGGCAAGGTTGTCGCGGAAGTCGCAGGCCTGCTTGGTGCAGCCGGGCGTGGAGGCCGCCGGGTAGAAGTAGACGATCACCTTTCGGCCCCGGTAATCGGCGAGGCTGACGGTGTTGCCGTCGGCATCCGGCAGACTGAACGCGGGTGCGGCGTCACCTGCCTGTAGACGGGGTGTTGGCGGCATGCACAAGATCCCTTCTCATCGGGCGGTACCGATCGAACGGTGCCGGCTGATCTAGGGTAGTGCGGCAGGACACCACGACAGGGACCGGCTTAGAGGAGCAAATGGTGGCGAACCGCGATCCGGAGACCATCAAGCGGGAGATCGACGAGGCCCGCGATCGGTTGGCGTTGACTGTTGATTCGCTGGCCGAACGTGCCAATCCGCAGCGGCTCGCCGACGACGTCAGGGCCGCAGTCATCGGATTCATCAGGAAACCCGCGGTGACGGCGTCACTGGCCGGTGTGGGCGCGATCGTGGTGATCGTGGTCGTACGCCGGATCAAGCGCCGCTGATCGCCGCACTCCGCAGTTAGCCCGCCGGTTTCACCGGCGGGCTGTTTTTCTTCGGCGGTGTGGTGGATACGTCGCGGCGTCAGCGCCGACGGCCGGTCCGCAGCCAGCCGGACAGCGAGAAACTGGGGGGATTGGCGACACGTCCGAGGCGGTTGCAGCTGTAGACCATGACCGGCTGATCGGCAGCAACGAACGGTGAGGTGGTCGACGCCGTCGGGAGTTGGTCACCTGCCATGGCCATCAGCTAATACCTCGAATTCTGGCATTCACGCCACATGCGTTCCGACGTTGTCAATCAGCTAACTTGAGGATAGCAGCATATCTGGCGTCTGACCAGGCTAAGTCAGTTATATGCAAACTCGTCAGTAACTTTCGCAAGCGTCAGAATAGCGCCAAACCGTAAAATATTCCGATAGTTGATCTTGATAGCAGCACATTTTCAGCACCCTCGGCAGCAAAGTGCCACCGAAAAGCGTGCCGAACTCGGGCAAAGCCAACGGATTCCGCGGGCCGACGGACGCCGCCGCCGCGGATGATCTTGATTTCGCCGGCTTCCGGTGCGCCCAGCTAATGCGCGGCGAACGCCTTCCGGTATCCGGTAGCCGACGGCGGGCGCACCGATGGTGACCGTCCGCCGCGGCGTCAACGTTCGGCGCGGTGTTTGCCAGCCATTGCCCACCCGGCAGTCGGAAATTGGAGAGCCGCACGCACCGGGCGGCAGGGGTCGCGGCAGCAACGCCGTTTCGCACTGATGCGCAGCGCTTTTCCGATGACGTCCCGCGAACCGCGCCACGATCGCCCGCACGTGACCAAGGCGTCGGTGATCGGCCCTTTACCGCCGAACGGTTGCTACCTCATGGTTGTGTAGCTAAGGTCGAAGTCGGGTCCGGGTCGGGGAAGCGGATCGACGAATCAAGCGCAGTTGCAACACGATTGAATCGTGTGAACAGGGGGGACGTATCGTGCGGCAAATTATCCTCGGATTTGCCGCCGTCGCGCCGCCGGATCAAGCGGATGAATTGACGCCGGTGTTTGCCGGTGTGTGCTCGCCGCAAAGCGTCAGCGGAATCCCCGGCACGATTCGGGAGGTCTCATGGCACATGTGAGCGACGAAACACTGGGGGATCTGCGTCGGGAGCTCGACCGCTTCAAGAGCGAGCAGTACCGCGACAGCGGCCTGGCCGCGGCCCACCTCGCGGGCGCGGTGGAGATGCTGCTGGAGGAGGCGGAGCAGAGCGTCTCGGACCGATATCACGTCGGCTGAGCCGGCCGAGCAACGCGAAAGGGCGGGCCGGTTGGCCCGCCCTTTCGCGATATCTGGTGCGCCGTCAGGGTTTCGAACCCCGGACCCGCTGATTAAGAGTCAGCTGCTCTACCAACTGAGCTAACGGCGCGCGGTGAAGACAATAACAGCACACCGGCCCAAGCGTGAAATCCGCAGGCCAGAGCGCATGTGCGTGTGCAGATCGGGGGCCGGGGGAAAGTTGCCCTTAGACTTGTACCGACAACTGATCGGTCACAGCCGTAGGCGAGGGGTGGAGCGTGATGGGGCAGGTAACGACGGTGATCCGTCCGCGCCGGAGTTTTTTCCGGTCGGCGGTTGTCGCCATGGTGCCCGCATTGCTGTTCGGTCTCATGGCCTGCGGTAAGGACGAACAGGACGGGCCGCCGCCGGTGATCGCCGACAAGGGCACACCGTTCGGCGATCTTCTGGTCCCGAGGGTCAACGCCTCGGTGACCGACGGCGCGGTCGGCGTGACGGTCGAGGCGCCCGTGACGGTCACGGCCGAGAACGGTGTACTCGGCGCGGTCAGCATGACCGACGAGAGCGGGTCGCCGGTCGCGGGTGCCCTCAGCCCGGATGGGTTGACGTGGTCGACCACCGACCCGCTGGACTACAACGAGCAGTACACGCTCGTCGCGCAGTCCCTCGGCCTCGGCGGGGTGACGAACCGCCGGATCCAGTTCGAGACGCACTCGCCGGAAAACCTCACGATGCCGTACGTGTTGCCGAACAACGGCGAGGTCGTCGGGGTTGGCCAACCGATCGCGATCCGCTTCGACGAGAACATCACCGACCGTGTGGCGGCGCAGCGGGCGATCACGGTCAAGACCACGCCGCACGTGGAAGGTGCCTTCTACTGGCTCAACAACCGCGAGGTGCGGTGGCGGCCCGCCGAATACTGGAAACCCGGTACCACGGTGGATGTCTCGGTGAACACCTACGGTGTCGAACTGGGCGACGGGCTGTTCGGTCAGGGCAACGTCGAGACGCACTTCAAGATCGGTGACCAGGTCATCGCGGTCGCCGACGACGACACCAAGACGCTCACGGTGCGGCGCAACGGCGAGGTCATCAAGACCATGCCGATCTCGATGGGCAAGAACAGCACGCCCACCAACAACGGCGTCTACATCATCGGTGACCGTTACCAGCACCTGGTGATGGATTCCTCGACCTACGGCGTGCCGGTCAACTCCCCCAACGGGTATCGCACCGAGGTGGACTACGCCACCCAGATGTCCTACAGCGGCATCTACGTCCACGGCGCACCGTGGTCGGTGGGCAGCCAGGGCTACAGCAACGTCAGCCACGGCTGCCTCAACGTCAGCACCGCCAACGCACGGTGGTTCTACGAGAACACCAAGCGCGGCGACATCGTCGAGGTGCGCAACACCGTCGGCGCGATCCTTCCCGGCACCGAAGGCCTCGGCGACTGGAACATCCCGTGGGAGCAGTGGCGCGCGGGTAACGCCAGCACCTGAGCCTTACCGGACCGAGTGGTCCAGTGTGGCCAGTGATTCGGCGATGAACTGCTCGGGAAACGGTGGCATGCCGCCGATCTGGTCGGCGAAGCTCTGCGGTGTGTCCGTCCAGTCGTAGGTCAGTGTCACCTCGGTGGCGTCCCCGTCCGGTCGAAGGTCGTAGCGCCAGAACCAGCCGCCCGGGTTGTGGTTACCTGCGTCGTCGAGTTGGCCGGGCAGCCACGCGATCGTGCGGTTCGCGGCGAACTCGGTGACGAGGTTGTGCATGACGTAGTGGCCGCCGGCCTGTTCGAGGAACATGTTGATCGCGAACATCTGTCCGGTGCCGGTGATGGGTTCCGGATCGATCGCGTCGCGTACCCAGTCGCCCGGTTCGGTGTCCTTGTGGCGGGCCGGGTCGGACAGGATGCGGAACACGTCGCTTGGTGCCGCGGCGATCCGACGGCTGACGACGTAGCGCTTCGGGGCGTTCATGCCTGGACCTTCTCTCCGTAGAGGCGGGCGATGTCGGGACTGTCGAGCCAACCCGAGTACGTGGGTCGCTTCGGCCAGCCCTCCGGGGAGTCCTGCCACTGCTCCTGACGGCCGTACGGCAGCAGGTCGATGAGTGCGAACGTGTGGCTCAGTTGTTCGGTCCCGCGGCCGTTGGTGTGCCATGTGCGGTACACCTTGTCCCCGGACGGATGGGCGACCCGCAGGAACACATTGACGGCGAACCCGTCGCCCGGGGCGGCGTCGACATCGGCCCCGAAGGCACTCTGCGACGACGAGTACCACTGCATCTTGTTCCCGACCTTGGCGCGGTACCGCAGCGCCTCGCCGATGGGTCCGTTGGTGACGACGACGAACCGCGCGTCGTAGTTGTCGAGGAAGTCCAGCCGGGTGAACTGCGAGGTGAAACCCGTGCAGCCACCGCACTGCCATTCGGCACCGTCGGTCCACATGTGGTGGTAGGTGATGAGCTGTGACCGGCCCGCGAAGACGTCGGCAAGGCGCACGGGGCCGTCGGCGCCGATCAGGGTGTATTCGGGCATCTCGACCATGGGCAGGCGCCGTCGCGCCGCGGCGATCGCGTCGAGTTCCCTGGTGGCGGCCTTCTCGCGGCGACGCAGGTCGGCGAGCGCGGCGCGCCAGGTGTCGGGGTCGACCACGGGAGGTGTCGCTGTCGTCATCGGATCTCCTGGTGCTGGGAGTGTTCTCTTCGCCGTTTTCGGCTGTTCTGTACAGACCCACCGCGCGCCGGAAACTCATCGGGTTCGGTACTGTCCTCCGAAGCGAAGGGTGACCTAAAACACGCACTCGAAACGAGCACGGAAGTAGGTAAGGCAAGAATGAGCAGCCAACGACCCGATGCGGCCGGCCTGCGTCTCCTCGTCGTCGGTGCCTCCTCGGGCATCGGACACGCCGTCGCCGAGAGTGCCGCCGAGCGCGGCGTCAAGGTCGCGGTGGCGGCACGGCGGATCGAATTGCTGGACGCGCTCGCCGAGAAGATCGGGGGATTCGCCTTCGAACTCGACGTCGAGGACTCCGCGGCGATCACGCGGGTGGTCGACGAGGCGGCCGACGCCCTCGGTGGCCTCGACGCCGTGGTGTTCACCAGCACGGTGATCCCGTTCGCCTACATCGAGGACACCGACATCGCCACCTGGCTGCACGCGTTCAACGTGAACACGATCGGCGCCAACAGTGTGCTGCGGGCCGCGGTGCCCCGGCTGTCCGAGAACGGGGTCGTGCTCGTCGCGTCCAGTCACGACGTGGGCCGTCCGCGCGCGGGTGTCGCGGCCTACAGCGCCAGCAAGGCCGCGCTCGACGAGATCCTGCATTCGTGGCGCAGCGAGCATCCGGAGTTGTCGCTCATCCGGGTGGGTGTCGGCCCGACCGAGGACACCGAGATCCTGCGCGGCGCCGACCGCGACCTGCTGGACCAGTTGCTCAAGCTGTGGGTGGAGCAGGGGGCGCTGCCGGCCAGGATGTCGGCCCTGGACGATGTGGCCAACACCCTGGTGTCGTTGGTGACGACGGCCTTCGACAACCCGACCGTGGTACCCGAGGTCGTGCAGCTGTCCCCGCGGATCCGACGGCGCTCGGCCAAGGAGTCGGCGGCGAATTGATTCACGCCTGGCCTGCGGGTAGCACCGCAGGCTCGGTGGGAGTTTCTTCGGAGTCGCGCGCTGTGCGCGGTTGGGCGGCAGGGGGTTTCGTCGGCCACCAACTGAGCTTGCCGATCAGCACGGCCGCGGCGGGCACGGTGATGGTGCGCACCAGGAACGTGTCCAGCAGCAGGCCGACGCCGATGATGAAGCCGATCTGCACCGCGGCCAGCAGGCTGCTGAACGTCATGCCGAACATCGACGCCGCGAAGATCAGCCCGGCCGAGGTGATGACGCCGCCGGTGGCGCCGATCGTGCGGATCACCGCGGTGCGCATGCCGTGGACGGCCTCGTCGCGTATTCGGGAGATGAGCAGCAGGTTGTAGTCGGCGCCGACGGCGACCAGCACCAGAAACGCCATGCCCGGTACCGTCCAGACGATCTCCTTGCCGAGGATGAACTGGAAGAAGACCACCCCGATGCCCAGTGCGGACATGTAGGAAAGGACAACGGAGAGAACGAGATAGATCGGTGCGACGATCGAGCGCAACAATGCGGCCAGGATCAGGAACACGACGATCAGCGTGACCGTGACGATGAAGCGGATGTCGCCGTCGTAGTAGGTGCGCACCTCGTTCTGGATGGACGAGAAGCCCACCAGGGAGATCTTCGCGTCGGCCAAAGTGGTGTTGGGGCGGGCACTTTCGGCGGTCTTGACGATGTCCTCGACCTGATCCATGGCATCGGTGCCGAACGGGTCGAGCGCGGTCTGGACCAGATACCGGACGGAATGACCGTCGGGGGAGACGAAAAGTGCTGCAGCCTTGTTGAATTCCTCCTGGGTGAGGATCTGCGGCGGAATGTAGAAGCCCGACATCTGCGGATCCGACGCGTCGCGCTTCATCGCCAGCAGGAACTGCGAGGCCTGGTTGAGGCCCTGTCCCATGTTCCTGGTCTGGTCGACGAGGAGCTGGACACCCTGGGCGAGTTGGTGGCTGGAGTCGGCGAGCAGGTTGGCGCCCTGCTCCAACTGGTCGAGTTGGCGCTTGATGCTGCCTGCATCTTCCAGGCCCAGTTCACGCGCGGCCGAGGTGGCCTCCTTGATGCTCTGCTGCAGGCCGTTGACCGCCTCGTCGAGCGTCTCGTCGCCCTCGGTGGACTCCAGTTGGCGCCCGAGTTCGGCGATCTTGTCGAGGTTGCCGTTGTCCTTCGCGTCGACGATGCGCTGCAGGTCCGACCGCGCCGCGCCGCAGGCCGGATCGAGATTGCACTCGGGGCTGACGTTGAGGGCCCTGACGACGGGCGAGGCCCAGTTGTACACATCGGTGACGCGGGCGAGGTTGACGCCCATCGCCTTGCCCAGCGACCGCATGTTGGCGGCCAGTTCGGCGGTCTGGTCGATCTGGTCGAGGGTCTTTTCGCCGCCGTACTTGGTCTGCATGTCGGCCAGCGCGCTTGCCAGTGGTCGCACCGTCACGAGCGCATTGGTGACCTGTGAGCTGATCTGTCCGAGCACATCGGCGAGTTGGTGTGCGCCGCCGCTCAACGCCGACAGGTTCGAGTCGTTGGTGTCGATCAGATTGGACGCCTCGTTGAGCTTGCCGCCCACCTCGCCGGCCTGCCATGTGGCCCTGGCTTCATGCAGCATCTCGCCGGTCGGCCGGGTGACGCCGCGCACCATCTCGATGTTGGGCAGTTGGCTCACGCGTTGCGCCATCTGTTCCATGTCGGCCAGCGCCTTGGGGCTGCGCAGATCCTGTGGCGACTGGATCAGGATGAACTGCTGGACGGTGCTGCTGACCGGGAAGTGTTTGTCGAGCGCGGCGTAGCCCATGTTGCTGTGCGCATCGTCGGGCAGGTTCTTGCGGTCGTCGTAGTTGAAGTTCACCAGCAGTGCGCACCCGGCCAGCGCCAGTAGTACGGCGAGGCTCGCGACGAGGTGGATGACGGGCTTGCGCACGATGTGCACGCCGGAGCGTCGCCAGATCCTGCCGGTCAGATCCTTGCGGGGTTTGACCCAGCCGCGGCGACCGACGAGCACGACCATCGCGGGCAGCAATGTCACCGACGCGACGAATCCGAACGCGATGGTGACCGACAGTGCGGGTCCGACCGTGGAGAAGACGCCGAGATCCGTGAACGCCAACCCGAGGAAGGTGATCGCGACCGTGCCCGCCGATCCGGCGATCACCTTGCCGATCGAATCGAGGGCGGCGACGACGGCGTCGTCGGAGCTGAGCCCGGAGCGCACGCACTCGTGATATCGGCTGAACAAAAAGATGGCGTAGTCGGTGCCCGCGCCCATCATCATGGCGGTCATCAGCATGAGGGTCTGGGGGCCCAGGCCGATCAGATGGATCGCGCCGAGTCCGGCGACCGCCTGCTCGGCGACCACCAGTGCGCCGCCCATCATCAACAGCGGAAGCAGCATCGCAACGATGTTGCGGTAGACGATGATCAAGATCGTCAGCACGATCAGCACGGTGGCGATCTCGATGATGTGTTGATCGCGTTCGCCGATCTTGACGACGTCTTCGAACGTCGCGGCCGGTCCGATCACCTCCGCCGACAGCGTCGTGTTGGCGGTTGACTGCTTGACCGTGTCGACGATGTGCCGGTAGGCGGTCTGGCCGTCGGCGGTACCCATGGTTCCGGCCGCGCTGATCGGCAGTTGCCAGGCCTTGTTGTCCTCGCTGGTCATCACCTGACGCAGTTCGGGGATGCTCACGAAGTCCTGCGTCGACAGCACATTGGTGGTGTCGGCGCGCAGCTTCTCGACGAGCGCGCGGTAGGTGTCCTCGTCGGCGGTCGTCAATCCGTTTTCGTTGCTGAGGATGGCGATCGCGACATTTCCCCCGCCAGTCTCGTTGAACGCCTTCTGCATATCGTTGCCGGCGGCGAACACCTCGGAATCGGCGGGGAGAAAACCGGGGGGATTGCGTTCGGCGACTGTGGGCAGCGAAGGGACAGCCGCCAGCAACACACCCGCGACCGCCAGCCAGGTGGCGATGACAACGAGGGGATGGCGAACTATGAATCTCCCAAGACCGGAGAATCCTACCCGCGACAACCAATTTCGCGGCACGAAGCGCCGGAACATCCCCGTCATGCTACACGTGCCGAGACCTTCTCATCTGCGTGAACGTTCTGGTTTGTCGGATGTGCCCGTCCCTTATAGCGTGCTGGTGTCCGGGCAGGCACACACACCGATCGGTCGCCTGCCGAGCATTCCGGGATGACGATGAGATTTGTAGTGGCAACCCACGGCACCCGTGGCGACATCGAACCGAGCGCCGCGGTGGCGCTGGAACTGTGCCGCCGTGGCCATGAGGTGCGGATGGCTGTCCCGCCCAACCTGGTTCCGTTCGTGGAGAACTGTGGCCTGTCCGCCGAGTCCTACGGCGTCGATTCGCAGCAGCAACTCGACGCCGACGCATTCCGTGATTTCTGGAAGATCCGCGATCCGTTTCGGGCCATCCGCGAAGGCCGCGAATACATGGTGGCGGGGTGGTCGGAGATGAATGCCACCGTCACCGGCCTGGCCGACGGTGCCGACCTGCTGCTGACCGGCACCACATACCAGGAAGTTGTTGCCAACGTTGCCGAAAGTCGACACATTCCGCTGGCAGCACTGCATTTCTTCCCGCACCGCGCCAATAGCCACGTTCTCCCCGTCCCGGTTCCGCAGCGTCTGGTGGAGCCGATGTGGGCGGTGGTGGAGTGGGGTTACTGGCGGCTGCTCAAGGGCGCCGAGGATGCGCAGCGGCGCGAATTGGGGCTCTCGCCTGCCAGATCCAGTTCGGTGCGACGCATCGTGTCCGGCGGTGCGCTGGAGATCCAGGCGTATGACGAGGTGTTCTTTCCAGGCCTGCGTGAGCAGTGGCGGGGAACCCGTCCGTTCGTCGGGGCGCTGACGCTCGAGCTTCCCACCGGAACCGACGACGACGTGACAGCCTGGGCCACAAGTGGAAAGCCGCCGATCTACTTCGGGTTCGGCAGCATGCCGGTGCAGTCGCCGGCGCAGGCCGTGACGATGATCGCATCGGCGTGCGCGCAGCTGGGGGAGCGTGCCCTGATCAGCTCCGGTGCCTGGGACCTCGACACGATCCCGGAATCCGACCACGTCAAGGTGGTCGGCGCGGTGAATCACGCCAATGTCTTCCCGCTGTGCCGCGCGGTCGTGCACCACGGCGGCGCGGGCACCACCGCGGCGGGTCTGCGCGCTGCCAGGCCGACGCT
Source organism: Mycolicibacterium goodii (assembly GCF_001187505.1). The sequence continues at coordinate 3,564,339 of NZ_CP012150.1, forward strand.
GATCCTGTGGGTCGGCGCCGATCAGCCGGTCTGGGCGGCAGCGGTCCGGCGTCTGCAAGTCGGTACCGCACAACGCTTTTCGAAGGTCACGCCGGACTCGCTGCTGGCCGGGCTGCGCTCGGTACTGACGCCGCGGGCCGCGCGGCGGGCACAAGACGTCGCAGGGAAGATGACCGGACCCGCCGAGAGTGTCACGGCGGCGGCCGACCTCCTGGAAGAAAAAGTACGCACGCATCGAGCACGGAAAACGAATTCCCCGGCGATGTGAATTTCGGTGTGGCGGTTGATCTTGAGTTGCCTGCCGCCGTTTCGTACCGAGGTGGAACCGCCGTGGGACTTGGCTAGACTGTGTCAATGCTGACGCGCACGTTGAAATTGATTTCTTTGAAATGGATTACTTACGGGGGTTGGATCGCCGACCTGCCCGGACGGTTTCCACCGGCACCCCAGCGGGACCGGATCGAGGCCATTCTGGCCGCCAATCACAAACGTCTCGGGGCCCAGCAGGTGGCCGACGAGTACGACCTTCCCGATGCGAAATTCACTCCGCGCGAAGTGAGTTCGCCGTCGTTCCAGGGTGACATCTATGCGTGGCTGGTGATGCAGCGCAAGCCCGCGACGGTCATCGAGTTCGGTGCCGGTTTCGGCGTGTCAGGCATGTTCTTCGGCGCTGGTCTTGAGGCGAATCAGTCCGGACATCTCTACAGCTTCGAGATCAACGACAACTGGGCGGATGTCGCCGAGCAGTCCATCGCCCAGGTGACGCAGCGATTCACGTTGACGCGTGGGGCATTTGAGACGCATGTGAAAGACGTCGTTCCTGGCCCCATCGATCTGGCTTTCGTCGACGGCATCCACACCTACGACTTCGTCATGCAGCAATGGGACATTCTCCGGCCGCTGATGGCACCGGGTGGTCTGGTGTTGTTCGACGACATCACCTACGGCCAGGGCATGCACGAGGCCTGGCTGGATGTCGCCCGCTCGGACTCGGTGGCAGGCGCCGTGGAATTCCGCCGTAACCGGCGCCTGGGACTCGTCGAGGTCAAATGAGGTAGCCGGCCAGCCGGCTCAGCTCGACGAAGGAAGCTGCGAAAACACAAACATGCGTTGGTTTTCCCAGCTTTCTTCGTGTCGGCAGACATAGCCGCGATCGGTGAACAACGACCGCAGTTCACCGTCGGTGTAGCTGTTCATCCAACCGTGCTGCAGACGCATCACCTTCTCCCGCGCGGCCCGCAGCGCGTGGGCGTTCGCGGGTGCGCACGCATAGGACGCCACGCACGTCGGGAACCGCTCGGCCAGCCAGTCCACCAGCGTCGGAAGTTCCTCGATGTACTCCAGCACACCCATGAACACCGCGACGTCATATGTGCCCGGCTCGAAATCCGGCAGCGGGCGGTCATTCAGATCGGCGACGATCGTGCCGGGGCCACGGTCGACGATATCGGACGGCACATACGTGCACGACGGATCGAGATGGCGTTCCAGCACCCGTTTCGCGGCGCCGAATTCGATCACCCGGCTGCCGTTCGGGATCAGCTCCGCGGCGCGCCGCGAGCGGCTCTCCCACGAGGCGTAAATGTTGCGAGGTTCGGCCCACCGCCGGTAATCGGTCTTTCGACGCAGCGCGCCAAGCGCTCTCAACATTTGCTGAAACTCCTCGAACCTGTGAAATTCCGATGCCTGTTGCATCGCTGTGGTCTGATGCGGGCTGACCGGAACCGAACCGCGCGCCGCCGCTGTTGTTTTTGGAGCCTGTCCGGGTGGCTTCCGTATCTCACCAGATCTCACCAGTATGCCGAAGTGTGCCTACCGACAGGTCACGGGGTACGGTTGAACCTCCCTTGGCGTGCGCGTCCCGAGTGCGACGGCCGGCAGGACACAATCACCGGGACACAATCACACCGAAATTCCAGGAAGTACCTCTCATGAGCCTGAACCGGGCAGCGGATCGTAGTGCGGCCGCGACGTCGTCGACCCCGACAGTGGGTTACCTGGGCTGGCACGGCAGAGGCAATCTCGGTGACGACGCCATTTACGACGCGGTGCGTGCGCAATTGCCCGGTGCCGGTTTCGTGGACCTTCCGGTGCTGCCGGGTGAGCGGGTCCGTGCGACGGTCACCGGGGTGAACCGAACCTTGCGACGCAGCGCCCAGGTCATCGGCGGCGGCACGCTGATCGGCAGGCGGCACTGGCGCAGGTTGTCCGGCCGGGGCATGAAACTGACGGTCGCACAGGGCAGTTACGCCATCGGTGTCGGTGTCGAGGACCCGGTTTTCGAAGGGCGCCGCAGTGGGTCGGGGCCTGATGAGCTGAAGCGCTGGATTCCGCTGTTGTCCCGGTTTCGGGTGGTCTCGGTGCGGGGACCGCGAAGTGCGGAGTTGCTGGCCGATGCCGGGCTCGACGTGACGGTCGCCGGGGATCCGGCCCTGTCGTTGGCTCGACCGGACGAAGCGCCGCAGGACGGACTGATCGGGGTGAACCTCGGATTCGGTGACGATCTGTGGGGGCACGACCCGGCGGGTGTGGCGCACCAGATCTCATTGGCGGTACGGGATCTGTCGACGCGCGGGTACCGGTTCGTCGGGATCTTGATGAACGGCTCGGATCGGCGCTGGACCGAGCAGGCATTGGCAGGAACGGGAGCGCGGATCGTGACCCCGGTGGATGCCGGTGCGGCCGCGGCCGAGCTTGCTCGTTGCTCGGCGGTAATCGTGAGCCGTTTGCACGCAGGCATTCTGGCGGCGTTGTCCGAGACGCCGGTGATCTCGTTGGAATATCAGCCGAAATGCCGGGATTTCGCGATGTCGATCGGCGACGAGCGATCGTTGATCCGAACCGACGAGCTGACCGCGTCTGCCGTGGTGGAGCGGGTGCTGGCCGCGCTGGACGATGCCGTGGCGATCCGCGCAGGCACCGGCGCCGCGGTCGACGAGCTGCGTACCCGGTTGCACGCCGATTACGGTATCCTGCGGACCGATTTGGGTCTGTCTGTTCCATGATCATCGCGGTGCGGCAAAACCGTTGTGGTTTGCCGGGTCCGCACGTTCCCGTATCGCACCGGAAGGCCGGTTTTTTTGGCCCGTCACCGATTCGTGATCAACGATTTTCCCCGGTAGAGTTCCTCGCGATGCCGGCCTTCACGACCCCTTTTCGGGCCCCGCGAACTGATGCGGACCGCTGCCGTGTCGGTGCGCCGCGACCGCAGCGCCGCGCAGTTTCGCCCACCCCATCATCTCGGTAACGCGGGAGGGAGTTCTCGATGCGCGTTGTGATGCGCGATGTTCGCATGACACTCATCGCTGTCCTGGGTGTCATTGCGGTCGGTCTTGTTTCGACGGTCGTCTCCGTCGCGGCGGCCGCAGCGAGGACGACGGTGTTGATCATGGGCGGGTCGGGTGATCCCCTCAGCACCGATCAGGACGGGCTGCCGTTCATCCGGGACTACACCGCCAAGGCGGTGGCCAACTTCGTCACCCCGTCGGCGGCGCGTCCCGAGACCGGTATTCCCGGCGGACCCTACAACGCCGTCGCGGTCATCACACCGGCCGAGTTCAATTCCGGCCACCCGTCTGACCACACGTTGACGTTCGACAAATCGGTCGCGGCGGGCCTGGAGAAACTCGACACCTGCATCGAGTCGGGCGACGCGTGTGACATCAACGAGGACCTCGGGTCCGACCGGCCCGCACCCGGCGACGATCTGGTGGTGTTCGGCTACTCGCAGAGCTCGGCGATCGCCACACTCGAAAAGATCCGGCTGGCGGAGAAGTACCCGTTCGGCGAGGGACCGGACGTGTCGTTCATCCTCACCGCCAACGGGAACCGGCCCAACGGCGGATTCCTGGCCCGCGGCCCGCAGGGGTTCACCATTCCGCTCGGGCTTCCCTACGGCGGAGCGACGTTCAACGGTTCGACCCCGACCAACACCCAGTATTCGACGATCGACATCGCCTACCAGTACGACGGCTGGGCGGATCAACCGATCAACCCGGCCAATCTGCTGGCCGTCGCCAACGCCAGTGCGGGACAGCGGTTGCTGCATCCGCACTACGCCGACCACAGTCTCGACGAGCCCGGCATCATCGATCAGGGTCAGTACGGCGACACCAGATACCTGATGATCCCCGCCGACACGCTGCCCCTGCTGTACGAACTGTCGCAGACCCCGGTGGTCGGGTCGTTCCTGGCCGACGTGCTCGATGCGCCGCTTCGGGTTCTCGTCGAGGCCGGCTACGACCGTACGTCGAGTCCGGGAGAACCCAAGCCGTGGACCCTGATTCCGGCGAAAGACCCGCTGAAGACCGCGGCCGACTTCCTCGTCGCGATACCCACCGGGTGGGACAACGCAATCGAGGATGTCAACGGAACCCGCCCGTTCGGCACGCAGCGTCCCGGCCCGTTCGGGGTGGGCGGTCCCGACGTGGACTACCTCGATCCCTCCGAGCTCGACCCGTCCGACCTCGATTCTTCCGGGGACGAGGATTCGGCCACACCGGCCACATCGGTCTCACGGGAGACGGATTCCCGGGCCGAGGCGGTCACAGACCAAATTGAGGCGGCCACCGAGACGGCCACCGAGAAGGTCGCGACCAAGGTGGCGACCACGCTTGCGGGGGCGGTGTCGACCGTCGAATCCGAGCCGCAGACCGCCGAAACGGACGAAGCCGCAACATCCGAGACGGATTCGGAAACCTCCTCGGACACCGCGCACCCGGCACCCCAGAAGGCACCCGAGAAGGCACCCCAAAAAATATCCCTGAAGGCGCCCCAGAAGACGTCCCAGAAGACACAGCAGGCGGACACGACCGTCACGACCGGCAGTGAGGACAAGGCTGTGACCAAGACCGCTGGTGCGACACCGGATCCGGAGCAGGCCGCGAGCGACGGCGGCACGTCGGCAGGCAGGCATTCCTCGGGTGTCACCGCCAAGCCTTCGGAGAAGGAATCGACGCCGAAACACCGCGCGGCAGAATCGGACGCCGGTACTCAGAAAACACCTCGGAACACGGGCACCAAGGCCAAGCACGCGGCATCGGACGGCAGTGACCGACAGGATCGGCAGGCCAAACCTGGTGGGGCACACCGCGCGGCCGACAAGAACTCTGCTGGTTCGGACAAGTCGGCGGCGTCGGCCGCCAAGAGTTAGCGTGGTGTGATATGTGGAGCGCAGTCCTGGTACTCGCGCTTATGTCGGCAGTGGATCCGGTGCGGATCGGTATCACCTTGCTGCTGATCGGACGTGAGCGGCCGGTGGCCAACCTGTTGGCGTACTGGCTCGGCCTGATGGCGACCGGCGTCGGCCTCGCGGTCGTCGCGCTGATGTTCCTGCCCCAGGTGGTGCGACCGGTGACCGATTTCGTCGTCGCCGCCGCCGAAACACCGGCCATACCACCGCTTCAGATCGCCATGGGGCTGCTCGCGATACCCGTCGCGGTGGTCATCGCGGTGCGTGCCCGCCGCCGCACGCTCATCCCCGCAACTTCCGAGGTGGGGGATCCGGTTTCCGCCATGGCTTTTGCCGCGGCCCTGCCCACCGCACCCGCAGCGACCAGAGCATCGGCGTTGACCCGGTTGTCCTGGCCCGCGCTGTTCTCGTGCAGATGGGGCAACTCGGTCGGCATGGCATTCGCCGCAGGCCTGTTCTCGGCGACCCCGCCGCTGGAGTACTGCTTTGCGATTCTCGCGATCGCCGCGTCGGGTGCCGCGATCGGCACGCAGGTGACGGCCGCGATCGTGTTCTCGCTCGTGGCTTTTGCGATCGCGGAGATCCCGTTGATCGGTTATCTGGCGTCGCCGGCGAAAACCAGGGTCGTCGTGGCGAAGATGCACGGCTGGATCGGCAGCAACCGCAAACCGATCCTCGCGGGCATCCTCGGGTTGTTCGGGGTTCTGATGCTCGCCAGTGGCGTGTCGACGATCTGAGATCAGCGGTCGCAGAGCCAGCGCATCAAACCGTGCTTGCGGATCAACTGCCGCACGGCCCGGTTCGCCCACCGGTTCCGGTTCTTTCCCCGCACGTCGATGTGCAAGTGGATCACCTTGATCTCGGGGTCGAATTGTCGCCCGATGCCACGCTTTTCCATCCGGATCGCCAGATCCTGCGTCTCGTGGCAGCGCAACTCCGGGTCGTAGCCACCCAGTGAACGCAGCACGCCGGAGTCGACGAGCATGTTGCCCTCGTGCAGCCAGTACGCGGGCGTCGGTGTGGGGGTGGCCAGGATGTTGGGCCAGTCCCTCATGAGCGGGCCTGCAAATCGCTGCGCGGCAGCGGCCAACCGCGGGGTGTCCCGCAACCGGTCGATCAGAAGCGGCAGTCCCGAGGTGATGCCACCCCACGCGGAGAACACCGCACCGTAGTTGTGTGGTTCCTGCACGCCGTCATGCCGGCACACCAGGCCCCCGATCAGGCCGACACTGCGATGTTGGTAGCGGGCGAACACTTCTCGCGCCCGCGCAGGTATCTCGTCGGTCTGCAACTCCATGTCGGCGTCGACGAAGTGGATCAGCGTCCTGTCGTCGACGCAGTCGATGATCTGGTTGCGGTTGGCACCCGCGCCCTGGTTACGGGGGCTGCGCACGAACTTCACGTCGTTGCCGAACCGGCGGACCACCTCGGCGCTGTCGTCGGTCGAGGCGTCGTCGAGCACGTACACGTCGTCGTACCCCTGGGCCAGCACCTGCGGAAGGAGTCGGTCGAGGTTGTCGCCCATGTTGTAGTTCGGAATGGCCGCGACAACCGGCATTTTCGTTCCCACGGCGCTACGCGTTGACCAGGCGGGCGAACGCGTCGTCGCGGTACAGATCAACGCAGGACGCCCGGCGCACCTTACCGCTGGTGGTGATCGGGATCGCGCCCCGCCGTACCAGTACCAGATCCGCCGGGATGATGCCGTGCGAGCGGGAAACCGCCGCGATCACTTCACCTTCGAGGCTGGCCAGGTGGTCGGCCATGTCCGCGTCGGCGTTCTCTCGGACCTCGGCGATCACCACGAGTTGCTCGGCGTCGTCCTTCTCCACCGAGATCGCCGCGGCACGCGCACGGGTGATCTCCTGGACGGTGGCCTCGATGTCGTCCGGATAGTGGTTGCGGCCGCGGATGATCACGACGTCCTTGATCCGGCCGACGATGAACAGTTCACCGTCGGAGACGAATCCGAGGTCGCCGGTGCGCAGCCACGGTCCGGTCGGTGTCCCCTCCGACGGGTTGTCGATCGCTGCGCCGAAGGTGGTCTCGGTGCGCTCGGACTGTTCCCAGTACCCGGCACAGACGTTCTCGCCGTACACCCAGATCTCGCCGACCGTGCCCGACGGGCATTCGGCCCGGGTGTTCGGATCGACGATGCGCACCGACGGTGATCCCGGCATGCCGTAACTCACCAGCGCCGTGCCGTCCTCGTCGTCGCACGCCACGGCACGACCCGCCGACAGTTCCTCGGCAGCGAACCGTGCGACGTTCGGCGGGTGACCGGGTTCGCGCGTCGCCACGAACAGCGTCGCCTCGGCCAGGCCGTACGAGGGACGCAGCGCCTGCTCGTGGAGGTGGAACGCAGAGAACCGGTCGGCGAACCGGCGCAGCGTCGGTTCGTGCACGCGTTCACTGCCGCTGAGCACGCAGCGCACGTCGCCGAGGTCCATCCCCGCCAGGTCGGCATCCGAGGTCTTGCGCGCCGCGAGATCGAACGCGAAATTCGGTGCGGCGGTGACCGTGGCCGGGTGCGAGGCCAGCAGCTGCATCCACCGGGCCGGTTTGGCCAGGAATGCGAACGGGCTGATGAGCACGGTGTGCCAGCCGCCGAGAACGGGTGCGCACAGTCCCAGCATCAGACCCATGTCGTGGTAGAGCGGCAGCCAGGAGATCGAGGTGGTGTTCGACGGCGCGATGCCGTCGGGGAAGAAGCCTGCGACGATCTGCTCGAAATTGGCGGTCAGGTTGCGTTGCGACACCATGACACCGGCCGGGGTCCGCGTCGAACCCGACGTGTACTGCAGGTAGGCGGTTTCCGGCGCCTGTTCGCGCTTGACCGGGCGACGCCTGGTGTCGAGGTCGAGGGTGTCCATCTCGGCGACCCACGGCGCGTCCCGACCGTCCTGCGGCTCAAGGTATTCGGCGATGGTCGAGGACACCGCGGAGGTGGTCAGCACGATCGATGGTGTGGTGTCGCGCAGGACGGCGGTGACCCGTTCGTCGTGGACGCCGGGGAACGGAACCGACAGCGGGACGCCGATCCGCCCGGCCTGCAACGACGCGAGGAACGCCACGACGTAGTCGAGGCCCTGCGGCGCGAGGATCACCGCGCGGTCGCCCACCGCGCTGCGCGCCTGCATCTCGTAGGCGAGACTCTGCACGCGCCGGTTCAGCTGCGACCACGTGAGGCTGTGTGCGACACCGTCGGGGTCGGCGTCGTAGTCGATGAACGTGAATGCGACGTCGCCGGGTTGCAGGCTCGCACGCTCGCGCAGAACACCGATGACAGAACTGCGGGTCATGGGGGTGTCACCTTTCCTAATCGATCACGCCGGCGAGTCCGAAGTCCTTGAGCGCCAGTGCTGCAAGTTCGCGTAACCGGTGTTTGGAGTTCTCGGCTGCGAGCTGATAGGCGACGACGCCGATCGAGATCTTGCCGTTGACGCGGGCCGAGACCAGGACGAGTTGTCCACCCATCTGCTCGATGTCGCGCCGCGTGACGTTCTGGTCGACGCCGCGCATCACCACGTACTCGGCGTCCGTGCCGTCGGCTCGCGCCACCGCGGGGTCCACGTCGCCGAGATTCGAGCAGTAGACCGGAAGGTCGTCCGGTGACCCGAAGAACAGTCCACCCAGCCCCTGCAGCGCCCGCTTGGGCACCAGGGGGATCAGCGGCAGCAGTTCCAGTGTCTCGTCGGTGGTGGTGCGTGCGGTCTCGATCGCCCGGCGGAGGGTCGCGCGCACCCCGGTCAGATCGGTTGTGCACTGCCGCGGGTCGACTTCGGCGCTGGCGAAAGTCATTGCCAGCGCGCGTGGATCGTCCAACGAGGTGCGATCGTTGAGCGCGATGGACAATCTCACGGCGCCGGTGTCGGCGTTGGCTCGGTTCATCCGCTCGCCCAGCCGCGCGCCGAACCCGGCCAGCAGCGAGTAGCTGTTGCCGCCGAGACCCGTTGCGCAGCGGTCCCAGTCGTCGAGGTCGACGAACACCGACACCGCGGGCACCGAGACCGGTTCGGTGGACATCGTCGGCGGCGCGCTCTTCTGACCGGCGCGCGCGGAGCGGATCAGCTCGGGGCCGCGCCTGCGCAGCAGTTTCACGGCCTTGCCCGCGGTGCGGCCCAGTTCCGGCAGGTCGCGGGCGGTCTGGCGCAGGTCGGTGGCGATGGCGCGGCGCGTCGTCTGCGACTGCGGTGGCGGGAACCCGAACTGGCGCCGGGTCCCGGCGACGGCCTCCATCAATGTCAGGACGCCACCGATGCCGTCGCCGATGTGGTGCGACGCCACCAGACTCACGGCCGTGGAGCCGTCGGTCATCGGCAGGACCGACATGTGCCAGGCGGGTCCGTGCTCGGGATCGATCGGCAGATGCACCTGTTCATCGGCCCAGTCACCGACCTCGGCGCGCGGACGCGGGGTGGTTGCCACGGTCAGTTCGGTCTGCGGGCCCGGGCAGGAGACCCACCGATGGCGGCCGAACGGCAGCCGTGACCGCTCGATCCTGCGGCCGGCCAGGCCGTAGCCGAAATCGCGGTGGAACTGCCGCAAACCGTCCATGTCGATTGCGTGCTCATAGATCCAGACCACCTGCATCAGCTGATGGCGTCCGGTCGCCCGCAACATGTCGAACCCGGCCTGGTCGATGTACGACAGCCGGTAGTCCGGTGCTGCTGCTGCCGAGCCCAGTGCCCGAACCCGTATGCGTTCGGGGCGCGTCTGAATCGCCAACGATCAACCTCCTACCACAGCAACAACTTCAGCCGGTCAGGCGATCGTGCCGACGAGATCGAACTCGGCGAGTGCCTTGGCGACCAACTCCCGCAGCTGCGGCTTGTCGTTCGGTCCGTCGGGTCGGTAGGCGATGACAGAGATGGACATCTTGTCGTCGACGCGTCCGGCCAGGACGGTCAGCAACCCGTTGCGGTTCTCCAGGAACTCGCGTGACACGCGGCGGTCCACGCCGCGCAGGATGAGGTATTCGGCTGCGGTGCCGTCGATCCGGGACACCAGCGGGTCGATGTCGCCGAGATTCGAGCAGGACACCGGCAGATCGGTCAGGTTCAGCACCACCTGCGAGCCGCGCGCCACCGCCCGCCGCGGGATGAACGGGGTCAGCGGCAGTAACTGCAGCGTTTCGTCGGGCTCCCGGCGATAGGTCTCGAGCGCGGTCCGGATCGCCGAACGGGCGCCGGACAGATCCTTGGTGACATCGGCGGGGTCCACGTGCGCGTTGACGATGTAGGCGGCGTTGCCCCTGGTGTCTCCGGGGGTGCGGTCGCTGATCGGGACGTGCAGCAGCACCGTGCCGTCGTCGCTGCGCCGTCGGCCGACGAGCTCACCGAGTTTGGCGGCGAACCCGGCGACCAGCGAGTGGCTGTTCCCGCCGAGCATCGCAGCGCGCCGGTCCCATTCCGCGAGGGGCACATAGCACGCGATCGCGGGTGCGACGACGTCGCCGCCGCCGTCGGGTCCGAGGTCGCGTCGCGGCTTGGCGGACAGCGAGACGTCGTGGCGCCGCCGGATGGCGAGCCGGCCGGCCCGCATCAGGGTCGCGGCGGTCTCGGGCAGATCCCGCGCGGTCTGCCGCAGATCGGCCAGCACGCCCCGCAGCTGGCCGCGCGAACCGGGTGCGGCGTAACCGAAGTCGACGGCCTCACCCTTGACGGTGTCGGCGATCGACTGCAGCGTCCCGAGCCCGTCGATCAGGCAGTGCGAGAGGACCAGGCTGACAGCCGTCGAACCGTCGGTCATGGGCAGCACACCCATGTGCCAGCCGGGCCCGAACTCCGGGTCGATCGGAAGTTGCGCACGCTCGTCGGCCCAGTCGCCGAGTTCGGCTCGGGGACGGGGCTGTTGGGCGATGTCGAGCGGTGCGGCAGGTCCGGGGGCGGCGACCCAGCGGTGCCTGCCGAACGGCAGGGGTGAGCGCTCGATGCGCCGACCGGGTAGGCCCTGGCCGAAATTGCGGTGGAATTCCCGCAACTTGTCGCCGTTGACCGGGTGCTCGTACACCCACACGCACTGTGCGACCAGTTCCTGGCCGGTGGCGCGCTGCCCGAGGAAGAGCAGTTGGTCGGTGAACGAGAGCCGGTCGTCCGGTGTCGCCGTGCGGGGCGGTGTCGAGAGTTTCATGATGAATTCGCCGTGCCTCAGGCCGATCTGAGATCGAGTTCGGTGATGCGCGCCGTCGGAACGTCGTCGTGGCGGCCCTCGGCCACCGCGACGCACACCGACCGGTAGGCCTCGACGAACTGCTCGACCGATGCGCGGGCGACCGGGTTGTTCGGGAACGCGACCGTTATCCACGTGCCGTGGAACTGGTTCACCCACATGCCGACCTGGTTGGCCGCACCCATCTCGCTGTAGATCCGACCGTTGATCCTGTTCCACTCGGCGACGACGGCGGGGGACAGCGGGGCCGCGGTGGTGTCGAGGTACGACACCATCGGCACACCGGGGTCGGGCGGCCGCAGGCCGCGTTCGGTCGCGCCCAGCTCGAGCACCCGGTCGAACGGGACGTGCGCGAGGTACAGACCCGAATCGAACGAACGCTGTGCGGTGCGCGCCGTCTCGGCGAACGATGATCCGATGGGCACCGAGATCGGCACGGTACCGGTGAACCAACCGGTGGCCATGATCTCGGCCTCGGTTCCCCTGGTCGTCGTCGGCGTGATGACGTAGTACGTGTCCAGACCGGTCAGCTGGTACTGGGCCAGCGCGGCGGCGGCGAAGACACCACCGATGAACCGCGAACCCGCTGCGATGCAAGCCGATTCGAAACCTCGGGTCTGCTGCTCGTCCAACAGCTGGGCCGTCATCAGGTCACCGGTGCACGGCACCGACAGGTCGCCGAGCGGCAGGGGGAACTTGGGCAGGGTGCCGTTGTTGCCCTCCAGGAACGTGATCCACTCCTTGATCTCGGGGGAGTCGAGGGTCAGCCCCGAGGTGTACTTGCGCTGCCGCAGGCAGTAGTCGTCGTAACTACCTGCGGGCGGCAGCGCGATCGGCGCACTGCCGCTCACCAGTGCCGCGTACATCAGGTGGATCTCGACGAGCATCAGCCCGAGGAATGTGGCGTCCACATGGACGTGGTCCACGCTCATGTAACAGGTGAAGTGGTCGGCGCGCTGGATGATCCCGAACCGGAAGCAATCCCACTGCAACGGGCCCGGGGTGTCCAGGATGTGCTCGCGCCACTGCTGGCAGGTCTGCACCCCGTGATCGGTCGGCACGAAGCTGACGTCGCGGGGGCTGCGGAGCTTACGCCGGACGATGCGGTCGTCGACGGTGAACTCGAACCGGCTGTGGTAGGTGTCGTGCCTGCGCAGATACGCGTTGATCACATGCGTCATCGCTCGGATGTCGCACTGGCCCGCCATGTTCCACGCCGGGATGGTCAGCCGGGCCATCGGCACGCCCCGCCCGGTGTGCTCGCGGTAGGCGCGCAGATGCTGGGCCTGCTGATAGCTGGCGGGCACATCGCTGGCCGGGGCGTCGGCGACCTTTGCCAATGTGCTCCGCGACGGGCCCCATGACACGTGTTTGCCAGGAGCGTCGTCCCAGTTCTGGATATCGGTCAGTTCGAACATGGTCCTACTCCTTCCTTCGGTGACTGACGGTGCCCGCTGCGGTGATCACGACCTTCGTTCACGATGACGCCGACATGGCGTCGTCGGTGTCGAGCATCTCGCACAACCGTTGTGCCAGACCCCGGATGGTGGTCATGTCCATCGCGCTGACGCGCACACCTGTCTCGGTCTCGATGCGGGTACGAAGTTCCAAGTGGCCCAGAGAATCCAGACCGTACTCCGACAGCGGACGGTCCGGGTCCACCGTGCGGCGCAACAGCAGGCTGACCTGTTCGGCGATGAGGCGGCGCAGGTGCGTCGGCCATTCCTCGCGGGGCAGCGCGGCGAGTTCGGAACGCAGTTTCCTGGTCTCCGAAGCGCCCTGGTTGTCGGACAGGAACAACTCCGCGAACGGGCTGCGCTGCGCGAACGCGGTCAGCCACGACGCACCGAGAACCGGTGCGTAGCCGTTGTACACGCGGTCGTGGCGCAGGATCGCCTCGAACGCGAAGGCACCCTCGTCGGGGGCAATCGCGTTGTCGCCCTCGGCCATTGCCGTGCCGCGGCCGATCTCACCCCAGGCGCCCCACGCGATCGACGTCGCGGGCAGGCCCTGGGCCCGCCGCCAGTGCATGAACGCGTCCAGCCAGCTGTTGGCCGCGGCGTACGCACCCTGACCGGGCGAGCCCACCAGGGCCGCGGCCGAGGAGAACGAGCAGAACCAGTCCAGCTCGGCGGCTTCGGGCCCGCCGGATTGCACGGCCTGGTGCAGATTCCACGCGCCGTACACCTTCGGTGCCCAGTCGTGCTCGACCAGTTCGTCGGTGATGTTGGCCAGTGTCGCGTCCTCGACCACCGCCGCGGCGTGCAACACACCGCGCAGCGGCAGACCGGTCCGGGTCGCGGCCGCCACCAGCCGGCGTGCGGTGTCGGGCTCGGCGATGTCGCCGCACTCGACCACGATGTCGGCGCCGGTGGCGCGGATCAGGTCGATGATCTCGCTCGACCTGGTCGACGGGGCGCTACGCGAGTTCACCACGATGCGTCCGCAACCCGCGGCCGCCATCCGTTCGGCCAGGAACAGGCCGAGACCACCGAGACCGCCGGTGATGACGTAGGCGCCGTCGGCGCGGAACACCGGGACCTGCTCGGGTGGCACCACGACCTGGCTGCGGCCGGTGTCCGGGATGTCGATCACCAGCTTGCCGGTGTGCTGGGCGCCGCCCATGAGCCGGATCGCGGTCGCGGCCTCTTCGAGCGGGTAGTGCGTGATCTCCGGCAGAGGCAGTGTGCCGTCGGCGATCAGGCGGTAGACCGTCGCGAGCAGATCGCGGATCTTGCGCGGATGCGTCACCGTCATCAGCGCGAGGTCGACGGCGTAGAACGACAGGTTGCGGCGGAACGGGAACAACCCGAGGCGGGTGTCGGCGTAGATGTCGCGCTTGCCGATCTCCACGAACCGGCCACCGAACGCGAGCAGTTCCAGACCGGCCCGCTGCGCAGGCCCGGTCACCGAGTTCAGCACGATGTCGACGCCGTAACCGTCGGTGTCGGTGCGGATCTGGTCGGCGAAATCGGTGCTGCGCGAGTCGTACACGTGCTGGATGCCCCAGTCGCGTAGCAGCTGGCGGCGCTTCTCGCTGCCCGCCGTCGCGTAGATCTCGGCACCGGCCGCACGGGCGACCGCGATCGCGGCCTGGCCCACACCACCGGTGGCGGAGTGGATCAAAATCTTGTCGCCGGAACCGATCCGGGCCAGCTCCTGCAGCCCCAGCCACACCGTGCCGTAGGCCAATCCGACTGCAGCGGCCTCATGTTCGCTGATGCCGTCGGGCAGCTTGGTGGCCAGATCGGCCTCGCAGGTGACGAAGTTGCTCCAGCAGCCGTTGGCCGACACGCCGCCGACACGGTCGCCGACGCGGTGCGTCGTGACGCCGGGGCCGACCGCGGTGACGACGCCACCGAATTCGGATCCCAGCTCGGGCAGGCGGCCGTCATAGCTCGGGCACCGGCCGAACGCCACGAGCACATCGGCGAAGTTGATGCTCGACGCCTTGACCGCGACCTCGATCTGACCCGGTCCCGGCGTGCCGCGTTCGAACGTGACCAGCTCCATGGACTCCAGGTCGCCCGGGTTGCGGACCACCAGGCGCATGCCCGCGGATGCGTTGTCGGCCACCGCGGTACGGCGCTCGGCCGCGCGCAGCGGCGACGGGCACAACCGTGCGGCGTACCACTGCCCGGCACGCCACGCGGTTTCGTCCTCGGGCGATCCGGACAGCAGCTGACGCACCAGGGCGTCGCTGTCGGTGCTGTCGTCGACGTCGATCTGGGTGGCGCGCAACCGAGGATGCTCCATGCCGATCACCCGGATCAGACCACGCAGGCCGGCGTGCTGCAGGCGCAGCTCGTCGGTGTCGAGCACCTGCTGGGTGCGGTGGGTCACGACGTACAGACGTGGCGGTTCGCCGACGGCGTCGGCCAACGTGCGTGCGATCCGCACCAGATGGCGTACGTGGTCGGCCCCGCGGCGTCCCTGGGTGCCTGGGTCGTGTGCCTCGTCGGTCTCGGTGTCGGTCATGACGACCACCACACCGGCGAGCGGCTGCTCGTCGAGGCGCGCGGTGAGCGCCGCGGCCTGCGCGTCGTGGTCGGCGTCGTGCGACCACGCCATCGTCGTCGTGGGCATGCCCGCACCGATGAGGGCGCTGACAACGCCTGCGGCGCGCGGGTTCTCGTCGTCGTCACCGGCGAGGAGCACCAGCCACGACGCGGCGTCGACCGTCTCGGAGCCCTCGGGCCGGGGCAGCTCGCGCTGCTGCCACTCGATGGTGAGCAGGCGTTCGTCGAGCAGGCGTTCCTCCTCGGCCTTGTCCGAGTTGCCGGTGCCCAGTTGCAGACCCATCGCGCTGAGCAGCACGGTGCCGTCGGCGTCGAGCAGCTCGAGATCGGCCTCGACACCGAAGGCGTCGGCCTTGACGATCCGGCTCAGGCAGTACCGCGTGTTGCGGGTCGACCCGTAGGCCCGCAGCCTGCGCACCCCGAGCGGCAGCAGCATGCCGCCTGCGACGTTCTGCACCTCGGGATGGGCGATCACCGACTGGAAGCACGCGTCGAGCAGGGCCGGGTGCACCGTGTAACCGCGCTGCCCGGAACGCAGCGGGCCCGGAAGGGCCACCGCGGCAATGACGGTGGGCTCGGCCGCGGTCGCGACGTACGCCTCGGCCAGGCCGGCGAAGGCTGCGCCGTGGCCGATGCCGACGGTGCCGAAACCGGCGCGCAGTTCGTCGCCGTCCACCCGGTTCGGGTGCGCGGCGAGCAGGGCGTCGATCGGGTGCGCGGCGGGCTGTTCCGCGGCGACATCGCCGCGCAGCACCGCGGTCGCGCGCCGGGTGCGATCACCCGACTGGTGCGTCTCGACACCGAATTCGGCGGTGCCGGGGGCGGTCACGGCCGCCGACACCCAGACCGGGGTGGCCTCGTCGAGCAGCAGCATGTCGTGGAACTTCAGGTCATGGACCTCGCCGCCGTCGTCGCCCAGCACGGGCTGTACCGCGGCCAAGGCCATTTCGCAGTAGGCCGCACCGGGCAGCACCGCGACCTGGTGGACCCGGTGATCGGACAGCCACGGGTGTGCCTCGGTGCCCACATCGCTCTGCCACAGGTGCTCTTCGGGCTCCTGCGGCAGCACGACGTGCGATCCCAGCAGCGGGTGCACCGAGACCGACGGCACCCCGGGCGCCGACGATTCGAGTTCCCGGTCGAGCAGCAGGGTCGAATGCGACCATGCCGGCAGCGGGGCGTCGATCAGGCGGCCGGTGGGGTAGCGGACCGAGAAGTCCACGGCGGCGCCGGCGCTGTGCAGGTCGGCGACGAAACCGAGCAAACCGTGCGGCATTTCCTGCTGGCGGCGCATCGCGGCGAAGACCGCCAGCGGCACGTCGAGGCTGCGGGCCGTCTGCTCGACGGGGTGGGTCAGCAGCGGGTGCGGGGACAGTTCGGCGAAGACGCGATGGCCGTCCTCCAGCGCGGCCTGGACCGCGGCCGAGAAGCGCACGGTGTGGCGCAGGTTGTCCGCCCAGTAGTACGCGTCGTAGTCGGCGAAGTCGCGTGGGTCGTACAGCGTCGCCGAGTAGTACGGGATCTCGGGTTCCGCGGGCTCCAGATCCGCCAGCGCCTCGATGAGATCGTCGAGGATCGGATCGACCTGCGGCGAATGCGACGCGACGTCGACGGCGATCTCGCGCGCCATCACACCGCGCGACTCCCACATCTCGATCAGCTCACGCACCGAAGCGGTCGCGCCGCCGACCACGGTGGACTGCGGCGAGGCGACCACCGACAGCACGACGTCGTCGACACCGCGGCCTGCGAGCTCGGAAAGCACCTGCTGGGCGGGGAGTTCCACCATCGCCATGGCACCCGAGCCCGCGATGCGGGTCATCAGGCGTGTGCGGCGGCAGATGACCTTCACGCCGTCTTCGAGCGACAGCGCACGCGAGACGACCGCGGCGGCGACCTCGCCCATCGAGTGGCCGATGACCGCGCCGGGCACGACACCGTGGGACCGCATGGCCGCGGCCAGCGCGACCTGCACCGCGAAGATGGTGGGCTGCACCCGGTCGATGCCGGTGACGGTCTCCGAGGCGGTCAGTGCCTCGGTGACGGAGAAGTTCGCCTCGGCCGCGATGAGCGGTTCGAGTTCGGCGACGGCGGCCGCGAAAGCCGGCTCCCGGTCGAGCAGTTGGGCGCCCATCGCGGCCCACTGCGAACCCTGCCCGGAGAACACCCACACCGGGCCGCGGTCGTCGTTGGTCACCGCTTCCTGCGGCAGCACCTCACCGTCGGCGATCTGCCGCAGCCCCTCGATGAGGGTGCCGCGGTTGTCGGCGAGCACGGCCGAACGCGTCGAGCGGAACCCGCGGCGGCGGGTGAGCGTGTACGCGAGGTCGTCGAGGTCGATCGCGGGTCCGCGGCCGTTGCCGTCGCCGCCCTGCAGCAGCCAGTCGGCGAGGTTCTGCGCGGTCGCGCGCAGCGCATCGGGGGAGCTGGCGGACACCGGGAACACCAGCGCGTGCTCGGCCTTGGGCGAAATCGCCTCTGCGGCACCGGTTTCGGCCGGGGTTTCCGGAGCCTGCTCGAGGATCGCGTGCACGTTGGTGCCGGACAGGCCGTACGCGGACACCGCCGCGCGGCGGGGCTGGCCTTCGGCGACCGGCCACGGCGTGACGGTCTCCGGGACGAACAGACCCGTCTGGATCTTGGCCATCTCGTCGGGCAGCCGGGTGAAATGCAGGTTCTGCGGAATGACGTTGTGCTGCAATGCGAGTACGGCCTTCATGACGCCGAGGGCGCCCGCCGCGGACTGCGTGTGGCCGAAGTTGGTCTTGATCGAGCCCAGCGCACACGGACCGTCGGTGCCGTACACCTCCGCCAGGCTGGAGTACTCGAGCGGGTCGCCGACGGGCGTGCCGGTGCCGTGGGCCTCGACCAGACCGACGGTGCTGGGCTCCACACCCGCGGCCTCCAGGGCCTTGCGGTACACCTTGGCCTGCGCATCCGCCGACGGCGTCGCGATGTTGACGGTGCGGCCGTCCTGGTTGGTGGCGGTGCCGCGGATGACGGCCAGTATCCGGTCGCCGTCGGCGACGGCGTCGTCGAGTCGCTTGAGGGTCAGCACCACGCAGCCCTCGGCCGAGACGAACCCGTCGGCCGCGGTGTCGAAGGCATGGCAGTGGCCGGTGGGCGAGAGCATGCCTGCCGCCGAGCCGCCCGCGGCCTTGCGCGGTTCCAGCAGCACCGACACGCCGCCGGCCAGCGCGACGTCGCTCTCGCCCTCGTGCAGGCTGCGGCAGGCCATGTGGATGGCGCTCAGGCTGGACGAGCAGGCGGTGTCGACGGTGACGGCAGGGCCGTGCACGCCGAGTGCGTAGGCGATGCGGCCGGAGGCGAGGCTGAAGCTGGTGCCGGTGAACCCGTAGGGGCCCTCCAGCGCCTTGGCGTCGGCAACGAGGTGTGCGTAGTCGTTGTGGGTCAGGCCCATGAATACGCCGGTGGCCGAGCCGGCAAGCGCGGCCGGGTTCACGCCCGCGTGCTCGACGGCCTCCCATGCGGTCTCCAGCAGCAGGCGGTGCTGCGGGTCGATGGCGGCGGCCTCACGCTCGGTGATGCCGAAGAATTCGGGGTCGAACGCGGCCGGGTCGTCGAGGAAGGCGCCCCACTTGGACACCGAGCGGCCGGGAACCCCTGGCTCGGGGTCGTAGTACTCCTCGGCGTCCCACCGGCCGGTGGGAATCTCGGTGACGAAGTCGTCGCCGGCCATGAGGGCGTCCCATAGCTGCTGTGGCGAGTTGATTGCTCCAGGCAGTCTGCAGGCCATTCCGATGATGGCAACCGGAGCAACACAATTTTGAGTCAAAGCTTCCCCTACTAATGCGCGATCGGCGTACTTAGTACCACGGCGCATTGACGGTGTGCCATTCGGGAAAACCCATGGCAGGGACCCATTTATTCGACATTTCGTGCCTGAATGTAAATCCAGCAATGGGCCATCGAAGAATGGTCGGCCAAGATCAGCTATAGATCTTGTTTTACGGAGGCGTAAATCGCTAGTAGGGCTACCGAAACCCTGTATCAGGTCGTTTGCGAACTTGACACGTGTCTTCGCTAACGGCATCGCGTCATGGCCGGTCCGGCGGCGACGATGTCAGCTACCGACGCCCGCGGAGCGCCCGCGTCGGCGCCCGCCCGCGGCAAACCGCACCGCCGCGACCTGCCCGGCCGCGTTTTTCGTCCCCAAACTCACCCGGATCGAGGGCTGAACGGTCGCTCAGGAGGGCCGGCGTCGCGGGTTTGCCGCGACGCCGACGAGGTTGCTGTGGCGGGTCCGCCGACGGCGTGGAACCCCGCCAGAAACGCGGATTGTGCTGTCTCCGACCGTAACCCGCGAGCGCCGCGATATCGGTGACCTCGCGCGGCCTGGCGTGTCGCCCGACAAGGCTCCGTGGCGGTGCTTAGTGTCGGCCATATATGGCAAATCAGTCGACCGGATAACGCTACGACACCGGGGCTGTGAGACGAATATCACAATCTGTTCTTTCGTTGCAGTTCAGGACGGGTTCGAACATGTGAGTGCTTATGTTCAATTAGCGTTTTCGGTGAACCAAATTATGCCGAATTGTCCCTGCGGCAACATAAATTGTGTTTGCCAGCAACGGCGCGGAAGTGCCCGCGCGCCGTGGTGGTACCCCATCGACGCGAAAACCCCGCCTACTCGCGTAGACGGGGTTCCCGACATCGGGGTGGCTGACGGGACTCGAACCCGCGACAGCCAGGATCACAACCTGGTGCTCTACCAACTGAACTACAGCCACCATCGCCGCTTTGCCTTTCGGCGGACGCGGCCCGTAGATACTAACCGCTCGGGTGCGCTTAAGCCGAATCGGTATCCGCCGAAGTGGTCGGCGGCGGCCCGATCTCGGCGGCGATCGCGGCGATATCGCTGGTAGAAGGCCCGGGCGGGGCGACGAACGCCGTGGCGCGGTAGTACTTGAGTTCGCGAATCGACTCGTGGATGTCGGCCAGCGCGCGGTGTGCGAGACCCTTCTCCGGCTGGCCGAAGTAGATGCGTGGGTACCAGCGCCTGCACAGCTCCTTGATCGAGCTGACGTCGATCATCCGGTAGTGCAGATAGTCGTCGAGTTTGGGCATGTCGCGGGCGATGAAGCCGCGGTCCGTGGCGATCGAGTTGCCCGCCAGCGGCGCGGTCTTGGCCTGCTTGACGTGCCCGCGGATGTAGTCGAGCACCATCTCCTCGGCGGTGGCGATGTCGACGGTGGATCTGCGCACCTCTTCGGTCAGGCCGGACCGCGCGTGCATCTGCTTCACCACGTCGACCATCGAGGACAGCGCCGCGTCGTCGGCGTGGATCACCACGTCCAGGCCGTCGCCGAGAATGTTGAGGTCCGCATCGGTCACCAGGACCGCGATCTCGATGAGCCGGTCGGACTTGAGATCCAGCCCGGTCATCTCGCAGTCGATCCACACCAGTTCGTCTCGCACGAAGATCCACAGTATTCCCACACCGGCCGACCATGCGCCCATACCCGTCGGATGAGCAGTACTGTCAGAACGCGAGTGAGCTCGTCGGGGGCTCGCTCCGGCGAACGGAGGACCGCGGTATGACCACCGAATCGACAGCAACTCCCGCGCAGCAGATCGCCGCCGGATATGCCGTCGAAGGGCAGGCTCTGGAGCTTGGCACCGTCGTCGTCGACGGCACCGTCGACGCCACCGCCCGGGTGCGCATCCCGCTGGCCACGGTCAACCGGCACGGCCTGATCGCCGGCGCCACCGGCACCGGCAAGACCAAATCCCTGCAGGTCCTCGCCGAGCAGCTGTCCGCGGCCGGTGTGCCGGTGCTGATGGCCGACATCAAGGGCGACCTGTCGGGCCTGGCCAAACCGGGGGAGACCGACGACAAGATCACCCAGCGTGCCGCCGACACCGGCGACAACTGGACGCCCACGGATTTCCCGGTCGAGTTCCTGTCGCTGGGAACCGAGGGCATCGGCGTTCCGGTGCGGGCGACGATCACCAGCTTCGGGCCCATCCTGCTGTCAAAGGTGTTGGGGCTCAATCAGACCCAGGAATCCACCCTCGGGCTGATCTTCCACTGGGCCGACCAGCTGGGCCTGCCGCTGCTGGACATCAAGGATCTGCGCTCGGTCATCCAGTACCTCACCAGTGAGGAGGGCAAGCCCGAGCTCAAGGCGCTCGGCGCGGTGTCGACGACAACGGCGGGGGTGATCCTGCGGGCGCTGGTCAACCTCGAAGCCGAGGGGGCCGACACGTTCTTCGGCGAGCCCGAGCTGGAGCCCAAGGATCTGCTGCGCGTCGACGATCAGGGCCGCGGCGTCATCACGCTGCTCGAACTCGGCGCCCAGGCCGCGCGTCCGGTGATGTTCTCGACGTTCCTCATGTGGGTGCTTGCCGACCTGTTCACGACGCTGCCCGAGGTCGGAGACGTCGACAAGCCCAAGCTGGTGTTCTTCTTCGACGAGGCCCACCTGCTGTTCAACGACGCCTCGAAGGCGTTCCTGGAGCAGGTCGAGCAGACCGTCAAGCTGATCCGCTCCAAGGGCGTCGGCGTGTTCTTCTGCACGCAGCTGCCCACTGATGTGCCCAACGAGGTGCTGTCTCAGCTGGGCGCACGCATCCAGCACGCGTTGCGGGCCTTCACCCCCGATGACCAGAAGGCGCTCACCAAGACCGTGCGCACCTATCCCAAGACCAAGGTTTACGACCTCGAAGAGGCGCTGACGTCGCTGGGCATCGGTGAGGCCGTCGTGACGGTGCTCTCCGAGAACGGCGCGCCAACGCCGGTGGCGTGGACGCGGATGCGGGCGCCGCGGTCGCTGATGGACACGATCGGCGCCGACGCGATCGCCGCGGCGGCCAAGGCCAGCCCGCTGCAGGCCACCTATGGGCAGACCGTCGACCGGGATTCGGCCTATGAGCGGTTGGCCGCCAAGCTGGCGCCGCCGGAGGGCGCGGATGCGGGCCGCATCGAGCGCTCGGGGGGCTCCGGGGGTGTCGAGACCACCGGCGAGGTCGAACCGATGCCTGCTCCGGCCAGGTCCGAGGAGCCCGGGTTCTTCGAGAAGATGGTCGCCAGCCCGGCGTTCAAGAGCGCGATGCGTTCGGCGGGCACCGTGATCGGGCGCGAGATCACCCGCAGCATCTTCGGCACCGGCCGTCGCCGCCGCCGCTGACTCCGCTTCCGGCGCAAGAAAGAAGATCAGTTGCCGCCGAGCTTCTTGTAGACCGCGCCGACGATCGGCGTGACAATGGCCCGCGGCGCGTAGCCGCTGGCCACCGACATGGCCTTGGACGTCACGCCGGGCACCACGCGCATCTTGTTGCGCTCCAACCCATCCAGGGACAGCTTCGCGGTGTACTCGGTGTCGATCCACAGGAAGTCCGGGATCAACCGTTCGACGAGCGACTGCTCGGCCGGATCGGGCAGTTCGGTGCGCACCGGGCCGGGCGCGAGCAGCGTGACGTGCACGCCGGCCCCGGTCAGCTCACCGCGCAGGGATTCGCTGAACGTGTTCGCGAACGCCTTGGACGCGGCATAGGTGGCGTTGTTGGGGATCGGCGAGTTACCCGCCGCCGAACCAGAGATCAGGATGCCGCCCGCGCCGCGCTTGACCATGCCCGGCAGCACCGCGAGCACGAGGTCGTGCACGCCAAGCACATTCAGCTGCACCTGCGCCTTCTCACCTGCCGGGTCCAGATCCTTGACGGCGCCGAACGTCGCGGTGCCCGCGTTCGCGCACAGGATGGAGATCTCGCGCTGGGCCAGCTCGTCGCACAACCCGGCGCGTGCGGCCGGGTCGGTGAGGTCGACCGCACGCACCTCGACGGTGACGCCGTAGCGCTCGGTCAACCGCTGCGCGAGCGAGCTCAGCACCTCCTCGCGGCGCGCGGTGACGATCAGGTGGTGGCCGCGGGCGGCGAGCTCGGTGGCCAACGCCTCGCCGATGTTCTGCGAGGCGCCGGTGACCACGGCACGGGCATCCGGACTGGGTGCGGGTACGGGCATGCGGCTCATCCTAGAAGCCGCCGAACCCCATAAAGTGTCGGACATGATCAACCCCGGCCGCGCGCGGGTGGTTGCGTGGGCCCTGTGGGATTGCGGTTCTGCCGGCCTGAACGCGATCGTCATCACGTTCGTCTTCTCGGTCTACCTGACCGGATCCGTCGGCGCCGATCTGCCGGGCGACACCACACCGGCCAGCTGGCTGGGCCGTGCGCTGACCGTCGCGGGCATCGCCGTCGCGTTCCTGGCACCGGCGACCGGCATCTGGGTCGATGCGCCCGAACGTCGGCGTCCCGCGCTGGCGGTGCTCACCGGTTGCGTCGTCGTGGTGACGGCGTCGATGAGCCTGATCCGCGACGACCACAGCTATCTGTGGGCCGGTCTGGTGCTGCTGGCGCTGGCCGGGGCGTGCGGCGAACTGGCCAGCGTCCCGTACAACGCGATGCTGCGTCAGCTGTCCACACCGGACAACTCAGGCCGGGTGTCGGCGCTGGGTTTGGCGTTGGGGTATTCCGGCATCGTCGTGCTGCTGGTGCTCGTCTACTTCGGGTTCATCGCCGGTGACGGCGACACCAGGGGCCTGCTGGGTCTGCCGGTCGCCGACGGGCAGAACGTGCGCGCGGTCATGCTGCTGGCGGCGGCCTGGCTCGCGGTGTTCGCCGTGCCGGTGTTCCTGGCGGTGCCGTCGGTTCCGGCGACCGTCCCGGCCGTGCGGACCAGCTTCGTCGGCGCGTACCGCAAGCTGTGGTCGGAGGTGCGCGGCGAATGGCAGCGCGACCGCAACGTCGTCTACTACCTGCTGGCCAGCGCGGTGTTCCGGGACGGGCTGGCCGGGGTGTTCACCTTCGGCGCGGTGCTCGGCGTGAGCGTCTACGGCATCAGCGACGCCGACGTACTGCTGTTCGGCATCAGCGCGTGCGTGATCGCCGCGATCGGCGCCGTGGTGGGAGGCCAACTCGACGACCGGATCGGCTCCAAACCCATCATCGTCGGGTCACTGGCCGCGATGGTCACGGCGGGCGTTGCGCTGATGGCACTTTCGGGACCCGTCGCGTTCTGGGCATGCGGGCTGGCGCTGTGCCTGTTCATCGGGCCCACCCAGTCGTCGGCCCGCACCCTGATGCTGCGCATGTCCGCCGAAGGCAAGGAGGGTGTGGCGTTCGGGCTCTACACCACCGTGGGGCGCGCGGTGTCGTTCCTCGCGCCGTGGCTGTTCTTCATGTTCATCGACATCTTCGGCAGCGACCGCGCAGGCATGGGTGGGCTGTGCCTGGTGCTGATCGCGGGCCTGGTGGCCATGACCGCGGTGCGCACGCCGGCGCGGGTCACCGCAGGCTGAGCCGCGCGCGGGCGGCTACCGGGTGGTGCCGACGCAGATGGTCAGACCCGAACCGGTGCGGTGCTGGGTCTGCACACCGTCGACGGTCACCGTGCACGACACCTCGGGCCCGAAGTTCAGCACGCTCGCGCTCGCGGTCTCCTTCGCCGGTTCCGGCAGTTCGACCGTCTTGCTCCACGGCAACAGCACGTTGAACTCGGTCTGCAGCATGCCGCCGGTGTCCAGATAGGTGATGTTGATCGCGCGGCCGTCACCGGCGACCTCGTACACCACGGTCTCGGTGGCCCCCGGCGTGGTGGTGCCCGTCGGCGGGACCGTCGTGGGCGGGACCGGCACCGGACGCGGCGTGCGCGACGGGGACGGCGCTGTGGTGGTGGGCTCGCTGAAGCTGGGCTGCGGTGCCACCGGGGGAGCGACGACGGTCTCCTGCCGCGAGCCGTTGGCGATCACCAGCGCGATCACCAGGCCCACCACGATGAGCACCGCGAGCGCGGCGAGCACCCACAGCCACATGCGGGGTTCGCGGTCCTCGGGTTCGGTCTGGGGCGGCTGGCCGGGCGGCGGGTAGGCACCGCCGTACTGGCCGGTGGAGTACGGGTCGTGGCCGTAGGGCGGGTACGCGGGGAGTTGCTGCGTGGGCTGGAACTGATTGGGCGGCGGCGTGGGAGCAGCCGGATACCCGCCGTTGTACGGCGTCTGGTTCGCGTACGCCGGATCGGGATAGTCGACGGGATAGTTGCTTGCGAACTGTTGTGTAGGTTCGCTGCCGTCGCGGCGCGGTGAATCGGTCATGCCCACCTCATGGCTGCAGGGTACCTGTGCAACTGCTCAGTGTGCCGCGACGGCATCGGGGGGTAGCTGTCGGTGTGGCACGCTTGCCGGATACGGCCGTGCGGCCTGGAAGGAGACGAGTGACCGCGGATCGGCACGTTCGGGTGAACTACGGCGCGTCGTTGTCGCCGGATGCGACGGCGTTCGCCCATCTCGTCGACGACGGCGGGTTCCCGCGGGCCGTGCAGCGGTTCCTGCGGGGCTGGCGCGCCAGTTCGTCGCGCGACGTGGAACTTCCCGTCGTCGGCCCGGTCCTTCGGGTGCTGCACTCGGCCGACGGTCACTGGCTGGCCTGTGAGGTCGCCCCCGAAGGTGCGACCCGCAGCCAGATCTGGGTGGTCACCACCGATCCGGACGACCGTGACGCCCGTCGCATCGACTCCTGGCCCGACGACGCCAACGAGGGCACGGCCGAACTGATCGGCTGGGACGGCACCCAGGTGGCCGCGATCCTCACCGGCGACGACGGTGTCGGCAGTTCCTGCCTGATCGACCCCGCCACCGGCGTGACGACGGTGCTCGACCGGCGCTCGGGGGGCCGCCTCGTCGACTCGTGGCAGGGCGCATCGCTCATCCGGGTGGGCCCGCGCGGTTACCGCGAGCTGATCATGCTGTGGGGTCAGCGCGAAATCGCGCTGCTGCCCTACGATCCCGGTTCCACCACCGACTACGGTGTGATCCTCGACGACCATCACCCGCGGCGGGTGCGCACCGGGTTGGACGGGGAAACCGTCACCCTGCTCGAACCTCACAAGAACTGTGACGCCGACTCCACGGAAGGCTATGTGCGGGCGCTGATCCGAAGCGAGAACGGCGCGAGCCACGCCCGCCTGCTTGAGGTCACCGTCACCGCCGACGGCGTGTCCTACCACGTGGTGGCCGAGCGGCCCGGATACGAACTCGACGAGTTCGTGGTCAGCGACGACCTGTCGACCGTGGCCATGCTGTGGAACGTCGACGGGCGCAGCGAACTGCAGATCCTCGAATACGCCGACGAGACGCTCTCCGAACCTATTCCGCTGCCAGGCATGGTGGCCAGCCAGTTGAGCATCAGCGCGGGCGGTTCCATGGTGGCCATGACCGTGCAGGGGCCGTCCCTGCCGCCGACGGTCGAACTGGTCGATCCGCGTACCCGGGAGTGGGAGCGCATCGACCGCGAGCCCAGCGGCGGACCCGTCACGGGCACACCGACTCTGGAGATGATCACCGCCCGTGACGGGCTGGCGCTGAACTCGTGGTTGTACTGGCCGCACACCGAGCCGATCGGCGCGATGCTGTTCCTGCACGGCGGCCCCGAGGGGCAGGCGCGCCCGGACTACAACGAGTTCTATCCGCAACTGCTCGAGGCCGGTATCGCCGTGTTGACCCCGAACGTGCGCGGATCCGGCGGTTTCGGGCGCGCGTTCATGCACGCCGACGACAAGGAGCGCCGGTTCGCGGCCATCGACGACGTCGCCGACTGCGTGCAGTACCTGGTCGACAAGGGGCTGGCGCCTGCGGACAAGATCGCCTGCACCGGTTGGTCTTACGGCGGATACCTCACGCTGGCCGCGCTGACGTTCACCCCCGAACTGTTCGCCGCGGGCATCAGCATCTGCGGCATGAGCGATCTGAACACCTTCTACCGCAACACCGAACCGTGGATCGCGGCGGCGGCGTATCCGAAGTACGGCCACCCGGTCGCCGACCGTGACCTGCTGGAGAGCCTGTCCCCGCTGTCGCGCGCGCACGCGCTGACCGCGCCGTTGCTGCTGGTGCACGGCGCCAACGACACCAATGTGCCGCCCAGTGAGTCGCTGCAGATGTACGACGCGCTGCATGACCTGGGACGTCGGGTCGAGTTGCTGATGTTCGCCGACGACGGTCACGAGATCATCAAACGCGAGAACCGCGCGGTGCTGGTCGACGCCATGGAGCGGTGGCTGGTCAAGGCATTCACCAGCTGAGCTTCTCGGTCATTCCGTCGCGGTCAGGGCGGCAACGGTCATCCGCCGCAGCACCGCGCGCGACTGGGCGGTGCTCGATTGTGCTTTGGCCGCCGTCGGTTTGACGCTGTGCGGGGTCGAGTTGAGCAGGCCGAAGGTGGCATGCGCCATCACCCGGGCCTGCTGCTCGGGCAACTCGGGGCGCAGCCGCGTCAGCACCGACACCCAGATCTCGACGTACTGCCGCTGCGCGCGACGCACCTGCCGTTTGGCGCTGTCGGGCAGATGGCCGAGGTCGCGGTCCTGGATGCGGATCAAATCCGATTCGCCGAACGCGAAGTCGAGGTGGAAGTCGATGAGCGCGTCGAGGGCGTCGGCCGGGTCGTCGTGGGTCGCGATGACCTCGCGGGCGCCGGCCAGCAGTCGGGTGCTGATGCCCACCAGGAGTTCGACCAGCATCGCCTCCTTGTTGGGGAAGTGCCGGTAGATGGCCGGGCCGCTGACGCCGACGGCCGCCCCGATGTCCTCCAGCCGCACCGCGGGATAGCCGCGTTCGGCCACCAGGCGTTCCGCGGCGGCGATCAACTGGGTGCGCCGATCCGATTTCGCCTGGCTGCGTCGCGTCGCGGTGGACATGGGGTCTCCGAAGGGTCTTGCTGAGGGTAT
Source organism: Mycolicibacterium goodii (assembly GCF_001187505.1). Next base: position 3,592,462 of record NZ_CP012150.1, read on the forward strand.
GGACAACTCGGTTAATCGTGACTAACGTACCACGAGTTAGTCGTCATTAACTCAGATGGAGACGCCTTGTCATCGCACCGCGACGAGCATCTGGCCTTGGTCGCCGAGCTGCGCAGCAAGCTCGCGACCGCCGCGCTCGGCGGGCCCGAGCGCGCCCGACAACGCCACGTCGACCGCGGCAAGCTGTTGCCGCGAGACCGCGTCGACGGCCTGCTCGACCCGGGAAGCCCGTTCCTCGAACTCGCGCCGCTGGCCGCCAACGGCATGTACGACGACGAGTGCCCCGGCGCGGGCATGATCGCAGGCATCGGGCGGGTGTCCGGTCGCGAATGCGTCATCGTCGCCAACGATGCCACGGTCAAGGGCGGCACGTACTATCCGATCACGGTCAAGAAGCACCTGCGCGCCCAGGAGATCGCATGGCAGAACAAGCTGCCGTGCATCTACCTCGTGGACTCCGGCGGCGCGTTCCTGCCGCGGCAGGACGAGGTGTTCCCGGACCGCGACCACTTCGGCCGCATCTTCTACAACCAGGCCACCATGAGCGCCCAGGGCATCGCCCAGATCGCCGCGGTGCTCGGCTCCTGCACCGCGGGCGGGGCGTACGTGCCCGCCATGAGCGACGAAGCGGTCATCGTGCGCAACCAGGGCACCATCTTCCTGGGCGGGCCGCCGCTGGTGAAGGCCGCGACCGGGGAAGTGGTGACCGCCGAGGAGCTCGGCGGCGGCGACCTGCACTCCAAGACCTCCGGCGTCACCGACCACCTCGCCCACGACGACCGCGACGCGCTGCGCATCGTGCGCAACATCGTCGCCACGCTCGGCCCGGCCGATCCGCCACCGTGGCAGGTGCTGCCCGCCGTCGACCCGGTCGCCGACCAGACCGAGCTCTACGACGTCGTACCGATCGACGCGCGGGTGCCCTACGACGTGCACGAGGTGATCACCCGCATCGTCGACGGCGGCGAATTCACGGAATTCAAGGCCGAATACGGCACCACCCTGGTCACCGGCTTCGCCCGCATCCACGGCCACCCGGTCGGCATCATCGCCAACAACGGTGTGCTGTTCAGCGAATCCGCGGTCAAGGGTGCGCATTTCATCGAGCTGTGCGACAAGCGCAAGACACCGCTGCTGTTCCTGCAGAACATCTCCGGCTTCATGGTCGGGCGTGACTACGAGGCAGGCGGCATCGCCAAGCACGGCGCCAAGATGGTCACCGCGGTCGCGTGCGCCCGGGTGCCCAAGCTGACCGTCGTCATCGGCGGCTCCTACGGCGCGGGCAACTACTCGATGTGCGGGCGCGCGTACTCGCCGCGGTTTCTGTGGATGTGGCCCAACGCCAGGATCTCGGTGATGGGCGGAGAGCAGGCCGCGTCGGTGCTCGCCACCGTGCGCGGTGAGATGACCGAGGCGGAGGCCGAGGAGTTCAAGGCGCCGATCCGCGCGCAGTACGAACACCAGGGCAACCCCTACTATTCGACAGCGCGGCTGTGGGATGACGGCGTCATCGACCCTGCCGACACCAGAACCGTTGTCGGGCTTGCCCTTTCTGTTGTCGGCCAGGCTCCGCTTGAGCCGGTCTCCTATGGCGTATTCCGGATGTGATGATGACCTCTTCGACATTTGACACGGTCCTGGTGGCCAACCGCGGCGAGATCGCGGTGCGCGTCATCCGCACGCTGCGCGCCATGGGGATCCGCTCGGTCGCGGTGTTCAGCGAGGCCGACGCGGGCGCCCGGCACGTCACCGAAGCCGATACGGCCGTCCTCCTCGGCCCGGCCGCGGCCCGCCGGAGCTACCTCGACATCGACGCCGTCGTCGGCGCCGCGCGGCGCACCGGTGCGCAGGCCGTGCACCCCGGTTACGGATTCCTCTCCGAGAACGCCGAATTCGCCGCGGCGCTGGCGTCCGCGGGCATCGTGTTCATCGGCCCGCCCGCGTCGGCCATCGCCACGATGGGCGACAAGATCGCGGCCAAGGCCGCGGTGTCGGCGTTCGGCGTCCCGGTGGTGCCTGGCATCTCCCGGCCCGGCCTCACCGACGACGACCTGATCGCCGGAGCCGCCGAGGTCGGCTATCCGGTGCTGGTCAAACCGTCCGCCGGTGGTGGCGGCAAGGGCATGCGGGTGGTCGAGGCGGCCGGTGATCTGCCTGCCGCGCTGATCTCGGCGCGACGCGAGGCGGGCGCGGCGTTCGGCGACGACACGTTGTTCCTCGAACGGTTCGTCCAGCGCCCCCGCCACATCGAGGTGCAGGTGCTCGCCGACGGCCACGGCAACGTCATCCACCTCGGCGAACGCGAATGCAGCCTGCAGCGTCGCCACCAGAAGGTCATCGAGGAGGCGCCGTCCCCACTGCTCGACGAGGCCACCCGGGCCAAGATCGGGGCCGCGGCGTGCGACACCGCGCGTAGTGTCGACTACACGGGCGCAGGCACGGTGGAGTTCATCGTCTCCGCCGACCGGCCCGATGAGTTCTTCTTCATGGAGATGAACACCCGGTTGCAGGTCGAGCACCCGGTCACCGAACTGGTCACCGGGATCGATCTGGTGGAACAGCAGATCCGCATCGCCGCAGGCGAACCGCTGACGCTGCGTCAGGACGACATCGTGCTCACCGGCCACGCCGTCGAGGCCCGCGTCTACGCCGAGGATCCGGCCAACGGGTTCCTGCCCACCGGCGGGCAGGTGCTGGGCCTCAGCGAACCGGGCGGACGCGGGGTCCGCGTCGATTCCGGTCTTGCGGCGGGCACCGTCGTCGGCAGTGACTACGACCCCATGCTGAGCAAGATCATCGCCCACGGCGGTGATCGCGCGACCGCGCTGTCGCTGCTGGACCGGGCGCTGGCCGACACCGCGGTGCTCGGCGTCACCACCAACATCGAGTTCCTGCGGTTCCTGCTCGCCGATCCCGACGTCGCGGCGGGACGGCTGGACACGGGCCTGCTGGACCGGCGCGCACCCGAATTCGCGCCCGCCGCCGTGGGCGACGAGCAGCTGATCGCGGCCGCGGCCTACCTGTGGGCGCAGCGGTGGTCGGCGGCCGACGGCGACCCGTGGCGGGTGCCGTCGGGATGGCGCGTCGGCGCATGCGCCCCCGCGACGTTCCGGCTGCACGGCGGCGAGCGCACCGACCATGTCTACCTCACCGGAACCCCCAATGGCGCCATTGCAAACGTCGAGCACGGTGAAACCCACACCGTCGGTGCGGTGTTCACGCCGGGCTCGGACCGCTTCGCCCTCACCCTCGACGGGCTGCGCACCGACTACCGCGTCGCGGTCGCCGACGGGCGGCTCTGGCTGTCCGGCGGCGGACGCACCTGGGCCGTGCAGTTGGTGCGCGAAGCGCCGGTACGTCCCGACGACGAGCACAGCGGCGACGCCGAACTCGTCAGCCCGATGCCGGGATCTGTTGTCGCCGTCGGGGTTCCCGATGGAGAAAAGGTGACCGCAGGCACCGTCGTCGTCACCGTCGAGGCGATGAAGATGGAACACGCACTGACCGCGCCGGTCGACGGCGTGGCCACGGTACTCGTCGCCGTCGGCGATCAGGTCAAAGTGGGTCAGCCGCTGGCCCGAATCACCGCCCCCACCCAGGAGAACCAATCATGACCGACTTCCTGTCGACCGGGACGCTCCCGGACCACTACGAACAACTCGCCAAGACCGTGCGGGACTTCGCCCAGAGCGTGGTCGCGCCGGTGGCCGCCAAGCACGACGAGGAACACTCGTTCCCCTATGAGGTGGTCGCGGGTATGGCCGACATGGGCCTGTTCGGCCTGCCGTTCCCCGAGGAGTACGGCGGCATGGGCGGCGACTACTTCGCGCTGTGCCTGGCCCTGGAGGAACTCGGCCGGGTCGACCAGAGCGTCGCGATCACCCTGGAGGCCGGGGTGTCGCTCGGCGCCATGCCGGTGTACCGGTTCGGCAACGACGCCCAGAAGGGCCAGTGGTTGCCGCTGCTGGCCAGCGGAAAAGCGTTGGGCGCGTTCGGGTTGACCGAGGCAGGCGGCGGCAGCGACGCGGGCGCCACCAAGACCACCGCCAAGCTCGACGACGGGCACTGGGTGATCAACGGGTCCAAGCAGTTCATCACCAACTCCGGCACCGACATCACCCGACTGGTCACGGTGACCGCGGTGACGGGTGAAAGACCCGATGGCGGCAAGGAGATCTCGTCGATCCTGGTGCCCGTGCCCACCGAGGGCTTCACCGCCGAACCGGCCTACAACAAGGTCGGCTGGAACGCCTCGGACACCCACCCGCTCAGCTTCGACGACGTGCGGGTGCCCGAGGAGAACCTGCTCGGCGAGCGCGGCCGCGGCTACGCCAACTTCCTGCGCATCCTCGACGAGGGCCGCATCGCGATCGCGGCGCTGTCGGTCGGTGCCGCCCAGGGCTGCGTCGACGAATCGGTGAAGTACGCCAAGGAACGTCAGGCGTTCGGTGCGGCCATCGGCACCTACCAGGCGATCGCGTTCAAGATCGCCCGGATGGAGGCCCGCGCCCACACCGCCCGCACCGCCTACTACGACGCCGCCGCGCTCATGCTGGCAGGCAAGCCGTTCAAGAAGGCCGCCTCGGTGGCCAAGCTGGTGGCCAGCGAGGCCGCGATGGACAACGCGCGCGACGCCACGCAGATCTTCGGCGGCTACGGGTTCATGAACGAGTACTCGGTGGCCCGGCACTACCGCGACAGCAAGATCCTCGAAATCGGGGAGGGCACAACCGAAGTGCAGCTGATGCTGATCGGAAGGGAGCTCGGCCTGTGAGCGGAGCGAACGATGGGGCACTGACCGGAGCACCCAAGCAGGTCATAGAGCAGCGCGGGCTGTGGTTCGAGGAGTTCGAGACCGGTGTGGTGTACCTGCACCGGCCCGGCCGCACCATCACCGAGGCCGACAACGTCCTGTTCACCACGTTGACCATGAACACCCAGGCACTGCACCTGGACGCGGCGTTCTCCGATGCGCTACCGCCGTTTCACCAGCGCCTGGTGAACTCGATGTTCACGCTGTCGACGCTCGTCGGCCTTTCGGTGGCGCAGCTGACCCAGGGCACCATCGTCGGCAACCTCGGCTTCTCCGAGATCGCCTTCCCCAAACCGCTTTTCCACGGCGACACGCTCTACGCCGAAACCGAGATCCTCGACAAGCGCGCCTCCAAGAGCCGGCCGGGGGAGGGCATCGTGACGTTCGCACACACCGGCCGCAATCAACACGGCGACATCGTGGCGACCGCACAGCGCAAGACCATGGTGCGGATGCGTCCGGACGGGCAGGTGTGACATGGGCCTGGCGACCACTGGCCCGGCGTGGCTGTTCTGCCCGGCCGACCGGCCGGAGCGATTCGAAAAGGCCGCCGCGGCAGCCGATGTGGTGATCCTCGACCTTGAGGACGGGGCCGGCGACAAACCGGCCGCGCGGCGGGCGCTGCTCGACACCCCGCTGGATCCCGCGCGCACCGTGGTGCGGATCAACCCCGGTGACTCACCGGAGCAGAAACTCGATCTCGACGTGCTCTCGCAGACCGGGTACACGACCGTGATGCTGCCCAAGTGCGAATCCGCCGCACAGGTCACCGCGCTCGCGCCGCTGCAGGTCGTGCTGATCGTCGAGACGCCGCTCGGGGCGCTCAAGGTCGACGAGACCGCCGCGGCGGCCAACACGTGGGGCGTGATGTGGGGTGCCGAGGACCTGTTCGGCTACCTCGGCGGCACCGACAACCGGTTCCCCGACGACTCCTACCGCGACGTCGCCAAGTACGTCCGGTCCCGCTCGCTGCTCGCGGCGAAGGCCTTCGGCAGGCAGGCACTGGACTCGGTGTACATCGACATCAAGAACCTCGACGGGCTGCGCGTGGAGGTCGACGACGCCGTCGCGGTCGGTTTCGACATCAAGGTCGCCATCCATCCCAGCCAGGTCGCCGTCATCCGGGAGGGCTACACCCCGACCCCCGAGCAGGTGCAGTGGGCGCAAAGACTGCTCGCGGCCGCCGAAACGCAGCCGGGCGCGTTCGCGTTCGACGGCGTCATGGTCGACGCGCCCGTCCTGCGTCGCGCCGAACGGATCGCCGCGCTGGCCCCGGATAACGGTTAGCGACACATCGTGGCGGCGATCACAGGGACCGGGCCGCCGCTGGCATAATGGGCCTTGCCCCTGTGCAACGACGTGCCGAGCGCACCGTCTGGTTGGCGCCGCACCCTGGCACCAGCTGGAGCCCCCTCACCTGGGGTTTTGCTCGAACCGTCGGCGCACTGAGCACCTCGTGGAATGACGGCGCAACATGCCGTCACCTGAAGGAGGCGGTATGGCCATGCGGTATGCGTCTGCGCCCGGGTACGACCCCGGGTTCGACCCCGAGCCTGTGCAGTTGGTTGCTGCCGACGGTTCACCCCCAGCCGGAAGACCCCCGTCGCAGTACAGTCGCGACCTCCCGCCGGAGACCCTGAGCTGGCTCTACGAGTCGATGGTGGTCACCCGCAACCTCGACATCGAGTTCGTCAACCTGCAGCGCCAGGGTGAGCTGGCGTTGTACGCGTCCTGCCGCGGGCAGGAAGCCGCGCAGATCGGCGCGGCGGCGTGCCTGCGCAAAACCGACTGGCTGTTTCCGCAGTACCGCGAGATCGGGGCGTTCCTGCTCCGCGGCATCACCCCGGCCCAGATGGGTGCGGTGTGGCGCGGCAAATGGCACGGCGGCCTGTCGTTCACCAGCAAGTGCGTCGCACCCATCGCGATCCCGATCGGCACCCACGGTCTGCACGCCGTCGGCGCGGCGATGGCCGCCCAGCGCCTCGGTGAGGATTCGGTGACCGTGGCGTTCCTCGGTGACGGCGCCACCAGCGAAGGCGACGCGCACGAGGCCTTCAACCTGGCCTCGGTGTTCCGCGCGCCGTGCGTGTTCTTCGTCCAGAACAACCAGTGGGCGATCTCGGTACCGGTCAGCAGGCAGCAGGCCGGCCCCACCATCGCCCACCGCGCCATCGGCTACGGCATGCCGGGCGTGCGCGTCGACGGCAACGACGTGCTGGCCTGCTACGCGGTGATGTCCGAGGCCGCCGAGCGGGCGCGCCGCGGCGAGGGCCCCACGCTCATCGAGGCCGTCACCTACCGCATGGGCCCGCACACCACCTCCGACGATCCGACCCGCTACCGCTCGGCCGAGGAGGTCGAGGCCTGGGCGGCACGAGATCCCATCACGCGATACCGCACCTACCTGCAGAACACCGGGGTGTGGACCGAGCGTCTCGAAGAGCGGGTGGCCGCCAGATCAACCCGGCTGTGCGCGGAACTGCGCGAGGCGATCGTGGGTGCACCCGATGTCGATCCGGCCGAGTTGTTCGACACGGTCTACGCCGACATCACCCCCGATCTGGCGGGTCAACGCGATCAGTTGCTGTCGGAGCTGGCGAAGGAGGCATGAGATGACCCAGATCATCGACCGACCTGCGGCGCAGGGTGATTCGCCTGAACCGTGGGGCAGCGTTCTCACCACCACAACCACGTCCACACCCGTCCCGGCGGTCACCGAACTCACCATGGTGCAGGCGATCAACCGGGCACTGCGCGACGCCATGACCGCCGACGAGCGGGTCCTGGTCTTCGGCGAGGACGTCGCGACCCTGGGCGGCGTGTTCCGGGTGACCGACGGGCTCACCGAAACCTTCGGCGCCGACCGGTGTTTCGACACCCCGCTGGCCGAGTCGGCGATCATCGGCATCGCGGTGGGGTTCGCGATACGCGGCTTCAGGCCGGTGCCCGAGATCCAGTTCGACGGGTTCAGCTACCCGGCGTTCGACCAGATCGCCAGCCACCTCGCGAAATACCGCATGCGGACCCACGGCGACGTCGACATGCCGGTGACGGTGCGCATCCCGTCGTTCGGCGGGATCGGGGCCGTCGAACATCATTCGGAATCCACCGAGACCTACTGGCTGCACACCGCGGGCCTCAAGGTGGTGGTGCCGTCGACGCCGTCGGACGCGTACTGGTTGCTGCGCGAATCGATTGCCTGTCCCGATCCGGTGATCTACCTGGAACCCAAGCGCCGGTACTGGGCGCGCGAACCCGTCGACACCACCACCCCGGCTCTGCCCATCGGGCGGGCCGCGGTGCGGCGCAACGGATCCGACGTCACCGTCATCACCTACGGCGGGCTGGTCGCGACCGCGCTGTCGGCGGCTGAACTCGCCGAGGACCGCGGGTGGAGCATGGAGGTCGTCGACCTGCGGTCGCTCAACCCGCTCGACTTCGACACCGTCGCCGACTCGGTGCGCCGCACCGGTCGTGCGGTGGTGATGCACGAGGGCCCGCGCACGCTGGGCTTCGGCGCCGAACTCGCCGCACGGATCTCCGAGGAGCTGTTCTACGACCTGGAGGCTCCGGTGTTACGGGCCACCGGATTCGACACGCCGTATCCGCCGGCCAGGTTGGAGAAGCTGTGGCTGCCCGGCGTGGACCGGCTGCTCGACTGCGTCGAACGCGCGATGGAGCAGCCGTGAGCACCCGGGATTTCCTGGTGCCCGATCTCGGTGAGGGCCTGCAGGACGCGACCATCACGAGCTGGAACGTCGCGGTCGGCGACATCGTCGAGCTCAACCAGACCCTGTGCACCGTCGAGACCAACAAGGCCGAGGTCGAGATTCCCAGCCCGTATGCCGGCGAGGTGCTCGAGCTCGGGGGTGCCGACGGGGACACTCTCGCCGTCGGGTCACTGCTGGTGCGGATCGCCACCCCCGTGAACGAGCCGGCCCGGGTCAACGGTGTGAGCACCGCTGGGGCACACCGCAAGCCGGTGCTCGTCGGGTACGGCACCGACGAGTCCATGGACACCAGCCGCCGCCGCGCCCAGAGCCCGCGGGCGCGGGCCAAGCCGCCGGTGCGCAGGTTGGCCGCCGACCTGAATGTCGACCTGAGCGCCCTGGCCCCGGGATCCGGTCCGGAGGGCATCGTCACGCGCGACGACGTGCTGGCCGCGGCGGGCCGGTCCCCGTCGGCCCGGCCCGCCCAGCCGTCCCGGCCGGCTCAGCCGTCCCAAACGCGCGACGTGCGCGGCGTGCAGGCCGAGATGGCGCGACGAATGGCGTTGTCGCGCAGCGAGATCCCCGACGCGCACGCCCGGGTCGACGTGGACTGCACGGCACTGCTGCGGTTGCGTGACCGCATCCGTGGCACCGAGCCGGACCTGCCGGTCACGCCGTTCGTGCTGACGCTGCGGCTGCTGACCCTCGCGCTGCGCCGCCACGACGTGCTCAACGCGACGTGGATGGAGACGACGGCGGGCCCACAGATCCATCAGCATTCGGAGGTGCATCTGGGGATCGGTGTGGCCGCGCCGCGCGGTCTGCTGGTGCCGGTGGTGCGCGACGCGCAGGACATGACCACGCGTGAGCTGGCGGTCACGGTGGCGCGGCTGGTCGACGGTGCCCGAGCGGGCACGCTGTCGCCGGGCGAGTTGGCCGGATCGACGTTCACGGTGTCGAACTTCGGCGCGCTCGGCGTCGACGACGGTGTTCCGGTGATCAACTATCCCGAGGCCGCGATCCTGGGAATGGGCTCGCTGCGGGAACGGCCCGTGGTGGTCGACGGTGCCGTGGTGGCCCGCCCGACGATGTCGTTGACCTGCGTGTTCGACCATCGCATCGCCGACGGTGCGCAGGCCGCGGCGTTCCTCGGCGAGCTGCGACGGCTGATCGAGGAGCCCGACCTCGCCCTGCTCGACCTCTGACGTTCCGGCGGAGAAATCACCTACGGGCGAGGCGGGCGGCGAACTCGGGGGACTCGATGGAGCGGGCCTGCGGGCCCAACTCGATGTCGAGGGCCGCGCGGTGCTGATCGCTGTCGACCACACCGGGGTTCGCGGTCGCCCGCATGGACGCCTTGGTGGCCACCACGACCTCCCGGGGTGCGCCCGCCGGCCCGGCGGCCAACTCCCGGGCCGCGGCGACCGGGTCCTCGGCGGCCCGCAGTGCCAGTCCGTGGCGCACCGCCGCGTCCGCGTCGAACCGCATCCCGAACAGCAGCGCCGCCCGCGCGACCTGCGGTCCGACCGCCCGCTGCAGCATCCAGGTGGCGCCGCCGCCGGGATGGATCCCCAGCTTCTGGAAGCGCGGATCGAACAACGCGTCGGGCCCGGCGATGCGCACATCGGCGGCCAGTGCCAGGTTGAGGCCGGCCCCCACCGCGGCGCCGTTGACCGCGGCGATGGTGGGCAGCGTGCAGTGCGCGACGGCCAGGAAGCCGTCGTAGATCTTGCGCAAACCCTCCTCGGTCGCCGTGCCGAGCGTGCTCAGGTCCGCTCCGGCGCAGAACGCCTTGCCCGCGCCGGTCACCACCACGGCGTGCACGCCGGGATCGGCCTCGGCCGCCTCGACGGCGCCGCGTAGGGCCGCGGACATCTCGAAGGTCACCGCGTTGCGGCGATCGGGATCGTTGACGGTGATGACGGCGACGCGGTCGGAAATCTCGACCAGTACGGTATCGGCCACGGCGGCCAGCTTAATTCGCCGGCTGCCAGCGCAGCAGGTACCGGTAGTACAGGGCCCGGCGGATCGTCGCGCCCGGCAGCACCTCGGCGGTGACCTGCCGGATCTCGTCGAGGCTCTCGGCCGGATCGGCGACCGCCACCCCGATGTCGCGGGTCTCGCGATGCCACCACGAGCCCAGCCGCACCGCGGGCAGGCACAGCCCCGACCACACCCAGTCCCGCAGCGTCTTGTTGGCCGACAGCCCCACCACCGCGATCTCACCGGTGGGGGTGAGCAGCCCGCGGGCCTTGGTCAACGCGGCGCGCAGGTCCATGTGGTGCAGGGTCGCCACCATGGTGATCACGTCGAAGCGACGATTCCCGGCGTCGAAGTTGTCGAAATCGCTCTGGGCGACACTGACATTGGGCAACGCCGCGACCCGGACCCAGGCGCGTTGCAGCGTCTCGGGATCCGGTTCGATCGCCGTCACCGACCGCGAGACCGGCGCCAGTCGCTGCGCCAGGAGGCCGTCACCGCAACCCACGTCAAGGACGTCCCCGCGGTGCTGCGCGGCGATCCGTCGCAGCCAGGGGTGGTAGGCGGTGTTGTGGTTCCAGTACGCGGGTGGCACCCCATCGACTGTGCCACGAAGGGGCAAACTCTTCCGTAACCCCACGTAGGCGGGTTCCGTACCCCATAATTGCGGCGTGACAGACACCGAGGTGCTCGTTGCGGGCGCCGGACCCATCGGATTGACCGCCGCCATCGAGCTCGCCCGCCACGGCATCCGCTGCCGGATCATCGACCCGCTGTTCGAACCACCGCAGTACGCCAAAGCCGTTGGTGTGCAGCCGCGGACACTCGAAGTGTTCGAGCGGATGGGTATCCTGCGGCAGATCCTCGACGCCGCAGTCCAGCTGCGCGGGCAGATCGTCTACGTCAACGGCGAACAGGCCGGGCAGATGGACCTCAGCCTGCCCGACGACGTCCCGTACCAGTTCATCGCGCTGCCGCAGTACGCCACCGAGCGCATCCTGCGCCAGGAGGCCGCCGCGCGCGGCGTGGTGATCGAACGTGGTTGGCGTCTGACAGGTTTCGACCAGGACGCCGACGGGGTGACCGCGAAGCTGGCCGCCCATGACGGATCCGAGGAAACGGTGCGGGCCGGCTACCTGGTCGGTGCCGACGGCGCGCACTCGGTGACCCGCAAGACCCTCGGGCTGACCTTCGAAGGTGCGGCGTTCGACGAGCAGTACATGCTCGGCGATGTCGAGGTGGACTGGTCGCTGCCTGCCGGATACGCCGTTCGTGCCATGCATCAGACCGACGGCAAAACCGATGACCTTCTGGTCTGCATCCCGCTGCCGGGACGGGGCCGCTACCGCATGTCGATGCTGGTTCCGCCCGAGTTGAGCAGCGCGGCGTCCGGTGGTGTGCAGCACGGATTCGAAAGCGGCACAAAGCCGGAACTGTCCCACATCCAGGCTGTCCTGGACCGCCTCGCACCGGAGCCGACCACGGCCCGAAACCTGCGGTGGTCCTCGGTGTTTCGGATCAGCCACCGCATCGTCGACGCCTACGGCCGGGGTCGGGTGTTCGTCGCGGGCGACGCCGCCCACATCCATCCGCCCACCGGCGCCCAGGGCATGAACACCGGTATCCAGGACGCACACAACCTGGCGTGGAAGCTCGCGCTCGCGGTCTCCGGCGTCGCCGCGGACGGCCTGCTCGACAGCTACGACGCCGAACGCCGCCCGGTCGGTGAAGAGGTGGTGGGACGCACCGTGCGCAGCGCGCGTGAGGGGATCGGGGCCGATTCCACCGATCCCAGCTACGTCATGCGCCGCGAGGCGCAGCTGCTGATCGACTACGCGGGCAGCCCCATCGTCGACAGCTCTGCTGCCGCATCCGGCCCGGGCGACCCACACGCGGGGATGCGCGCCCCGGATGCGCGCGGTCTCACCCGCGCCGTCGTCACGGCACCGCTGCGGTTGTTCACGCTGATGGACGGCGTGCGCCACACCGTGCTGTGCTACGCGGGCCCCGAGTGCGGGCCCGAGGTGGTCGAGGATCTCGAGGCGACAGCCCAAGCGGTCGTCTCGGCCGCACATGGGAACGCCGACGTCTACCTCGTCGCACACCCCGACGCCAAGGTGAATGCCACGGTGCTGCCGGTGATCGAGGACACCAACGGCGATTTCGCGCGCGCGTACTCGGCGAATGCGTTGTCGCTGTTCATCATTCGCCCCGACGGCTACCTGGGATACCTGACCAGGGGTTCCATCGACCCGGCGCGCGTCGACGAGTTCCTCAAGCGGACCTTCCGCTGAGCACCGGCGTCGACGCGGACCGGCCGACACCGTGCCTCGTCAGCGGCCTCGTCAGCGCTGTTCAGCGCCCCCGGCAGGACTCGAACCTGCAACCGTCGGATTAGAAGGCCGATGCTCTATCCATTGAGCTACGGAGGCAACGCCGGATGAGTCTATCGTCCGCCTTTCCCGGGCACGCACCGTGTGACACGTGAAAGCGGACCCGAGCCCGGCGGCCGGAGACTAGCGTGGACGCTGCACTTGGCCGCCGGGTGAGGGGAGAGGGACCACGCTATGAGCGACGTGCCGGAGCGGGATGCGGCCGGATTGCCCGAAGAGCTGAGTGCAGTCGATCAGCTGTTGCATCGCGGGGAGGCGAACCCGCGCACACGCTCGGGAATCATGGGCGTGGAGATCCTCGACACCACGCCCGACTGGGAGCGGTTCCGCACCCGCTTCGACCACGCATCGCGCAAGGTCCTGCGGCTGCGGCAGAAGGTGGTGATGCCGACGCTCCCGACCGCGGCCCCGCGCTGGGTGGTCGACCCGGACTTCAACCTCGACTACCACGTGCGACGCGTGCGGGTGCCCGCCCCCGGGACGCTGCGGCAGGTGCTCGACCTCGCCGAGGTGGCGATGCAGTCGCCGATGGACATCTCACGTCCGCTGTGGAGCGCGACGCTGGTCGAGGGGCTCGCCGACGGGCGCGCCGCGACGATCCTGCATCTGAGCCACGCGGTCAGCGACGCCGTCGGTGGCGTTGAGATGTTCGCCAGCATCTACGACCTCGAACGCGATCCGGCGCCGGACGCGCCGCCGCCGCTGCCGATCCCGCAGGATCTCTCGCCCAACGAGTTGATGCGCGAGGGCATCAACCGGCTGCCGGGAACGATCGCGGGCGGAGTGCTCGGCGCCCTCGGCGGTGCGGCGCGCGCGCTCACCAAGGTGGTGCGCGACCCGATCTCGGCGGTGAGCGGGGCCGTGGACTACGCGATGTCGGGGACCAGGGTGATGGCCCCCGCCGCGGAGCCGTCGCCGCTGCTGCGGCGCCGCAGCCTCGCGTCGCGCAGCGAGGCCATCGACATACCGTTCGCCGACTTCCACCGCGCGGCCAAGGCCGCGGGTGGCTCCATCAACGACGCCTATCTCGCCGGGGTGTGCCGTGCGCTGCGGCGCTACCACGACGCCAAGGGCGTGCCCGTCGACTCGCTGCCGATGGCGGTGCCGGTGAACCTGCGCGCCGAGGACGACCCGGCCGGGGGCAACCGCTTCGCCGGGGTGAATTTGTCGGCCCCGATCGGTATCGAAGACGCCGAGAATCGCATCAAGGCCGTGAGAAGCCAGATGACCAGCAGACGCGAGGAGCGGGCGATCGACGTCGTCGGCGCCATCGCGCCGGTGCTGAGCCTGCTGCCGGACACCATCCTGGAGTCGGTGGCGGGATCGGTGGTGAACTCCGACGTCCAGGCCTCCAACGTGCCGATCTATCCGGGTGACACCTACATCGCCGGGGCCCAGATCCTGCGGCACTACGGGCTCGGCCCGCTGCCCGGCGTGGCGATGATGGTCGTGCTGATCTCGCGGGGCGGCTACATCACCGTCACCGCCCGCTACGACCGGGCGGCGATCAACGACGACGCGCTCTTCGCCCGCTGCCTGCAGGAGGGTTTCGACGAGGTGCTGGCCCTCGGCGGCGACACCCGCTGCACCCCGGCCTCGTTCGACCCCGCCCCGAAAGCCGGTGGTGGGCAATGACATCCCCGAACGGCAAGCAGATGCGGTTGCCCGGGACGCTGGCCGAGATCGAGGCGAGCCCACAGGGCCCGCAGATCGGTGCGTTCTTCGACCTCGACGGCACCCTGGTGGCGGGCTTCACCGGCGTGATCATGACCCAGGACCGGTTGCGGCGCCGCCAGATGAGCGTCGGTGAGTTCATCGGCATGGTGCAGGCCGGTCTCAACCACCGCCTCGGCCGGTCGGAGTTCGAGGACCTGATCGGCAAGGGTGCGCGGATGCTGCGCGGCAACTCGCTCAGCGACCTCGACGAACTCGGTGAGCGCCTGTTCGTGCAGTACGTGCAGGGCCGCATCTACCCGGAGATGCGCGCGATGGTGCGCGCCCACATGGCCCGCGGCCACACCGTGGTGCTCAGCTCGTCGGCACTGACCGTGCAGGTGGAACCGGTGGCGCGCTTCCTCGGGATCGACAACGTGCTGAGCAACAAGTTCGAGACCGACGAGAACGGTGTGATCTCCGGCGAGGTGACCACCCCGATCATCTGGGGACCCGGAAAGGCCCGTGCCGTACAGGAATTCGCGGCCGCCAACGGGGTCGACCTGTCGAAGAGCTACTTCTACGCCGACGGCGACGAGGACGTCGCGCTCATGTACCTGGTGGGCAACCCGCGGCCGACGAACCCGGAGGGCAAGCTGGCCGCGGTCGCCGCCAAACGTGGCTGGCCCGTCCTGCGTTTCACCAGCCGCAGCGGCAGCAGCCCGATGGCACAACTGCGCACCGCGGTGGGAGTGGCGTCGCTCATGCCGGTGGCGGGGGCCGCGATCGGGTGGGGCCTGCTGAACCGCAACCGCCGCAGCGGCGTCAACTTCTTCACCTCCACCTGGAGCCGGGTGCTGCTGGCCACCACCGGGGTCAACCTCAACGTGCTGGGGGAGGAGAACCTGACCGTGCAGCGGCCCGCGGTGTTCATCTTCAACCACCGCAACCAGGCCGACCCGATCATCGCGGGCACCCTGGTGCGCGACAATTTCACCGGCGTCGGCAAGAAGGAGCTCGCCAACGACCCGCTGGTCGGCACCCTCGGGCGCGTGATGGATGCGGCGTTCATCGACCGCGACGACCCGGAGAAGGCCGTAGAAGGCCTGCGCAAGGTGGAAGAACTTGCCCGCCAAGGCATCTCGATTTTGATCGCGCCCGAGGGCACGCGGCTGGACACCACCGCCGTCGGCCCGTTCAAGAAGGGCGCGTTCCGCATCGCAATGGCGGCGAAGGTGCCCGTGGTGCCCATCGTGATCCGCAACGCCGAGGTGATCGCGGCACGCGACTCCAGCACGTTCAACCCGGGAACCGTCGACGTCGCGGTGTACCCGCCCATCCCGGTCGACGACTGGACCGTCGAGGAACTGCCGGAACGCATCGAGCAGGTCCGCCGAATCTACCTCGACACCCTCGCCTCGTGGCCGCACGACCACCTGCCGGAATTCGACATCTACTCGCCGCCGAAAGCCGCGAAGAAGAAGGCGGCCAGGAAAGCGGCGAAGAAGGCGCCCGCGAAAGGACGTCCGTGACCGCACCACCGACCGACTACTTCGCCAGCTTCACCACGAACGACGACGCGCTGGTGCTGGCGTCGGTGTCGTCGGACGCCGAACTCGAACTGCTCAACGTCTGGCTGCGCAACCACCGCCGCGAGCACCCCGACTACAAGGTCGACGTGCTCCAACTCCCGGCCGCCGACGAACCGGCGCCAGGGGATCTCGCGCGGCTGGTCGCAGAACTCGAAGCCGACGAGAACCGGCTCGTGGTCCCGGTGCGGGTGTTCTGGGTGCCCGGTGGTCTGCCGACGCGGCTGAAGGTGGTGGCCCTGATGTCGGGCCGCGACACCTACCGGCCCCCGGAGATCCTGCAGCGGCGCATCCTGCGCAAGGATCCGTCGCGGGCGCGGGTGGTCGCCGGTGAACCGGCGAAGGTGTCCGAGCTGCGCAAGCAGTGGACCGAGACAACCGTCGGTGAGAACCCCCGCGATTTCGCGCATTTCGTGCTGCGCCGCGCCGTGCTGGCGATCGAGCGCGTCGAGTTGCGGTTGCTGGGACCAGAATACAAGTCACCCCGGCTGGTCAAGCCCGAGATGATGGCGTCGCAACGGTTCCGGGAGGGCCTCGCGCAGATCCCGGGTGCGACGCCGGAGAAGGCCGGTGAGATGCTCGACGAGCTCTCCACGGGGTGGAGCAGGTTCTCGGTCGACCTGATCCCGTCCCTCGGCCGGGCCATCTTCAGCCGCGGGTTCGACCCGCGAATCGACTACGACCGCACCGAGATCGAGCAGATGCGCCACGCGCTGGAGCAGCATCCGGCGGTGCTGTTGTTCTCCCACCGGTCCTACCTCGACGGCGTCATCGTGCCGGTCGCGATGCAGGAGAACCGGCTGCCGCCGGTGCACACGTTCGCCGGGATCAATCTGTCGTTCGGCGTGATGGGCCCGATCTTCCGGCATTCGGGCGTGATCTTCCTGCGGCGCAAGCTCGACGACCCGCTGTACAAGTATGTGCTGCGCCAGTACGTCGGCTATCTGGTCGAGAAGCGGTTCAACCTGAACTGGTCCATCGAGGGCACCCGGTCACGCACCGGAAAGATGTTGCCGCCCAAGCTCGGACTGCTCGCCTACGTCGCCGATGCCTACCTCGACGGCCGCAGCGACGACATCCTGCTGCAGCCGGTGTCGATCAGCTTCGACCAGCTGCACGAGACCGCCGAGTACGCCGAGTATGCGCGCGGCGGCGAGAAGCGGCCCGAGGGGCTGAGCTGGCTGTACAACTTCGTCAAGGCCCAGGGGGAACGCAACTACGGCAAGATCTATGTCCGCTTCCCCGAAGCGGTTTCGATGCGCCAGTACCTCGGCGAGCCGCACGGCCCCCTCGTCGAGGACGACGCCGCCAAGCGGTTGGCGATGCAGAAGATGGCCTTCGAGGTGGCGTGGCGGATCCTGCGGGTCACCCCGGTCAACGCGACGAACCTGGTGTCGGCGCTGCTGCTCACCGCCCGCGGTGTCGCGCTCACCCTCGAACAACTTCACCAGGCGATGCAGGATTCGCTGGACTACCTGGAGAAGAAGAAGACCCCGGTGACCAACAGCGCGATGCGGCTGCGCACCCTCGAAGGTGTGCGCTCGGCGGTCGACGCCCTGTCGGGCGGTCATCCCGTCACGTGCATCGACACCGGCCGCGAACCGGTCTGGCGCATCGCCCCGGAGAACGAACTGGAGGCCGCGTTCTACCGCAACTCGCTGATCCACGCGTTCCTGGAGACCTCACTGGTCGAACTGGCCCTCGCCTACGCCGCGCGCACCGCCGACCGCGCCGAAGGCGACCCGTTGCGGGCGTTCTGGACCCAGGTGGTGCGGCTGCGCGACCTGCTGAAGTTCGACTTCTACTTCGCCGACTCGGCGGCGTTCCAGCAGAACGTGGCCGAGGAGATGTCCTGGCATGCCAACTGGGAGAACCAGGTTCGCGCCGGCCGTGCGGGCATCGAGACGCTGATGCGCGCGAAGCGGCCACTGCTCGCCGACGCCATGCTGCGCCCCTACTTCGAGGCGTACACCATCGTCGCCGACGTGCTGCGCGACGCACCCGCAGAGATCGCCGAGAAGGACCTGACGAAGCTGGCGCTCGGGGTGGGGCAGCAGTACGTCGCGCAGGGCCGCGTCCGCAACAACGAATCGGTGTCGGCGTTGCTGTTCGCCACGGCCCGGCAGGTTGCCGCCGATCAGGGCCTGCTCGAACACGGACCCGACCTGATGGCGCGGCGGCGCGCGTTCCGTGCGGAACTGCGCGGCATCCTGCGCGACCTCGACACCGTCGACCGGTACGCACGCGAACTGTTCGCCGCGCGGGAACGCGACCGGCGCGCGCAGCGGGGCCAAGCGGTGTGAACGCGCATTTCGAGAGGTAGGCGCTCCGTTGTGGCCTGAGACACGCCATACGCTGGAAGCATGACTTCTGTCGGCCGGGTGGCCTCTGACGTGCGTGCGGTCTGGCCCGTGCTGGTCGGTGTCGGACTCCTCGCCGGCGTGGTCGCGGCCGGCATCGGGGCGCTCGCGCTGGCCGACGCGCTGACCGCGACCGGCCTGCCCAACCCCGGCCCGGTCACCACCTACGGCCTGCCGTTCGTGCGAGCGGCGGGCGAGATCGCCGCGGTCATCGCGGTCGGGTCGTTCCTGTTCGCCGCGTTTCTGGTGGCGCCGCAAGACAGCGGCGTGCTCGACGTGGCCGGTTACCGCGCGCTGCGCCTCGGCTCGGCGGCCTCGGCGGTGTGGACCGTATGCGCGGCCATGCTGGTGCCGTTGACCATCTCCGACGTGTCCGGCCAACCGGTCCTCGACCATCTGAGCCCGGTCGACGTGTGGTCGGCGACCAGCCTCGTCGACATCGCCGGGGCGTGGCGGTGGACGGCGATCCTGGCCGCCGCCGTGACCATCGCGAGCCTGCCGGTGCTGCGTTGGGCCTGGACTCCGGCGCTGTTTGCGGGGGCACTGCTGACGCTGGTCCCGCTGGCCCTGACCGGCCACTCGTCGTCCGGCGGCGCGCACGACCTGGCCACCAACAGCCTGTTCATCCACCTGATCGCGGGTGCGGTGTGGGCCGGCGGGCTGCTGGCGCTGCAGGCCCACGCGATGCGCGCGGGAACGAAGGAGGGCGCGGCCACGGCGCTGGCCGCGCGGCGCTTCTCGGCACTGGCGTTGTGGTGCTTCATCGCGATGGGCATCAGCGGCGTGATCAACGCGCTGGTGCGGATGGAACCCGCGGACCTGTTCCGCACCTCCTACGGCTGGCTCATCGTCGGCAAGATCGTCGCACTCGCCGTCCTGGGGGCGCTGGGCTACCTCCAGCGCCGCAGCGCGGTGTCGGCACTGCAGGCCGACCCCACAGCGCGTCGCCCGCTGATCCGGCTCGCGCTCACCGAGGGGGCGATCTTCGGCGTGACCTTCGGCATCGCCGTCGGGCTCGGCCGCACCCCGCCGCCGCCGATCGGGCGCGTGCCCAGCGCCGCCGAGGTGGCGATCGGTTACGACTTCGCCGGCCCGCCGACGGTGGCCCGGGTGCTGTTCGACTGGCGCTTCGACCTGCTGTTCGGGACCGCAGCGATCGTCGGCGCACTGGTGTACCTCGCGGCGCTGTACCGCCTGCGTCGCCGCGGCGACGCGTGGCCGGCCGGGCGCACCCTCGCCTGGTTGCTGGGCTGTGCGACGCTGCTGTTCACGACGTCGTCGGGCCTCGGCCGGTACATGCCCGCCATGTTCAGCATGCACATGATCGCCCACATGCTGCTGTCCATGCTGGTGCCGATCCTGCTGGTGCTCGGCGCGCCGGTGACCATGGCGCTGCGCGCGCTGCCCGCGGCCGGCCGCGGACAGCCGCCGGGCCCGCGCGAATGGCTGCTGGCCGCGCTGCACTCCCGGATCTCGATGTTCTTCACCAACCCCGTGATCGCGACGGTGATGTTCGTGGTCGGGTTCTACGGCTTGTACTTCGGCGGCATCTTCGACGCAGCGGTCAGCAACCATGCAGCGCACGTGCTGATGAACGTGCACTTCCTGCTGACGGGCTACCTGTTCTACTGGGTGGTGATCGGCATCGACCCGACCCCGCGGCCCATCCCGCACCTCGGCAAGATCGGCATGGTCTTCGCGTCACTGCCGCTGCACGCGTTCTTCGGCGTGGTGATGATGGGCATGCAGACGGTGCTCGGCGAACCCTTCTACCGGTCGCTGCAGCTGAGCTGGCACACCGATCTGCTCGCCGACCAGAAACTCGGCGGTGGTGTGGCGTGGGCGGCCGGTGAGGTCCCGCTGGTGATCGTGATGCTCGCGCTGCTGATCCAGTGGCGGCGCAGCGACGACCGCACGGCCAGGCGGCTCGACCGCGCGGCCGATCGCGACGACGACGCCGATCTGGCGGCCTACAACCGGATGCTGGCCCACCTGGCCCGCCAGGACAACCCGCCGCAATGAGCGGCCGTTTTCGAGCGCGGCGTATGTGCGCGGCGTTCGAGCGCGGCGAGGCTGTAGTTACCGGGCTGTGCACTCGCACTTCCGCTCGGTAACTACAGCCTCGCGGTCCTGCGGTCGCCTGAGCCGGGTCCAGGGGCCGACCGTTGTCCCCAGATCGCATTTCATCCACAACCCGCCGCTTCCTGCAGCCCTGCGCACGGCCCGTGTCGGCCGCCTGGCGATGAATGGGTCCCAGGCGGCCGGGATCTCACCGGTTCGCATGGATGAGAAAGCGAAAGGGAATGAACATGTTCGAGACACCGTTCACCGTGGTCGGCAACATCATCACCAATCCGGTGCGGCTGCGCTTCGGCGATCAGGAGCTCTACAAGTTCCGGGTGGCCAGCAACTCGCGCAGGCGCGGCGCCGACGGCACCTGGGAGCCCGGCAACTCGCTGTATGTCACGGTGAACTGCTGGGGGAACCTGGCCAGGGGCGTCAGCGCCTCGCTGGGCAAGGGCGACTCGGTGGTCGTCGTCGGTCACCTCTACACCAACGAGTACGAGGACCGCGAAGGTGTGCGCCGCTCGTCGGTCGAGGTCAGGGCCACCGCGGTGGGCCCGGACCTGTCCCGGTGCATCGCCCGGGTGGAAAAGGTGCAGGCCGCCAAGGGGCCGAGGGCGGACGCCGCGGTCGGTCCCGAGATGGGCATCGGTGACGCCGGCGACCGACGGGGGCACCTCGACGACGCGGAAGACCCCGAGGACCTGGAAGCCTCGGCGGAGGACCGCGATGACCTGGGTGAGGACCTCGCCGACGACGGGTTGCCACTGACGGCGTAGCCACATTCGGCCACGCCTAGGATGGTCGGCGAGCAAGCGGCGGTTGCCGCTGTCACCGCGAGCGCACCGAGACGACTCGAACAGCTTCAGAAAGGCACATCACGGCATGGCCGAATTCATCTACACGATGCGGAAGGTCCGCAAGGCGCACGGCGACAAGGTCATCCTCGACGACGTCACCCTGAACTTCCTCCCCGGAGCGAAGATCGGTGTCGTCGGCCCCAACGGGGCGGGCAAGTCGAGCGTCTTGCGGATCATGGCGGGGCTGGACCAGCCCAACAACGGCGACGCGTTCCTGGCGCCCGACGCGACGGTCGGCATCCTCATGCAGGAGCCACAGCTCGACGAGACCAAGACGGTCCGCGAGAACGTCGAGGACGGCGTCGCGATCAAGGCCAAGCTCAACCGGTACAACGAGGTCGCCGAGCTCATGGCGACCGACTACACCGACGAGCTCATGGAAGAGATGGGCAAGCTCCAGGAGGAGCTGGACGCCGCCGACGCCTGGGACATCGACTCCCAGCTGGAGCAGGCCATGGACGCCCTGCGCTGCCCGCCGCCCGACGAACCCGTGACGCACCTGTCCGGTGGTGAGCGCCGGCGCGTGGCGCTGTGCAAGCTGCTGCTGTCCAAGCCGGACCTGCTGCTGCTCGACGAGCCCACCAACCACCTCGACGCCGAGAGCGTGCTGTGGCTCGAACAGCACCTGGCCGCCTACAAGGGAGCCATCCTCGCGGTCACCCACGACCGGTACTTCCTGGACAACGTGGCCGAGTGGATCCTGGAGCTCGACCGCGGCCGCGCCTACCCCTACGAGGGCAACTACTCCACCTACCTGGAGAAGAAGGCCGAGCGCCTGGAGGTGCAGGGCAAGAAGGACCAGAAGCTGCAGAAGCGGCTGAAGGAAGAGCTCGCGTGGGTGCGTTCGGGTGCCAAGGCCCGCCAGGCCAAGAACAAGGCCCGCCTCGACCGCTACGAGGAGATGGTCGCCGAGGCCGAGAAGACCCGCAAGCTCGACTTCGAGGAGATCCAGATCCCCACGCCGCCGCGGCTGGGCAGCGTGGTGGTGGAGGTCGAACACCTCGACAAGGGCTTCAACGGCCGCACCCTGATCAAAGACCTGTCGTTCACGCTGCCGCGCAACGGCATCGTCGGCGTCATCGGCCCCAACGGTGTCGGCAAGACCACGCTGTTCAAGACCATCGTCGGTCTCGAGCAGCCGGACAGCGGCACGGTCAAGATCGGCGAGACGGTCAAGCTGTCCTACGTCGACCAGACCCGTGCCGGCATCGACCCGAACAAGACCGTGTGGCAGGTGGTCTCCGACGGGCTGGACTACATCGAGGTCGGCCAGAACGAGATCCCGTCGCGGGCCTACGTCTCGGCGTTCGGGTTCAAGGGACCGGACCAGCAGAAGCCGGCCGGTGTGCTCTCGGGCGGTGAGCGCAACCGCCTGAACCTCGCGTTGACGCTCAAAGAGGGCGGCAACCTGATCCTGCTCGACGAGCCCACCAACGACCTCGACGTCGAGACGTTGTCGTCGCTGGAGAACGCGCTCACGCAGTTCCCGGGCTGCGCCGTGGTGATCTCCCACGACCGGTGGTTCCTGGACCGCACCTGCACGCACATCCTGGCGTGGGAGGGCGACGACGACAACGAAGCCAAGTGGTTCTGGTTCGAGGGCAACTTCGGTGCCTACGAGGAGAACAAGATCCAGCGCATGGGTGCCGACGCGGCGCGTCCGCACCGGGTGACCCACCGCCGACTCACCCGGGACTGATCGTCACCGGCTGTGGGCGCGGATTCCATCCGGCCCACAGCCGGGACGACTAGTGTCGCGAGAGTGCACCAATGCCGGTGTGGGAAAGCATGAGTCAGGAGTGGTCCGTATGACGGGAGAGGGTCAGCAGGTCGGCGATCGGGAAGGGCTCAAAGCTTCGCCTGAGGTGATCCGCCGGCTGTCGGTGGCCTTCCTGTCCACCTACCGCGGCGCGCAGGCCGACGCGCCGGGCGTGACGTCGACCGCGCCGACGCTGGCGGTCCGGCCCGACGAACTCGTCTCCGACGATCTCGTCGCCGCGTACTACCGCCTGGCGAGCAGGCGGGCGCCCGGTGAGACGAAAACCGCGGTGTATCCCGGTGACTCCGCCGCCGGGGCCGCGCTGCAGATCGTCACCGACCAGGCCCCGCTGCTGGTCGATTCGGTCACGGTGCTGCTGCACCGGCACGGCATCGCCTACACCGCGATCATGAACCCGGTGTTCCGGGTACGCCGCGGCGCCGACGGCGAACTGCTCGACCTGCGTCCGGCGGCCGAGGCCGGCGCCGGTGACGGTGTCGACGAGTGCTGGATCCTGGTGCCGATCACCGCCGCTGCCGACGGTGAGGCGCTGACCGAGGCGACGCGGCTGGTGCCGGGCATCCTGGCCGAGGCCAGGCAGATCGGTCTGGACTCCGGGGCGATGACCGCGGCCCTGCACGGCCTGGCCAACGACCTCGCCACCGACCTCGAAGGCCATTTCCCCAGCGCCGAACGCAAAGAGGTCGCGGCCCTGCTGCGCTGGCTGGCCGACGGCCATTTCCTGCTGCTGGGCTACCAGCAGTGCGTGGTCAGCGACGGCAACGCCGAGGTCGACCCGGCCAGCAGGCTCGGGGTGCTGCGCCTGCGGCGCGATGTGCTGCCGCCGCTGACCGACAGCGACGACCTGATGGTGCTCGCCCAGGCCACCATCCCCAGCTATCTGCGGTACGGGGCCTACCCCTACATCGTGGTGGTCCGGGAGAGCCCCGGCGCGTCGCGGGTGATCGAGCACCGGTTCGTCGGGTTGTTCACGTTCGCCGCCATGAACGCCAACGCGCTGGACATCCCGCTGATCTCGCGCCGGGTCGAGGAGGCGCTGGCGATGGCGCACCGCGACCCGAGCCATCCGGGACAGATGCTGCGCGACATCATCCAGACCATCCCGCGTCCGGAACTGTTCGCGCTGAGCTCCAAGCAGCTACTCGAAATGGCTTTGGCCGTCGTCGATCTGGGCTCGCGGCGGCGCACCCTGCTGTTCCTGCGGGCCGACCACCTGGCGCATTTCGTCTCCTGCCTGGTGTATCTGCCCCGTGACCGCTACACCACCGCGGTGCGGCTGGAGATGCAGGACATCCTGGTCCGCGAACTCGGCGGTGCAGGCATCGACTATTCCGCCCGGGTGAGCGAGTCCCCGTGGGCCGTGGTGCATTTCACGGTGCGACTGCCTGAAGGGACCGCCGCCGACTCGGTGGACACCTCGCTGGAGAACGAGTCGAGGATCCAGGATCTGCTGACTGAGGCCACCCGCAACTGGGGCGACCGGATGATCGGCGCGGCCGCGGCGGCCGACATCAGCGCCGCGGCCCTCGAACATTACGCACACGCCTTCCCCGAGGACTACAAGCAGGCGTTCGCCCCGCAGGACGCCATCGCCGACATCGCCATCATCGAAGGGCTGCAGGACAATTCGGTGAAGCTGGTGCTCACCGAAACCGGTGAGGACCGGGTCTGGAAACTCACCTGGTACCTGGGCGGGCACTCGGCATCGCTGAGCGAACTGCTGCCCATGCTGCAATCCATGGGCGTCGTGGTGCTCGAGGAGCGACCGTTCACCCTGCGGCGGACCGACGGCCTGCCGGTGTGGATCTACCAGTTCAAGGTCTCCCCGCACCGCAGCATCCCGAAGACCCCGGACGCCGAGGCGCAGCGGCAGACCGCGCAGCGGTTCGCCGACGCGGTCACCGCGATCTGGCACGGCCGGGTCGAGATCGACCGGTTCAACGAACTGGTGATGCGCGCCGGCCTGACCTGGCAGCAGGTGGTGATCCTGCGCGCCTACGCAAAGTACCTGCGCCAGGCCGGATTCCCGTACAGCCAGTCGCACATCGAGTCGGTGCTCAACGAGAACCCGCACACCACCCGCTCGCTCATCGACCTGTTCGAGGCACTGTTCGACCCGTCGGAGGACACGGCGGGCAAGCGTGACGCGCAGGGCGCCGCGGCGGCCGTCGCGGCCGACATCGACGCGTTGGTCAGCCTGGACACCGACCGGGTGCTGCGGGCGTTCGCCAACCTCATCGAGGCCACGCTGCGCACCAACTACTTCGTGCGACGCCCGGATTCGGCGCGGGCCCGCAACGTGGTGGCGTTCAAGCTCAATCCCGGTGTGATCAACGAACTCCCGCTGCCGAAGCCGAAGTTCGAGATCTTCGTGTACTCGCCGCGCGTGGAGGGCGTGCACCTGCGCTTCGGGTTCGTCGCGCGCGGCGGCCTGCGGTGGTCGGACCGCCGGGAGGACTTCCGCACCGAGATCCTCGGCCTGGTCAAGGCGCAGGCCGTCAAGAACGCCGTGATCGTGCCGGTCGGCGCCAAGGGCGGGTTCGTCGTCAAGCAGCCGCCGTCGCTCACCGGCGATCCCGCGACCGACCGCGAGGCCACCCGCGCCGAGGGCGTCGAGTGCTACCGGCTGTTCATCTCCGGGCTGCTCGACGTCACCGACAACGTCGACAAGGCCACCGGGGCCGTCGTCACCCCGCCGGACGTGGTGCGCCGCGACGGCGAGGACGCCTACCTGGTGGTCGCGGCCGACAAGGGCACCGCGACCTTCTCCGACATCGCCAACGAGGTCGCCAAGTCCTACGGGTTCTGGCTCGGCGACGCGTTCGCCTCGGGCGGTTCGATCGGCTACGACCACAAGGCCATGGGCATCACCGCCAAGGGTGCGTGGGAGTCGGTCAAGCGGCACTTCCGTGAGATGGGCGTCGACACCCAGACGCAGGACTTCACCGTCGTCGGCATCGGCGACATGAGCGGCGACGTGTTCGGCAACGGCATGTTGCTGTCCGAGCACATCCGGCTCATCGCGGCGTTCGACCACCGCGACATCTTCCTCGACCCGAACCCGGATGCGGCCCGCTCGTGGGAGGAACGCAAGCGGTTGTTCGACCTGCCCCGGTCGAGCTGGGCGGACTACGACAAGTCGCTGATCAGCCAGGGCGGCGGCGTGTACAGCCGGCAGCAGAAGTCGATCCCGGTCAGCCCGCAGGTGCGCACCGCGCTCGGCCTCGACCCCGGCGTCGAGGAACTCACCCCGCCCGCGTTGATCAAGGCGATCCTCACCGCACCGGTCGACCTGCTGTGGAACGGCGGCATCGGCACCTACATCAAGGCCGAGACCGAGGCCGACGCCGAGGTCGGTGACCGCGCCAACGACCAGATCCGGGTGTGCGGAAACCAGGTGCGGGCCAAGGTGATCGGCGAAGGCGGCAACCTCGGCGTGACCGCGCGGGGCCGCATCGAGTTCAACCTCGCCGGCGGGCGCATCAACACCGACGCGCTGGACAACTCCGCCGGTGTGGACTGCTCGGACCACGAGGTCAACATCAAGATCCTCATCGACTCCGCGGTCACCGCGGGCAAGGTCACGCCCGAGCAGCGCACCGAACTGCTGCTGTCGATGACCGACGAGGTGGGTGAGCTGGTGCTCGCCGACAACATGGATCAGAACGATCTGATGGGCACCAGCCGGGCCAACGCCCCCAGCCTGCTGTCGGTGCACGCCCGCATGATCAAGGACCTCGTCGACAACCGCGGCCTCAACCGGGAACTGGAGGCGCTGCCGTCGGAGAAGGAGATCCGCAGGCGCGCCGACGCCGGAATCGGTTTGACCTCACCGGAACTCGCGACCCTGATGGCGCATGTCAAGCTGGCGCTCAAGGACGATGTGCTGGCCGGCGACCTGCCCGACCAGGAGGTGTTCGCCTCCCGGCTGCCGTACTACTTCCCGACCCGGCTGCGCGAGGAACTGCACGCCGAGATCCGCTCGCACCAACTGCGCCGCGAGATCATCACCACGATGCTGGTCAACGATCTCGTCGACACCGCGGGCATCAGCTACGCCTACCGCATCACCGAGGATGTCGGGGTCGGCCCGGTCGACGCGGTCCGCAGCTACGTCGCCACCAACGCCATCTTCGGCATCGGCGACGTGTGGCGGCGCATCCGCGCCGCGGGTGATGACGGGGTCCCGACGGCGGTGACCGACCGGATGACGCTGGATCTGCGCCGCCTGGTCGACCGCGCCGGACGCTGGCTGCTCAACTACCGGCCGCAACCGCTGGCGGTGGGCGCCGAGATCAACCGGTTCGGCGCCAAGGTCGCGATGCTCACGCCGCGGATGTCGGAATGGCTGCGCGGCGACGACAAGGCGATCGTCACCAAGGAAGCCGCCGAGTTCTCCTCGCACGGCGTCCCGGAGGACCTGGCCTACACCGTGGCGACCGGGCTGTACCAGTACAGCCTGCTCGATGTCATCGACATCGCCGACATCGTCGACCGCGAACCCGACGAGGTGGCCGACACCTACTTCGCGCTGATGGACCACCTCAGCGCCGACGCTCTGCTCACCGCGGTGTCGCGGCTCACCCGCAACGACCGGTGGCACTCGCTGGCCCGGTTGGCCATTCGCGACGACATCTACGGTTCGCTGCGGGCGCTGTGCTTCGACGTGCTGGCCGTCGGCGAACCGGACGAGACCGGCGAGGAGAAGATCGCCGAGTGGGAGACCACCAACAGCTCACGGGTGACCCGTGCTCGTCGCACGCTGACCGAGATATACAAAGATGGTGAGCAGGATCTGGCGACCCTGTCGGTCGCGGCACGTCAGATCCGCAGCATGACGCGAACGAGCGGGACCGGAACAACGGGGTGAGCCAGGGCGCTCGCCCGAGGAGAGACAACGTGAGCTTTACGACGCCGGTGCATGTGCGTTGGTCGGATATCGACATGTACCAGCACATCAACCATGCCACCATGGTCACCATCCTCGAAGAGGCGCGGATACCGTTCCTGCGTGAGCCGTTCGGCCCAACGATCGACACCATCGGCCTGCTGATCGCCGAGGTGAACATCTCCTACAAGGGTCAGCTGCGGCTGATCGATTCGCCGCTGCAGGTGACCATGTGGAGCAAGCGGGTCCGCGCGGTCGACTTCACCATCGGCTACGAGGTGCGGTCGGTCAACGCCGCGCCGGACGCCAAACCGTCGGTGATCGGGGAGACGCAGTTGGCGGCCGTGCACATCGAACAGCAACGGCTGGAACGGCTTACGCCCGAACAACGCGCATATCTCGAATCACATCTGCGATGAACGTCGGGGAACGTGGCCTGTGGATCGAGAATCCGCGGGACCGCAGGGATCTCATGACGTTCGTCGACCGCGCGCTGCGCCTCGACGAGGCCGCGGTGGTGCGGTTCCGTGAGCGGCGCGACACGGGTCATGTGGTCGCTTGGGTGGCAACGGGTTTCGACGTGCTCGCCAGCCGCGTGGTGCCCGCACGGGTCCGCCCGCACGACATGTCGGCGGGGGCCGACACCCTCGCGCTGTCCCTGGCGGGCAGCGGTGACCACGTCGACCCGGGCTTCCCGATGGATTCGGCCTGGCGTGGTGCATTGCCGCCCGAGGACGGGTTCGTCCACCTCGACGACGTCCCCGCTCGAGTGGTGCTCGACCTGGCGCAGCAGGGCCTCGCGCTGGCCAGGGAACACAGCAGTGCGCACGGTCCGCCCGCGTCGCTGCTGGATCAGGAGGTGCTGTCGGTGACCGGAGGCGACATCACCGTCGGCATCCCGATGCGGTGTGTGTTCGCCTTGACCGCAATGGGTTTCCTGCCGCAGACGGGTGATGAGGTGAGCACGCAGGAGATCGTCCGGGTGCGCGCGCACGCCGCGTGGCTGCGCATCGACGCGCGCTTCGGGTCGGTGTACCGCCGCCGCGGTCAACCCACCCTGATCCTCAACTGACTCACCTCGCGAGCAGACGCAAAACTGCTATTTTCCACGCGAAAACAGGCAGTTTTGCGTCTGCTCGCGGGGGGAAATTAGACGAGCCAGACCGCGGTGTCGGGCGGCAGCGCGCCGTCGACAAGCTCGCCGCTGGCCAGCAGCACCTCACCGGCGGGCAGTGGCAGCAAAGAGCTGCCGGTGTTGAAGGCGCAGATCAACCCGCCGGGCCTGCGGAACATCTGATCGTTCACCCACTCGATGCCTGACCCGTCGAATTCCGTTCGGGTGCAACGCAACCGCACGGCACGCCGGTAGAACGTCAGCGTCGA
This sequence comes from Mycolicibacterium goodii, assembly GCF_001187505.1. The sequence goes on from NZ_CP012150.1 coordinate 3,621,935, forward strand.
CGCCGGATCGGCCAACTGCCGCTCCACGGTCAGCGCCGCCCAGTCGGCGGGCATCGGCAGCCAGGTGTCGGGCGTCGAGGAGAAGCCGAACGGCGGTGCGGTGCCCGACCACGGCATCGGCACCCGGCACCCGTCGCGGCCACGCTCGGTGCGGCCCGAGCGTTTCCACACCGGATCCTGCAGCACGTCGTCGGGCAGATCGACGTTGGGCAGGCCGAGCTCCTCGCCGTTGTAGATGAACACAGCGCCGGGCAGGGCCAGCATCACCAGCGCCATGGCGCGCGCCCGCGCCACCCCGACCGCACCGCCGCCGTAGCGCGTCACCTCACGTTCGACGTCGTGGTTCGACAACGTCCAGGTGGGCGTCGCGCCTTCCAACGCGGCCGCGGTCATCGCGTTGTCGATCGCGTCGCGGACCTCGACGGCGTCGTAATCCGCTTTCACCAGACGGAAATTGAAGCCGAGGTGCAGTTCGTCGGCCCGCAGGTACCGCGCGAACCGTTCGTTGCCGTGCACCCACACCTCGCCGACGGCGACGGTGTCGGGATAGTCGTCGAGCACCTTGCGGATGAAGCGGTGGATGTCGTGGACGCTGTCGTTGTCGAAGCGGGGATCGTCGTCGCTGTTGCGCAGCAGCGCGGTGTCGGTGACGGTCATGTCCGGCAGGTCGGGCGGCTTGGCCATGCCGTGCGCGACGTCGATGCGGAACCCGTCGACGCCGCGGTCCAGCCAGAACCGCAGCGTCTTCTCCAGGTCCTCGAACACCTCCGGGTTGTTCCAGTTCAGGTCCGGCTGTGCCGGGTCGAACAGGTGCAGATACCACTGGCCGGGCGTGCCGTCGGGCTCGGTGATGCGGGTCCACGCGGGCCCGCCGAACACCGACACCCAGTTGTTGGGCGGTTGCGCGCCGTCGGGACCGCGACCGTCGCGGAAGATGTAGCGGTCGCGGCGGTCCGGGTTGGCCAGCGCCTCGATGAACCACGGATGCGCCGAGCTGGTGTGGTTGGGCACCAGATCCATCGTCACGCGGATGCCGCGCGCATGCGCGGCGTCGAGCAACCGGTCCAGCGCGTCCAGCCCACCGAACAGCGGATCCACATCGCGAGGGTCGGCGACGTCGTAACCGTGGTCGGCCATCGGCGAGACCATCACCGGGTTGAGCCACAGTGCGTCGACACCGAGCTCCGCCAGGTGATCCAGACCTGCGGTCACCCCATCGAGGTCGCCGACCCCGTCACCGTCGCTGTCGCGGAACGAGCGCGGATAGGCCTGGTAGAAGACCGCGTGCGACCACCACCGAGCCATCAGAACGCCGAGTTCACCATCGAGTCCGCGGCCATCTCGAGGTAGTCCAGCAGCGCGCGGCGGTGCGCATCGTCCAGCGTCTTCGAATCGATCTCGGCGACCGCGGTGTGCATGCACCGCAACCATGCGTCGCGCTCGAGGAAACCGATGCGGAACGGGGCGTGACGCATCCGCAGCCGCGGATGACCGCGCTGGTCGGAGTAGGTGCGCGGGCCGCCCCAGTACTGCTCGAGGAACATCCGCAACCGTTCCTCGGCGCCCTCGAAATCGTCCTGCGGGTAGAGCGGATGCAGGATCTCGTCCTCGCGCACCAGCTGGTAGAACCGCGACACGATGGCATGGAACGTGTCGTGGCCACCCACTTCGTCGTAGAAAGATCGTTGCACCTGCGTCACGGTTCCCATTGTTCCTGATCTGCGGGCGCCCGTCGGGTGCGGGCGAGCCCGTCACCTGGTGTTCATCGGACTGACCTGCGAACACCCGAAGAATTATCGTGCGATCGGCAGTGATCCGTGGTGGACTGTCTTCCCGGAGGCTCCATGGCGCACAGCAGAAAAGCCCATACACGACGGACCGGCCCCAGTCCCGGCCCCGCGGGGCCTCTTGCGCCCAACCGCCCCCTGCACAGCGTCGAGCCGCTCGCATCCGCCGAGCCCGACGCGTCGTTGTGGGGGCGTCGCCGGGTCCTGCTGCTCAACGCCACCTACGAGCCGCTCACGGCGCTGCCGCTGCGCCGCGCGGTGATCATGGTGGTGTGCGGCAAAGCCGACGTCGTCCACGACGACCCGGCGAGCCCGGTCATCCACTCCGCGTCCCGCTCGATCGTGGTGCCCTCGGTGATCCGGCTGCGCACCTATGTGCGGGTGCCCTACCGCGCGCGGGTGCCGATGACGCGCGCGGCGCTGATGCACCGCGATCGGTTCCGCTGCGCCTACTGCGGCGGCCGCGCCGACACCGTCGACCACGTCGTGCCGCGCAGCCGCGGCGGTGAGCATTCCTGGGAGAACTGCGTCGCGGCGTGTGCGACGTGCAACCACCGCAAGGCCGACCGGCTGCTGACCGAGCTGGGCTGGACGCTGCGGTGCGTCCCGATGCCGCCGAAAGGCCAGCACTGGCGGCTGCTGTCCACGGTCAAGGAGCTGGACCCGGCCTGGGTGCGGTATCTGGGTGAGGGCGCGGCCTGAACGGGCCTTGCTGTCGGCGCGCGCACAGTTCGCTACTGATACGGTTTGCGCGTGAGCACAGCACTTACCCATGGCCTCATCGGAGGGGTCCCGCTGGTGTTGTTCGCGGTTCTCGCGCTGATCTTCCTGACTCGCAAGGGACCGCATCCGGACACCTACAAGATGTCAGACCCGTGGACGCACGCGCCGATCTTGTGGGCGGCCGAGGAACCGCGTGATCATGGACATGGCGGTCACGGACACGATTCGCACGGTGTGGCGATTGGAGGCGGCGCAAGTGGCAAGTGGTGAGATCGCGACCGTCGCGGACGCTGACCTGAATCTGCCGTACGGCCACGCGCTGACCTCCAGCGGCCGGATCTCCGGCGTCACCGAGCCGGGCGAACTGTCCGTGCACTACCCCTTCCCGACGACGGATCTGGTGGTGCTCGACGACGCGCTCAAGTATGGCTCGCGTGCGGCCAAGGCCCGTTTCGCGGTGTACATCGGCCCGCTGGGCGCCGACACCGCGGCGACGGCCCGCGAGATCCTGGCCAAGGTGCCGACCCCCGACAATGCGGTGCTGCTGGCGGTCTCGCCGGATCAGCGCGCCATCGAGGTGGTCTACGGCGTCGACGTCAAGGGCCGCGGTATCGAGGCCGCCGCTCCGCTGGGCGTCTCGGCCGCCGCCGCGTCGTTCAAGGAGGGCAACCTCATCGACGGCCTGATCAGCGCCGTGCGCGTCATGTCGGCCGGCGTCTCGCCTGCCTGACCTTCTGTTCACGTCTCGCGAGCGACCGTGTGCGAACACGGTCGCTCGCGGCGTTTGTGGTGCTGCTCATTGCGCCGTGAGCCGCGCACGGATCTCGACGTAGCGGCTGAGGAAACGGCGTTCGTCGAGGCGCTTGCGGCGCAGCCAGCCGGTCACCTCGTCGTTGCACTTGCTGGCGTTGCACGACGCGCATGCGGGCACCACGTTGTCGACGGTGTAGCGACCGCCGCGCGAGATCGCCATGACGCAGTCCTTCTGGAACGGGCCGTCGGTGCCGCCGCAGTACGCGCAGCCGCCCCATGCCGCCTTGATGGCCGCCCACTGTGCGGGGGTGAGATCGTTGACGACGGCATCGAGCCTGCGCTTACGCCTGCGGGCATACCGTGCGGTGCGGGTACGACTGACGGCCACCGGCCAAGGGTATGGCCCGCGAGCGTGCGCGGAATGCTGCTGTTTCCCGGCGTGTCGGGCAGCAGCCGCGCACGCTCGCGGGGCGGGGTGCGGGGCGGGGTGAGCGAGCGGCTAACTCACGTCGAACGCGCGGGCGCGCAGCGCCCGCTCGACCCCGGCGCGACCTTCGAGCACCAGACGACGCAGCGCAGGCGGCACCTCGGGGTCGGACAGGAACGCATCGGCCGCGTCGAGCCCGTTCTGGCTGATGTCCCACGACGGGTACAGGCCGATCACCACGGTCTGGGCAACCTCGCTGGAGCGGCGTGCCCACACGCTCGAGATCGCCGCGAAGTACTGCGTGGTGAACGGCGTCAGCAGCTCGGCCTGACCGGGCTGCACGATGCCGCCGACGATCGCGCGGGTCGTGATGTTGGGCAGCGTGTCGTCCTCGACCGCCTGCTGCCACGCCGCGGCCTTCACGACGTCCTGCGGCCGCGCGGCCGCAGCCGCCGCGGCCTGGCGCTTGCCCGCGGCGGTGGGATCGCGCTCGGCCTCGGCGTCGATGAAGGGTGTCTCGGGGCCGTCGGCGTCGATCTCGCCCGAGCGGGCCAGTGCGATGACGATGCGCCACCGCAGATCGGTGTCGATGTCCAGACCCGCCAGCCCGAGTGAACCCGGATCCTTGTCGAGCAGATCGGCCAGCAGCGTGGTGTGGCGCGTCGACAGCACCGACGTGGTGAGCGCGTTGATGAACGCCAACTGGTGGTCGGAGCCGGCCTCGGCGGCGCGGGCCAGCTCGAGCAGGCGGTCGGCGAACGCGGGCCAGCCCTCGGTGGTCGCCCATTCCGGATCGGCGTAGGAGCCCAGCGCGGTCTGCGCCTGCAGCAGCAGCCGCTGCAGAACCCCGACCTCGGTCTCGGCGTGCACACCCGAGGACACCAGCGTGACGAAGTCGCGGGCCTTCATCTCGGCGTCGCGCGTCATCTCCCATGCGGCCGACCAGGCCAGCGTGCGCGGCAGTGGGTCGGCGATGTCGGCGATGCGGTTGACCACCGTCGACAGCGAGTCGGGGTCGAGCCGCAGCGAGCAGTAGGTGAGGTCGTCGTCGTTGACCAGGATCAGTTGACCGCGCGAAACCCCAACCAGCTCAGGGACATCGGTGCGCGGGCCCTCGACGTCGAGTTCTTCGCGGCGCACCCGCACGAGCTTGCCGTCGACGTCCTCGTAGATGCCGACGGCAAGCCGGTGCACGCGGGTCTCGCCTGCGCCCGGTGCCGCGCCGGACTGCGTGACGCTGAACCGGGTGAACGCGCCGGACTCGTCGACGTCGAAGTCGGCGCGCAGCTTGTTCAATCCCGTTGTCTTGAGCCACTGCTGGCCCCAGCCGGACAGGTCGCGACCGGAGGCCTTCTCCAGCGCGCCGAGCAGGTCGCCGAAGGTCGCGTTGCCGAACGCGTGGTCGCGGAAATAGTCCCGCAGGCCGGACAGGAATTCCTCTTTACCGACGTAGGCGACGAGCTGCTTGAGCACGCTCGCGCCCTTGGCGTAGGTGATGCCGTCGAAGTTGACCTCGACCGCGTGCAGGTCGGGGATGTCGGCGGCGACGGGATGCGTCGACGGCAACTGGTCCTGGCGGTAGGCCCAGGACTTCTCGACGTTGGCGAACGTGGTCCAGGCCTGCGTGTACTCGGTGGCCTCGGCCTGGCACAGCACCGACGCGAACGTCGCGAAGGACTCGTTGAGCCACAGGTCGTCCCACCACCGCATCGTGACCAGGTCGCCGAACCACATGTGCGCCATCTCATGCAGCACGGTCTCGGCGCGTCGCTCGTAGGACGCGCGGGTGACCTTGCTGCGGAAGACGTAGTCCTCCAGGAATGTCACCGCGCCGGCGTTCTCCATCGCGCCTGCGTTGAACTCGGGCACGAACAGCTGGTCGTACTTGCCGAACGCGTACGGCGTGCCGAAGTTGGCGTGGTAGAAGCCGAAGCCCTGTTTGGTCTCGCGGAAAAGCCGTTCGGCGTCCATGTGTTCGGCCAGCGACTTGCGGCAGAACAGGCCCAGCGGGATGGTGCCGTACTCGTCGGCGTACTCGTCGCGCCACACTGCGTACGGGCCTGCGATCAACGCCACCAGGTAGGTGCTCATCCGTGGGGTCGTCGCGAACGTGTGCACCGACGCGCCACCGGTGACCTCGGCCGAGGTGGTCGCACCGTTCGAGACGACCTCCCAGTGGGTCGGGGCGGTGACCTCGACGTCGAAGGTCGCCTTGAGGTCGGGCTGGTCGAAGCAGGCGAACATGCGCTTGGCATCGGCGGTCTCGAACTGCGAGTACAGGTACACCTCGTTGTCGACCGGGTCGACGAACCGGTGCAGGCCTTCGCCGGTGTTGGAGTACAGGCAGTCGGCGTCGACGACGACGACGTTGTGCTCGGCGAGTCCGACCAGCGGAATCCCCGTGGACTCGTCGTACGCCGACACGTCGATCGGCTTGCCGTTCAGCGTCGCGCTGTTGACCTTGTCGGCAGCCAGGTCGAGCACGGTCTCGCCGCCGGCGAGTGCGTCGAATTCCACGGTCGTGGTCGACCGGAAGGTGCGTTCGCTCGGCTTTCCTTGTCCATCGGTCAGGTCGAGGACGATGCGGTAGTTGTCGACGGTGACCAGAGCTGCGCGCTCGATGGCCTGATCGCGAGTGAGATTGGGAAGTGCCACCCGTCCAACCTATCGGCTGGCGGGGACACGAGCCGACCTACCGCCCCAATGCGTTGAGCCCGGGAACCGCCAGCATGCGCAGCAGGGTGCCGTCGCCGATCCCGGAGATCATCTGCGGGCAGTACATCGAGACCGCGATCCCGGCGAAGAACGCCGCGACGTCGGGGGAGACCACGCTGCGGTCCCCGCGCAGCCTGGTGACGACCGACGCGAAGTTCTTCCCGGGCTCGACCAGCATCGGGCACACCTCCTGGCCCAGCCGCACGGCAGCGTCCGGGTCGGCGTAGCCGACGCCCGCGTTGTTCAGCGCCGTCAGGAACGAGCGGTCCACCGGATTTCCGGGCGGGGCGGGCTCGGCCTGCGCGGGGGCGGCGCCCACGGCGGCGGTGAGGGTCACGGCGGTGACGAGCACCGCGGGAAGTCGAGCGAACATGTGGCTCCTCAGTTGTCACGGAGAGCACTCACGGCGCTCAAGTCGCCCCCGTACCGTCTAGATCACCCCGGAGATTTCCGCTTCGAGTGGGATGTTGCAACGGTTGCGCAGGTCTATCGCGGGTGCGCGGATAGCGTCGAGTTCGGCGCGCACCTGCGGGTTCTCGCTGAGGTAGGTCTTCGTCTGGCGAGCTACCGAGGACTTACTCTGGCCTTGCAGCCCGGTGAAGAAGTTGTTGACGTCAGGATGAGTGAACAGGTAAGCGGTCATGTTGGCTGATACCCCGGCCATTACTGAGGTCGCGTCGGCGGTGGTGCAGTTGGGCGTATCAGCGGCCGCCGTTTCTGCGGCGCTGAGCATCACTGCACCCACCGCCATGATCACCGCGGTGGTGCGGCCAAACGAACGAGTTACAGCCTTCATGCGACTCCTCAGTCATCGGATTCCGTTTGCGAGCAGCGGTCTGGCTTGTTGTCTGCAACAATAACGTGCGCGCGTGATGGTGCGCACGATTGCAGGCAACTCGGCGGTTCAACTGGTGTTATGTTGGCGACCCAAGCACGAATGAGAGGAACCCTCGCACATGTCTAAGGTTCGCAAGGTGGTAATTGGGGGCGTTGCGGCGCTCGGTGCGACGGTGGCACTGCTGGGTGCCCCTCAGGCCGGTGCGGACCCCTCGCTGCTGCCGCAGTGCGAGGTGACCGGTGGCAGCTCGATCGCGGGTGGGCAGACCACCGACTGCGCCTCCGAGGGGAACTCTGAGATCCACGCCACCCCGGGGGTGTATCCCGGTGAAGATGAGTTCTACGGTTTCCCCGGGTTTGGTTTCATCTGACCACAGGTTGCTGTACCGGTGAATCCTGTTGCACTCCAATGTGTTTGTCCGACGATGGCCGTTGTGCTGGTGTGTGAGTCGGTTCGCTGGTGAGTGCCGACCGTCGTTGCCGGTCGGCTGAATCGGCGCGGTCAGGTTCGGTGTTGCGCTCTGCAAGGGTCCCCGACGCAGGTAGCGCGAATGTGGTTGCGGCGGTCAACAGTGAGCAGGCGGTGCTGTTGACCGCTGCGCTCAAAGAGCAGTTGCGCCTGCTCACCCCGAATTTGCGTGTGGCCGAAGGTGAAGCTGCCGCGTGTGAGCCACGAACCTCTGCGTGGAAAGCGGCGCGTGAAGTTGTCGTCAGCCTTCGCCGCGACGTCGATCAAGCCCGGTTGCTCATCCGACGGTTACGGCGCCGATACCCCGGGGCCGAGCAGCCTGCGACGATAGCCGTTGGCAAACCGACGGGTGTAAGGAAGTCGCGCAATGGCGCGCCAAGAGTAGCTCTGCTGGCTGAGTTGGGGATCGGCCAGAGCACCGTGAGTGTGGATCATCCCCCCGGTGGAAACCCTCCCCGGTCTGTGCGTCGGGACTGTTGCATTGGTGTTTGGGTGGTTCGCGAGCGGCTCGCCCTGCTTGCTTTACACGTAGCGGTTGCGGTCACTGTGGGTCTCGACACCGCGTGCAAGGGCGTGCCTGCGACTCGGGCAGGGCACTCGCCTGCGGGGTCATCGGCACCCTACTTGACCGCGCCGAAGCCGCCCTCCGAGATGAGCAACACCCACCGAAGGTCACAGACACTACCGGCTGCGTTGTCGGCCCGTGACCGATAACCAACCCCGATGCGCGCATCGGAGGGCGATACCGAAAGAAGGAGGAACGGTGGCAACTGCGGCACCGATGCAAGTGGGAATGGTCGGGCTGGGCCGGATGGGAGCGAATCTGGCGCGGCGACTGATGCGTGATGGCCATCGCTGCGTGGTCTACGACGTGAACCCGGCAGCGGTCAGTGCGGTGGTCGCCGACGGCGCGACCGGGGCGGGCACTCTCGAAGAGCTGGTCAACAAACTCGCTGCGCCGCGGACGATTTGGTTGATGTTGCCCGCAGCCTTGGTCGATGAAACCCTGCAGGCCCTCATTGCGCTGCTGGATCCCGGCGACACAGTCGTCGACGGCGGCAACTCCTATTACCGTGATGACATCACCCGGGCCCGCACGCTCGCCGAGCATAAGCTGCACTACGTCGACTGTGGAACCAGCGGCGGCGTCTGGGGTCTAGATCGCGGCTACTGTTTGATGATCGGCGGGCAAACCGATGTGGTGAACCGCCTCGATCCCATCTTCAAGACCATCGCACCGGGATCGGGCGTCGCTGAGCCCACCCCGAGTCGCGCGGCCGACGCCCCTGGCACCGCCCCCGAAGGTTACCTTCACTGCGGCCCCAATGGTGCGGGGCACTTCGTGAAGATGGTGCACAACGGCGTCGAGTACGGGATGATGGCCTCGATCGCCGAGGGCCTCAGCATCATCAAGCATGCCAACGCCGGCAACCTCGACCGAGCTCTCGACGCCGAAACCACCCCATTGCGCGACCCGTGGGCCTACCAGTACGACATCAACGTCGGGGAAGTCGCCGAGGTCTGGCGCCGCGGCTCAGTGGTGGGATCCTGGCTGGTCGATCTGATCGCCGACGCGTTCGCCAGCTCACCGACTCTCGACGAGTTTTCCGGACGAGTCTCCGACTCCGGGGAGGGCCGATGGACCGTGTTGGCGGCCGTCGACGAGGCCGTCCCGGCTCCTGTCATCACCACCGCGCTCTACGAACGCTTCCAGTCGCGACGGCTCGGGGAATTCACTGACCAGATTCTCTCGGCGATGCGCGCCGAGTTCGGCGGCCACGCCGAGAAGAAATGACACCGATGACCGCTGCAACGAGCAGTCGTGCCGATGTCCTGGTGATCTTCGGCATCACCGGCGACCTGGCCAAGAAAATGACGTTCCGCTCGCTGTACCGGCTGGAATTGCGAGGGATGCTCGACTGCCCCATTATCGGTGTGGCATTGGATGACTGGTCGCCGGACACGCTGCGTAAGCACGCACGCAGCGCCATCGAAAGCGCCGGAGAGCAGATCGACAACGAGGTCTTCGCGCGGTTTGCCGCCCGGTTGTCGTTGATCTCCGGTGACTTCACAGCCGCAGCTACCTACGATCGGGTGGCCGAAGCAATCGAGGGTCACACGAATCCGGTGTTCTATCTGGAGATTCCGCCCTCGTTGTTCGGGCGAGTGGTCGACGGGCTGTCGAGCGCGGGCCTGACCGGCAATGCCCGCGTCGTGGTGGAAAAGCCGTTCGGCCACGACCTGGCATCGGCCATCGCGCTCAACACTTCGCTGCGCCGCCACCTTGAGGAATGGCAGATCTACCGAATCGACCACTTTCTGGGTAAAGAACCCGCGATGGACATCCGCTATATCCGGTTCTGCAACTCGATCTTCGAACCGCTGTGGAACCGGGACCGCATCGAAGCCGTGCAGATCACCATGGCCGAGGACTTCGGTGTGCAGGACCGCGGCAATTTTTATGATCCGGTCGGGGCGCTGCGCGACGTGGTGCAGAACCACCTGCTGCAACTGATCGGGTTGATCGCGGCCGAACCGTCCGACGGCAGCGCCGACGGCTTCCGCGACAGGCGCGTCGAGTTGTTCAAATCGATTCGACCCGCAGATCCCCGACACTATGTCCGAGGCCAGTACGAAGGCTACTTGAACGTCAAAGGGGTCAAACAAGATTCGCAGACCGAGACGTTTGTGGCGTTGACCCTGCACATCGACAATTGGCGTTGGTCAGGTGTGCCGTTTTTCCTGCGAGCCGGCAAAGCCCTTGCGGTTCGGGCCACCGAGATCCGGGTCATCTTCAAACAGCCACCGGCATTGCCGTTCCTACCCCACATCGAGGAAGCCAACGAGCTCATCTTCCGAATTGACCCCGACGCCGGGGTCAACCTGATCGTTCAGGCCAAACAACCCGGCGCCGAGACGACCCGCGCGGTCAACCTCGCGCTGGCATTCGCCGACCAACTGGCACATCCGCCCGAGCCCTACGAACGCCTGCTCGGCGACGCCATGCGCGGTGACAACAGTCAGTTCATCCGAGAAGACGGTGTCGAACAGACGTGGCGGATCGTGCAGCCACTGCTGGAATCACCCCCACCGGTGCGGGTGTACCAACCCGGATCGTGGGGACCGGCCGAAGCCGACGCGCTCGTGGCCGGGTACCCGCCGTGGCGCCCTCCGTGGCTGCCCAACCCGCGTTAGATGCATCCAGCCGGGCGACATCGTCCCGCTGCCGCGAAACGGTGTCTCACCGCCGGCCCGGGGTGCATGCTTCAGTGACCGCGCCGACCTGCTCGACAATGGCCACGCCCGCAGCGGCGCCAACAGCCGGGGGTTCTGCCCGCCGAGGGGCGGTAGTGCTGGAGCGGGCCGCGGCAGGGGCGAGCAGGTTCAGCCCGGCGTATCGGCAAGCAACCAGGATCGGTTAACTCGGCGACGACAGACCGAGCTATCTCATAGGATTTGTCGAAGTGTCTGGCCAGCTTCGGCCGGATCCGCAGGCGACCATGGCGATCGAACAACTACAGAAAGCATGACGATGCCGACCTTCCCGATCTCGATACGACGACGCGTCTTTGCTGGTGGATTTGTGGCCGCCGCGGTCGCCGCGCCTGCGATTTCCGTCGTCACGGTGTTGCCTGGCTCGGCGATCGCATGCTCTTCGGGTGAGGAGGCAGACCAGTTCACCGGGGTTTGCGTGCCTCATACCGTGCCGAACTCTCCCAGCTCGTTCGGCAGTATTCCGGGAAACCCCAACCTGCCCACGGTGAACGAACCAGGCGGTGGTGGTTCCATTCCCTGCACGGGCGCCAACACCGGCGAGTGCATCGGCCTGGCTGAAGAGGCACAGTCGCAGGGTCCGCAGGTGCAGCCGAGGTCGACCGTCGGAATCAGTCCGACAGTGACCGGCTATATCGGCTGACACGAAGTCGTGTCAACAGCACCACCGCTACACGGCATAGCTACGCAACGCTCACCATGGGAGGTCAAGTTTGTCGACTCAACGGCGAGGGCAAAATTTGTCAGTTCGGATGTTTCTGTCCGATAGCGGAAGTGACGGAGTTTGCTGCAGCTAAGGGGTTTGGGTGGGAACTGACGATGACACCCGGGCCGCGACACGGTCGGTGAGCGGTGACGAGAGTGTCCGGCTCGGCCAGTGGGCTGGTGGCATTGCCGATGAGCCAGCCGGTGTGCCGTCGATTCGGCTCGGCCGCCGCTGGTTCAGTTCGTTGTGGCTGATTCTGCTGGCGGTGGCCGGGCTGGTGGTTGCGGTGGCGGTGGCACAGCATGTGCGGCAGTACGAATGGTTGCAGGACTTCATCGAGCGCTACCCGGGGACCGCGGCCACTCGCGGTGGGATCGAGCCCGGGCTTCCGGCGTGGCTGCGGTGGAGTCATCTGTTCAACATCGTGTTCATGATGTTCATCATCAGGGCGGGTCTGCAGATCCTGGCCGACCACCCGCGCCTTTACCTCAACGCCGGGAGTACGCCGGGCACGGCGTGGTTGCGGCTGCGCGGACCGATACCGCCGGATCGGCTCGACCCTGCTGACCCGTCGCGGCAGTGGACAGCCAAAGACGATTCGGTGTCGTTGCCGAAGTGGTTGGGGATTCCCGGAATTCGGCACACGATCGGCTTGGCGCGGTGGTGGCACTTCACTTTCGACGCGCTCTGGCTGATCAACGGGCTCATTTTCTATGTGCTGTTGTTCAGCACCGGTCAGTGGCGCCGCATCGTTCCGCAGTCCTGGGATGTCGTCCCCAACGCGGTGTCGACCCTGGTGCAGTACCTGTCGCTGGATTTCCCGGCCAACGACGGGTTCGTCGCCTACAACGGATTGCAGTTGATCGCGTACTTTCTCACTGTTTTCGTGTTTGCGCCGCTGGCGTTTGTCACCGGCCTGCTGCAAGCGCCGGCGATCGCCGCCCGGTTCGGTCTCGGCCGCGGGCCCGCGAACCGTCAAGTCGCCCGCTCGGTCCATTTCCTGGTGCTGGTGTGGATGGTGTTCTTCATCGCCGTGCACACGGTCATGGTGTTCACCACAGGGTTGATCGGGAACTTGAACCATATTGTTTTTGGCACCAACACGAATTCGTACTGGGCTCTGGCGATCTATCTGGTCGTCATGGCGGTGATCGTCGTGCTGTGGCTGCTCGCGTCCCCGGTCACCCTCCGGTATCCGCGCATGGTGCAAACGGTGGGCCGCTGCTGTGTCGGGTGGATCAAAGGCTTGATGGAGTGGCTGCACCCGCGAGCCGACTACACCGACAACGACATCTCGCCGTATTTCTGGGCCAACGGCACCCTACCGGCCTCACAGGAGTATCGGCGGTTGCAGGCCGGCGGGTGGGCCGGCTACCGGCTGCGGGTGTATGGACTGGTGGAAAACCCCACCGAGTTCAGCTATCGCGAGCTTGTGTCGATGACCAAGCACGAGCAGATCACCCAGCACTACTGCATTCAGGGCTGGTCGGGTATCGCCAAATGGGGCGGGGTGCGGATGTCGGATATTCTCGACTTCGTGCGCCCGCTGCCCAGTGCACGGTGGGTGGTGTTCTACTCGATGGCTGACGGCTCCGAACCCGGTGGCGGGCGGTACTACGACTGCCACAAGATCGAACACATGCGACATCCGATGACGCTGCTGGCCTACGAGATGAACGGGCAGCCACTGGCCGAGATCCACGGCGCCCCACTGCGGCTGCGCAACGAAGTCGAGTTAGGGTTCAAACAAGTCAAGTGGATCGACGCCATCGAATTCGTCGAAAGCTTCGATCACATCGGCAAAGGCCATGGCGGCTACAACGAAGACCACGAATTCTTCGGATACCGGATGCCCATCTAGGGTCGCGACGTTGTTTGTCTGGCGTTCGTCGTCTGTTCATCAACTGTCTACGCTGAGCTCTCCCGCAGAAGGGATCGTGCCGTCGAGAAGGGGTGGCGGGCGAGCGGGTTCGAGGACTCGCCGTCCTGTCCAAGGCCGAGCTAGGGCACAACCTCGTTCACATCAAGCAGGCACGCTCTAGCTAGTACGTTTGTGTAACGCTGGTTGACGTAAGTCACAGTGACAACACGATCCGATAAAGTTCGGCACACTATCCGTGCTTTTCGGTGTGACTTTCCTGTGCAAGTTCGCCCGGTCACCTCGCCAGGCGTGTGAGCGGGAACACCGCGGGCGCGCGAGCAGTTGTGTTGAACGGAATTCCATCCGGTTTGGAGAGGACACATTGATGGCTCAGAAAGATGTCGCAGGTTTCTGGTTCGACCCGTTGTGCCCGTGGTGCTGGATCACGTCTCGCTGGATCCTCGAAGTGGAGAAGGTGCGTGACATCGAGGTGCAGTTCCACGTGATGAGCCTCGCGGTCCTCAACGAGGGACGGGATCTGCCCGAGGAATACCAGGAGATGATGAAGAAGGCCTGGGGTCCGGTCCGCGTCGCGATCGCCGCCGAGCAGCTCAAGGGTTCGGAGATCCTGGCGCCGCTCTACACCGCGATGGGCACCCGGATCCACAACCAGGACAACAAGAACTTCGACGAGGTGATCGCCCAGTCGCTCGAAGAGGTCGGCCTGCCCGCCGAGCTGGCGGAGGCGGCGACCACCGACAAGTACGACGAGGCGCTGCGTGCCAGCCATCACGCCGGCATGGATGCCGTCGGTGACGACGTCGGCACCCCCACCATCCATGTGAACGGCGTCGCCTTCTTCGGCCCCGTGCTGTCGCGCATCCCGCGCGGCGAAGAGGCCGGCAAGCTGTGGGACGCGTCGGTCACCTTCGCGTCCTACCCGCACTTCTGGGAGCTCAAGCGAACCCGCACCGAGCGCCCCGAGTTCGACTGACCGGTTGCGTAACACCGTGGCTCAGGCCACGGTGTTACCCGTGCATGCAAACAGGTTGACTCCGGAGCAGATGCTCGACGTCGCGGTGGAAGAGGCGCGAAAAGGCTTGGCCGAAGGTGGTATTCCGATCGGCGCTGCGCTGTTCAGCGCCGACGGGGAACTACTGGGGCGCGGACACAACCGGCGGGTGCAGGACGGTGACCCGTCGGTGCACGCCGAGACGGACGCCTTCCGCGCGGCCGGGCGCCAACGCGGTTACCGCAACACCATCATGGTGACGACGCTCTCACCGTGCTGGTACTGCAGCGGCCTGGTCCGCCAGTTCAACATCGGGTCCCTCGTCATCGGCGAAGCCCGCACGTTCTGCGGCGGTCACGAATGGCTCGCCGAGAACGGCGTCTCGGTCACATTGCTGGACGACGAGCGGTGCGCGAAGATGATGCAGGACTTCATCGCGGCCAAACCGGAACTGTGGGCAGAGGACATCGGCGAATGAGCGCCATTGCGACAGTTGACCTTTCACGGTGGTACGCCGGTGGTGCCGAAGCCGACGCGGTGGCCGCCGAGGTCGACGCCGGGTTGCAGCGCGCCGGATTCATCGTCGTCACCGGCCACGGTGTGGACCCCGTCCTCGCGGCGCGGGTGCGCGCGGCGAGTCGTGAGTTCTTCGCCCTGCCGGACGCGGTCAAGCAGCGGTACTCGGTGCCCGTCGGCGGTCGGGGCTGGATCGGCCCCGGCGCCGAGGCCAACGGATATGCCGAGGGTACCGAGACCCCTCCCGACCTCAAAGAGAGCTTCAGCCTGGGCGCCGACACCGCGACCGGCGATCCCGAGGTCGACCGGATCTGGTACGCACCCAACGTCTGGCCCGACGAGGCTCCCGCGCTGCAACCGCTGGTGGCCGAGTACACCGCCGCCATGCGCAAACTCTCCGACGACCTGCTGACACTGTTCGCCCACGCGCTCGGACTTCCGGCGAATCCCTTTGCGGCGCTGGCGGATCGGCCGACATGGACGATGAACATCAACCACTATCCGTCGCTGACCGTGGTGGGCGAGCCCGAGCCCGGGCAGTTCCGCATCGGCCCGCACACCGACTTCGGAACCGTCACCGTCCTCGACCGTGAGCCCGGGGCAGGCGGTCTTCAGGTCTACTCCGAGGCCGGGGGCTGGGAGGACGCGCCGTGGGAGCCCGGTGCGCTCACCGTCAACATCGGGGACCTGCTTGAGTACTGGACCGGTTACCGCTGGCCGTCGGGCCGGCACCGCGTACTGCCACCGCAACCCGACGCCCCCGAAGAGGACCTGGTGTCGCTGATCTACTTCTACGAGGCCAACCACGATGCGGTCGTGACGCCCCTGGCGCCGCCCGTCGGCCGCACCGCGGGCCTCGAACCGGTCACGTCGTCGGCCTTCATCAAACAACGCCTCGACGCCATCACCGTGGGGTGAGTACTCGCCGACCCGCTGTGGCCACGGTCGACGGCGATCGCTGACACGTTAGGGTTAGCCCATGCGCGTCTACGTCGGTGCCGATCACGCCGGTTTCGAGTTCAAGAAAACAATCATTGCCCACCTGCAGAGCAACGGCCACGAGCCGATCGACTGCGGGGCCTACGAGTACGACGCCGACGACGACTACCCGGCGTTCTGCATCGCCGCGGCGGAGAAGACCGTCGCCGATCCGGGCAGCCTCGGTATCGTCCTCGGCGGGTCGGGCAACGGCGAGCAGATCGCTGCGAACAAGGTGCCCGGCGCCCGCGCCGCGCTGGCCTGGAGCGTCGAGACCGCGAAACTGGCGCGCGAACACAACAACGCGAACCTGATCGGTATCGGCGGCCGGATGCACACCACCGAGGAAGCGCTCGCGATCGTCGACGCGTTCCTGACCACCCCGTGGTCGGGGGCCGAGCGGCATCAGCGTCGCATCGACATCCTCGCCGAGTACGAGCGCACCCACGTCGCACCCGCGGTGCCGGGCGCGCCGTCCTGACCGGGAGCGTTCCGGGTGCCTGAGGGGCACACCCTGCACCGGCTCGCCCGGTTGCACCAACGTCGGTTCGGCCGGACCGCCGTCGTGGTGTCGAGCCCGCAGGGCCGCTTCGCCGACGGCGCGGCGGCCGTCAGCGGACACAGCTTCAAACGCGCGAGCGCGTGGGGTAAGCACCTGTTCCACCACTACGACGGTGGGCGCGTGGTGCACATCCACCTGGGGCTGTACGGGGCGTTCACCGAGTGGCCCGTGCCCGCCGAACCGGCGTTGCCGTTGCCGGTGGGGCAGGTGCGGATGCGTATGGTCGGCGCGCAGTACGGCACCGACCTGCGCGGGCCGACGGTCTGCGAGCTGATCGCCGAACCCGAGATCGTCGACGTCCTCGCCAAACTCGGCCCCGACCCGCTGCGTCCGGACGCCGACCCGTCCCTGGCGTGGAAGCGAATCACCAAGTCGCGCAGGCCGATCGGCGCTCTGCTGATGGACCAGAACGTGATCGCCGGGGTCGGCAACGTGTACCGCAGCGAGTTGTTGTTCCGCCACGGCATCGACCCGTACCTGCCGGGCACCCGGCTGGACGCGGCCGAATTCGACGCGATGTGGACCGATCTCGTCGCGCTCATGAAGATCGGGGTGCGGCGCGGCAAGATCGTCGTCGTCCGGCCCGAACACGACCGCGGCGCGCCGTCCTATCGCACCGGCCGGCCCCGCACCTACGTCTACCGCAGGGCCGGCGAGCCGTGCCGCGTCTGCGGCACGCCGGTACGCACCGCCGAACTCGAGGGGCGAAACCTGTTCTGGTGCCCGGTGTGTCAGTCCTGATTGGGCGACCCGGCCGTCGGCACGGCACAATTTCCTGGTGGAGTTGCTACTAGTCGTCGTCGGCGCGATCCTGGTCACAGCCATCGCACACCGCCGCGGGTTCGAACCCGCGCTGATGATCGTGGTGGTCGGCAGCGCAGTGTCATTCCTCCCGGAGTTCGAACCGCCCGAACTCGATTCGCACATCCTGCTGTCGGTGGTGCTGCCGCCGTTGCTGTACTCGGCGGCGCTGAACTTCTCGTTCCCGACGTTCCTGCGCCACATCCGGCCGATCCTCGGTCTCGGTGTCGGCCTGGTGGTGGTGTCGGCGTTCGCGGTCGCGGCGGTGTCATCCTGGTTGGTGATCGTGCCGTTGACGTTCGCAACCGCGTTGGTGCTCGGCGCGATCGTGGCGCCTCCGGACGCCGTCACCGCGGTGGCCGTGGGCCGCAAGCTCGGTCTGCCGAAACGGATGATGGCGATCCTGACCGGCGAGAGCCTCATCAACGACGCGGCCGCGCTGACGCTGTTCTCCATCGCGGTGACCCATGTCGCAGGCGGCCACATCTTCATCGAGAACCCGTTCCTGCTGTTCGGTTACAGCGCGACCGTCGGCCCGCTCGTCGGCGCCGCGCTGGGGTACGTCACGCTGTGGATCCGCAAGCGGCTGGCCAATCCCGGGCTGGAAACCGTCCAGGGGCTCGTGGTGCCGTTCGCGGCGTTCATCACCGCCGAGGAACTGCACGCCTCCGGCGTGCTGGCGGTCGTGGCGGCCGGATTCGTCGTCGGCAACGGCAATCTCGGCGCGGGCTACCAGACCCGGCTGCAGGAACGCTACGTGTGGAACTCGGTCGACGTGCTGCTGGAGGCGTTCGTGTTCGCCTACATCGGCCTGCATCTGCGGTTCGTGCTCGAAGACCTCAACGAGGCGCACGAGTCGCTCACCGAGGTGATCATCGCGTCGGCCGTCGTGCTGCTGATCGTGCTCGTGATCCGTCCCCTTTCGGTGTTCGCGATCTTCGGCCGCAACAAGCTGTCGAGGCACGTCGAGAAGAAACTCAGCGTCCCGGCCCCGCAACGGAGCAGGAGCTCACTGGGCGCGGCGGTGCGCAAACAGCGCAACAAGCGCAAGCCCAACTGGCGCACCATGGTCGACCGCCGCACGTTGAGCTGGCAGGAGAACCTCGTCCTGTCCTGGACCGGCATGCGCGGCGTGGTGACCCTGGCCGCGGCCGCCGCGATCCCGGTGACCACCGAGTCCGGGGAACCGTTCCCCGAGCGCGCCACCATCCAGGCCGTCGCGTTCGTGGTGGCCGTCGGCACGCTGCTGTTGCAGGGCTCGACGTTGCCGTGGCTGATCCGCAAGCTGCACATCTCACGCTTCAACGACGACCACGAGGCCGACCGCGCGGAGGAGATCAAGGCCGAACGGGTCGTGCACGACGCGGCCGAAGAGGTCCTGGTCGGGTTCCAGGAGAACCCGCCTGCGAACCTCAACCCGGCGCTGGTGGTGGAGATCTACAACCGCATCGCCCGGCACACCCAGGACGTCGACGAGATGCCCGACCCGGAGGCGCCGATCAAGCGGGCCACCGCGTTCACCACGCTCTACCGAGACGTGCTTGCCGCGCAGCGGGCCGCCCTCATCGCCGAGCGGGACGCGGGCAACATCGAGGACGAGGCCGTGCGCGCGATGCTGGAACGACTCGACCTACAGGAAGCGGGCGTCACGGCCCGCCTGGAGAGCCGCCTCTGAGCGGAGGCTGCTCGGGCGGATCAGAAGCCGCCGAAATCGCCGAAGTCCCCGCCGAAGTCGCCCCAGCCGCCGGCGTCGGAACCGCCCCAGTCGCCCGCGCCGTCCATGCCGCCACCGTCGAAACCACCGTCGGCGCCGCCGTCGAATCCGCCGTCCTGACCGGCGGCGAGCCCGTCGGCGTAGCCGTCACCGTAACCGGCCTCGAAACCCTGGGCGCCGTAGTCCACACCGTGCATCCCGGAGAACAGGGCGTCGAACAGCAGTACCGATCCCAGGCCCCACGCGCCGGCGATCAGCGCGGGCTTCCACCACGGCTCCGAGTACCAGCCCGCGGGCACCGGGCGTCCGGCCACGCGGCCGCCGGGGTAGTAGTTCGGGGTGCGCGGCGACGGCGCCGGGGATGCCTCGATCTCGCGGCCCTCGAAGTTGATGCGACGGTCCTCGGTGACCGCACCCGCCGACCTCTGGCCTGCCAGCGATTCCAGTTCGGGGCCGGGATCCATACCCATCGCGGTGCGCGCGGCACGCACGTAGTACAGGCCCTCGATGGCGCTCTCCTTCGCCAGCGCCGCCTGTTTCACCGTCGTCGCCTGATCGATCTGCGACGAGGCCGCCGTGTAGCGCTCGGAAGCGTCGGCGAGCGCCTGCTTGGACGCCTCGTCGTTTCCGGTGAGGTTGAGTACCTGACCGCCGAGGCGCTCGATGAGACGACGCGCGTCGGCCTTGGCGTCGGCCAGTGAGTCCGCGGCCCGCCGCCCCGTCGCCCGCGACGAGCTGTAGACCGCGAACGCGATCGCTGCGATGACAAGGACGATGAGTAGCAGCAGGACGCCGTTCATGCCGTCCAGCCTACCCACAGGAAAGCGGGGTTCCCGGGGTGCGAACGGCGGTCAGATTACGCCGAGAGCGGAGTAAACCTCGTTGGACAGTGCGACTGTTCGCGGGTCGGCATTGCACTTCGTCGCATCGAAGTGGTTCATCACATACGCGTAGCCGATGCGGTGCTCCAGATCCACGAACGCGAACGATCCGCCCGAGCCGCCGTGGCCGAACGTGCGCCGGTTCGGCCCGGCCACACCGCGCTGGTTGAGCATGTATCCCAGGCCCCAACCGTGGTCGGCCACCCGCGGCCCGAGCACCAGGTCGGGCTCGAATCCGCCCTGCGACTTCCGGCACCGCTCCATGAGCTCGCGGCTCAGCAGCTTCTCCTGGGCCAGCGCGTTGTAGAACGTGGCCATGCCCAACGCCGACACGTGCCCGTTGGTGCTCGGGAACTCCGCCGCACGCCACGCGCCGATGTCGTGCACGCCGAGTTCGTCGTCGGGCACGAAGTCCATCGACACCGCGAATCCGGCCATCGGATGGTCGTCGAGCGATGTCGGCGCCCGGTCCACTCCGACGTCGGCCAGCACGCCGCGCACCGTCGGCTTGTTCACCATCTCCGCGCACCGGTGATGCTCACCGGGCGGCAGACCGATGTGGATGTCGGCGCCCAGCGGTTCGGCGATCTCGGTGCGCAGATAGTGGCCCAGCGTGCGGCCGGTGACGCGTCGCACCAACTCGCCGAGGATGAACCCGAACGTCACCACCTGGTAGCCCTGCGCGGTGCCCGGCGGCCACCACGGCTCCGCGGCCGCGATCCGCGCGCACACCGCGTCCCAGTCGGTGAGCTCACGCCAGTCCATCGGTTCGCGCGGACCGATCGTGCCGGAGCGGTGCGCGAGCACCGACGCCACCGTGATGTCCTGCTTGCCTGCCTGGCCGAACTCCGGCCAGTACCTGGCGACGGGTGCGTCGAGGTCGATCTCCCCGCGATCGGCCAACAGGTGGATGCACGTAGAGGCCAGGCCCTTCGAGCCCGAGTACACGCTCGCCAGGGTGTCCTCACGCCATGGCCGGGTCCGTGCCGCATCGGCGTGCCCACCCCACAGGTTCACCACGAGGTCGCCCTCGACCCACACCGCGACGGCGGCGCCGAGCTCACCGCGCTCGACGAAGTTCTGCTCGAACGCCGTGCGGACCTTCTCGAATCCGGGCGCGCACCTGCCTGAGATCGGTATCGCAAGTTGAGCGGTCAACGATCCTCCTGGGCGCGGTTCGGCGTCCAAGGTGCGGACAAGCCATCCCGGCCGATGTTAGGGCGGTTCGCTGGATGAATATTGTCCCGGAATCGGATCGTTACAGCCTCGACACGCGTCGGTGTCGTGTCCTCTGCCGTTCTGTTACGCCGGAGGCGACGACCGCCTCACCCGAACCGACTGGCGTCCGGGTTGACCCCGATGCAGACCGCTTGCTCGCCCGGCGCAGCTGTCTTTTCCACGACTACTTTGCCGTTCACGGTGACCGAACAGGTGACGGCGTCGCTCTCGGCAGTCGGGAAGGCATCCAAGACGAAGGCCTTCTCGGAGCCGCTGAAGGTGATGTCCCGGTTCCAGGGCAGAGCGACACCTTCTTCACGCGCGAAGGGGCCGCGTCCTGAGGCCATGTAGCGGACCGTTGCGGTCGTACCGGTACCGGTGACCTCGAAGGTCGCAGTCCAGTCGCGGTTCACATAGAGCTTGAAGGCGACAACACCACCGGCCACCACGACGATGACGGCCAGGAGTGCGAGCAGGATCCGCAGCCCGGTCTTTTTCTTCGGTGGTGGGGGACGCGGCGGGTAGTAGCCCGGCGGATACGGCTGGCCGTAATGAGCCCTAGGGGGTAGATGCTGCCATCCGTGTCCGGGTTGGCCGAGACATGGGTGGTTCATCGCGCCTCCTCGAGATCTGAGCCGGCAGGACCCGTGAGTGTGTAGTCGAATCAGGGGACCAGTCCGCTGCAAGTCAGCGTGCGATCGTCGGTCGTGCTGCGGTCGGCCAGGATCGTGCCGTGGAATGTCACTTTGCACGTGACGGTGTCGCCTGCAGCCGTGGGCTTCACCATGAGGTAAAACGCAGTTTCTCGCACGCCGGTGCCCTCGTGTGTCCAGGGCAAGGGCACCTCGGCATAGTCACCAGGCGGGGCGAGTCCGTCGGAGTACGCGACCAACACGGAGGATCCGCTGCCGGTGACTTCCATCTCCAGCGTCACGGGCATGACGGTGGAGTCGTCCGCTGCGGGTTCGTCCGAGGTGTTGGTGGTGTTACCGAGCGCGGCGTACGAGACCACGCCGGCAGCCACCAGGGTGACGATTGCGACGAGTGCGAGCAGGACCCAGGGCCACGTCTTGCGCTTCTTGGGCGGTGGGGGAGGCGGAGGGTAGTAGCCCGGCGGATACGACTGGCCGTAATTAGGCGGTGGCGGTAGATGCTGCCATTGGTTTCCGGGATGTGGCTGGTTCATCGCGCCCCCTTTGCTTCGAACTCGGCACAGCAAAGATCTAAGCATCCGCGCGCTCAGGGCCGGTGCGCCGAATTCTGCACCAAGGTCGTGATCCGCGACGAACCACGACCCTCACGCAGAAATCGCGGGGAAGTTGAGCCAGTTGAGCACTCGGCAATGAAAAAGGGACCGCGCAACGGCGGTCCCTACCGAGCGGGCGACGGGAATCGAACCCGCGTAGCTAGTTTGGAAGACTAGGGCTCTACCATTGAGCTACGCCCGCATGTCAGCACCAGCACTGTACCGGGGAGCTGAAATCAAATCCAATTAAGGGCCCCGCGTCGTCAGCACGTAGTATCTCGCGTGGCCCTTTCGCGGTTATTGGCCTGCGGATGGACCACCACGGGGTGTAGCGCAGCTTGGTAGCGCATCCGCTTTGGGAGCGGAAGGCCGCAGGTTCAAATCCTGTCACCCCGACTCGCCCGCCCGTACGACCCAGACATCGAGAAAGACATCGAGGAGCACAAGGTGAAGAGCACAGTCGAGCAGTTGAGCCCCACCCGGGTTCGCATCAACGTGGAGGTGCCCTTCACCGAGCTTGAGCCCGACTTCGACCGCGCGTTCAAGGAGCTGGCCAAGCAGATCCGGCTGCCCGGGTTCCGCCCCGGCAAGGCGCCGCGCAAGCTGCTGGAGGCCCGCATCGGCCGCGGTGCGGTGCTGGAGCAGGTCGTCAACGACGCGCTGCCCAGCCGCTACAGCGAGGCCGTCACGACCTCCGATCTCAAGCCGCTCGGCCAGCCGGAGATCGAGATCACCAAGCTCGAGGACAACGAAGAGCTGGTGTTCACCGCCGAGGTCGACATCCGCCCCGAGATCACGCTGCCCGAGCTGGACTCGCTGAAGATCACCGTCGACCCGATCGAGGTCACCGACGAAGAGGTCGACGCCGAGCTGCAGTCGCTGCGCGCGCGCTTCGGCACCCTGACCGGTGTCGAGCGGGGCGCCCAGGAAGGTGACTTCGTCTCGATCGACCTGTCGGCCACCGTCGACGGCAACGAGGTGCCGGAGGCCGCCACCGAGGGTCTGTCGCACGAGGTCGGTTCCGGCCAGCTCATCGACGGCCTCGACGAGGCCATCACCGGTCTGACGGCCGGCGAGTCCAAGGTGTTCACCACCAAGCTGGCCGCGGGCGAATACGCCGGCCAGGACGCCGAGGTGACAGTCACCGTCAAGTCGGTCAAGGAGCGCGAGCTGCCCGAGCCCGATGACGAATTCGCCCAGCTGGCAAGCGAATTCGACACCATCGAGGAGCTGAAGAACAGCCTCGTCGAGCAGGTCCGCCGCGCCAAGAGCGTGCAGCAGGCCGAGCAGATCCGCGACAAGGCGATCGAGGCCCTGCTGGAGCAGACCGAGGTGCCGCTGCCGGAGAAGGTCGTGCAGGCCCAGGTCGACGACGTGCTGCACAACGCGATCCACGGCCTCGACCACGACGAGGACAAGTTCGCCGAGCAGCTCGCCGAGCAGGGCAGCAGCCGCGAGGAGTTCGACGCCGAGACCCGCACCGAGGCCGAGAAGGCCGTCAAGACCCAGCTGCTCATGGACGCCGTGGCCGACAAGCTCGAGATCCAGGTGAGCCAGAACGACCTCACCGAGCGGCTCGTGCTGATGTCGCGTCAGTACGGTCTTGAGCCGCAGCAGCTGATCCAGATCCTGCAGCAGAACAACCAGCTGCCCGCGATGTTCGCCGACGTCCGCCGTGGGCTGACCATCGCCGCGGTCGTGCACGCCGCGACGGTCACCGACACCGAGGGCAACGTGATCGACACCACGGAGTTCTTCGGCCCGTCGGGTGATCAGGCCGCCGAGGACAGCACGGAGGCCGCCGAGGAGGCCGCCGACGCCGCCGAAGGCGAATCCGCCGAGGACGCCGACGACACCGACAAGTGACGCTGTGAGCGAACGCGCCCCGGTACGGGAGTGCGTGAAGCTTCAGGTTGGTTAGTGTCGTCAGTACCAATGCGTGTACCAAGACGTAGTAGAAAGCAGGTATCCCGTCGTGACTGACATGCGTGGCACCGGGCAGGGGCTGAACCTTGTCGACTCGGTGTACGAGCGACTGCTCGCCGAGCGGATCATCTTCCTGGGTTCCCAAGTGGACGACGACATCGCCAACAAGCTCTGCGCGCAGATTCTGTTGCTGTCGGCGGAGGATCCGACCAAGGACATCCACCTGTACATCAACTCGCCCGGCGGCTCGATCAGCGCAGGCATGGCGGTTTACGACACCATGGTGCTCGCGCCGTGCGACATCGCCACCTACGCCATGGGCATGGCCGCCTCGATGGGTGAGTTCCTGCTCGCCGCGGGCACCAAGGGCAAGCGCTACGCCCTGCCCCACGCGCGCATCTTGATGCACCAACCGCTCGGCGGCGTGACCGGCAGCGCGGCCGACATCGCCATCCAGGCCGAGCAGTTCGCCGTCATCAAGAAGGAAATGTTCCGGCTCAACGCCGAATTCACCGGGCAGCCCATCGAGCGCATCGAGGCCGATTCCGACCGCGACCGCTGGTTCACCGCACAGGAGGCCCTGGAGTACGGCTTCGTCGATCACATCATCACCAGCGCCTCAGTCAACGGCGAAGGACCGGGAGCAGGACTAGACAAATGAGCAACATTCATCCGTCACTGGACGCGCGGCTGCAGCCGCAGGCCCGCTACATCCTGCCGTCCTTCATCGAGCACTCGAGCTTCGGTGTCAAGGAGTCCAACCCTTACAACAAGCTGTTCGAGGAACGCATCATCTTCCTCGGCGTGCAGGTGGACGACGCGTCGGCCAACGACATCATGGCCCAGCTGCTGGTGCTGGAGTCGCTGGATCCAGACCGCGACATCACGATGTACATCAACTCGCCCGGTGGTTCGTTCACGTCGCTGATGGCGATCTACGACACCATGCAGTACGTGCGCGCCGACATCCAGACGGTGTGCCTGGGCCAGGCCGCGTCGGCCGCGGCCGTGCTGCTGGCGGCGGGCACGCCCGGCAAGCGTCTCGCGCTGCCGAACGCCCGCGTGCTGATCCACCAGCCCGCGCTCTCGGGCGTCATCCAGGGCCAGTTCTCCGATCTGGAGATCCAGGCCGCCGAGATCGAGCGCATGCGCACGCTGATGGAGACCACGCTGGCCCGCCACACCGGCAAGGATCCGGCGCAGATCCGCAAGGACACCGACCGCGACAAGATCCTGACGGCCGACGAGGCCAAGGAGTACGGCATCATCGACACGGTGCTGCAGTACCGCAAGCTGTCCGCGCAGACGGCGTCGTAGACCGACGTACGTCTCCGACGAAAACGGGTTCCCGGCGCACGCGGGGACCCGTTTCGGTTATCGGGGCTCGACCAGTCCGTGGCCCAGCGCGTACATGCTCGCGCCGATCCGGTTGGACACGCCGATCTTGGCGTAGGTGCGTTCGACGTGGTTGCGTGCGGTCTTCGGGCTGATCACCAGTGATTCGGCGATCTGCTTGTTCGTCGCGCCGCGGGCCACCAGCCGCAGCACGTCGAGTTCGCGGGGTGTCAGACCATCCGGGCGTGACCGTGGGCGGCCGTCACCGTGCCCGGCCGCCTGCAGCACCGACTCGACGGCCATGCTGTCGAGGGCGCCGTCGCGCACGCGCTCGCGCAGCCGCTGCGCGGCGGCGGCCCGGGTCAGTTCGGCCCGGTACGGCCTTGGCTCGCAACCCGATTGGTAGGCGACCGCGGCCGTCAGGATCCGGTCGGGCAGGCCGAGCCCGGCGGCGGTCAGCCCACGCGGATAGCCCGAGCCGTCGAGGTGTTCGTGGTGGTTGCCCGCGAGCTGGGCGACCGACTGCAGCCCGGGCACCCGGCTGAGGATCCGCACCGTCAGGTAGGGGTGCAGCCGCACGCGCTCGAATTCCGCTGCGCTCAACGGACCCGGTTTGGACCAGATCTGGTTCGACACGCCGATGCGGCCCAGATCGTGCACGTGCCCGGCTCGCCGGGTCCGCGCCACCACCTCGGCGTCAACACCGGCCACCCGCGCCGCGTCGGCGGCCAGCTGCGCCACCGTGCGCGAGTGTCCAAGGGTGAACGGGCATTTGAGATCCACGAAGTCGCCGAGCGCCATCAGCAGCGCGTCCAGACCCGCGTCGTCGAGCCGGGTGTGGCGGTCCGGCGCCTCGTGCAGCGCCGCGGCCCAGGCGTCGCCGGCCGCCGGCCCGGCCAGGATGGCCTCGGCGTGCCGGACGAAGGTGTCGACGACGTGCGGGTCGAACTGGCCGCCGCGCCGCGCCGTGGCCACCGCGACGGCACCGGCGAGGCCGCGCTCGCGGTGATGCACCTCGACCAGGTCGGCGAGCTGGGCCACCCGCATCTGGATCGGGATGTCGTCGCCGCGGGCACCCGAGGGCATGCCGCCGCCGTCGTAGCGTTCGAACGTGTAGGCCAGGGCGGCCTGCACGTCGGGGCCGAGGCCCATCCGGTCGGCGAGCAGGGCCGCCGACGTGCAGTGTGAGTGGATCAGCCGGGACAGGTGCCCACGCGCGTCGACGAGCAATGTGCCCAGCACGTGCAGGCGTCGGATCAGCGGTTCGCCGTGGGCGACGTGGGTCATCAGGAAGCGCAGGAACGGCAGGCCGGCGATGTCGACGTCGTAGGTGTCGCGACGCACCGCGATGTCGTCGCCGAACCAGCGCGCGTACTCATGGGAGTCGGCGTGACAGCCGATCCACATGATCAGGGTGGTGTAGTAGACGCAGTCGCGGTGCGGCCGGTCCAGGCCCATGCGGTCGGCGAGCCGGGTCGCGATGAGCGCCGAGCGCAGCATGTGCTCACCGGGCTGTCCCAGCCCGAGGTCGACCGCCACCGACAGGGCGGCGAGCAGCTCGGCGCGGCTCGGCGACCTGGCCGGTGGCGGCGGTGACGCCATTGGCCGATTATGCGCCCAGGTCGGGGCTGGTTCCGTCGATCAGGACGGTCCGGTCGGCGGCGCGGTGCCTGGTGGCGTCGAACGTGTCGAAATGCCCGGATCCGACGACGAAGATGCCGCGCTGCGGAGGCCGGAAGTCGGCCAGTTCGGCCTGTTCGTCCAGGGGCCCGGCGGCTCCGAGGTCGACGCCGTGCAACTGTGCGTGACCGTCGGCCAGCCACACCTGGGTCGGGGCGATCATGAACCGCTGGCCGTTCGGCGCGGTCCCGGCGAGCTGGACGGTGCCCGCGCGCAGCAGCGTGCCCGCGGTCCGGCCGATCACCCGCAACGCCGCCGGTGTGGTCCACGCGGCGGCCGGTAGGGCGCGGCCGATGGCGCTGACCATGCGGCTGGCCGGGGTCGAGCGGATGTCCACGGTCCAGGACAGCAGCCCGGGGACGTCGATGAGCAATGACCACGGCGTGATCCAGGTGACGTCGATATCGCACTGCACGGCGTCGTTGGCGGTCGCCGAACTGAAGTACCTGGCGCAGCTCTGCTGTCCGGGTGTGGTGGCGTAGAACGTCCAGGTGCCGTCCGGGTCGCGGTGCCAGACGGATTTGTAGCCCGGCGAGAACGTCGTCGCCGGGAAATAGCGCAACGCCAGGTAATGGCCACTGGCGAACGGGAATCCCATGACGCCGAATCCGACGAAGCGTTCGTCGGCGCCGTGGGGCAGGGTGGGATCGCGCAGGACGGCGGTCGCCGCGTCCATGGGGGTGGGTGTTTTCGTCATGCGCCCCAGGCTGCTCGCGTCATCGGCCCAGCACATGAGGCGTTTGCCTCAAATCCGTGGCGGGCGTGGAGGTGACGCACGGTATCGTGGAGAACGGCAAACACCACGGTGTCAGCGCGGTTTCCGACGACACGCCCAAGGCATTGACAGCGCGCCGACACGTGGCAGGCCGCCGAGGGCGTTATGTTCTCCAGCACGGACAAATACCATCGGCGCGATTCGGCTTTAAGGTCGCATCGCACCGGAACAAACGGGTAGCGTCGGGCGTACGCCCGGGGAGACCCACCAGGCGGCGTGAAGACTGACTGCGAACAGGAAGTAGGACCCCCCCACATGGCGCGCATTGGAGACGGTGGTGACCTGCTGAAGTGCTCGTTCTGTGGGAAGAGCCAAAAGCAGGTCAAGAAGCTCATCGCGGGGCCGGGCGTCTATATCTGCGATGAGTGCATCGATCTGTGCAACGAGATCATCGAGGAGGAACTCGCCGACGCTGACGACGTCAAGCTCGACGAGTTGCCCAAACCCGCGGAGATCCGCGAGTTCCTCGAGGGTTACGTCATCGGTCAGGACTCCGCGAAGCGGACGCTGGCCGTTGCGGTCTACAACCACTACAAGCGGATCCAGGCGGGGGAGAAGTCCCGCGATTCCAGGTCCGAACCGGTCGAGCTGACCAAGTCCAACATCCTGATGCTCGGGCCCACGGGCTGCGGCAAGACCTACCTGGCGCAGACGCTGGCCAAGATGCTCAACGTGCCGTTCGCCATCGCCGACGCGACCGCGCTGACCGAGGCCGGCTATGTCGGTGAGGACGTCGAGAACATCCTCCTCAAGCTCATCCAGGCCGCCGACTATGACGTCAAGCGGGCCGAGACCGGCATCATCTACATCGACGAGGTCGACAAGATCGCCCGCAAGAGCGAGAACCCGTCGATCACACGCGACGTCTCCGGTGAGGGTGTGCAGCAGGCCCTGCTGAAGATCCTGGAGGGCACGCAGGCGTCGGTGCCGCCGCAGGGTGGGCGCAAGCACCCGCACCAGGAGTTCATCCAGATCGACACCACCAACGTGTTGTTCATCGTGGCGGGTGCCTTCGCGGGCCTGGAGAAGATCGTCTCCGACCGCGTCGGCAAGCGCGGTCTCGGCTTCGGCGCCGAGGTGCGTTCGAAGGCCGAGATCGACACGCAGGACCACTTCGCCGAGGTGATGCCGGAGGATCTCATCAAGTTCGGTCTGATCCCCGAGTTCATCGGCCGCCTGCCCGTCGTGGCCTCGGTGACCAATCTCGACAAGGAGTCGTTGGTCAAGATCCTCTCCGAGCCCAAGAACGCGCTCGTCAAGCAGTACGTGCGGCTGTTCGAGATGGACGGTGTGGAACTGGAGTTCACCGACGAGGCCCTCGAAGCGATCGCCGACCAGGCCATCCACCGCGGCACCGGTGCCCGCGGTCTGCGCGCCATCATGGAAGAGGTCCTGCTGCCGGTGATGTACGACATCCCCAGCCGCGACGACGTCGCCAAGGTGGTCGTCACCAAGGAGACGGTCCAGGACAACGTCCTGCCGACCATCGTGCCCCGCAAGCCTTCTCGCAGCGAGCGCCGCGACAAGAGCGCCTGAGCCAGACTCGACAGAAACCCCCGGGACTCCATATCCCGGGGGTTTCGTCGTTTCTACGTCTGCTCGCGAACCGGACCCTGGCGGCGCGCGGCGATGACCTCGTCGACCAGAGCCATGATCTCGGCCACCCCGTCGCGTTGGGCGAAGGCCGCTTCGAGCGCGCGGGCCCGGCCCAGATAGCGCTTGTCGGTGAGCACCTCCCGCACGGCGCGGCGGATCTGGTCGGGGCTGGGCGTGCCGGTGCGCAAATCGATCCCCGCGCCGGACCACGCGACGCGGGCGGCCAGCTCCGGCTTGTCCCCGGTCTTGGCGGCCACCACCATCGGCACACCGCACGACAATGCCCGCTGCACGGTGCCGTAGCCGCCGTTGGTCACCAGCACGTCGACCTTGGGCATCAGCAGATCGTGCGGGATGTACTTGGCCACATAGGTGTTCGCCGGCACCGGGGTGCGCAGCACATCGAGGTCGCGTCCGCCGGTGCTGGCGATGACGACGACGTCCTGCTCCGCGAGGGCCTCGATGGCCGGTTCGAGAAGGCTGCGCAGGTCGGTGTTGTCGACGGTGCCCTGCGTGACGTGGACGACGGGCCGCTCACCGTCGAGCAACCGCCACCACATCGGCCTGCGGTAGCCCCGGCTCAGCATCGGATGCACCGCACCGACGTATCGCACATTGCGCGGCAGATCGCTTCGCGGATAGTCGAATTGGGGCACGGTGGGTGCGATCACGAAATCGCTCGGCGGGGCGTCGTCGTGGAAGAACGCGGCCAGCGGACGGGTCGAGAAGGCGAGGACCGGTGGGCGCTCGGCGCACTGGCCCAGCAGGAACGGGAAAATGGCGAGGAATTCGTCGTCGGCGATGATGGCGTCGTGGCGGTGTTGTCCGAACAGTTGCGTCAGCGCGGCGGCCTCCTCGGGCAGCGTCACCGGGGTGGCCCCGCTCGCCCGGATCGCGTCGGTGTGCTCGGCGCAGGTCAGCACGGTCACCCGGTCTCCACGGCCGACGAGTCCGTAGGCGATGTTGAGCAGTGGGCCGACGCGTCCGGTCGGTGAATGTGACGCGATGAGAATGTCCGCCATACCGTGCTGCTCCCGTGATCTGATGTGCGACGACATTCGATCGTCGACCATCACGGGATCGGCGGCTTGGAGGTTTCGTGGAGATCAGGTGGAGATTGCAGGTAGAAGCGCCGCCGGTCGCGAGGCTGCCGGCGGGGGCTCAGTTGGTGACACGGTCTGGGCGGGTGTAAACGTTCATCGAATCGCCGCGCAGGAACGCCACGAGCGTGAGCCCGGACTGACTCGCGAGATCCACCGCCAGCGACGACGGCGCGGATACCGCCGCGAGCACCGGGATGCCCGCCATGACGGCTTTCTGGGTGAGCTCGAACGACGCCCGGCCGCTCACCAGCAGCACGGTGCCCGACAGCGGGATCCGCTCCTGCTCGACCGCCCAGCCGATCACCTTGTCGACCGCGTTGTGCCTGCCGATGTCCTCGCGGACCACCAGCATCGTGCCGTCACTGTCGAACAGCGCGGCGCCGTGCAGTCCGCCGGTGCTGTTGAACACCTTCTGTGCGCGCCGCAACTGGCCGGGCATCGCCGCGAGGGTCTCGGCCGTGACGGTGGCGGGATCGTCGCCGGGACAGTGCTTGCTGATCAGCCGCACGGCGTCCAGTGACGCCTTGCCGCACACCCCGCAGGACGACGTCGTGTAGAAGTTGCGGGTGACATCCACATCTGGCGCCGGGACGTCCGGCGACAGAGTCACGTCCAGCACGTTGTAGGTGTTGACACCGTCTTCGGTGGCGCCCCGGCAGTAGCGCACCGCGAGCAGGTCGTCGCGCCTGCGGATCACGCCCTCGGTGAGCAGGAACCCTTGTGCCAGTTCGACATCGGATCCGGGAGTGCGCATCGTGACCGTGATCGGCGTGCCGTTGACCCGGATCTCCAGCGGCTCCTCGACGACGAGCGTCTCGGGCCGGGCCTCCGACCGGTCCAGGGTGACGTGGTGGGCGCGGCGCCGCGCGGTCACGCGGCCCACTACGCGCTGCCTCCCTCGCGGCGCTGCAGCCTGACGACGACGGCCTTGGACACCGGGGTGTTGGACTTCTTGGCGGTATGGTCCAGCGGCACCAGCGGATTGGTCTCGGGGTAGTAGGCCGCGGCGTTGCCCTCGGGCGTCGGGTACGGCACCACGAGGAAGTCCTTGGCCCACCGCTCCTGGCCCTGGAACTCCGAGATGAGGTCCACCCGGTCGTTGGCCTTGAGCCCGAGGCGGGCGATGTCGTCGGGATTGACGAACACCACGCGCCTGCCGCCCTTCACGCCGCGGTAGCGGTCGTCGAGACCGTAGATGGTGGTGTTGTACTGGTCGTGGCTGCGCAGCGTCTGCAGCACCAACCGGCCCTCGGGCACCGGAACCCACTCCAGCGGGTTGACCGCGAAGTTCGCTTTGCCGGTGTGGGTGGGGAATTCGCGCGAATCCCGCGGCGGGTGCGGCAGCTGGAAGCCGTCGGGTCGGCGCACCCGGGCGTTGTAGTTCTCGCAGCCGGGGACCACCTCGGCGATCGCGTCGCGGATGGTGTCGTAGTCGGCGGCGAAGGTCTCCCACGGCACCGGATGGTCGGGGCCGAGCAGGGTGCGCGCGAGCTGACAGATGATCGCCACCTCGCTGCGCAGTTCGGGGCTCGGCGGCTGCAGGCTGCCGCGGGACAGATGCACCATCGACATCGAATCCTCAACCGACACCAGCTGTTTGTGTCCGTTGACGATGTCGCGATCGGTGCGGCCCAGCGTCGGCAGGATCAGCGCCGTGCGGCCGGGCACGAAGTGGCTGCGATTGAGCTTGGTCGAGACCTGCACCGTGAGATTGCAGCTGCGCAGCGCGGCCTCGGTGACCTCGGTGTCGGGGCTGGCCGACACGAAGTTGCCGCCCATGGCCATGAAGACCTTGGCCTTGCCGTCGCGCATCGCGCGGATCGCGTCGACGGCGTCGTAGCCGTGCCTGCGCGGGCTGGTGATGCCGAACCGGGCGTCGAGGGCGTCCAGGAAGGACTCGGGCGCCTTCTCCCAGATGCCCATGGTGCGGTCACCCTGCACATTGGAGTGCCCGCGCACGGGACACACACCCGCGCCGGGCTTTCCGATCATGCCGCGCATGAGCAGCAGGTTGGTGGCCTCGCCGATGGTGGCCACGGCGTGGTGCTGTTGGGTCAGACCCATCGCCCAGCACAGCACGGTGCGCTCGGAGCCGATCAGCATGTCCGCGACGCGCTGCAGCTGTGTGAGCTCGATGCCGCTGGCCTCGACGACGGTGTCCAGATCGACCGCGCGGGTCTGGGCGGCGTACTCGTCGAAACCCGCGCAGTGCGCGGCGACGAACTCGTGGTCGACGACGGTGCCGGGTGCGGTGTCCTCGGCTTCGAGCAGCAGTTTGCCCAGGCCCGCGAACAGCGCCATGTCGCCGCCGATGCGGATCTGCACGAACTCGTCGGCGATGGGCACCCCGTGTCCCACCACGCCGTGGACCTTCTGCGGGTCCTTGAATCGGATCAGCCCGGCCTCGGGCAGCGGGTTGATCGCAATGATCTTGGCGCCGTTGGCTTTTGCCTTCTCCAGGATCGACAGCATGCGGGGGTGGTTGGTGCCGGGATTCTGGCCGGCGATCACGATGACGTCGGCGAGGGTCAGATCCTCGACGGTCACCGAGCCCTTGCCGATGCCGATCGATTCCGACAGCGCCGTGCCCGAGGACTCGTGGCACATGTTCGAGCAGTCGGGGAGGTTGTTGGTGCCGAAGCTGCGCACCAGCAACTGGTACAGGAACGCGGCCTCGTTGCTGGTGCGGCCGGAGGTGTAGAAGCAGGCCTCGTCGGGGGAGTCCAGGGCGCGCAGTTCGTCGGCGATCAACCGGTAGGCGTCATCCCACGAGATCGGTTGGTAGTGCGTGTCGCCGTCGTGCAGCACCATGGGATGGGTGAGCCGGCCCTGCTGCGACAGCCAGTACTCGGGCTTGTTCTGCAGTTCGGCCACGGTGTGGCGGGCGAAGAAATCCGGGGTGACCCGGCGCTTGGTGGCTTCCTCGGCGACCGCCTTGGCGCCGTTCTCGCAGAACTCGGCGAGCTTGCGGCCGCCGTGCTCCTCGGGCCACGCGCATCCCGGGCAGTCGAAGCCGTGACGCTGGTTCAGGCGGGTCAACGCCGCGGCGGTCCGCGCCGGTCCCATCTGGTCGAGCCCGCGCTGCATCGACACCATCACGGCCTTGACGCCGGCCGCCTCGTGTTTGGGACCGGTGGTGATCACGTCGTGGTCGTCGTAGTCCGCGTCATAATCGCGGACATCTCTGGCGCGGGTCATGAAACCCAATCTAGCCGCGCGCGATGCCCGCGGGCAGCCAGTGCGGCCCAGTTCGTATTTGGCTTATCACATGCAGTGATAGACGCTGTCTATCAAATAGCGACGGACATCTGAGGACGCCATGGCAAGCGATGTGATGCTACAGCACCTGGACTACCTGCTGGCACTGGCCGCCGAGCGACACTTCGGCCGGGCCGCCGCCCGGTGCCACGTGAGTCAGCCGACGCTGTCGGTGGCGATCCGGCGGCTCGAACGAGATCTGGGTATCACTATCGTGCAGCGCGGCCAGCGATTCGAGGGGTTCACCGAAGAGGGACGCCGCGTGGTGACCTGGGCGCAGCGCATCGTCGCCGAGCGCGATGAGATGCTCGCCGACATCGAGCGGATGCAGGGCCGGCTGACCGCCACGGCCCGGGTCGGAGCGATCCCGACGGCGGTGCCCGCCAGCCCGTTCATCAGCGACGAGTTCCTGCGGCGCAACCCGGCGGCGTCGGTGCGCATCGAGGCGCTGTCCTCCCGTGAGATCGCGCGCCGGCTGGCCGATTTCGAGATCGACGGGGGACTGACCTACCTCGACGAGGAGACCCCGCCCGGCACCCGGACGGTCGAGTTGTACCGCGAGCTCTACGTCCTGGTGGCGCCCGCGACGGATCCGCTGATGGACCAACCCGAGGTGAGCTGGTCGGACGCGGCGAGCCGGCAGTTGTGCATGCTGACCACGACCATGCGCAACCGGCGCATCCTCGATGCCAACATGGCCGCCGAGGGCGCGCAGTACCGGCCGGTGGTCGAGGCCGATTCGGTGGACGCGCTTTATGCGCATCTGATCTCGTCGAAGCGCGCGACCGTGGCCTCGACCGCGTGGCTGCCGCAACTCGGCATACCCGAGGGTTTCGCCGCGCGACCCATGGTCAGGCACGTGCCGAGCCCGGCGATCGGACTGGTGGTGTTGGACCGCTCGCCGGCGTCCATCGTGGCGGCCGCCCTCGCCGAGGTGGCCGACGCGATCGACCTGAGCACCCGCATCGACCGCATGTGGGAGCAGATGCGGACGACGCGGTCCTCGTGAGGATCAGTTCCGGTACTTGGCGACGTACTCGTTCATGGTCTTGAGTTGGTAGCGCGACACCTCGTGGGCGGCTTCGTCTTCGGCGAACACCGACGACACCATGACCGTGCCGGGGCGGTCGTAGAAGCCGATTCCGGCGAGGCCGGAGAAGAACTCGTCCCAGTCGAGGTCGCCGTCGCCGATCTTGAGGTGCTGGTGCACCCGGGCCGGGTTGCCCGGCGGGTTGGTGATGTAGCGCAGGCCGTGGGAGCGGTGGTGGTCCATGGTGTCGGCTACGTGCACCAGTCGCAGCTTGTCGCCTGCGGCGCGGATGATCTCGGACATGTTGCCACCCATGTGGAAGGTGTGGCATGCCACGTAGACCATGCCGACGTTGGGGGAGTTGAGCCCGCGGATGATGCGCAACGCCTCCAGACCGTCCTCGACGAAATCGTCGGGGTGCGGGTCGATCCGGACGTCGATGCCCTCGCGTTCGAAGATCGGCAGCAGTTCCTCCATGGAGCGGAAGAACGCCCGCTCGGATTCCTCGGCTTTTTCGGGGCGTCCGGAGAACTCCGTGTTGATCACGTTGACGCCGAGATCGACGGTGATCTCGATGACGCGTTTCCAGTTGCGCACCGCGGCTTCTCGCGCGTCCTCGTCGGGCCACGACCACCGCAGCACGGGCAGCACCGAGGCGATGCCCACGCCCGCGTCGTCGCACGCCTTGCGGAACGCGGCCACCAGTGCGTCGTCGGCGCGGGGGTGGTTGAAGAACGGGATGAAGTCCCGGTGCGGGGTGAGCTGCAGGTACTCGTAGCCGCAGTCGGCGACGACGCGGGGCAGCTCGAGCAGATCGTGATCGTGGTGAAACGGCGTGGGATCCAGGGCGATCTTCACCTCACGCCCCCTTGATCGACGCGCGTTCGACCATCGTCACATCGACGCGCCGGCCGCTGGTGAGTGACTCGACGCCTGCCGCGCACACCGCGGCCGCGGCGTAGCCGTCCCATGCCGTCGGCCCGTCGGTGTAATTCCCGCTGTCGGCGCCCCTGCGCACGGCGGCCACCCAGCGCTGGAACTCGATGTCGTAGGCGAGTCCGAACCGCGCGCGGAAGTCCGGGGCGATCGCGCCGCCCCACGTGCCGGGAACGCCCTTGCGGATCAGCCCGACGTCCAGACCGATGAAGGCCGAACCATGTTCACCCACCAACTCGGTGCGCACCTCGTAGCCGACGCCGGTGGTGACGAACAGTTCGACGTCGACATGCTTTCCGGTCGGGGTCGTCATGATCGCGATCTGCGGATCCTGAACACCTTCCGGTGCCCCAGGGCTGGGTGCGGGACGCAGGATGTGGATCGACGCGATCTCCTCGTCGAACAGGAACCGGGTCACGTCGACCTCGTGCACCAGCGAGTCCTTGACGATCATCGTGCTGTCGAAGCTCGGCGGAACGGCGGCATTGCGGTGCACGCAGTGCAGGACCAGCGGCCTGCCGAATTCACCCGCGTCGAGCAGGCCCTTCAGTTGCGCGTATTCGGGGTCGAACCGGCGCATGAAGCCGACCTGGATCAGGCGGACTCCCAGTTCGGCCTCGCGGCGCACCACCTCGAGCGCCGAGTCGACGTCGGTGGTCAAGGGCTTCTCACACATCACCGGCTTGCGGTGCTCCAGACACGCCAGCAACTGCTTGTCGTGCGTCGGGCCGGGGGTGGCCAGCACGACCGCGTCGACTTCCGGATCCACGATGGCCTCCAGTGGATCGGACACGACGCGGCAGCCGGGAACGCCCGCGGCGACCTCCTCGGCGCGGGCGTCGATGAAGTCGTTCACCACGGCGACTTTCACGCCGGCGATGCGGGTGGACAGTCGCGCCACGTGGTCGGCGCCCATGACGCCGACGCCGAGGACTGCGACACGAAGATCTGACATCGGTACGGGGTCCCTTCTCTTTGAGGTCTGTTGGAACGCGGTCAGGATGCGTTGACGGCAGGCACATCTCGGGTGCCCTGGACTTCGAATCGTTCTTCGAGCTCTTCCAGGCTCGTGTCCTTCGTCTCGGGGACGAGCGCCCGGACGAACATCCAGGACCCGACGTTGACGAGGACGAACAGACCGAAGGTTCCCGTGGAGCCCAGGGCGGTGTTCAGCAGCGGGAAGAGGAACGAGATGATGGCGTTGGTGCACCACAGGACGAACACGGCGATACCCATCGCGAAGCCGCGGATGCTCAGCGGGAAGATCTCCGAGAGCAGCAGCCACACGCAGGTGCCGATGAACATCTGGACGAATCCGACGAACACCACCATGCACGCGAGAATGACGTAGCTGCGGGTTGTCGACTCCGGCATCAGGAACACCAGAGCCAGTGCGGCCTGCGACGCGGCGACGCCGCCGAAGCCGATCAGCAGCATGGTGCGCCTGCCGATGTAGCCGAGCAGGATGATCCCGATGACCGTGGTGACCACCGAGGTCACGCCGACGGCGATGGTGGCCACCAGCGCCGCGCTGACACCCAGTCCGGACTGCTCCAGAATCGTTGGCGCGTAATAGTTCACGGTGTTGATGCCGGTCGCCTGCTGGACGATCGCCAGGCCGCAGCCGATCAGGACGACGCGTCGGATCCATGGCACGTCGCGGATCGCCGAGAACGGCGTCGACTGCTGGTTGAGCACGTGCTCGGTGTGCTCCACGATCAGGTTGTACTCGCTGTCGGCTTCGGCGGCCGGGCGGCTGCGCTCCAGCACCGCCCTCGCCTCCCTCAGCCTGCCGTTGAGGCCGTACCAGCGCGGAGAGTCGGGTAGCGCCAGCATGCCGACCAGCAGTGCGACGGCGGGGACGGCAGCGACGGTGAGCATCGTTCGCCAGACGTGCGGATCGTGGATCAGGTGGTCCAGCAGGGCATTGGTGGCGAACGCGAGCATCTGACCGGTGACGATCATCAGCTCGTTGATGGTGACCATCCGGCCACGCCGGTCCGCCGGTGCCATCTCGGCCAGGTACAGCGGGCAGGTGACGGCGGCCGCGCCGACGCCGAGTCCGAGGACGATGCGTGCGGCGACCATGATCTGGACATTGGGGGCGAGCGCGCACGAGAGGGCGCCCACCAGAAACAGCATGGCGCACAGGATGAGTGAGCGCTTGCGCCCGATCCGGTCGGCGACGCGACCGCCGAACAGGGCACCGAAGGCGGCTCCGGGGAACAGCAGTGCGCTGACCACGGTGGCCTCGCCGAACGGGCTGAGTGCCAGATCGTCCTTCATGTACAGCAGTGCACCGGAGATGACGCCGGTGTCGTAGCCGAAGAGCAGACCGCCGAGGGTGGCGATCACGGTGAGCTTGGTCAGGAACTTCCCATGGCCGGTCGGGGTGCGGGAATCCGACGACATGTGGGCCTCGCTTCTGTCTAGGTAACGCGCGTTACTAACGCGCGTGACCACTACTATGGGTCCATGCTCTGGATGTGTCAAGAGTCACTACTGCGGGAGGTGTGATGGCGACGTTGTCCGGCGGGGAAGCCCACCGTCGACCCACGATGGCCGACGTGGCCGAACGGGCAGGCGTATCGCGCACCTTGGTTTCCTTCATCCTCGACGGCAAGCCTCGGGCCAGCGAGGAGACCCGGCGCAGGGTGCTGGCCATCGCCGACGAGATCGGGTACCGCCGCGATGCGGCGGCGCGGGTGCTCGCGCAGGGGCGCAGCCGCACGGTCGGCGTCCTCATGGACGTCCAGCAGATGTTCGAGGCCGAGTTGGTGACCGCCATCTACCCGGCGTCACGCACGCTCGGCTACGAGGTCCTGCTGTCGGCGAACCTGCGCGATCAGTCGGAGTCCGGATTCGTCGATTCGCTGCTGAGTCATCGGTGTGGAAGCCTGATCCTGTTGGGGCCCAGATCATCCCAGGACTATCTGGTGGAGCTGTCGCAGCGCGTCCCGGTTGTCGTCGTCGGCCGGCGGCTGGCAGGCCTTGCCAAGGTTCCCGGGCTGCTGGCGACGGTGCGGACCAACGACAGCAAGGGCATGCGGATGGCCGTCGACTACCTCGTCGGCCTTGGGCACCAGGACATTCACCACGTCGACGGCGGCGAGGATCCCGGCTCTGCGGACCGGCGACGTGCCTACCGTGCCGCCATGCGTGCGCACGGATTGGCGGACCGGATCACCGTCATCCCCGGGGCCCACAACGAGATGGCGGGCGCCGCGGCGGCTCGGCAGATGCTGCAGGCACCGTCGTTGCCCACCGCGGTGCTGGCGGGCAACGACCGGTGTGCGCTCGGCCTGCTCGACGTGTTCACCCGCGCCGGCGTCGACATACCGGGCCAGGTTTCCCTGATCGGTTTCGACGACAGCCGCCTGTCGGACAACCCTCGGATCGATCTGACCACCATCCACCAGGACGCGGAAACCATCGGTGCGCGCTCGGTGGAGATGGCCGTCGAGTTCCTCGATGAATCCCGAACCGAGCCGGCCGATGTGGTGCTGGAACCGCAGTTGGTGGTGCGGTCGACCACCGCACCACCGCGGCGCTGATTCCGGCCCGCAGGCGCATCGACGCCGGTCAGTGGACCAGCATCGCATCGGCGGACTTCAGGGCATCGGCGGCAACCCGGAGACCCTCCAACGGCCCGAAGGACACGTCCTCGTGCTCGATGTTCACCCACATGCCGGGGTTCACCCGCTCCAGCGCACGAAGGAACTCCGACCAGAAGCCGACGTCGTGTCCCTGGCCCACCGCGACGAAGTCCCAGGCCGAATCCTCGGGCCACCGGTTCACCACGTGTCTGCCACCCAACCCGGTGGGGTTCTGCTCCAGCGGGATTCGGGTGAAGCGCTCATCGAGTACGCCGTAGATGCGGCAGTTCGGGTTGATCCGGGTGTCCTTCGCTGCCGCATGGAACACCAGCGGTCCCAGCCAGTCGATGGCCGCCACCGGGTCGATGCCCTGCCAGAACAGGTGCGACGGGTCCATCTCCGCGCCCACGTTGGTGGCGCCGACCTTGTCGACCAGTCGTTTGAGGGTGGGCGGGTTGAACACCAGGTTCTGTGGGTGCATCTCGATCGCCACCTTGACGCCGCAGTCGCGGGCCAGCGCGTCGATCTCCGACCAGAAGGGCACCGCGACCTCGTCCCACTGATAGTCCAGGGAGTCCAGGTAGCCCGAGTCCCATGTGTTGACGTGCCACGCGGGCCACTGCCCACCCGGATGGGCCTGCGGGAGACCCGACATCGTCACCACCCGATCGACGCCGAGGAGTTCGGCGACGCGGATCGCGTTGCGCAGGTCCTCGGCGTCCTCGGGGCCGACCTCGGGGTCGGGGTGCAAGGGGTTGCCGTTGCAGTTCAAGCCGGAGATCGACACGCCGGTGCCGTCGAACTCCGACAGGTACCGGCGAGCGGTCATCTCGCCGGAGAGGAGTTCCTGTACCGGCAGGTGTGGAGTCGGCAGGAACCCGCCCGCGTTGATCTCTGCTCCCACCAGTCCAAGGGAAGCGATCACCTCCAGCGCTTCACGCAGCGGCTTGTCGTGCAGTATCGCGGTATACACACCGAGTTTCATTGCGGTCCAATCTCTTTCAGATCCGGTCCGGTTCTGGTTCAGAACGCAACCGACGGAATGCCACAAGAACCCAGGTAGTTGCGGGTCCGTTTGGCGATGGGCAACGGGGTGTCGACATCACACGGGTACATGTCCTGCTCGACGATCGCGAAGACGTCGATGCCCAGTTTCTCGATCTCGGCGAGCAGCGGGGGCATGTCCGGGATGCCGCGCGGCGGTTCGGTCATCGCGCCGAGCTTGACGGCCTCGCCGAACGGCAGGTCCTCGGCCTCGACCTTGCCCCGTACCTCGGGATCGACCTGCTTGAGGTGCAGGTAGCCGATGCGCTCGGGTGCCCGGCGGATGATCGCGATGTTGTCGCCGCCGCAGTAGCTGATGTGCCCGGTGTCCAGGCACAGGTTGACGAACTCGCCGTCGGTGCCGTCGAGGAACCGGTAGACGTTCTCCTCGGTGTCGACGTGGCTGTCGGCGTGCGGATGGTACTGCGCACGCACGCCGTACTTCTCGAACATGGCCTTACCCAGTTCGTTCATGCCCCTGGTCTTCTGGTGCCACTGCTCGGCGGTGAGGGCGCGGTCCTCCAGCACCGCACCGGTGGACGGGTCGCGCCACATCTCCGGGATGACGACCACATGCTTGCCGCCGACCGCGGCGGTCAGCTTCGCGACGTTCTCGATCTGCTGCCACACCGAGTTCCATGCGTCGTCCCCGCGGGTTCCGGACCGGTGCAGGTGCTCGAAAACCGTTCCCGCGGACAGTTTCAGATCGCGCCGGGCCAGCTCGTCGGCGAGCTTGTCCGGATCGGTCGGCAGATACCCGTACGGGCCCAGCTCGATCCACCGGTAGCCCGCCGCGGCCACCTCGTCGAGGAAGCGGGTGTAGGGCGTCTGCTGCGGATCGTCGGGAAACCACACACCCCAGGAATCGGGCGCCGACCCCACCAGAATGGTGCTGCTCATGTGCTGCGTCGCCTCTCGTGTGCTAGCGGTCCGACGGGTTGACAAGGGGGCGTTGGACTTTCTTCCATCCCGCGTACCGTTCGTAGGCGGTGCGGGTGGATTCCAGCGCGGACACCTGCGACACCGGGACGTCCCACCACGAGTGGCTGTCGGGTGCGTACACCAGCGGATCGGTCTCCACGTGGATGACGGTGATGCGCTCGGCGGCCTTGGCCACCTTGACGGCGTCGGTGAACTCGGCCGCGGTGGTCACCCGGATGACCTCGGCGCCGAGGCTGGCGGCGTTGGCCGCCAGATCCACCGGCAGCGTGTCGCCGTCGAGCCGACCGTCGTCGCTGCGGTAGCGGTAGGCGGTGCCGAAGCGCTGCGACCCCACGGATTCGGAAAGCCCGCCGATGGAGGCGAACCCGTGGTTCTGCACGATGACGGGGATGATCTTCACGCCTTCCTGCACGGCCGTGACGATCTCCGTCGCCATCATCAGGTAGGAGCCGTCGCCGATCATCACGAACACGTCCCGGTCGGGAGCCGCCATGCGGACGCCGATGCCGCCTGCGATCTCGTAACCCATGCAGGAGTACCCGTACTCCACGTGGTAGCCCTTGCGGTCGCGGGTCCGCCACATCTTGTGCAGGTCGCCCGGCATGGAACCGGCCGCGCACACCACCACGTCACGCGGATCCGACAGCGTGTTGACCAGACCGATCACCTGGTTCTGGTTCAGCGGCGCCGCGTCGTCGACCGCATAGGCGGCGGACACGGTGTCCTCCCACTCGGCGGCGAGTTCGGTGACGCGCGAACGGTATTCGTCGCTCACGCGGTAGCCGCCCAGCGCCCCGGCGAGTGCCTCGAGGGCCTCACGGGCGTCGGCGACGACGCTCAGGCCGCCCTGCTTCACCGCGTCGAGCGACGCGGTGTTGATGTTGACGAACCGCACGTCGAGGTTGTTGAACGCGGTGCGCGACGCCGACGTGAAATCGCTGTAGCGGGTGCCGATGCCGATGACGACGTCGGCCTCGGACGCGAGTGCGTTGGCGGCCGTGGTGCCCGTCGACCCGACGGCCCCGACCGACTGTGGATGGTCAAACCGCAACGCGCCCTTGCCCGCCTGGGTCTCGGCGACCGGGATGCCGGTGGCGGACGCCAGCGCGGCCAGCGCTTTCTCGGCGCCGGAGTAGTGCACCCCGCCGCCTGCGATGATCAGCGGTTGGCGGGCCGACGCGACGATCTCGGCGGCCCGCGCGACCACCGCGCGTTCGGGCACCGGTCGCGCGACGTGCCAGGTGCGTTCGGCGAACAGCGACACCGGCCAGTCGTGCGCCTCGGCCTGCACGTCCTGGGGTATGGACACGGTCGCCGTGCCGACTTCGACCGGGTCGGTGAGCACCCGCATGGCGCCCAGCAGCGCCGCGGGCAACTGCTCGGGCCGCCACACCCGGTCGAAGAACCGCGACAGCGGTTTGAACGCGTCGTTGACCGTCACCTCACCCGACGACGGAAGTTCCAGTTCCTGCAGCACCGGGGAGCTCACCCGGGTGGCGAAGGTGTCCGCGGGCAGCAACAGAACGGGCAGCCGGTTGATCGTGGCCAGCGCCGCGCCCGTGAGCATGTTGGTCGAACCGGGGCCGATGCTCGCGGTCACCGCCCAGGTCTGCAGGCGGTCCTGCTGCCGGGCGTAGGCCACCGCGGTGTGCACCATGGCCTGCTCGTTGCGGCCGAGCACATACTTGAGCCCCGGCTCGCGGCCGGCCTCTGCGGCGGCGAGTTCGTCTTCCAGCAGGGCCTGGCCCAGGCCGGCCACGTTGCCGTGGCCGAAGATGCCGAGACAGCCTGCGAAGAACTTGCTCCGCTCGCCGTCGCGCTCCACGTACTGATTGGCCAGGAAGCGAACGGTGGCCTGGGCCACGGTGAGTCGAACGGTCTGTTCGGTGTCGACCAGCTTCTCGGCCGACTTGGGTGCGGTGGATACCACGAGTCAGGCTCCTTCGCGGGATGTGGATGGGCGGAACGGCAGACGCGGATCGACGTCCTGGTGTTCCCAGCTGCTACGCAGCCAGGTGTGGTTCGGGTCGTCGCAGATCAGCCAGGCCCGGTCGGGACCGGAACCGGCCATCACGTTGAGGTAGTACATGTGGTGGCCGGGAGCGGCGATCGAGGGTCCGTGGTAGCCGTGCGGCACCAGCACCACATCACCGGACCGGACCTCCTCCAGCACCTCGATCGGCCGCTGCGGGGTGCCGTACACCCGGTGGTACCCGAAACCCGGTGTGCCCGCCGGGCTGTCGTCGATCTCGAAGTAGTAGATCTCCTCCAGCTGGGTCTCCACCGCGGTGTTCTCATCGTGTTTGTGGGCCGGGTAGCTGGACCAGTTGCCCCCCGGCGTGATGACCTCGCACGCGATCAACGAGTCGGCCTCGAACGTCGTCGCGGTGCCGAAGTTGTGCACCTGGCGGCTGCAGTTGCCTGCCCCGCGCAGCTCGACGGGAACATCGGCCGCGGCGAGCCGCCGGTTCGCCAAGCTCCGCGTCGCCCGTGCACCGCAGATCGCGATGCGGCCGTGGCCGCTGATCGTGTAGTCCTGATCGACACCCAGGTAGACCATGTCGGCAGGGCCGTCGAAAACCGATGCGCGCGGCGCGAGTTCGAATGTCGTGCCGCCGCACTCGACGGTTCCGCCGCCGGCCAGCGG
This sequence comes from Mycolicibacterium goodii, assembly GCF_001187505.1. The sequence continues at coordinate 3,666,282 of NZ_CP012150.1, forward strand.
CAGGATCATCACTTCGGTGTTCGTGGTCGAACGCGACACCGAGCCGGCCTCGCCGAGATCGACGACCTGCAGCGAGGATTCGGCCCAGCCTGCCGATTCGGGCGTGACGTCGACCGTGTACGGCGCTGTCGCGCTGCGGGCGGGGATGTACCACTTGCTGTTCATGATCACCTCACCATCTTCACTGCGGTCGAGACGGCCGAGGCGACGTCGTCGTCGGCCGGGTAGAGCAGGGTGCGGCCGACGATCAGCCCCCGCACCGAGGGCAGGGTCAGCGCCTTCTCCCAACGCGCGAACGCCTCGTCGGGATCGGTCGGGTCGCCGCCGAGCAGCAGCGTCGGCAGGGTCGTCGACTCCATGACCCGTTCCATCTCGTCGACCACGGGCAGCTTCATCCAGGTGTATGCCGACGTCGAGCCCAGTGCCTGGCTGATGTGCACCGATTTGATCACCGCGTCGGGGGTCAGGTCGTTGCGGACCTTGCCGTCGACCCGGCGGGACATGAACGGCTCCAGCATGGCGGCGAGCCCGTTGGCGGCCAGTGCGTCGACCGCCTTGGCGCAGGCTTGGAGGGTGGCGACCGTCGCGGGATCGTCGAGATCGATGCGGCACAACATCTTCCCGCCGTTCATCCGCGCGGCCGCGGTCGATGCCGCGGTGGCGGCCGTCATCCGGTCGTCCATCTCGAACACCGATCCGGCCAGCCCGCCGCGGTTGAACGACGAGAACACCACCTTGTCCTCGAGCGCGCCGAGCAGCACCAGGTCGTCGAGGATGTCGGCGGTCGCGAGCACGCCGTCGACACCGGGATCGGCCAGCGCGGTGCGCAGCCGGTCCAGCAGGTCGATGCGGCTGTTCATCGCGGTGGGCCGCGACCCGACCGCGAGTGCGCCGCGGGCCGGGTGGTCGGCCGCGACGATCATGAGCTTGCCGTCACCGCGCACGGTCGGACGGGTGGTGCGGCGCTGCCAGGCCGTCGCCACCGCCGCCGGGTCGGACGCCCGAAGCTCGGTGATGTCGGCGTAGCTCGCGCACACTGCCTCAGACATTGACGGCCTCCACGGCGGTCTGTTCGGCGAGCGTGGCGACCTCGGCCGCGGTGGGCATCGCCGTCGAGCATTCGAGCCGGGAGGCGACGATGGCGCCCGCGGCGTTGGCGTAGCGCAGCGTCTTCTCCAGCGGCCAGTCGTGCAGCAGGCCGTGGATCAGACTGCCGCCGAACGCATCTCCCGCGCCGAGGCCGTTGACCACGTCGACCTCGTTCGGCGGCACGGTGACCGAGCTGTGCCTGGTCTTCCCGAGCACACCGCGCGGGCCCTGCTTGACGATCGCCAGCTCGACACCGAGGTCCAGCAGCGCCTCGGCGGCACGGTGCGGGTTGGTCTCGCCGACGGCGATCTCGCATTCCTCGCGGTTGCCCACGGCGATCGTCACGTGCGCGAGGGCGCGCTGCACCTGCTCGGTGGCCGCCGCGGGGGACTCCCAGAACATCGGCCGGTAGTCGAGATCCAGCACGGTCAACGGGGCCCGGCCCCGTGCCTCCCACGCCGCGAAATGCGCGCTGCGGCTTGGTTGCTCGGACAGCCCCGTGACGGTGGACCAGTACAGCCGCGCGCCGCGCACGGCGTCGGCGTCGATCTGCTCGGCGCGGATCTGCAGATCGGGTGCCGAGGGCTTGCGGTAGAAGTACAGCGGGAAGTTGTCCGGTGGGAAGATTTCGCAGAAGGTCACGGGCGTCGGGTACTGGCCGTAGGTGGCGACGAAGCGGTTGTCGACGCCTAGCCTGGCGAGTTCGCCGCGCACGTAGCGGCCGAACGGGTCGTCGCCGACACCCGAGATCAGCGCGGCGCTGTTGCCGAGGCGTGCGGCTGCGACGGAGACATTGGCGGCGCTGCCGCCGAGGAATTTGCCGAAGGATTCCACGTCTTCGAGCCCGACCCCGACCTGTAGCGGGTAGACGTCGACTCCGCATCGGCCGATCGCGAGGACGTCGAATTGCGGTGTGGAAGAGTTCGTCACGATTGACTCCAGAGTGGGGGTGTGCGGCTGCGAGCCGGGCGGAGGGCGCGCGCCTGGCGTCGCTTCGACTGTGCTCCCCGCCACGCTTCTCTGTCAAGACTTTGTTCTGACATTCTTACTTCCAGTCATTTGCAGGTACGCTATGGACTCACCATCGACGCACCATCGAAAGATCCGCCGGAACACGCCTCGAGGATCGGAGTGAGAGTGACCCCGACGCTGTCTGTCGAACTCGACCGTTCGAGCCCGGTGCCGCTGTATTTCCAGGTGGCCCAGGTGTTCGAAAAGGCCATCCTCGATGGACAACTCAAGCCGGGGGACCGGTTCGAGAACGAACTGGCCCTGGCGAGCCGGCTCAACCTGTCGCGCCCCACGACGCGGCGCGCCATCCAGGAACTGGTCGACAAGGGACTGCTCGTGCGCAAGCGCGGGGTCGGCACGCAGGTGGTGCAGACGCCCGTGCACCGACCCGTCGAACTGACCAGCCTCTACGACGATCTCGCGCGGGCCGGCCAGGAGCCGACCACCGAGGTGCTCGAATACACGTTGCGTTCCGCCCCGGCCGATATCGCCGAGCGGTTGAGCATCGAACCGGGCAGCGAGATCGCGTACATGCGCAGGCTGCGTTCGTCGAACGGGCAACCGCTGGCGCTGATGACCAACTACCTGCCCGCCAACCTGGCGCCCGACGAGGACGAGCTCAAGCGGTCCGGGCTCTACCAGTCGCTGCGGGCCCGCGGTGTGCACATCCGCCTGGCGCGCCAGCGCATCGGCGCCAAGGCCGCCGACCGCGAGGAGGCGCGACTGCTGGACGAGAAGCCCAAGGCGCCGCTGCTGGTGATGGAGCGGACGGCATTCGACGATTCGGGGCGCATCGTGGAGTACGGAAGCCACGCCTATCGCGCGTCGCGCTACTACTTCGACACCACTCTCGTCGACCGGTAGGTGCAGATCTTTACCTTCAAAAATACTGCGGCCCAGCATGATTTGTGAATCGCCCCGGTTCCGTAGGCATTCTGCCGACCCGGGCGGATCCATCCTGCGCAAACCTTTGACCTGCAGTCCTAATGTCAGAACAAAGTATTGACTTTCGGATGTGAGCGGTATTACATCGACAGCGAGACCGTGACGCTTGCCCACTGGCATGACCGGGTGTCGCGGTGACGTCGAAGCAAGGAGATTCTCAATGAGGTTGAGTCGGCTCGTGGCGGCTGCCGGGGTAGGCGTACTCCTGCTGGGCGCCAGCGCGTGCTCCAGCACCGGAGGCAAGCCGGAGAGCAGCGGCGGGGGTGACATGGGTGCAGGCACCGCCGACACCCCGCGGTACACCGTCGCGATGATCACCCACGAGGTCCCGGGTGACTCCTTCTGGGATCTCGTGCGCAAGGGCGCCGAGGCCGCCGCGAAGAAGGACAACATCGAACTGCGGTACTCCTCCGATCCGGAGGCGCCCAACCAGGCCAACCATGTGCAGAGCGCGGTGGACAGCGGCGTCGACGGCATCGCGGTCACTCTCGCCAAGCCCGACGCGATGAAGGCCGCCGTGCAGAACGCGACCGCCAAGGGCATCCCCGTGGTGGCGTTCAACGCCGGCCTCGACGCCTGGCAGGGCATGGGCGTCAAGGAGTACTTCGGCCAGGACGGCTACATCGCCGGACAGGAAGCCGGCAAACGCCTGGCCGCCGAGGGCGCCAAGAAGGTCATCTGCGTCATCCAGGAGCAGGGCCACGTCGACCTCGAAGCCCGTTGCGCCGGTGTGAAGAACACCTTCCCGGCCAGCGAGGTGCTCAACGTCAACGGCAAGGACATGCCGTCGGTCGAGTCGACCATCACCGCCAAACTGCAGCAGGATCCCGCGATCGACACGATCCTCACCCTCGGCGCACCGTTCGCACTCACCGCGGTGCAGTCGGCGAAGAACGCGGGCAGCCAGGCCAAGATCGCGACCTTCGACACCAACGCCGCGCTCGTCGACGCGATCCAGAACGGCGACGTGCAGTGGGCCGTCGACCAGCAGCCGTTCCTGCAGGGCTACCTCGCGGTCGACTCGCTGTGGCTGTACCTCAACAACGGCAACGTGATCGGCGGTAACCAGCCGACCCTGACCGGCCCGTCGTTCATCGACAAGTCGAACATCGACGCGGTCGCCGAATACGCCAAGAACGGGACGCGTTAGCCATGAGTACCCAGGCAGATCTGGACCTTGAGTCGCACAAAGTCGTCCATGACGAACGCGTCAAGGAACAGAACAAGCTGCAGCGCCTGATCATCCGCCCGGAGATGGGCGCCGCAGTGGGTGCGGTCGGCATCTTCATCCTGTTCCTCATCGTCGCGCCGCCGTTCCGCTCGCCGGAGTCGATGGCAACGGTGCTCTACGCCAGTTCGACCATCGGCATCATGGCGGTCGGCGTGGGGCTGCTGATGATCGGCGGGGAGTTCGACCTGTCCGCCGGTGTCGCGGTCACCACGAGCTCACTGGCCGCCTCGATGCTGGCCTACAACCTGCACCTGAACCTGTGGGTGGGCGCGGCGCTGGCGCTCGTGCTGGCCCTGGCGGTCGGGTTCTTCAACGGCTTCCTGGTGATGCGGACGAAGATCCCGTCGTTCTTGATCACGCTGAGCACGTTCTTCATGCTGGCCGGCATCAACCTGGCGGTCACCAAGCTGCTCTCCGGCCAGGTCGCCACCCCCAGCGTGTCGGACATGGAGGGCTTCGATTCGGGCCGAACGGTTTTCGCGTCGGTGATCAAGGTCGGCCCGGTCGACGTGCGGATCACTGTGCTGTGGTGGATCCTGTTCACGGCCATCGCCACCTACGTGCTGTTCAAGACCCGCATCGGCAACTGGATCTTCGCCGTCGGCGGCAACCAGGACAGCGCCAGGGCGGTCGGCGTCCCGGTGACCAAGGTCAAGATCGGCCTGTTCATGGTCGTCGGGTTCTGCGCCTGGTTCGTCGGCATGCATCTGCTGTTCTCGTTCAACACGATTCAGTCCGGTCAGGGTGTCGGCAACGAGTTCTTCTACATCATCGCCGCGGTGATCGGCGGCTGCCTGCTCACCGGTGGGTACGGCACCGCGATCGGCACGCTGATCGGCGCGCTGATCTTCGGCATGACCAATCAGGGCATCGTGTACGCCGGGTGGAACCCGGACTGGTTCAAGTTCTTCCTGGGTGCGATGTTGTTGTTCGCGGTCGTCGCCAACAATGTCGTGCGCAACTACGCGGCGAAGAGGTGAGTAGATGAGTACAACCGCCGAGGCCCCGATCGCCGAGACCCCGTCGGGTGGCGCCGTGCCACTGGTCGAGTTCAAAGGCGTCGGCAAGAGCTACGGGAACATCATCGCGCTCAAGGACATCAACCTGCGCGTGGGCGCCGGTGAGGTCACCTGCGTGCTCGGTGACAACGGTGCGGGCAAGTCCACGCTGATCAAGATCATCGCGGGCCTGCACAAGCCGACCGAGGGCGAGGTGCTCATCGACGGCACGCCCACGGTGTTCGAGTCACCCAAGGATGCGCTGAACGCGGGCATCGCCACCGTGTACCAGGACCTCGCCGTGGTGTCGCTGATGCCGGTGTGGCGCAACTTCTTCCTGGGCAACGAACTGCGCAAGAAGGGCATCCTCAAGCCGCTCGACATCAACGGCATGCGCGCGACGACGATCTCCGAACTGCAGAAGATGGGTATCGACCTGCCCGATGTGGACGCCCCGATCGGGTCGCTGTCCGGTGGTCAGCGCCAGTGCGTCGCGATTGCGCGGGCCATCTTCTTCGGCGCCAGGGTGCTCATCCTCGACGAGCCGACGGCCGCGCTCGGCGTCAAACAGTCCGGCATGGTGCTGCGCTACATCACCGCGGCCAAGGAGCAGGGGTTCGGCGTCATCTTCATCACGCACAACCCGCATCACGCGTACATGGTCGGCGACCATTTCATCCTGCTCAACCGGGGACGGCAGAAGCTCGACTGCACCTACGACGAGATCTCGTTGGAGCACCTCACCCAGGAGATGGCAGGCGGCAACGAACTCGAGGCGCTGAGCCACGAGTTGGGCCGCAAGTAAACACCTGCCGAGCGTGGGCCCTGTGCACGGAAAATCCCGCCAAAGCGTGCACAAGGCCCACGCTCGTGGCGTTTTCAGGGTAGGAGCGCGGCCTCGGGGGCCTGCGCGGCGCGCAGCCGGGCCGCGTCCTGCCCGGGCGGCGCGCCGAACATGCGCCGGTACTCGCGGGTGAACTGTGACGGGCTGTCATAGCCGACGAGATGCCCCACCGCGGCGACGTCGCCGGGCTGCGCGATGAGCAGGGATCTGGCCTGCTGCAACCGGATCCGCTTCTGGAACTGCAACGGGCTCATGGCCGTCACGGCGCGGAAGTGGCGGTGGAACACCGAGGTGCTCATGCCCGCCATCCGGGCGAGATCCTCGATCCGCACCGGCGTCGCGTAGTTGTCGCGCATCCAGCCGATCGCACGGTTGAGGTAGGTCAGGGCGCTGTCGGCCAGGGCGATCTGGCGGACGGCGCCGCCGTGCGCGCCGGTGAGTAGGCGCCACAGGATCTCCTGCTCGATCAGCGGCGCGAGCACCGGTGCGTCGTCGGGACGGCCGAGCAGGCGCAGCAATCTCGCGACGGCGTCGAGCATCTCGGCGTCGGCGTCCCCGACGGCGATCGCGGGCTCCGCCGACGCGGTACGCGGCAGCGGCCGGGCCGGCGCGCGCAGGGCCAGTTCGGCCAGCGCGGCGGGACGCAGCACCAGGCCCATGCCCAGTGACGGCCGTGACGTGTCGAGGTACTGGCCGGTGATCGGCAGGCTCGCGGTGACGATCAGCATCTGGCCGCTCCGGTACTCGAAGACCTCGTCGCCGAGCAGGATGCGCTTGCCGCCCTGGGCCATGACGACCAGCAGCGGTTCGGTCAGTGAGTAGTCGTGCGCCGCCGAGCCTGCCGTCTTCGCCAGCAGGAGGCCGTCGATGCGGGTGTGCATGTCCGCGCGCGCGTGCCTGTCGATGAGCCCGCAGATCTCGGACAACAGTTCCTGCTTGCTCTGCATGGTCTCCAGTGCAGCATCCGAAACGCCTGATCGTCTAGAAATCGGCAGGATTGTGCAAGAGGTTGAGAGGATCGCGCTACCGCCGGACCGCAACCGACGGTTGTATGGAGTCATCCCATTCCCCTTGACACAGGAGCACTTCGATGACTCTCGACAGCTACGTCACCCTCGGCAGATCGGGCCTTCGGGTCAGCCCATTCGCACTCGGCGCGATGACCTTCGGCGAGGATTTCGGTGCCGTCGGATCATCGGTGGAGGATTCCGAGCGGATCCTGTCGGCCTACCTCGACCGCGGCGGCAACTTCATCGACACCGCCAATCTGTACACCAACGGCCACTCCGAGAAGATCCTCGGCGACTTCTTCGCCCGCACACCGGGCCGTCGTCAGCATGTGGTGCTGGCCTCGAAGTTCTTCGCCAACATGTTTCCCGGCGACCCGAACGGCGGCGGGGCGGGCCGGTCGTCGATCCTGCACCAGTTGCACGACACGCTGCGTCGTCTGCAGACCGACTACCTCGACGTGTACTGGCTGCACAACTGGGACCGCAACACGCCGATCGAGGAGACCATGCGGACCCTCGACGACCTGGTGCGCGCAGGCACGGTGCGCTACATCGGCTTCTCGAACACTCCGGCGTGGGTCACCGCGCAAGCCCAGACCATGGCCATGTTGCGCGGGTGGACCCCGCTGATCGCGCTGCAGGTCGAGTACTCACTGCTGGCGCGCACGGTCGAGAGCGAACTGGTTCCGTTCGCGCAGGATCAGGGGATTGCGTTGGTGCCGTGGAGTCCGCTCAAGAACGGATTCCTGTCCGGCAAGTACCGCCGCGGTGGCGACGGCGCCGCGAACTCCGCGCGCGTGGAGTTCACCGGAGCCGGCCCCACCGATTCCGACTACGACGTCATCGAGGCGGTCGCAGGCATCGCGAAGGAACTCGGAACCACCTCGGCCGCAGTGGCGTTGGCGTGGTTGCGGGCCCGCCCCGCAACGGTGGTGCCGATCATCGGGGCGCGGCGTCTGGAACACCTGGAGTCCAACCTTGAGGCACTCGGCGTCGAGTTGACGCCCGAGCAGCTCGACCTGCTCGACGAGATCTCGACACCGGTGCTCAGCTATCCGGCCACGCTCAACGGCCAGATGCGCGCGACGCTGCAGTTCGCGGGTACCACTGTCGACGGTGAGCGGTCGACGGTGTTCCGGGCCCTGCTGGCCAGCGCGGCCCGCTACTGATCGCTACCGATCGCTACGCAAGCGTGAAGGCCGCCCGGAAGGCCTGCAGTGCCGCGACGCTGTCCCCTGCGGCGTAGGCCTCCATGCCGACGGTCCCGGCGTAACCGCTCTCACGCAACGCCTTCGCGATCGCGGGGTAGTGGATCTCCCCGGTGCCGGGCTCACAGCGGCCCGGCACATCGGCCACCTGGATCTCGCCGATCGCCGCACCGGCCCGGCGCACCAGTTCGACGAGGTTCCCCTCGCCGATCTGGGCGTGGTAGAGGTCCAGCATCATCTTGACGTTCGGATGCGCGACGGCCTCGACGAGCGCCAGCGTGTCCTTGGCGCGGGCCAGGGGAACGCCAGGGTGGTCCACGATGGTGTTGAGGTTCTCCAGGCAGAATGTCACACCGGCCTCGGCGCCCAGTTCGCCGAGCGCCTCGAGGCCCCGCAGCGCCGACAGCCACATGGGACCGGTCGCGCGCTGCCGGGGCCGGGCGGCCTGCCCGTCGATCAACTCGCCCGGATGCACGACCAGACGTGGGACACCCAGCACGGCAGCGGCTTTCACGGCCTCCTGCGCGGTCCGCACCACCTCGCGCGCACCGTCGGGATCGTGGAGATCGCCGTGCAGGTAGCCGGTCATCGACGAGAACCTCGCGCCGGTGGCGGCCAGCGCGTCCAGGTCCTTGTCGTCGAAGCTCCAGATCTCCACGGCGAACCCCAGTTCGGAGATCCGCCGCACGCGCTCGACGATGTCGAGATCGGTGAACACCATCTCGGCGCACACAGCCAGGTCGAAGCTCATCGCGGCGCCAACCCCGCGGCCCGGTACGCCGCGTCGACGTAGGCCATGTTGGTCACGGCGTCGTCCACGCCGAACGGCAGCGGTGCCCCGTGCCGCACGTGCGCGGCGAACGCCTCCAACTGGTAGGTGTACGACGGCCGGGTGCCTGCGTGTTCGACGCGTTCTTCGGCCGAGGTGCGGACCGTGAGGCGGTCGTCGCGATCCGGCCGGATGAAATCGTGCACGAGCACCTCGCCGTCGCTGCCCATGATCCGAATGGTGAACGAATAGTCCTCGGCCACCATCGAATTGGTACTCAGCCCGCTCGCCCCGCCGGGAAAGGCGAACTCGACGTCACACCGCGCGTCCACCCCGGGGCTGCGTTGCTCGGCCTGCGCGCGCACGATCTCGGGCGCACCGCCGAGACCGTCGACGCTCACCGCGCCCAGTGCGCGCATGAGGTGGATGCCGTAGCAGCCCAGATCCATCAGCGCTCCACCGGCCAACTCCAGTGACCACCGTGGGTCGTCGTCGGCCGGAGCGGGCATCGCCATGCGCACCTCGACCCGCTCGATGCGGCCCAGTTCACCGTCGCCGGCCAGCGCGAACGCGCGCCGCGTCACCGGGTGGAACAGGTAGTGGAACCCCTCCAGAACCGGCACCCCGGCGTCGCGGGCCGCCTTGGCAACGGTGGCTGCCTCGTTTTCGTTGCGTGCGAACGGTTTCTCGCTGAGCACCGGCTTGCCCGCCGCGATCGCCGCGAGGTTCCACGGCGCGTGCAGTCCGTTGGCGAGCGGGTTGTAGACGACGTCGACCTCGGTGTCCTCGACCACGTCGCGGTAGGACCCGAGGACGCGTTCCACCCCGTACTTCTCGGCGAAGGCCTCGGCGCGCCGTGGATCCCGCGCGGCGACGGCCACGATCCGGTGCCCGAGGTCCTGCGCCGGTCCCACGATCGCCTTCTCGGCGATGCGCGACGCGCCGAGCACCCCGATACGCAGTGCGGTCATGCCGTCAGGGTGTTGAGGTAGGCAACGCTGGTGCGGACGTCGCGCAGTGGACCGTCGTCGGTGGGTTCCGCGTCGAGGATGGTGTCCTGCTCCATCACGAACCAGCCGTCGAAACCGTTGTCGCGCAGCACCGAGACGATCCCGCTGATGTCGATGTCCCCGGTGCCCAGCGGTGTGTAGATCCCGGCCCGCACGGCGTCGGTGTAGCTCACCTCACCGGACCGCACGCGCGCCGCGAGTGCGGCGTCCACATCCTTGAGGTGGGCGTGTTTGATGCGGTGCGGCACGGCCTTGGCGAGTTCGAGCGGATCGGTACCGCCGATCAACAGGTGCCCGGTGTCCAGGCACAGCGGGATCGCCGATCCGGTGAGCACGCGGTCCACATCCGCACGGGTCTCCACCAGCGTGCCGACGTGCGGGTGCAGCACGGCCAGCAGTCCGGCCTCGTCGGCGATCTGGGCCAGGCGGTCGAGATTGGCCAGCAGGGTCGCCCACTGCCGCTCGGTGAGGGTGGGGCGGGAGTCGTAACCGTCGGCCCCGGTGGCCGCTGCCAGCACCACCACACCGGCGCCTGCGGCGCGCAGTGCGGCGAGCGGGCCGGCCAGATCGTCGGCCGGATCGTGCGCGGCGTCGTGCAGGACCACCGGCACGAACCCGCCGACGCAGGAAAGGTCATGTGCGGCAAGCAGTGCCGTCAACTCGCCGGTGTCGGACGGCAGGAAGCCGTCGGGTCCGAGTTCGGTGGCGGTCAGCCCCGCGGTGCGCATCTCGGACAGCACCCGCTCCCGGTCCAGTTGGTGGCCCCAGCCGGGGACCTCGCACACACCCCACGAGATCGGTGCGCCTGCCACCTTGATTGCGGTCATGAGTTCCGCACCTCCTCGATCCGCACGGGTGCGCCGCGGCGCAGTGATTCGGTGGCCGCCTCGGCCATCCACGCCACCTCGACGGCATCGGCCACGGTGGCCCCGGGGATCGGATTGCCCTTCACCACGTCGACGAACGCGGCCAACTCGCTGCGGAACGCGTCGGTGAAGCGGTCCATGAAGAAGTGGTGGTAGGGCCCGGCGGGAAAGTCGTTGCCCGGATCCATGTTCTGCAGGGGTGTGCCCTGATCCCAGCCGGCGACGATCGAGTTGTTGAACCCGTGCACCTCCAGCCGGCAGTCGTATCCGCGTGCGTTGTAGCGGGCCGCCGAGACGATGCCGAGCGCGCCGCCGTCGAACCGCACCACGACCGCGGCGGTGTCGATATCGCCGTACTCGGCGAAGCGCGGGTCGCCCTGCACCGTGCCGGTGGCGTAGACCTCGACGGCGTTCTGTCCGGTGATCCAGCGCAACGCGTCGAAATCGTGGACCGCACAGTCGCGGAAGATCCCACCCGAGCCCTTGATGTAGTCCATCGACGGGGGAGCGGGGTCCATCGTGGTGCTGCGCACGGTGTGCAGCGCGCCGAGCGACCCGGATTCCACCTCGCGCTTGGCCGCGGCGAACGCGGCGTCGAACCGGCGCTGGTAGCCCACCTGCACGGGCACACCGGAGCGTGCGATCGACTCGGCCACCCGCGCGCTCTCGGCCGCGGTCGAGGCGATCGGCTTCTCGCAGAACGTCGGCAACCCGCGGTGCACGGCGGCCAGCGTCAGCTCGGCGTGGGCCGGGGTCGCGGCGGCGACCACGACGCCGTCGACGCCCGAATCGAGCAGTTCTTCGACCGAATCAGCCGGTTTGGCACCGTGTTTGGCGGCGACGGCGGCCACCGCGTCGGGTCGCTCGTCGGCCACCACCAGGCCGTCGACGCCGTCCAGGCCGCTCAGGGTGTCGACGTGGAAGGCGCCGATGCGGCCCAACCCAATTACGCCGAGCGTGGTCATGGGATTCTCCGTTCATCCTGTTGTGCGAGAAGGGTGTCGAGCTCTGCCGGTGTGCGACGGTCGGCGAGTGCGGCGAGCACGGTGTCGACCTGACTCGGCGGCGCGAGCGAGCCGATCGGTTGGTCGAGGTCGAGATTGGTGGGGAAGGCGTAGCCCTCGGCGGTCGCGTTGACCACGTTGGCGAGTTCGTGCGCGGGCCGGCCCGCATCCTGCATCGCGAGCAGTTCGGGGTAGACCGCGCGGATCATCGCCGTGCGGTCCAGCGCCTCCATGGCCCGGCCGAACGCCGACGAGATCTGCAGCAGATTGGCCATGCGCCGGATGTCGGTGGAGGTGTTGGCCCCGGCCCCGTGGAACAGGGCCGGGTTGAAGAACACCGCATCGCCTGTGCGCAGCGGCAGCTGGACGTGGTGCTCGGCGAAGAACTCGATGAACTCTTTGCGGTAGAACGCGATGTAGCCGGCCTCGAAGGTCTGCGAGTACGGCAACAACATGGTCGGCCCGCTCTCCACGGGCATGTCGCAGTGCGCCACCGCGCCCTGCAGCGTGAGCGCGGGTGACAACCGATGCAGGTGCGCCGGGTACGCCGCGAGTGCATCGGGTGTCACGAAACCCAGGTGGTAGTCGCGATGCGGAACCTGCGCCGCCCCACCGGGATTGACGACGTTGACCTGAGAGGTCACCTGGTAGCGCGGGCCCAGCCAGGCCTGCGAGACCAACGCCAGGATGTCGTTGGCGTAGTACTCGGCGTGCACGCGCGGGCTGTGCAGCGCCAACTTCTGGGCGGCGTTCCACACCCGGTCGTTGGCGCCCGCCGCCCCGAAGTGATCCCCCGCGGCACCCCCTGATGCACGCTGGGCATCGATGAGTGCCCGGAACGCCACACTCGCGGAATCGACCACGGCGGGATCGAAGGCGTTCTCGAACACCACCACGCCGGGTCCGTCGGACAGCGCGGCGATCAGTTCGGTCTGCACGGCGCGCCGTTGCGCACCCTCGAGGCCGTCGAGCGACGCCGAGGAGTAGACCGGCACGTTGCCGCGGATGTGGCAGGCGTGCGGATAGTCGGCCGCGTCGGTGGTGCGCGCGACGGCGACGCGGAAATCGTCGAGCGAGCAGTCGGATTCGTCGATGAACGCGCCGCGCCGGGTGGCAGGCGCGGAGCCCAGCGATGAGGTCATGACTGACAGTGTTGCTGTGCGATGTGCCACAATCAACGGCAGAAAACCATCAAAAAACCATCAGAATCGGATCGGGGGACCGCGATGGCGCACCGCTACAAGGTCCGCGAGATCGCGCAACAGAGCGGGCTCAGCGAGGCGACCGTCGACCGCGTCCTCAACAACCGGCCCGGCGTGCGGGAGACCACCCGCGCCGAGGTCCGTCAGGCCATCGCCGATCTGGACAAACAGCGCGCCCAGCTGCGCCTCAACGGCAGGCGCTTCCTGATCGACGTGGTGATGCAGACCCCGCAGCGGTTCTCCGACGCGTTCCGCACCGCGATCGAGGCCGAGCTGCCCGCGTTCGCGCCCGCGATGCTGCGGGCCCGGTTCCATCTGTGGGAGTCCGGATCGGCCGCCCAGATGGTCGACACCCTCGCGCGGATCAAGTCCAGCCACGGTGTGGTGCTCAAAGCCGCCGACGAGCCCGAGGTGGTCGAGGCGGTCGACCGGCTGGTGGCCGCGGGCGTGCCCGTCGTGACCTACACCACCGACGTGCCGGCCAGCGCACGCTGCGCGTACGTCGGGATCGACAACCACGGTGCAGGCGCCACGGCGGCCTACCTGATCGAGCAGTGGCTCGGCACCGATCCCGCGGATGTGCTGATCACGTTGAGCCGCACGGTGTTCCGCGGTGAGGGCGAGCGGGAGGTGGGATTCCGGTCGGGGCTGCGCGGATCGGGCCGGACCGTGGTGGAGGTCACCGACAGCGACGGCATCGACGCCACCAACGAACGGCTCGTGCTGCAGGCCCTGGAGCGCAACCCGTCGGTGGAGGCCGTGTATTCGCCAGGCGGCGGCAACACCGCGACGGTCGCGGCGTTCGAGAAACTCGGCCGGGAGTGCAAGGTCTTCGTCGCCCACGACCTCGACGTCGACAACCGCAGGCTGCTGCGTGACGGCAGGATCTCGGCGGTGCTGCACAACGACCTGCGCGCCGATGCCCGCCTGGCGATGCGGTTGATCCTGCAGCAGCACGGGGCGTTGCCGGCCGAGCCGGTGCGGCCCGCGCCCATCCAGGTGATCACCCCGTACAACCTGCCGTTGTGACGTGTCCGGGCCAGCACCCGGTTCGGCGTCCAGGATGTGCGGCTACGATTTCGGCCGACGCATGTGACGACCCGCCGGCGTCAGACTGTATTGACATCGATCGCGACCCGAGGGACCAGTTCATGCCACGAGAGTTAGTCCCTGGCGTGACGGTGCTGGGCAACCTGGCGATCGACGTCATCAACGGGGCGCCGCCCAGCCCTGGTGGCTGCGCGTCGTTCGCCGGTGTCGCGCTGCAGGCCGCCGGTGGCGCCGGTCGGATCGTGGCGATGGGCGCCGAACGCGACCACTCGCTGTTCGACGGCCTGCAGGAGCGGTTCGGGCCGCTCGTGCAGATCCTGCCTTCTGCGGTCACCAGCTCGTTCCGGCTGGACTACGACGACACCGACCACCGGCACATGGGCGTCGAGGCGATTGGTCCGGTGTGGTCACCGGCCGATGTCGAGGCCGCCGATCCGGCGACGACGTGGGTGCACCTCGCGCCGCTGCTGCGCACCGATTTCCCCGCCGAGACACTCGCGGCACTGGTGGCGCGCGGCCATCGCATCGCCTACGACGGCCAGGGGCTGGTGCGGGCCGACCGGTTGGGGCCGCTGGTCGAGGACCGCCATTTCCCGGTCGATCTGCTGACCCACCTCGACATCCTGAAGCTCGCCGAGGATGAGGCCGTCATCGTCGCCGACGGTCCGTTCGACGCCGGGACGGCCCAGCGACTCGGGGTGCCGGAGATCCTGGTGACCTACGGGTCTGAGGGCTGCGACATCTTCGTCGACGGTGACCGCATGCGGGTGCCCGCGGCGTGGCGGGTGCTCGGCGTGCAGACCACCGGCGCGGGGGACATGTTCACCGCCTGCTACGTGGCGCATCGTGCCGCGGGCGCGGATCCGCGGCGGGCCGCGGAGCTGGCCAGCGCGCTGGTGGCCCGCGAGCTCGACAAGCGGGTCCACGTCGAACCCGCCGACCGGGTCTGACGGTGCGCACCGACTACCGGCGAGTAGTCTGGTTTCTTAGAGAATGACATTCTCATCACGTGACCAAAACCACAGTTTTGTCGCGATCACGGCTCCGGCACGGCAGTGAACTGGGAATTCCGGTGAGTCGCGTCCGCGTGTCGCGGGGGCACGCGGTGAAGTCGAGCCTAAGAGCAATGCAATAATCGGTACTGGCAGTGACATCAAAATTCGGTGAGTTCGATCCGAGGGAAACGTCGCACCTGGCCGCGGGTGGCCCGCAGCTGGCCACGGGGCCTCGACGACGCGCGGTGAGATCGGCCGGAGAACGCGTGAAAGGCGGGAGCCGTGGGTGACAACGGCAACGGCACGGGCGCCGCGCCGCGGCAGAAGCTCGAAAAGGTGGTCATCCGATTCGCCGGTGACTCCGGCGACGGTATGCAGCTGACCGGGGACCGGTTCACCTCCGAGGCCGCGCTGTTCGGTAACGACCTGGCGACCCAGCCGAACTATCCGGCCGAGATCCGCGCCCCTCAGGGCACGCTGCCCGGTGTCTCGTCGTTCCAGATCCAGATCGCCGATTACGACATCCTCACCGCCGGTGACCGGCCGGACGTGCTCGTCGCGATGAACCCCGCAGCGCTCAAGGCCAACGTCTCCGACCTGCCGCGCGGCGGTCTGATCATCGCCAACTCCGACGAGTTCACCAAACGCAACCTGGCCAAGGTCGGCTACGACGCCAACCCGCTGGAGACCGACGAGCTGTCCGACTACGTCGTGCACTCGGTCGCGATGACCACCCTGACCCTCGGCGCGGTGGAATCGATCGGCGCCAGCAAGAAGGACGGCCAGCGCGCCAAGAACATGTTCGCGCTCGGCCTGCTGTCCTGGATGTACGGCCGCGAGCTCGAGCACAGTGAGAGCTTCATCCGCGAGAAGTTCTCCCGTAAACCCGATGTCGCCGAGGCCAACGTGCTGGCCCTGAAGGCCGGCTGGAACTACGGCGAGACCACCGAGGCGTTCGCAACCACCTACGAGGTGTCGCCCGCCAAGCTCACCGCCGGTGAGTACCGCCAGATCTCGGGCAACACCGCCCTGGCCTACGGAATCGTCGCGGCCGGACACCTCGCCGACCTTCAGGTCGTGCTGGGCACCTACCCGATCACCCCGGCGTCGGACATCCTCCACGAACTGTCCAAGCACAAGAACTTCAACGTGCTGACCTTCCAGGCCGAGGACGAGATCGCCGGTATCGGCGCCGCGATCGGCGCGTCATACGGCGGTGCCCTCGGCGTCACCAGCACCTCGGGACCCGGTGTCTCGCTCAAGTCCGAGGCCATCGGCCTCGCCGTGATGACCGAGCTGCCGCTGATCGTCATCGACGTGCAGCGCGGCGGTCCCTCGACGGGCCTGCCCACCAAGACCGAGCAGGCCGACCTGCTGCAGGCGCTGTTCGGCCGCAACGGCGAGTCGCCGGTCGCTGTCGTCGCGCCGCGGTCACCGTCGGACTGCTTCGACATCGCGGTGGAAGCCGCGCGGATCGCGATCAACTACCACACCCCGGTGATCATCCTGTCCGACGGTGCGGTGGCCAACGGCTCCGAGCCGTGGCGGATCCCCGACGTCGCGTCCTATCCGCGCATCGAGCACACGTTCGCCAAGTCGGGCGAGCCGTTCCAGCCCTACGCACGCGACCCCGAGACCCTGGCGCGCCAGTTCGCGATCCCCGGCACGCCAGGCCTCGAACACCGCATCGGCGGTCTCGAATCGGCCAACGGATCGGGCAACATCTCCTATGAGCCCAAGAACCACGACCTCATGGTCCGGTTGCGCCAGGAGAAGATCGCCGGCATCAAGGTGCCTGACCTCGACGTCGACGATCCGACCGGCGATGCCGAACTGCTGATGCTCGGCTGGGGCAGCAGCTACGGTCCCATCGGCGAGGCCTGCCGCCGCGCCCGCCGCAAGGGCATCAAGGTGGCCCAGGCGCACCTGCGTCACCTCAACCCCTTCCCGGCCAACCTCGGCGAGGTGCTGGCGCGCTACCCGAAGGTGGTCGTGCCGGAGATGAACCTCGGCCAGCTCGCGCTGCTGCTGCGCGGCAGGTTCCTGGTCGACGTCCAGTCGGTCACCAAGGTGGAGGGCATGGCCTTTCTGGCCGACGAGGTCGAGGGCATCATCGATGCCGCGCTCGACGGAACGCTGGGTGAGAAGGAAAACGACAAGGCCAAGTTCGCACGGCTGGCGGCAGCCACCATCGAGGTGGACGCGGCCGAGGCGAACAGTGTGGGAGCTAACGCATGACAACAGCGAGAAGCGAAGCGGATCGCGCATCGGCCCCGTTCATCGGTGCAGACCTGGGCTTGACCGATGCCGGGCTGACCAAGAACGCCCTGGTGCCCACCACCGACCAGCCGCAGAAAGGCAAGGATTTCACCAGCGACCAGGAGGTCCGCTGGTGCCCGGGCTGCGGTGACTACGTCATCCTCAACACCATCAGGAACTTCCTGCCGGAGCTGGGGCTGCGCCGCGAGAACATCGCCTTCGTCAGCGGCATCGGATGCTCCAGCCGGTTCCCGTACTACCTGGAGACCTACGGCTTCCACTCGATCCACGGCCGCGCCCCGACCATCGCGACCGGTCTTGCGCTGGCGCGTCCTGACCTGTCGGTGTGGGTCGTCACGGGTGACGGTGACTCGCTGTCGATCGGTGGCAACCACCTGATCCACGCGCTGCGCCGCAACATCAACATCACGATCCTGTTGTTCAACAACCGGATCTACGGCCTGACCAAGGGGCAGTATTCGCCGACCTCCGAGGTCGGCAAGATCACCAAGTCGACGCCGATGGGCTCGTTGGACTACCCGTTCAACCCCGTGTCACTGGCGCTGGGCGCCGAGGCCACGTTCGTCGGCCGCGCGCTCGACTCTGACCGCAAGGGCCTGTCCGAGGTGCTGCGCGGTGCGGCCGAGCACCGCGGCGCGGCACTCGTCGAGATCATGCAGGACTGCCCGATCTTCAACGACGGATCGTTCGACGCGCTGCGCAAGGAAGGCGCCGAGGAGCGGCTGATCAACCTGGTCCACGGCGAGCCGATCACGTTCGGCGCCGACGGCGAGTACTGCGTGGTGAAATCCGGCTACGGCCTGGAGATCGCGAAGACCGCCGACGTCACGGTCGACGACATCGTGGTGCACAACGCCGAGATCGACGATCCGGCATACGCGTTCGCGCTGTCGCGGCTGTCCGAGCAGAACCTGGACCACATGGTCATGGGCATCTTCCGCAAGGTCAGCAGGCCCACCTACGACGACGCCGCGCGTCAACAGGTGGCCACTGCAATCGAATCCAAGCCCCACGACACCGCCGCTCTGCAATCCTTGCTGCGTGGTAAAGACACGTGGACTGTCGACTGAAGGTACTGACCGAGACGATTTGAGCGCAGCCCCGCTCGCCGCCGTGGTGCTGGCGGGCGGGGCTTCGCGGCGTATGGGGCGTGACAAGGCCACTCTCGTGTTCGAGGGCACGACGCTGGTCGAGCGGGTGGTCGCCGCGGTGACACCCCGCTGTTCCCCGGTGTTCGTGATCGCCGCCCCGGGCCAGCCGCTTCCCGACCTGCCCGCCCAGGTGCTGCGCGACGAAGTGCGCGGCGTCGGGCCGCTGGTGGCCGTGGGCCGTGGGCTGCGCGCGGCCGCGGACGCGGGCTGCCAGTGGGCTTTCGTGTGTGCGGTGGACATGCCGTACCTGTCCGCCGACCTCATCGACATGCTGGCCGATCCGGCGAAACGACTCGGGGTGGACATCGTGCTGCCGTGGGACGGGCGGGATCACTACCTGGCCGGCATCTACCGCACCGATCTGTCGTCGGCGATCGCCGATCTGGTCGCGGCGGGGGAGCGCAGCATGCGGGCTCTCGCCGATCGTGTGGACACTCAGCGGTTGGTGCTTGATCCGCAGAAGGCGCTCACCAACGTCAACACCCCCGAAGATCTGCCCTGAGATTTCAGCAAATTGCGAAATTGTCGGGGATCTGAGCCGAATTTATCGTTCCGAGATAAAAGGGCGATATTCGGACAATTTATCTCCGGTCACTAATTCGTGATGCGCCTGCGCCGGCGGAGGCGGGGCCGTCGAATGGCACCCCGAGACCCGATGCCGCCGTTGATGTTTCGGGGAGGTATCCGGGGCGTCATTCCGGCGGGGGGTGTGCCGTTTCGTCGAGCGGTAGCCGACCTAACTAACGGCGCGGCCGCTGACCACGAGGTTTGTCGCACGGGCAGCGGTTCGGGTGGTGCCTTCTGCGGATGGTGGCGGGTCGCATGCTGCGGTGGATCAAGGCGAAAATGGCTGTCTGGCAATGAGTTTCGGACGCATTGGAGCCGTCGCGGCCGAAACTGACGACGGCGAGAGGGCTCGTCGGCGTCGACATGAGTGCCGTTATGCTCTTGTCTCCCAGAGCGATTCGTGCCAGGGGAGTCGGCGGCCGGTAGATCCGGGCGGCAGCGAACGAAAAGAGTTGTCCGTAGCGGCCCGTTGGGCCCCAACGCTGGCATCTACCTGCATGTTTGGTGCAGAGGATCCGCGATGGCGCTGTGCGCGTGCGCACCGACCCACACCCGGCGCCGGATATCGGTGACGCGGACCACAAAATGATCGTGATCTACCTCACGTTTATTTCGCGACACGGTTGTCGATGCAGGTCCGCGAAAGCGCAACATGACCTGCATAAACGTTTATCTCATCGAGTCGTTATCGGACCGTTATCTGATGGCAACCGCTTCTACATCGACATGACTTCTGTTCGAGAGCTTTGTAGGTTCCTACCCGAGCCCGATCAAGGGCAAACAATTTCAAAACCACGAACCTGCGTGTGAGTGGGGCCGCGGAGGCCAGACGCCCCGTGGGAGCCGGGTGTGACGCCCGGTAGAGCCGATCGAGCTCCCCCTTTCGTGCCTGACCGAGATGGCGCGAACCAACCCCTCCTGCCTGGTGACAGGCAGCCGCTCCCGTGTGAACGGGTGTGGATGGCGCGCGCTTGGCGAAAGGAACGAAGTGAAGAACATCCGCAAGACGTTCGGGCTGGGCATCGTCGCAGGAGCGCTCGCTGTGGCTCCGGTCGCGCTCGGTGCAGGCACCGCCAATGCGGACAGCGTGAACTGGGACGCCGTCGCCTCGTGCGAGTCGGGTGGCAACTGGTCCATCAACACCGGGAACGGCTACTACGGCGGCCTGCAGTTCAACCTCGGCACCTGGCGGTCCCACGGTGGCTCGGGCATGCCGCATCAGGCGTCGCGTGCCGAGCAGATCCGCGTCGCCGAGAACGTGCTGCGCACCCAGGGCATTGGCGCCTGGCCCGTGTGCGGCAAGCGCGGCTAGTCGACAAACAAGCACGTCAGAAGCGGGTGTCGGGCATTGCCCGGCACCGCTTCTGTTTCCTCTTCAGGCTCTCCTGCCACCTGAAGAACGCCCGCCCCGGAAAAAACTTCAGCCTCCTGTGTAACGCGTGAGATGGCTCACGCGAACCCATTAGTGATCGCGCGGTTGCAGAAATGTGACCAACGTATGTTCGCGGTCCTCGTGTCGGAGGTCGGGGAAGGGCCACGATGATGATGAACATCCGTAAGGCAGTGAAGAGGGCCTTCGGGCTCACCGCGCTGGCGGGCGCGCTCGCGATGGGGCCGATGGTGTTGTCCCCGGCGACCGCAGCCGCCGACAGCGTCAACTGGGACGCCATCGCCGCGTGTGAATCCGGTGGCAACTGGTCCACCAACACCGGTAACGGCCACTACGGCGGCCTGCAGTTCAAGCAGTCCACCTGGGCCGCCCACGGCGGTGTCGGGTCACCTGCGACCGCATCGCGCGAAGAGCAGATCCGCGTCGCCGAGAACGTCCTGCGCAGCCAGGGGCTGCGGGCCTGGCCGAAGTGCGGTGGCCGCGGCGCGTCGCCGGCGGTGTGGGGTGGTGGCGCAGGCGCCCCTGCCGCGGGTGGCGGCTGCAGCGCGGTGCGCCCCGGAGCGGTGCTGGGCATCCTGGATCTGCGCCGGCTCTGCTCGACGCTGCTCGACCCGCTCGGCGCCTTCGGCCGTTAACCCACCGCAGTGAAGGCCGACCGCGCGGCGATCGACGCCAGCCGCCGGTTCAGCACCACCTCGGGCACCAGCACGCTGGCGCGACTCGCCGCGGCGCTCAGTGCCGCGGGCCGCAGGTTGACGACCCGGCCGATCAGGCGTGATGTGCGCACGATGCCCGTCACCCGGCGGCGCCGCAGCGCCGCGAACCGGGCGAACGCGGTCGGCAGATCCGGCTCACGCCCCACCAGGGCCGCCAGCGTCGCGGCGTCCTCCAGACCCTGACAGCCGCCCTGGCCCAGATGTGGCCGCATCGGATGGGCCGCATCCCCGGCGAGCACCACCGGGCCCCGCGCCCAACAGCGGGCCGGTTGGCGATCGTAGAGATCGTTGCGCAGCACGTCGGCCGGATCGGTCGTCGCCAGCAGTGTCGGGATCGGCTCGGCCCACGGACCGAACAGTTTCCGCAGATGTGCCAGTTCGCCGTCGGGTGCGCGTTGGCCCTGCGGGGCCCGCTCGGTGGCGAACCAGTACGTGTGGTCGCTGCCGAGGGGGACATGCCCCACCTCCATGCCCGCACCCATGGTCTCGCCGGACAGTTCCGGATCGAGCGGGTGCGCGGCGACGCCGCGCCACGCGGTGTATCCGGCGTAGCGGCGACGCAACGGTCCGTTGAGGTGGCGTGCGACGACCGAGTCGACACCGTCGGCGCCGACGACACCGCCGGCTTCCCGTACCGAACCGTCGGTGAACGTCACCAGGACGCCGGCGGCGCCGGTCTCGACCGTGTGCGCTTCCAGCCCGTTCACCACGGTGCCCGGCGCCAGCGCACCGGCGAGGATGTCGGTGAGCACCTTGCGGCGGATGACCACCAGCGGCTCGCCCAGCGCCCGGGTGATCCGCTCGGCCGCCGGACGACGCAGCCATGTGCCGTCGTGCCAGCGCAGCGCGCCTGCCGTGATGCGACCGCCCGCGGCGCGAACCGGATCGCCGAGTCCGATCTCGTCGAGCGCGGCCAACGCGTTGGGCCAGATGCTGATTCCCGCACCCGATGTGGTGTCGGCGCGTGCCTCGGCGACACACACCTCAAATCCGCGTCGTTGCAATGCGGCCGCGGTGGCCAAACCGGTGATGCCGGCACCGATGACGAGGATCGACGTTGTCATCGGATGAATGTATCGGTGCGTCAACAGGTTGAGACATCGCCTTCACAGCCGCGAAACGAAATGCTGGTTTCCTGAGAGCGATATGTGTTTACCCGAGGTGTCCCTGCGACAGGGCCGCCGGAAGGAAGGGCCGATGAGACCTGCTCTGGAGCTGACCAGCATTCCGCCATGGACCATCACCCCCACCGTGCCCGACGCGGACACATCGGGACGGTCGTGGACGATCATCGGGATCGGTGACGCCGAGGATGTGATCACGCGGTGGCAGGGTCAACTCGCCGGCCCCGACGAGAGCGGCGGCGCCGTCGAGGTGCATCGCGTCGACACCGACGAGCGGGCCCGCGCGGTCATCGACGCGACGGTCGCCACGGCAGTAGTGGGGTGGCGGCTGATGATCGCCGGTCCCGCCCGCATCGGCCTGCGGATGCGCGCCCACGCCCTCGCGCACGGCCTCGCCGACGACGAGATCACCATCGCCAGCACCGATGTCGCCGAGCGTGACGTGTTCTGCACGCACTGCCGCACCGTCACCGCGGCCGCCGTCGAGGTCGAGGGTCTGGTGAGCTGCGCGGGTTGCGGACGCAAACTCATGGTGCACTACCACGTTTCGCGTCGCGCAGGCGCACACCTGGGTTACATGGTCGACGCCGAGCAGCAGGCGGTGACGCCGCAATGCAACTGACGGTCACCGAGATCGACGACAGCGTCCCCGGGGTGCGGACCCTGCGACTGGCCCATCCCGACGGACGGTCACTGCCGTCGTACCCGCCGGGCAGCCACGTGGTGGTGCGCTGCGGCGAGGTCGCCAACGCATACTCGCTGACCGGTGACGGCGTCTGCCCGATGCGCTATGTCATCTCGGTGTTGTTGTGCCCGAACGGATCCGGGGGTTCCCGCTGGGTGCACGACGAGCTGAGGATCGGCGAGACCATCGAGGTGAGCGAGCCCCGCAGTGCATTCGCCCCGATACACCGGGCTCGCAGGCACCTGCTGGTCGCGGCGGGCATCGGCATCACCCCGATGATGTCCCATCTGTACAGCGCGAAGCGGTGGGACCGGGATGCCCGACTGCTCTACATCCACCGCGCCGGACGCGGCGCCTACCTCGGCGAGATCGAGCAGCTGGGGATACCCGCCCGGATCTGCACCGACCGCGCAAAGTTCGGCTCCGAGCTCACCGCGGCGCTCATCGGTCAACCGATCGGCACCCACCTCTACGTGTGTGGACCGGGGCCGTTCATGGACGACGTGATCGCCCAGGCGGGCGAGTTGGGTTGGCCCGACAGCCGAATCCACTCCGAACGGTTCGGGGTCGACACGCTCGACGCCGGCGAACCGTTCGAGGTCGAGCTGGCCCGAACCGGCCAGACCCTCACCGTTGCGTCCGGGGTGTCACTGCTCGAAACCCTTGAGCGGCACGGCCACAGCGTCCCGAACCTGTGCCGTCGGGGAGTCTGCGGCGAGTGCCGGATCCCGGTGGCCGCCGGCGACATCCTGCACCGCGACCTGTACCTCACCGATACCGAGAAGCAGGCGGGGGATGCGCTGATGGCGTGCGTGTCCCGTGCCGCAGGAGAACGATTGGAGCTGTCCCTGTGACCGTCACGCCCGAGCGGCTGTCCGCACCCGACCTGGTGGAGACCTTCCCGTCCCGTTCGCCGCCGACCAGTACCGCTACAGCACCAACGTAGAACCCGCCGGTGCCCGGGTCTCGACACCGGCGGGCCAGTGGGGCGAACGCGTGGTCGACATCGACAGCGAATACGAACACGAACTCGCCCAGCGCGCCGAGATCCTCGCGGCCGACCCGACCAGATACGCCGTACTGCCGCACATGCGGGCCGCGTGCTGGGACGCCATGGTGACCCTCATGCGGGAACTCGCGACGGCCTACCCGGACACCATGTCACTGACCGAGAGCGACGGCGTATGGCACTGGGAGAACAAGCGTCTCGGGATCACCCAGAGCTTCAGCTACGGGGACGAATCGACGCTGCCCGCCGAACCGCTGGCCTACATCGCCGGACAGGTGCAGGACGACATCGTGCTGCTCGACCAGCGCGATGACGACCTGTTCGGCGACGCGGGCGTGGTGACCTTCGCCGCGGACTGGTCGTTCGGGTTCGACGTGGGGATGACGTTCCTGGAGATCCACGGCCCGGTGCCGCGGTTGCGGGAGACCGGTGTGATCACCCGGGCCCGTCAGTTCCTGATGCGGTTGCAGCCCAACGAAATCTATCGACGCACCAACTGGACACTGACCATCGGACGCAAACTCGACGTGTCCACCGAGCGGTACCCGGACTGGGGCCCGGACCGGGCGATGATCAACGGTGTGGACGACGAGACGTTCGGGCGCCTGGTGCATCTGCGTGTCGAGCTGCAGCACCTGATCCGGCTGCCGGAGTCGGCCGCGATCTGCTTTCTGATCCGCACCTACATGCTGCCGTTCGCCGACATCAGCACGGTCCGGCCGTGGCGGGACCGCCTCGCGGCGGTGCTGGCCGATCTGCCCGATGACATGGCCGACTACAAGGGCATCATCGGTTACCGCGACCGCGCCGTGCAATGGCTTGAGCGCCACTAGAAACCGGCAGCGAGAAAGCGCCCCGGCATTCGGCCGGGGCGCTTTCTCATCGAGATCCGGTGTCGGATCAGTAGGGCGTCGGTTCTCCTTCCGCGGCCGGGCCGGGTTCGACCGGCTGGTGCTCGATGATGGCTCTGTAGGCCCTGTTCTCGTGCTGGATCATCCGCACGAAGAAGCCGACGAACAGCGCCACCGAGACGATGAAGAACAGCCACACCCCGACGGAGTATCCGCCGAACGTGAAGACCACCGACGCATCGTCGTAGCTGTCGATCGGGCTGAACATCTACTTCACCTCCGCCGTGGTCACGAGTACGCCGGTCTTGTGGCCGTTGCCGTTGACCGGCATGGCCGTCACCGGGATGCCCTCGGGGTACGGGGTGGCGGGAACCTCGGTGAGGTCGAGGCCCTGCTCCTCGACGGCCTTCGGGATGCGCAGCAGCCCAACCTTCTTCAGCCCGAGCGACACCAGGTAGGTCGGGATGAAACCGAGCGCGGCGAACACCGCCGCACCGATCGCCTGACCCCAGAACGAGACCGACGGGTTGCCGCCGGTGTTGGGGTAGCCGTGCAGGAACACTCCGGCGATCAGCACCGAGTACAGGCCGATGCCGCCGTGGACGCTGACCGCGCCCACCACGTCGTCGATCTTGAACTTCTCCAGCAGTTTCCCGATGAAAGGAGCCAGCGCACCGGCACCGAAGGCGATGACGAAGGCCAACGTGGGGTGATACAGGTCCATGCCGGAGGCCACGCCGATCACGCCGCACAGACCTCCCGAAATGGTCCAGAACGGTTCGCCTTTCGACGTCAGGTAGGCGCCGATGATGCCGCCGCCCAGGCCCATGAGGGTGTTGAACGCGAACGCGCTCATGGTCGTCGGGCTCGCGTAGATGGTCGTCAGTCCGTCGCCCGCGTAGATGATGCAGCCCATCAGGAAGCCGAAGAAGCCGGTGAAGATCAGCATCAGGCCGAGCATGGTCAGCGGCAGGTTGTGCGGACGGATGGTCACCGGTGTGCCGTCGGGCAGGAAGCGCCCGATGCGCGGACCCAGGTTGATCAGCACGCCGAGGGTGGCGAAGCCGGCGATCATGTGGACGCAACCGGCGGCACCGACGTCGTGGAAGCCCAGCTTGGTCAGCATCCAGCCGGCGCCGTGCCAGCCCCATGCGGCGCCGATGATCCAGGTCACCGAACCGACGAGCACCGTGAGAATCAGGAACCCGCTCGTTCGAATGCGTTCCAGCACTGCGCCGGACATGATCGATCCGGTGGTCGCGGCGAACAATGCGAATGCGCCCCAGAAGATGCCGCTGGCCGAGTCCTGCACGTTCGGACCCATGTTGTCGCTCCACGGCAATGCGGCCTTGGCCGCCTCGTTGAACTCGATGAACCCGCTGGGCATCGCGTTGTAGAGGAACCAGCCGACGAAATAGAAGGACGCGATGATGGTGGCCAGGGCCAGCAGGTTCTTCATCGCGGTGGCCAGCACGTTCTTCGACCTGGACGCGCCCACCTCGTAGGCGAGGAATCCGGCGTGGATGAGGAACATCAACGCGATGGACATCCAGTAGTAGAACTCGTTGTTGATGGTCGCCATCGTGTCGAGGGCGTCTTGGACGTCAGGTGGCACAAAAACCTCCGCGGGGGGAAGGAACGGCAACGGGTGTTTCTTCGTAGGATTTCCGGGGTACTGACGGTGTACCGGTCGTACGCTAACCCGCGCGGTGTGTCCCACTGGTCACGTCGCGTTAAATCCCGATGAAGTCCGGATGTGCTAGCAACGGAGCATGACCTCGACGCCGTTTCACGATCTCGACGACTTCCTCGACATTCCACGGGTCTCGGCGCTGGCCGTCTCACCCGACGGCTCACGTGTGGTGACCACGGTCAGCACACTCAACTCCAAGCGCACTGAATTCGTCACCGCGTTATGGGAATTGGATCCGGCCGGGCGCCAACCCGCGCGCCGCCTGACCCGGGGCCTCAAGGGAGAATCGGCGCCGGTGTTCACCGCGGACGGCGACGTGCTGTTCCTGGCGGTCCGGCCCACCGAGGATGACGACAAGCCACCCGCGGCGCTGTGGCGGCTGCCCGCCCGCGGGGAAGCCCACGAGATGCTGAGCATGCCCGGGGGTGTCGGCGCGGCGGTGAGCGCGCGCGGTGCCGACGCCACGGTGGTGACCGCGCCGCTGTTGTCCTCCGTCGCAGATGTCGAGGCCGACCGCTCGCTGCGCAAGGCGCGCAAGGACAACAAGGTGTCGGCCATCCTGCACGCCGGATATCCGGTACGGCAGTGGGATCACGACCTCGGCCCCGACCAGCCCCACCTGTTCGACGCCGACGGCCCCCGCGACCTCACCGACCGTCCCGGTGTTGCGTTGCGGGAGAGCACTTTCGACGTCAGCCCCGACGGTTCGTTCGTGATCGCCTCCTGGCACGTGCCTACTGCGCGCGCCGCGACCCGCAGTATGCTGGTGCGCATCGACCGGGTCACCGGTGCCCGGACCACGATCGCCGACGATCCGCTCGCGGATCTGGAGCACCCGGCCATCGCGCCGGACGGCAGCGCGGTCGCATTCACCCGCGAGACCCACTCCACGCCCGATACGCCACCACGAATCACCCTGTGCTGCATGCGCTTCGATGCCGACGGCGAGTGGGCCGAGGTGGCCGCCGACTGGGACCGGTGGCCGTCCTCGGTGACATGGGCGGCCGACGCCTCGGCCCTGATTGTCACCGCCGACGACAACGGGCGGGGCCCGATCTTCTCCGTCGACCCCGGCACCGGTGCGGTGACCCGGCTGACCCACCACGACCCCAAGGACGACCACACCTACACCGACGTCCGCCCGGCGCCCGGCGGGGTGATCTTCGCGCTGCGCAGTTCCTATGCCGCCCCGCCGCATCCGGTGCGTATCGATCCCGACGGCGCCGTCACCGAACTCCCGTGCGTGAACACCCCCGCACTGCCGGGCAGCCTCACCGAGATCGCCGCGACGGCCGGGGACGGCACACCGGTGCGCGCGTGGCTGACCCTGCCCGAATCCGAGGAGCCGGCACCGCTGGTGCTGTGGGTGCACGGCGGGCCGCTGGGCAGTTGGAACTGCTGGCACTGGCGGTGGAACCCGTGGCTGCTCACCGCGCAGGGCTACGCGGTGCTCATGCCCGACCCGGCGCTGTCCACCGGCTACGGGCAGGACTTCATCGCGCGGGGGTGGGGCGCGTGGGGTGAGGCGCCGTACACCGATCTGATGGCCGTGACCGACGCGGCGTGCGCGCACCCGCGCATCGACGCGTCGCGCACGGCGGCGATGGGCGGTTCGTTCGGCGGCTACATGGCCAATTGGATCGCCGGGCACACCGATCGTTTCGACGCGATCGTCACCCACGCCGGCCTGTGGGCGCTCGACCAGTTCGGGGACACCACCGACGGCGCCTACTGGTGGGCCCGCGAGATGACCCCCGAGATGACCCAACGCAATTCACCACACCGGTTCGTCGACAAGATCAGCACACCGATCCTGGTGATTCACGGCGACAAGGACTACCGCGTGCCGATCGGCGAGGCGCTGAGACTGTGGTACGACCTGCTCACCGACTCGGCCCTGCCCGCGGACGACGACGGGCGCAGCCCGCACCGCTTCCTCTACTACCCGGCGGAGAACCACTGGGTGCTCACGCCCCAGCACGCCAAGATCTGGTACCAGGTGGTCGCCGCGTTCCTCGGTGAGCATCTACGCGGAGAACCCGCCCAACTGCCGGAACTGCTCGGGTAGCGTCGGGACCGTGACGCAGCGTGAGTTCGACCTGGTTCTGTACGGCGCCACCGGGTTCGCGGGCGGGCTGACCGCGCAGTACCTGGCCGACGTCGCCGGCGACGCCCGTATCGCGCTGGCAGGGCGCTCGGCGGACAAGCTGCAGGCGGCCCGGGCCGCACTGGGCGGTGCGGCGTCCGACTGGCCGCTGCTGATCGCCGACGCGGGCAACTCGTCGAGCCTGGCCGACCTGGCCGCGCGCACCCGCGTCGTGGTGACCACGGTCGGTCCGTACACCCGCTACGGCCTGCCGCTGGTGGCGGCCTGCGCGGCCGCGGGTACCGACTACGCCGACCTCACCGGCGAGACGATGTTCATCCGCGACAGCATCGACCGATATCACGAGCAGGCCGCAGGCAACGGGGCGCGCATCGTGCACTCGTGCGGATTCGATTCGGTGCCTTCCGATCTCACGGTGTTCGCGCTGTACCGGCGCGCCGCCGACGACGGCGCGGGCGAACTCGTCGACACCGATCTGGTGCTGCGCTCGTTCGCCGGTGGCGTGTCCGGCGGCACCGCGGCGTCGATGCTGGAGGTGATGCGCACGTCGTCGACGGATCCGGCGGCCCGCGCTGCCATGCTGGACCCCTACACCCTCAGCCCGGACCGTGCGCGTGAACCCGAACTGGGCGCGCAACCCGACGTGCGGTGGCGCCGCGGCGGTGAGATCGCCCCTGAGCTGGCCGGGACCTGGACCGGGGCGTTCGCGATGGCCGCGACCAACACGCGAATCGTGCGGCGCAGCAACGCGTTGCTGGACTACGCCTACGGCCGCCGGTTCACCTATGCCGAGCAGATGAGCTGCGGCCACTCGCCGGTCGCCCCGGTCGCCGCGGCCCTGCTCACCGCAACCAACGCCGCGGCGCTGGGCCTCGGCGGGCGGTACTTCGACAAGATTCCCGATGGCCTGCTCGAACGGGTGCTGCCCAAGCCCGGCACCGGCCCGAGCGAGCGCACCCGCGAGCGTGGCCACTACCGCGTCGAGACCTACACCACCACGACCTCGGGCAGGCGGTACGTCGCGACCATGGCACAGCAGGGCGATCCCGGCTACAAGGCGACCGCCGTGTTGCTCGGGGAGTGCGGGCTGGCGCTGGCCCTCGACCGCGACAGGCTCTCCAACCTGCTCGGGGTGCTGACCCCGGCCGCGGCGATGGGCGATGCGCTGCTGACCCGGCTGCCCGCAGCCGGTGTCGTGTTGGAGACGACCGCATTGAACTCGCATTGAACTAATGTCATGGCTGCGCAACCAAACACACCAGCAACAGAGGGGGGATTACCATGGCCGGTCTCGACGAACTGTTCGCCCAGATCCCGGTGGCCGACATCGCCAACAAGGTGGGCGCGAACGAAGCCGAGGTGACCGCGGCGGTCAAGACCCTGGTTCCCGCGCTCGTCGGCGGCCTGCACCAGAACGTCAAGTCGAACGACATCGACTCGACCGCGCTGGAGTCCGCGGTCACCGAGCAGGGCGCCAGCGGTCTGCTCGATGGCGGTGTCAACGTCGATGACGTCGACGAGAAGCAGGGCGACACCCTCGTCGCCCACCTGTTCGGCGGCAACAACAGCAACACGGTCGCGTCCGCGCTCGCGGGCACCGGTGCGGGCAGCGGCGACCTGATCCAGAAGCTGCTGCCGATCATCACCCCGATCGTGCTCGCCTACATCGGCAAGCAGTTCGCGCAGCAGAACGCCCCGGCACAGCAGCAGCAGTCCTCCGGCGGCGGACTCGCCGACATCCTGGGCGGCATCCTCGGCGGCGTGCTCGGCGGCGGTCAGGGCAACGCCATCGGCGACATCCTCGGCGGCCTGCTCGGCGGCAAGAAGTAGCCGGCGTCACCGCAGCGGGCGACGGGGGCTTTCGCTCATCGCACCCCGCTCTTCATAGAATGGCGCGGTGACCGCCAGTCCTGAGAACCGTGCCGATGCCCTCCCGAAGTCCTGGGATCCGAGCGCGGTAGAAGCCGACCTGTACCAGGGCTGGGTCGACGCCGGATACTTCACGGCCGATCCCACGAGCGACAAACCGCCGTACTCGATCGTGCTGCCACCGCCCAACGTCACCGGCAGCCTGCACATGGGCCACGCGCTCGACCACACGCTGATGGACGCGCTGACCCGGCGCAAGCGCATGCAGGGCTACGAGGTGCTGTGGCTGCCCGGAATGGACCACGCAGGCATCGCCACCCAGAGCGTCGTAGAGAAACAGCTCGCCGTCGACGGCAAGACCAAAGAGGACTTCGGTCGCGAACTGTTCATCGACAAGGTGTGGGACTGGAAGCACGACTCCGGCGGCACCATCGCCGGTCAGATGCGCCGCCTCGGCGACGGTGTGGACTGGAGCCGGGACCGCTTCACGATGGACGAGGGCCTGTCGCGTGCGGTGCGCACCATCTTCAAGCGGCTGTTCGACGCGGGCCTGATCTACCGCGCCGAACGGCTGGTGAACTGGTCGCCGGTGCTCGAGACCGCGGTGTCGGACCTCGAGGTCAAATACGACGACGTCGAGGGCGAGCTGGTCTCGTTCCGCTACGGGTCGATGAACGACGACGAGCCGCACATCGTGGTGGCCACCACCCGCGTGGAGACGATGCTCGGCGACACCGCCATCGCGGTGCACCCCGACGACGAGCGCTACCGGCACCTGGTCGGCAAGACCCTGCCGCACCCGTTCGTCGACCGGCAGATGATCGTCGTCGCCGACGAGCACGTCGACCCCGAGTTCGGGACCGGCGCGGTCAAGGTGACACCGGCCCACGACCCCAACGACTTCGAGATCGGTATGCGCCATCAGCTGCCGATGCCGACGATCATGGACACCAAGGGCCGAATCGCCGACACCGGAACCGAATTCGACGGGCTGGACCGTTTCGAGGCCCGCGTCAAGGTGCGAGAGGCGCTGGCGCAGCAGGGCCGCGTCGTCGCCGAGAAACGGCCCTACCTGCACAGCGTCGGACACTCCGAGCGCAGCGGCGAACCCATCGAACCGCGACTGTCGTTGCAGTGGTGGGTGAAGGTCGAATCACTTGCCAAGGCGGCGGGTGACGCGGTTCGTGACGGTCGCACCGCGATCCATCCGCCCAGCCTGGAGCCGCGCTGGTTCGCCTGGGTCGACAACATGCACGACTGGTGCATCTCGCGTCAGCTGTGGTGGGGGCACCGCATCCCGATCTGGCACGGACCCGACGGCGACATGGTGTGCGTCGGCCCCGACGAGACTCCGCCCGAGGGCTGGGAGCAGGACCCCGACGTGCTCGACACCTGGTTCTCGTCGGCACTGTGGCCGTTTTCCACCTTGGGCTGGCCCGACCACACACCCGAGCTCGAAAAGTTCTATCCGACAACCGTTCTGGTCACCGGTTACGACATCCTGTTCTTCTGGGTGGCGCGGATGATGATGTTCGGCACCTTCGTCGCCGACGATGCCGCGATCACCAGCGCCGGCAAGCGCGGGCCGCAGGTGCCGTTCGAGAACGTCTTCCTGCACGGGCTGATCCGCGACGAGTTCGGCCGCAAGATGAGCAAGTCGCGCGGCAACGGCATCGACCCGCTGGACTGGGTCGACAAGTTCGGCGCCGACGCGCTGCGCTTCACCCTGGCCCGCGGCGCCAGCCCGGGCGGCGACCTGTCGATCGGCGAGGACCACGCCCGCGCGTCGCGCAACTTCGCGACGAAGTTGTTCAACGCGACGCGGTTCGCGCTGATGAACGGCGCCGCGCCCGCGCCGCTGCCCGACACCGCGCAGCTCACCGACGCCGACCGGTGGATCCTCGGACGGCTCGAACAGGTTCGCGCCGAGGTTGATTCGGCCTTCGACGCCTATGAATTCAGCCGCGCGTGCGAGTCCCTGTACCACTTCGCCTGGGACGAATTCTGCGACTGGTATGTCGAGCTGGCCAAGGTGCAGCTCGCCGAGGGTGTGCAGCACACGACCGCGGTGCTCGCCGCGGTCCTCGACGCGTTGCTCAAGCTGTTGCACCCGGTGATGCCATTCGTCACCGAGACGTTGTGGAAGACGCTCACCGGGGGCGAGTCGGTGGTGATCGCAGCGTGGCCCGAGCCGTCCGGTTTCGCGCTGGACACCGTTGCCACCCAACGGATCACCGACATGCAGAAGCTCATCACCGAGGTGCGCCGGTTCCGCAGCGATCAGGGTCTGGCCGACCGGCAGAAGGTGCCTGCGCGGCTCACCGACGTCGAGGCCGCCGGGCTGACCGCGCAGCTTCCCGCCGTCGCCGCACTCGCGTGGCTCACCGAGGCCGGTGACGGTTTCACTCCGTCGGCGTCGGTCGAGGTGCGCCTGTCGCAGGGCACCGTCGTGGTGGAGGTCGACACCTCCGGCACCGTCGACGTCGCCGCCGAACGGCGCAGGCTGGAAAAGGATCTCGCGGTCGCCCAGAAGGAACTGGCCACCACCACCGCCAAACTCGGCAACGAGGCGTTCCTCGCGAAGGCGCCCGCCGAGGTGGTCGACAAGATCAGGGGGCGGCAGGCGCTGGCCGGCGAAGAGGTCGAACGCATCACCACCCGCCTGGCCGGTCTCAAATGACCGATCCGGTCCCCGCGCCGGACGAGATCGCCGCGCTGCTGCAGGTCGAGCACCTGCTCGACCAGCGGTGGCCGGAGACCAAACTGGAACCGAGCACCACGCGTATCGCAGCCCTGCTCGAACTGCTCGGGTCGCCGCAGCGCGCCTACCCGTCGATCCACGTGGCGGGCACCAACGGCAAGACCTCGGTGTGCCGCATCATCGACGCGCTGCTCACCGCGTTGCACCGCAGGACCGGGCGCACCACCAGCCCGCACCTGCAGTCGGCCGTCGAACGCATATCCATTGACGGCAAACCGATCTCACCCGCCAAGTACGTGGCGACCTACACCGAGATCGAGCCGTTCATCGAACTGGTGGACC
Source organism: Mycolicibacterium goodii (assembly GCF_001187505.1). Next base: position 3,699,999 of record NZ_CP012150.1, read on the forward strand.
AGCAGTCCGAAGCCGGACTCCTTGGGGGCGGGTCCGTACGTATGAGCAAGTTCGAGGTGCTCACGGCGATGGCGTTCGCGGCGTTCGCCGACGCGCCGATCGACGTCGCGGTCGTCGAGGTCGGCATGGGCGGACGCTGGGACGCGACCAACGTCGTCAACGCCCCGGTCGCGGTGATCACCCCCATCGGGCTGGACCACACCGACTACCTCGGCGACACGATCGAGGCGATCGCGGCGGAGAAGGCGGGCATCATCACCCGCCAGCCCGACGATCTGGTGCCCACCGACACCGTCGCGGTGATCGGCAAACAGGACCCCGCCGCCATGGAGGTGCTGCTGGCCGAGGCGGTCCGTGCCGACGCCGCGGTGGCCCGCGAGGACTCCGAGTTCGCGGTGTTGGGCAGGCAGGTCGCCGTCGGCGGTCAGCTGCTGGAACTGCAGGGCCTCGGCGGCGTGTACACCGATGTCTTCCTGCCGCTGCACGGCGAGCACCAGGCCCACAACGCCGTGCTCGCGCTGGCCGCGGTCGAGGCGTTCTTCGGGGCAGGGGCGGACCGCCAACTGGACATCGAGGCGGTGCGCGCGGGTTTCGCTGCCGTGCGCAGCCCCGGCCGCATGGAGCGCATGCGCAACGCGCCGACGGTCTTCATCGACGCCGCGCACAACCCGGCCGGTGCGGCCGCGCTCGCGCAGACCCTGCAGGACGAGTTCGACTTCCGCCATCTCGTCGGCGTCGTGTCCGTGATGGGGGACAAGGACGTCGACGGCATCCTCACCGCGCTGGAACCCGCCTTCGACGAGATCGTCGTCACCCACAACGGGTCGCCGCGCGCCATGGACGTCGAATCGCTCGCGATGCGCGCCGAGGAACGCTTCGGCCCCGAACGCGTGATCACCGCCGCGACCTTGCCCGATGCCATCGAGACCGCGACGGGCCTGGTCGAGCAGGCCGGGGCCGAGACCGACTCGATGTCCGGTGCGGGCATGGTCATCACCGGCTCGGTGGTGACCGCAGGCGCGGCCAGAACCCTGTTCGGACGGGACCCGGAATGAGCGACGAACCAGCCCAGAACCAGCCGGCATCACCGGGGCCGTCGGATCCGTGGCGGAGCTTCCGCGGGGTCATGGCGGCGTGCCTGATCCTGGAGGCCATCGTCGTGCTGCTCGCCCTCCCGGTGGTCGCGGTCGGGGGACTGTCGGCGACGGCGGGCGGCTATCTGATCGGCCTGGCGGTCGTACTGATTCTCATGTGCGGGGTGCAGGGCAGGCCGTGGGCACTGTGGGCAAACCTGGGTCTGCAGATCCCGGTGATCGCCGGCGCGATGTTCCACGCGGCCATCGGCTTCATCGGCGTGGTGTTCCTCGTCGTCTGGTTGTTGGTGGTCTACCTGCGTTATGAGGTCAAACGCAGGCAGGAGCGGGGCCTGCTGCCCGGCCAGCAACGCCCCACCGAATAGCCCGAGAACCTGCTCGGGGGCGAGTTCGCGAAAATTCGATACCGCCCGGTACGCTTCCTGCCGTGACTGAGCGGACCCTCGTATTGATCAAGCCGGACGGTGTGAAGCGCCACCTCGTGGGGGAAATCCTCAGCCGTATCGAACGCAAGGGCCTGACGCTGGCCGCGCTCGAACTCAAGAACGTCAGCGATGACCTCGCGCGCCAGCACTACGCCGAGCACGCGGACAAGCCGTTCTTCGGTTCGCTGCTGGAGTTCATCACCTCCGGCCCGGTGGTCGCGGCAATCGTTGAAGGCCCGCGTGCGGTGGCGGCGTTCCGCCAGATCGCCGGCGGCACCGATCCGGTCGAGAAGGCCGTCCCCGGCACCATCCGCGGTGACTTTGCCCTGGTGACGCAGGACAACCTGGTGCACGGCTCCGACTCGCCGGAGTCGGCGGCGCGCGAGATCGCCTTGTGGTTCCCCGGCGAAGCCACCTCTGCCTGACATTTCTCCCACCCGAGTTCACCGAAGTTTGGACAGGGCCCCGGAGCTGGTCTTCCGACCGCCTCCGGGGCCCTTCTCGTGGTCGCGGCAACCGGGCAATGCGCAGTCTGGTCGGTCGGGCGCCGGTGATGTGGGATACTGGGTGCGGGTGAGCGGCCTCAACCGAGGCTGAGCACCCGAATGAAGACTTCGACGTGCGCGACCACCGCAATCCGGTGCGGCGCCGACCGTCCAGCCATCATTCAGCCAGGCACCGGGTGGGTTCGGGAGCGGACCGCTCGGAGCGAGACCACAACAAGTCCGGGGAACGTCGCCCGGGCCAATAGCGGAAGCCCTCGCGTGGCCGCGTCGTAGGACGCGCCCGGGGGCTTGAGGAGAATTCGTGGCCGAAGATGCCCATACCGATGACCTATCAACCCAGACCCCGCAGCAGGAGGGACTCCCAGAGCGTCTGAGAGTCCATTCGCTGGCCCGTGTCCTGGGCACCACCAGCCGGCGCGTGCTCGACGCCCTCGCCGAGTTCGACGGGCGTCAGCGCAGCGCCCACTCCACGGTCGACAAGGCCGACGCCGAGCGGGTCCGTGCGGCGCTGTCCGGCGAGAACGCCGCGGCGGACACGGTCCAGGTAGAGGTCGGGCAGGTCGAGATCCCGGCCGAGGACACCCCGGTCGAGGACACCCCGGTCGAGGGTGCGGGCGCGGCCGAAGCCGAACCCGTGGCCGCAGAGACGACCGAAGAGACCACCGAGGCGCAGGCCGAAGAGGCCACCGAGGAGCCCGCGTTCGGCGCGGCGGTACTCGTGGGTGACGAGCCCGAGTCGCGGCTCATCCTCGAACACGCCAACATCCCGCCCGCCCGCGAGGCCCACACCGAACGCCCGGACTACCTGCCGCTGTTCGTCGCGCCGCAGCCGATCAGCTTCGAACCCGCCGTCAGTGACGACGAGGACGAGGACGACGACACCGGTGCCGACGCCGAGGCGGACTCCGACATCGACTCCGACGACGAGCAGGCCGACCGGCCGCGGCGGCGCCGCCGTGGCCGCCGCGGGCGCGGGCGGGGCCGCGGCGAGCAGAACGACGATTCCGGCTCCGACTCGGACGGCGAACCCGGCGAGGACCAGATCGACTCCGACGACCAGGACTCGGGTGAGGAGTCCGAGGACTCCGACGACGGCGGTGACGACGACAGCACCACCACCGAGGCCGGCACCCGCAGGCGTCGTCGCCGCAGGCGGCGCAAGAGCGGCTCGGGTGACGGCTCTGGCGACAATGACGACGCCGTCGCACCCGACGATCCGCCGAACACCGTCGTCCATGAGCGCGCCCCGCGCGCGGACCGCAACGACAAGAGTGACGACTCCGAGATCCAGGGCATCAGCGGTTCCACGCGGCTGGAAGCCAAGCGTCAGCGCCGCCGCGACGGCCGCGACGCGGGACGCCGCCGCCCGCCGATCCTGTCCGAGGCCGAGTTCCTGGCCCGCCGCGAAGCCGTCGAGCGCACGATGATCGTGCGCGACAAGGTCCGCACCGAACCGCCGCACGAGGGTGCGCGTTACACCCAGATCGCCGTGCTCGAAGACGGCGTGGTGGTCGAGCACTTCGTGACGTCGGCGGCTTCTGCTTCTTTGGTGGGCAACATCTACCTGGGCATCGTGCAGAACGTGCTGCCGTCGATGGAGGCGGCGTTCGTCGACATCGGCCGTGGCCGCAACGGCGTGCTGTACGCCGGTGAGGTCAACTGGGAGGCCGCGGGTCTCGGCGGGCAGAACCGCAAGATCGAGCAGGCCCTCAAGCCGGGCGACTACGTCGTCGTGCAGGTCAGCAAGGATCCCGTCGGGCACAAGGGTGCCCGGCTCACCACGCAGGTCTCCCTGGCCGGCCGCTACCTGGTGTACGTACCGGGCGCGTCGTCGACCGGGATCAGCCGCAAGCTGCCCGACACCGAACGGCAGCGGCTCAAGGAGATCCTGCGCGAGGTGGTCCCGGCCGATGCGGGCGTGATCATCCGTACCGCGTCGGAGGGCGTCAAAGAAGAGGACATCCGCGCCGACGTCGAACGGCTGCAGAAGCGGTGGTCCGAGATCGAGGCGAAGGCCGCCGAGGTCACCGGGAAGAAGGCCGGCGCGGCCGTCGCGCTCTACGAAGAGCCCGACGTGCTGGTCAAGGTGATCCGCGACCTGTTCAACGAAGACTTCTCCAGCCTCATCGTCTCCGGTGACGAGGCCTGGAACACGATCAATTCCTACGTCGATGCCGTGGCACCCGATCTGGTGCCGCGGCTGACCAAGTACGAGCCCGCGGGACCGGACGCGCCGGACGTGTTCGCCGTGCATCGCATCGACGAGCAACTGGCCAAGGCCATGGACCGCAAGGTCTGGCTGCCGTCGGGCGGCACCCTGGTGATCGACCGCACCGAGGCCATGACCGTCGTCGACGTCAACACCGGCAAGTTCACCGGATCCGGCGGCAACCTCGAACAAACCGTCACCCGCAACAACCTGGAGGCCGCCGAGGAGATCGTGCGGCAGCTTCGGTTGCGCGACATCGGCGGCATCGTCGTCATCGACTTCATCGACATGGTGCTCGAGTCCAACCGCGACCTGGTGCTGCGCCGGCTCACCGAGGCGCTGGCGCGCGACCGGACCCGCCACCAGGTCTCCGAGGTGACTTCGCTCGGCCTGGTGCAGCTCACGCGTAAACGCCTGGGCACCGGGTTGGTCGAGGCGTTCTCGACGGCGTGCACGCACTGCGGTGGGCGCGGCATCGTCCTGCACGGGGATCCCGTCGACTCCGCGGCGTCCAACGGCGGACGCAAATCCGACTCCGGGGGCAGCGGCGGCGGCCGTCGCGGCAAGCGCGGTAAGAAGGGCGCCGCCCGCACCGAAGAGGTGCATGTGGCGAAGGTCCCGGACCACACCCCTGGCGAGCATCCGATGTTCAAGGCGATGGCGGCGGCCAACGGCAAACACGACGACCATGACGAGGACGTCGAGACCGCCGAGGACACCACCGCTGCCGAGGCGCGCGACGAGGCCGCCGACGAGACTGCCGAGGAGCGCGCGGCCGTGCTGGTGACGGTCGGCGCGGATGAAGACACCGACATCGATTCGGACGAGGCTTCGGATGTCGACTCCGACGAAGACTCCGACGATGACACGGACGAAGACACGGACGAAGACACGGACGAGGACACCGACGAGGACGAAGACGCCGACGAGATCGAACTCGACGACGACGAGGACGAGCTCGACGAGGACATCGAGGTGATCAACGACACCGACGATGACTCGGACGATTCGGACGATGAGGACACCGACGAGGACGACGAGCCGGTCGGGCAGATCTACCAGCCGCCGGTGACGCGGCCGCGGGTGCGGCGCCGGGCCGCTGCGCGGCCGGCCGGCCCGCCCAGCCATGACTAGGGCGAGCGTCACGGTGTGCCGGCGGGACCCAGTTTGACCCTCTACCCGCTGGTCACGTACCCTTGACCAGTTGTCGCCAGAGCCTGTGGTCAGGCCGGCGGCCGGTGGGACCACCTCCCGCCACCCAAGACCCGCGCACACACCGCCTGGTGACGTGCGCCCGCAGAGCAGAGGACACGATGGCGACATACGCAATCGTCAAGACCGGCGGCAAGCAGTACAAGGTTGCCGCGGGCGACGTGGTGAAGGTTGAGAAGCTCGATTCCGAGCCCGGCGCGTCGGTGTCGCTGCCCGTCGCCCTGGTGGTCGACGGCGCCAACGTCACCAGCAAGGCCGACGACCTGGCCAAGGTCGCGGTCACGGCTGAGGTGCTGGAGCACACCAAGGGCCCCAAGATCCGCATCCATAAGTTCAAGAACAAGACCGGCTACCACAAGCGCCAGGGTCACCGTCAGCAGCTGACGGTGCTCAAGGTCACGGGCATCAAGTAGTAGGAGGCGTACGACATGGCACACAAGAAGGGCGCTTCCAGCTCTCGTAACGGTCGCGACTCAGCAGCCCAGCGGCTCGGCGTCAAGCGGTTCGGCGGTCAGGTCGTCAAGGCAGGCGAGATCCTCGTCCGCCAGCGCGGGACCCACTTCCACCCGGGCGTCAACGTCGGCCGCGGTGGCGATGACACCCTGTTCGCCCTGGCTCCCGGCGCTGTCGAGTTCGGCGCCAAGCGTGGCCGCAAGACGGTCAACATCGTCCCGGTTGCGCGGCCGGAGGCCTGAGACTCCGAGGACTTTTTCCGTCGATGTGAAGCTGCCGGAGTTCTCGACAGAACTTTCGCGATAGCTTCACATTCAACGGAGAGGATGTCCGATGCCCCGGTTTGTCGACCGAGTCGTCATACACGCCCGGGCAGGCAACGGCGGTAACGGCTGCGCGTCTGTCCACCGAGAGAAGTTCAAGCCGCTCGGCGGGCCCGACGGTGGCAACGGCGGCCGGGGTGGCAGCGTCATCCTCGTCGTCGATCCGCAGGTGCACACCCTGCTGGACTTCCATTTCCATCCCCACGTCGTCGCACCCTCCGGTAAACCCGGTGCGGGCAGCAACCGCGACGGCGCCGCGGGCGCCGATCTCGAGGTGCGGGTTCCCGACGGCACCGTCGTCCTCGACGAGAACGGGCATCTGCTCGCCGATCTGGTCGGGGCGGGCACCCGGTTCGAGGCCGCCGCGGGTGGTCGCGGGGGATTGGGTAACGCGGCCCTGGCATCCCGCGCGCGCAAGGCCCCCGGTTTCGCGCTGCTCGGTGAGAAGGGGCAGGAACGCGATCTCACGCTCGAACTCAAGACGGTGGCCGACGTCGGTCTGATCGGCTTTCCGTCGGCCGGGAAATCCTCACTGGTGTCGACGATCTCGGCGGCCAAGCCGAAAATCGCCGACTACCCGTTCACGACGCTGGTGCCCAATCTCGGCGTGGTGTCGGCCGGGGAGAACACCTTCACCGTCGCCGACGTTCCCGGCTTGATCCCGGGAGCGTCCGAGGGCCGCGGGCTGGGCCTGGATTTTCTGCGGCACCTCGAACGGTGCGCGGTGCTGGTCCACGTCGTGGACTGCGCCACCATGGAACCCGGACGCGACCCGATCTCCGACATCGAGGCACTGGAAGCCGAACTCGCGTCGTACACCCCTACCCTGCAAGGGGATTCGATGCTGGGTGATCTGGCGTCACGGCCCCGTGCGGTGGTGCTCAACAAGATCGACGTGCCCGACGCGCGGGAACTCGCCGACTTCGTCCACGAAGAGGTCGCCCGCCGGTTCGGCTGGCCGGTGTTCGAGATCTCGACGGTGAGCCGGGACGGTCTGCGCCCGTTGATATTTGCGCTGTGGGACATGGTGAGGACCTACCGTGACGCGCAGCCCGTCGCGGCGCCGCGGCGTCCCGTCATCCGGCCGATCCCCGTCGACGAGAGCGGGTTCACGATCGAATCCGACGGTGAGGGCGGCTTCGTCGTGCGCGGCACGCGGCCCGAACGCTGGATCGCCCAGACCGATTTCAACAACGACGAGGCCGTCGGCTACCTCGGCGACCGGCTGGCACGGCTCGGCGTCGAGGACGAACTGCTCAAGCGCGGCGCCAAGCCGGGCTGCGCGGTCACGATCGGTGACGTCACCTTCGACTGGGAGCCCCAGACGCCTGCCGGTGTCGACGTCACGATGACCGGCCGTGGCACCGACATCCGGCTTGAACAGACCGACCGCGTCGGCGCAGCCGAACGCAAAGCCGCACGGCGCGAACGGAGGCAACCGGGAGCATCGGGAGGAGAGGACTCGTGAGCGTGCACCGCGAGGCGGTTCGCACCGCGCGCAGTGTCGTCGTCAAGATCGGAACCACGGCCCTCACCACGCCTGCGGGAGTCTTCGACGCCAACCGGCTCGCGAGCCTCGTCAAGGCCATCGAGGGCCGCATGCGGGCCGGCTCCGACGTCGTGATCGTGTCGTCCGGCGCCATCGCCGCCGGTATCGAGCCACTCGGATTGTCCAAGCGCCCAACGGATCTCGCGACCAAGCAGGCCGCGGCCAGCGTGGGGCAGGTGGCGCTGGTGAACGCGTGGAGTTCGGCGTTCGCCGCCTACGACCGCACGGTGGGGCAGGTGCTGCTGACCGCGCATGACATCTCGATGCGGGTGCAGCACAACAACGCTCAGCGCACCCTCGACCGGTTGCGGGCCCTGCACGCGGTGGCCATCGTCAACGAGAACGACACCGTCGCCACCAACGAGATCCGCTTCGGTGACAACGACCGGCTCTCGGCGCTGGTGGCGCACCTGGTCGGGGCCGACGCGCTGATCCTGCTGAGCGATATCGACGGTCTCTACGACGGTGACCCCCGCAAGGCGACACCCGACCGCCCGGCGCGCTTCATCCCCGAGGTCGCCGCCGACGGCGATCTGGACGGCGTGGTCGCCGGCCGGGGTAGCAGCCTGGGCACCGGCGGCATGGCGTCGAAGCTCTCGTCGGCGCTGCTGGCCGCCGACGCGGGCGTGCCGGTGCTGTTGGCCGCGGCGGCCGACGCCGCCCGCGCGCTCGACGACGCGTCGGTGGGCACGGTGTTCGCGCCACGCCCCGAGCGGATGTCGGCGCGCAAGTTCTGGATGCGCTACGCCGCCGAGTCGGCCGGGGCGCTGACCCTCGACGACGGCGCGGTGCGTGCGGTGGTCAAGCAGCGGCGGTCGCTGCTGCCCGCGGGCATCACCGCGGTGACCGGGCGGTTCCACGGCGGCGACGTGGTCGACCTGCGGGCGCTCGACGGGCGCACCGTCGCCCGTGGCGTGGTGGCCTATGACACCGCCGAACTCGCCGCGATGATCGGCCGCTCGACGCATGACCTGCCCGCCGAGATGCGCAGGCCCGCCGTGCACGCCGACGACCTGGTCCGCACCTAGACAGGTCAGTCGGAGATGGGCCGCAGATACAGGGCGCCCCAGACGATCTCGGTCAGGGTGTCGGCCAGTTCGGCATCGTAGGACTCCGGTTGTGACGGCAGATTCTGGTGGCAGCTGCGTTCCACCATCCACGTCAGCGTGCTCGCGGTGGTGGCTGCGGGCAGTTGGGGCCGGATGGACCCGTCGGCCTGGCCCTCCTCGATGACGCGGGCGAGCTGTGCGGAGATCCCGGCCAGCAGTTCGCGGTAGGTCTGCCCGACGAGCGGGTCGTAGGCGCTCATCTCGTTGAGCGCGACCAGCACCGGTTGGTGGCGGCGGTAGCTCGTGATGATGCCGGCCATGGCGGTGTGGACGTCGCTCGGATCGCGGCGGCCCGCGACACCCCACCAGCGCTGGGCATCCTGCGTGAGATCGCCGAAGACCTGCGTGGCGAGGCGGCGCAGCAGGTGCCCCTTGTCTTCGAAGTAGATGTAGAAGCTCGCGCGTGAGATCCCGGCCTCGGTGGCGAGCCGGTCGACGCTGAGCTCGGTGAAGCTGGTGCCGTCGGCCATCAGCCGGTCGGTGGCGTCGAGCAGCGCCCGCTCGATGCGTTGACGCCGTTCCTCCCGTTTGGCCTGCGGTTTTCGGGTGACCGATGGCATCCGTCCAGCGTATCGGCCGCTACGGCATCTTGACTAGACATACTGTCTAGACTTACTGTCGCGAGCATGACTGTGTTGCCGATCACACGCCCGTACGACTCGATCGATCTGTCCTCGCGCGCGTTCTGGGCCACCACCGCCGCCGACCGCGAGGCCGCCTTCGCCGAACTGCGGGCCGAGCGCCCGGTCAGCTGGCACCCGCCGGTCGAGGACGCGCTGCTGCACGATCCGGACGACCGGGGTTTCTGGGCCGTCACGCGCCACGCCGACATCGTCACGATCAGCCGCGACAGCGAAACGTTCCGGTCCGGGCAGGGTGTCCTGTTCGAGAACATCCCGCCCGAACTCCTCGAGGCATCGCAGTCGTTCCTCGCCATGGACGCACCGCGGCACACGCTGATCCGCAAACTCGTCCACGCGGCGTTCACGCCCCGGCAGGTGGCACGCATCGAGGACTCGATCAAGGCCAACGCGCGGGACATCGTCGCCGAACTCAAGGCCGCGGGCAGCGGCGTCGACTTCGTCGACCACTGCGCCAAGGAACTGCCCATCCGCACGTTGTCGGACATGGTCGGCATTCCCGAATCCGAGCGCAGGCAGGTCGCGCACGCGGCCGACGCGCTGGTGTCCTGGGCCGACCCGCTCTACCTCGCCGGGCGCAGTCCGCTCGAGGTGCTGCTGGAGAACCAGATGTACCTGCACCAGGTGGCGCACACGCTGGCCGCCGAGCGGCGCGAGCACCCCGGCAACGACCTGATCAGCGCGCTGGTGCACGCCGAGGTCGACGGCGACCGGCTCACCGACGCCGAGGTCGCGGCGTTCTTCGTGCTGTTGGCGGTCGCGGGCAACGACACCACCCGTCAGACCACCAGCCACGCCTTGGTGGCGCTCACCGGATTCGAGGACCAACGTGCCTGGCTCATGGCCGATTTCGACGACCGCATCGGCGCGGCGGTCGAGGAGATGGTGCGCTGGGCATCGCCGGTGATGACGTTCCGCCGCACCGCCGCGGTGGACGTCGAACTGGGTGGGCAGCACATCGCGGCGGGGGAGAAGGTGGTGATGTTCTACGCCTCGGGCAACTGGGATACCGAGGTCTTCGACCGGCCCGACGTGCTCGACCTGGGCCGCAAACCCAACCCGCACGTCGGGTTCGGCGGCGGCGGGCGGCACTTCTGCCTCGGGGCGCATGTCGCCAGGACGCAGCTACGGGCGATCTTCTCCGAACTGCTGCATCAACTGCCCGACATCCGCGCCGGCGCACCGGAATATCTGCAGGGGAATTTCGTGCACGCTATCCGGGCGATGCCGTGTACGTTCTCGTGAGCTCACCGGCCAGCAGCGTCAGCATCTCCGAGCACCCGCTGTGCACCTTGACCGTCGCCAGGTCGTCACCGCGGGTCGGCCCGCGGTTGACGATCGCCACCGGGATGCCGCGCGCGGCGGCGTGCCGCACGAACCGGTAGCCCGAGAACACCGTGAGCGAGGAGCCGGCGACCAACAGGGCCTCGGCACCGTCCACCATCGAATAGGCTTGCTCCACTCGGGATTTCGGCACGCTGTCACCGAAATAGACGATGTCGGGTTTGAGCATGCCGCCGCACATCGGGCAGTCCACCACGACGAACGACGCGGTGTCGGTGATCATCGCGTCGGCGTCGGGCGCCACGGCGATGCCGCCCACGGACTCGGCGCGTTCGAGGAAACCGGGGTTGGCCTCCTCGAGCATCACCGCGAGCGCGCCGCGCGACATGGTGTGGCCGCAGTCCGGGTTCAGGCACACCACCTGCGCGTAGGTGCCGTGCAGGTTGATCACCTCGCGGCTGCCCGCCTTGGTGTGCAGCAGGTCCACGTTCTGGGTGATCACGCCCGCGACGACGCCGGAGGCCTCCATCGCGGCCAGCGCACGGTGCCCGGCGTTGGGTTGCGTCTCGTCCATGTGGCGCCAGCCGACGTGGTTGCGGGCCCAGTACCGCTGCCGAAACACCGGATCCGAGGTGAACTGCTGGATCGTCATCGGGTTGCTGGGCGGCGAGTCCGGCCCGCGGTAGTCGGGGATCCCCGAATCGGTCGACATCCCGGCGCCGGTGAGCGCCACGATGCGGCGGCCCTGCAGCAGGGCGACGAGTTCGGGGGCATCCATCGGTTTCGAGGATAGGCGCAGACGGGATCAGCCCAGGCACTCGACGGCGGGGATCACATCGGCGCTCATGTTCCTGCGCATCATCTCCAGGGCCGCGTCCCCGAGTTCGGCGTCGATGTGGGCGACCGCGTCGGACGGCACCACGACCTCGAAGTGGCGCACGTAGGCGTCCAGGGCGCTGTAGAGGATGCACTGCTCGGTGACCTGACCCGCCAGGATCACGCGCTTGGCGCCCAACCGGCCCAGCAGATAGTCCAGCGCCGTGGCGTAGAAGACACTGTGGCGCACCTTGGTGAGCAGTCGGCAACCGTCGTAGGGCAGGATCGGCCGCACCAGGTCCGGGTGCTTGCCGTCGAGTGCGTTGGCGACGATGTCGCTGAACTGGGCGGTGAAGTCACCGTAGTTGTCGTTGACGTAGATCAGGTCGACGTCGTCGCGGTCACGGGCCGTGCCGATCAGCTTGACCAGCGGATCGATGATCTTTGCGACGTTGGGGGCGAGGAGTTCGGCGTCTTCGTGCTCATAGGTGTTGAGCATGTCGACGATGACGACGGCGGTATCGCTCATGAACTTGTTGATACCCCGTCACCCGATCTTGACACTTCACGGGCAACAATAGGAGCGATGGACTTCTTCAGCGCCTACCGGCATGGTTTCGCGCGGCTTGCCGCCTGCACCCATCACACCGCGTTGGCCGACCCACCCGCGAACGCCGAATCGGTGCTGCGGTTGGCGCAGGCCTGCCATGACGACGGCGTGGCGGTCGCGGTGTTCCCCGAACTGACGATGTCGGGCTACTCGATCGAGGACATCCTGCTGCAGGACACGCTGCTGGAGTCGGTCGAGGAGGCCCTGACCGAACTCGTCGCGGCGTCGTCGGTGCTCACCCCGGTGCTCGTGGTCGGCGCACCGCTGCAGCACCGCCACCGCATCTACAACACCGCCGTGGTGATCCACCGTGGCGCGGTGCTCGGCGTGGTGCCGAAGTCCTATCTGCCCACCTACCGTGAGTTCTACGAGCGCAGGCAGCTGGCAGCCGGTGACGAGATCCGGGGCACCATCCGTGTCGCGGGCGCCGAGGTGCCGTTCGGGCCGGACCTGTTGTTCGCGGCGTCGGATGTGCCGGGTTTGGTGCTGCACGTCGAGATCTGTGAGGACATGTTCGTCCCCGTCCCGCCGAGTGCGCAGGCCGCGCTGGCGGGCGCCACGGTGCTGGCCAACCTGTCGGGCAGCCCGATCACGGTCGGTCGCGCCGAGGACCGCAGCCTGCTGGCCCGGTCGGCCTCGGCGCGCTGCTTGGCGGCCTACGTCTACGCCGCGGCGGGCGAAGGTGAGTCGACGACCGACCTGGCGTGGGACGGCCAGACCATGATCTGGGAGAACGGCAATCTGCTCGCCGAGAGTGAGCGCTTCCCCCGCGGGGAGCGCCGCGCGGTCGCCGACGTCGATCTCGAGCTGATCCGCTCCGAACGGATGCGGATGGGCACGTTCGACGACAACGCGCGTCACCACGGTGCGGTCGTGGATGCCTTCCGCCGCATCGAGTTCCAGCTCGACCCGCCCACCGGCGATATCGGGCTGCTGCGCGACGTCGAGCGGTTCCCGTTCGTGCCGTCGAATTACGAACGGCTGCAACAGGACTGCTACGAGGCGTACAACATCCAGGTGTCGGGGCTGGAACAGCGGCTGCGCGCGCTGAACTACCCGAAGATCGTGCTCGGGGTCTCCGGTGGTCTGGACTCCACGCATGCGCTGATCGTCGCGGCGCGCGCCATGGACCGGGAAGGCCGCCCGCGCAGCGATATCCTGGCCTTCACGCTGCCCGGGTTCGCGACCGGTGACCGCACCAAGAACAACGCGATCCGGTTGAGCCGGGCGTTGGGCGTGACGTTCGAAGAGATCGACATCAAGCAGACCGCACAGTTGATGCTCACCGAGATGGACCACCCGTTCGGTCGCGGCGAGAAGGTCTACGACGTGACGTTCGAGAACGTCCAGGCGGGTTTGCGCACCGACTATCTGTTCCGGCTCGCCAACCAGCGCGGCGGCATCGTGCTGGGTACCGGCGACCTGTCCGAGATCGCGCTGGGATGGTCGACGTACGGGGTGGGCGACCAGATGTCGCACTACAACGTCAACGGCGGCGTGCCGAAAACCCTGATCCAACACCTGATCCGCTGGGTGATCTCCTCGGGTGACTTCGAGGACGAGGTCAACGAGGTGCTGCAGTCGGTGCTCGACACCGAGATCACCCCCGAGTTGGTGCCGACGGGTGAGGACGAGGAGATCCAGAGCAGCGAGGCCAAGGTCGGACCGTACGCGCTGCAGGATTTCTCGTTGTTCCAGGTGCTGCGGTTCGGATTCCGGCCGTCGAAGGTCGCGTTCCTGGCCTGGCATGCCTGGCACGACGTCGGGGTAGGCGACTGGCCGCCCGGATTCCCCGAGGACGAGCGACCGTCGTACTCGCTCAAGGAGATCCGGCACTGGCTGCAGGTGTTCGCGCAGCGCTTCTATTCCTTCTCGCAGTTCAAGCGCTCGGCGATTCCCAACGGCCCCAAGGTGTCCCACGGCGGTGCGCTGTCACCGCGCGGCGACTGGCGGGCACCGTCGGACATGTCGGCACGGATCTGGCTCGACGAGATCGAACGCGAGATCCCGGAAAGCTAGGGCTGCGGCTTTCGGAAAAAGCTCCCGGTCGGCGGCGCGCTCATGGTTCGAGGGTCTCGAACGGCGTGAAGGGGTGGGCGATGCTCCACGCGTCGGCGACGTCGCCGGTGAGCAGGCGCCGTCCGATCGAGTAGGGCTTCCAGCGCACCGCGTCGTGGACGGTGTGGGTGCGGGCGTCGCGCCAGAACCGGTCGAGTCGCAACTCGGTACGGGTCGAGCTGGCGCCGCCGATGTCGATGAGCGCCGCGGTCACGGTCAAGGCGGCCTCGGTCGAGATCGTTTTCGCCGCGGCCACCCGGTAGAACGCGTCGAGCACGCGGGGCAGCGGGTCGGCGTCGGTCAGCCCGTCGAGGAGCTGCGCGGCGCTGGTGACGATCGCGCGGGCCCCTTCGACCGCGATCCAGAGTTCGCCGAGCCGGCTGACGCCCAGGACGTCGTCGACGAATTCGACTGCGCCGCTGCCGCGTCCACCGTGCACCTGGTGCGCCAGGCGCACCGCCGCCTCGAACGCCCCCTGCGCGATGCCGGTGTCGATCGCGCAGTGCAGCAACTGCGACTGCGCCGAGGCGCGGTAGCGCGTACGCGCATCGGTGCCGAATCGCAGTACGTCGACCTCGTCGACCTCGACGCCGTCGAACACCGCGGTGCCCGACGCGGTGGTGCGTTGGCCGAAGCCGGACCAGTCGTCGACGATTGTGACGCCGTGGGCGTAGCGGTCCACCAGTGCCGTCACGAGTTCACCGGATTCGTCGCGGGCCTGCACCGCGATGATGTCGCCGAGCAGCGCGCCCGTGGCGTACACCTTGCGCCCGGTGAGGCAGTGCCGGGACCCCTTGCCGCGCAACGTGGTCGTGTTCTCGCCGGGCGGGCGTTCCCGCGGTTCGGCGGTCGCGTTGCCGAGCACCGCGCCTTCGGCGACGCGTCCGAAGATGCGGGCGCGCAGTTCGGGGGATCCGGCCAGCGCGATGCGTTCGAGGGTGTTGAAGTGGTTCTGCGGAAGCTGGCCCAGGCTGCCGTCTGCCGCGGCGACGGTGATGACCGCCGACATGAGTGTCTCGTACCCGAACCCCAGACCGCCGTGCTCCCGCGGGATGGTCAGCCGCCAGAACCCGACATCGCGAAGCGCGTCGTATTCTGCGGTGGGATAACGCCGTTGCGCGTCCCGCTCGGCGGCGGACTCGGCGATGGCCGCCGCGGTACCGGCCAGGTCGTCGAGGAACTGTCCGGCGGACACATCGGTGCGCAGTTGCGGCGCGGGCACGATCATGGCCCGAAGGCTAGGCGAGCGCAGGCCCCGGGCCGAGTCTTTATCTCGCAGTGCGCAAAAAACTCAGGGATTTGCGTCGCCGTGAGTCTTTCCGTTGCCGCGGTCGCCGCGGCGTTGCGACACTGACCGGGCCAACACGCCGCCCGACCGGAGCCCGATCACATGTCCGAGGTGACCACGCTGCCGCTGAGGCCGTTGTCGCCCGTGCTCGGCGCCGAGGTCAACGGGATCGACCTGCGCAAACCACTCACCGCGGGTTTGCGTGCGGCGATCTGGCAGGCGTTGTCGCGACATCTGGTGCTGGTTTTCCGTGAGCAGATCCTGACCCCCGCCGAGCAGATCGACTTCATGTCCGGGCTCGGGCCGCTCGCGCCGTCGAGCCCGGTGATCCCCGGCATCAGCCGGGAGCACCACCAGGTCAAGGCGGTCGACGCGCGGCGCGAAGACGGCCGCGTCGACTACTGGCACAGCGACATCACCTACATGCTCGAACCGCCGTCGGTGACCTCGCTGTTCGCCCGGGTGCTTCCGCCGACCGGCGGTGACACCGAGTTCGCCTCGGCGGTGGCCGGTTACGAGCAGTTGAGCGCGCCGCTACGCGGTCTCGTCGACGGGCTCACGGCGCTGCACGACGACGCCGGACTCTCGGCGTACCTCGACGTCAACGGTCCCGGGGTGTGGGAGGACCGTCTGGTGCGTGACCTGCCGCCGGTGCGGCACCCGGTGGTGGTGACCAGTCCGCGGTCGGGGCGGCGCGGGCTGTTCGTCAACCACGCGTTCACGCGGTCGATCTCCGGGCTCGCCGCCGACGAGAGCGACGCGCTGCTGTCGCTGCTGCTGGCGCGTTTGACCCGGCCCGAGAACACCGTGCGGATCCGTTGGGAGCCGGGAACATTGGTGCTCTCCGACAACTGGTCGACGATCCACCGGGGGATCAACGACTACGGTGCGGCCACCCGGATCCTGCACAAGGTGAGCCTGCGCGGCCAACGCCCACCGGGCTCGTCGATCTCACCGACCAGCGATCAGAACAGCAGGTCGGCGTCCGGCACGTGCTGGATGGCACCGGCACCGCCGGCGAGGATGCGGGCGAACTCCGCGACGTCGCCGTCGCGCAGGCGATCGGACGGACCGGCCACCTCGACCGCGGCGATCGCGACACCACTGGAGTCGAGCACCGGTGCGCCGACGCTGCGGATGCCAGGCACCTCCTCACCTTTGGACACCGCATAGCCACGGTCGCGGGTGGCGCGCAGGTCGGCGGTGAGGCCGCGCACGGTCGTGACGGTCTCGGCCGTGAGCGCGGACAGCGGAGTGAGGCTGCGGACCAGGTCGTCCGCGGGTTCGGGCGCCCACGCCAGCAGGGCCTTGCCGAGCGCCGATGCGTGCAGGGCGATCCGGTCCCCGACCTTGCGCTCGAACCGCAACTGATGCGATGACGGCACATGCAGCAGAACCACCGCCTCACCGTTGATCCGCGCGCCCAAGCTGATCGATTCGCCCGTCCGGGCGGCCAGTGCCGTGAGGATGTCGGCGGTGTTGGCGGTGCGGTCGGCGGTCAGCAGTCCGTTGGCGATCTCGATGAGCACCGGTCCCGGGCTGTAGCGGTCGCTGGCGGCGTCCTGCTCCAGCAGGCCGCTGGCCACCAGGGTCTGCAGCAACCGGTGGGCGGTGCTCACGTTGAGGCCCACCTCGCGGGCGAGGTCGGACAGCCGCAGATCGCGTCGCCCCCCGGTGAAACGGGCCAGCAGCGCCGAAGCACTGAGCACCGACCGCACGATGCCCCGCTGACCCTGCTCGGGCGAATCCTCCGCCGGGCCGGCGGCACTGGCTGGCATTGCGCCATTAGACCATCCCGCCGCAGCGGGCCGGGGATGCCCGGCCGGGCCGATCGCGGCGTTCGCGCGCGTTTTCGCTGTGCGAAATAGTTTCGTGCAATGCGAGATTAAATGTTGTCAGGTGTCCGGCGGCGCCCGTAGCGTCTGGACGTCCGAGGAATCCCTGCGAATCGAATGGCCCGCGTGAGCACTCAGCCTGCACGTCAACTGCACCTCAACGCCAACATCACCGATGCGGGCAAGCATCCCAGTGCGTGGCGTCACCAGAAGGACCCGTTGGCGTTCCTCACCCCCGACTACTTCGTCGAGATCGGCCAGATCGCCGAGCGAGCCACCTTCGACGCGATCTTCCTGTCCGACTGGCCCGCGCTGGCCGAGAACCCGCCCGCCAAACCGTGGCAGTCGCTCGACCCCACCGTGGTGCTCGCCGCGGTCGCGCAGGCCACCAGCCGCATCGGCCTGATCGGCACGGCGTCAACGACTTTCAATGCGCCGTACGAGCTCGCCAGGCGGTTCGCGTCGTTGGATCACCTGAGCCGTGGCCGGGTCGCGTGGAACATCGTCACCACCATGCACCCGCAGGCCGCGGCCAACTTCGGGGCCGAGGGCATCCCCGACCGCGACGAGCGCTATGCGCAGGCCGACGAGTTCGTCGACGTCGTCACCAAACTGTGGGACTCGTGGCCGGCCGACGGACTGCGGCCCGACGCCGCGACGGGAATCTTCAGCGGCCGGGAGCCGATTCCCGGCATCGACCACGTCGGCGTCCACTACCGCGTGGGCGGCCCGCTCAACGTGCCCCGCACGCCGCAGGGCAGGCCGGTGCTGGTGCAGGCCGGATCCTCCGAACCGGGCAAGAACCTCGCGGCCCGCTGGGCCGACGTGGTCTTCACGGTGCAGACGGTTTTCGAAGAGGCGCAGCAGTTCTACGCCGACATCAACGCCAGGGCCCGCGGCCACGGCAGGCCCGCGGGCTCGGTCCTGGTGCTGCCCGGGCTGTTCCCCGTGGTCGGGTCCACCGAGGAGGAGGCGCTGCGCCGGCTGCGGGAGTTCAACGACCAGTTGGACTATTGCCGCGAACTGCGCCGCCTGGCCGGACAACTCGGGGTGGCGGTCGACGACCTGCACCTCGACAAGCCTCTGGACCCGCGGTGCCTGGGCGACCTCACCTCGGTGCAGACCTCGCACGGATTCCTCAACACCACAGTCAGTTTCGCGCTGCAATCCGGCCTGACCATCCGTGAGCTCATCGACCGCAACGGCGGGGCGCACCGCATGATCGTGGGCACCCCCGAGCAGATCGCCGACGACATGGCCCACTGGCTGAACGGATACGCCGCCGACGGGTTCAACCTGAACTTCGACGTCTACCCCGAGGGCCTGCGCCGGTTCGCCGATCACGTGGTGCCCGAACTGCGGCGGCGTGGACTGTTCCGCCACGAGTACCAGACCACGACCCTGCGCGGTCACCTCGGACTGGCAGGGCGGCCCGCACTTCCCCCGAGAACCCAACCGCCGAGAACAAGACAGTTAGGAACGTCCATGGCGCAACGCATCCCGGCCGCAGAGTTGCTGGATGCCCTGCAGAACTCCGATCGCCAGATCGCGCTGCTCGACCTGCGCAGCCCGCTGGAGCGCAGCAACGGCCACATCGCGGTGAGCGCCGGTCTGCCGTTGCACGATGTCGAGCAGCACATCGCCGATCTGGTGCCGCTCACCTCGACACCCATCGTCCTGGCCAGCCGCCCCGAACTCGACGAGCGCGGCGCCGAGCTGCTCCAACGGCTCGGGTACCGCGACGTCTCGGTGCTCGCCGACGGCCTGGACGGCTGGAAGAGCGCGGGCGGACGCATCTACACCGGCACCAACGTGCGCAGCAAGACCCTCGGCGAGTGGATCGAGCACACCTTCAGCACCCCGACCGTCGACGGCGAGACCGTCGACGCGTGGCGCGCGGCCGGCGAGGACGTCGTGTTCCTCGACAGCCGCACCCCGGCGGAGTACCGCCACCACCACATCCCCGGCGGGCACAACACCGGCGGTGGCGCCGAGATCGCCTACCGCGCAGCGCAGGTCATCAAGAACCCGGACACCAAGGTGGTGATCAACTGCCAGGGCCGCACCCGCGGGATCGTCGGCGCGCAGTCACTGATCAACACCGGCATCGCCAACCCGGTGTTCTCGCTGCACAACGGGACCCCGGCGTGGGAGCAGTCCGGCCGCCCGTTGGAGTTCGGCACAGGGTCGGAACTGCCCGCCCCCGACACGGTCGCACCGGACCTCAAGGACTGGGCGCGCCGCACCCTGGACTCGGCGGGTGCGCGCGTCATCGACATCGCCGAGGCGCAGCGGTATCTCGACGACACCGCCTCGGTGACGTACCTGCTCGACGTCCGCTCGCCGGGCGAATTCGCCGAAGGGCATTTCTCCGCGGCGGTTTCGGCGCCGGGTGGTCAGCTAATCCAGGCCACCGACGATTATGTCGCGGTGCACAAGAGCCGCCTGGTGCTCGCCGACACCGCCGATTTCGTGCGCGCGGCCAACACCGTGCAGTGGTTGCGCCACCTTCACGACGGGCCGCTGACGGTGGTCGCGGTCACCGCCGACGCCGACCTGGTCCGCCCGAACCGGTTGACGATCCCGACGCCCGCGGTGCGCACGGTGTCCGCCGCCGAGTTGCCCACGCTCGATTCGGCGCGGTTGGTGGACCTGCGGTCGTCGACGCGGTACGCGGCCGGGCACCTGCCCGGATCGGTGCACGCGCGCCGCGAACACCTCGCCGACATCGTCGCGGCCGCCGACGGTGCACCCGTCGTACTGATCGGCGACGCCGACTATGTTGCCGAACATCTCGTCGAGGGTCTCGACGGCGACGTCCGTGTGCTGGCCGGCGGGATCGAGGCGGTGGCCGATGCGCTCACCGACGCCGACCCGCGCCACGCCGGGGAGATCGTCGACCGGACCGGGCCGCCGGACTTCGGGCCCGAGCGCGCCGCCTGGTACGAGGCGTACTTCGCGTGGGAACTCAACCTGCTCACCGAATCCGAGGGCGACCCGTTCTTCGATTTCGCGGCGGTGGCGGGATCATGACCGACACCGCGACGGTGGTCCGTGCCGGACCACCGGACACCGACACCGCGACGACGCCGCCGACGCCTGCGGTCGTCGAGCGGGACTTCCACCCGGATGCGCACGAATCACGGCGTGTGAGAACGCGAAAGCTGAGCGTGGCAGTCCGCTTCGTGATACCGGTGCTGCTGGTGGTGGTGTGGCAGGTGGCCGCCGCGTCGGAACTGGTGAGCCCGAGTGTGCTGCCCGGTCCGCTGACGATCCTGCAGAGCTACCGCGAGTTGTGGCAGACCGGCGATCTGCAGGCGGCGCTGCCCATCTCGTTGCAGCGGGCCGGGCTGGGCCTGCTGATCGGGGGTACCGCGGGTCTGGTCCTCGGCATCGCCGCGGGCCTGTGGGCCGTGGCTGAGCGCATCTACGACGCACCGCTGCAGATGCTGCGCACCATCCCGTTCATCGCGATGGTGCCGCTGTTCGTGGTGTGGTTCGGCATCGGCGAGGAATCCAAGGTGGCGCTGATCGTGGGCGCGTCGATCTTCCCGGTGTACCTGAACACCTATCACGGCATCCGGGCCATCGACCGCAAGCTGCTGGAGGTCGGGCAGACGTTCGCGCTGAGCCGGCGCGAAACCATCCGGCTCGTGGTGGTTCCGCTGGCGATGCCGTCGATCCTCGTCGGCTGGCGCTATGCGGCAGGCACCGCGCTGCTGGCCCTCGTGGCCGCCGAGCAGATCAACACCACGTCGGGGATCGGCTACATCCTCAACACCGCCAACCAGTTCCAGCGCACCGACATCATCATCGCCGGCATCCTGGTCTACGCCGCGCTCGGCATCCTCGTCGACGTGATCATGCGGCTGATCGAACGTGCCGCGCTACCGTGGAGGGCGACTCATGACGGTCACTGAGGCCGCATCGGTCATCGAGTTGAGCGGGCTGTCAAAGCAATTCGGCAGCCAGGTCATCCTCGACGATTTCGCGCTCACCGTCCGCAAGGGCGAGTTCGTCGCGTTGCTGGGCCGGTCGGGCACCGGCAAGACCACGCTGCTGCGGATCCTGGCGGGCCTGGAGGACGCGACATCGGGGCATCTGCGCATCACCTCCCGATCCTCGGTGGTCTTCCAGGAGCCGCGGCTGATCCAGGCGCAGCGGGTGTGGAAGAACGTGGTGCTGAGCACATCTGGCTCCGATGCGGTGTACCGGCGGGCCCTTGCCGCGCTCACCGAGGTCGGGTTGGCCGACAAGGCCAAGGCCTGGCCCAAGAGTCTCTCCGGCGGCGAGGCGCAGCGGGTCGGCCTGGCCCGGGCCCTGTTCCGCTCACCCGAGTTGCTCCTGCTCGACGAACCGTTCGGCGCGCTCGATGCGTTCACCCGCAGGACCGCACAGGATCTCGTGACCACGTTGTGGCAGGAACACCAGGTCGGCGTGCTGCTGGTCACCCACGACATCGAGGAGGCCGTGCTGCTGGCCGACCGCATCGTGGTGCTGGGCCACGGCACCATCCAGGCCGACATCCCGGTGCACCTGGACCGCCCCCGTGACGTCACCTCGGCCGAGTTCAACGACATCAAACGCGCGGTGCTCAACAGCCTCGCGATCCCATCCCCAGAAGCGAAGGCGGACAACCCGCAATCATGACCATCCTCAAGCGCACACTCGCCGTGCTGACCGCGCTCGTGACGGGCGCCGTGCTCGCCGGATGCTCGTCCGCCGGCGAGAGCGGCAAGACCAAACTGGTGATCGCCTACCAGGACAACGGAATCCCGTCGCTGATCAAACAGTCCGGGGTGCTCAACGACACGCCGTACGACGTCGAATGGGCGATCCTCTCCGGCCCGGCCGCCAACCTTTCGGCGCTGTACGGCAAGACCATCGACGTCGGCCACATGGGCGACACGTCGCTGACCATCGAACAGGCCAACGCCGCCACCGAGTGGACCGAGAAGACCGTGCCGCTCAAGATCATCGCGGGGTGGCGCAACAACTTCGATCCGCGCTACCCACCGCTGGTGACCGCCGTGCGCACCAGCGCGGGCATCAACAGCCCGGCCGACCTGCGCGGGCACTCGTGGGGGTACAACTTCGGCGGGTACAACCACGGCCAGTACCTGGCGTCGCTGGCGATCGCCGGATTGAGCGAATCCGACGTCAAACCGGTCAAGTTCAACGACGGCAACGCCTCGGCGGCGGCGTTCAACTCCGGTCAGGTCGACGTCTTCTCGGGCAGCCACGGCGCGATTCTGGAGTCGCTGAGCAGTGGGGACGCCAAGATCCTGCTGACTGACCGGGACACCGAGATCCCGGCGCTCAACGTGTGGACGGCGCGCACCGATGTGTTGGCCGACCCCGCCAAGAACGAGGCGCTGCAGGATTTCTTCGGGCGTCTGTCCGGGTTCTGGGACTGGTACAAGGCCAATCCCGACGAGGTCACGCAGACACTGAAGTCGACGCTCAAACTCACCGATGAACGGGCCGCCTTCGAATACCAGGTCCGCGGAGAGGGTTTCCGCAAACTCGACGGTGAACTCGTCGCCGAGGAGCAGGGCGTCGCCGACACCCTCTTCGACGCCGGGGTGGTCAAGAAACACGTCGACGTCGCGATCGAGTACGACCCCCGCTACAACGACGCCCAGAAGGCGACCGGCCCGCTGACCGCGGCAGCCAAGTAGGAGAGCAGGTCGAGGTTCACGGCGTCAGCACGGCGTCGATGTCCGCCGCGAATGGCGCGCAGTCCCCGGCGCCGCGTACCTGGGTGGCCAAAGCGCCTGCGACACAGGCGCGTTGCAGCGCGTGCTCGTGACCGGACAACCACCCGGCGGCCAGCACACCGGCGAACACGTCGCCTGCGCCGGTGGTGTCGACGGCGTGCACGCGCAGGGCGGGTACGTCGAACCGCTCGTCGTCGGAGACATAGCTGGCACCCCGCGCGCCCCTGGTGATCACCAGGTGCCGCACCGGCCAGTGCCACTCGGCGGCCTCGGTCTCGTTGACCACCACCACGTCGGCCAGGTGCGACAGCCTCAGCAGGTGGTGCGCCGCGGTGCCGACGGGAGACGCGTTGAGCATGACGAGCGCTCCCGCCGCGCGGGCCTGTTGCGCCGCGGCGATGGCCGTCGTGGGGGAGATCTCCAACTGCAACAGGACCACCTCGGCCGACCCGATCGCGGCGCGGGCCTGCGGCGTTTCCACGTCGAGGTGCGCGTTGGCGCCCGGCGCGACGACGATGTGGTTCTCACCGGCCGCGTCGACCACGATCGCCGCCGAACCGCTCGGCCCCGCGACGCTCGTCACCGCATCCTGGTCGACCCCGTTGGCGCGCAGATGTGCCCGCAGCGACTCCGCGGCCGCATCCTCCCCGACGGCGGCCACCAGCGCGGTGCGGGCACCCGCGCGGGCCGCGGCCACCGCCTGATTGCCGCCCTTGCCGCCGGCGGCCGACGCGAGCGACGACGCCAGCACGGTCTGACCCGGGCGTGGCAGATTCGCAACGGTGAACGTGAGGTCGGCGTTGATGCTCCCGACGACGCAAACCCGCGCAGCGCCCATAACCGACCACGCTAGACCAGCAGCCACCGGCTCGCCCCGGTTCGGGGCCCGGACTCGCCCCGGACCGGCCACTGACGCCTGTCAGCCTGCGTGAGACGGTGCCCTCAGGTCCGATACGCTGGCGCAATGAGCGTGGAAGCGCAATCGAGATCCGGTGCCGCCGATACCCGGGAAGCGGTGGCCGACCTCCGTGAACAGGTGCACAGCGCCGCACGGCGCGCCCGGGTGGCCGCCAGGACACTGGCGACCCTGAGCGCCGATGCCAAGAACCGGGCACTGCACGCCGCGGCCGACAGCGTGCTGGCAAACGTCGACGCGGTGCTGGCCGCGAACGCCGCCGATGTCGACGCCGCACGCCAGGGCGGTACACCCGAGGCGATGCTGGACCGGCTGGCCCTCAACCCGCAACGTGTCGACGGGATCGCCGCCGGGCTGCGTCAGGTCGCGGCCCTGCCGGATCCGGTCGGTGAGGTGCTGCGCGGAAAGACCCTGCCCAACGGCCTGCGGTTGCGCCAGCAGCGGGTGCCGCTCGGCGTGGTCGGCATGGTCTACGAGGGTAGGCCCAACGTCACCGTGGACGCCTTCGGGCTGACGCTGAAATCCGGCAACGCCGCGCTGCTGCGCGGCAGTTCGTCGGCGGCCCGGTCGAACCAGGCACTGGTGGATGCCCTGCGGGCGGCGCTGGCCGACGAGGGACTGCCGCTGGACGCCGTGCAACTGCTGCCCAGCCACGACCGCGCCAGCGTCACGCATCTGATCCAGGCCCGCGGGCTCGTCGACGTGGTGATCCCGCGCGGCGGTGCGGGTCTGATCGACGCCGTAGTGCGCGACGCGCAGGTCCCCACCATCGAGACCGGCGTGGGCAATTGCCATGTCTACGTTCATGAGTCGGCCGACATCGACATGGCCGAGAAGATTCTGCTCAACGCCAAGACCCGTCGGCCCAGTGTGTGCAACGCGGCCGAGACGCTGCTGGTGGACCGCGCCCTCGCCGACACCGCGCTGCCGCGGCTCACCAAGGCGCTGCAGGACGCCGGTGTCACGGTGCACACCGATCCCACCGAGGAGGAACTGCACGCCGAGTTCCTGTCGATGGACATCGCGCTCGCGGTGGTCGACGGTCTCGACGCGGCGATCGACCACGTCAACACCTACGGCACCGGCCACACCGAGGCCATCGTGACCACCGATCTCGCTGCCGCACAGCGCTTCACCGAACGTGTCGACGCCGCCGCGGTGATGGTGAACGCGTCGACCTCGTTCACCGACGGAGAGCAGTTCGGTTTCGGCGCAGAAATCGGCATCTCCACCCAGAAGCTGCACGCCCGTGGGCCGATGGGACTGCCCGAACTGACCTCGACCAAATGGATCGTGTGGGGCGACGGTCAGACCCGACCCGCCTGAGGCAGGCCGAGAGCCGCCCGAGAGACCAGGAGATCTGATGAGCGTGCCCGCACGCCCGGCGCCGCTGTTCGCCGACATCGACGATGTCGCGCACAAGCTGGCCGAGACCGGCTACCTGCCGGACACCGCCACCGCCACCGCGGTCTTCCTGGCCGACCGGCTCGGCAAGCCGCTGCTCGTGGAAGGCCCTGCGGGTGTCGGCAAGACCGAACTCGCGCGGGCCGTCGCGCAGTGCACCGGGAGCGAACTCGTGCGCCTGCAGTGCTACGAGGGCGTCGACGAGGCACGTGCGCTCTACGAGTGGAACCACGCCAAGCAGATCCTGCGCATCCAGGCCGGAAACGGCGGTTCGGGTGAGGACTGGGAGCAGACCAAGACCGACGTGTTCAGCGAGGAGTTCCTGCTGACCCGTCCGCTGCTCACCGCGATCAAGCGCACGGACCCCACGGTGCTGCTGATCGACGAGACGGACAAGGCCGACATCGAGATCGAGGGTCTGCTGCTGGAGGTCCTGTCGGACTTCGCGGTGACCGTTCCCGAGCTGGGCACCATCACCGCCGAGCGGCCCCCGTTCGTGGTGCTGACCTCGAATGCCACCCGGGAGCTCTCCGAGGCGCTCAAACGGCGCTGCCTGTTCCTGCACATCGATTTCCCCGATCCGGAGCTGGAACGGCGCATCCTGCTGTCGCGAGTACCGGAGCTGCCCGAGCACATCGCCGCGGAACTGGTGCGGATCATCGGCGTGCTGCGCGGCATGCAGCTCAAGAAGCTGCCCTCGGTGGCCGAGACCATCGACTGGGGTCGCACGGTGCTGGCGCTGGGCCTGGACACCATCGACGACGAGATGATCGCCGCGACGCTCGGGGTGATCCTCAAACACCAGTCCGATCAGCAGCGCGCCGCCGGCGAGCTCAAGCTGAACTGACCGGGTGCGCTGATGGCTCCCCGCCGGGTCCGCCCACCGCAACCGCTCGCCCCGCACGGTCTGCCGGGGCATCTCGTCGAGTTCGTCGAAGCCCTTCGCGGGCAAGGTATCCCGGTCGGTCCCTCGGAGACGGTGGACGCGGGCCGGGTGATGACGGTGCTGGGCCTCGGTGACCGTGAGGCGCTGCGCGAGGGCATCGCCTGCGCGGTGCTGCGTCGCGCCGACCACCGCGACACCTACGACGCGCTGTTCGACCTGTTCTTCCCTGCCGCGCTGGGGGCGCGCACGATCCTCGACGAGGATTCCGCCGACGACTCCGACGCCGCCGACCAGACTCCGCGGCTGCCCGACGAGGACATCGAGGCGATGCGCGAGATGCTCGTGCAGATGCTTGCCGACAACGAGGATCTGGCCGACCTCGACGACCGGCTGGCGGGGCTGATCGCGCAGATCGTGGAGGCCTACGGCCGCTACAACTCCAGCCGGGGACCGTCGTACTCGTCGTATCAGGCCCTCAAGGCGATGAGCCTCGACGATCTGGAGGGTCGTCTGCTCGCGGGTCTGCTCGCGCCCTACGGCGACGAACCGACGCCCACGCAGGCCGAGATCGCCAAGGCGCTGGCCGCCCAGCGCATCACCCAACTGCGCAAGATGGTCGAGAACGAGACCAAGCGCCGCACCGCCGAGCAGCTGGGCCGTCAGCACGTCCAGATGTACGGCGTGCCGCAGCTGGCTGAGAACGTCGAGTTCCTGCGCGCCTCGGGTGAGCAGCTGCGGCAGATGCGCAAGACCGTGCAGCCGCTGGCCCGCACCCTGGCCACGCGGCTGGCGGCGCGCAGGCGGCGGGCCCGCGCGGGGGAGATCGACCTGCGCAAGACGCTGCGCAGATCCATGTCCACCGGCGGGGTGCCGATCGACGTGGTGCTCAAGAAGCCGCATCCGGCCCGGCCCGAGCTGGCCGTGCTGTGCGACGTGTCCGGTTCGGTGGCCGGTTTCAGCCACTTCACCCTGATGCTGGTCTCGGCGCTGCGCCAGCAATTCTCCCGGGTGCGCGTGTTCGCCTTCATCGACACCACCGACGAGGTGACGGACCTGTTCGGGCCCGAGGCCGACCTGGCGGTCGCCGTGCAGCGCATCACCCGCGAGGCCGGGGTGTACACCCGCGACGGGCACTCCGACTACGGCCACGCGTTCGTGTCGTTCCTGGACAAGTACCCCGATGCGCTCTCACCGCGCAGTTCGTTACTGGTGCTGGGCGACGGGCGCAACAACTACCGCAACCCGCAGACCGAATTGCTCGCGCGCATGGTGGCCGCCAGCCGCCACGCGCACTGGCTCAACCCGGAGCCCAAGCATCTGTGGGGCAGCGGCGACTCGGCGGCGCCGAAATACCAGGACATCATCCCGATGCACGAGTGCCGCTCGGCCAAGCAGCTGGCCGCGGTGATCGACGGGCTGCTACCGACGCTGCCGTAAGCTCGCTATTCGTGGCAACACGGCGCAGGCTGGGCGTGATGGGTGGGACGTTCGATCCCATCCACAACGGGCACTTGGTCGCGGCGAGCGAGGTCGCTGACCTGTTCGACCTCGATGAGGTCGTGTTCGTCCCCACCGGCGAACCGTGGCAGAAGCACCACCGGCGGGTCAGCGCGGCCGAGGACCGCTACCTCATGACCGTCATCGCGACCGCATCCAACCCCAGGTTCTCGGTCAGCCGGGTCGACATCGACCGCGGCGGACCGACCTACACCAAGGACACCTTGCGCGATCTGCGGGATCTCAACCAGGACGCGGATCTGTACTTCATCACCGGCGCCGACGCGCTGGGGTCGATCCTGTCCTGGCAGAACTGGGAGGACATGTTCTCGATGGCCAAGTTCGTCGGCGTGAGCCGGCCCGGCTACGAGCTCGACGGCAAGCACATCCTTGAGGCGATGCGCGAACTGCCGCCCGACGCGTTGTCGTTGGTCGAGGTCCCGGCGCTGGCGATCTCGTCGAGCGACTGCCGCAAGCGTGCCGAGGAGTCGCGACCCATCTGGTACCTGGTGCCCGACGGCGTGGTGCAGTACGTGGCCAAACGCGGTCTGTACGCCGCGGGTGCGAAGGACGCGCACCAGGACGACAAGAACAACAAGGAGACAGTGCGATGACCGCGACGGACGAGGCCGTCCAGATGGCGACCGTGGCGGCAAAGGCGGCCGCCGCGAAACTGGCCGACGACGTGGTGGTCATCGACGTGTCGGGTCAGTTGGTCATCACCGACTGCTTCGTGATCGCCTCGGCGTCCAACGAGCGTCAGGTGAACGCCATCGTCGACGAGGTCGAGGAGAAGATGCGGCTGGCCGGTTACAAGCCGGCCCGGCGCGAGGGCACCCGCGAGGGGCGCTGGACCCTGCTCGACTACATCGACGTCGTGGTTCACATCCAGCATCAGGACGAGCGCAACTTCTACGCGCTGGACAGGTTGTGGAAGGACTGCCCGCTGGTGCCCGTCGACCTGGATCACCAGATCGCCGCCGATGGCGCGGAGCCGCAGGAATGAGGCAGTGATGAGGGTGCGTCGCCTGGTGATGCTGCGTCACGGCCAGACCGAGTACAACGCGGGCAGCCGGATGCAGGGCCAGCTCGACACCGATCTGTCGGATCTCGGCCGCGATCAGGCCGCCGCGGCGGCCGAGGTGCTCGCCAAGCGGCAGCCGCTGCTGATCGTCTCGTCGGATCTGCGGCGGGCGCTGGACACCGCAGAGACGCTCGGCAACCGGGCCGGGGTGTCGGTCGCCGTGGACAAGCGGCTGCGTGAGACGCACCTGGGGGACTGGCAGGGCCTGACCCATCTCGAGGTCGACGCCGCGGCACCGGGTGCCCGGCTGGCCTGGCGCGACGACGCCCGGTGGGCACCCCACGGCGGTGAGAGCCGGGTTGACGTCGCCGAACGCAGCCTGCCGCTCGTGGTCGAACTCGTCGAGCAGCAGGCCGAATGGGGGCTGGACCGGCCGGGTGCCGGGTCGGAGCGTCCCGTGGTGCTGGTCGCCCACGGCGGGTTGATCGCGGCGTTGACGGCCGGGCTGCTCGGGCTGCCGGTGGACAACTGGCCGGTGCTGGGCGGTATGGGCAACGCGAGTTGGGTGCAGCTGTCCGGACATTCGGCCGACGACGCGGAGTTCGCCGACATCCGCTGGCGGCTCGACGTGTGGAACGCCTCGGCGCAGGTGGCCAACGATGTCCTCTGAGCGGGCCACCCTGCTGGTGTTCGCCGACTCGTTGTCGTATTTCGGGCCGACGGGTGGCCTGCCCGCCGACGATCCACGGATCTGGCCCAACATCGTCGGTGAGCAGTTGGGCTGGGACGTCGAACTGATCGGGCGGATCGGCTGGACCTGCCGCGACGTGTGGTGGGCCGCGACGCAGGATCCCCGGTCCTGGGCGGCCCTGCCGCGGGCGGGTGCGGTGATCTTCGCGACGAGCGGCATGGACTCGTTGCCGTCGCCGCTGCCCACCGCGCTGCGGGAGCTGATCCGCTACGTGCGGCCGCCGCGGTTGCGGCGGTGGGTGCGCGACGCCTACGGCTGGGTGCAGCCGCGGCTGTCGCCGATCGCGCGGGCCGCGTTGCCACCGCATGTGACGGTCGAATATCTCGAAATGACCCGCAACGCCATCGATTTCAACCGGCCCGGTATCCCGGTGGTGGCCTCGTTGCCGTCGGTGCACATCGCCGACACCTACGGCAGGGCGCACCATGGCCGCGAACCGACGGCGCGGGCGATCCGGGCGTGGGCCGAGGAGCACAACGTGCCCCTGGTGGATCTCAAGGCCGCCGTCGCCGAAGAGGTGTTGGGCGGACGTGGCAACCCTGACGGGATCCACTGGAACTTCGAGGCGCACCGCGCCGTCGCCGAACTGATGCTCAAAGGTCTTGCCGAAGCCGGTGTGACACAACAGGATTCCGCCAACTGACATGGCGGTGGTGGTGGTTACCGACTCGTCGTCGCGGCTGGGTGGCGAGTTGCGCGAACGGTGGGGGATCCGGCAGATCCCGTTGCACGTCCTCGACGGCGACAGCGACCTGCGCGACGGTGTCGACGATGTGCCGTCCGACATCCATGACCGGCCCAGGGTGACAACCTCGGGGGCGACGCCCACCGAGATCGCCGACGTGTATCGCCGGGCACTCGCCGACAGCGGCGGCGACGGCGTTGTCGCCGTTCACATCTCGGCCGCGCTGTCGAGCACGTACAGTTCGGCGGCGTCGGCCGCGCGCGAGTTCGGTCACGCGGTGCGGGTGGTCAACTCGCGGTCGGCGGCGATGGGCGTCGGATTCGCCGCGTTGGCCGCGGCCCGCGCGGCCCACTCCGGGGCGACCCTCGACGAGGTGGAGGCGGCGGCCCGATCGGCCGCGCAACGGTCCCACGCGTTCATCGTGGTGCACCGTCTGGACAACCTACGGCGCAGCGGCCGGATCGGCACCGCGGCGTCCTGGCTGGGCACCGCGCTGGCGTTGAAACCGTTGTTGCGCCTGGACATCGACGGCCGTCTGGTGCTCTCGCAGCGCATCCGCACCGCCTCCAAGGCGCACGCCGCCCTCGTCGAGCAGGTGCTCGAGGAGGCCGGTGACCGGCCCGTCGGCGTCGTCGTGCACCACGTCGACAACCCCGACGCCGCCGAGGAGATCGGCGAACGGCTCACCGAGCGACTGCCCGCGCTGCGCTCACTGGAGATCTCCGGGATGGGTCCGGTGCTCGCGGTGCACGTCGGTGGCGGGGCCGTAGGTGTGGTGGTGTCGGTCGAGGCCGAGAACCAGCCTTCCTCGTAGCCTCTCGGTAGCTCTTCTCGGCCCGCGATCGCCTGCGAGCCGGCGGCGGACGGGCGCACAATCGAGTCATGGCGCGAACGCGCCACGACCCGGATTCCATGGATCGAGGCGAATCATGGACATGCTCTATTCGCTCGGGATATCGGCAACCGCCGCGGTCACGCTGGCCTGGCTGTGCGTCCGCAACATCCGGGTGGTGAAGCAGTACGAAAGAGGCGTGGTCTTCCGGTTCGGCCGGGTCCGCGACCGCATCCGGCAGCCCGGCCTGACCATGCTGATCCCCATCGCGGACCGGTTGCAGAAGGTCAACATGCAGATCGTCACGATGCCGATCCCCGCTCAGGACGGCATCACCCGCGACAACGTGACCGTGCGCGTCGACGCCGTCATCTACTTCAAGGTCATCGACCCGGTGCGCGCGGTCGTCGATGTCCAGGACTACATGTCGGCCGTCGGGCAGGTGGCGCAGACGTCGCTGCGGTCGATCATCGGCAAGAGCAACCTCGACGACCTGCTGTCCAACCGCGAGCGGCTCAACCAGGGCCTGGAACTGCTGATCGACAACCCCGCGGTGGGGTGGGGTATCCACATCGACCGCGTCGAGATCAAGGACGTGGTGCTGCCGGATTCGATGAAGCGGTCGATCGCCAGACAGGCCGAGGCCGAACGGGAACGGCGGGCCCGCGTCATCACCGCCGACGGCGAACTGCAGGCGTCCGAGAAGCTCGCTGCGGCGGCCGATGTCATGGGCAGTGAGCCGGCGGCGCTGCAGTTACGGTTCCTGGAGACGGTGGTGGAAGTGGCTGCCGAGAAGAACTCCACGGTGGTGGTGCCGTTCCCGGTCGAGCTGCTGCGCTTCCTCGACCGCACGACAGCGAACGATCCCGTGCGGAATGGCGGCCCGGTGCCTCGAGTTGTCTAGAGGCGTGAAAGCCATTGGTGTATACGAATACGGTGGTCCGGAGGTTCTTCAGGTAATCGATCTTCCCGAGCCGCAGGCCGGCCCGGGCGAGGTCCGTATCCGGGTGCACGCAGCGGCGGTGAGCCCCACCGACGTCATGCTGCGCACGGGCGGTCACGCCGTCCGCTTGCAGGATCGGCGTCCGCCCTTCATCCCCGGCATGGATGCCGCCGGTGTCATCGACCAGATCGGTCTTGGCTGCGACGACCGGCTGCACGTGGGCCAACGGGTGATCGCGTTGGTGCTGTTCGTCGGTGAGCACGGCGGCGCCTACGCCGAGCAGATCGTGGTGCCCGCGGCTTCGGTGGTGCCCGCCCCGGCGAATGCCGATTTCCCGGCCGCGTCCACCCTGCTGATGAACGCCATGACGGCGCGCCTGGCGCTCGACACGCTGGGGCTGCCCGCCGGGGCGACGGTCGCGGTGACCGGTGCGGCCGGTGCCGTCGGTGGTTATGCGGTCGAACTCGCCAAGGCCGACGGGTTGCGCGTGATCGCCGACGCCGCACCGCACGACGCGGAACTCGTCCGCGGGTTCGGCGCCGACCATGTGGTGGAGCGCGGCGCGGACGTGGCGGCAGGCATCCGTGCGGTGGCCCCCGACGGTGTCGTGGGCCTGGTGGACGCGTCCCATCAGCAAGCCGAGGTGCTCGGGGCGATCGCCGACGGCGGGACGCTGATCGAACTGCGCGGTTGGAGTGGGCCGGCCGAGCGCGGCATCCGGGTGATCCCGGTGATGGTGCCCGACCGCCTCACCGACACCGAGGGGCTCGCCACGTTGGGCCGCCAGGCCGAGAACGGCGTCCTGACGCTGCGGGTCGCCGATGTCCTGCCTGCCGATGAGGCGACGAAAGCCCACCGCCTGCTGGAGGCCGGCGGGTTGCGCGGACGCATCGTCCTTGACTTCTCGGGACTGTCCTGAACTTTTCGGGGACAGCGCGCGTGTCCATAGGGCAGGATTTCCGACCACACCAGCAGGGGACCCGAAATGTATGCGCGCGCACACTCCGCAGTTCTGTCCACGATCACTGCCGCCGCGGTCGGTGCGGCCGTCGTTGCGCCGGTGCTGGCACCACCACCGGACCTGCACGTTCCCCGGTTGGTCAGCGCACCGGTCGAGCTGACCGCGACGCCCGCGTTGGGCGCGCTCCCGCTGGCCTTCCTGCGCAACCAGGCGCTGTACTGCAGCGTGATCTGCCCGTTCGCCGTGCAGGGTCTGGTCACCGTTCCGGTGGGGGCGGCGCTGTCGCCGGTGGCGTTCGTGGACTCGCTGGGCCGCACGGGATCGTTGACCCGCGCGATCGGCGCGGCCGCCGCATCGATCACGGGTCCGGCGAACGCCGCCGCCGAGGGCATCATCCTCAACGACGTCGACCGCGTCGTCCCCAAGGCGTTCAACACCCTGGAGATCGCCGTGGTGCAGCTGCTGCGCGTCGGTGCGGCACTGGCCGATCCGGCCGGCCTGCCCGACACCATCAACACGGCACGCCAGACCATCCTCGACGGGCTCAACCAGCCACTGCCCGGACCCGGCGTGCCGGTGCCCACCGAGACGGGCGCGCGCACGCTGCCCGAGGTCGTGGCCGTCGAGGCCATCAAGGTCTTTGCCGCCGTCGCGTTCCAGGCCGGTGAGCTGGTGCTGCTCGGGGTCGTGCAGACCGCCGACGCCGCCGCACAGGAACTCGCGCGTTCCGGCGACCCGGTGCGGGCCTTGTCCGCAGCCGTGCAGCAGGCCGGCGACGTGCTGCAGACCGCGTCGAAGATCATCACCGATTCCGTGCAGACCGCCGCCACCAACATCCGCGACGCCGCCGGCGGCCCCGCCGAGTCACGGACCGTCAACCTCGACGCCACACCGTCGGTGGCGGCTCTGACGGCAGTGCAGAAGGCGGAGCCGAAGGCGGAAGAGGCAACCGAAAAGGCCGGTCCGCAAACCGAAGCGACGCAGGCCGACTCGGTGACCGCAGACGAAGCTCCCACCGATACGGTCGGCAAACCCTCCACCAAGCCGCGCCCGATCCGCCAGGCGGTGTCCGACCTCGGACGCGCCCTGAGGTCGCTGACCGGCTCGCCGACCAAGACCAGCAAGGACTCCGATACGGCTGACGCGGGCGCGTCGCGCGACACCTCGGACGGGTCGAGCAAGAAGTCGACGGCGAAGTCGACGGAGAAGTCCGAGAAGTCGGAGAAGACGTCGGAGAAGAAGTCCGAGAAGTCGTCGGAGAAGCAGTCACACAGGAACAAGACCGGGAAGCACGCCGCCTGACATACCGGTCGTCATCCCCAGACCTGATTTCATCCACAGCCACCGTTCCGGGGCGCCTGCGGCGACCCGGAACGGTCCTGTGCCGGGCCTACCGTCGCGGGCATGGGTACCGAACTCCCTGTGCAGCGGCTCCGCCGCAGACTCGGGTCCGACGACGACGCCGATGATTCCACCGAGACGGACTCCGGCGCGGCCCCCGACACCGCGCTGTCGAAATGGCTGCCCGACACCACCGAGGGGCAGCGGCCCGCGTGGCTGACGGCGATCCGGGCCGATCCCGGGCGGGTCGGCGTCCTCGCCCTGGGAGCGCTCGGCGTGCTGGCGGTGCTGATCACCGTGTTCGTCGTGCTGCGCGACCGCCCGGCGCCCGTCGTATCGGCGAACCTTCCTCCCGTGCAGATGGTTTCGTCGGCGGCTCCCACCACCGAGGGTGCCCCGGGTGCCGCGGCCGGGCCCGTGGTGGTCAGCGTGGTGGGCCTGGTGCACAAGCCCGGTCTGGTCACGTTGTCGTCGGGGGCGCGGATCGCCGACGCGCTCACGGCCGCGGGCGGTGCGCTCGACGGTGCCGATCTGATCGGGCTCAACATGGCGCGGCGGGTCGCCGACGGTGAGCAGATCGTCGTCGGGATCGCCGCGCCCGCGGGGCAGCCGACCACCATGGGAAGTTCGGTCTCGGGTCCTGCCGCGGGTGCGGCAGGTACCGCCGAGCCCGCGGCGAGCGGCGGCGCGCCGGAACCGTCCGGTCCGCTCGACCTGAACACCGCGACCGTCGAGCAACTCGACGCCCTGCCCGGCATCGGACCGGTCACCGCGGAGGCCATCGTGGCATGGCGAAACGCCAACGGACAGTTCGCCGGTGTCGACCAACTGGGGGAGGTCGACGGGATCGGCCCGGCCCGGCTGGAGAAGCTGCGCGGGCTGGTCCGGGTATGACCGACGCCGAACCCCTCGACCTTCGCCTGGTGCCCGCCGCGCTCACCGCGTGGACGGTCACGGCCGCCGGGATCGTCTGGTACATCGCGGGATCGGTACTCGTGGTGCTCGCCGCGACGCTGCTCACCGCCGCGGTCAGCCGGTGGGCCGGGCCGGCCCGCACCGCGGCCGTGGTGATCGCCGTCGCGCTGACCGGAGCGGGCTTCGCAGTGGCGGTCGGGTTGCGGGTCAACCAGATTCGTGAGCACCCGGTGGCCGACCGCTACGGTGGGGCCGCGACGGTCCGCGTGGTCGTCGGTGAGGCGCCACGGCTCACCCGCGGTGGCCGCCTGATGTTCCGGGCCGCGCTCACCGAACTCGACGGTGTTGCGGTGTCCGGACGCGTGATGGTGTTCGCGTCGGGTCGGTTCGGCGCGGTGATGCCGGGCAGCCCGGTCGGTTTCCGCGCCGCGCTGTCGCGGCCCACCAGGGCCGATCTCACCGTGGCGGTGCTCTCCGCGCGCGGTGATCCGGCGATCGGCGACGCGTCGGCGATTCAGCGTGGCGCACAACGCATCCGAACGGCCTTTGCCGACACCGCACGCCTGGTGCTGCCCGCCGACCAGGCCGCGATCCTGCCGGGCCTGGTCCTCGGCGACACCAGCACCGTCAGCGCGCAGACCACCGCGCAGTTCCGGGCGA
The DNA here is from genome assembly GCF_001187505.1 of Mycolicibacterium goodii. The sequence continues at coordinate 3,735,946 of NZ_CP012150.1, forward strand.
GCGGTCTGACCCATCTGACCGCCGTGTCCGGCGCCAACGTGACCATCGTGTGCGGGACCCTGCTGCTGACCGCGGTCCTCGTCGGCCCGCGCGCCGCGGTCGCCCTCGCACTGCTGGGCCTGATCGGGTTCGTCGTCGTCGTGCAACCGTCGGCGAGCGTGTTGCGCGCCGCGGTCATGGGCGCGGTCACGCTGCTGGCGATCGTGACCCACCGGCGGCGGCAGGCCATTCCGGCGTTGGCCGCGAGTGTGCTGGTGCTGATGATCGCCGCGCCCGAACTCGCCGTCGACGTCGGGTTCGCGTTGTCGGTGTGCGCCACCGCGGCGATCGTCGTCATCGCCCCGGCCTGGGCGCGTCGGCTGGAGGCCAGGGGCTGGCCGCGCACCCTCGCCGCCGCCGTCGCCGTGGCAGCCGCCGCACAGTTGGTCACGGCACCGCTCGTGGCGGGGATCTCCGGCCGGTTCAGTGTGGTCGCCGTGGCGGCCAATCTCGCGGTGGCCGGGGTGATCCCGCCGATCACGGTGCTCGGTACCGCGGCCGCGGCGCTCGCGGCGGTGTGGCCGGCCGGGGCGGGGCTGCTGATCCGGTTCACCGGGCCCGAATTGTGGTGGTTGTTGTCGGTGGCGCGGTGGGCGTCGGGCGTGCCCGGATCGACGGTGCCGACCCCGTCCGGATGGGCCGGTGTGCTGCTCGTGGCGGTCTCGGGCATCGCGTTGACGGTGTTGTGGCGCAGCCGCTGGGTACGCCGGGCGCTGGCCGGGGCGGCGCTCGTGCTGCTGGCGTGGACGGTGGCAGGCCAGGTTGTCGGCGGTGTCGGGCCGACATGACACCATCATGGGCGTGACCGACGGGCTGCACTTGGTGCTGGGTGACGAGGAGCTGCTGGTGGAGCGCGCCGTTGGCGCCATCCTGCGGGACATTCGCAAGCGCGCAGGCTCCGACGACGTGCCGGTGGACCGGCTGCGCGCGGGCGAGGTGAGCACCAGCGAGCTCGCCGAACTGCTCAGCCCGTCGCTGTTCGCCGAGGAGCGTCTGGTCGTGCTGGAGGCCGCCGCTGAGGCAGGCAAGGACGCCGTCGCGCTCATCGCCTCGGCGGCCGCCGACCTGCCGCCGGGAACCGTGCTGGTGGTCATCCACTCCGGTGGCGGGCGCGCCAAGGCGCTGGCCGATCAGCTGAAGAAGATCGGCGCCGAGGTGCATCCGTGCGCCCGCATCACCAAGCCGGCCGAGCGCGCGGACTTCGTCCGCTCCGAGTTCCGCAGGCTGCGCGCCAAGGTGTCCGACGACACGGTCTCCGCAGTGCTCGACGCGGTCGGATCCAACATCCGGGAACTGGCCGCGGTGTGTTCACAGCTGGTCGCCGACACCGCCGGTGAGGTCGACGTCGCCGCGGTGCGCCGGTATCACAGCGGCAAGGCCGAGGTGAAGGGCTTCGACATCGCCGACAAGGCCGTCGTCGGGGATGTGGCCGGGGCGGCCGAGGCGCTGCGCTGGGCGATGCTCGCGGGGGAGCCGCATGTGGTGCTGGCCGACGCGTTGGCCGAGGCTGTGCACACCATCGCGCGGGTGGGGCCGCTGTCGGGCGATCCGTACCGGCTCGCCGGGGAACTCGGGATGCCACCGTGGCGGGTGCAGAAGGCGCAGAAGCAGGCGCGGCGCTGGTCGCGGGAATCCGTCGCCGAGGCGATGAAGGTGGTGGCGGCGCTCAATGCAGACGTGAAGGGCGTAGCCGCGGATGCGGACTACGCCCTGGAGGCGGCGGTGCGCCAGGTGGCGCAGCTCGCCGCCGGGTAGAACCCGTTTACTGCTGGAAGATCAGAGCTTGTTGAAGGCCACGGCCAGCGCCGACTTCTTGTTGGCGGCCTGGTTCCGGTGGATGACACCCTTGCTGGCGGCCTTGTCGAGCTTGCGGCTGGTGGCGTGCAGCAACTCCGATGCCTTGTCCTTGTCGCCGGCCTCGACGGCCTCGCGGAAGCCACGGATCGCCGTACGCAGCGACGACTTCACCGACTGGTTACGCAGCCGACGACGCTCGTTGGTGCGGATGCGCTTGATCTGCGACTTGATGTTGGCCACGAAGAAGTTCCTTCTGAATCTCTAGCTGGGGTTACCGAAGTCTGTGGGTCCGCCCGCACTGTGGGCAGCGACTGTTCAGGGTACCAGTGAGGCCCCCGAACCCCCAAAATGGCGATCGGCGGCCCGGCCGCCGTGCGCGGGTACCCCCACTTCGATACCACCGCAACCCCGCGTTGGCCTGCCGAAACGGGGTTTGCGTTGGCCGGGCAAAAACCGCACGGGTGGTGCAGCATGTTGTGGATGGACGCCCCAACTCGAACCCGAACCCGAGGAACCGAGAAAGCCTTACCGACCGAGACCGCGCGGCCATCGCGCACCGCGACCGGTTCCACCGCGCGCGTCAAACACCGGGGCGTGTTCGACGGCTACAACAAGCTGGGCCACTACCGGAAGGCCTTCGACGAGATGTTCGACGCGTCCGGCAACGTCCGCGGACCGTACAAGGGCATCTTCGCCGAGCTTGCTCCCTCCGACGCCTCCGAACTCCAGGCCCGCGCCGACGCGCTCAGCCGCGCCTTCACCGATCAGGGCATCACGTTCTCACTGTCGGGTCAGGAGCGTCCGTTCCCGCTCGACCTGGTCCCTCGGGTGATCTCGGCGGCCGAGTGGTCGCGACTGGAGCGGGGCATCCGGCAGCGGGTCAAGGCGCTGGAGATGTATCTCGACGACATCTACGGCGAGCAGGAGATCCTGCGCGACGGGGTGATCCCGCGCCGGTTGGTCACCTCCTGTGAGCATTTCCACCGCGAGGCCGCCGGCATCGTCCCGCCCAACGGGGTGCGCATCCACGTCGCGGGCATCGACCTGATCCGCGACGACAAGGGTGACTTCCGGGTGCTGGAGGACAACCTGCGGTCGCCGTCGGGGGTGTCCTATGTGATGGAGAACCGGCGCACCATGGCCCGGGTCTTCCCCAACCTGTTCGCCACCCACCGGGTGCGCGCCGTCGGCGACTACTCGTCGCACCTGCTGCGGGCGCTGCGCAACGCTGCACCCACCAACGTCGCCGATCCCACGGTCGTCGTGCTGACCCCGGGTGTCTACAACTCGGCGTACTTCGAGCATTCGCTGCTGGCCCGGCAGATGGGTGCGGAGCTGGTCGAGGGTCGCGACCTGTTCTGCCGCGACAACGTCGTCTACATGCGCACCACCGAGGGGGAGCGGCAGGTCGACGTCATCTACCGCCGCATCGACGACGCGTTCCTCGACCCGATGCAGTTCCGCCCGGATTCGGTGCTCGGCGTCGCGGGCCTGCTCAACGCGGCACGCGCGGGCAATGTCGTGATCTCCAGCGCGGTCGGCAACGGCGTCGGCGACGACAAGCTGGTGTACACCTACGTGCCGACGATCATCGAGTACTACCTCGGTGAGAAGCCGGTGCTCGCCAACGTCGACACCTACCGCTGCTGGCTCGACGACGAGCGCGAGGAGGTCCTCGACCGCATCGACGAACTCGTCATCAAACCGGTCGAGGGGTCCGGCGGGTACGGAATCGTCTTCGGCCCGGACGCCGCACCGAAGGAACTGCAGGCGGTCGCCAAGAAGATCCGCAACGATCCGCGGGCCTGGATCGCTCAACCGGTGATGCAGTTGTCGACCGTGCCCACCCAGATCGACAACAAATTGGTGCCGCGCCACGTGGACCTGCGCCCGTTTGCGGTCAACGACGGTGACGACGTGTGGGTGCTGCCCGGCGGGCTGACCCGGGTCGCGTTGCCGGAGGGGTCCTTGGTGGTGAACTCCAGCCAGGGTGGCGGGTCGAAGGACACCTGGGTGCTGGCGTCGCGGGCCTCGGTCGCCGACCGTGAACTGGCGGCCGCGGAGGTGGTGCGGGCGCTGCCGAAATCCGCCAGGGGGCCCAAGAGCGAGGCCGCCGCCGACAACTCGTCCCAGCAGCAACAGCAGCAGTAGGGGGTTCCGATGCTGGCGCGCAATGCCGAATCGTTGTACTGGATCGGCCGCTATGTGGAGCGGGCGGACGACACCGCCCGCATTCTCGATGTGACGGTGCACCAACTGCTGGAGGATTCCAGCGTCGACCCGGATCAGGCGTCGCGAACGTTGCTGCGGGTCTTGGGGATCGAGCCGCCCACCGACCGCCTCGACGTGTGGTCGCTGACCGACATCGTCGCGTTCAGCCGTGGCACATATGGCGGCGCGTCGATCGTCGATGCCATCTCGGCGGCCCGGGAGAATGCCCGCGGCGCCCGTGAGGTGACCTCCACCGAGATCTGGGAGTGCCTCAACACGACGTACAACGCGCTCGCCGAGCGCGAGCGGGCCGCCAAACGTCTTGGGCCGCACGAGTTCCTGTCGTATGTCGAGGGCCGCGCGGCGATGTTCGCCGGCCTGGCCGATTCGACGTTGAGCCGCGACGACGGCTATCGGTTCATGGTGCTGGGCCGCGCGATCGAGCGCGTCGACATGACTGTGCGGTTGCTGCTGTCCCGGGTGGGCGACAGCGCGTCGTCGCCGGCGTGGGTGACGCTGCTGCGTTCTGCCGGTGCGCATGACACCTATCTGCGGACCTACCGCGGTGTGCTCGACGCCGGGCGGGTGGTCGAGTTCATGATGCTCGACCGGTTGTTCCCGCGGTCGATCTTCCATTCGTTGCGTCTGGCCGAGCACAACCTCGACGAGCTGCTCAACCGGCCGCACAATCGTCTCGGCGCCACCGACGAGGCGCAGCGGCTGCTGGGCCGGGCCCGCAGTGAGCTGGAGTTCCTGCAGCCGGGGGCGCTGCTGGAGTCGTTGGAGATCCGCCTGGCCAATCTGCAGAAAACCTGCCGTGACATCGGAGAAGCATTGGCGCAGCAGTACTTTTACTCGGCACCCTGGGTGGCCTGGACCGACGCGGGGCGCGGGGACGCGCTCGTCATCGAGGAAGGTGAGATCTAGATGTGGCGTATGCGCGTGGTGCACTCGACGGGCTATGCCTACAAGTCACCGGTCACCGCGTCCTTCAACGAGGTTCGGCTGACACCACGTTCGGACTCGCGTCAGAACGTGATCCTCAACCGCGTGGAGACCGTCCCGGCCACCAGGTCCTACCGGTATGTCGACTATTGGGGTACCGCGGTGACGGCGTTCGACCTGCACGCCCCGCACACCGAACTGGAGGTCACGTCGTCCTCGGTGGTCGAGACCGAGGTCGGTGAGAAACCGGAGGAGAAGGTCAGCTGGGACGATCTGCGGTCCGAGGCCGTGATCGACCGGTTCGACGAGGTGCTCAGCCCCACGCACTACACGCCGCGCAGCAAGCGCATCGAGCGTGTCGGTAGGAGCATCGCGAAAGAGCACGACCCGTTCGAGGCGGTGATCGCGGCCGCGCAGTGGGTGCGCAGCGAACTCGATTACGTCGCGGGTACCACGGGCGTGCACTCGTCGGGGCTCGACGCGCTGCGCGAGGGTAAGGGTGTGTGCCAGGACTTCGCGCACCTGTCGTTGATCATGTTGCGCGGCATGGGTGTTCCGGCTCGATACGTGTCGGGGTATCTGCATCCCCAAGGCGAGGCGGCGATCGGCGACACCATCGACGGCCAGAGCCACGCCTGGGTGCAGGCGTGGACCGGCGGCTGGTGGGACTACGACCCCACCAACGACAGCGAGATCAACGAGCAGTACGTCAGTGTCGGGGTGGGGCGCGACTATTCGGATGTGGCCCCGCTCAAGGGAATCTACTCCGGCGAGGGGTCCACCGACCTCGACGTCGTCGTGGAGATCACCCGGCTGGCCTAGAACAGCCCACCGGTGAGCGAGAGGAGCTGGCGGGTGCGGGCTTTGGCGAGCTCACAGTAGTTTCGTGCGGCTTCTCGGGCGCCCACGCGGTCGCCGCGCTCGAGTGCCTCGAGCAGGTCGCGCTGGGCGGCGAGGAACGCGGTCGACGACTGGGCGGTGTTTCCGAAGCTGCGCATCATGACGTTCTTGATGCTCAGCGACCCGAACGCTGCGATCAGCAACGGGTTACCGGACAACGCGACGATCGCTTCGTGGAACGCGTAGTTCGCGTCGAGGTAGGCGTGGAAATCCTCGAACCGGTCACCGACGAGGTGCCGCGACATCGTCTCGAGGTGGTGGCGCGCGATCGCGAGCTGCCCGGGGTCGGCCTGATCGCCGACGCAGTCGATGACTCCGAGCTCGATCGCGAGCCGCGCCTCGAACGTGGAGTCGGAGGTCTTGATGTCGAACGGCGCGATGACATAGCCGCGTTGCGGGTCGCGCAACACCAACCCGTCTGCCGCGAGCCGGGTGAGCGCGTAGAACGCCTGCGCCCGGTCCCCTTCGAGACGGTCGGCGAGTTCGTCGACGGTGACGACCTGCTCGGCGGTGAACACTCGGCTGAGCACCATGTCGCGGGCCCGCGAGTAGGCACTGTCGTTCCGCTCGAACTCGAATCTGCCGAAGCCGCCCCGAAAGTAGGTCAGGGGAGCGCCGTCACTTGCCGTCGCGGACACCACGAACCCGAAGAACACCGAATGCGTTCCCCCGACCACCTGTTCGGTCACCTCACATTCGAGTGCGGCGATCGCATCGGACAGGATCACCACGTCCGCGATCCCGCGTTCGATCGGCACCCCGGCGAACTTGTCCGGTCGGGGAGCGGCGAACTGGTGGGCGAGATCGGCGTGTGACTGGCCCAGGACGTTGACGGTGTAGCGCCCGCTGCGCTCGATCGCGGCGGCCGTGGGCACCGCATTGTTGATGCACGCCAGCATCATCGGCGGCTCCATCGACAGCGAGGTGACCGAGCTGGCGGTCATACCGTAGTCACGGCCGTCGGCCCGGGTCGTCACGACGGTCACGCCACTTGCCAGGTGGCCGGCGACATGCCGGAACAGGTCCGTGTCGACCCCACCCCCGGTGGTCACATAGTCCTGGGTCACGAGCATCTCCTGTCGTTGCACTGTCGCCCTCAATTGAACGGGCGCGACGCCCGGCAATCACTCACGGACTTCGTGAATCTGGGCGGGGGTCGATGGCGCATGGGGACACGGCTGGGTTGATCGGTGACGGATTCCGACACGCCGGGCCGCGAAGTTCACGTTCGACGACAATGCACGAGCGTCGGCTGGGCCCTTGACTGTTCGATGTGATCAATGCAGCCGTTGTGGGACTCGGATGGTGGGGTGGCAAGGTCGTCCGCGACCTGTCCGGAAGTCACGACGTCCGGGTGGTGACCGGGGTCGACATCAGTGCCGACGCGCGCGCCGCGGCGCGTCCGTATGTCGCCGATGTTCACGACAGCTTCGACGACGTCCTGCGCGACGACTCCGTGGATGCGGTGATCCTGTGCACCCCACACAAATTTCACACCGAGCAGATCATCGCTGCCGCCGCGCACGGAAAGCATGTTTTCTGTGAGAAGCCGCTGAGCGGTTCGGGGGAGGACGCCCGGCAGGCGGTCGCGGCGATCAAGGCCGCGGGCCTGCAGCTCGGTATCGGCCACGAGCGCCGATTTGAGCCGGCGGTGACCGATCTGCGGCAGGCGATCGCCGACGGCGAACTCGGGGTGCCGCTGATCTTCGAGGGCAACTTCAGCCAGGACAAGTTTCTCGACCTGCCGGCCGAGAACTGGCGGCTGTCGGCGATCGAAGCCCCGGTCGGTCCGTTGTCGGCGACCGGCATCCATCTGGTCGATCTCGCGATCAGCATCCTCGGCCGACCCACCCAGGTGTGGGCGCGATTGTCCACGCAGGCAACCGCATTCGCCAACGGTGACACTCTCGCGATCACGCTGGCTTTCGAAAAAGGCCAGACCGCGCTGATCACCGCGGTGCTCACCACGCCGTTCGTCGGACGGGTTACCGTGCTCGGCTCAGAGGGCTGGGTGGAGATCCGTGACCGGACACACCCCGAGGCGCCGCAGGGCTGGGACGTCACCCGTCAATTGCGTGGCCGACCGGCTACGTCGCAGTTCTATCCACCGCACTCGTCGGTGCGCGAGAACATCGAGACCTTCGCGATGGCCGTGGCGGGGAAAGTTCCCTATCCGGTCCCGCTCGACGAGATGGTCGCCAACGCCTGCACGTTCGAGGCGATCACCCGGTCGGCCCATACCGGCGCGGTCGAAACGGTGCGATGAGGCGGACCCACGATGCGTCGAACGCCGACTACCATCGCGGCAGGGTGTGACGCAGGTCGCACCGCCGCACAACCCTCCGAGGTGTTACTCGATGTCGACGACCGTTCACCGGACCGCTGAGACCAATTCGCCCGTGACCTCGACAGCCGATGCGATGCCTGCGCCGCTGAACCTGTGGCGGGACGAGCGGCCCGTACCCTCCTGGGTGCAGGAGGTCGCGCGCGGGTTCGACGTGGACGCGCTCGTCGACATCATCATCGGACGCTGCCTGGGCGTCGCCTTCCCCAACCACATCGGCGACGACGAGTTTCGTGCCCATTTGACGGCGAGTACCCGCGCCAACGCGCACTGCCTGAGATCGGTCATCGCGGGTGACATCGCCTTGGAGGATGTCTATCTTGAGCAGGTGCTGTCGTTCGCGACGGTGCAGGCACAACTGCGGATCCCGCAGAAGTCGATGCAAAGGTCGTATCGGGTCAGTTTTTTCACGATGTGGGAGGCCTGGATCGGCTTCCTGCGCCGGGTGATCATCGACCGGGACATCGACCGCGACGAGGCCGCGCTGGCGATACAGCTCCTGACCCAGACGATCCTCGGATACCAGGATTTCGTCGCCTCACAGGTGGCCGAGACCTACACACGCGATTACGAGGCGCTCAACCGGTCCCGTGCTCACATGCGACGCAATCTGGTGAAGGAGATCCTGCGGGGTGAGGGCAACGCGCTGGCGGTATCGGACACCGCGATCCTTTCCTACGACCTGAGCTGCCGGCATATCGCGGTCCTGCTGCCGACGCTGGCCGAGGGGGCCGCGACACAACTTTCGGTCGGCATGCGTGCCGCGGTCAGCTGTCAGCATTCGCTGGTCTATCCGCTGACGCTGAGTTCGACGGTGGTTTGGCTGGGGCGTATCGGGGAGTGGAAGCCGGCCGTTCTCGACGCCCTCGACGGAGTGCTCAAGGAGGCCGGAGTCGTCGCAACACTCGGCGGACCGCGTGCCGGCATAGACGGATTCCGCGAGAGCATGGAAGAGGCCATGGACGCCGAACGGATCCGGGCAGCATGGGGCGACTCGGGTGCACCCGCGGTGGTGCACCACGACGATGTGGGCCTGGAGATCCTGCTCATGCGCGAGCCTGACCGGGCCAGGACGTTCGTCGAACGCGAACTCGGCCCACTCGCGCGGGACACGGTCGAGGCCGCGCGACTTCGTGAGACGCTGGAAGCGTCCTTCCGGTTCGGCTCACACGTCGCCGCGGCCGAGTACCTCCAACTGCACGAACACACCGTGCGCAACCGCCTGCACAAGGTCGAGGAACTCATCGGGCGTCCGCTGGCCGAGCGTCGCACCGAATTGCAGGTCGCCGCCCGGCTCGTGCGCCTGTTGCCCGCTATGGGCCAGGCGTGAGCAGCTGGGCTTCGAGCAGATCGGCGAACTGCCGCGGCGATTCAGCGACGCACGCATGCCTGCCCGGTAGCCAGTTCACGGTGCCCGCACCGGTGGCCCGGGCCATCCGGATCGCTGCGTCGCGGAAGGGCTGCGCGTCGTCACGCCCGCACACCACCACAACCGGAACTTGCAGCGCGCCAAGGGGATCGCTGAGATCCACCTCGGCCAACAGGTCGCACGCGCGTGCGTAGCCCTCCGGATCGGTACCTGCGAACACCTCACGCGCCCGCATCACCCGTGCGTCGCCTGCCGCGCCAAACTCAGGGGTGAACCACATTTCGACCATTGGCTCGACCAGGCTCTTCAGCTCACCTCGGCGGGCGACCGCGGCCCGGTCGCGCCACATCCGGCGCATCGGTTCCGGATACACCGGCACCGTGTCCACCAACACCACTGATGCGACGAGATCCGGCCGGTCCAAGGCAATCTGCTGGGCCACGATGCCGCCAAGGGACATCCCGACCAGGTGCACCGTCGTGCCGGGGTCGAGCCGGCCGACGACCGCATCGGCGAACGCGGCGACGCCGGCGCCGCGCGGCAGAGTCGCGGCCGAGCCGTGACCGGGCAGGTCGAACGCGATATGGTCGCGACCGCCCAGCTCGGCCCGGACCTCGGTCCAGAAGTTCAGGTCCGCTCCCAACGGGTGCAGAAACACGAGCGGGGTTCTCACGGCAGCCTCTCGTAATTGTCGGGAACCGTTGTGCGCGCGGCGTTCATGGTCATCGCCAGCGTCGTGTAGTAGCCCACCGTCACAATGGCCTCCACGACGGCGACGTCGCCCGCGGCCATCACCGCGTCGGCGAACGTGTCGTCGCTGACGGCATGGTCGCGCCCGAGTTCGATGACCAGCCGCCAAAACGTGCACACGTCGGGCGGGCCGGTGGGCGCCCCCCGGGCCGCGACGGCGGCGATGACGTCCTCGCCCAGTCCGGCCTCACGCGCCATCGGAACGTGATGACCCCATTCGAAGTCCTGGTCCCAGTCACGCGCGACGAGCAGAATGACCAACTCGCGCAGATGATCCGGTAGCTCGGACTCGAAACGCAGGTATTCGCCGACGAGCTGCACACGGGTCATCAACTCGGGCGCCCGCAACAGCGGGACGAACGGGCCGAACAGCCCGCCGCGCGGCCCGGACGTTATCCGGTCCACCGCACGTTGTTGCTCCGGGCTGAGCGAGGCAGGCAGAGGCAACCGGTCGGCGGAGCCGTGTTCGGCCATCAACCCGCATTCACCTTCGGCATTACCTTCTCCGCCATGAGCTCCATGGAGCGTCGTGCAAGATCGGGATCCACCCAGTCGAGCCCGGCGTACACGAGTTCGCCGAACTCGCCGACCTCGTCCCGGAACCGCAGCAGCTGGTCCGCCACCGACTCAGGGGTTCCGGTGATGACCAGTTGATCGAGAACACCGTCTAGGGTGACCTCGTCGTCGGGTCGTTCGCGGTGGGTCTTGAACAGCTCCAGGCGACCGATCTTGCGCATCTTGGTCAGCATCTTGGAGTAGTAGTAGCGGTACGGGCTACGGGGATCGTCGCGGCCGTAGCTTTCGGCCACTGCCGGATCGTCGGCCACGAACACGGTCCTGGCCACCCGCCAGTCCCCGGTATCGGCCCGTTCACCGACCGACTCCCTGCCCTGGACATAGTTTGGCCAGTGCGTGGAGACCCACTGCGGCAGTAGGAAGTTCGCCGATAAAGGGTGGAAGTCCCGGGCACCCATGGTGATCACACCCTTGGAGAAGGGGGCCACCACCGTGCCCACGATCTCCGGACGCGGCTCCTGCAGGGTCTTGGGCAGTATGCCCACGCCAAGGTCGGGGTCGTAGGTCTTCACTGTCGTCACAGAAAAACGGCCGCCCTCGCGGACCAGAGAGTAGGGCGGCTCTGATTCCCAGATCGCGGTGATCACATCGATGGCCTCGGCAAAGATCGCGTTGCGGTCCTGGTCGAGGATGCCGAGTGCTTCGGCGTCCGAGGGGAGTGCGCCCGCGCTGATCCCGAGGATGAAGCGGCCCTCGGCGAGGTGGTCGAACATCGCCGAGTTGGCCGCGACGAGGACCGGGTGCTGCTGTGACAGGTTCGTGGTCCCGGTACCCAGGCGGATCTGCCGGGTGTCGGAGATCAGCGTTGCGAGAAACACCAGGCTGTTGGTGATGTTCTCGTGTCGATCCGTCAGGTGCTCGCCGATGAACGCGTCGTGAAAGCCCAGGCGGTCTGCCAAGATCACCGCCTCCCGGTCCTCGCGCAGGGTTTCCGACCAGGGCCGGCCGGCTGGGTGTAGTGGCATTGCGAAGTAACCGAGTCGCATTGGATCCTCCGGGTTACGAGGGACAGGCAAGTCCAGTCAACGGGCGTCGACGATCCGGATCAGTGGCGGTCGGATCGAATTTCGGCGGCCGACATCACGGCTTTCGTCACCGCCGCGCAATGGCCCGCGGCACGTCACAGGCGGCGACACCTACCGCTGATGAAATTCACGGTCGACGACATAGGTCAATCCCGAAGCTGGCACTGTACTGAGTGGCACGCATCACAATCTGCCGTGCATGAAGGAGGACCACCGTGAAGGTCAACAAAGCGGCCAGGAAGGCGGCGTGTGTGGCTGGGGCCGCGGCGCTTGCGCTGACGACGCTCGTGGGATGCGGAGGATCCAGTCCGCAGGAGACCGGCGGACCGCAGGTCATCAGGTTCGCGTTCGCGCCGGATCCGGTGTGGGACCTGCTGACCGATTCGGGCACCAGGGCCAAGTGGGAACAGGAGAACAACATCCGGATCGAGACCAGCTCGACGTGGGACGAGTTCACCTACTTCGCCGGAGGGCACGGGGACATCGTCTCCATGTCCACGCAAGAGGTGCCCGTTCTCGAACAACAGACCGGGATCAAGACCGTCACCTTCGGTAAATACAACTACCAGCGGGTCCCGATGCTCAAGCGGGCCGGCGATCCGTACGAGACGTTGGAGGACATCCCGAAGGGTTCGAAGATCTGCGTCTCCGGTCCCACCTCCAACACCGCCTTCTGGACCGTGCTGGCCCAGCAGATGCACGGCTTGGACTACCGCGTCGGCGGCGGGGATTTCCAGCTGATCGTCAACGACCACTTCGTGAACCCGACCAACCTGCTGCGCGGTGACTGCGAAGCCGCAGCCGTCATCCCCGAAGCCGCCGTGCCCCAGCTGCGCAAGGGCGAACTGCAGATCATGTACGGAGGTGAGCTGCCCTTCCAGCTGTACAAGGAGTTCGCGCCGAACAGCGACGATCAGCTCCACGTGGTGGGCAACACCTTCACCGCGACCGAGGCGTGGTACAACGCGCACCCCGACCTCGCGATCAAGTTTCTCGACCTGTGGCAGCAGGGCGTCGACATGTTCCAGAAGCAGAAGGCAGACGTGATACGTAAGTATCCGCAGCACTTCTCGGTGGAGAGCCCCGAGGACATCGACTGGCTCATCGAATTCATGTCCGGCGACAACAACTGGTTCGTCGACAAGGTCGCGCTCGACCCGGCCTGGATCCCGGCCGAAACGGAGATCTGGAACCTGATGAAGCAGCTCAACCCCGAGAACGCGAACTATCTGGCCCCTGACTCGCCGACCCCTCGTTATGAGGCGGCGAAGACCTCGTGACCCGTACACGGAACAATCATCGATAGACGAGAGGCGACTTGTGTCCACCACATTGGAGTCACCCCCGAACGTCCCGGCGCGGACGAGCGAAGAGGACATCGTCCGCGCGGCAAAGCGAAAAGACCGCATCACGACGTGGGGCTGGCGAATCGCGGGGTATGTCTTCTTCCTCGGCATCTGGGAGCTCGCGTCGGGCAACCTGATGGACGAGCGGTTGCTGCCCGGGCCGTCGACGGTGTTCGAGACCTTCGGCCGGCTCTGGGCCACCGGGGAGGTGCCGGGCGCGTTCGCCACCACGCTGGCGCGGATCGCGGTCGGTTTCGCAATCGCCTTCGTGGTGGGCGTGGCGATCGGCATCCTCATGCAGAACCGGTTCCTCAACGGATTCTTCCGGGATGCGGTCACCATCGGCGTGACGACGCCGGGCCTGATCTGGGCTCTCATCACGGCGATCATCTTCGGTAACCGCACGGCCGGGCCCATCATCGCGATCGTGCTGACGACGTTCGCGCTCATCACCGTGAATATCTCGGAAGGCATCAAAACGCTGCCCAAGGATCTCATCGACATGGGCAAGTCGTTCGGTGTAGGGGTGGTGAAACGCAACCGCCACATCGTCGTACCGCACCTGGCGCCATTCATCTTCACCGGCGTGCGGTTCGGATTCTCGATCGCGTGGAAGGTGACGGTGCTGACCGAGGTGTTCTCGGCCTCCCAGGGCATCGGGTTCGAGATGCGCACCGCCACACAATTGTTCCGGCTCGACGAGTTCCTCACCTGGATCCTGGCGTTCTACGTCCTCGCGCTGTTCCTCGACAAGGTGGTGCTCGAATTCCTCGAACGCCGGTTCTTCGCTTGGCGAGGGGAGCTGAAGTCATGAGCGTGCTCACCGATCCGGAGAAGGCCGCCGGGTACGAGCGGCCCTCGGCCCTCAGCAAGGGCTGGCGGTGGTTGACACGCAGTTCGTGGGTCGGCCGACTGCTGTTCCCGGTTGTCTGCCTGCTGTTCTGGCTGGCCGCGATCAAGGCGGTCACCACTATATGGCCGTTCGCGGTGGATGTGCTGCCGACCCCGTGGCAGGTGTTCGGGTTCATGGCCGACGAGCTGCGCGGTGACACACTGGCCCCGCACAACATGTACGTGACGTTCGGGATCTCGTTGCAGCGGTTGGGCATCGGCATGCTGCTCGCGATGGTGATCGGAACTGTCATCGGCATCGCGATGGGCCTGTCCAAAGCGGTCGACGCGTTCTTCAACGACTGGGTGGTCGCGATCCTGGCGATGCCTAACCTGGCCTGGGCGTTGTTCTGCAGCCTCGCTTTCGGATTCGGCGACATCGGTCCCATCATCACCGTGGTGCTGACGGGAGTTCCGTTCGTGATCATCAATGTCCGTGAGGGCGTACGGAACACGCCCACGGATCTGTACGACATGGCGCGGGCGTTCGGTGTGCCCAGGGACCGCGTGATCCGGCAGGTGCTGATCCCGTCGCTGCTGCCGTTCCTGTTCGCCGCCGCGCGCTACTGCTTCGCGCTGGGATGGAAGGGCCTGGTGGTCGCGGAGGTGTTCGGTGGTCAGGACGGCGCGGGCTGGACCATCAAATTCTGGTACGACGCACACCGTGCGTACGGCGTGATCGGATATGCGCTGCTGTTCGTCATCTTCGCGCTGATCTTCGAGAAGTTCATGTTCGACCAGTTGTCGAAGCGTCTGTTCAAGTGGCGCCCGGCGATCGATGCGGTCGACGTGGTCGAGGAGCGCTTCGACGCTCACGCCAAGGTCGCCGTCGCAGCGGCAGAGACCGGTGCCACCGCCACCAGCGCGGCGCTGGGCAGCATCACCCTCGTGACGCAGGGACCGAACGACGACGTACCCCCACCCACGGCGCCGGACGCGCCCGAGAAGAACAGGAGAATCGACCGTGGCTGATATCTCTGTCACCAACTTGCACAAGGAGTTCGGCCTGGGCGCCGACAAGGTCGTCGCGTTGGAGAACGTGAACCTGAGCATCAGCGGCCACGCCTTCGTATCGATCGTCGGGGCGTCCGGCTGCGGAAAGTCGACACTGCTGAACATCCTCAGTGGCATCGAAACCCCGACCAGCGGCAGGGTGAGCATCACCGAGAACGGCAGGCCGGCACACGCAGGATATGTGTTTCAGGCGGCCCGGCTTCTGCCCTGGCGCAGTGTGATGGAGAACATGCTCTTCGTGCAGAAAGACCGTTCGGCCGAGACACGGGCCCGCTGCCAGCATTACCTCGAGATGGTGCAGCTCGGTGATAAGGGCGACAAGTATCCAGGAGAGTTGTCGGGCGGCATGCAGCAGCGTGTAGGCATCGCGCGTGCTTTCGCGACCGAACCCGATGTGCTGTTCATGGACGAACCATTCAGCCATCTCGATGCGATCACCGCGCGCACCCTGCGGCGGGAACTACACACGATCTGGGCCGAGACCGGCAAGACCGTGGTTTTCGTGACCCATGACGTCGGCGAGGCCGTCGAGCTGTCGAACCGGATCCTGGTGTTCGCAAAAGGTGGCCGCCTCGCCGACGACATCAAGCTGACGTTGCCGTTCCCGCGGGACCCGTCCGACGCGGATGTGGCGGTCACCAAGGCCGAGGTGTTCAAGACCTTCGAGGACATCGGCGCGCTCGCGGTTTCCTGACTGGCTCTCGAAAGACGTCGCGCCCGGCATCCGTGCCGGGCGCGACATCTGTATACGAGCTATGTGCCAGAAAACCGTTAAACAGTGGGATTCGACAGCGTTCCGATGCAATCGATGGTGACTTCCATGAGGTCACCGGGTGACAGGAAACGCGGCGGGCTGAACCCGATGCCCACTCCAGCCGGTGTACCGGTCGCGATGACGTCACCGGGTTGCAGCATCACCGCCGCCGAGATCGCCTCGATCACGGTGGGGATGTCGAAAATCAGATCCGACACGGGGGCGTCCTGACGCAGCTCCCCGTTGATCCTGGTCTGCACCCGCAACGCATTCACGTCGTCGATCTCGTCGGCGGTCACCAGCACCGGACCCATCGGCCCGTAGGTGGCGGCGCTCTTGCCGATGAAGAACTGCACGTGGCGCTTCTGTAGATCGCGGATCGTGACGTCGTTGACGATGGTGTAGCCGTAGACGTGCGCGAACGCGTCGGCTGCAGCGATCTGATGCCCACCCTCGCCGATCACCACTGCCAGTTCACCCTCGTAATCGCTTGTATACGTGGGGTCGTCGCTCACGCGGACGTGGTCGTCGGGGCCGACGATCGACGAAAGGGCCTTGGTGAAAATCACCGGGATGTCAGGAACCACCTGCTTCTGGCTGGCGTCGAATCCGCTGCCGGCGAACTCCGCCGCGTGATCGTAGTAGTTCTTGCCCACGCACATGATGTTGTTGTATGGGCGGATCGGTGCCAGCAACCGCACGGTGTCGGCCGCGATGCGGGGTGCGGTGGCTGCCGCCTTCGCCGCGCGCCGCAGACCGTCGGCTCCCAGCGCGACGAACTCCACCATGCTCGGCGAGAATCCGTCATCGGTTGTCAGCGGGACCAGTGTGTCTCCGTCGATGAGGCCGATTTCTGGGCCGCCGCCAGGTCGGCAGTAGGTGGCGAGTCTCATGTGTCGTCCTCTCTAGAAAGGGGATTCGACGCCGGCGCCCCGCGCCACGTGGCGCAGCTGCACGGCGAGCTTGTCCGGTATCGGCACGCCGAGCTGTTCGGCGTCGGCCTGTAGCCGGGCTGCCTCGTCCCCGGGCAGCCTCACGCGTCCACCGTCGATCGAGCCTGAGTCGCGCAGTGCGTCCAGATGGTGTGTGAGATCGGCGAGGACCGCCGGCCCGGGGCGGAACAGGTCGGTACGCAGCACCAGGACCGCCTGTCCGGTGTTGGTCGGGGTGGTCTCGTCGAGGCGATGGTCGATCACCTCGGCGCCGAAGGCGGCCCCGTTGAGCACGCCGGCGAGCAGGCCGATCGCGATCGTGAGGCCGGCGCCCTTGTAGCCCCCGATCGGAACCAGGAAGCCCTCGTGGGCCTTCGCCGGGTCGGTGATCGGGCGGCCCGCCGCGTCGACGACCCAGCCTTCCGGCATCGGGCGACCTTCGCGGGCCGCAACCTTGATGGTGCCGTGCGATGCCGTGGTGGTCGCGATGTCGAGGACGAACGGGGTCGACTCGGTCGGGATCGCGATGGCCAACGGATTGGTGCCGAGCAGCGGAATCGTCCCGCCCCACGGCGGCATCCCGTTGGCGTTGGCCACGGCGAGGTATGACCCGACGCAACCGGCGTCGGCGGCCATCTGCGCATACGAACCGGCCGCCCCGGCATGATTCGAGTGCACGGTGCCGACCCACGCCAGCCCCGATTGCCGCGCCTTGTCGATGGCCAACTCGGTCGCCCTGGTCATCACCACCTGTCCGAGCCCGTTGTCGCCATCGATCAGCGCCGACACCGGCGTCTCGTGGCGCACTGTGATGGTCGGACGCACGTTGATCCCGCCGGCGCGGATACGCTCCAGGTAGGACGGCAGCCGGATCAGCCCGTGGCCCGTGCGTCCACGCATGTCGGCCTCGATGAGGCGCCGTGCGGTGATTTCGGCGTGATCGCTTGAGACTCCGTGGGCACGGAGGGCGTCGGCGGCGAACGACTCGAGCGTCGCGGCGGGAACGCGCATCACGGCGCCGTACCGATGCTGAACAGCCGGATCGCGTTACCGCCCAGCACCTGTGCCCTGTCATTGTCGGACAGGCGGGCTTCGGAGAGAAACGCAACGGGGTCGACGGTGCTCATGTCGAACGGGTAGTCGGTGCCCAGTAACACGTGATCCACTCCGAGGTCGCCGACGAGCTGTTCGACCATCCGCGGGTCGAACACGTTGGTATCCACGTAAATCGAGCGCAGCACTTCGCTCGGGGGAACGTCGAGGTGATGGCGCAGCTCGGGCCGCACCTGCCAGGCATGATCGGTTCGCGCGATGTAGAACGGCAGATACCCGCCGCCGTGCACCACCAGCACACGCAGTTGAGGATGACGGATCCACACCCCGCCGAGAATCATCCGGGTCACGGCCAGTGTGGACGCCAACGGCATACACATGACGTTGACCAGATAGTAGTCGGTGAACCGCTGGCCGTGCGTGAATCCCTGGGGGTGCAGGATCACGGTCATGTCCAGTTCGACGACGGCCTCCCAGAACGGATCGAAGCGCCGGTGGTCGAGGTCGAGGCCGAGTACGTCGGCGCTGATCTCGACGCCGTGAAAGCCGAAGTCACGCTGTGCTTCCCGCAGGACCTCGACCGCGAGCTCCGGGTAATTCATCGGGACATTGGCCACGCCGGCGAACCGGGCGGGCCACTGCGCGACGACCTCTGCGATCCGCTCGTGCTGGATCCGGTTGACCCGCAATGCCTCATCCTCGGGAAGCCAGTAGAAGTACTCCGTCGGCGGCACCGCGAGCAGTTGCATGTCGACACCCTGGGCGTCCATATCGGCCAGACGCTGCTCGGCATCCTCGAACTGGGCGGTGTTGAGTGGGCTCGCGCGGTACTCGGCGTTGTAGCGTGTGGTCTCCTCGGACGAATAGAGCGTGCGCGGTTCGAATTCGGGACGGAAGTACTGTTTCGCCTGCGCCGCGGCGGGTTTCACCGACAGGTGGGTGTGGGCGTCGACGCAAATTCCCGGCGGTTTCGGGACACGCGACGTTTCGATCCGCGGCGCCAGCTCCGGCCACCACTCGGCGGAATCCGTCATGCGCGACTGAGGGCCGTCTCGGCTTGTGTCTCCAGGATGTCCTCTTCGGACAACGGCAGGTGCACCACTTCGTTGCGCTGCGCAGAGAGGTCGGCGGCGAGGTAGACCTCCATGGTGACGCGCGCGAGCCGCGCCTCGACCAGGACCGGCCGGTCATAGGCGACGGCCTCGATGAAATGGGTGGTCTCGCGCTCCATCGGTCCCGCGTACACATGGTCGACGAATTCACCGGGCATGGTGGACAACGGGAACTGCACGCCGTGGCTCACGGTGTTCAGCACGATGTCGCGGTGGCTGGCGTCGGCGAGCACCGCGCCCTCGGTGCCGATCACCTCCATCCATGTCGTCGACGCGTTGGGGTAGCCCGGCGGCAGCGACATGCCGGCGCCGACCGTCACCACCACACCGTCGTCCATGGTCACCACCAGGTACTGGGTGTCAGGTGAACCGAGGGTGGATGCCCTTACGCCCCAGGCATTCTGCGAGTACACCCGCACGGGCCTGCGCGGCTCCAGGCACCAGAACGCGAAATCGAGATCGTGAGTGGCCTCCATCGCGGCCGGGGATAGCTTTGTGCGCGAGGAGATCTTGGCGCCCAGCGAGCGTGTGATGTGGCGGCTCAGCAGGATGCTGGTGACGTTGCCCAGAGTGCCGTTGTTGATGGCCCGTTTGATCATTGCCTGTTTGTCGTTGAACCGTTGTGAGTAGCCGATGGTGAATTTCAGTCTGCGGCTCTCTGCCAGCATGATCAGTTCATCGGCCTCGGCCAGGGTCACGGCCATCGGCTTCTCCAGCAGCACATGCTTGCCTGCCTCGAGTGCCGCCTTGGTCATCGGGTAGTGCAGATCCTCGGGGGTGGCGGACACGACGATCGCGTCGATCCCCGGATTCCCGACGATTTCCTGCCAGTGCTCGGTGACGTATGTCGGATCAGTCTGTTCGGTGATCTCGGCGCGCCGCGCCGGATCAATTTCGGCGAGATGCAGATCGGCGACGAGGGGGCTGCGTGACGCCGTGACGGCGCGGATGCCACCGCACCAACCGGTTCCGATGATTCCGAGATTGATCTGGCGCATGCCCAGTCCTTTCGAATCAGGGTTTGAGGCCGGCGAGGAGCTCGCCGGGGTCTATCGGCAGGGACACGGGGCGGCCGGTTCGCGCCGACAGGTCCATTGCCATGGTGTGGATCAGATTGGCGTGTCCGTCGGCCGCCGTGGCGTGTGGTGTGTTGATACCGCGGCAGATTCGGGCGAACCAGGTGGTCGTCTCCTCACGCATCGGGCCCCACAGCATGCCGTCCGACACATCGCCCGGGGGATAGCTTCCGACGAAGTCGACGTGACGCGGCGCGGGTGGCTCGAATCCGCGACTGTTGTAGCCTGCGGGCTGCCCGATTTCAGAGGCCAGGATGACGTCGCGGTGGGTGTCCTCGACGTCGATCACACCGCGGGTTCCGACGATGCCGATCTCCAGTCCGTATACCGCACCCGGCCAGACCGTCGGCAGCGCCCAGTTGATGTTCATGCTGAACACCACCCCGTCGTCCATCGTGAAGATCCCCGACGTGCCGTCCTTGGTGCCGATCGGCCCCAGGGTGCGGTCGGTGGAGCGGGCGTACACCTCGACCGGTTTGCGGCCCTCCAGCAGCCACATGCACATGTCGAGGCTGTGAGTGCCGGACACCACCATGGGGGTGAGGTTGGTCGTGTCGGTCACTTTACGCAGCGTGGCCTCCGGGACCATGCGGTTCATGAACGCCCGCGTGACAACCGTTGTGACATCGCCGATCTGCCCGTCACGAAGGCGTTGCTTGACGGTTTGGAACCGTCGCCGGAACCGTTGCGTGTAGCCGACGACGGTGTCGACGCCGGCTTCGGTGATCGCGGTGAGCACGCGGGCAGAGTCCGCGGGATCGGTGGCCAGAGGTTTCTCGATGAACAGCGGCACGCCGAGTTCCACCGCGCGCAGGATCGGATCGACGTGCTCGCGTTCGTCGGTGGCGATGATGACCGCGCCGATCTCGGGCCGGGAGAGCAGTTCGGTGATGTTCGTGGTGGCGAAGTCGGCGTCGGTGTCGGTGGCCAGATTCTTGAGCACCTGCTCGTCGATGTCGCACAAACCGAGCCAGCCGATGCCGGGGTACTCGCGAGCCAGCAGTGCGCGAATTCTGCCGACCGTGCCACATCCGATGACCGCGAGTCCCACGGTGCCGTGCGCTGGTAATGCTGTGGTCATGCCAACCCCAGTAGTCGTGCGGCGTTTCCGCCTGCGATGAGATCTATCTTGGACTGATCCAGCCCGGGGACTTCGCCGAGCAATCCGAGTGGATCGTCCTCGCCCATGTCGTACGGGTAGTCGGTGCCCAGCACGACATGGTCGGCGCCGTACTTGCCGATGAGGTACTCAAGTTGATCGGGCTCGAAAACCATGGTGTCGAAGTAGAACTTGCGAAGGTAGTGGCTGGGAAGCCCCGGAACCCCCTCGCGTACGTCGTCGCGCGCGTTCCAGCCGTGGTCAATCCTGCCTGCATAAGCAGGCAGGTAGCCGCCGCCGTGTACGACGACGATCTTGAGATCGGGGTGGCGCTCGACCACGCCGTCGAAGATGAGGTGCGCGGTGGCCAAGGTGGCCTCGAACGCGTGGCCGATGATGTTGACGAAGTTATGGTCGGCGAGTCGCTGAGGGTGCGTGGCGCCCTGTGTGTGGATGACGACGACAAGACCGAGCTCCTCGACCTCGGCCCAGAACGGCTCCAGCCGCGGGCTCGAGATTTCCTCGCCCTCGATGTGCGTTCCGATCTCGATGCCGCGCATGCCGAGTTCTCCCGACAAGTAGCGCAATTCGGCGACCGCGGCCTCGGTGTCCTGGAACGGCACGGTGCCCAGCGGCAGGAACCGGCCGGGATGCGCCGATGTCGCCTCGACGAGTTCCTCATTGATGATCCGCGCGACCTTGGCGCCCAGCTCCGGATCCGCCCAGTAGTAGTACTGGTACACCGCGACCGCGACGGCCTGGATGTCCACGCCCATCCGGTCCATGTCCGCCAGCCGGACGTCGAGAAAATCCATCTTCGGCCGGATCGTTTCGAGTTGGCGTCGGTTCACCGTTTGGGTTGTCGGATTGCCGTGTCCAAGCGCCACCTTGCCCGCCGACCGTGCGGCGTCGGCCATGAACTCGGCGGCCGGCCCGCATTCGCGATGACAGTGGATGTCGATCACCGGACCGTCATTGCGCCGGACCCGGCTCATCCTTTGAATCTCCGCATGAATCCGACACTAGGAAGCCTCGATGCGGCAGACAATGTCACATCGCGTGATTCGCACTCACGTCAGGCGTGATCACCCGGCTGGCTTGACGCACACCCCGGGGTGCACCTCGACGCGGTGCAGATCCTGTCCGACCTCGATCTGGCGGTCGAACTCGGTGGCCGCCAGTGCCCGCCACTGGTCCTCGGTGCCAGGGGCGATGGCCGGCACGTAGTGGGTGAGGATCAGGATCCCGACCCCGGCCCGCGCCGCGGTGGCCGCGGCGTCCTGCACCGACGAGTGGTAGTCGCAGATGTCGCGGATGCGTTGCTGCGGAAGCGTGTCGATGATGTCCTTGCGGATCACGGTGTGGATGAGCGCGCCCGCGCCTGCCGCGAGCGCGTCGAGCGTCGGGCACGGCACGGTGTCACCCGCGGCCACCACCGAGGCGTCGGCATGTTCGACCCGGAAGCCGATCGTGGGGGTCACGGGGCGATGGTCGGTGGGGGCCACGCGGATCGCCACGCCGTCGCGGTCCCACACCACCCCCTCGGTGTGTTCGTGAACCTCGACCGGCGGGGGCGCGGTGAGGTCGTGGTGGTGAGCGATGCGGTATCCGATGTCGTGGCCGAACGCCTTGAGCGTGGCCTCGACGACCTCAGCGGTTCCCGGCGGGCCGATGATCGGCAGGGGTGGGGCGTCGGGGGTGAAGGTGCTCACCCAGCGCGTGATGATCACGTCGCCGAGGTCGGCGATGTGATCGCTGTGCAGATGGGTGAGCAGCAGCGCGCTGAGTTGCGGGGCCGACGACCCGGCGGCCGCCAGGCGCTGCAGTACGCCGCGGCCGCAGTCGATGAGGAACGTCTGGCCGCCGGCGCGGACCATCGTCGACGGTCCAGCCCGGTCGGGATCTGGGATGGGGCTTCCGGTTCCGAGCAGGGTGACCTCGATCATGGCGTCCTTGATACCAACTCGGGCCGTCGGACGCGCGGGAAACTGACGACTCCGTAGGTAAGCCTTCCGACCGAGCGACGTGTCGGTGGGTGGTGGCATGCTCGAACGTACGGTCGAACACCTCGTGCGGCGGTGTGGTCACCGGAAGGCCGGTCCTTGGAGGTGCTCAAATGAGCACCAAACAAGCGAATCGCCTTCCGCGTGGCCTTGTCGCGACCTAGCCTTGTGTGAGGCAGATCACGATCGGAGGCCGGTATGCGGATCGCGGACGTGCTGAAGAACAAGGGCACCGCGGTGGTGACCATCTCGCCGCAGGCCACCGTCGCCGAACTGCTCGCGGGGCTGGCCGAGATGAACATCGGCGCGATGGTGGTGATGGGCAAGAGCGGCCTGGAGGGAATCGTCTCCGAACGCGACGTGGTTCGCCAGCTGCACAAGCGCGGCAGCAGCCTGCTGGCGCAGCCGGTGTCGTCGATCATGACCAGTGTCGTGGCGACCTGCACTCCGCGCGACACCGTCGACCACCTCAACGTCCTGATGACC
Source organism: Mycolicibacterium goodii (assembly GCF_001187505.1). The sequence continues at coordinate 3,759,668 of NZ_CP012150.1, forward strand.
CACAACCGGGTCCGCCACATCCCGGTGCTCGACGATGGCCGGTTGGCCGGCATTGTGAGCATCGGCGACGTGGTCAAGACCCGGATGGAAGAACTCGAAACCGAGCAACAGCAGTTGCAGGCCTACATCACGCAGGGACGCTGACGCGCCGCGGCGAGCAGTCGGGCTCGGCACCTCCTGAACGAGCTCACGGGTTCAGGCGAGCTCGATGTTGTTCAGCAGATCGTTGTCGGTGAACGCACCACGGTATGCGGCGGCCGGATGGCTGTCGGGCAGCCGGTCACCGCGGCCGAGCAGCTTGTGCCGCAGCGTCCCCGACTTGTCGGTCGCGATCAGACCGCGCTCACGCAGCGTGGGGAACAGGCGGTCGGCGACCTCCTGAAACGTCCCCGGCACGGTCGCGTGGTAGACGTTGATGCCGTCGACGCCGGCCTCACGCCACTCCTCGAGCTGATCCGCGATCTCCTCGGCGGTGCCGACGATGCGGTTGGCCCCCTCGAGAACCCACGCCATGTCGCGGATGGTCGGCTCGTCGCTGCCCGACGCCTCAGCCGCCCAACGGGTGAAGCTCTTGATCCCGGTGAACTCGCCGAGCTCACTGATCGGCGTGTCCAAGGGCAGCGCGCCCGCGTCGATCCCGGCATCGCCCAGTGCGTGCAACGCGATGCCCTCCAGGTCCAGATGGCGTTTGAGCTCATCGTTGCGCCGCACGGCCTCGGCATGCGTGTCGCCGATGACGAACGACAATCCCTGCGCGAACGTGATGTCCTGGGGATCGCGGCCGTTCTGCGCGGCCAATGCCCGCGTCTCGGTGGTCAGCTTGTGCGCGGCCTCCGGATTCGGACTGCTGATGTAGACGCCTTCGGCGTTGCGGGCCGAGAACAGCTGCCCGGCCGGTGACGAGCCGGCCTGGAACAGCACCGGGGTGCGCTGCGGCGAGGGTGAGGTGAAATGGGGGCCCTCGACCTTGTAGCGCTTGCCGACGTGGTTGATCTTGTGGATTTTCGACGGATCCGAATGGATGCTGCGTTCCTTGTCCTGGACGAGGGCATCTTCGTCCCACGACCCCTCCCACAGCTTGTACGCCACATCGACGTACTCGTAGGCCCATTCGTACCGCTCGTCGTGCCCGAGGGTGCCCTCGTGACCGAAGCTGCGGAACATGTTCTCGTTGAAGCTCGTCACGATGTTCCAGCCGAGGCGGCCTTCGGTGTAGTGGTCCAGCGAGGACATCCGGCGCGCGAAGTTGAACGGGTGATCCTGCACGATCGAACTCGTGAACACGATTCCCAGGTTCTCGGTGGCCGCCGCGAGGGCGGACGCCAGCACCGAGGGGTCGTTCACCGGGATCTGGATGCCGCCCTCGACGGATTTGCGCCAGTTGCCGTTCCACGGCGCCCGCAATCCGAACACGTCGGCGAAGAACAGCAGGTCGTAACCGGCCTTGTCGACGGCAGCGGCCAGCGACGTCCAGTGGCGCAGCGAGTTGAACTTGTGGTTCTGCGCCTCGGGCGCGCGCCAAAGGCCGTGCAGCACATGGGATGCGGTGTTCATGACGAACGCCGAGTAGTACAGCGGCCGCTTGCTCACGAGAATGCTCCTGGGGTGGTGGCGATCACTGGCCGATGGGGCCGAGCGTGTCGCGGATCAGTTTGTTGTCGGTGGTTTCGAGGAACTCGGCGATGCGGGGATCTTTGAAGGTCTCGATGAGCTTCTGCACGTTGGGATCGTCGAGATGCCTGTTGCTCACCACGAGCCCGCCTTCGCTGCCCTTCGGCGCGGGGTGGCGTGAGAGGATCTGCTCTTCCCGGAGGCCGGCCGCGTACACGTCGGAGATGTGCACGGTGACGGCGTCGACATCGGCGAGGCTGCGGGCCAACTGGCCGATCGGTACCTGGACGAACTCGTAATCCTTGGGATTCGATTCGATGTCGTCGAGCTGGGGGAGACCTTCGATGGTGTCCTTGCCCGGCTTCAAGGTGATCTGTCCGGCCTCGGCGAGGTCCAGCAGCGCGATGGCCTGGCCCGCAGGATCGTCGCGCAACGCGATCTTGGCACCGTTGGGCACCTGGTCCCAGTTGCGGTACTTGTTCGAGTACGTCGCCTGGTCCCAGGTGAACGTCGGTGCGGCCAGGGTGAGTTCGAAGCCATTGGCGGCGATCGCGTCGTTGAGGAAAGGCTGGTGCTCGAAGAAGTTACCTGCCACGTCGCCCGCGTCGACCGCGCGGTTGATCTCGATGAGGTTGTCGATCTGGACCGGCTTGATGGTGATGCCGTGGTCGGGCGCCACGTTCTCGGAGATGTAGGACAGCAGGTTCTCGGCGGCAATGTCTGTGCTCCAGGTCGCCACCTCGAGCGTGGTACCGAATTCCTTGTCCTGGTTTGCCACCTGAGCGTAAATGATGCCTCCGGCGATGGCCACCACGACGGCGGCCGCGCCGGCGACCCACGGCCACCGCTTGCGCTTCTTGATCTCGATGTCGATGCCGTCGCCGGCCCCGGGGGTGTCTGTCACGGATGTTCCTTTCAGCGCGTCAGGCTCTTGACCACACGGTCGCCGACGAATTGGACTATCTGGATGGTGATGATCAGCGAGATTGCCGTGGCGATCATGATGTTGTGGTCAAATCTGTTGTAGCCGTAGGTGATCGCAAGGTTTCCGACACCGCCTGCGCCGATCGAGCCTGCGATGGCCGAGTATTCGATCATCGCGATGGTGTTCACCGTCAGCGCACCGGCCAACGCGGGCAACGCCTCGGACAGCTGCACGGTCTTGATGATCTGCAGCGTGGTGCCGCCGGACACCTGGCCCATGTCGGTGACGTCGGTGCGCACCTCGCGCAGCGCGTTCTGTACCAGGCGTGCGAAGAACGGGATGCCCGCGGTCGTCATCGGCACGATGGCCGCGGGGATGCCGATCGTGGTGCCGACGAGGAACCGGGTCACCGGGATGATCGCCGCCATGAGAATCAGAAACGGCAGCGACCGACCGATGTTGACGATCGTGTTCAACGCCACGAATACCCGCGGGTTCGGGTAGAGACCCAGCGGTGACGTGTTGTGCAGCGTGACGCCCAACGGGGTGCCGATGAGAACGACGAGCACCATGGTGATGCCGACCATGGCCCAGGTCTCGCCGTAGGCCGGCAACAGCAGATCCGGTACCCGAGACCACGGTGTGCTGAAATCCTCCTGCGCCAGGATGTTCACGCCGCTGCCCCGCCCTCGGTCGATGGGGTCGCGACGAGCCGGGCGTGCAGACCGCGGCCGGCGAGGTAATCCGCGAAACCGGTAGGCGCCGAAGGCGAGAGCGCCAGTGTCGCGCGGCCGACGACCACCCCGCGGATGGCTTCGACGCTCGCGCTGAGCACGCTGATGCGGGTGCCGTCGATGCCGGGCGCCGAATGGATCGCGGTGAGCCAGTCGAGCGGCACGTTGTGGGACGCGTGCGAGATCTCCCAGATCTGGCCCGGTGTTTCCGGAACGGCGCTGGGCCGCACCGGCAGCAGTTCACGGGCCAGCGACGAGTGTGGGTCGAGGATGATGTCGGTGACCGAACCGTTTTCGATGATGCGGCCGCCGTCGATACGCGCGACCGAGTCTGCGATCTCGCGCACCACCTCCATCTCGTGGGTGATCAGGATGATCGACAACCCGAACTCGTCACGGAGATGGCCGAGCAGTTCCAGGATCGATTGCGTGGTCACGGGATCCAGACCCGAGGTGGCCTCATCGGACAGCAGGACCGAAGGCCGCAGCGCCAGGGCGCGGGCAATCCCGACCCGCTGTTTCTGGCCGCCCGAGAGTTGCGCGGGGTAGTAGCCGCTGCGGTCGGACAGTCCGACGCGTCCGAGCAACTCGGCAACTCGTTTGTCGATCGAGGCCTCGGTGGCGTTCAGGTATTCCAATGGCAGCGCGACGTTCTCGGCGACCGTGCGGCGGCGCAGCAGCGGAGCGCTCTGGAAGATCACCCCGATGTCGCGGCGGGCCGCGATCAGTTCGGCGCCCTCCAGACGGCTGAAATCCTTGCCGTCGACGCGGACTGTGCCGCTGGTGGGGCGCTCCAGAAAGCTGACGCAGCGCGACAGCGTGCTCTTGCCCGCACCGCTGGGTCCCACCACGGCGAGGATTTCGCCGCTGCCCACCGACAACGAGATGTCGTCGAGGACCGTGCGGTCCCCGAATCGTTTGGTCAGGTTCTCGATCTCTATCACTGGACCCTCTAGCTCTCTCGGACAGCGCGCCAACCTACGCAGGGCCCAGAGGCTCGAACAGGATAGAAATCGTTGTGATCGGAAAATAACGTCACTCATGGGTGTACCGCACCGGAAGTGTTCGGGGAACAGAACGTTCTGGCATGGGGAAACGCTTGGTGGACAGCGCTTCCGGGCGATCTCGACGGCCCGCGGTGAAGTCGGTCACAGGCCGCGGTGATGGAACCGAATCCTCTAGGGTCGGCGCAGGACGACAATGAGATCGAACGGATGAGGATGACCGGATACCCGCGATTTGGGGTGTGGGCGAACGTCCACGGCACCATGGCGGCAATGACGCACCCCGAGGATCCCGTCGACGCCTCCTGGCCGCGGGTTCGTGACCAGATCCTGCTGGCCGAAAGGCTCGGTTTCGACAGCACGCTGATCGCCCAGCACACGATGAACCCGCTCGACGAATCGCTCGACCAGCTCGACGCGTGGAGTGCCGCCGCGGCGGTCGCGGCGCTGACCGAGAAGATCGAGATCATCGCCGCGGTCAAACCGTCGATCATCCACCCGACGGTCCTGGCCAAGCAGGCGCAGGGCATCGAGGAGATCAGTGGCGGCCGGTTCGCGATCAACGTCGTGAACGCCTGGTGGATCCCCGACCTCGAGCGGTCCGGCATCGGAATGCTGGAGCACGGCGAGCGCTACGCCTACGGCACCGAATGGCTGCACGTCGTGCGGCGCCTGCTCACCGGAGAGCGAACGACGTTCCACGGCAACTACTTCCACGTCGACGACTTCGTCCTGCATCCCACCGGCACGTTCCGAGAGCGGCCGCGGATATACCTGGGCGGGGAGTCCACTCCCGCGCGAGACCTGGCCGCTGCCGAGGCCGACGTGCTGTTCCTCAACGGGCAGGCCGAGGACGACGCCTACGAGCTGATCGCCGACGTCCGAAGGCGTGCCCGGGTCGGCCTGCACCCGCTGCGCTTCGGCATGGCGGCGTTCGTGGTGACGGCGCCGACACAGCGCGAGGCGGCCGAACTGCTGGAGTACCACTGGGAGCTCAACGCCAGAGACAAAGCTGCCGAAGGCGATACGATCGAGCGCTTCAGCCGGGACACCGATCCGGCATCGGTGATGTGGCAGCGCCTGCGCGAACGTCCGCACATCGGGCCCAACGGCGGCACCGCGGCCGGGTTGGTCGGCGACTACGACACCGTCGCACAGCGCATCGTCGACTGGTGCCGAGGCGGGATCGAGATTTTCATGCTGGCATTCCAACCGTTCGAGGCCGAGATGCGTCGCTTCGCCCAGGAAGTGATGCCGCGCGTACGCGCACTGATGGAGAAGACGGAGATCGCGTCGTGACCGAACCGCTGAAGTTCCACTGGTATCTGCCGACACACGGCGACACCACGACGATCGCCGACAACCGGCTCAGCGCCACCGAGAAGGCCGTATCGCATCTCGAGCCCACGCTGCGAAACCTCACCGACCTTGGCCGCGCCGCAGAGGATTTCGGCTTCGAGGCGGTGCTCACGCCAACGGGGTCGCACTGCGAGGACTCCTGGCTCGCCACCGCCGCGCTGGCCCAGCACACCGAACGGTTGAAGTATCTCGTCGCGTTCCGGCCCGGTGTGCTGTCGCCAACGCTGGCTGCCCAACAGGTCAGCACGTATCAGCGCTTCACCGGGAACCGCTTGGCGCTCAACGTCGTCACGGGTGGTGACGATGACGAGATGCGCCGGTACGGCGACAGCCTCGACAAGACGGCGCGGTATCGGCGCACCGGCGAGTTCCTCAGCGTGGTACGCGGAATCTGGAGCAATCCCGAGTTCAGCTTCCACGGCGAGTTCTACGACATCGAGCACGCGCGGGCGGCCTTCCCGCTCACGCAGGTGCCCACCATCTATTTCGGCGGTTCCTCCCCGGAGGCCATCGAGGTGGCCGCCGAGCACGCCGACGTCTACCTGACGTGGGGTGAGAAGCACGAGCAGGTCGCCGAGAAGATCGAGCGCGTGCGGGCCGCCGCCGCGCGGCACGGTCGCACGCTGCGGTTCGGCCTCCGCATGCACACCGTGGCTCGGCCCACCCACGAGGAGGCGTGGCAGAAGGCCGAGGAACTGATCGAGGGACTCTCGCCCGAACAGGTCCGCGCGGCCCACGAGCGTTATCTGGCATCGGGATCGGAAGGGCAGCGGCGCATGGCGGCGCTCACCACCGGCGAACTGCTCGACGCACGCAGCCTCGAAGTGCATCCGGGCCTGTGGGCCGGCCCCAGCCTGCTGCGTGACGGTGCGGGCACTGCCGCGACCGGCAGCTACGAGGAGGTCGCGGCCGTGTTCAAGGAGTACGCGCAACTGGGCATCAGCGAGTTCATCCTGTCGGGCTACCCACAAGCCGAGGAGATCCGCCACGTCGGCGCCGGAGTGCTTCCTGCGCTCGGTGTGACCGTACCCGTCGGCTGAGCCGATGTGCGATGGTGGGCACGTGTCCGCCATCGCTGTTCGATCCGCACAGAAATTCGATGTGGCGCCGCTCGCCGCGGTCCTGGGTCGTGCCTTTGCCGACGACCCGGTGATGAAGTGGGTGATGCCCGACGCCGCGCGTCGTGCGCGGGCCCTGCCGCGCATGTTCGCGACCCTCACTCGTCATCACCACCTGCGTGGCGGGGGTGCCGAGGTCGCTGTGAGTGGTACCGGCGTCGGCGGTACCGGGATCGGGGCCGCGGCGCTGTGGGACGGACCCGGCCGCTGGAAGCAGACCCCCGCCGAAGAACTGCGGATGTTGCCGATGCTCCTTCTCGCGTTCGGGCGCCACCTCAGCCGTGGCCGTCAGGTCATCGACCTGATGAAGGAGCAGCATCCGGAGGAACCGCACTGGTATCTCGCGGTCATCGGCAGCGACCCGACCGTGCGGGGCGGCGGATACGGCCACGCGTTGATGCGCTCACGCCTCGAACAGGTCGACGCCGAGCACGCACCGGCATACCTGGAATCCAGCAATCCCGACAACGTCCCGTATTACGCCCGGTTTGGGTTCGAGGTCACCGGCGAGATCCGGTTGCCCGACGACGGGCCGGTGCTGACCATGATGTGGCGGCAACCCCGCTGATCAGTCGAATACCCCGGTCATGTTGAGGATCAGCAGCACGCCTGCCGCGATGAACAATGCCAGGAACAGCACCAGGCCGATACCGCTCACCGCGGCGGTCGGGGTGACCTTGCGCCTCGGACGGGGTTCGGGTTCGCCGAGGCCGGAGGTCTGCGCAGAGTCCGGTGGCGTCGCACCGGGAGCGACGCCACCTCCTGGTTCCAGATCGGGCGTATCGGCCGGATCGGGGTCGGGAGGTACAGCAGTCATGTTCCCGGAGTTCCCGGTCCGGCGAATTTGAAGCGCCGCGACTAGCTCCAGGAGTACTCGACGCGCAACCGTTCGGCGACCACCTCGAAACGCGTGCGGTCCAGGATCGCGCCCTCGCGGCGGATGCCTTCCTCGGGCACGTCGAGCACCCGGTCGAGGCGCACCCAGCTGGGCCTGCCGTCGTAGTCCCAGGTGCCGGTGCCGATGCCGACCCAGTTGGGGTCGTCGCGGTGGTGTTCCTGGCTGGAGAGCATGAGCCCGAGCAGGGTGTGGTGGTCACGTCCCACCACCAGCACGGGACGGTCCTTGCCCTTGGTGGGGTCGTCCTCGTAGACCACCCACGTCCACACGATCTCACCGGGATCGGCGCGGCCGTCGAGGTCGGGGGAGTAGACCACCTTGCGGGCGCGGTGCGCGGTGGGGACGCTGTGTTCGGAGACCGGCCGCCCGGCGGTGATGGCGGGCGCGTTGTTCGCCGAGACGTTTGCAAGCCCGCCGGCCAGCACGTCCATTCCGAGCCGAATGCCCTGTTGAATGCCCTGCTGGATGCCCTGTTGCACGGTCCTGGGCACGTTGTCGGACTTCTGTAGCTGGCGCACGAACTTCGGCGCCTCGTTGAAGACGAGGTTCTCGGTGCCCTTCAGAACTCGCTGGAACGTCTTCCACTGCGACACCATGAATCGAGCATATGTCAGCGACGGGCCCGGCGATTGTGTCGCGGCGGGCGGCGCTCGATACCCTAGAAGTGCACAACACGTGCGCTACACCCACGCCCACCAGGAGATTCCCATCAGCAGTTTCGCCGACAAGACGTTCACTGCGCCGGCGCAGATTCGGAACTTCTGCATCATCGCTCACATCGACCATGGCAAGTCGACGCTGGCCGACCGGATGCTGCAGCTCACCGGCGTCGTCGACGAGCGGTCGATGCGTGCCCAGTACCTCGACCGCATGGACATCGAGCGTGAGCGTGGGATCACGATCAAGGCCCAGAACGTCCGCCTTCCGTGGCGCGTCGACGGGCAGGACCATGTGCTGCACCTGATCGACACCCCCGGCCACGTCGACTTCACCTACGAGGTGTCCCGCGCGCTGGAGGCCTGCGAGGGTGCGGTGCTGCTGGTCGACGCCGCCCAGGGCATCGAGGCGCAGACGTTGGCCAACCTGTACCTGGCACTGGACCGCGATCTCGCGATCATCCCGGTGCTCAACAAGATCGACCTGCCCGCGGCCGATCCGGACCGCTACGCCGGCGAGCTCGCCCACATCATCGGCTGCGAACCGTCGGATGTGCTGCGGGTCTCCGGCAAGACCGGCGAAGGCGTCGGCCAACTGCTCGACGAGGTGGTGCGCCAGGTGCCCGCGCCGGTGGGTGACCCCGATGCGCCGACGCGCGCGATGATCTTCGACTCGGTGTACGACATCTACCGCGGCGTGGTTACCTACGTGCGTGTGGTCGACGGCAGGATCGTGCCGCGCGAGCGCATCGCGATGATGTCCACCGGCGCCACGCACGAACTGCTCGAGGTCGGCATCGTCTCACCCGAACCGAAGGCCAGCGAAGGCCTCGGCGTCGGTGAGGTCGGCTACCTCATCACGGGCGTGAAAGACGTCCGCCAGTCGAAGGTCGGCGACACCGTGACCACGGCGCGCAAGGGCGCGACCGAAGCGCTCACGGGGTATCGCGAACCCAAGCCGATGGTGTACTCGGGCCTGTATCCGGTCGACGGTTCGGACTACCCGGATCTGCGTGACGCGCTGGACAAGTTGCAGCTCAACGACGCCGCCCTGACCTACGAGCCGGAGACCTCCGTGGCGCTGGGCTTCGGGTTCCGCTGCGGGTTCCTGGGACTGCTGCACATGGAGATCACCCGCGAACGCCTGGAGCGCGAGTTCAACCTCGACCTGATCTCCACCTCGCCCAATGTGGTGTACCGGGTGATCCAGGACGACGGCACCGAAAAAGTCGTCACCAACCCGTCGGACTGGCCCGAGGGCAAGATCCGCGAGGTTTACGAGCCCGTGGTGAAGACGACGATCATCGCGCCCAGCGAGTTCATCGGCACGATCATGGAGCTGTGCCAGTCCCGCCGCGGCGACCTGCAGGGCATGGACTACCTGTCTCCCGAGCGCGTCGAACTGCGCTACATCATGCCGCTCGGTGAGATCATCTTCGACTTCTTCGATTCGCTGAAATCCCGTACCCGCGGCTACGCGAGCCTCGACTACGAGGAGGCGGGTGAGCAGGAGGCCGCGTTGGTCAAGGTCGACATCCTGCTGCAGGGCGAGGCCGTCGACGCGTTCAGCGCCATCGTGCACAAGGACGCGGCGTCGGCCTACGGCAACAAGATGACCACCAAACTCAAGGAACTGATCCCGCGGCAGCAGTTCGAGGTGCCGGTGCAGGCCGCGATCGGCTCGAGAATCATTGCGCGCGAGAACATCCGGGCGATCCGCAAGGACGTGCTGTCGAAGTGCTACGGCGGTGACATCACCCGTAAGCGCAAGCTGCTGGAAAAGCAGAAAGAGGGCAAGAAGCGGATGAAGACCATCGGCCGGGTCGACGTGCCCCAGGAGGCGTTCGTCGCGGCGCTGTCCACCGACGCGGCCGGTGACAAACCCAGGAAGTAGCCCGGTCGCCACCCGTTCGTCGCTTTGCTGAGGAGTGGCCCGTAGTAGGGTCATGAGACAGTACGCACGACGGGGGTGGTTGCTGATGAACACGGTCGGCAAGGTGGTGATGCTGGCCGCGTCGCTGACGCTGCTGGTGGGCTGCACCAGGATCGTCGACGGGTCGGTGCAACCGGCTGCGGATCTGGCGCCGCGACCGCTCGGCGCAGCGGAGATCGCACAGGTGCTGCCCGATGCCGACGAACTCTCCGAGATCCTCGATCAGCGGATCATCGAGGACATCGACGGGCGGCGCGCGCTGGAGGGCGGCGTCGACGAGATGGCCGACGGTCTGGCGACGGAAAGCGATGCGTCGCCGCATGATTGCGTCGGCGCCGCGACCCCCATGCAGCGCAGCGTCTACGAGTCCGCGGACGTCACCGAGGTGATCGGCGAGGGCTTCGAGGGCGACGACGACGGGGGCGCCATCCTCGCCGCGGGTGTCGGTGTGGTGGCCCTCGACAGCGTCGCCGACGCCAACAAGCTCTTCGACACGTTCGCCGAGCAGTGGCAGGACTGCGACGGCACCACCGTCACGATCGTCAAGGAGTCGGTGCGCGGTGGCTTCTTCACCGACCACGTCACCGATGTGCGGGTCGAGGATTCCGTCGTCGCCGCGACCATCGAGTTCGGCCACACCGTCGACAGCACGGTCAACCCGGTGGCCCGCGCGTTGGGGGTGCGGGCAAACTGCCTCGTCGAGGTCGACGTGGCGTACTACAGCGACCCGCAGAGCCACCCGAAGGGCAACACCGACGTGGATTCGGTCGCGATCGACATCGCGCACCTGATGATGGACCACATCAGCGATCTGAGCTGACCGATCCGCGTACGATCAGCCGCGAAAACCCACGCGGAGAGCGACAATGGGTCATGACGTCCGGGCGACGCCGGACCCGGCTGGGCCCCGCGGGTGCCGCGGTCACCTCCGCAGTGGCCGCCGGCGTGCTGCTCTCGGGGTGCGTGCACGTCGTCGACGGATCGGCGACGCGGGATCCCTTGGCGCTGCCGCTGGGAGCCGCGGTGTCCGAGACCGATCTCGACACCCTGCTGTTGCCGGTCACCGAACTCGGTGACATCGTCGGGTCCTCCGACCTGACGGTGACCGTCGAGCTCGACGAGTTCAACGACAGTTCCGCGGCGATGGACGATCCGGATTGTCTGGCAGCCGCTTTCGGCGCTCAGGAGCGGGTGTACGCGGGCACCGGATGGACCGCGGTGCGTGATCAGATCGTGCGTGAACCCGGCGCGCTCAACCCGCACTGGATCGAACAGGCCGTGGTGCTGTTCCGCTCCGATCTGCACGCCCGCGACTTCTTCGACGAGTCACACAAGACGTGGGACGGCTGCGTGGGATCCCTGACCACCTACGACACCGCCCAGATGCCGGTGGAGTGGTCGGTCAGCGAGGTCACCGCCGGGGAATCCACGATCAGCCAGATGTCGGTGCCCGAGACCGCGGTACAGGGCGGCTGCCAGCACGCGCTGTCGGTGGCGGCCAACGTCGTCGTCGAGGCGTGGGCCTGCGGTGAGGACATCGACACTCAGGCCAGCGCGATCGTCGACCAGATCGTGTCCAACATCGAGTAGATGGGCCGAGTCTGGTCGGTCAGCCCAGTGCGGTGCCGTCGCGCGCGACGATCTGCTCGACCTGCGTCCGCAGCCCTTCGAGCTGACTGCGCTCGTCGTCGGAGTACTCGCGCGCGGTGTCGTCGAGCACGCACACCGTTCCGACGACATTGCCGCAGCCGTCGTGCACGGCCAACCCCAGGTAGTTGCTCAAACCGAACTCCGCCTCGTCTTCGTTTCCGGCGAAGGTGCTGTCCTGGCGTGAGTCCCGGACGAACAGCGTCTCGTCGGAATCGACGACGCGTTCGCAGTACAGCGGTACCCGCTCGGGATCGGTACCGGCCTTCTTCCCGGCGGCCCCGACCGTGTAGTGCTTGGTGGCCTCGCCCGCGGTCGCGGCCACCACCATGGAGTCCGGTTCCGACCGCATCACCAGAACGGATTTGACGCCCAACTTCTCGGCGACGGCTTCAAGGGTCGAGGCGATGGAGGACAGCCCGGGTGTGGTGTCGGTGCGGTGCGGCTCTGATGTGGTCACGTCCGTCATCGTATGGCCAGTCCGCGGTTGAGGACAGCCGATCGGGATTGCCTCGCGCTGAGCGCAAACCTGGGCTGCCGCGACCGCAATCCGTAACTTCGCCGGGGTGACAAGGGAGCTTCACCTGCTGGCCTTCGGCAACACCCGGTCAGCTGGGCCGTGGCGTCATCCCGCTGCCGACAACACGCCGGCCGGGGTGCGGCGCCGGCTGATCCGGTACGCGCAGACCGCCGAGGCCGGGACCTTCGACGCACTGTTCTTCGCCGACGGCCTGAACTACGGCCCGCCCGCGACGTGGGCGTACAAGATCACCGAGGATTTCGAACCGCTCACCGCCACCGCGGCGTTGTCGTCGGTGACCGAGCGGATCGGCCTCGTCGTGACGGGATCGGCGACGCTGGCACACCCGTATCACCTGGCACGGCAGCTGCTCTCACTCGACCACCTCAGCGGTGGCCGGGCCGGCTGGAACGTGGTGACCAGCTTCGCGCGGGCCGCGGCGGACAACTTCAGCGCGCGCGGTGTGGTCGACCACGACGAGCGCTACCTCATCGCCGAGGAGGCGCTCGAGGTGGTCGGCAAGCTGTGGGACGAATGGGGCGAGGACACCGTCGTCGAAGACCGGGCGTCGGGAATCTTCAACGAGGTCAGCCGGATCCGCCCGGCCGATCACCACGGCCGGTACTTCGACGTCGCCGGGCCGATCGGTGCGGCGCGTTCGGTGCAGGGCCGTCCGGTGCTCTTCCAGGCCGGATCCTCCGACACCGGGAGGGCTTTCGCCGCCAGGCATGCCGAGGTGATCTTCACCAGCCACGGCAACCGCGAGCGCGCGCAGACGTTCTATCGCCAGATCCACGAGCAGTCACGGCAATTCGGCCGGCCCACGCCGCCGCTGATCACGCCGTCGCTGCGCTACATCGTCGGGTCGACCGACGAAGAAGCCCGTCGCGCCGAACGCGAGGAGTACGAGTACTTCAGCCCCGAGTACCAGGCCGGGTGGCTGCTGGAGGTCGACGTCGACGTCACCGGCGCCGACCTGGACGGGCCGGTGCCCGACTCGGCGTTCCCCGAGCACACCGAGACCCACCAGACCGCACTCGCCGGCTACCGGCACCTCGCGGGCGAGGGCAACCCGACGGTGCGGGAGTTCCTGTACCGCACGGTGAACGGCTGGGGTGCCGCGGTGGTGGGAACCCCCGAGCGCATCGCCGACACGATCGGGGAGTGGTTCACCACCGGCGCGGCCGACGGTTTCGTCCTGCGGGATTCCGGCCTGCCGGGCCAGCACGAGCTGTTCGTCGAACAGGTGGTGCCGGTGCTGCGCAAGCGTGGCCTGTTCCGTCACGAGTACACCGGTACCACACTGCGCGCACATCTGGGCCTGGACGTCCCGCCGAGGTCGGTGTCGTGACCGAACCCTATGTGCTGTCGGCATTCACGATGTCGACGGTGTCACACGGCAACTTCGGCATGTGGCGCCACCCGCAGGACCGCACGTCCAAATACACCGACATCCGCTACTGGGTGGACCTCGCGCGCCTGCTCGACGACGGCGGTTTCGACGTGCTGTTCATCGCCGACGCGGTGGGCCAACTCGACGTGTTCGGCGGCGACGCCAGCGCGGCACTGGCCCGGGCGGTGCAGACACCGGTCACCGATCCGCTGCTGGCGGTGTCGGCGATGGCCGCGGCCACCCAGCGGCTGGGGTTCGGCATCACCGTCTCGACCACCTACGAGAGCCCATACCTGCTGGCCCGCAAGTTCAGTACCCTCGACCACCTCACCGGCGGCCGGATCGGCTGGAACATCGTCACGTCGCTGCTGGACAGCGCGGCGCGCAACATCATCGGCCGCGACCGCCAGATCCCCCATGACGAGCGGTACGCGATGGCCCAGGAGTTCGTCGAGGTCACCTACAAGTTGTGGGAGGGCTCGTGGGAACCGGATGCGGTGCTGCGCGACCGCGAACGCGGGGTCTTCACCGATCCTTCGAAGGTGCATGACATCGCCCACGAGGGCCGGTACTTCAGCGTTCCCGGTGCTCATCTCGTCGAGCCGTCGCCCCAGCGCACACCGGTGCTGTTCCAGGCCGGTACCTCGATCGCGGGACGTGAATTCGCCGCGCGCAACGCCGAATTGGTGTTCGTCTCGGATCCACGGCCGGAAGTGCTGCGCGCCAACATCGACGACGTCCGACGGCGGGCGGCCGGGCACGGCCGCGATCCGGAGTCGTTGAGGTTCATCACCTCGGTCGAGATCGTCACCGACAGCACCGATTCGGCCGCGCGCTCCAAGGCCGACGAGCTGGCCCGGTTCCACGACCTCGACGGCGGGCTGGTCTTGTTGTCGGCGCTCAGCGGAGTCGACTGGTCCACCTACGGTGTCGACCGCCCGATCGAGCAGTTCGACACCGATGCGAGCCGATCGATCCTCGCCGCGGTCACCGATACGGGTGTGCGCCGACGTCTGACCTTGCGTGACTATGTCGGCGGCCTCGGCGGATTCGGTGGGGAACTGTTCGTCGGGTCCGGCCCGACGGTGGCCGACGATCTGGAGGCCTACGCGCGGACAACCGGCGTCGACGGCTTCAACATCGCCTACCACATCACGCCGGGCAGCTTCGCCGACGTCGCGACCCACCTGATCCCGGAGCTGCGTCGACGCGGCCGGGCCCGTGCGGCGGGCGATCCGACCACGTTGCGACAGCGCCTCTTCGGTGGTGACTCACCGCTTCTCGGGCAGCAGCACCCCGCGTCCGCGTTCCGTCGTAAACCGGTTCGTTCCCAATAGAATCCCGCCGATTTCATCGGTTTCACCGCGGCTACACCTGCTGCAGCCTGACATCAGATACCGAGTCGATCGTCCGGGCTTCATGTGCACGGACCGTGTCGCGGTCAGAAAGGAAACCACCGTGACCACCACAGATGATCCGATCGCGACGGCAGGGGGTAGGGCCCTGACCGCCGCGGAATCCACCGGTCTGGAACGCGATGCCCTCGGCGCGTGGGGCGTTTTCGCTCAGGGCCTCGCGGCCGCGGCGCCCAGCGTCGCGGTGGCCGTGGTCCCGTTCGCACTGTTCGTCGCGGCGGGCAAGGGTGCCGCCTGGGCCGCGGTCATCGGCCTGTTGATCGTCGTGCTCGTGGCGCTGACGATCAGTTTTCAGGCCAAGCGCACGGTGTCGTCGGGCTCGCTGGGCACCTACACCGGCAACGGCCTCGGGCCGGGTTTCGCCTTCGCCGCGGGTTTCGCTCTGCTGTTCGGTTACATCGGTTTCGCCACCACCGGCACGCTCGGCGGTGTGCTCTACCTCGACGCCTTCCTCGAGTCGATAGGCCTTGGTTCCCAGACGATCTGGTTCAAACTGCTGCTGGTCGCCGTGGTGGTCGGGGTCGCGGTCTACCTGCCGTACCGCGGTGTCTCGGTCGCCGCCCGCTACGAGCTGGCGTTCGAACTGCTGGCCATCGCCTCGATCCTGATCATCATCGTCGCCTCCTACATCGGCTACGGGTTCCGGATCGACTGGGAGCAGTGGAAACCGCAGCACCTCGGATCGAGCGCCACGTTCATCGCCGCGGTGACCGCCGTCGGGTCATACGCGGGCTTCGAGAGCGTGGCGTCGCTGGGTGCGGAGGCCAAGAACGCGCACCGCAACATCGCGCGGTCGCTGCTGCGGGTCGTGATCCTGCTCGGCGTGCTCTACATCGTCGCGACCTATCCGCAGATCCTGCATTTCGACCAGATCGACGGTGACAAGGCGGTGCTGCCTCAGCTCGCCGAGTCGGTCGGCGTGGCCTGGGTCAACCAGGTGGTCAGCGGCGCGGTGGCGGTCGCCTTCATCGTGTTCGTCACCGCGGTGACCACCGCCGCGGCGCGGTCCCTGTTCACCTTCGCGCACGAAGGCGCACTTCCGCGCGTGTTCACCAAGGTGCACGAGAACTACAAGACCCCGTGGGCCGGTGTGGTTTTCGTCGGTTTCGTCGCATTCGTGTTCTCGGTCGTCGCCACGTTGAGTTCGGCGGGCCGCCTCGTGTTCGATGTGTACGGCGGCTACGTCGCCAACTGGGGCTTTCTCACCAGCTATCTGCTCGTTGTCATCGCCACCCCGATCTGGCTGCACAAGATCAACGCGCTGGCACCGTGGCATCTCGTCGTGTCGGTCGCCGCGACCGTCGGGCTGGGATACGTCATCGTCAGCAACTTCTACCCGGTGCCCGAATTCCCGTTCAACATCCTGCCGTTCGTGTTCGGGCTGATCCTGTTGGCGGGGCTGGCCTGGTACTGGTACCTCAAGCGCACCAGACCCGAGGTTGCGCAACGAATCGGGACCATCCAGACGCTGTCCGAGGAAGAACAGCAGCGTGGTGCTCGATGACCGTCACCGAGAACACTTTCGCCGACACATGGACCGTTCGGCAGGCCACCTCACTCGACTATCCCCATATCGCTGACTTCCTGGCCACCACAACGGGTCTGGGCGGGCGGAAATTCGCCGCGGATTCCCGCGACGTCGCCGAACAACTCGACGGGGCGCTGCCCGGCGCGGCAGTCGTCCTACGCGGTGAATCCGGCGACGTTCTCGGGTATGCCGCCCTGCACGGACCGGACACCGAAGAGCCGGAAGCGCTGGGCACCTTCGTGTTCGGCCCCTCGGCACCGGTCGAGGCGGTCCGGGACATCGTCGGCGAGACCGTCGAGCACTTCCATTCGGCGGCGACCCCCGGTTCCTACCTGCGGGTGTACATCGGCGCCGACCAGCCGGCGGCGATCGCGGCGCTGGTGGACCGAGGGGCCCGCCGGGAGCGGCGGTTCGTCAGCACCCGTAAGTCGCTGCTCGGTGAAGACCCCGAACAACTCGCCGCCGCGCACATCGACGGACTCACGATCCTGTCGTGGGGCCAGGTGATCTCGGGTGGTCTCGGCGAACAGGTGCGCCGGTTGCAGTACGACACGTTCAGCGAGCACTTCGGCAACATGGCCAAGACGCCACAACGGTGGGACCACCATCTGCACAGCCGGGCGTTCACCCCGGATTACAGTCTTGCCGCAGTCGATCGGGACGGAGTGGTGGTCGGATACGTCCTCGGGTCGACGTACACCGTTCGCACCGAGCGGGGGGATCAGCGCAGCGCGCACACCGACTACATCGGTGTGCGCCGTGACCGAAGGGAGCGCGGCACCGGGGAGCTGTTGCTCAAGAAGATCTGGCTGGCGGCGCTGCGCCGTGGCTTCACGGCCGCGTCGTTGGGAACCGACATCAACAACGCCAGCAACGCGCACGTGTTGTACCGCCGACTCGGATACGTGGCGGTCCACGACGAATACGCGTATCGAATCGATGCCGAGGGGAATGGGAAATGAGCACGGAGAGCTTCTATCTGAAGCGGCCGACCGGGTACGACGCCGAACTTCGATCGGTGTTCCGGCCGATCTTCGCCCGCATCGCCGAGGGCAATGTGGGCCGCGAACGCAATCGGATCCTCCCGCACGAGCAGGTGCGCTGGCTCAACGAGGCCGGATTCGGCACCCTGCGGATCCCGGCCGAGCAGGGTGGTTTCGGTGCGTCCCTGGAGCAGACCTTCCAGTTGCTGGCCGAGTTGGGGCAGGCCGACGCCAACGTCGCGCACATCTGGCGCAACCATCTGGCGTTCGTCGAGGACCGGCTCAACGCGCCGGTCACCGAGGAGAACAACACCTGGATCAAGCGGTTCCTGGCCGGCGAGTTCATCGGCGGCGGGTGGACGGAGGCCAACAACGGCACGCTCGCCAACATCGCCACCACCATCACCGCACAGGACGACCACTGGCTGGTGTCCGGCGCGAAATACTATGCCACCGGCAGCCTTTACGCCGATTGGCTCGATGTGATCGGGCGCGGTGACGACGGTGAACTGTGGACCGCGCTGGTGCGCGCCGACGATCCTGGGGTGCAGCTCGTCGACGACTGGCGGGGCTTCGGGCAGCGCGCCACCGCGAGCGGATCGGCGCACTACGACAACGCGAAAGCCGAACGCGGAAATGTGTTCCCGGCGATCGAGCGGTGCTCCTATCAGCCGCACTTCTATCAGATCGCGATGCTTGCCGTGCTGACCGGCATCACCAAGGCCGTTCAGCGTGACGGCTCTGCGGCGCTCAAGCAGCGCAAACGCAACTACCCGCAAGGACTTTCGGAGGTGCCGTCCGACGACGCGCAGCTGCTCCAGGTGATCGGTGAGGTGTCGGCGGAGGCGTTCGGCGCCGAGGCCGCCCTGACCCTGAGCGCGCGTACCCTCGACCGCGTGGTGGCCGGCCGGCTCGCAGGCAGCGAGGACCGGGCCCGCCAACTGCTGATCGATGCCGAGGTCGCGGTCACCCAGGCCCAGCTGGTGATCATCGGCGCCGCGCTGCGGTCCACCACCAAGGTGTTCGACGCACTCGGTGCCTCGGGCGTGTCCGAAGAACTGGGCCTGGATCGCCATTGGCGCAACGCCCGAACCCTCGGGTCGCACAATCCCGTGGTCTACAAGGCACGGATTCTCGGCGACTGGTTCATCAACGGCAAGGATCCGGTGCCGGACCTGGTGTCGCGGGGGCGTGGCGGTCAGGGCAACTGAGCCCGCTGCTCAGCTGACCCGCAGCACGGCCTTGCCCGCGACGGTGCGGCCCAGCAGCGCCGCGGCGGCCGTCGAGACGTTCTCCCAGGAGTCCCGCAACCCGATCTGCGGGTCGAGCTCCCCGTCGGCCAGCAGGGTCAGCAGATAACTCAGATCCTGGCCCAGCGGTGTGTGGATCACAAAAGGTTCCAGCCGTTTCCGGTTGCCGGTCCGGCGCTCCTCTTCGAAGTTGATCGTGGTGGGCTGGTTGGAGGCCATCCCGATCGACTGCACCGAGCCGCCGTCGGACACGAGCCGGAAGGCCTGCGCCAACAGGGGACCGCCCACGTTGTCGAGCACCCCGAACACCGGCTCGCTGATCCCGTCGAGCCCGACGGTCACCTCTGCCGCCCCGAGTTCTGTCAGTCCCGCGCCGCGCGCGGGGCTGCCGACCGCGGCGATTACGTGGGCGCCCGCGCGGGCCGCCAGTTGCACCGCGAACCGGCCGACGCCCCCGGAGGCACCGGTGATCAGCACCCGCCGCCCGACGACGGGCCCGAGGGCGCGCAGCGCCTGCAATGCCGTCACGCCGGCCACCGGGAGCGCCGCGGCCTCCTCGAACTCGACGAACTCGGGCAGCACGGCCAGGTTCTCGGTGGCGATGGCGCGGCGCTGTGCCCAGCCGCCCCCGAGGTTGAGCCCCACCACGCGGGCGCCCACCGGCGGGCCGGACCCGTCGGCGGCCGCCGCGGTGACGATGCCTGCGGTGTCCCACCCCGGCACCTCACCCGGCTTGCGGGCGTGGTCGATGAAGTGCAGTTCCCCGAAGTTCAGCGCGATTGCCTGCACATCGATCAACACCTCGTGGGCAGCGGCAACCGGTTCGGCGACCTCGTCGAATCGAAGGTTCGCAGGGGCCAGCGGGTCGTAGACAATGGCTCGCATGCTGTGGCCAACCTTGACGGCCCGGCAGCTATTCCCCCTCCCATAGGGTGAACGCGTGAGCGAACACGATCGCACACGCTGGGATGCGACCTACACCGACCGGCCGGTGCTGTGCAGCGCGCCGGGACCGCCGCGCGCGTTCACCGGCCACGTGAACGAATTCCCCACGGCGGGAAGCGCACTCGACATCGCATGCGGAAGCGGTGAGAACTCGGTGTGGCTGGCGCAGCGGGGTTTGCGGGTGTGGGGCATCGACGTGTCGCCGGTGGCGATCGAGCAGGCGAGGCAGCTCGCGGCCCGGCACGGGGTGGGTCAGCGGTGCCGGTTCGACGTGGCCGACCTCGATGACGGGTTGCCCGACGGGCCGCAGGCCGACGTGGTGTTGTGCCACCGTTTCCGCGACCCGCGCCTGTACGAGGCGCTGCGAGCCCGGCTGGCGCCAGATGGTCTGCTGGCGGTCTGTGTGCTCAGCGAGGTCGGTGCCGAGCCGGGCCGCTTCCGGGCGGTTGCAGGCGAACTGCGTGCGCAGTTCGGCGATCTGCGGGTGATCGCCGGCCACGAAGGCGGCGGCGAGGCCTGGATCCTCGCCCGGGTACCCGGTTGACTCCTGCCGAGCAGACGCAAAACTGCTCATTTTCGCGCCGAAACAGGCAGTTCTGTGTCTGCTCGCGAGAGGAAATCAGCCGTTGACCGAGATGTTGGTGATGTCGGCGTTGTTGCCGAGCGACTGCCACGTCCAGTTGGTCACGCGATCGGAGGTCGGAATGGTCTTCACGCGTTCGATCAACGGGAACCACGCGAGATCCGCGGAGGCGATCCGATTGGCTTTTTTCCAGTCCGCGGTGGGATCGGCGGCGGCGAACGCCCGCGCGGCGGCAGCGTTGAGTTGCGGATTGTGGTACGTGACGCCGTTCCAGCTCCCGCCCGGTGCGAAGTCGGAGTTGAGCCAGCCGCCCAACGTCATCCGCGCGCTGTTGCCCTGCCAGTCCGGGGTCCACGTGGTGATCGCCAGATCCCACTGGTCGAGGTTGGACTTGTCGGCCAGGTAGGCCCGGAACGCGCCCCAGCTGTCGCCGGCGATCGGGACGAGGCGCACGGTGATGCCCGAGCGGGCCAGCGCGTTCTGCACCGAGGTGCCGATCTTCTCGAACTCCGGGGTGTTGCGGTATGCGACGCTGAGCGTCAGATCTTGGTGACCGGTCTCGGCGAGCAGCGCTTTGGCCTTGTCCGGGTCACCCTTGTCCTCGGGGGTGGGATAGGGGTTGTCGTCGTTGAAGCCCACTGTCGTCGACGTCAGGATCTCGTTGCTCGGGATCGCCGAGTCCGGGCCGCCGAGTCCGCGGACCACGTCGGCGCGGTTGAGCGAATAGTTCACGGCCTGACGGACTTTCAGATCCTTCAGCGCGGCCTGAGCCGGTGTCGCGGGTTCGGCGGGGTTGTTCCAGCTGATGAAGACGGCCGATCCGCTCGCCGACGAATGCAGATGCTCGGGGTCGGTTCGCTTGTATTGCGCGATCACGTTGGCCGGGAACGACCGCACGTACAGCGCGATGTCGGCGGTGCCGGTCTGCAGCTGCTGCGATGCGGCGTCCGCCGAGGCGACCGTGGTGTCGAAGACGATCTTGTCGGCGTAGGCCTTACGCGGATCGCCCTCGGAGTTGTACTCGGGCACCTTCGCCAGCGTGAGCTGCTTGCCCTGATCATAGGATTCGATGTAGTACGGCCCACTCGACACATAGTTCTTGCGGAACTCCAGGCTGTCGGCGAAGTACTTCGACGTCACCTCCTCTGGCAACGGCGTGACGAAGTTGAGCGTCAGGATGTCCAGGATGTCGCTGGCCGGCTCGGTGAGCGTCAGCTGCAGGGTCTTGTCGTCGAGGGCCTTGAAACCCCGGACCTCGTGGGTGTCGATGAACTGCTTGACCGCGCCGAGGTCCCCCGTCGGCACCTTCGCGAATTCCGCGGCGTACTCCTTGAATCCGTCGAACGTGGCATTGAAGTAGGTGATCGCGCTGACCTGAGCGTTGGGATCGGGGAACCGTTTGACGGCGTACACGAAGTCTCGGGCGGTGATCTCACGGTTGCTCGCACCGGAGAACGTGATGTTGTCGCGCAGGTGGAACGTGTACGTCTTGCGGTCGGGGCTGACGTCCCAGCTCTCGGCCAGGTCGGGCACCACGGTGGTGTCGTCGCCGATGCCGTCCCTGCTGCCCGGGTAGGTGACGAGTTGGCGGGTGGTCGCCCGGATCACCTGCCACGATTCTGCCGAGTAGGCGATCAGCGGATCGAGCGCGTCGATGTCCTCCACCGACGCGATGTGCAGCGTGCCGCCGTAGAGACTGTCAGGATCGGTCGACGACGCCGATTCACCTGTGTCGGTTCCGCAGGCAGCGACGACGAGCGCCGTGGTGGCGATCAGCGCGCCGAGAACTCTTCGTGTGGTTTTCATGTGCTCCTCGATTGTGTTGCTGCGAATGCCTATTTGCCGCTACGGGCGTGGGTGACGACGTCGATGACGAACGTCGAGACGACGAAGATGACGGCGCCGAGCAGGGTGCAGCCGATCACCACGGGCGCATCGCCGTTGTTGGCGGCGTTGACGGCCAACCGCCCGACCCCGTCGAGTCCGAAGATCTGCTCGGTGATGATCGCTCCGCCGAGGATCGCGGCGAACTCGATGGCGCCCAACGTCAGGATGGGATTGAGCGCCGCCGACAACGCGTGGTCGAAGTACACACCGCGGGGCCCGACGCCTTTCGCCCGTGCGGTGCGGATGTAGTCCTTGTTGGCGACCTCCAGCACCGAGGCGCGGACAACACGCTGGAACAGGCCGACCTCGACGAGCAGCAGGGTTGTCCACGGCAGCAGGAGATGCCGCGCCCATTCGGCTGGGGACTCGGTCAACGCCACGTAGCCGCCGCTGGGGAAGAACTTCACGCCGGCCAGCGACAGCTGGTAATACAGCACGAACAGCAGGATCACGCCGGTGACGAAAGTCGGCACCGACAGAAGCACATACGACACGCCTGAGGTGACGTGATCGAACACGCCGCCCGGCCGCCGTGCCGCGTACACCCCGAGGACGATCGAGATCGTGATCCACAGCAGCAGCGCACCCGCGGCGAGGCTGAACGTCACCGGGATCTTCTCCAGGATCAGCTCGGTGACCGGCCGTTGCTGCCGGTAGGAGTACCCCAGGCTGGGCGGCCAGTTCACCAGTCCGGTGGGCGTGCCCTTGATCTCGGGTCCGCGCACCACGTAGTACCACAGTTGCTGATACCAGGGATCGTTGAGCCGCAAGCTGTTTGCGATCGTCGCGATGGTCTCCTCCGAGGCGTTCTCGGGGGCTAGCATGCGGGCCGGGTCGCGATAGGCGATGCGGGTCAGCCCGAAGGTGACGAGCACGACCGCGAACACCGTCAGCACCATGCGGGCGGCGCGGGCCAGGAGAAATCGGGTCATCGATTTACCGTGCCGACAGCGGATCGAACCGGCTGCGCAGCCGGGTGCTGAGGATGTTGAAACCGAGCACCGTCACGAACAGCGCGGCGGCCGGCGCGATGAGCATCAGCGGCTGGACCTGGTACAGAGCGGAATCCTGCGCGTTGGCGATCATCGTTCCCCAGCTCGGCGTCGGAGGTTTGATTCCGACGCCGAGGTAGGACAGTGACGCTTCGGCGACGATGTTGGTGGGCAATTGCACGGCCCAGTAGATGATCACCGTCGGGGCGATGTTGGGCAGGATCTCCCGCGTCAACACCCGCGCATGCGAGCTTCCCGACCCGATCGCCGCCAGCACGAACGGTCTGGCCTTGAGCTCGATCACCGAATTGCGCACCAGGCGGGCGAAATACGTCCACGAGAACAGCGCGATGATGCCGATCACCACGAAGATGGGGTCCACCAGCGTGGTTCCCGCGGTGCCGCGGTTGAGTGTCACCACACTCAGCGCCGTCACCAAGAACGGGAAGGCCAGTGCGACGTTGGTCAACTCGGACAGCACGGCGTCGGTGCGACCACCGAAATACCCGCCGATCAGGCCGACGACGACACCGACCACCATCGCGATCGTGGTGGCCGGGACACCGATGGTCAGTGAGATCCGAGCGCCGTACAGCGTGCGGATGAACACGTCGCGACCCGATCCGTCGGCGCCCAGCAGGAACCCCTTGCCGCCGGTGATCGGCAGACCGCTGTCGTCGAGTGTGTCGTCGGGGAACTGGTCATCGGGGCCGTGCCCGACGAGCGCGGCGACCAGCGGTGCCGAAAGTGCGGCAAGCACAACCAGTCCCACGAGAACCGAGCCGAAAAGCAGACCGGGGTCGGCCACCAGCGAGCGCCAGCCGCGCCGGTGTGCAGACACCGGTGGGGCGCCGGTGGCGGGGGAGCGCAGCGCCAGAGACGTCACGACACGGCCGCTTCCAGGCGCGGCACCGCATCCAGGAGACGCCGGGTGTAGGACGACTGCGGTGCGGCGAACACCTCTGCGGTACGACCGATCTCGGCCACGCCGTCGGGTGCGAGCACGATGACGCGCTGCGCGATCGAGGACACCACCCCAAGGTCGTGTGTGATGAACAAAAACGCCGTATCCCGTTCCCGCGCCAGCTGTTCCACCAGGTCGATGATCTCGGCCTGCGTCGTCACGTCCAGGGCCGACAACGCCTCGTCGGCG
The DNA here is from genome assembly GCF_001187505.1 of Mycolicibacterium goodii. The sequence continues at coordinate 3,784,202 of NZ_CP012150.1, forward strand.
ACGATCAGGGAGGGCTCGAGCGCGAGCGCCCGCGCGATGGCGACCCGCTGACGTTGCCCGCCGGACAACTCCGCGGGATGCCGTTGCAGCAGATCCGTCGACAGCCGCGCCTGGGTGGCCGCCCGCTGCACGCGCGCGGTGACCTCGGCGGTCGATACCCCCTGCGCGCGTAGGGGTTCGGCGATCGAGTCGCCAGCGGTGCGGCGCGGGTTGAGGCTTGAGTACGGGTCCTGGAACACCAGTTGAACGGTGCGGCGGATCGCAGGGGACAGCCGGGGCACACCGTCGTCGACCGCGGTGGGCAGCTGGTTTCCAGCCAACACGATCGTGCCGGAATCGGCGTACTGCAGCCCGGCGACGATCCGCCCGACCGTCGACTTGCCCGAGCCTGATTCGCCTACCAATCCGACGATCTCACCGCGGTTGACGGTGAAGCTCAGATCCTCGACAACCGTTCTGCGGTCGCGTCGGCCCCGGCTGCGGTAGCTCTTGTGAAGGTTGTCGACGGTCAGCAGCGGTTCGGTGTCGCGTTCGGTTGCACCGCCCCCGCCCAGGGTGTGCAATCCGGACGCGGCCAGCAGGTCGCGCGTGTACTGCTCGTGCGGGGCACGGTAGATCTGCTCGCGCGGACCGGATTCCACCACGCGCCCGTCCTTGACCACGGTCACCGTGTCGGCGATCTCGTGCACCACACCGAGGTCGTGGCTGACGAACAGGATCGCCGTGCCGTGCTCGTCCCGGAGGCGTTTGAGTAATTTCAGGATGTCGGACTGCACGCTGACGTCGAGCGCGGTGGTCGGCTCGTCGGCGATGATCAGTGCCGGGTTCAGCGCGATGGCCATCGCGATCATGACGCGTTGCCGCATGCCGCCGGAGAACTCGGCCGGGTAGTGGTCGTAGGCGTGTGAGGCGTCGGCGATACCGACCTCGTCGAGCAGTTCCTCGACACGGGCCCGCCGCGCCCGGCGGGTCTGACGGGTGTGGATCCGCACGACCTCGTCGATCTGGCGACCGATGGTCTTGAACGGGTGAAGGTTGCTCTGCGGATCCTGGAAGACGAACCCGATGTCCTTGCCCAGGATGGTGCGCAACTCGCGGTCGGAAATCGTCAGCAGATCCCGGCCGTCGAACCGCACCGCGCCGCTGACCTGTGCCCGCGTGCCGAGCAGACGGGTCGCGGCCAGCAGCGAAACGCTCTTACCGGAACCGGATTCGCCGACTATCGCCGCGGTCTGACCCGCCTGCACCGAGAACGAGAAGGATTCGACAGCCCGCACCGCTCGCCGTCCGCTCGCGCGGTTCCCGGTATGGATCGTGACGGCGAGGTCGGCGACGTCAAAGAGCGCCATCGTGAATTCGCGCCGGTAAGGGCGACGTCGCCGCAATCATGCGATCACTATGGAACCCGCCGGCGGCCGGGGCACCGGTTTGGATCAGCGGGAAATTATCCGCTCAGAACACGATTCCGGCATGCGGCGCCACGGGGACCGCGAACAACCGGTCGGCCGCGGCGACCGCATCGGTGCTGTCGGCACGGACCGACCCGGCCAACACGAGACTGGCCCACCGGGTTCCGCCCAGTAGCGTCGCGCCCAGGCTTTCGACACCTGCCACCAGTTGCGCGGGTTCGTCGGTGAGCGTCGCCCCGTGCGGGGAGATCCGGTAGGTGCGGGAATTCTCCTGCAGCACCGGATCCTCGACGCGTAGCGTCACCGTGTCGTCGCCGCGGTAGGTGCGCGCGTCGAGCACGGCCGCGACATCGACGACGCGCAACCAGGTCTCGTCACGTACCCCGGTGATGCGCGCGGCGCGCCGATCGGTGAGCAACTCCGGCAGCGGATCGTCGACGGGTCGCATCACGAACACCACGCGGTCGATCAGATCCAGCTGAAGCAGGTAGCGCATCAGGGCCAGGTACGCCTCGGGTGTGGGCGCGAACAGGTCGTCGACGACGATGGTGCGCTGATTGCTGACGAACCAGGCTTCGGTGTCGGCGGCGTGGTACCGGACGAAACCGGTCTCTGATCCCGGATCCCCGTGTACGGCAACATAGTTCGGAGCGGCCGCGGCCGCGGCCTTGAGTCTGCGGGTGTGCCACCACACCTGGGGGCGGTCGATGGAGCCCGGGCGGGTCGGCCGGTTGGCGGCGTAGATCTGCGGTAACAGCTCCCAGGAGGTCTCGACGTCGATCAACCGCACCGGACCGCCACGGCCGACGCCCGGCCGCAGGGCCGCCCGGCGGACGTCCACCTCGATCGTCGCCGTGGAACTCGCGACGCCGTAGCCGAAGCGTTCGTAGATCGTCGCCTCGGATGCGCGCAGCGTCGCCACGGCCTCGCCGCGCTCACGGATCTGCTGCAGTTGCGCACGCATCAGACCGGTCGCGATGCCGCGGCGGGTGAAGGTGGGCAGCACGCCCACGTGGGTGACCGCGGCATGCCCGAGTTGTTTACCGCCGGGCAGCGTGAGCGTGCTGGTCTGGGCGTCGGTGGCGCCGACGAGTTGTCCGTTCACGAACGCCCCGATCGAGCGACCCGGCTCCATCAGGGTGCGGATCTGGCCCGGCCGCAGATCGGTCAGCTGCCCGAAACCCACCATGGCCGTGCGGAACACGTTGATGGCGGTGGTCAGTTCGTCGTCGGTGTCGAGCACCCGGATCTGGATGTTCATCGATTTGGGCAACGCTGCCGGAATCACATCGGCGCGTTGGCCGGGACGAACACCCCGGAGCTGTCGGCTTCCTCCTCGGCGCGGATGACGTGCACCACCGCGTTGATCAACGCCAGGTGGGTGAACGCCTGCGGGAAGTTGCCCAGATGCCTGCCGGTCCTCGGCTCGATCTCCTCGGCGTACAGGTGCAGCGGGCTCGCGAACGAGAGCAGACGTTCACACAGATGCTTGGCGCGACTCACCTCGCCGATCTCCACCAGTGCCGACACCAGCCAGAACGAACAGATCGTGAACGTGCCCTCTTCACCGGACAGGCCGTCGTCGGTCTCCTCGACGCGGTACCGCAGCACCAGGCCGTCGTCGGTGAGCTCGTCGGCGATCGCCAGCACGGTGGCGCGGATGCGCGGATCGTCGGCGGGCAGGAAGCGGGTCAGCACCGCCAACAGCAGCGAGGCGTCGAGCGCGTCGTCGCCGTAGCGCTGGGTCAGCACGCCGCGCTTGTCGACGCCGCGCGCGAGCACGTCGGCCTTGATCTCCTCGGCGATCGCGCGCCACTGCTGCGCATAGCTCTTCTCGCCCTGCAACTCGGCGAGCTTGGAGCCGCGATCCAGCGCGACCCAGCACATGATCTTGCTGGAGGTGAAGTGCTGCGGATCGCCGCGCACCTCCCAGATCCCGCGGTCGGGTTCCTTCCAGTGCTTGATGGCTTCCTCTACCTGGTTCTTGAGCACCGGCCACAGCGCGTCGGGGATCTGCTCGCGGGACTTGGCGTGCAGGTACACCGAGTCCAGCATGGTGCCCCAGATGTCGTGCTGCCGTTGGTTGTAGGCGCCGTTGCCGATACGCACCGGGCGCGAGTTGTCGTAGCCGGACAGGTGGTGCAGTTCCTCTTCGACCAGGCTGCGTTCGCCGCCGACGCCGTACATCACCTGAAGCGGGTGCCGCTCGCCGTTGTTGGCGCCGGACACGTCGGCGATGAACGCGAAGAAGTCGTCGGCCTCACGGTCCAGCCCCAGGGTGTACAGGCCCCACAACGCGAACGTCGAATCGCGGATCCACGAGTAGCGGTAGTCCCAGTTGCGCTCGCCCTGCGGGGTCTCCGGCAGCGACGTGGTCGGCGCGGCGAGCAGCGCGCCGGTGGGGGAGTAGGTGAGGCCCTTGAGTGTCAGCGCGCTGCGCTGCAGGTACGACCGCCACGGGTGGTCGGGGAAGTCGCCGATGTTGATCCACTGGCGCCACGCCTCGCTGGTCTTCCACATCTTGTCGGCGGCCTCGTCATACGTCTGCGGCGCCGGATGCTTGGACCAGCTCAGGGCCACGAACACGTTGTCGCCCTCGGTCAGCCGGGTGCGGGCCCGCGCCTCGCGGCCCTCGATGCCGATGCGCAGATTCGTGGTGAGACGCAGGGTCGGGTGCGAGTCGGGATTGCGGCTCGCACGCGCGATGGCCTCGCCGTAGGCCGGGCCCGAGTACTCCCACGCCGCGCTCACCCGGTGATAGTCGAACGCCGGTTCGCAGTTCATGACGAGTTCGACGGTTCCGCTCACGCACCTGACCGTGCGCAGCAGGATGTGCTCGGCATCCCAGTCCATCGGGGTGCGGCGGTGGGTCCGCGACCGTGTCTCGATGTCGTGCCAGGGCCCCATCACCAGGGCGTCGCGCACGATCAGCCAGCCCGTGTGGGTCTGCCAGGTGGTCTCCAGGATGAGGCTGCCCGGCAGGTAGCGCCGCGCCGCGGGCACGCTCACGCCGTAGGGGCCGAGCCGGAAATGCCCCGCACCGCGATCCAGGATGGCGCCGAAGACGCTGGGGGAGTCCGGCCGCGGGACGCACAGCCACTCGACCGATCCGGCCGAGCTGATCAGGCAGGTGTTCTCGCAGTCGGAGAGAAAGCCGTAGTCGGCGATCGGCGGAAACGGGTTCCGCAGCGCCGCGCCCGCGGAGTAGGGCACTGGGGCCGTCACGGTCAGCGGGCCGTCGGCCGCCCTCCGGTCCGCACCGTCGGTGGGCTCGGTCTGTTGCAGAACCATGCAGCACATCATCGACTGCGGATATGCGCCACGTCTACCCGGAACGGACGTGTCGAGAGTTACTGGCGGGACGGGACAGATTTTGCCATCGCATACGCTTGCCTCATGGGCGCGCTCCTGAATTGGTGGGACAGCGTTGAGCTGTGGCTGACGGGGTTGCCCTTCGTGGCGCAGACCGCGGTGGTCATGCCGGTGGTGCTGGCGTTGGCCTACGGCATCGCGGTCGTGCTCGACGGCGCACTCGCCCAGGGTGTGCACGGCCTTCGCCGGCTGCGCCGGGCGGATTCGGTGGAAGCGGGATCGGAATGACCGGCATGCCCCGGTCCAGGGTGACCTTGGTGCTGATCGTCCTGGTGGTGCTGGTCATCGTCATGTGGTTCTTGACCCGCTGAGACCAGTTCACAGCCGCCCCCGGCAAGGTGTCCGCGGTGAATTCTGTTATTCTTCGCGCCATGCACGCGGCCGTCAGCGCTTCGGGGAGCCACATCGTGGTGCTTCCTGCTGTCGGTTTCTGCGTTGTTGCCGACGTTCACTGTTGTCGCTGACTCCAACCCGTCCGCGGTTCGGGGTCGGTCGTGGCTGATCGTTTGCCAAGAATGCTGATCCATCTGCCTTCCGCTGTGACGGTTCACCCCTGTCCCCAGCCCGAAGGAAAGGTCATCAGTGCCCACGAAATCGAAGTTCTGGCCGGTTCTCAGCAAGGCCGCCGCGTTGGCCACCACCGGCATCCTGGCCGTCGGCTGTGGCGGCGGTGCCAGCGACGTCGCAGGCGGTGACGGCGGCGCCGAAGGGGCCGCCGAGACGACGCTGACGCTGGTCGCCTACGCGGTGCCCGAGCCGGGTTGGAGCAAGATCATCCCGGCCTTCACCGCCACCGAAGAGGGCAAGGGTGTCGCGGTGCGCACCTCCTACGGGGCCTCCGGTGACCAGTCGCGCGCCGTCGTCGACGGCAAGCCCGCCGACATCGTCAACTTCTCGGTGGAGCCCGACGTCGCCCGGCTGGTCAAGGCGGGCAAGGTCGACAAGGACTGGAACGCCGGCGCCACCAAGGGCATCCCGTTCGGTTCGGTGGTTTCGCTCGTCGTCCGCAAGGGCAACCCGAAGGGCATCAAGGACTGGGACGACCTGTTGCAGCCGGGACTCGAGGTGGTGACCCCGAGCCCGCTGAGTTCGGGCTCGGCCAAGTGGAACCTGCTGGCGCCGTACGCCGCGAAGAGCAACGGCGGCCAGAACCCCGAGGCCGGCATCGACTTCGTCAACAAGCTGGTCACCGAGCACGTCAAGACCCGCCCCGGCTCGGGCCGTGAGGCCACCGACGTGTTCCTGCAGGGCACCGGCGACGTGCTGATCAGCTACGAGAACGAGGCGATCTACGTCGAGCGCCAGGGCAAGCCCGTCGAGCACATCAACCCGCCGCAGACCTTCAAGATCGAGAATCCGGTCGCGGTCGTCAACACCACCTCACACGCGGAGCAGGCCAACGCGCTGAAGAACTTCCTGTTCACCCCCGAAGGTCAAAAGCTGTGGGCCGAGGCCGGGTTCCGGCCCGTCGACCCGGCCGTCGCCGAGCAGTACGCCAAGGACTTCCCGACGCCGGAGAAGCTGTGGACGATCGACGACCTGGGCGGCTGGGACGCGGTCGACCCGGCGCTGTTCGACAAGGACAACGGCACCATCACCAAGATCTACAAGCAGGCCACTGGATGACCGCACCCGCTGAGGCGCCGACGACCGCGCCGGGGGTATCCGCTCCCGGCGCGAGTCGTGGGCGCTACGGCAGCACCTCGCTGCGCGTCGGCGCGGCGTCGATCTGGCTGAGCGTGATCGTGCTGCTGCCACTGGCCGCGATCCTGTGGCAGGCCGCGGGCGGCGGCTGGGACGCCTTCTGGCGCGCAATCACCTCCAACGCGGCGGAGGACAGCTTCCAGGTGACGCTGACCATCTCGGCAGGCGTCACGCTCGTGAACCTGGTGTTCGGGCTGCTGGTCGCGTGGGTGCTGACCCGCGACGAGTTCCCCGGCAAGCGCATCGTGGACTCCGTGATCGACCTGCCGTTCGCGCTGCCGACCATCGTGGCCAGCCTGGTGATGCTGGCCCTGTACGGCCCGGCCAGCCCGGTCGACCTGCACCTGCAGCACACCAAGTGGGGTGTCGGCATCGCGCTGCTGTTCGTGACGCTGCCGTTCGTGGTGCGCTCGGTGCAACCCGTGCTGCTCGAACTCGACCGCGAGGTCGAGGAGGCCGCGGCGTCGCTGGGCGCCGACAACCGCACCATCTTCCTGCGGGTGATCCTGCCCGCCCTGCTGCCCGCCCTGTTGTCGGGTGCGGGCCTCGCATTCTCCCGCGCGATCGGCGAATTCGGCTCGGTCGTGCTGATCGGTGGCGCGGTGCCCGGCAAGACCGAGGTGTCGTCGCAGTGGATCCGCACACTCATCGAGAACGACGACCGCACCGGCGCTGCCGCGATCTCGATCGTGCTGCTGGTGATCTCGTTCGCCGTGCTGTTCGTGCTGCGGGCCGTGGGTTCGCGTGCGGCCAAGCGTGAGGAGCTGGAGGGATGACGCTCTCACCGGTGGTGCGCAGGCTGCTGCGGTTCACCGCGCTGGCCTACATCCTGGTGCTGGTGATCGTGCCGGTGGGGCTGATCCTGTGGCGCACGTTCTCGCCGGGACTCGGTGCGTTCGTCGCGTCGATCTCGACACCCGCGGCGATCTCGGCGTTGAACCTGTCGTTGCTGGTGGTCGCGATCGTCGTCCCGCTCAATGTGTTGTTCGGGGTGCCGACGGCGCTTGTCCTGGCCCGCAACAAGTTCCGCGGCAAGAGCGCACTGCAGGCGATCATCGACCTGCCGTTCGCGGTATCGCCCGTTGTGGTCGGTGTCGCGCTGATCCTGCTGTGGGGTTCGGCCGGGTTGTTCGGTTTCGTCGAGAACAACCTGGGACTGAAGATCATCTTCGGGTTGCCCGGCATCGTGCTCGCGAGCATCTTCGTCACGGTGCCGTTCGTGATCCGTGAGGTGGAACCGGTGCTCCACGAGACCGGCACCGATCAGGAAGAGGCCGCCGCCACGCTGGGATCGACCTGGTGGCAGACCTTCTGGCGGATCACGCTGCCGTCGATCCGGTGGGGTCTGACGTACGGCATCGTGCTGACGATCGCGCGTACGCTCGGCGAATTCGGTGCCGTGATCATGGTGTCGTCCAACCTGCCGGGGGTCTCGCAGACGCTGACGTTGCTGGTGGCCGATCGGTACAACCGCGGCACCGCCGATTCCGTGTACGGCGCTTACGCCATATCGACGTTGCTCATGGCGGTCGCGGTCGTGGTCCTGGTGGCCCAGGTGCTTCTTGACAAGCGCCGCGCCAAGGCCGAACCGTCTCAGTCTCAGAAGGGGTGAGGGCCTTGACCGAAAAAAACGCGAACACCGATCCGCGTGCCGAGCGCGCGATCGTGGTGCGTGGTGCCAACAAGCACTACGGCGACTTCGCGGCGCTCGACAACGTCGATTTCGAGGTGCCCGCAGGTTCGCTGACCGCGCTGCTCGGGCCGAGCGGCTCGGGTAAGTCGACGCTGTTGCGGGCGATCGCGGGTCTGGATCAGCCGGATTCGGGCAGCATCACCATCAACGGGCGCGACGTGACCGGCGTGCCGCCGCAGCAGCGCGGTATCGGATTCGTGTTCCAGCACTACGCGGCGTTCAAGCATCTGTCGGTGCGCGACAACGTCGCCTTCGGGTTGAAGATCCGCAAGCGCCCCAAGGCCGAGATCACCGAACGCGTCGACAACCTGCTGGAAGTGGTGGGCCTGAGCGGTTTCCAGAACCGCTACCCGAATCAACTCTCGGGTGGTCAGCGTCAGCGCATGGCGCTCGCGCGCGCGCTCGCGGTCGACCCGCAGGTGCTGCTGCTCGACGAACCGTTCGGCGCGCTCGATGCCAAGGTGCGCGACGACCTGCGGACGTGGCTGCGTCGGCTGCACGACGAGGTGCATGTCACCACGGTGCTGGTGACGCACGATCAGTCCGAGGCGCTCGACGTCGCCGACCGCATCGCGGTGCTCAACAAGGGCCGTATCGAGCAGGTGGGGTCACCGACCGAGGTGTACGACCAACCGGCGAACGCCTTCGTGATGTCGTTCCTCGGCACGGTCTCGGAACTCAACGGGATCCTGGTGCGCCCGCACGACATCCGCGTCGGCCGCAACCCGGAGATGGCGATCGCCGCCGACGACGGGACGGCAGAGGTGACCGGGGTGCTGCGGGCCACGATCAACCGCATCGTGATGCTCGGTTTCGAGGTCCGTGTCGAACTCACCAGCGCCGCAACGCATGTGCCGTTCACCGCGCAGATCACCCGCGGCGACGCCGAGGCGCTCGGCCTGCAGGAGGGCGACACGGTGTACGTGCGCGCGACGCGCGTGCCGCACATCGCCGGCGAGGTTCAGGTGCCGCGGGCTGTCACCACCAACAACGAGAACGCCGACGCCGCCCTGGCCAACTAGATTCCTGGCGCACCACCCCTGCGCGAGCAGACGCAAAACTGCTCATTTTCGCGCCGAAACAGGCAGTTTTGCGTCTGCTCGGCAGAAGAAACTCAAGCGGCGAAACCGGCGGTGCGCGCGGCGAGTGCCTCTTCGTAGCGGTCGAGCACCGTGGCGGCCACGAGGCGGTGCGGGCCGAGCGGTTCGGCCATCGGAATACCTTCGCCGCGAGCATATTCGGCGACGCGGTCGGTGATGCGGCCGTGCGCCAGGAACCACGGTGCGATCACCAGTCGGGTGGCCCCCCGGGCGCGCAACTGCTCCACGGCCTCACCTACGGACGGGGTCTGCCCGGTCGCGAAGGCCGCGTGGGTGCCGACCCACCGGGTGCCCTCGGCGAGGTCGGCCGCCAACGCCGCGGTGCGCGCGTTGGCCGCGGCATGTGACGACCCGACGCCGGTGAGCACCACGCCGAGGCGCGAATCGAAACGTGAAACCCCGAGGGTGGTGAGGCGTTCACGCGTCACCTGCAGCAGGCGCGGATCGTTGCCGAGCACCCCGGCCTGCGCCACGTCGGCCCCGGCCTGCGCGATCAGCGCCGGGATGTCGACGCGGGCGTGGTAGGCGTTGGCGAGCAGCAGCGGCACCACCACGGACCCGGACTCGACGGTGGTGAGCACGTCGGCCAGATTCGGTTCGTTCTGCTCACAGAACGCCACCCGCACCTCGGTGTCGGGCAGCAGCCGACGCACATGCCCGGCGATCGCCTGAGCATTGGCCGACGAGCGCGGATCCGCGCTGCCGTGTGCGGTCAGAACCAGTGTCACGAGACGTGCAATCCGCATTCGGTCTTGGCTTGACCGGCCCAGCGGCCACTGCGCGGATCGGCGCCAGGAATCGGCTTGCTAGTGCACGGTGCGCAACCGATAGACGGATAGCCTTCGTAGACAAGAGGATTGACGAGGATGCCGTTGGCATCGATGTAGTTCTGCATGTCCTCGTCGGTCCACGCCGCGATCGGGTTGATCTTCACCAGACCGAACGCGTTGTCCCAGCTGATCAGCGGGGCGTTGGCGCGGGTGGGCGCCTCGACCCGGCGGATGCCGGTGACCCACGCCGAATATCCCTTGAGCGCCTTGGTCAACGGCACCACCTTGCGCAGGCGGCAGCACTCGCCGGCATCGCGAGCGAACAGGTCCTTGCCGAGCAGTTCGTCCTGTTCGGCGACGGTGTGCTCGGGGGTCACGTTGACCACGTGCACGTCGTAGACCGCCTCGACGGCGTCGCGCGTGCCGATGGTCTCGGCGAAGTGGTACCCGGTGTCGAGGAACAGCACGTCGACGCCGGGACGCACCTTCGCGGCCATCTCGACCAGCACCGCGTCCTGCATGTTCGACGCCACCACGTAATCACCGCCGAAGTGCTCGTCGGTCCAGCGCAGCAGCTCCTCGGCGCCGGCGTCGGCAAGTTCTGCCGCGCCGCGCTCGGCGAGCTCGCGTAGTTCGTTCTCCGTCGTGATCGTCACGTCACTCACCTCTGTTGGATGCTCTTCGCGCAAGCGCTCATCGCAAGTCGGCTTCGTCGGCCCGCACGGCCCACTGGGCGAAACGCTCACCGTCCTCGCGTTGTTTCACGAAGTTGCGGACGACGCGCTCGATGTAGTCGCCGAGCTCGGTCGAGAGCACCTTGTGCTGGCGCAACTTGCGCCCGAACCCGCTGTCCAGTCCGAGGCTGCCGCCGAGGTGCACCTGGAAGCCTTCTTCCGGACCGTTGCCATCGTCGACCATCTGGCCCTTGAACCCGATGTCGGCGACCTGGATGCGCGCGCATGAGTTGGGGCAGCCGTTGATGTTCACGGTGATGGGCACGTCGAGTCCGGCGTTGAGATCGCCGAGCCGCGCCTCCAGTTCGGGCACCAGCACCTGGGCGCGGCCGCGGGTGTCGGCGAAGCTCAGCTTGCAGTACTCGATGCCGGTGCAGGCCATCAGGTTCCGCCGCCAGTGCGACGGCGTCGACTGCAGACCCAGCGCCTCCAGTCCGGCGCGCAGCGCGTCGACCTTGTCATCGGCGACATCGAGGATGATCAGCTTCTGGTAGGCGGTGAAGCGGGCACGGTCCGCGCCCGCAGCCTCCATCAGGTCGGCCACCTTGGTCAGGATGGTTCCCGACACCCGGCCCGCGATCGGTGAGACGCCCACCGCATTGAGACCGTTCTTGAGCTTCTGCACGCCGACGTGGTCGACGGTGTGCGGCACCTTCTCGGGAGCCGGGCCGTCGATGAGGGGGCGCTTGAGGTATTCCTGTTCCAGGACTTCCCGGAACTTTTCCACGCCCCAGTCCTTGACCAGGAACTTCAGCCGGGCCTTCGACCGCAGCCGACGGTAGCCGTAGTCGCGGAAGATCGAGGTGATGCCCTCCCAGACGTCGGCCACCTCGTCGAGCGGAACCCATACGCCCAGACGCTGGGCCAGCATCGGGTTCGTCGACAGTCCGCCGCCGACCCACACGTCCAGACCGGGCCCGTGCTCGGGGTGGTTGACGCCGATGAACGACACGTCGTTGATCTCGTGGGCGACGTCCTGCAACCCCGAGATCGCGGTCTTGAACTTGCGCGGCAGGTTGGAGAACTCCGGGTTGCCGATGTAGCGGCGCTCGATCTCGCGCAGCGCCGGTGTGGCGTCGAGCACCTCGGCGAGCGAGTCGCCGGCCAGCGGGGAGCCCAGCATGCCGCGTGGGCAGTCGCCGCAGGCCTCCATGGTCTGCAGTCCGACCTCGTCGAGCCGGCGCCAGACCTCGGGCACATCCTCGATCCGCAGCCAGTGGTACTGCAGATTCTCCCGGTCGGTGATGTCGGCGCTGTCCCGCGCGAAGTCGACCGAGATCTGGCCGAGCGTCCGGATCGCCTGGGCCGACATCGCCTTGCCGTCGGTGCGCACCCGCATCATGAAGAACTTGGCTTCCAGCAGATCGGCGTTGTCGTCGCCGGTCCAGGTGCCGTCGTAGCCCTCGGTGCGCTGCGTGTACAGGCCCATCCAGCGGAACCGGCCACGCAGGTCGTCCTTGGTGATGGAGTCGAAACCCTGTTTCGAGTAGACGTCGATGATGCGGTCGCGCACGTTGAGTGCGTCGTCCTCCTGTTTGAACTGCTCGTTGTGGTTGAGCGGATCGCGGCTGCCCAGCGCCCACTGGCCTTCATCGCGGGGACGCTTGGCGGGCAGACCGGCCTTGGCTGGTGCCTCGGAAGATGTCACTGTTGATGCTCCTTGGTCAAGGAGCCGGCGTACGGATCGCGCTGATCACCGGTGGCTGTCCGGCGGCGCAGATCCGGGCCAGCTGAAAATTCTGGGTGGGCTAGGTTCCGAAATCAACGCAGGATCAGGGCAGACAGCAACAGCTACAGACGCGCTTGAAATCGACATGCCGCCGGGCCACCAGCGAGATGCCGGTGATGCTGTTGCGGGCGGAAGTCACGTCGACATTCTGCCACGTATGGCGCCACCGGCCCTAACCGGCCCAGATTTGCGCTCAGGGTGAGCAAAAGTCTTCGCTGGACAGTCTGGGAAAATCGAGAGATGACCACGCGGACCGCGCCCCTGGGCCAGCCCGATCTGGCCCCCACGCCGGGCCGGCCCTTCGGCATCTACATCCATGTGCCGTTCTGCGCCACACGCTGCGGATACTGCGACTTCAACACCTACACGCCTGCCGAACTCGGCGGTGCCAACCCCGAGGGCTGGCTGGCGGCGCTGCGCACCGAGCTGCGGCTGGCCGCCGAACGCGTGGGCGCGCCGGTGCAGACGGTGTTCGTCGGCGGCGGCACCCCGTCGCTGCTGGGCGGTGCCGGTCTGCGCGCGGTGCTCGACGCGGTGCGCGACAACTTCGAACTGGGCGCCGACGCCGAGGTGACCACCGAGGCCAACCCCGAGTCCACGTCACCCGAGCTGTTCGCCACGCTGCGCGACGCGGGCTACACCCGCATCTCTTTGGGCATGCAGTCGGTGGCGCCGCACGTGCTCGCGGTGCTCAACCGCGCGCATTCGCCGGGACGGGCGCCGGCCGCCGTGGCCGAGGCCAGGGCCGCGGGCTTCGAACACGTCAATCTCGACCTCATCTACGGCACACCGGGGGAGTCCGACGACGATCTGCTCCGCTCGGTCGAGGCGGCCGTGCACGCCGGCGTCGACCACGTGTCCGGCTATGCGTTGGTGGTGGAGGAGGGGACGGCGCTGGCGCGGCGAGTTCGCCGCGGTGAGGTCGCCGCACCGGACGACGACATCCTCGCGCACCGGTACGAACTGCTCGACGCGACGCTTTCGGCCGCGGGTTACCGGTGGTACGAGGTGTCGAACTGGAGCAGGCCCGGCGGCGAGTGCAGGCACAACCTCGGCTACTGGGACGGCGGCGAGTGGTGGGGCGCAGGTCCTGGCGCCCACGGTTTCCTCGGCGTCACGCGGTGGTGGAACATCAAGCACCCGAACGCATATGCGCAGCGTCTGGCCGAAGGCGCCCTGCCCATCGCCGATTCCGAGGTGCTCGGCGCGCAGGACCGGCACACCGAGGACGTGATGCTGCGGCTGCGGTTGCGCAGTGGTCTGGCGATCGAGGACCTCGCGGGCGACGAGCGCGCGCGGGTGCCCGAAATCGTCGCCGACGGCCTGCTCGACACCGTGGGGGAGCGCGTGGTTCTCACCGACCGCGGGCGGTTGCTGGCCGACGGTGTGGTGCGCACGCTGCTGGCCTGACGGCGTGGCACACCTTTTGTAGCAAGGTTAGGCTACATTTACTTTTCGTGACAAAGGCCGGTATCGAGACCGCATCCGAAAACGCCGAGGTGACCGGGCTTTCGCTGCCCGCCGGTGTGGACCCTGTTGACTTTGTCGCCGAGCTGGTGGCCGCACTGCCCGAACGCGACGGCGAGGAGTACGTCGTCTACGAGCGTGACGGTCAGTGGACGCTCGCGTCCGGTGTCCGCGCCGTCATCGAACTCGATTCCGATGAGATCCGGGTCATCGAGAACGACACCGTGCAGTGCCGGCGGTGGACCGGTCGTCCCGGGGCGGTGCTCGGGGAGGCGGTGGACCGGCTGCTGCTGGAAACCGATCAGCTGTTCGGCTGGGTGGCGTTCGAGTTCGGCACCTACCGGTTCGGCTTGCGGGAGCGCCTGCTGCCGGGCACCCCGCTGGCCCGGGTGCTCGCGCCGCGCACCCGGTTCGTCATAGCCGACGGACGCATCACGCTGATCGGCGCCGACGATCGTCAGGTCGAGGCGGTACGCGGCCTGCTCGCCGGGGGGGTCGGCCGGCCCCGGTGCCGACCGCGGTCGACGTGCGGGCCGACGCATCCCGCTACCGCGACCGGGTCGCGACGGCCATCGGCGAGATCACCGGTGGGCGTTACCAGAAGGTGATCCTGTCGCGGCGTCTCGAACTGCCCTTCGACGTAAACTTCCCGGCCACTTACCGGGTGGGGCGGCACAACAACACCCCGGCCCGCTCGTTCCTGTTGCGTCTCAGCGGGATCCGGGCACTGGGCTTCAGCCCCGAATTGGTGGCCGCGGTCCACCCCGATGGCACGGTGATCACCGAGCCGCTGGCCGGAACCCGGGCGTTCGGCCGCGGCGCCGACGATGACCGCGCGGCCCGCGAGGATCTCGTGTCCAATCCGAAAGAAATTGTCGAGCACGCGATCTCGGTCAAGACCTCGATAGCTGAGATCGAGGAGGTCGCCGAGGACGGCACGTCGGTCGTGCTCGACTTCATGACCGTGCGGGAACGCGGCAGCGTGCAGCATCTCGGCTCGACGGTGGGCGGCAAGCTCAAGGGCTCGATGGACCGCATGCATGCGCTGGAGACCCTGTTCCCGGCCGTCACCGCGTCCGGCATCCCCAAGGCCGAGAGCATCGACGCGATCCTGCGTCTGGACGAGGCCCCGCGCGGGCTGTACTCGGGCGCGGTGGTCACCTTCTCGGCCGACGGTGCGATGGACGCCGCGCTGACGCTGCGGTCGGCGTACGAGGCCGACGGCACGACGTGGCTGCGCGCCGGGGCGGGCATCATCGCCGAGTCGACGCCCGAGCGCGAATTCGAGGAGACCTGCGAGAAACTCACGACGCTCGCACCACATCTGGTGCCGCGCCACTAGGCGCGGCGGGACGGGCTCGACAACCACCGCGCGGTGGCGTCGAGCAGAAACCCCAGGATGCCGATGACCACGATGACCGCGACCACCTGATCGTAGGCCAGCTGGTCTCGGGCGTTGAGGATCTGATATCCCAATCCCGAACGCACCCCGAGCATCTCGGCGGGCACGAGGACGATCCACGCCACGCCCAGCGCCAGCCGGATCCCGGTCTGCACGTGGGTGCGGATCGCGGGCAGGGTCACCGCGAGCATCAGCTCCCGGCGGGTGGCGTGAAATGAGCGCGCCACGTTGAGCAGTCCCGGATCGACCGCGCGCACGCCGGCCGCGGTGTTGAGCAGCACCGGCCAGACCGCGGCCACCGCGATGAGAAAGATCACCGGCTGATTGCCGATGCCGAACACCGCCAGCGCGATCGGCGTCCACGACAGTGGCGAGATCATCCGGAGGAACGCGATGATCGGCCCGCCTGCGCGTTCGGCGAGGCGGGAGGACCCGATCAACAAGCCCAGCGGCATGCCGATCACCGTCGCGACGGCCAGGCCGATCAACAAGCGCCACAGGCTGACTCCGAGATCGCCGAGCAGCACCTGGCGTTCCAGGAGCCCGGCCAGTGCCCCGAGGACGTGTTGCGGTGCGGTCTGACGCAGGACCGACTCGGGTCCGCTGAGCACGGCGGTCGCAAGCCACCACAAGGCAATCCCGGTCAGGATCGCGGTGAGCGGCGGCACGAGCCTGCGCCGCCAGGTCATCTCACCCGCGGTTTTCTGGGCGTTTCGGGTGCCGGCGATGGTCATGAGGGTTGCACCTGTTCGGTTCGGGTGAGGTCGGCGGTCAGTCCGAAGGCGCCGGGTCCGCCATGTGCGTCGAGAGATCGGCGGACGAATCGGTCCTCGACAAGGGCGTCGTGCACCTCAGCGGGGTCGAGCCGGTCGAGGAACCGGCGGTCGCCGTCGACGACGGTGTCGTGCATGGCCTCGACGAGGCGGCGCGTGAAGCTCGGGTACGGGAAGGGTTGGAAACCCAGGCGCTGCGGCAGCCAATCTGGATGTGCCGGCGGGTAGGGCGGCTTCGGGTAGGTCAGTGCCAGCGTGACCGCCGGTGTGGGTTGCGGTAGATACCTGCCCCCGGTCAGCACCGCAGCGGCGGCGGCACGGTCGGCGTCGATACGCAGTTGCGCTCCCACCACCGCATCGGCGACGGCCTGTACGGCCTGCGGGCGGTCGGCGATGACGTCGTCCCGGGTGACCAGCGCGCAGCACGCGTGGTCACGCCAGACATCGCCGAGGAAGGTGTGGATGTGGCCGATCTTCTTGATCTGCGCGGCGGCGTTGAACGGGTCTGCCACCACGTAGCCGCCCAGCGTGCCGTTGGCCAGAGCGGGCACCATGTCCGAGGGACTCATGACGACGAGTTCCACGGTCCGGTCGCTGCGGGAAGCACTGTGCCGCACCACAGGTCGTAGGCCATGTGCCCGAAGCAGCTGCTGCAGCACGATGTTGTGGATCGACCACCAGAACGGGATGGCCACCTGGCTTCCTGCGAGATCGCCCAGCTCCCGGATGTGTGGCGCGACCGTCAGCGCCGATCCGTTGGTGTGGTTCCAGCCCAGCACCCGGACCCCGGCGCCCAGGGTGTAGCGCAACTGGACGGCCATCGGCATCAGCAGGTGCACGACGTCGACCTGGCGGGTGATGAACGCCTCTGCCAGGGCGGCCCAGCTCCTGAAGAGCACCGGGCGTGCCCCGCTCACGGCCGTGGCCGGGTACAGCCCGGCGCTGTGGGCGATCAGCAGCGGCGCGGCGTCGGTGATGGGCAGGTAACCCACCCGCAGCGCACCACCGGCCCCCGGTGCGCTGCCGAGTGCGCTGTGTGCCAGCCCGCCGATACCGAAGAGCCCACCGGCCGCGGTCAATCCGGTTGCCCCGGCCAGCAGCGCGCGTCGGGTCAGCACCGTCAGGTCACCTCCACCGCGGGGTCGGCGCGGTACTGGGCGAGAATCTCACTGCGCGTGGGGAATCCGTCGCTGCCGACTGCCCACTCCGCACGGATGCGGCCTGCGTCGAGCAGCACGATGCGCTGCGCCAGCGCGAGTGCTTCGTCGACGTCGTGGGTGACGAGCACGACGGTGACGTCGAGTTCTCGTGCCAGGTCCCGCAGCCACCCGGTCAGATCGCCTCGGGTGGCCGGGTCAAGTGCGCTGAAGGGTTCGTCGAGAAGGAGCAGCTGAGGGCGGGTGGCGACGGCGCGCAGGATGGCCACCCGCTGGGCCTGCCCGCCCGACAGTTCGTCGGGGTAGCGGCCGGCGAGGTGGTCCAGTCCGAATCTGGTGATGAGCCTGGCGGCGTCCTCGGCGTCGAACCCCCTGCGCTGTGCCTTGAACCGGCGTGCGAAGCCCACATTGTCCGTGACGGTCAGCCACGGCATCAACAGGGGCTGTTGGAAGACCACGCCGGTACGCGGCCGGCTGCCGTCGCTCGACCAGGTCAAGGTGCCGGAAGTCAGGGCATCCAAGCCGGCGCAGATCCGCAGTAACGTCGATTTGCCACTGCCGCTGGGGCCGAGTACCGCGAGAAACTCTCCTGCGTGGATCTGCAGGTTGACCTCGGCCAGAGCCGGTGTGCCGCCGAACTGTCTGGTGCCGTTCGCTATTCGTAGTGCGTGAGTTCCCACCGCAGTTGTCCTTCCGACGGTGATTGCACGGGCAGGAACGCGGCTTCCCGGAATCGCCTGTTGGCGGCGCTGCCCAGGGTGTAGCCGACGCCACCGGTCAGCGACAGCTCCAGCCGGGTGATGTCCACGGCGGCACTCGCGGCATCCAGTCGCAGCCGGATCAATTCGGGCACCGTCGCCGCAGGGGAATCCGCGGCCCAGTCATACAGCCGTGACCGGATGTCGGCGGTGCGGGCGGCGGCGTCTTCGAGTTCGGTGCCGAACTGGGCCAGCGGGCCGGTGTGCGCCTCGGCGGCCGCGGTCAGCGCCGCGCGTGTGACGCCGACGCAGAATGCCGTCTGCAGCAACAGGAATGCGGGCCGGATCTGGGCGACGAACGCGGCCAGGTCGGTGGCGAGAACCCGATGTGCCTGCACCCGTACCCGGTCCAGGTGCAGTGAGGTCGAGGCGGTGGCTCCGAGTGCGGTCAGTGGTGGAGCCGGGTCGATGGACACACCGTCGGCACCGGTGTCCACCGCGACGACGACGGTGTGCTCACCGACGCGCGCGGGCAGCACCATCAGGGCGTCGGGAAACACGTTGGTAGCCCAACGGATCGGTCCGCTGACGATCAGGTCCGGGCCGTCGGTGTCGCCGGTGACCGGCACCTGCCCGAGGCCGGCGATCTGCTTGAGCCCGGCGGCCATCGCGGTGACCCCGATCTTGCGTGCCGCGGCCAGTGCGCGGATCTGCTCGTCGAACCCGCCGGTGGGCGAGGCGTCGAGGTATCGCAGGGTCATGTGGTGCGCCCAGGTCGAGAAGCCGACGGCCAGGCTGTGGGCGGACACCTCGTCGATGACGCGGGCCATGTCGGGCAGGTCGAGGTCGAGCAGTCCTTCGCGGCCGAGCTCGGCCAGGTCGGTGCGGACATCGGTGCGCTGCTCGTCGATTTCGGCGGCGCGTGCGGCCACGGTGCGTGCGACCCGGTCGAGGGCCGACTCCGCGAGCATGGCGGTCACGGGAGCGGTCCGTCCAATCCGTGCAGCCGGTCGATCGGCGCGCTCACCGCATCGCGGGCGCGGCGTACCGCGGCCTCGTCGGGCGCGTCGTACAGACACAGGCACTTGTCCATGTCTTCACGGACATAGGTGCGCAGGAACCGCACTTCGGGCACATCTGCATACTTGGGGGAGTTGGCCTTCTTGCGGGCCAGGTAGGACTCCATGTCGAGTTCGGCAGGCAGATCCCACTCGACCAGGTAACCGGCCTGGGGGCGGGCCGCTTTGAGCTCCGCCAGGTCTGCTCCGACCAGCCGGACCTGGTGCGGACCGTCGACGGCGGCAGCGCTCAGCCCGGCGGTGTCCCAGGTGGCCGCCTCGGCCGCGAACTCGGCGACGACGAAGACCCGACCGCCCTGCGCGGTGACTTCTGCCTCAATCAGTTCCCCACCGTGACCGGCGATTTCGGCGTCGGCCCGTTTGATCAGTTGGCCCACCGAGGCCGTGTCGGTGGCTTCGGGGGTGATTTCGTAGAGGTACAGAGTCACGGGGCATTCCTCGGCGTCGCAGGAGCGGGACGGCACCACAGTGACATAGACAGACAGGGCTGTCTATTGCGTCGTGCGGGCTACGCTGACGCCATGAGCACGACCCGGACCGTCACTGCCCCAAAGGCTGCGCAGGCCGCCGGCGCCGTTCCACCGGCCCAACGCCTGCTCACCACGGCATCCGAATTGTTCGCCGGCCAGGGCATTCGCGCCGTCGGCATCGACCTGATCCTGCGCGAGGCGGGGGTTGCCAAGGCCTCCCTCTACAGCACGTACGGCTCGAAGGACGCGTTGGTGATCGCCTACCTGACCAATTTGGATCACGCTGATCGCAACCACTGGGAGCAAACGGTCGCCGAGGTGGCGGATCCGGTGCAGCGTGTTCTGACGTTTTTCGACCTCGCGTCGCGGAAAGCGAGCCTGCGCGACTTCCGCGGCTGCCTGTACGCCAACGCCGCCACCGAATATCCCGGTGTGGAGCTCGAACCCGTTCGTGCCCACCGCGAATGGCTGCGGTCAACGCTGGCCGGTCTGCTGAAGCAGGCAGGCGTCGGATCCCCCGCGGTGCTGGCCCGGCGCATCCAGCTGCTCTACGACGGCGCGCTTCTCGGATCGAAACTGGAGCGCTCCACCAAGCCGATCACCGCAGCGCGTGACCTGGTCGAAGAGCTGATCGAGCTCGCCCGGCGCTGACGCGTGCCTACTGCGTCAACTGACGCACGATCGCCTTCTTGTCGATCTTGCCGACGGCCGTCGTGGGCAGGCTCGGCATCGGCACGAGCAGGTCGGGCCTGCTGTGGGCGGCCACTCCACGTGCCTCCAAGTGGGCGTGCAGGTCGGCCAGGCTCACCGGCGGCCCGTTGAAAACCACCACGGCGCAGATTTTCTCACCGAGGAACTCGTCGGGCAGCGGAACCGCCGCGGCCGACCAGACACTCGGATGGGTCAGCAGGTGCTCCTCGAGATCCAGCGCGGAGACATTCTCGCCGCCGCGCACGATGACGTCCTTGATCCGCCCGGTCACCTCCAGATAACCGGCGAGCGGACCGTCGGCGAAGCGGCGGACCCGGTCCCCGCTGCGGTAGAAGCCGTCCGGGCTGAACGAGCGCTCGTTGGCGGCCTCGGCGTTGAAATAGCCGTTGATGGTGTAGGGCCCACGCACCAGCAGTTCCCCTTCGGCGCCCGGCGGCACCTCGTCACCGTCCTCGTCGACGATGCGGATCTCGTCGGCCGGAGACAACGGCCGGCCCTGGGTGTTCTCCAGCACCTCCGGCGGATCCCCGATGCGGGTGTAGTTCAGCAGCCCCTCGGCCATGCCGAACACCTGCTGCAGTCCCGGGGTGAGGGCCTCGCGCACCAGCGCGGCGTCCGGCGCGGCCAGCTTGGCCCCGCCGACCTGAAGCAGCCGCAAGGTCTTGGGCGCCAGGGGTTCCCACGCGCACGCCTGTGCCCACAGCTTCGCCAAGGCAGGCACCAGCGCGGTGACGGTGACACGATGGGTGTCGATCGCCGCGAACGCGGCCTCGGGGCTGGGGTCTGCGGTGAACACCGTGGCGGCGCCGACGGTCATCGCACCCAGCAGGCCCGGGCACGCCAGGGGGAAGTTGTGGGCCGCGGGCAGCGACACGAGATACACGTCGTCGGCGGTCAATTCGCACAGCTCGGCGCTGGCGGTGGCGTTGTAGACGTAGTCCTGATGTGTGCGCGGGATGAGCTTGGGCGCCCCGGTCGTGCCGCCCGACACCAGCAGCAACGCGGGTGTCGCCGGATCGGGCGCGATGTCGGGCACCGTCCCCGACGCGTTCCGCGTCACCGCCGACCAGGACAGGAACTCCGCGGCATCGCCGTCGACGAGGACGTGGCGCACGCCCGGCTGGGTGCGGACGAGTTCGCGCGCGAGGTCGCGGTAGTCGAAACCGCCCGCGGTGTCGGCCACGACGAGCGCCACGGCCGAGCTGACCTCGGCGAAATGGTTGAGCTCGGCCAGCCGGTGCCCGGGCAGGCACATCACGGGCACCGCGCCCGCGCGCAGCAGGCCGAACAGTGCGACGGCGAACTCGGCGGTGTTGGGCAGCTGTACCAGCACCCGGTCGCCGGGGCGGATGCCCAGCCCCGCGATACCGGCCGCGGCGCGGTCGGCGAGGCGGTCGAGTTCGGCGTAGCTGTGCCGGTGGTTCGGATCGATCACCGCGATCTGGTCCGGCCAGTTGCGCGCCGCGGTCCGCAGCACCGAATCGAGAAGCTGATCCCGCCAGTACCCGGCCTCGCGGTAGGCCTGCGCGCGATCGGCCGGAAACGGCGTGAACCCGGCCGACAGGCTCGACTGAGCAGCAGATTCGGATTGCTCGGGGTGCGGCTGGGGCGTGGTCAGAGTCACGGATGGACCTCGGGGGTAGGCGTAATCGGTCACCCGAATATAGGGTAGCCTCCACGAAGTTAGGACAGCCTGTGCTAATCGTGTCGGGAGGCCATATGGGCGACGTCGCAGGTGCGAACTCGCAGACGATCAGAGCGGCGGTGGCCGATCTCCTCGGTATCGGCAGTGAAGACGTCGACCCCGACGCCGACCTGATCGGACAGGGGCTGGACTCCATCCGGATGATGTCGCTGGCCGGACGCTGGCGTCAGCAGGGCATCGACATCGATTTCGCGACGCTGGCCGCCAACCCCACCGTGACCACCTGGGCCGAGTTGATCGCCGCGCGCGGCGCGGACGCCAAAGCGTCCTCCGCACAGGAGAACTCACGTCCCGCCGACACCGGCAACCAGGCCGGTGACCCGTTCCCGCTGGCACCCATGCAGCACGCCATGTGGGTGGGCCGGGAAAACGACCAGCAGCTCGGCGGGGTGGCGGGTCACCTCTATGTCGAATTCGACGGCACGGGCGTCGATCCCGAGCGATTGCGGCGCGCGGCAACCGCGCTGGCCCGGCGTCACCCCATGCTGCGGGTCGAGTTCCTGCCCGACGGGACGCAGCGCATCGGCGCACTGCACGGCGAGTTCCCGGTCACCGTCGAGGATTTGCGCGACGCCACGCCCGACGAGGTCGCGCAGCGTCTGTCGCAGATCCAGCGAGCCAAGTCGCATCAACAGTTGCCGGGCGAGGTCTTCGAGCTGACGCTGTCGCTGCTGCCGGGCGGGGCCACACGCCTGCACGTCGACCTCGACATGCAGGCAGGCGACGCGATGAGCTACCGAACGCTGATGGCCGACCTCGCCACGTTGTACAACGCCGGCACCGAACTGCCGGCGCTGGGCTACACCTACCGCGAATACCGGCTCCAGACGCCCGAGGGCGGCGCCGCCCACGACGCCGATCAGAAGTGGTGGGCCGAGCGGATCGCCGATCTGCCCGACCCGCCGCGGCTGCCGTTGGTCCCGGTCGCCGAACAGGCCGACCCGCACCACACCACCCGCAGACACCACTGGCTGGACCCGCAGACGCGCGACGCGCTGTTCGCCGCGGCGCGCAGGCGCGGCATCACGCCCGCCATGGCGTTGGCGGCCTCGTTCGCCGAGGTGCTGGCGGGCTGGTCGGCCGATCAGCGCTTCCTGCTCAACGTGCCCCTGTTCGGGCGCGAACAGCGCCACCCCGACGTCGACAGGATCGTCGGCGATTTCACGTCGTCGCTGCTGCTCGACATCGACCTGACCGATACCGCGACGCCGACACAACGCGCCAAGGCCGTACAGGACACCTTCCGCACCGCCGCGGGGCACGCGAGCTATCCGGGGTTGTCGGTGCTGCGTGACCTCGGGCGCCATCGCGGCACCCAGGTCATCGCGCCGGTGGTGTACACGAGCGCGCTCGGCCTCGGCGAACTGTTCGCCACCGAGGTGACCGATGCGTTCGGCAAGCCGGTGTGGATCAACTCGCAGGGCCCGCAGGTGCTGCTCGACGCGCAGGTCACCGAGTTCGACGGCGGTGTGCTGGTGAACTGGGACGTGCGCGAGGACGCTTTCCGCCCCGGCGTGATCGACGCGATGTTCGCACGTCACATCGCCGAACTGCGCAGGCTCGCCACCGACGAGCTCGCATGGGACACGCCCGCGCCGCCGCTGCTGCCGCAGTCGCAGCGCGACGTGCGCGACGCGGCGAACGCGAAGTCGGCCGCGCCCAGCGGACGGGCCCTGCACGAAGGCTTCTTCGAGCAGGCCGCGCTTCGTCCCGACGCGGTGGCGCTGATCGGCTCCAACGGCCGGCTGACCTACGCCGAACTGCGTGAGCAGGCGCTGGCCGTGGCGACCGCACTGAAGGTCGCGGGGGTGCGCCGTGGCGACAGTGTCGCGGTGATGGGACCCAAAGGGCCCGACCAGGTTCCGGCGCTGCTGGGCATCCTGGCCGCCGGTGCGCTTTACCTTCCGGTCGGTGTCGACCAGCCTGCCGACCGCGCCGAGCGCATGCTCGCCGACGCAGGTGTCCGCATGGCACTGTTCTGCGGCGACGGGCCTCCGACGTGGCTGCCCGCGCTGACGGTCACCGAGGCCGTCCTGGTCGGCCGTCGCCACGAGACGGTGGAACCCGCCTCGGCGGCGCCCGACGAACTGGCCTACGTGCTGTTCACGTCCGGATCGACCGGTGAGCCCAAGGGCGTCGAGGTCACCCACGACGCCGCGATGAACACCGTCGAGACGCTCAACACCTATTTCGGGATGGGCCCCGACGACAGCGTGCTGGCGCTGACCCATCTGGAATCCGATCTGTCGGTGCTCGACGTGTTCGGCACGCTGGCCGCGGGCGCCACGATCGTGATGGTCGACGAGGCCGACCGGCGCAACCCCGACCACTGGGTCACCGAGATCAACACCCACGGTGTCACGACCCTCAACTTCCTGCCTGGCTCGCTGGAGATGCTGGTCGAAACCGCATGGTCGACAAAGACATCCATGCCGACGCTGCGCGCCGTGCCCACCGGCGGGGACTGGGTGCGCACCACGATGGTGCGCAAACTGCGGCAGCTGGCGCCCGGCGTGGTGTTGACGGGCCTGGGCGGCGCGACCGAAACGGCGATCCATGCGACGCTTTTCGAGGCCAAGGAGCTGCCTGAGACCTGGACCGCGGTGCCGTACGGCGCACCGTTCCCGAACAACGCGTGCCGTGTGGTTAACGCCGCGGGGCAGGACTGCCCGGACTGGGTGCCAGGTGAGCTGTGGATCGGCGGCCGCGGTATCGCCCGCGGCTACCGGGGCAAACCCGAACTGACCGCGGAGAAGTTCGTGACCTACTGCGGGCGCCGGTGGTACCGCACCGGCGACCTCGCCCGCTACTGGCCGGACGGCACGCTCGAATTCGTCGGGCGCGCCGACCACCGCGTCAAGCTCAGCGGATACCGCATCGAACTCGGCGAGGTCGAGGCCGCCCTGCAGCGCCTGCCCGGCGTGCACGCCGCGGTCGCCGACATCGTGCACACCCCGGCCGGTGACCTGCTGGCCGCCGTCGTGGGGCTCGACGACACCTCGGTGAGCATCGCCGATCTGCGCGCCGGGCTCGCCGAACTCGTTCCGCCGCACATGGTTCCGCGGCACTTCGAGCTCACCGGGAAGGTCCCGTTCACGGTCGGCGGCAAGACCGACCGGCGCGCGGTCGCGCGCCTGCTCGCCGACGCGGTCGAGCGGAGCCAGGCCGGCAGGCGCGGCACCGGACGTCGACCCGAGACCAGCCTGGAGCGGGCGCTCGCGGCGATCCTCGGTGAACTGCTCACGGTCGCCGACGTCGGTGCCGACGAGGACTTCTTCGAACTGGGCGGCGATTCGGTGCTCGCCACCGCGGCGGTCGCGCGGATCCGCGATTGGCTGGACACCCCGACCGCGATGGTGCCCGACATCTTCGCGACCCGTACCGTCGAGAACCTCGCGAACCGGCTCACCGCCAGGGAGGCCGACGGCAGCCGCCTCGAACAGATCGCCGAGCTCTATCTGGAGGTCGCCGAGATGGACGACGCCGCAGTGATGTCCGCACTCGACACCGCCTCGACATCGTGACGGGCACCCAGGTCTCGTTCAGACCCTGGATCAAGACGTATCCAGCCGAGGACACCGTTGGCGGTGGCGCCAAGCCGACCCTGGTCTTCCCGCACGCCGGTGGCGCGGCACTGGCCTACCGACCCCTGGGACTCGCGCTGGCCGAGGCCGGCTCGGACGCCTACGTCATGCAGTACCCGCGCCGCGGGGACCGGCTGTCGCATCCGGCCCATGCCACCGTCGGCGACCTCGCGCGTGACCTCTTCGAGTCCGGCGACTGGTCACAGCTGGCACCGCTCCGGCTGTTCGGTCACTGCATGGGCGCGGTCGTGGCGTTCGAGTTCGCCCGCGTCGCCGAACGCAACGGTGTTGCGGTGGAGGCACTCTGGGTCTCGGCGAGTGAGGCGCCCTCGGCGGTCGCCGCATCGCCGGCGCTGCCGACGGGGCAGGCCGAGATCATCGCCGAGATGGTCGACCTCGGCGGCACCGACCCGCAACTGCTGGCCGATCCGGACTTCGTCGAACTGCTGCTCACGGCGGTGCGCGCCGATTACGAGGCGTTCAACCGGTACTCGTGCGACGCCGGCGTGACCATTGCGGCTGACATCTACGCCCTCGGCGGCGACCAGGACCATCGCATCAGCGAGGACATGTTGCGCGGCTGGGAGATCCACACCGAGGGCGCGTTCACGCTGTCGATGTTCGACGGTGGGCACTTCTACCTCGACGACCACACCGAGGACGTCGCGGAGCTGGTCAATGAGCTCTGACGAGGACACCCCACCGGACCCGGTCGTCATCGTCGGGATGGCACTGGAGGCCCCCGGCGGGGTCACCACCGCCGACGACTACTGGGCGTTGCTCACCGACGAGCGCGAGGCACTGGGCCGCTTCCCGCGCGACCGCGGCTGGGACATCGGCGCACTGCTCGACGGGTCGCGCCGCGACGGCTTCAAACCCATCCACGACCTGGGGGGTTTCCTTTCCAGTGCAGGAGAATTCGATCCCGGGTTCTTCGGCATCTCGCCGCGTGAGGCCGTCGCCATGGATCCGCAACAGCGGGTCGCTCTGCGCGTGGCATGGCGGGCGCTGGAGAACAGCGGCATCAACCCCGACGACCTCGCCGGACACGAAGCCGGCTGCTACGTCGGCGCCTCGGGTCTGGAGTACGGACCCGCCCTGTCCGAGTTCTCCCACCACAGCGGCCATCTGATCACCGGGACCTCGCTGGGCGTCATCGCAGGCCGGATCGCCTACACGCTGGATCTCGCCGGGCCCGCCCTCACGATCGACACGTCCTGCTCGTCGGCGCTCACCGCGTTGCACACCGCGGCCGCTGCGGTGCGTGCGGGGGATTGCGATCTGGCGCTGACCGGTGCGGTGTGCGTGATGGGCACGCCCGGATACTTCGTGGAGTTCGCCAAACAGCACGCACTGTCCGACGACGGCCACTGCCGTCCCTACAGCGCGCATGCGAGCGGCACCGTCTGGGCCGAGGGCGCGGCGATGTTCGTCCTGCAACGCAAGTCGGCCGCGCTTCGCGACGGGCGGCGCATCCTCGCCGAGGTCCGGGCCACCGCGCTCACCCAGGACGGCCGCACCACGGGCCTGACCGCGCCGAGTGGCGCGGCGCAGGAGCGCCTGTTCCAGAGGGCCATCGACCGCGCCGGAGTCCGCCCCGAAGAGGTCGGGATGATCGAAGGTCACGGCACCGGCACCCGACTGGGAGATCGCACCGAACTGCGTTCGCTGGCACGGACATACGGCGCCACCGCGCCCGGCACGGGTGCGGTGCTGGGTTCGGTGAAATCGAACGTGGGCCACGCCCAGGCGGCCGCTGGTGGACTTGGGCTCGCCAAGGTGCTGCTCGCCGGTCAGCACGCGGCGGTCCCGGCAAGCCTGCACGTCGACCAGGCGAGCCACGAGATCGATTGGGAAGCCCAGGGATTGCGTCTGGCCACCAAGCTCACGCCGTGGCCCGCGGTCAACGGCGAGCGCATTGCGGCGGTGTCGGCGTTCGGGATGAGCGGCACCAACGCACACGCGATCGTCGCGATCCCGGACCGGGAGGCGGCGTGATGGCGACCGGCACGCTGTCGGACGGGCGAGTTCCCGTCGTGCTCAGCGCGCACGCCGAGGACCTGATCGCACATGATGCGGCCGCGATCCTGCGGTACCTGGACAGCAGGCCCGACACCGCGCCGTCGGATGTGGCCCACACGCTGTTGCGTACCCGCCGCCTGCGCCGGCACCGCGCGGTGATCCGGGCCGCGGGCACCGACGAACTCAGGTCGGCACTTCAGTCGCTCGTCGCCGGCGACGACCACGAGCTCGTGACGAGAGCCGCTGCACCGCCGCCCGGTTCGCGGCGGCGTATCGCGTTCGTGTTTCCCGGTCAGGGCAGCCAGTGGCCGTCGATGGGGGTCGAGGCCTACCGGCTCGACGAGTACCGCGCCGAGGTCGACCGCTGCGCCGCCGAGTTCCACGCGGCGGGCGTGGCCTCACCGTTGGACTACCTGCTCGCCGATCCCGGTTCCGGCCTCACCACCAACGACTTCTCGCAGGTGCAGATCCAGGGTGCGCAGTTCGTGCACGGCGTCGCACTGGCGCGGGTGTGGCGGTCCCACGGGGTGGTGCCCGACATGACGGTGGGCCACAGCCTCGGTGAGATCGGCGCGGCCTACCTCGCGGAGGCCATCACGCTGCCCGAGGCGGTGGCGATCGTGATCGCCCGCGCCACGGTGCTGGACCGGCTCACCGGCCCGTACCGCGTCGCGGTGCTCGGCATCACGCCGGAGCAGGCCGCCGAGGTGATCGCCGAAACCCCCGGGTGGCTGGAGCTTTCCGTGGTGAACTCGCCGTCGTCGGTCGCGGTGTCGGGGGAGACCGAGGCCGTGGCCGCTGCCGTGCGCACGGTCGCCGGGCGCGGCGCGTTCGCCAAGGAGATCGAGATGTGGTTCCCGGCGCACACCACCGCGCTCGACGGGGTGCGCGACGAACTCCTCGCCCTGCTGCCCGCCGGGCGGTTCGGCGAGACCCCGGTGCAGTTCATCGGGTCCGCGACAGCCGATGTCGTCGCGGCGGGAACGGATTTCGCCGACTACTGGTATGCGAACCTGCGCAGCACCGTGCGGTTCGACCAGGCGGTCACCCGCGCCGCGCGCCGCGGCGCCCGGATCTTCGTCGAGCTCTCGGCGCATCCCGCGCTGTTGTTCAACATGGGCGAACTGCTCGACGAGTCCACCCGCGGTGTGGTCACGGTCGGATCCGGCCGACGCGGCGAACCGCTGCCCGAGCGGCTCGCCGCCAACATCACCACCGTGGCGCTGGCCGATGCGGGATACCGCTGGGGCGATCGGCTCGGCGGCGGACATGCTGTGCTGCCCGATTTCCCGTTCGCGCCCATGCGTGCCGAACACCTCTGGGCGCAACCGGATCCGCTTCCCCCGGTCCCGGGCTTGACGGTCGCCGTCGAACACTGGCAGCCGGCGGCTGCACCCGCGGTCACCGGCCCACATCGCATCGCCGTGCTGGATCTCGACCCGCGGTGCACGGTCGCCGAGGCCCTGCGTGCCGCGGCGCGGGGCATCGACGGCGTCGAGGTGGTCGCGCCCGCCGAGGCCGAGGTACTCGTCGTCGTCGCACCGATGCTGACCGAGGACGACCCGGTGGTCACAGCCGAGGAACTCGGCCGCCGCATCGACGGCGGCCTGTTGCGGTACCCAGAGGTGTTCACCGACACCACGCGCGAGGTCTGGCTGCTGACCGGCCGCGGCGAACGTGTTCCGGTGGACCGCGACGCCGCGCTGCCCGTCGGTGCGGCCATGGCCGCGATGCACCGCAGCATCGCCTTCGAACACCCCGACCAGACCTTCCGGCGCCTCGACATCCCGGTGGACCTGGCTGCCGGCTCAGACGCCGAAGCCGCGATCGCCGCGGTGCTCACCGGCAGCTGCGATCTCGCGCTGCGCACCGGCGATTCCGGCATCACGCTCTGGCGCCGCGGCATGCGCGACGCGGCGTCGGAAGGTCAACCCTGGCCCGACGGTGTGCTCGACGACGTCGTGATCACCGGCGGCACGGGGGCGGTCGGACTGCAGTTCGCGCGACGCCTCGCGGCCCTGGGCGCGCGGCGCATCGTGTTGCTGAGCCGCAGCGGGACCGACCGGGCGGGAGTGCGCGACCACATCGGCGAATTAGCTGAGAGGGTCGAGGTCATCGCTGCGCGTTGCGATCTCACCGATGCCGCACAACTGCGCAACGTCGCCGCCGAGTTCGGCGGCCGTGGCGCGTCTCTGGTGGTGCACGCCGCGGCGACGGCGACCATCGCCACCGGCGACGAGCTCACCGGTGCCGCTGCCCAGGCGACGTTCACCGCCAAGCTCGCAGGCATCGACAACCTGCTCGCGGCCTGGCCCGTGCGACCGGATGCCCGAATCCTGCTGTGCTCCTCGGTGTCCGGGCTGTGGGGTGGATATGGGCACGCGGCGTACGCGGCGTCGAACCGCCTGCTCGACGTGATGGCCGACCGGCTGCGCCTGCGGGGGCACCGCTGCACTGCGGTGCGCTGGGGCCTGTGGCCCGGTGCGGGGATCATCGACGGTGACGACATCACGCGCGTCGAGCGGTCGGGCCTTCGCGCCATGGCGCCGGACCGCGCGGTCGACACCGGCCTGCAGGACCTCGTCGCCGACCCGCTGGTGTTCAGCGCCGACGCCGAGCGCCTCGCGACGTTCCTCGGTGCCGACACCGGGCACGAATCCGTCTCGGCGCCGCGGCAATCCACCGAGACCGACACCGACACGCCCACCGCCGACGTCGACGCGCACGCCGCGGTACGCACGGCGTTGGGCGCGGTACTCAAGCTGACCGATACGACCGGTCTCGACCTCGACGCGTCACTGCTGGACCTCGGCGTCGACTCGCTGCTGGCACTCGACCTGCGAAAGAAGCTCAAGAAGGCCATCGGGCGCTCGGTGCCGCTGGCCACCCTGCTCGGCGGCGTGACCGCCACCGAGTTGATCGAGCACCTCGAAAGATCCGAAAAGGAAACCTTCTCGCGTGACTGACATCGCCGAAACCGCGACGGCCTCCCCCGTCAACGCCCGCCTGGAGTTGATGCGGCGCAAGCTCGCCGAGCGCGGCCTGGCGGCCGAACACGCGGCGGCCGACACCGCACCGGCCGCCGACCCCACGGTGTTGTCCGACGGACAGCGCCGCATGTGGTTCGTGCAGGGGTTCGATCCGAGTGGGGTGCTGCTCAACGTGAGCCTGTCCTACCGGCTCACCGGTGACATCGACGCCGACCGCCTGCACGCCGCGGTCGAAGCGGTGGCGCGGCGCCACCCGATCCTGCGGACGACGTTCCGGGCTGATGACAACGGTGAACCGCACGCGGTGGTTCACGAGGTTCACGAGGACCTCGCACCGTCGTGGACGACGCACGATCTGTCGGAGAAGTCCGAGCGGGCCCGCAAGCTGCGCCTGGAGGTACTGGCACAGCGTGAGTTCGGCACCCCGTTCGACCTGGGCACCGAGTCGCCGCTGCGCCTCACGCTCATCAAGACCGGACCGGCCGAGCACGTACTGCTGCTCGTCGCGCACCACATCGCCTGGGACGACGGGTCGTGGCGGGTGTTCTTCACCGACCTCACCCGGGCCTACGCGGGCCACCAGCTGCCCGCGACACCGCGCGCTGCCATCCCCGCCGCGGACACCACCGACGAGGACCTCGGCTACTGGCGCGAGGTCATGGCGAATCCGCCTGAACCGCTCGAACTTCCGGGACCCAACGGTTCGGTGGTGCCCACCGACTTCCGCTCGCAGCGCAGCACGGTACGGCTGTCGGCCGACACCGTCGAGAAGGTGACAGCCCTGGCCCGCGAGACCGGTGCCACGCCGTACATGGTGCTGCTGGCCGCGTTCGGCGCACTGATCGAGCGCTACACCCACACCGACGACTTCCTGGTCGCCACCCCGGTGCTCAACCGCGACTCGCAGGACACCATCGGCTACTACGGCAACACCGTCGCGATGCGCTTGCGCCCGCGTGGGGACGCCGGCTTCCGCGAGCTGGTGCTGCAGACCCGCGAGGTCGCGCTCGGGGCGTTCGCCCATCAGCGTGTCAACCTGGATCGGGTTGTGCGTGAACTCAACCCGGACCGGCGTCACGGCGCCGAGCGGATGACGCGGGTGAGCTTCGGATTCCGCGAACCCGACGGCGGCGGATTCTGCCCCGCCGGTGTGACCTGCGAACGTGCCGAACTGCGTGGCAGTCACACGCAGTTGCCGCTGGGTTTCATGGTCGAGTGGGACGCCACCGGCGCCACGGTGGAGGCCGAACACCTCACGCAGGTGCTCGACGCGGGCCTGGCCGAGCAGATGCTGCGCCACTTCACCGTGCTGCTGGACAACGCGCTCGCCGATCCCGAGCGTGCGCTGTGGCGCCTGGACCTGTTCACCGCCGAGGACGCCGAGTGGTTGACGCGGATGGCCACCGGTGAGGCCTTCGACACGCCCGCAACCACCCTGACCGACCTGGTGACCCGGCAGGCCGAACGCACCCCGGACGCGACGGCCGTGGTCTACGAGGGCAGGCACTACACCTACCGCGAGATCAACGAGGCCGCGAACCGCGTGGCGCACTGGCTCATCGCGCAGGGCATCGGCACCGAGGACCGCGTCGCGGTGCTGCTGGAGAAGTCACCGGAGTTGGTGATCACCGCGCTCGGCATCGTGAAGGCGGGTGCGGTGTACCTGCCCGTCGATCCGACCTATCCCGAGGATCGGCTGAGCTACATCCTGTCCGACTCCGATCCCGGGATCGTGCTGCGCGAGTTCGTCACGGGCCTCGACGCATACCCGACATCGGACCCCACCGACGCCGACCGGGTGCGCCCGCTGCGGCCCGACAACACCGCGTACCTCATCTACACGTCCGGGTCGACCGGTCTGCCCAAGGGCGTGCCGGTGCCGCACCGTCCGATCGCCGAGTACTTCGTGTGGTTCGGCGGCGAATACAACGTCACCAACGACGACCGCCTGCTGCAGGTCGCGTCCCAGAGCTTCGACGTGTCGATCGGGGAGATCTTCGGCATGCTGGCCGCCGGTGCGCGCCTGGTGATCCCGAAACCCGGCGGCCTCACCGACATCGGCTACCTCACCGAGCTGCTGCGCAACGAGGGCATCACCTCGATGCACTTCGTCCCGTCGCTGCTCGGGCTGTTCCTGTCGCTGCCCGGCGTCAACGAGTGGCGCACGCTGCAGCGCGTGCCGATCGGCGGCGAGGCACTGCCCGGTGAGATCGCCGACAAGTTCCACGCCACGTTCGACTCGCTGCTGCACAACTTCTACGGGCCCACCGAGACCGTGCTGAACTGCACGCGATACAAGGTCGAGGGCAAACAGGGCGCGCGCATCGTGCCGATCGGAAAACCCAAGATCAACACCACGATCCACCTGCTCGACGACGCGTTGCAACCGGTGCCGGTCGGCGTGATCGGCGAAATCTACATCGGCGGAACCCATGTCGCGCACGGCTATCACCGGCGCCCCGGCCTGACCGCCGAGCGCTTCGTGGCCGACCCGTTCAACCCCGGTGGCCGGATGTACCGGTCGGGTGATCTCGCGCGGCGCAACGCCGACGGCGAGATCGAATTCGTCGGACGCGCCGACGAGCAGGTCAAGATCCGCGGCTTCCGCATCGAACTCGGTGAGGTGTCCTCGGCGATCTCGGTGGACCCCTCGGTGGGGCAGGCCGTGGTGGTGGTCAGCGATCTGCCGAGCCTCGGCAAGAGCCTGGTCGCCTACGTCACGCCCGCCGCGGGCGCCGACCACGTCGACATCGAACGCATCCGGGCCAGGGTGACCGCGGCGCTGCCGGAATACATGGTGCCCGCGGCCTACGTCGAACTCGACGCGATCCCGATCACCGCGCACGGCAAGATCGACCGCCGGGCGCTGCCCGAGCCGCAGATCGCCTCCAGCACCGAGTTCCGCGAACCATCCACGGACACCGAACTGCAGGTGGCCGGGCTGTTCGCCGAACTGCTCGACCGGGCCCGGGTCGGTGCCGACGACTCGTTCTTCGACCTCGGCGGCCACTCGCTGCTGGCCACCAAACTGGTTGCGGCCGTGCGCGGCCGCTGCGGCGTCGACGTCGGCGTGCAGGACATCTTCGAACACGCCACGGTGGCCGGCCTCGCGGCGCACATCGACGAACTGTTGGCGTCGGGCGCGTCGGCAGGCCGTCCCGGCATCGTCGCGGTGGTGCCCCACGACGGCCCGCTGCAGATGTCGGCCGCGCAGTTGCGGCAGTGGTTCCAGTTCCGCATCGATGTGTCGACGGCCGGGCCCAACCCGGTCAACAACGTGCCGTTCGCGGCGCGCCTGGCCGGGCCCTGCGACGTCGAGGCGCTGATCGACGCGGTGAGCGACGTGGTCGAGCGGCACGAGATCCTGCGCACCACCTACCGCGAGAT
Source organism: Mycolicibacterium goodii (assembly GCF_001187505.1). The sequence continues at coordinate 3,818,158 of NZ_CP012150.1, forward strand.
CGACGGTGCGCCGCACCAGATCATCCATCCGCCCGCCCCGGTGCCGGTGCGCCGGGCGCACGGCGACGGGGAGGACTGGCTGCAGGCCGAACTCGACGCCGAACGCAGGTACTGCTTCGACCTGGAGACCGACTGGCCGATCCGGGCCGCGGTGCTTTCCACCGGTGAGCACCACGTGCTGTCGCTCGTGGTGCACCACATCGCCGCCGATCACTGGTCGGGCACGGTGCTGTTCACCGATCTGCTCACGGCCTACCACGCCCGCCACGCCGGCGCCCCGGTCCAATTGCCGCCGCTGCCGGTGCAGTACGCCGACTTCGCCGCATGGCAGGCCGACCTGCTGGCCGGCGCCGACGACACGATCGACGAGCAACGCCGGTACTGGACAAGGCAATTGGCCGGGCTGCCCGAGGAGAACGGGCTGTACCCGGATTTCCCGCGGCCCCCGGTGCCCACCGGCGAGGGTGCGGCGCTCGACTTCGGCATCGACGCCGACACCAGAGCCAAGCTGATCGAGCTGACCCGGGAACTCGGCGTCACCGAGTTCATGCTGCTGCAGGCCGCGGTCGCGATCGCGCTGCACAAGGCCGGGCAGGGCACCGACATCCCGCTGGGCACTCCGGTGGCCGGCCGCACCGCCCCCGAACTCGACGCGCTGATCGGGTTCTTCATCAACATCGTGGTGCTGCGCAACGACCTGTCGGGCAACCCCACCCTGCGCGAGGTGCTGCGCCGCTCCCGCGAGCTGGCGCTGGCCGCCTACCAGCACCAGGATCTGCCGTTCGACCGCGTGGTCGACGCCGTGAGCCCCGTGCGCTCACTGTCGCGCAACCCGCTGTTCGGCGTGGTCGTGCACGTGCGTGAGGATCTGCCCGCCGATCAGGTGATCGCCAGCGGTGACGACGGGGAAACCCGGTTCACAGCACTGGAACCCACGTTCGATGTTGCGCACGCCGACCTGTCGGTGAACTTCTTCGCGCAGTCCACCGGCGGGCAGGGCGGCTATAAAGGCACCGTCATCTACCGCACCGAACTGTACGAGCCGGCGACTGCGCAACGACTCGTCGACCGGCTGCACCTGATCATCGACGCGTTCGCCACCGACTCCGACACGACGCTGCGCGACATCGCGGTGATCGATCCGGACGAGCGCGCGCTGCTGGTCGAGGACTGGAGCCGCAAGGCCGTGGCACCTGAGCTGCCGCAGACCGAGGGCGCCACCAACGTCTACGTGCTCGACGAGTGGCTCGACCCGGTGGCGGTCGGCGTGATCGGCGAGGTGTACTACGCGGGCGGTGCCGTCGATGCGTCGGCTGCCGCCACGAACGACGTTGCCGCCCAACGGTTCGTGCCCAACCCCTTCGGGCCCGGCAGGTTGTATCGCACCGGGGACCGGGCCCGCTGGACCGCCGACGGCAGGCTGGAGCCGATCACCAGCGGTGAACCGCGCCTGCAGGCCGCGCTGGAATCCACCGCCGGTGTGGCCGCCGCGGCGACCCGCTACTGGGAGAACCGCTCGGCGCCACTGCTGGCCGCTTACGTGGTGGCCGACCCGGCCCACGCAGGCGATCCACAGTTCGCCGAGCGGGTGCGCGCCGCGCTGCCCGACGAATTCGCCGGTGCCGTCATCACCTTCGTCGACGACCTCACCCCGGCCGCGCTGACGCGGCCTGCGGCCGCGACGTCGGGACCGTACGAGGCGCCGGGCACCCGCACCGAACAGACGCTGGCCGACATGCTCGTCGAGCTGCTCGGCGCGCCGCGGGTGGGACGCCACGACGACTTCTTCACCCTCGGCGGCGACAGCATCCTGGCGGTGCAGCTCGCCGCGCGGGCGCGCGACGCCGGTGTGGCGATGACGGCCCGAATGGTGTTCGAACATCCCGTGCTGGCCGAGCTCGCCCTCGCCATCGACAACGCGGTCGCCACCACCGCCGGCGGCGCAGACGCGCAAGACGTCCACCACGCCCCCATGGCGGCGTCGGGTCTGTCGCCCGACGAGCTCGCCGCGCTCACGTCGGCCTGGGGACAGACCCAAGACGGGACACCATGACCGCCACCGGAACACCGACCGGCATCGAGGACGTGCTGGCCCTGAGCCCACTGCAGCAGGGCCTGTACTCGCTGGCCGGGCTGACCGAGGACGACACCGCGGCCGATCCGTATGTCATCGCGATGGCGGCCGACATCGAGGGCGCCGTGGACGCGGTACTGCTGCGGTCCTGTGCCGAGGCGATGCTGGTGCGGCATCCGAATCTGCGGGCGAGCTTCTTCCAGGGCAACCTCACCCGCCCGGTTGCGGTGGTGCCGACAGCCGTCGACGTGCCGTGGCGCCACGTCACCGCCCCACGGCCGAGGCCGCCGCGGCGATCGAGGCCGAGGAACGCACGCGCCGTTTCGATCTCGCGCGCGGACCACTCATCCGGTTCCTGCTCATCGAGCTGCCCGCGCAGCGTTGGCGTCTGGTGGTGACGGCGCATCACATCGCGATCGACGGATGGTCGCTGCCGGTGTTCGTCGGCGAGTTCGTCACGCTGTACGCGGCCAGAGGCGACGCCGCGGTGTTTCCCGCGGCACCACGTCCGTACCGCGACTACATCGGTTGGCTCGCGGGCCGCGACCAGGAGGCCAGCCGCGCACGGTGGCGCGCACACCTCGACGGGCTCGACGGGCCGACGCTGCTGTCGCCAGCGCTGTCGGGGCGCGAGGCCGAACCGGGCCTGCCCGCCCGCACCGAGGTCACCCTCGACGAGCAGGAGTCCAAGGAAATCTTCGACGGTGCCCGCGCCAAGGGGATCACCGTCAACACGTTGTTCCAGATGGCCTGGGCGGCAATTCTTTCAGCGTTCACCGACCGCACCGACGTGGTGTACGGCGTGACCGTGTCGGGCCGCCCCGACGAACTGTCCGGCGTCGAGTCGATGGTCGGACTGTTCATCAACACCGTGCCGCTGCGCATCCGGCTCGACCCGGCCCGGTCCGTGCGTGAGCAGTGTCTCGCGGTGCAGCGTGAGGCCGCCGACCTGCGCGAGCACAGCTACCTCAGCCACACCGAGATCCGCGCCCTGGCCGGGATCGGTGAACCCTACGACACGCTGCTGGTGTACGAGAACTTCCCGCCCGGCGGGCTGGTGGGCAGCGACGAGTTCGGCCTCGACGGCGCTGTGCTGCGCCCGTCGGCGTTGGAGAGCCTGTCGCACTTCCCGATCACCATCGCCGCGCACCCCACCCACGGCAGGCTGACGGTGCTCGTCGAAACCCTCGACGGCGCACTGGGAATGCTCGACCCGCACACCCTGGGCCGGCGCGTCCTGACCGTCGTGCGGCGGCTGTTGCGGTACTGGGACCGGCCGCTGCGCGAGGTCGCGGTCACCCTCGACGACGAGTGCGCCGTCGCGGCACCGGTCGACACCGCCCAGCGGTCCGGTGGATTCCACACCGCGTTCACCGAAGTGGCCGCGCAACGGCTCGGTTCGATCGCATTGAGCTGGGACGGCGGCCAACTCAGCTACCGCCAACTCGACGAAGCGGCCGACCGGGTGGCGGCCGAACTGCGGCGCCGCGGGGTCGGCACCGAGACGCCGGTGCTGATCCGTTTGCCCCGCGGACCCGAGTACGTGGTGGCGATGCTCGGGGTGCTCAAGGCCGGTGGTCTGATCGTGCCGCTGGATCCCGCGATGCCCGACGCACGGGTCGACGAGATCGTCCGCCAGACCCATCCGCACGGGCGGGCACCGGTCATCGTCGACGAGGCGTTCGTGACCGCTCTGCGCGGTGCCGACCCCGGACAACCCGGCGGCTACCGGCCCGCGCGGGTGCTGCCGGGCCAGGCCGCCTACATCGTGTTCACCTCGGGCACGACCGGAAAACCCAAGGGCGTCATCGGAACCCACCAGGCGTTGCTGGCCTACGCGGCCGACCACGCCCGCAATGTGCTGCGCCCCGCGGCGCGGCGGGTGGGTCGCCCGCTGCGCGTCGCGCACGCCTGGTCGTTCACCTTCGACGCCGCGTGGCAGCCGCTGGTGGCGCTGCTCGACGGGCACAGCATCCACATCGTCGGCGACGACGTGCAGCGCGACGCCGAGGCGCTGGTGCAGACCATCGGGCGCTTCGCGATCGACATGATCGACACGACACCGTCGATGTTCACCCAACTGCGCGCGGCGGGTCTGCTCACCACGGTGCCGCTGGCGGTGCTCGCGCTCGGCGGTGAGGCCATCGACACCGCGCTGTGGCAGGCGATCCAGGCCGAGTGCGACCGCACCTGGATGTCGGCGCACAACTGTTACGGCCCCACCGAGACCACGGTGGAGGCCGTGGTCGCCGCGATCGCCGGATACCGCGATCCGTGCATCGGCAGGCCCACCGACCCGACCGCCGCCTATGTGCTCGACAGCTGGCTGCGCCCGGTGCCCGACGGTGTCGCGGGCGAGTTGTACCTCGCAGGTGGACAACTCACGCGCGGCTACCTGAACCGGCCGGGGGAGACCGCGGCCCGGTTCGTGGCCGACCCGTTCGTCCCGGGTGCCCGGATGTACCGGACCGGTGACGTGGTACGCCGGACACCCGAAGGGGCGCTGCAGTTCCTGGGCCGCAGCGACGAGCAGGTCAAGATCCGCGGATTCCGGGTCGAACCGGGCGAGGTCGCCGCGGCGTTGCACCGACACCCGCAGGTACGGCACGCCCACGTCGCGGTGCGCCGCCACCGCAGCGGCCCTCGCCTGACCGCCTACGTCGTCACCGACGCCCAGGTGGGCGAGTTGCGCCGCATGCTCGCCGCGACGCTGCCGAGATACCTGGTGCCGCACCATATCCTGCGAGTCGACGAGATCCCGCTGACCACCAACGGCAAGGTCGACGACGCGCGGCTGGCTGCACTCGATCCGGGCCGGCCTTCCGAGGGGTTCGAGGGACCCGCGACCGACACCGAGCAGGTCGTCGCCGAGGTGCTGGCCGAGGTGCTCGACACGCGTGCCGTCGACGTCACCGCCGAGTTCCTCGATCTGGGGCTGGACAGCATCGTCGCGCTGTCGGTGGTGCAGGCGGTGCGCAGGCGCGGTCTGGTGCTGCGGGCCCGCCTCATGCTGGAGTGCGCGAACGTGCGTGAACTCGCCGCGGCGATCGACGCCGAGGCCCACCACGCCGCCGTCGCCGACATTTCCGAGGAGTCCGGTCCGATCCCGTTGCTGCCCAACGGTTGTTGGCTCTATCAGTACGGCGATCCGCGCCGGCTGGCGCAGACCGAGGCGTTCCGGTTGCCCGCGGGCATCACCGCCGGGCAGGTGCGGACCCTGTTGCGCACCGTCGTCGACGCGCACGAGGTGCTGCGCACCCGGCTGGACCGGGCGACCCGCACCCTGGTGCCGTACGAACCCGGCGACGTGCTCACCGAGGCGAGCGCTTCGGGGAGCCTGGTCGACGCCGTCGCCGAGCAGGCCGCGCTCTCGGTGGACCGCATCGACCCGCAGCAGGGCTCGATGTTCGACGCGGTGTGGCTGCACCACCCCGAGGCGCCCGGCGGGGTGCTCATCCTCACCGCCCACGTGTTGGCGCTCGACCCCGCGTCGTGGCGCATCATGGTCGGTGAGCTGGAAACCGCCTGGCACGCATTGGCTTGCGGTCGTCAACCGACGCCGGTGCGGGAGCACACGTCGCTGCGGCGGTGGTCACGCATGCTCGCCGAACGTGCGCTCAAACTCGACACCGCCGACTTCTGGCACCGTCAGTTCGACGGTGCGGACCCCGACATCGGCGCCAGGCGCGTCGATCCGGCCACCGACCGGATGCGTGACATCGCGATCGAGATGATGTTCGCCGATCCCGACACCACGGCGCGGCTGCTGACCGGGCCGGTCCCGGTGACCGAGGTGCTGGCCGCGGCGACGGCGCGGGCCATCACCGCGTGGCGACGCCACCGCGGGCAGCCGGCCGCGGCGCCGCTTCTCGCCCTCGAGACCTATGGGCGCGCCGACACCGTGGTGTCGGCCGATCTGGGGGAGGACGTCCACCAGGTCGACACCGGCGACACCGCCGGGCTGCTCAGCGTGATCTATCCGCTGCGCGTGACCGCCACCGACGCGCGCGGGGTGGCCGAGCAGGTCGCGGCCATCCCCGGTGATCCGGTCGACTACGGGCTGCTGCGCCACCTGCGTGAGGACACCGCGGAAAGCCTTGGTGCGCACCGTGATCCGCAGGTGCTGGTGAACTATCTGGGCCGGATCGAACTCGATTCGGCCGATCATGCGCTGCTGCAGGACCGGTCGCTGCTGGCCGGTGTCACGCCGATACCTGAGCCGAATGTCGCGGTGCGCCACGAACTGACGATCATGGCCGCGGTGATCGACCGGGACGGGGCGGCGGTGCTCGGCGCACAGTGGCGGACCCTGCCGGACATTCTGTCGGCCGCCGATGTCGCCGCTTTGCAGACGATGTGGCTGGACGCGTTGCGAGAGGTGATCGAGTGAGTGAGAGACGACCGCGCCTGGCGGTCATCGGTGCGGGCCCCAAGGCCATCGCGGTGGCGGCCAAGGCCGCCGAACTGCGGGCGATGGGCCTGGACACACCGGAGGTCGTCGTCGTCGACCGCGCCGGGGTCGCGGCCAACTGGCAGGCCGTCGGTGGATGGACCGACGGCAGGCACCGGCTCGGCACGAGCCCGGAAAAAGACGTCGGCTTCCCGTACCGCTCGTCGCTGGTGCCGCGCCGCAACGCCGAACTCGACGCGCGGATGATGCGGCACTCCTGGCAGCGCTACCTGATCGACATCGGGCACTTCGCCGAGTGGATCGACCGCGGCAGGCCCGCACCCACCCACCGTCGGTGGAGTCAGTATCTAGCGTGGGTCGCCGACAACATCGGCCTGTCGCTGATCACCGGTGAGGTCACCGGCATCGGGCTCGGTGACGACCAGAACTCGTGGACGCTGCACACCCATGAGGACACCGTGCACGCCGACGCCGTGATGGTCACCGGGCCCGGGCAGGCGGAGAAGTCGATCCTCCCCGGTAACCCGCGGGTGCTGTCCATCGCGCAGTTCTGGCACCGCGCGGGCGCCGACGAACTGATCTGCGCCGAGCGGGTCGCGGTGATCGGCGGCGGCGAGACCGCCGCGGCGATGCTCAACGAGTTGTTCCGCCACCGGGTTTCGGCGATCACGGTGATCTCACCGCAGGTCACGCTGTTCACCCGGGGGGAGGGGTTCTTCGAGAACACGCTGTACTCCGACCCCACGCACTGGGCCGGGCTCACCCTCGCCGAGCGTCGCGACGCCATGAACCGCACCGACCGCGGAGTGTTCTCGGCGCGCGTCCAGGAGTCGCTGCTCGCCGACGACCGCATCCGGCATCTGCGCGGCCGCGTCGCGCACGCGGTGGGCCGCGAGGAGAAGATCCGGCTGACCCTGCACACCAACTCGGGCGGTGAACGCCTGGAGACCGTGCACGGATTCGACCTGGTGATCGACGGTTCGGGCGCCGACGCCCTGTGGTTCGTGCCGCTGCTGGCCCAGGACGCGCTCGACATGCTCGAACTGGGTCTGGGTGGGCCGCTGACCGGCGAGAGCCTGCAGGAGTCGATCGGTCATGACCTCGCGGTCACCGGTGTGACGCCCAAGCTGTTCCTGCCCGGCCTGGCCGGCCTCAACCAGGGTCCCGGGTTCCCCAACCTCAGCTGCCTGGGGCTGTTGTCCGACCGGGTGCTCGGGGCCGAACTGCCCGTGACCACCGAGCGGACCACCGGCGGGCTGGTCGAGGGGGTCGCCGGGCCGCTGCGTTGAGAAGGCAGGCCGGTATCAGGCCTCCTGCGGCTCCAGCGCGTCCATGTCGAACAGCCGGGCGTGCAGGATCGTGCGGTTACGGAGCGCGGCGCGCACGGCGCGGTGCAGCCCGTCCTCCAGGTAGATGTCGCCGCGCCAGCGCACGGCGTGCGGGAACAGGTCTCCGTAGAACGTGGAATCCTCGGAGAGCAGACGGTCCAGCGCGAGCACGGTCGTGGTGGTCACGATCTCGTCGAGACGCAGCTGCCGGGGCGGGATGCGAGACCAGTCCCGATAGCTCAGGCCGTGCTCAGGATAGGGTTTGCCCTCCAGAACGCCTTTGAAGATCATCGCTGGCGCACCCGCGAGACACCCGTGCACCGTTTCGGCATCGGCATGGGTGTACAGGCTAGTACCGATCGGCGAATTTGCCACCGGGTGCATCAGTTGCTCACGGTCGGCGGCGCCGCCGGGCACGCGGTCGGCAAAGGACCTGCTCGAGACCCGTAAAATGGTGGAGGCGCAACTACGAAGGGCAGGTGATGATGTGGGTAGTGCCGACGATCGTCGTTTCGAGGTGCTGCGTGCAATCGTCGCCGACTTCGTCGCGACCAAGGAACCCATCGGGTCGAAGACCCTCGTCGAGCGGCACAACCTCGGCGTTTCCAGCGCCACCGTGCGTAACGACATGGCGGTTCTGGAGGCCGAGGGGTACATCACGCAGCCGCACACCAGCTCGGGGCGGGTCCCCACCGAGAAGGGATACCGCGAGTTCGTCGACCGCATCGACAACGTCAAACCGCTGTCGCCGTCGGAGCGGCGCGCGATCCTGACCTTCCTGGAATCCGGGGTCGACCTCGACGATGTCCTGCGTCGTGCGGTGCGGCTGCTCGCGCAGCTGACCCGCCAGGTCGCCATCGTGCAGTACCCCACGTTGACGACGTCGTCGGTGCGCCACCTCGAGGTGGTGCCGCTGACCCCGGCCCGGCTGCTGCTGGTCGTGATCACCGACACCGGCCGCGTCGACCAGCGGATCGTCGAACTCGGCGACGCGATCGACGAACACGAACTGGCCAAGCTGCGTGACATGCTCGGCCAGGCCATGGAGGGCAAGCCGCTCTCGCAGGCTTCGATCGCGGTGTCGGACCTGGCGAGCCACCTCAACGGCACCGACCGGCTGGCAGACGCCGTCGGACGCGCCGCGACGGTGCTCGTGGAGACCCTCGTCGAGCACACCGAGGAACGGTTGCTGCTCGGCGGCACCGCCAACCTGACCCGCAACACCGCCGACTTCGGCGGCTCGCTGCGGTTGGTGCTGGAGGCGCTGGAGGAGCAGGTCGTGGTGCTGCGCCTGTTGGCCGCCCAACAGGAGGCAGGCAAGGTGACCGTGCGTATCGGTCACGAGACCGAGGCCGAACAGATGGCCGGTGCGTCGGTGGTGAGCACCGCGTACGGCAGTTCGGGCAAGGTGTACGGCGGTATGGGTGTGGTCGGACCCACCCGTATGGACTATCCCGGAACGATCGCCAATGTCGCGGCGGTCGCGCTCTACATCGGCGAAGTCCTCGGCAGTCGATAAACGGTCTTTGAAGCAGCCGGCGAAACCGGCACGGAAAGGTCAGGCAAGTCAGCGTGGCACGTGATTACTACGGCCTGCTCGGAGTGAGCAAGGGTGCGAGCGATTCGGAGATCAAACGCGCCTACCGGCGTTTGGCACGTGAGCTGCACCCCGACGTCAACCCCGACGAGGAGGCCCAGCACAGGTTCACCGAGATCCAGCAGGCCTACGAGGTGTTGTCGGATCCGGAGAAACGTCGGATCGTCGACATGGGCGGCGACCCGATGGAGTCCGTCGGCGGCGCGCCCAACGGCTTCGGCGGGTTCGGCGGGCTCGGTGACGTCTTCGAGGCGTTCTTCGGCGGCGGCACCACCTCGCGCGGTCCGATCGGGCGCGTCCGGCCGGGTTCCGACTCGCTGCTGCGCATGCGGCTCGACCTCGAAGAGTGCGCGACGGGCGTCACCAAGCAGGTCACCGTCGACACGGCGGTGCTGTGCGACCTGTGCCACGGCAAGGGCACCAACGGCAACTCGCAGCCCACCACATGCGACACCTGCGGTGGCCGCGGCGAGATCCAGACCGTGCAGCGGTCCCTGCTCGGCCAGGTGATGACGTCACGACCCTGCCCGGTGTGCGGCGGCGTCGGCGAGGTCATCCCCGATCCGTGCCACCGCTGCGGCGGCGACGGCCGGGTGCGGGCCCGCCGCGACATCAGCGTCAAGATCCCGGCGGGCGTCGGCGACGGCATGCGCGTGCGCCTCGCCGCTCAGGGTGAGGTCGGGCCGGGCGGCGGTCCCGCGGGCGACCTGTACGTCGAGGTGCACGAGAAGCCGCACGAGGTGTTCGTGCGCGACGGCGACGACCTGCACTGCACGATCTCCGTGCCGATGGTCGACGCCGCGCTCGGCACCACGGTGACCATCGACGCGATCCTCGACGGGCCCACCGAGCTGTCCATCCCGCCCGGAACCCAGCCCGGGCAGGTGACGACCCTGCGCGGACACGGCATGCCGCATCTGCGTTCGGGCGTACGCGGCGATCTGCACGCCCACATCGACGTCGTGGTGCCGACCCGCCTGGAGAGCTCCGACATCGAACTGCTGCGCAAATTCAAGGAGAACCGCACCCGCGACACCGCGGCGGTGCGCACCGCGCAGGGCAGCTCCCACGCCGGTGGCGGCCTGTTCAGCCGGCTGCGCGAGACGTTCTCCGGTCGCTGACCGCCGTGGCCAGACCATGAGCGCGGCGCTGTTCTACGTCGACGCGCTGGCCGGTCCGGGTGAACGGGCCGTCGTCGACGGCGACGAGGGCCATCACGCCGCCAACGTGCGCCGCATCCGGGTCGGCGAGCACATCGACCTCAGCGACGGCGCGGGCACGCTGGCGCACTGCGTCGTCGAACACACCGCGAAGGGCAGCGTCACCGCGCGCATCAGGGACCGGCTGGTGCTGCCGCAGGCACGTCCCGCGGTCACGGTCGTGCAGGCGCTGCCCAAATCGGACCGCTCCGAACTGGCCGTCGAGCTGGCCACCGAGGCCGGTGCCGACGCCTTCGTCGCCTGGCAGTCCGCGCGGTGTGTGGCCCGCTGGGACGGCCCCAAGGCCGACAAGGGTTTGCGCCGCTGGAGCGCGGTGGCCCGCTCGGCGGCGCGCCAGTCCCGGCGCGCGTACATCCCGACCGTCACCGGCGTCGACTCGACGCAGGATCTGGTGCGTCGCATCGCATCCACCGATGCCGTGGTGCTGGCGTTGCATGAATCGGCGACCGAACCGTTTGCGAAAATGCCACTCGCCGAGACAGATTCGGTGATCCTGATCGTGGGCCCGGAAGGCGGCATCGCCGACGACGAGATCGCCGCGCTGACCGATGCGGGCGCGCACGCCGTGCGCCTGGGCCCGACGGTGCTGCGCACCTCGACAGCCGCGGCGGTGGCGCTGGGGGCACTCGGCGCGTTGACGTCGCGCTGGGCGACTCACCCCTGCTGACCGGCTGGGCCCGGCACCGCTGCAGGTGGTGGGCACCATGTCGGAATTTGGTGCTCAAGGCACGTGCGGGGACCACTTACGCTTCTGATGTGAGTCTGCCGCCACCAAATCCGCCACCGCAGGGGCCCCAGTACTGGCAACAACCTCCACACTGGCAGCAGTGGCCGTCGCCGCAGTGGCCGCCGGGCGGCTTTCCGCCGCCGAAGAAATCGCGCACCCCGAAACTCGCGATCGGGATCCTTGCCGCCGTCGGAATGCTGTTCGTCACCGCGGTGGGGTTCGTCGTCTATGCGGCGACGACGAACGGACCCGTCACCGCCACCAGTGACGTGAGCTTCAGCCATGTCTGCGAGGGCGACTGGGTGAAGAACGCTGCCGACTACGGCGAGCCGTACCGGGTCGTCGCCTTCTACTACGGACTCGGTTACAACGGCGATGATTGGATCTCAGTGGGATCCGGCGAGTGGGCCGGTACGGATCCCACCCAGGGTTTCACGCAGATCAACGCCGTGGTGTGTCTGACCCGCAAGGAGGGCACGGCCATCAAGACCGCGACCTGTGAAGACGAGGATGCCGGTGCTCGCATCGAGATCGACTACCTGTCAGTCGACTACGACAGCGAACTACGTGAGGCCAAGACCGGCAAGGTGGTCCGGAATCTGGGAGTCGTGAAGGGCATCGCGGACCGGTGTCCCGGCGTCGGCTACTACAAACGCGGATCCAAGAAGATTTACGCCCGCCCCGACGAGAAGGCGGTGACCAGGATGCTGGAGAAGTTCGCGGGCTGACGGGCCGCGATATATTTCGCGCGTTTCGCCGCCGAAACATCGCGCACACGTCGCGGTGACCCGCCATGGATACGGTGCCGCGAATGGGGGCACCGACAATCGATCCACCGCGCAGTGACGTGGCCGACTCGGCCACCAGATCACCGTGGTACTCATCACTTTTCATCCAACTGCTCGTCGCGATCGTGGCGGGCATCGTCGTCGGCTGGCTGTGGCCCGATGTCGGCGGCAGCCTGAAACCACTGGCGGACGGCTTCATCAAGCTGATCAAGATGCTGATCGCGCCGATCATCTTCTGCACCGTGGTGCTCGGCATCGCCCATGTCGGCGATCTGAAGTCGGTGGGGCGCATCGGCGTGAAGGCACTGATCTACTTCGAGGCCATCACCACCTTCGCGCTCCTGTTCGGCCTCGTGGTGGGCAACGTGGTCAAGCCGGGCGCGGGCTTCAACATCGACGCGCAGACGCTGGCCACCGGGGCAGAGGCCGTCGCGAAGAAGACCGGTGACGGCGAACTGCCGCACACCGTGGAGTTCCTGCTCAACATCATCCCGAGTTCGGTGGTGTCGGCGTTCGCCGAGAACGCGCTGCTGCAGGTGTTGTTCTTCGCGGTACTGTTCGGCCTCGGCCTGGCCAAGTTCGGTGAGCACGGCCCACCGGTGGTGCTGGAGTTCATCGACCACCTCAGCCACATCTTCTTCACCGTGATCGGCTGGATCATGCGGCTGGCACCGCTTGGGGCCTTCGGTGCGATGGCCTACATCATCGGCCAGTACGGCATCGGGTCGCTGGGCAGCTACGCCAAGCTGATCGCGGCATGCTACCTCGCGGCTGCGCTGTTCATTTTGATTCTCGCCGTCGTCACCAAGGTGTTCGCCGGGGTCAACCTGTGGAAGTTCTTCCTCTACATCAAGGACGAGATGTTCCTTGCGCTCGGCACCGCGTCCACCGAGGTGGTGCTGCCGCGGGTCATGGTCAAGCTGACCAACGCCGGATGTTCACGCACCACGACCGGACTGGTGGTGCCGACCGGCTACTCGTTCAATCTCGACGGCGCGACGCTGTACCTGTCGATCTGCGTGCTGTTCCTCGCGCAGGCGCTCGGCGTCGACCTGAGCCTCGGCGAGCAGATCATGGCGGTGCTGGTGCTCATGCTCACCTCCAAGGGCATGGCCGGTGTGCCGGGCTCGTCGTTCCTTGCGCTGTCGGCCACGGTCGCAGCGATCGGCCACGGCGCCATCCCGGTCGCCGCGGTGGCCCTGCTGCTGGGAGCCGACCGCATCATGGACTCGATGCGGGTGTCGGTGAACCTGCTGGGCAACTGCGTGGCCACGCTGGTGGTCGCGGCCTGGGAAGGCCAACTCGACCGGCAGCGGATGCGCAAGGTATTGGCCGGCGAGCACGTCCCGCCACTCGACGAGCTCGCCGAGGCCGAAGGTTCGGGCCGGGGCGCGCCCGTCACCGCGGAGCCCGGCTCGCGGGACTGATGTGCTTCCTGCCACATTCGGCGGTTCGATCGCTGCGGCGGAAATTGAAGCCGCCACCGTGAGCGTGTCCCAGGTGGACACCTCGGTTCATCAGAGCCGCTGACCACAGACTGAACTGCCCGAGAGGCACCCCTGATGGGGTACCTCTCGCCGTATGGACGACGTAACCATTGGGCCGACTCGCTGACCAGCGGTAAACTCGACTCAGCAGGACGGTCACCACGGCCGCCGACAGAACACAGAAAGCAGGCACGAAACACCACGTGACGCCCCGCGACACGAGCGCTGACTCCGCCGCACAGGAATCGGTCCGCAGCAGCATCACCGTTCCGCCCGACATCATCGTGGGCCTGCTTGGCTCGGCTGACGAGAATCTTCGGGCCATCGAAAGAGTTCTCACCTCTGACGTGCACGTACGCGGCAACGAGGTCACCTTCTCCGGCGAACCCGCCGACGTGGCGCTGGCCGAGCGTGTGGTGGCCGAACTGGTCGCCGTGGCATCCAGCGGGCAGGCCGTCACACCGGAGACCGTGCGCCACAGCGTGGCGATCCTCACCGGTGCCGGCGACGAATCCCCGGCCGAGGTGCTGACCCTGGACATCCTGTCGCGACGCGGCAAGACGATCCGGCCCAAGACGCTCAACCAGAAGCGCTACGTCGACGCGATCGACGCGCACACCATCGTGTTCGGGATCGGGCCGGCCGGTACCGGCAAGACTTACCTGGCGATGGCCAAGGCCGTCAACGCGCTGCAGACCAAACAGGTCAACCGGATCATCCTCACCCGCCCGGCGGTCGAAGCCGGCGAGCGGCTCGGTTTTCTGCCCGGCACGCTCAGCGAGAAGATCGACCCGTACCTACGGCCCCTCTACGACGCGCTGCACGACATGATGGACCCCGAACTCATCCCGAAGCTGATGAGCGCCGGGGTGATCGAGGTCGCGCCCCTGGCGTACATGCGCGGTCGGACCCTCAACGACGCGTTCATCATCCTCGACGAGGCGCAGAACACCACGGCCGAGCAGATGAAGATGTTCCTGACGCGCCTGGGGTTCGGCTCCAAGATCGTCGTCACCGGCGACGTCACGCAGGTGGACCTGCCGGGCGGGGCCACCTCCGGGCTGCGGGCGGCCATGCAGATCCTCGACAACATCGAAGACATCCACTTCGCGGAGCTGACCAGCGCCGACGTGGTCCGGCACCGCCTGGTGTCGGACATCGTCGACGCCTACGCGCGGCACGAGGAACCCGCGATGCTCAACCGTGCGCAGCGCCGTTCCTCGAACGGACGGTCGCGACGATGAGCATCGAGGTCTCCAACGAGTCCGGATTCGACGTCTCCGAGCCCGAGCTGATCAGCGTCGCGCGGTTCGTCATCGAGAAGATGGATGTGCACCCCGCCGCGGAACTGTCGATGGTGCTGCTCGACAGCGCGGCGATGGCCGATCTGCACATGCGCTGGATGGATCTGCCCGGCCCCACCGACGTCATGAGCTTCCCGATGGACGAGCTCGAACCGGGCGGGCGCCCCGACGCGCCCGAGCCGGGTCCGGCGATGCTGGGTGACATCGTGCTGTGTCCCGAGTTCGCCGAACAGCAGGCCGCCAAGGCGGGGCACTCGCTGGGCCACGAGTTGGCGCTGCTGACCGTGCACGGCGTGCTGCACCTGCTGGGGTACGACCACGCCGAGCCGGACGAGGAAAAAGAGATGTTCGCGCTGCAGCGTCAGTTGCTGGAGGAATGGGTCGCCGACCAGGTGCAGGCCTATCACGCCGACCGGCAGAGCGAAAAGGATCGGCGGCTGCTGGACAAGTCCCGATACTTCGACGAACCGTGACCGGCCTGCTCCCGCTGATCGGTGTGATCACCCTGGTGGTCTTCGGCGGTCTCTTCGCGGCCATCGACGCGGCGTTGTCCACGGTGTCGATCGCCCGCATCGACGAACTGGTCCGCGACGAACGCCCCGGCGCCGCGCGGCTGTCCGAGGTTGTCGCCGAACGCCCGCGCTACATCAATCTCGTTGTGCTGCTGCGGATCATCTGTGAGGTCAGCGCGACGGTGCTGCTGGCATCGATCCTCGACGGGCTCCTCGGCGTCAGCTGGGGGCTGGTCACCGCGGCCGCCATCATGGTCGTCACCAGCTTCGTGGCGATGGGCGTCGGCCCCAGGACCGTGGGCAGGCAGAACGCCTACTCCATCGCGTTGATGTCCGCCATTCCGCTGCAAGCTCTTTCGGTGCTGCTGACCCCGATCAGCCGCCTGCTGGTGCTGCTCGGCAACGCGCTGACCCCCGGCCGTGGGTTCCGCAACGGGCCGTTCGCGTCCGAGATCGAACTGCGCGAGGTGGTCGACCTGGCACAGCAGCGTGGTGTGGTGGCCGACGAGGAACGCCGGATGATCCAGTCCGTCTTCGAACTCGGCGACACCGCCGCACGCGAGGTGATGGTGCCGCGCACCGAGATGGTGTGGATCGAATCCGACAAGACCGCCGGGCAGGCCACCTCGCTGGCAGTGCGCAGCGGGCACTCCCGGATCCCGGTGATCGGCGAGAACGTCGACGACATCGTCGGCGTGGTCTACCTCAAAGACCTTGTGCAGCAGACGTATTACTCGACCAACGGGGGACGTGACACCACGGTCGCGCAGGTGATGCGTCCCGCGGTGTTCGTGCCCGACTCCAAGCCGCTGGACGAACTGCTCAGCGAGATGCAGCGCGACCGCAACCACATGGCCCTGCTGGTCGACGAATACGGTGCGACGGCCGGGCTGGTGACGATCGAGGACGTGCTGGAGGAGATCGTCGGTGAGATCGCCGACGAGTACGACACCGACGAGGTCGCGCCGGTCGACGAGATCGACGACCACATCTACCGCGTTTCGGCGCGGCTGCCGATCGAAGACCTCGCCGAGCTCTACGGTCTGGAACTCGACGAAGATCTCGACGTCGACACCGTCGGCGGGCTGATGGCGTTCGAGCTGGGCCGGGTACCGTTGCCCGGCGCCGAGGTGGCGTGGGAAGGCCTGCGTCTGCGCGCCGAAGGCGGACCCGACCACCGTGGGCGGGTCCGCATCAACACCGTGCTGGTCGGCCCCACCGAGGGTGCCAAGGCCGACCGCACGCGAGGAGGAGAACCAGCCGATGACTGAACTCGACGCCGAGGACACCAAGCTCGTCGTGCTCGCCCGAGGGGCGATGGCACGGGCCGAGGCCGCATCGGGTGCGGCGGTGCGTGATCAGGACGGCCGCACCTACGCGGGTGCGCCCGTGACGCTGGCCGCGTTGCAGCTGACCGCGCTGCAGTCCGCCGTGGCGGCCGCGGTGTCCAGCGGTGCGACGGGCATCGAGGCCGCGGTCCTGGTGGGCGGTTCGGCCGACGACGCCGGAGTCGCCGCAGTGAGGGAACTTTCGGCCGACGCGACGGTGATCGTCACCGACCGGGCGGGTGCGCCGGTATGACAGGGGCGAGGCGGTGACCGAATTCCGTTCCGGCTTCGTGTGTTTCGTCGGCAGGCCGAACACCGGCAAGTCGACGCTGACCAACGCCCTGGTGGGCCAGAAGGTCGCGATCACGTCGAACCGCCCGCAGACCACGCGGCACACCATCCGCGGCATCGTGCACCGTGACGACTTCCAGATCATCCTCGTCGACACCCCTGGCCTGCACCGGCCCCGCACGCTGCTCGGCCAGCGGCTCAACGATCTGGTCAAGGACACCTACTCCGAGGTCGACGTCATCGGGATGTGCATTCCCGCCGACGAGGCCATCGGTCCCGGTGACCGGTGGATCTGTCAGCAGATCCGCGCCGTGGCGCCCAAGACCACGCTGATCGGCATCGTCACCAAGATCGACAAGGTGCCCAAGGACCGCGTCGCCGCGCAACTCGTCGCGGTGAGCGAGCTGATGGGACCCGACGCCGAAATCGTGCCGGTCTCGGCGACCTCGGGGGAGCAACTCGACGTGCTCACGAATGTTCTTGTGGAGCAGCTTCCTCCGGGTCCGGCCTACTATCCCGACGGTGAGCTCACCGACGAGCCCGAGGAAGTCCTGATGGCCGAGCTGATCCGCGAGGCCGCGCTCGAAGGTGTACGCGACGAACTGCCGCACTCGCTCGCGGTCGTCATCGACGAGGTGTCGCAGCGCGAAGACCGTGACGACCTGATCGATGTGCACGCGATCCTCTACGTCGAACGCGACAGCCAGAAGGGCATCGTGATCGGCAAGGGCGGGGCGCGGCTGCGCGAGGTTGGCACCGCGGCCCGCAAGCAGATCGAAAAACTGCTCGGCACAAAGGTTTATCTCGACCTGCGGGTCAAGATCGCCAAGAACTGGCAGCGCGACCCCAAGCAGTTGGGCAGGCTGGGGTTCTAGCCGGTCTGCCAGACCCGCACAAACGGATCAGCGCAACGCGTTCACCGCGGCGACGGCCTGGGTCACATCGTCGACCGTCTCCGACAGCTCGTCGGTGGTCTCGACCGCCGGCTCGGGCTCGCGGACCGGCGTGGTGATCTCGGGGACCGGCGGCAGGCTGCGTCCCTCGGGGGTGTTCCACCACACCGCGGGCTGTTTGGCGGCCCACCCGGTGATCGCCTCGAGTTCGGCGGCCAGCGAGATCAGCAGGGGCTCACTTTCGGCCGGACCCATGAGCTGCACACCGATCGGCAACCCGTCGGAGGTGAAGCCGGCGGGCACGCTGATCGCGGGCCAGCCCAACAGGTTCCACGCCCACGTCAGCGGGCACGCCGCGATGGCCTTGCGCTCGGTGGCCAACCACCCGAGCCGATCGGACGCGTGGGTGAGCGGCGGTGGCTGGGCGGTGGTCGGCGCGATGATGACGTCGACGAGGTTGAAGATCCACGACATGCGCCGCCGCACCGCGGCCTCGTGGGCGCGCGCCTTACGTAACACGTTCTCCGACAACAGCCGCCCGATGCGCAGGTTGGCCACGGTGCGATCGTCGAACTCGGTGCGGTTGAGCCGGTCGGCCCAGTCGAGCAGGCCCGCGGTCGAGCGCGACAGGAAATCCCACGACATCCGCACGCTGTAGTTGGGGTCCTTGGCCTCCACGGTGTGGCCGAGCTCGCCGAGGTGGTCGGCCGTGGTCTGCAGCGCGGCGCGGATCTCGGGGTGGATCTTCGCGCGGAAACCGGTGAACGGGATCTTCGTCGACATCGCGATGCGCAGCGGGCCGGGTGCGACCCCGACGTAGTCGGAGGCCTGGATCGGCGTCGGCTTGTGCAGATCGCCGTCGACGTTTCCCGACGCGGCATCGAGCACCAGCGCGGCGTCGACGACGGTGCGGGCCAGCACGCCGTGCACGGTGACGCCGTTGAACGCCTCCGGTTGGGGCCAGGTGGAGATGCGCCCGCGCTGCGGCTTGATGCCGACCAGATGGGTCCAGGCCGCCGGGATGCGCACGCTGCCCGCGCCGTCGGAACCGATGGCCGCGGCCACCAGGCCGGCGGCGACCGCGGCCGCGCTGCCGCCGGACGACCCGCCCGGGGTGTGTTTGCGCGACCACGGGTTGCGGGTGTGCCCGAATCCGGGGCCGCTGGTGAACGGCCACTGCCCGAGCTCGCAGGTGTTGGTCTTGCCGACGATCACCGCGCCCGCGGCCCGGAGCCTGCGCACCACCTCGGAGTCGGCGTCGGCCACCCGGCCGTCGCCGTCCGTGCCGAACCGGGTGGGCACCCCGGCGATGTCGACGTCGTCCTTGACCGCGATCGGGACACCCAGCAGCGGGAGCTGTTTGCCGGCCGCCCGGGCCCGGTCGGCATCGGCCGCGTCGGCCAGCGCCTGATCGGTGAGCACGACGCGGAATGCGTTGAGGGTGGACTGGCTCGCGTTGATCGCATGCAGGGATCGCCGTACCAGCTCGTCGGAAGTGATGGCACCGCTGGCGAGTTGATACAGCTGATTGGTCAGTGTCGGAAATGTCGAATCGCAAGCCGTAGATTTCCCCATCACTTTCGAGGATATCGGCGGTGCGCGTGGGCTCATGTCCGGGCGCGGTGCAAGACTGTCCGCATGCGGCTGTACCGTGACCGGGCGGTGGTGCTGCGCCAGCACAAGCTTGGCGAGGCCGACCGGATCGTCACCCTGCTCACCCGCGACCATGGGTTGGTCCGCGCGGTGGCCAAGGGGGTCCGTCGTACCCGCAGCAAGTTCGGCGCACGGCTCGAACCGTTTGCTCATATCGATGTGCAATTGCATCCGGGCCGTAACCTCGACATCGTCACCCAGGTCCAGGCCATCGACGCGTTTGCCGCCGACATCGTCAGTGACTACGGGCGGTACACCACCGCCTGCGCGATGCTGGAGACCGCCGAGCGGCTGGCCGGCGAGGAACGCGCCCCGATGCCCGCACTGCACCGGCTGACCGTGGCGGCGCTGCGGGCCATCGCCGACGGCAACCGGGCCCGCGAACTGGTGCTCGACTCCTATCTTCTGCGGGCCATGGCCGTCGCCGGCTGGGCGCCTGCGCTGACCGAGTGCGCCCGCTGCGCCGCCCCGGGACCGCACCGCGCGTTCCACGTCGCCGCGGGCGGCAGTGTGTGCGTGCACTGCAGGCCCAGCGGATCGAGCACCCCGCCGCAGGCCGTCCTCGAGCTGATGTCGGCACTGCACGACGGCGACTGGGAATACGCCGAGTCCTCGACACCGGCGCACCGCAGCCAGGCCAGCGGGCTCATCGCCGCGCATCTGCAGTGGCACCTGGAGCGTCAGCTGCGCACATTGCCTCTGGTCGAGCGGGGATACCGCGTCGACAGGACGGTCGCCGAACAGCGCGCCGCGCTGGTCAGGCAGGATATGGCGCATGGCAATCACACGGGGCAACACACGGGACAAGAAGACCTACCCGCAACTGCCTCCGGCGCCTGAGGACTATCCGACCTTCCCGGACAAGTCGACCTGGCCCGTCGTCTTCCCGGAGATCCCGGCAGGCACCAACGGCCGTTTCGCGCGTCCGCCGCAGCACACGTCCAAGGCTGCCGCGCCGAAGATTCCGGCCGAGCAGGTGCCCAACCACGTCGCGGTCGTGATGGACGGCAACGGCCGGTGGGCCACGCAGCGCGGCCTCGGCCGCACCGAGGGACACAAGATGGGCGAGGCCGTGCTCATCGACATCACCTGCGGGGCCATCGAGATCGGCATCAAGCATCTGACGGTCTATGCGTTCTCCACCGAGAACTGGAAGCGCAGCACCGAAGAGGTCCGGTTCCTCATGGGGTTCAACCGGGAAGTGGTGCGTCGGCGCAGGGAGAACCTCAACGACATGGGTGTGCGGATGCGCTGGGTCGGTTCGCGGCCGCGGATGTGGCGCAGCGTCATCAAGGAGTTCGACATCGCCGAGCAGATGACCGTCGACAACGACGTCATCACCATCAACTACTGCGTGAACTACGGCGGCCGCACCGAGATCGTCGAAGCCGCGCGCGCTCTCGCGCAGGAGGCGGTGGACGGCAAGGTCAACCCGGGCCGCATCAGCGAGGCGATGTTCGCCAAGCACCTGCACCGCGCCGACATCCCCGATGTCGACCTGTTCATCCGCACCTCCGGTGAGCAGCGGGCCAGCAACTTCCTGCTGTGGCAGGCGGCCTACGCCGAGTACGTGTTCCAGGACAAGCTGTGGCCGGATTACGACCGGCGTGATCTGTGGGCGGCATGCGAGGAGTATGTGAACCGCAACCGGCGCTTCGGCCGCGCGTGAGGAGGTGAGCCCGATGCCCAGTCTCCTGCAACGGCTGTCGACGGTCCTCGCCGAGGTGATGTCCGTCGCCGAAGAGGAGGACGGCGCGCTGACCATCACCTCGGACGGTTCGGTCGCCCTGGTGCGGGTGGTCGCCATCGCCGACGATCTGGAGATGGTGTCGCTGACCCAGCCGCTCGCGTGGAATCTCCCGCTCAACAACAAGATTCGCGAACGTGTGGCCGCTCACGCCAGCCGCACGATGCTCGGGTCGGTGGTGCTGGTGGAGAAGACGGCCGAGGGGCCGGCCACCCCGGCGAACGGCGCCGGGCCCAGGACCGCGACGCGCAAGGGTTCCACCAAGAAGCTGGCCGACGTCATGCTGCGGTACAACTTCCCGGCGGCCGGGCTCACCGACGACGCGCTGCGCACCCTGATCCTCATGGTGCTGGCCACCGGCGCCGATGTGCATCGGGACCTGACGTCGTGACGGTTGCGGTCCTGCGGATCGTGGCGGCCGTGGTCCTCGACGACGACGGCCACGTGCTGGTCGTGCGCAAGCGCGGGACGACGGCGTTCATGCAGCCCGGCGGCAAGATCGAACCGGGGGAGCAGCCGCTGGCGGCGCTGGAGCGTGAGATCGCCGAGGAGCTGGGAACCGCGCTGGACCCGTCGTCGGTGCGTTCGCTGGGGCGCCACCACGCCGTGGCCGCCAACGAACCCGGCCACACCGTCGACGCGTATCTCTACCTCGTGCGGGTGCACGGCACGCCTGCCGTCGCGGCCGAGATCGAGGAGATGGCCTGGGTCGACCCGGCCGCGCCAGGGGATCTGGAACTGGCGCCGTTGACGCGCGACACCGTGCTCGCGCTGGCGCGCGAACTGGTCTAATTCTTGTCGGGCTCGTCGGGTTCGTCGGGGCCCACGCAGTCGCCGCACACGCCGAAGATCTCGATCGTGTGGCTCACGTCGGAGAACCCGTGCTCGCGGGCGACCTGGGCGGCCCAGGTCTCGACGTCGCGGCCGGACACCTCGACCGTCGACCCGCACGACCGGCACACCAGGTGGTGGTGATGGTGCTCGGAGCAGCGGCGGTACACCGATTCGCCGGTGTCGGTGCGCAGGGTGTCGACGACGCCCGCGGTGGCCATGGCCTGCAGCGTGCGGTACACCGTCGTCAGGCCGATGCCCTCACCGCGTCGGCGCAGCTCATCATGCAGTTCCTGGGCCGAGCGGAACCCCTCGGTCTCGTTGAGCAGGTCGGCGATGGCCGCACGCTGCCGTGTCGACCGGACCGCGCCCGTCACTTGCGGTCCTCGCCGGCGTGCGCGATCGCGTCGACCACGATGTGCGCGAGATGGTGGTCGACGAGCCGGTAGAGCACCTCGCGGCCTGCCCGCTCACTGGACACCACGCCGGCCTGTTTGAGGATGCGCAGATGCTGGCTGACCAGGGGTTGTGGCACGTCGAGCGCGTCGACCAGTTCGTGCACGCAGCGCTGTGACCGCTGTAGTTGCAGGACGATCGCGATCCGTAGCGGCGCGGCCAGCGCCCGCAACAGCTCGCCCGCGCTGTCCAGCACCTCGCGCGAGGGAAGTTCGGGTGCCGGGGCGCCGGCGTGCTGGTGCTCCTCGGTGTGTGCGCCCGTGCCGCCGGGCTCGGCCAAACTGGAAACCGTTTTCATTACCGGTCAGAATACATGCGCTGATACGCATGTCAACGGGTGCGGTGACGTATCGCCGATGCGCGCACGATCACGCGGTTCGGGGTTCACCCCGGTAACTCGCTACTCTGTTGCACCGTGGCTTCCATCATCGACACCGTTGCGAACCTGGCGAAACGCCGCGGCCTGGTCTATCAGTCGGGCGAGATCTACGGCGGCACCAAGTCCGCGTGGGACTACGGCCCACTTGGTGTCGAGCTCAAGGAGAACATCAAGCGCCAGTGGTGGAAGTCCGTGGTCACCGGCCGCGACGACGTCGTCGGTCTGGACAGCGCGATCATCCTGCCGCGCCAGGTGTGGGTGGCGTCGGGCCACGTCGAGGTGTTCAACGACCCGCTGGTCGAATGCCTGAACTGCCACAAGCGGCATCGCCAGGACCACATGCAGGAGGCCTACGCCGAGAAGAAGGCGGCCAAGGACGGGGGCACGGTCGATCCCGACTCGGTGCCGATGAGCGAGATCTCCTGTCCGGACTGCGGCACCAAGGGCCAGTGGACCGAGCCGCGCGACTTCAACATGATGCTCAAGACCTACCTCGGCCCGATCGAGACCGAGGAGGGTCTGCACTACCTGCGGCCCGAGACCGCGCAGGGCATCTTCGTCAACTTCGCCAACGTGGTGACCACCGCGCGCAAGAAGCCGCCGTTCGGTATCGGCCAGATCGGCAAGAGCTTCCGCAACGAGATCACCCCGGGCAACTTCATCTTCCGCACGCGCGAGTTCGAGCAGATGGAGATGGAGTTCTTCGTCGAACCGTCGACGGCCGCCGAATGGCACCAGTATTGGATCGACACGCGCCTGCAGTGGTACGTCGACCTGGGCATCAATCGCGACAACCTGCGCCTGTTCGAACATCCGCAGGACAAGCTGTCGCACTACAGCGACCGCACCGTCGACATCGAGTACAAGTTCGGCTTCGCGGGCAACCCGTGGGGTGAGCTGGAAGGTGTCGCCAACCGCACCGACTTCGACTTGTCCACGCACGCAAAGCATTCCGGCGTCGACCTGTCGTTCTACGATCAGGCCTCCGATACCCGCTACGTGCCGTACGTGATCGAACCCGCAGCCGGTCTGACCCGCTCGCTGATGGCGTTCCTGGTCGACGCATACACCGAGGACGAGGCCCCCAACGCCAAGGGCGGCGTGGACAAGCGCACCGTGCTCAAGCTCGATCCGCGGCTGGCCCCGGTGAAGGCCGCGGTCCTGCCGCTGTCGCGGCACGCCGACCTGTCGCCCAAGGCCCGCGATCTCGCGGCCGAGCTGCGCAAGAGCTGGAACGTCGAGTTCGACGACGCGGGCGCGATCGGCCGCCGCTACCGCCGCCAGGACGAGATCGGCACGCCGTACTGCGTCACCGTCGACTTCGACTCGCTCGAGGACAACGCCGTGACCATCCGTGAGCGCGACGCCATGACCCAGGAACGCGTGGCGATCGACAAGGTCTCCGACTACCTCGCGGTGCGCCTCAAGGGCTGCTGACTTCTTAGGCCGAGCAGACGCAAAACTGCCTGTTTCGGCGCGAAAATGAGCAGTTTTGCGTCTGCTCGCGAGTTAAAAGCGGCCACCTCCGCCGCCGTAGTTGCGGCCCGACGAATGCGACGAGCCGCCGTAGGAGGTGGACCGGCCGGAACTGCGGCCACCGCCGAAGGTGCCGCCGAACCCACCGCCGAACCCACCGCCGTAGCCACCGTAGCCACCGAAACCGCCACCGCCGAACCCGCCACGCAGCACGTTGCCGATGATGATGCCGCCGAGCACGGCACCGATGTCGGCCCCGCCGCCACCCTGGTGTGAGGTATAGGAACGCTGGGCGGCGCGGACGTCGTCGTTGGCCAGGCTCTGCGCCTGTGCGGCCAGCGTCGACGCGCCGTTGGCATGTGCCACAGCCTCATTGGGGTTGGTGGTCCGTTTGGCCTGGGCGGCCTCGAGTTGTCGGGTGGCCTCGGCGAGCCGGGTGCGTGCCTCGGGACCGATGCTGCCGCGGCGGGTTTCGATGTAGTCGGACACCGCGGTGATGCGGGACTGCGCGGTGAAGATCGCCTGCTCCAGGGTGCGGGCCAGGCGTTCGGCGGCCTCACGTTGTTCGTGCACGCCGGCCAGCAGTTGGTCCAGGTCGGCGTCGGCCTGCGTCAGCCGCGTGAAGGCGCCGAGCGGATCGGCGTTGCCGTTGGCCTTGGCCTCTCCGGCGGCCAGCACCGCGGCATCGCGGGCGGCGGTGAGCTTGTCGGCCTGGGGCGTATCGGGTTGTGCCAGCAGACCATTGGCCTGTTCGATACCCGCCTCGATGTCGGCGACGGCCGCGGGCAGCCCGGCCAGTGCGCGGTTGATGTCGGTCGAGGCGCTGTCGACCGCGTCGAGCAGCGTGCGCGCCTGAGCGAGCGCGGACTCGGCGGCGCGCACCGCGTCGACCAACCCGGTCTGGTCACCGGCGGGCCGGGACACCAGGTTGCGGGCCGTGGTGATGTTGCGGTCGGCGAACGCCAGCCGTTCGCGGGCGGTGTCGACATTGCCCGCCACCGACGCCAGTGCACGCGCATCGAACTGTGTGTGCAGTGCGGCCAGGGTCTGCTGCGCGGGTTCGATGCGCGCGGTGAGGTCGACCATCTGCTGGGTCATCAGGTCCAGTCGCGTCGGCGCGTTGATCACCAGGTCCCGCAACTGTTCGAACGCCGCGCTCTGGGCCTCCAATTCGCGGTCGGCGCGGGCCGCCGACACGATCACCCTGGTCAGCAGGTCGCGCTGCTGCAACGGGGTCTCCGGCGCGTCGTCGTCGAGGATCTGGCGCACGTTGAACGCCTGTGCGAGCGCCTTTTTCGCGTTGGCCACGGCCGTGCTGAACGGCTCGGTGCGGTTCGCGCCGAACTCCTCGACGGCCAGTTCCAGCTCGCCCTGGCTGGTGCGCACGGCGTTGTCGACGTCGACGACGATCTCGCGGCTCAACGCGTCGAGCGCCTCCAGCGGCACGCTCTGCAGTGCGTCGGGGTCGGTGGGATCGACGCGTTTGGCGGCCTCGAATTCGGCCTTGCGGCGCTTGGCGCGTCGCCGCCGCGACCAGATCCACAGGATCCCGACGAGCACCGCGATGACACCGAGCGCGATCAGCATAGCCGGCCACGACACCCCGCCGCCCGAGGTGGACTCGGGCTCGGTGTTGAGCTGATCGGCCGCCGCGATGGCCGCACCCGCCCAGTCGTCACGGCGCAGCGCCGGGCCGATGCTGTTGCGCCGGATGTCGTCGGAGCGGGACGTGCTGACGAGCGTGTCGGGCACCTGGAACGCGAACGCGCGGTCGACGGTGGCGACGGCCAGCAGCGCGTCGTCGTCGCCGAAGTCGCTCAGCTGCATGGTGTTCTGCGCCCAGCCGACGTAGTTCTGCCGCGAGAAATCCTCGACGAACACCACCCACAGCTTGATGCGACGGTCGTCGTAGAGCCGGTCGAGGGCCCGCTGCACGTCCGCCTCCTGCGATGACGACAGCACGTCGGCCTGGTCGGTGAGCTGGGTGGCCAGCCGCAGCGGCGGTTCGGCCGCCGCGCCGGGGGCCACGAGAAACCCGGTCGTCAGGATCGCAAGCAGCAAGCTGAACAATCGGCCGATACGCATGACGGCCAATCTAATGTGCTGCTCGGTTCGCGCGGTATGTCCTGGCAGACTGTGCCTCGGTGAACGTGATGCAGTACGACCACTACGACGACTTCGACCGGGAGCGCCTGGTGCCCGAACCGGCGAAGAGTGCTGCGCTGCCCGGCACCGACACCGAGTCCCGGACCGACTTCGCCCGTGACCGCGCCAGGGTGCTGCACAGCGCCGCGCTGCGGCGGTTGGCCGACAAGACACAGGTGGTGGGACCCCGGCAGGGGGACACCCCGCGCACCCGCCTCACCCACTCGCTGGAAGTCGCCCAGATCGGCCGCGGCATGGCGATCGGGCTGGGCTGCGATCCCGATCTGGTCGACCTGGCCGGGCTCGCACACGACATCGGGCATCCGCCGTACGGCCACAACGGGGAGCGGGCGCTCAACGAGATCGCGAAACCTTTCGGGGGATTCGAGGGCAACGCGCAGAACTTCCGGATCCTCACCCGGTTGGAACCCAAAGTGCTTGACCGCGATGGTCATTCCGCGGGCCTGAACCTGACCCGGGCTGCGCTGGACGCGGTGGCGAAGTATCCGTGGCCGAGTTTCGGCACCCGCTCGAAGTACGGCTTCTACGACGACGACGCCGCGGCCGCGACATGGATGCGCGACGGTGCACCGTCGGAGCAGCCGTGCCTGGAGTCCCAGGTGATGGACTGGGCCGACGACGTCGCGTACTCGGTGCACGACGTCGAGGACGGTGTCATCTCCGGGCGCATCGACCTGCGGGTGCTCGGCGACGCCGACGCCTCGGCGTCGCTGGCGGATCTGGGCGCGACGACGTTTCCCAACGTCAGCCGTGACGAGCTGGTGGAGGCCGCGCAGCGGCTGTCGAGGATCCCGGTCGTGGCGGCGGTGGGGAAATACGACGGCAGCCTGGCCGCCTCGGTGGCGCTGAAGAAGCTGACCAGTGAACTGGTCGGCCGGTTCGCCAACGCGGCGATCACCGAGACCCGGCTGGTCGCCGGTGAGCGTCCCCTGCGACGGTTCGACGCCAACCTCGCCGTGCCGCCCCTGGTCCGGGCCGAGGTGGTGCTGCTGAAGATGCTCGCGCTGCAGTTCATCATGTCCGACCACCGACACCTGCAGATCCAGGCCGATCAGCGCACGCTGATCCACGAGGTGGCCCTGGCGCTGTGGGCGCAGGCCCCCGGCAGCCTGGATCCGCAGTTCGCGTCCGAGTTTTCCGCTGCCGACGACGACGGCGCCCGGTTGCGGGTGGTGGTCGACCAGATCGCCTCGTGGACCGAGAGCCGGTTGGAGAGAGTGCACGAGGCTCGGTCGCCGCGACCTCTAGACTGAGCCGGTGGCCGGAGGCAGAATCCCTGATCGCGACATCGCGGCCATCCGTGAAAAGGTTCGTATCGAGGACGTCGTCGGCGACTATGTGCAGTTGCGCCGCGCGGGGGCCGATTCCCTCAAAGGGTTGTGCCCGTTCCACGACGAGAAGACACCGTCGTTTCATGTGCGGCCCAACCACGGGCACTTCCACTGCTTCGGGTGCGGTGAGGGCGGCGACGTCTACGCGTTCATCCAGAAGATCGAACACGTCAACTTCGTCGAGGCGGTCGAACTGCTGGCCGACAAGGTCGGCTACACCGTCACCTACACCGGTGCGTCCACCACGAACGTGCAGCGCGACCGCGGCAGCCGCAGCCGCCTGCTGGCGGCCAACGCCGCGGCCGCCGAGTTCTACGCCGAGGCGCTGCAGTCCGAGGAGGCCGCACCCGCGCGCCAGTATCTGACCGAGCGCAACTTCGACGCCGCCGCGGCGGCGAAGTTCGGCTGCGGGTACGCCCCTTCGGGCTGGGACAAGCTCACGAAACATCTGCAGCGCTTGGGTTTCGAGTTCAAGGAGCTCGAGGCCGCCGGCTTGAGCCGCGAGGGCAAGCGCGGACCCATGGACCGGTTCCACCGGCGCCTGCTGTGGCCGATCCGGGTGTCGTCGGGGGAGACCATCGGCTTCGGCGCCCGCCGCCTGTTCGACGACGACCCGAACCAGGCCAAGTACGTCAACACCCCCGAGACGGTGCTGTACAAGAAGTCGCAGGTGCTGTTCGGGCTCGACCTGGCCAAGCGGGACATCGCCAAGGGGCATCAGGCCGTGGTGGTCGAGGGCTACACCGACGTGATGGCCATGCACATGGCCGGTGTCACCACCGCCGTGGCGTCCTGCGGCACCGCGTTCGGCGAGCAGCACCTGGCGATGCTGCGCCGACTCATGATGGACGACAACTTCTTCCGCGGCGAACTGATCTACGTGTTCGACGGCGACGAGGCGGGCCGCGCCGCGGCGGTCAAGGCGTTCGAGGGTGAGCAGAACCTGTCGGGCCAGTCGTTCGTGGCCGTCGCTGCCGACGGAATGGATCCATGCGATCTGCGTCTGCGGTCCGGTGACGGCGCCCTGCGTGATCTGGTGGCGCGGCGAACCCCGTTGTTCGAGTTCGTGATTCGCAGCGCACTCGCCGAGTACGACCTGGACAGCGCAGAGGGCCGGGTTTCGGCGCTGCGCCGCTGTGTGCCGATGCTGGCGCGCATCAAGGACCCTACGCTGCGCGACGAGTACGCCAGGCAACTGGCCGGATGGGTCGGCTGGGACAACGTGGCGCAGGTGATCGGCCGTGTCCGCGAGGAGGCCAGGGGCGGCCGCAAGGACAACGGCCGCGCCTCGGGGACCGCGTCGCGTCCCAAACCGCCGCCCGTGCAGCGGCCCGATCCGGCCGATCCGACGCTGTGGCCGCAACGCGAGGCCCTCAAGGCGGGCCTGCAGTACCCGGCGCTGGCCGGCCCGGTGTTCGACACGTTGACCGTCGAGAGCTTCACCCATCCCGGTTACGCCGCGGTGCGCACCGCGATGGAGGCCGCGGGCGGCACGTCGGCGGGGATCACCGGTGCGCAGTGGATCGAGGCGGTCCGCGGGCACACCACGTCGCCTGCCGCGGCCAACCTGGTCAATGAACTCGGCGTGGAGACCATCAACGTCGAGGACGACCAGAAGCTGCCGCGCTACATCGCCAGCGTGCTGGCGCGCCTGCAGGAGGTGTGGGTGGGGCGCCAGATCGCCGAGGTGAAATCCAAGCTGCAACGCATGTCGCCGGTGGAGCAGGGCGACGAATATCACGCCCTGTTCGGCGACCTCGTGGCGATGGAGTCCTACCGGCGCAGCCTGCTCGAACAAGCCAGCGGCGACGATCTCACCGCGTGACGGGTAACATCCGGCGGCCGGTCACGATAAGGTTGTGCACATTGTTGTGCCGTTGTCGCCCAGCAGGGCACCGACCTGGCCAGAAAGGCAACCCGTGACTTTCACCACGAGGACGTTCAGCACGAAGACCCGCGTCGCCGTCGGCGCATTCGTCGTCGCCGCGGCCGCCGCACCGGCGTTCCTGGCGGGCGTGACCACGCAGGACGCGGACGTCACCGCCGCCCCGGCCTGCCTGGCCTGGTTCGGCAACAAGGAAGACGGCAAGTGCCTGTCCTACTCGAACGGCACGCCCGTTGGCGGCGGCTTCGGCGGGGTTTCGATCGGCGGCCCCAACAGCGGCAGCCCCGGCCTCACCACCGGCCCCCTGCTGCCCGGTACCTCCATCAACCAGGGCATCGGCTAGTCCGGGCCTCACCTCACCCGGCGGCTACCAGCCGCGTTTGGTCCTCGCCGAAACGTCGGTGCGATCCTCCACGGAGAGCACCGACGTTTCGGCGTCTATGGGCGTCGATCGTCACGAACTGCGGATCGGGGGACACCCGACGGGCGATCTTGCGCCGGCCTGCGTCGATCACGGCCTTCGTCGCGGGGTTGGAGGTGACGGCGCGGTAGGTGCTGGCGATCTGTTCATAGCGGCGTCGTCCGGCCTTGGCGCCCAGTACGTAGCCGACGGCGATCACGGCGGCGTAGCGGATCACAGAGTTCCTCCCAGACGAAGATGTGTGCCTACATCCTGCCTCACCCGGGTGCCGACGCGCCCGCCCGGAGGCAATTGGCGGCGGGGCCGGTCCGTACGCTAGAGTCAACGCTCGGCCGCGGAGGTGATCCGAGGCAAAGGCAGTCCCCTGTAGCTCAATTGGCAGAGCATTCGGCTGTTAACCGAAGGGTTGCTGGTTCGAGTCCAGCCGGGGGAGCTTCGTCTCCCAGGTGTCGGTATCGGGTATTGGTATCGCCGCGCGTCAATTACGCTCAGATCCGTGGCGGATACGTCGTACGCCTCGTGCGGCGATCTGAGCCTGGCGTATCAGGTCTTCGGCGACGGGCCGGTTCCCCTTGTGTACGTGGGCCCCTTCGTCAGCCATGTCGAGCTGTTCT
The DNA here is from genome assembly GCF_001187505.1 of Mycolicibacterium goodii. The sequence goes on from NZ_CP012150.1 coordinate 3,849,077, forward strand.
GGACCCTGCCCGAGTTCAAGTCGTTCTTCGATCAACTCGCCACGTTCAGCCGGGTCGCCATGTTCGACAAGGCGGGAACCGGACTGTCCGATCCGGTGCCGAAGGTGCGCACGCTCGACGACCGGGCCGGCGAGATCGAGGCCGTCATGAACGCCGCCGGCTTCGAGCGGGCCGTGGTGCTCGCGATGAGCGAGGGCGGCCCGGCGTCGATGTTGTTCGCCGCCAACCGGCCCGACCGGGTACTCGCCCTGGTTCTCTACGGTTCGTTCCCCACCATGGCCGGCTGCCGCTGGGACGACCTCGACGCCGACCCGGCGCTCATGCGACAACGGGCCGTCGAGTTCATGGGTGAGAAGTACAGCCCCACCATCGACCAGATCGTCTTCTTCCAGGAGCAGGCGAAAGCGATTCTGTGGCGGTGGGGCAGCGGGGAGGCGATCAGGACCGCGATGCCGTCGATGGGGTCGCTGCGTCAGCTGGGGATGTTCGAGCGCCTGTGCGCGAGCCCGGGCATGGCACGGGCGACGTATGAGGCCGCATTCCGCATCGACGTGCGGCCCATCCTGCCGTCGATCACCGCGCCCACCCTCGTCATCCACGCGCGTAGGGATCCCGCGGTGCCGGTGCAGGTGAGCAGATACATCGCCGACCACATCCCCGGTGCGCGCTGGCTCGAGGTCGACGGCGTCGACCATGCGCCCTGGTTCACCGAGCCCGACCGCATCCTCACCGAGATCGAGGAATTCGTCACGGGAACCCATGCGGCGCCGCACAACTCGCGCCGCGCGCTGCGCACGGTGCTGTTCACCGACATCGTCGGGTCCACCGCGCACGCCGCGTCGAACGGCGACGAGCGGTGGCGTGCGGTGCTGCAGCGGTTCGGTGAGGTCACCGCGGAACTGTCGAGCCGGTTCGGCGGAGTGGTGCTCAAGAGCACCGGAGACGGGCACCTGACGACGTTCGACGGGCCGACGCATGCGATCCGCTATGCGCAGGCGCTGCGGTCGGATGCCGAGACCCTCGGCATCAAGATCCGGGCGGCCGTCCATACCGGCGAGTGCGAACTGCTCGATGACGACATCGGGGGTATCGCGGTGCACATCGCGGCCCGGATCCTCGGTGCGGCCGGGCCGGGCGAGATCCTGGTGTCCCGTACGGTGCGCGATCTGGTCGTCGGATCGGGGACGAGCTTCGTCGACCGCGGCACCGTCGAGTTGCGGGGCGTGCCGGGGACGTGGCAACTGCTGGCGGTCAGCGACGGCGAGGCGCGCGGCGCGACAGTCGAGGCGCAACTGGCGGCGGCGCCGACGCCGGGTGCCCGGACCGCGACGCGGCACGCCGACCGGGCGGTCGCGGCCATCGCGAGGCGCACGCCGTGGGCGTTACGCGGGGTGGTCCGGCTGACGATGAGCGCGACCCGGCGGTGACGCGAACCGGACCGTCGGTGATCAGCCCTGGGGCCGGTTCTTGGCCTGGTTCTGCCGCGCGGCCTGCGCGAGCGCCTCCACCAGGGGGTTGGCGGCCTGCGCCAGCGCCTGGCGTTCTTCTTCGCTGAGTTGGTAGAACGTCCACACACCCCACGCCGCGGGACGGACGTACACGGTCACCTGCTGCTTGTTGTTCTGCAGCAGCGCCGGGACGGCCACGGCACGGTCGATGGTCGCGGCGCTGACCATCTCCTCGGCGAGCTTGTTGGTGTCGACCGATTCCTGCAGTTGGTACAGCACGGCCTTGTTGGCGGGCCCTTCCATGGCGAGGAACCAGGCCATCAGCGTCTCCTTGCTCGGGTGGCGCCGTTTTACCCGGGTCGCCACTTTCGATCATGACTGCGTTCCGGACCAACATAGTGCCGCCGCACTGCCCGCCGCGGGCCCGCCCCTGCCGGTCGGACCGCACCCGTAAGCTCGGCGGCATGCGGATCCGGCGGGTAAGCGTGGTGTTGGCGTCCCTCGGGTTCCTGGCCGCGGGGTGTGGTTGGGGACCGTCTTCGGCCCCTCCGCCACCGCCCGACACGTGCACGGCGGCCGACGCGCCCGACCCCAACACCGTCGCGCAGGAGATCGCCAAGTTGCCCGCCCCGCACGGCGGCTCGAAGTGGGTGCAGGTCCGTGACGGCCACACCACCGACTGCCGGTTGCACTGGGTGCAGGTGGGCCTGAGCGCTGCGCAGCCCAACAGCGTCGGACAGTTGCTGTTCTTCGACCGACAGACCCCGCTGGGCACCGCGACGCCGGAACCACGGCCGTACATCAACGTCGTGACCAACGGCGAGGACACCGTCACGGTGAACTACCAGTGGCAGCAGGACGGGGACAGCCCCGAGGCCCCTACCGGTATCGCGACCGTGCGGTTCCGGATCGGCGACGACGGCAGGCTGATGGCCGTCGACCCGATCCCGACGCCCTGACCGTCGGCGAGCATCAGCCGTTGAGCAGTTCGGCGGGGTCGAGCATCGCCGCGTAGCGCAGTTGCCCGGGGATGCCGAACCCGTCGACGAGCGTCTCGACGTGCGGCCGCAGCGTGCGGCAGCGCTCGTTGATACCGCGCGTGACGGCCTTGGCACGCTCGGTGGACAGGAACCGGTGCTCGATGAACCAGGCCTTGTCCTGTTCGATCACCGTCAGTGCGTAGAGATCGCACACGTCTGACAGCAGTTCGCGGGCGGTCTCGTCCTCGCACGAGTCGATGCCGGCGACGAACGCCTCGAGGATCACCCGGTCGATGTGGGCCGCTGCGGCGTGCAGCACGTGGTCCTGCACGGCGTTGAAGGCGTCGAACGCCGACATCTCCTTGGCCTTGCCCTGGAGTCGTCGTGCGACCGAGGCCAGCAGGTACTCCTCGCGGTCCTCGAACATCTTGACCTGGGTGCCCCGGTTGAACAGGCTGCCCTCTTCCTCGTTGTCCTGGCGCGCGTCCAGGATGGTCTGGATGATCGTCTGTGCCGCAGTGCGTTTGAGCACCCGCTCGCCGGCGAAGTTGGCCGCGAAGCGCACCCACTCCACCGGGCTCATGCCCTTGATGTCGTCGGCGTAGGCGGTGAGCAGTTCCTTGGCGACCAACTGCGTCAGCACATGGTTGTCGCCTTCGAACGTCGTGAACACGTCGGTGTCGGCGCGCAGCGCGATCAACCGGTTCTCGGCGAGATACCCTGCGCCGCCGCAGGCCTCGCGTGCCTCCTGGATGGCCGTGCTGGCGTGCCAGGTGTTGGCGGCCTTCAGCCCCGCGGCGCGGGCCTCCAGTTCGCGCTGCTCCTCGGGATCGGGATCGTCGGAGGTCTGCAGTTCATGGCATTTGGCCACCAGTTCGTTCTGGGCGAACTGCAGTGCATACGATTTCGCGATCAACGGGAGCAGCCGGCGCTGGTGCACCAGATAGTCCATGATGACGACTTCATGCTCATTGTCGGGTGCGCTGAACTGTGTGCGCTGCAGGGCATATCGGGTCGCGATGTCGAGCGCGACGCGGGCCGCGGCGGCCGCGCTGCCGCCCACGGTGACGCGACCGCGGATCAACGTGCCCAGCATGGTGAAGAACCGGCGGCCGGGATTCTCGATCGGTGAGCTGTACACGCCATCGGGCGAGACGTCGGCGTAGCGGTTCAGCAGGTTCTCGCGCGGTACGCGGACGTGGTCGAACACGATGCGGCCGTTGTCCACACCGGGCAGCCCGCCCTTGTAGTGGCAGTCCGACGTGGTGACGCCGGGGAGGTCCTCACCCGCGTCGTCGCGGATCGGCACCACCAGGCAGTGCACCCCGTGGTTCACGCCGTCAGGAGTGATGAGCTGTGCGAAAACCGCTGCCACGCGGGCGGTTTCCGCGGCGCCGCCGATGTAGTCCTTGCGCGCGGTCGGCGTGGGCGAGTGGATCACGAACTCCTGCGTCGCCGGATCGTAGGTGGCGGTGGTCTCGATGGACTGCACGTCGCTGCCGTGGCCGGTCTCGGTCATCGCGAAACAGCCCAGCAGGTCGAGGTCGATGATGCGGCGCACGTACGCCTTGTGGTGGCGTTCGGTGCCAAGATTCTCGATCGCCCCGCCGAACAGGCCCCACTGCACACCGGCCTTCACCATCAACGACAGATCGCTCATGGCGAGCATCTCGATCTGGGCGATGGCGGCCCCGACGTTGCCGTTGCCGCCGTGTTCCTTGCGGAACCCGTCCTCGGCCGCGCCCGCCGCCGCCATGATCTTGAGTTGCTCGGCGACCTTGGCGCGGGCGATCGCGGTGTTCGGGGTGTAGTGGGGCCGGAAGATCTCGTTGGACAGGTTCTCCCGCATGGCGTTCTTGACGTCGCGCCAGCGGCCGTCGAGTGCGTTGCGCAGATGTTCGGCGGTGGTGGTCATACCTGACGTTATCGCGTGCGCGAACAAACGCAGGTGACCTCACTGGATTTGCCCGCGGGGTTCGGCGTTGAATCGTCGTTATGACCGATTCACCGCGGCGCACACCGCCGTCGGGAATGCCGCACGCCATCGACCACACGCACGCCGACGTGTCGGGCGGTTGGCTGCGCGCGGCCACGTTCGGTGCGATGGACGGGTTGGTGAGCAACACCGCGTTGATCGCGGGTGTGGCCGCCAGTGCCAGCGCGCAGACCGTGGTGCTCAGCGGCGTGGCCGGCCTGCTGGCCGGGGCGTTCTCGATGGCGCTGGGGGAGTACACCTCGGTGACGACGGCCAACGAGCAGATCGACTCCGAGGTGCGGGTGGAGCGTCGCTCGTTCACCCGTCATCCGCAGGCCGAGCGTGACGAACTCATCGGGACGCTGATGGAAATGGGGATGAGCGAGGCCACCGCCGAGAAGGCCACCGCCGAGATCCACCGCGACGAGACCCGCGCGCTGAACTTCCATCTCGTGCAGGAACTCGGCGTCGATCCCCGCGAGAAGCCGTCGCCGACCATCGCGGCCGTGTCGTCGTTCGTGATGTTCGCGATCGGCGCGATCATCCCGCTGATCCCGTATCTGCTCGGCTCCGACTCGCTGTGGGCCGGGTTGGCGTGCGGCGGGGTGGGTCTGCTGATCGCAGGCGGGGTGGCGGCGCGGTTCACGCGCAAACGCGCGTCGGTCGCGGCGGTACGCCAGTTGGCGTTCGGCGGCGTCGCGATCGCGGCGACCTACGTCGTCGGCACCTTGATCGGCACCGTCACCGGCTGATGCGCGCCGGGATCAGTCGTTGCCGACGGTGATCGCGGTCGCCTCGTCGGTGAGTTCGTCGAGTTCGCTCTCGTCGGCGTCGACGGCATGCAGGTGCGAGCGCGTCAGGTAGAGCGCCCCGGCGCCGGCGGCCACGGCGGCCGCACCGACCCAGTACGGCAGGTGCACGCTGATCTGCTCACCGAGCACCCCGGCCAGCCACGGTGCGACCGCGGCGCCGCAGAACCGCATGAAGCTGTAGGCGGCCGACGCGACACCACGCTCGACGGGTGCGGCCTTCATGACCGTCTCGGTGATCAGGGTGTTGTTGATGCCGCACCACAGGCCGGCCACCACCACCGAGGTCGCCAGCACGGCCTTGTTGTCCGCGCCGAGCGCCATCACCAGCAGTGTCGCCGACATCACCAGCAGGTTCACCAGCAGTGTGGGCACCGTGCCGAAGCGGTGCTGCAGACGTGGCGCCACCACCACCGACGTGAACGCCAGCGCGACACCCCAGCCGAAGAAGATCAGCCCGATCTGGTGGGCGGTCATGTTCAGCGGGAACGGCGTGAACGCCAGCAGGGTGAAGAACCCGAAGTTGTACAGCAGCGCGGTCAGCCCGACGCCGAACAGTCCGCGGTGGCGCAGCGCGCGGAACGGGTCGGCCAGGGTGGTGGCGTGCTGCGGGCGCGGGGTCTGCGGCAGCAGGAACGCGGTGACGACCAGCGCGAGCGCCATGAGCGCCGAGACGCCGAAGAACGGTCCGCGCCACGAGATCGACCCGAGCACACCGCCGACCAGCGGGCCCACCGCGATGCCCAGGCCCAGCGCCGCCTCGTAGAGGATGATCGCCTGTGCGACAGAGCCTTTCGCGGAGTTCACGATGGTCGCCAGCGCGGTCGCGATGAACAGGGCGTTACCCAGTCCCCACAGGGCGCGCCAGCCCACGATCTCCATCACGGTGTCGCTCATCCCGGCCAGGCCCGCGCCCGCGATGATCACCACCAGGCCGACCAGCAGTGTGCGCTTGGGGCCGATGCGGCTCGACACCGCGCCGGTGATCAGCATCGCGACGCCCATCACGGCCATGTAGCTGGTGAACAGCAGGGACACCTGTGAGGGTGTCGCGTCGAGGTTGTCGGCGATGGGTTTGAGGATCGGGTCGACGAGTCCGATGCCCATGAAGGCGACGACGGACGCGAAGGCTACGGCCCAAACAGCTTTGGGTTGACGCCACATGGGGGGCGGGAACTCCTAACTAGTTCTCGTGTGGCAGGGGGTGCTCTGCGACATCGGCCAGGAGCCTGCCGATGACCTCAACGGCCTCGACGAGGGTCTGACGATCCTTGGCGGTGAGCCGTTCCAGTCGCGGGTTGATCGCGGCGGCGCGATCGGACCTGGCTTGGTTCAGGGTCTGCTTGCCCTTTTCGGTGATGCGGATGAGCACCGCGCGGGCATCGCCGGGGTCGGCGGTGCGCGACACCAGCCCGGCATCTTCCAGGCGGCGTACCTGCGTGGTCATGGTCGGCTGCGAGCAGTGATCGAGCATGGCGAGATCCGATATGCGGGCCTCGCCCTGATCCTCGATCGTCGACAACAGCCTGGCCTGCGCGTACGGCAGCGGGAGCCGCGCGCGCTGTGTCGCGAGCCGGTTGAGGCGAGCGACGACTGCCAGCAGATCCGCGCCGAGTTCGGTTTCGTGGGTCACCGGGACATTCTCGACGCTGGGCGCTGACATGCACACCACCTTACATAGGTTCACTATGCATTCCAAGTTTGGTGGGGTCCGTCACACACGGGCCGACCGGGCGGTACCGCCTGGCTGGCAGAATCGAGAAATGACCGCGAACCGACCGGCCAGAGCGTCTCGGCGCGGACTGACCCCCGGCGAGCTCGCGCAGGCCTCGGTGATGGCTGCGCTGTGCGCGGCCACCGCGATCATCGCGGTCGTCGTACCGTTCGCCGCGGGTCTGTCGGTGCTGGGGACCGTACCGATGGGCCTGCTGGCCTACCGGTACCGGATGCGCGTGCTGCTCGCGGCGACCGTCGCGGCCGGGGTGATCGCGTTTTTGATCGCGGGCCTCGGCGGCATGATGACGGTGTTCAACTGTGCCTACATCGGCGGCCTGACCGGCATCGTCAAACGCCGTGGCCGCGGCACCCCCACCGTGCTGGCCGCCGCGATCGTGGCGGGCGCGCTGTTTGGCGCCGCGATCGTCGGTGCGCTGCTGGTGCTGTCGCGCCTGCGCAACCTGATGTTCGACACCCTCACCGCAAACATCGACGGACTGGCCGCGGTGCTGGCGCGCATCCCGGTGCTCGAAGGCGCCGCCGAGCCGCTCAAGAGCATGTTCGCGACGTTGCTGCACTACTGGCCGGTGCTGATGCTGCTCATGGGCATCTCCAGCATCGTCATGGTCACGATGATCGGCTGGTGGGCACTGTCGCGTGTGCTGCGTCGGCTGCTCGGCGTCCCCGACGTCCACAAGCTCGACAGCCCGCCGGAGGACGGCCCGATCGGGCCGGTGCCCGCGCGGCTTACCGACGTGCGGTTCCGGTATCCGGGCGCCGACCACGACGCGCTCGGGCCGGTGACGATGGATCTGCGGGTCGGTGAGCACGTCGCGGTCACCGGACCCAACGGATCGGGCAAGACCACGCTTATGCTCGTGCTCTCGGGCCGGGAGCCCACCTCGGGTGCGGTCGAGCGGGCGGGCGCGGTCGGCCTGGGCCGCATCGGCGGTACCGCCGTCGTGATGCAGCACCCCGAGAGCCAGGTGCTCGGCACCCGGGTGGCCGACGACGTGGTGTGGGGCCTGCCGCCGGGTACCACCACCGACGTCGACCGGTTGCTGTCCGAGGTCGGGCTCGACGGTCTGGCCGAACGTGACACCGGCGGGCTGTCCGGCGGCGAACTGCAGCGCCTGGCCGTCGCGGCCGCCCTGGCCCGTGAACCCTCGTTGCTGATCGCCGACGAGATCACCAGCATGGTCGACCAGCAGGGCCGCGAGACGCTGATGAACGTGGTGTCCGGGCTGACCAAGCGCCACCGCATGTCGCTGGTGCACATCACGCACTACAACAGCGAGGCCGAGATCGCCGACCGCACCGTGAGCCTCGACGGCGACGGCGGCGCTGCCGACAGCACCGACATGGTCGAGACGTCCGCGGTGCCGGCGGGTTCGATGGTCGGCCACGAGCCCGGGGTGCCCGTGCTCGAGCTGACCGGCGTCGGCCACGAGTACGCCAACGGGACGCCCTGGGCGAAAGCCGCGCTGCGCGACATCACGTTCACGGTCAACGAAGGCGACGGCGTGCTCATCCACGGCCTCAACGGGTCCGGGAAATCCACCCTGGCCTGGATCATGGCAGGCCTGACCGTGCCCACCTACGGTGCGTGCCTGCTCGACGGCGCGCCGGTGTCCGAACAGGTGGGCGCGGTGGCGTTGTCGTTCCAGGCCGCCCGGCTGCAGCTGATGCGCAGCAGTGTCGCGCGCGAGATCGCCTCGGCCGCAGGCTTTTCGGTCAAGGACCGGGACCGGGTCAACGCCGCGCTCGCGACGGTGGGCCTCGACCCGACGATCGGTGAGCGTCGCATCGACCAACTCTCCGGCGGCCAGATGCGCCGCGTGGTGCTCGCCGGCCTGCTGGCCCGCTCACCGCGCGCGCTCATCCTCGACGAACCGCTGGCCGGGCTCGACGCGGGCAGCCAGCGCGGACTGCTGCGCCTGCTGGAGGACCTGCGCCGCAACAACGGCATGACCGTCGTCGTCATCTCGCACGACTTCACCGGCCTCGAAGGCCTGTGCCCACGCACCCTGCACCTGCGCGACGGGCAACTCGCCCCGCTGCCGACCACCGCGGGAGACGCCCGATGACCGCGCCGGCCGGTGGCCAGCGCAAGCCCGTCGTGTTGCTGCGCCCGGTGCCCGGTGACAGCGTCATCCATCAACTGTGGGCCGGCACCAAGCTGTTGTCGGTGGCCGTGATCGGCGTCATGCTCACCTTCTATCCCGGGTGGGTGCCGATCGGTTTCACCGCCGTGCTGGTGCTGGTGGTGGCCCGCCTGGCGCGCATCCCGCGCGGCGTGGTGCCGACCATCCCGTGGTGGATGTGGCTGCTGGTCGCGTTCGGCGCGTTGACCGCCACCTTCGCCGGGGGCAGCCCCGAATTCGAGCTCGGGTCGATGCAGATCGGCCTCGGGGGACTACTGAACTTCCTGCGCATCACGGCGTTGTCGATCGTGCTGCTGGGCCTCGGCGCGCTGGTGTCCTGGACGACCAACGTCGCCGACATCGCACCCGCGGTCGCGACACTGGGCCGCCCGTTGGGCGTGTTCCGGATCCCGGTGCACGACTGGGCGGTGACCATCGCGCTGGCGTTGCGCGCCTTCCCGATGCTCATCGACGAGTTCCGCACGCTGTACGCCGCGCGGCGGCTGCGGCCCCGAGACCGCCCCGACAGTTTCCGCGAGCGCCGCAGGCAGCGGGTCTCCGGTGTCGTCGACCTCATCTCGGCCGCGGTGACGGTGGCCCTGCGTCGCGGCGACGAGATGGGCGACGCGATCACCGCGCGCGGTGGGGCCGGGCAGTTCTCGGCGGCCGAGTCGAAACCCAAGAGGCGTGACTGGGTGGCCTTCGTGGTGCTCGCCGTGGTGTGCGGCGCCGCGCTGGCCCTCGAACTGACGGTGCTGGGCACGAGCCTGCCCAGGCGGCGCGGATAGTCACCGCGATGCCGCGGTGTTGGCGGCCCGCTGTGCTTCGGCGAGGCTGTCTGCGACGTCGCGGCGCCCATCGAACCGGCCCAGGAACATCTCGTCGAAATACGGTTTGAGCGCCTCGAATCCGGCCGGGAATCCGGCCCCGCCTGGTGCGGCGATCCGCGGGCCCTGCAGCACTCGGAAGAACGGGCCGACGTCGACGCCGCGCGATGCCCAGTACTGGTGGTAGACCGGCTGCGCGGCCAGCACCGCGGGGATCGCCGCGCCGCGTCTGCCGAGGAATTCGTTGCCGCGCCTGCCGCCCATCCAGGCCAGCACCTCCTTGACGGCCTGCGGATGGCGACTGGCGGCATTGCCCGCCGCGGCAATGCCATTGGTGACGCTGACCCGGCCGTTCGGTCCGGCGGGCAGCATCGCCACACCCCACCGGAACGGTGCCTGATCGGCGATCCCGGCCAGGTTGTACGTGCCGGACTCGAACAGCGCCATGCGACCGGCGAGGAACGCGTTGCGGGAGAAGTCGCCGTTGTCGTTGGTGTCCGAGGCCGGGGGAGCGACGTGGTCGGTGTTGATCAGGCGCACCAGGTATTCGAACGCGTCGACCGCCTGCGGGTTGTCGAACACGAACCGGTCACCCTCGGAGAACCGGCCGCCCGCAGACCCGATGTAGTTGAGGTAGATGCCCTGAAGATCGTTGGCGGCGTTGTACCCCCACTGCCGGGTCCGGTTCGCGTCGAAGCCGGGTGCGTCGGCCGTGCGGCCGGATTCGTCGACGGTGAGCCGGGCCAGCAGCGGGCGCAGGGTGTCGTCGGGTCCGTTCGACCAGCGCAGCGATTCCAGGTCGGCGGGGGACACGCCGGCCTTGTCCAGCAGATCGGCGTTGTAGTACACCGCGATACCCGCGTCGGTGAGTTGCGGTACGCCCCACAGGGTTCCGTTGCGGGTGAACTGATCGACCACCGACGGCTCCCACGCCGCCGCGGCATCGGGCCCCAGCAGGTCGGCGATGTCGAGCAGATGACCGTTGTCGGCGTAGCCGGCGAAGTAGGCGTTGGAGATCCAGAAGATGTCGTCGGCGCTGCCGCCGGCCACATCGGTGCGCAGGCTGTCGAAGTAGCTCGCGTACGCCACGGTGTTGACGCGGACCTCGATGTCGGGATGCTCGTCGCTGAACGCGTCGAACGACTCCCGGTAGGCCGCCGCGACCTGTGGGTCCCACAACCGCACCGTCACCACGGTCCTGCCGGCCGGTTCGGTGGTGCGGCCCATGAGCATCGCGATCACCAGCAGCACGGCCATCGTGCAGGCGAGCCCGCCGGCCAGCAGCGTGGAGCGTCTCATGCCGGTGGTCATTTGATCCCCGTCACCACGATCGAGCGGACGATGTGACGCGACAGCGCCGCGAACACCACGATCAGCGGCACGATCGCCACGGTGGTCGCCGCCATCACCAGCGTCCACTGCGCGTTGTACTGCGTCTGCAGGCCCGCGGTGGCCACGGTCAGCACGCGCCACTTGTCGCCACTGCTGATCACCAGGGGCCACAGGAAGTTGTTCCACTGGCTCACCACCGTGATCATCGCAAGCGTCACCAGGATCGGGCGGCTCGCGGGCACCACCACATGGGTGATGATGTCGAGGGTGTTGGCGCCGTCGAGGCGCGCGGCGTTGATCAGGTCGCCCGGGATCCCGCGGAAGTACTCACGCAGCAGGAAGATCGCGTACGGCGAGCCGAACATGAACGGCAACACCAACGCCCAGAACGTGTTCCGCAGACCGGCCTCGGCCATCATCAGGTACAGCGGCACCACCGTCACGGTCGCGGGCACCATCAGCGTCGCGAGGTACATCCAGAACAACACGTCGCGCCCCGGAAACTCCAGCCGCGCGAACGCATACCCGGCCAGCACCGAGAACACCAGTTGTCCCAGCAGGATCACGGCGGTCATCAACGCCGTGACCGCGATGGCACGGCCGAACCCGGCATCGGCCAGGCCCAGATAGTTGGCCAGTGTGGGCGGGCGGGGCAGCGACAGCGGCGACCCGGTGACGAACTGCTGCGCCGACGTGAACGACGTGAGCAGACCCAGCCCGAACGGCGCCAGTGTGATCACCGCACCGAGCACCAGGCCGGCATAGATCACGGCATTGGACGCCGTTCGCTCAGGTGAGGTCATAGCTGATCCTGCGGCGGAAGTACAGGTGCTGCACGATCGTGACGCCGACCAGCAGCACGAACAACACCAGCGCCATGACCGCGGCGCGTCCCACCGCGGCCGCGCCGAACGCCTCGGCGTAGATGCGGTGCGCGATCAGATCGGTGCGGCCCTGCGGCCCGCCCGCGGTCAGCGCGTACACCGTGTCGAATACCTGTGCGGCGCTGACGATCCCGGTGACCAGCACGAAGAACATCGTCGGGCGCAGCATCGGCAGGGTGATGTACCGGAACCGTTGCCACGAGGTGGCGCCGTCGGTGCGCGCGGCGTTGTGCACGTCGACGGGGATGTTGAGGATGCCGGCCAGGAAGAACAGCGTCACGTAACCGAGGTTGGTCCACACCACCACGGCCGACACCACCGGCAGCGCCAGACCGGGGTCGGTGAGCCACTCGATGCGGGTGTCGAGCACCGTGCTCAACGCGCCGTCGGTGGGGGCCAGGATCCACCGCCACAACACCGCGATGGCCAGCGGAGCGCAGATCCACGGCAGCACGTAAACCGTGCGGAAGAACCCACTGCCCGGCAACCCGCGCGCCAGCATGGCCGCCGCGACCAGTCCCAGCACGGTCTGCGTCGGCACCACCAGGACCATGAACCCCAGCGTGACCACCAGCGACTCGGCGAAGGCCGCATCGGTGAGCACCGAAGTCCAGTTGGCCAGGCCCACATATTCGATCGGCCCCAGCAGATCCCAGCGGTGCAGGCTCAACCACACCACGACGAGCATCGGCAGCAGCAGGAACGTGACGACGCCGAACAGGCTCGGTGCGACGAGTGCGTACGCCAGGGCGGTGGTCCGGGCACGCGAGGTGGCCATCGGCTCATTAAAGCGGCTTGCGGTCAGCAACCGCCACGGCGGCACGCGGCGACGGGCACACATCAACGCCTCGACCGCGCTCAGCAATCCCGCAGGCCCAGATTTGCTCACGTGGCGTACATCACTTGATCTTGGTGGAATCGGATTCGCCCGCCCGCCATTGATGCAAGTAGCAGCCACCCGCAACGAGGCGTTGGCAAACGAGACAGAGGGGCCGTGGACATGAGCGAACCGAAGTCGGCCGGTAAGGCAGGCGTCATCACCAAGGTGGCACGTAGGGCGATCTTCCCGGCCCTCGCCCTCGCCGCGACCGGGCTCGGCATGCTGGCCGGACCGGCCGCGACCGCGAGCGCCGCGGACAACGCATGTGCCGATGTCGAGGTGGTGTTCGCCCGCGGGACGTTCGAGGCGCCCGGGATCGGCGCCACCGGACAGGCTTTCGTCGATGCGCTGCGGGACCGGTTGCCCGGCAAAAGCGTCGACGTGTACGCGGTGAACTATCCGGCGTCGCTGGACTTCGCGCAGGCCGCCACCGGGATCGCCGACGCCAGCAACCGGATCCAGGCGGTTGCGGCGCAGTGCCCCAACACCGAGATCGTGCTCGGCGGTTACTCGCAGGGCGCCGCGGTGGCGGGCTACACCACCACCAGCAGCCTGCCCGCAGGCTACACGCTGCCCGCGGGCATCAGCGGCCCCATGCCGCCCGCGACCGCATCACACGTCGCCGCGGTGGTGCTGTTCGGCACCCCGAAGGACTGGGTGGTGAACCTGGCCGACCACAACGCGCCGCCCATCACGATCGGGCAGCCCTATGTCGCCAAGACGATGGAGCTGTGCGCGACCGGTGATCCGGTGTGCTTCCCCGGTGGTCTGGACCGCGCCGCGCACAGCTCGTACAAGACCAACGGCATGGCGGCGCAGGCCGCGGACTTCGCCGCCCGGCAGCTGAGCGGCGGGTCGGCGACGCTGGTGCAGACCTCCGGGCAGGCGTGAACCGCGCCACGCGGCTTCAGAATCCGGTGCCCGGCGGCACCCGCCGCTACCGTGGGGAACCGTGACAGCTCAGCGACAAGTGGACGCCGATTTCCTCGGCCTGCCCCGCCACGAGTTGGCGGACGCGGCGCTCTCCGCCGCGGTCGCCGCCGGCGCCGACTACGCGGATCTGCGGATACATCGCATCATCACCGAGATCATCCAGCTGCGCGACGGTGAGCTGGAGACCTCGGTTGTGGACCGCGAGATCGGGCTCGCCGTGCGGGTGGTCGTGGACGGCACGTGGGGGTTCGCGTCCAATGCCGAACTCGCCCCGCAGGTGGCCGCCGAGACCGCACGCCGCGCCGTGGCGGTCGCGACGGCGCTGGCCCCGCTCAACGGTGAACACATCGAGCTGGCACCCGAGCCCGTCTACAGCGACGCGACGTGGGTGTCGGACTATCGGGTGGACCCGTTCAGCGTTTCGGCGGCCGACAAGATCGCGGTGCTCGACGACTACTCCGGCCGGCTACTGGCAGCCGACGGTGTCGACCACGTCTCGGCGGGTGTGCACTGCGTGAAGGAGCAGACCTTCTACGCAGACACGTTCGGCTCGTCGATCACCCAGCAGCGGGTGCGGGTGCTGCCCACGCTGGAGGCCGTCGCCGTCGACTCGGCCGCCGGGTCGTTCGAGACCATGCGCACACTGGCCCCGCCCATGGGCCGCGGCTGGGAGGCCCTCACCGACGCCGACGTGTGGGACTGGGCCGATGAGCTCGCCGAGTTGCCGACGCTGCTCGCCGAGAAGACCAAGGCCCCGTCGGTCGTCGCGGGCCCGACCGATTTGGTGATCGACCCGACCAACCTGTGGCTCACCATCCACGAATCCATCGGCCACGCCACCGAATACGATCGCGCGATCGGCTACGAGGCCGCGTATGCGGGAACGTCGTTCGCCACCCCGGACAAACTCGGCACCATGCGTTACGGCTCCGAGGTGATGAACGTGACCGCCGACCGCACCGTCGAACACGGCCTGGCCACGGTCGGATTCGACGACGAAGGGGTGCGGTCACAGTGCTGGGACCTGGTGCGCGACGGCATCTTCGTCGGTTATCAGTTGGATCGGGTGTTCGCACTGAGAATCGGACAGCGGCTCGGCGAATCCCGCTCCAACGGCTGCTCCTATGCCGATTCGCCGCACCACGTGCCGATCCAGCGCATGGCGAACGTGTCCCTGCAACCCGCCGCCGAGGATCTGAGCACCGACGATTTGATCTCGCGGGTGTCCGACGGCATCTACATCGTCGGCGACAAGAGCTGGTCGATCGACATGCAGCGGTACAACTTCCAGTTCACCGGGCAACGGTTCTACCGGATCCGCAACGGCCGCCTCGACGGCCAGGTCCGCGACGTCGCCTACCAGGCCATCACCACCGACTTCTGGGGTTCGATGGAGGCCGTCGGCGGGCCGTCGACGTGGCGCCTCGGCGGCGCGTTCAACTGCGGCAAGGCGCAACCCGGTCAGGTTGCGCCGGTCAGTCACGGCTGCCCGAGCGCACTGTTCCGCGGTGTCAACGTGCTCAACACCCGAACGGAGGCCGGACGATGATCGGCGCACAGCAGGTCGTCGAGATCGCCCTCGACGCAGCCGATCCCGGCACGGAGACCATCGTGCTGGTCACCGACCGCGCCGACGCGTCGCTGCGCTGGGCGAACAACTCGATGACCACCAACGGTGAAACCGTCAGCCGCAACACGACCGTCATCTCGATCCTGCGCCGGGGTGAGGCCGGAGAGAAGGCTCATGTGGGGTCGATGCGCACCAGCGACGTCGACCCGGCGGTGATCCCCGACCTCGTCGCCGCCGCGCAGCGGGCCGCTCGGGACGCGCCAGAGGCGCGCGACGCGGCACCGCCGTTGGCCGCCGACGGCGCACCCGCCGACTGGGACGCACCGGTTCCCGGCACCCGCGCGCAGGTGTTCACCGGCATCGCAGCAGATCTGGCCAAGGGGTTCCGGGGCGGTGATCAACTCTTCGGCTACGCCCGCCACGTGCTGGAGACCACGTTCGTCGCGACGTCCAACGGTCTGCGCCGGCGCTTCACCCAGCCGACCGGTTCGGTGGAGATCAACGCCAAACGCAACGGTGCCAGCGCGTGGGCCGGTGTGAGCACGGCGGATTTCCTTGATGTGCAGGTCGATTCGCTGCTCGATGAGCTGTCGCTGCGGCTGGGCTGGGCCGAGCGCACCGTGGAACTGCCCGCGGGCCGCTACGAGACCATCATGCCGCCGTCGACCGTGGCGGACATGATGATCTACCTGTCGTGGACCATGGACGGCCGCGGCGCCCACGAGGGACGCACGGCGCTCTCGGCACCCGGAGGGACCCGGATCGGGGAGAAGCTCACCGATCTGGGGTTGACGCTGTACTCCGATCCGTTCGCGGAAACCCTTGAGTGTCAACCGTTCGTCGCGGTGCCCAGTTCATCGGAGCGGGTGTCGATATTCGACAACGGCATGGACATCTCGCGCGTCGACTGGATCCGCGACGGCGTGATCAACGCACTGGCCTACCCGCGCGCGGTCGCCGCCGAGTACGGCGCGCCGGTCACCGCGCCCGCCGACAATCTGCTGATGACCGGTGGCACAACCGAACTCGCCGACATGATCGCGGCAACCGAACGCGGTCTGCTGCTGACCACGCTGTGGTACATCCGCGTGGTCGATCCCACCGTGCTGTTGTTGACCGGCCTCACGCGCGACGGGGTCTATCTCGTCGAGGACGGCGAGGTCACCGCGGCGGTCAACAACTTCCGGTTCAACGAGAGCCCGCTGGATCTGTTGCGCCGGGCCACCGAGGCAGGTATCAGCGAACGCACCCTGCCCCGCGAGTGGGGCGACTGGGCGACCAGGTCCGCGATGCCCACGCTGCGCATCCCCGATTTCCACATGTCGTCGGTGAGCCAGGCGCAATGACGTAGGAAGGGTGATGGCACAACGGCAGTTCAACGCCTACGGCCCGTCCTACTGGGCCGCCATCGCGGTGTTCGCCGTGGTGGCAGTGCTTCTGGTGTGGCTGGGCCGCAGGCAGACCGAGCATCAGGCGCGGGTGCTGGGGAAGGCGCTCGGCGCGGTGACCGCCGCGATCTATGTCGCGATGCTCGTCTACACGTGGATCCCGCCGACGCTGGAACGGTCGGTGCCCGTGCGGCTGACCGACCTAGCCACGATCACCGGGGCGTACGCGTTCTGGTCGCAACGGCAGTGGGCGTTCGTGCTCACCTACTACTGGGGTCTGACACTCAGCGCGCAGGCCCTGATCTCACCGGTGCTCAAGAGCCCGGACTTCCCGCACTACGAGTTCCTGGCGTTCTGGTCGATCCACCTGCTCGTGGTGTGGGCCGCGATCTACCTGTGCTGGGGTCGTGGCATGCGGCCCACGTGGCGCAGCTACCGGTTCGCCGCGGTGGTGACCGCGGTGTGGGCCGCGGTCACCATGGCGTTCAACGGCATCGCGGGCACCAACTACGGCTTCCTCAACGCCAAACCCGAGACCGCATCGCTGCTCGACGTGCTGGGCCCGTGGCCCGTGTACGTGCTCACGGCGAGCGGTCTGGTGCTCATCGTGTGGGCGCTCATGACGTGGCCGTGGGAATCTCGCCGGCAGTAGCCGTTTCGTCGCGCCCGGCCAGCCGGGCGTCCCACACCTGCAGCACCGGCGCCGGGGTGCGGGTGGTCGCGAGGCTCACCACGACATAGGCGATCAGGCTGGTCGCCAGACCCCAGTAGATGGGATCGTTGGCCAGCACGTCGCCGACGATGGCCATGGTGCCCAGCGTCACGACCGTGCCGACGCCCATCGCGACCAGTGCACCGGCCCCGGTGGCGCGCTTCCACACGAAGCCGCCCAAAATCGGGACCAGCAGGCCGCCGACGAGGATGTCGTAGGCGATGGTGAGCGCGCCGACCACGTCGTTGAGCAGCGCCGCGATCACGATGACGACGATGCCGAGGGCCACCACGTAACGACGGTCGGCGTGGACCTCCAGGGTCGGGTCGTCGGTGGTCTCGGCGCGGCGACCGATCAGGCGCAGCAGCAGCGGCCGCACGTCGGTGCGCGCGACGGTCGCGGTGGCGATCAGCGCACCGGAGGCCGTCGACATCATCGCCGCGACCGCGGCCGCCAGCACCAGGCCGCTGATGCCGACGGGCAGAATCGTTTCCGCGATCTGCGCGTAGACGTCGTCCTTGGCCTCGACATCGGGCAGGAACGTCGACGCGGCCGCACCGATCAGTGCGCCCGCCACCCCGTAGGCGACGCAGTACAGGGCCGCGGTGGTACCGCCCCACTTGGCCACCTGCGGTGAGCGCGCGGTGAACACCCGCTGCCAGATGTCCTGTCCGATCAGCATTCCGAAGCTGTAGACCACGAAGAACGTGATGATGGTCTCGGTGCCGATCGCGGTGAGGCTGAACACCGCGTCGCCCGCGCGTTCCCGGATGCCGTCGAGGCCGCCTGCGCGGTTCCAGGTGAACGGCAACAGCAGGAAGAACACGCCGATGGTCTTGAGGATGAACTGCACCATGTCGGTCAGCGTGATCGACCACATGCCGCCGATCGACGAGTACAGCATGACGACGGCGCCGCCGATGAGCACCGAAATCGTTCGGCCCGTGCCGAACAGCACGTTGAACACCGTCGCGTAGGCGGTCGTGGAGGTGACCGACAGCATCAGCGTGTAGGCGACCATCACCACGCCCGACGCCGAGGTGGCGTCGACGCCGTACCGCAGACTCAGCATCTGCGCGACGGTGTACACCTTGAGCCGTTGGATGCGCCCGGCGAACAGCAGGCTCAGCGCCAGCAGGCCGACGGCGATCGCCACCACCAGCCACATGCCGGACAGGCCCCACTTGTAGCCCAGGCCTACGCCGCCGACGGTCGAGGCACCGCCGAGCACCACCGCGGCCATGGTGCCGGTGTAGAGGGTCGGGCCCAGCCGGCGTCCGGCGACGAGGAAGTCGGCCGAGTCCCTGGTGCGGGTCTTGCCCCAGAAACCGAACGCCAGCATGGCGATCAGGTAGACGGTGACGATGGCGATATCTAGCGGTTTGCCCACGATGTCATTCCTTCGGTGGGAGGTGGGTGGGGGCGAACATCTGCAGGACGGCGGGCAGCACGATGACTGCCGGTCCGTCGCCGGAGAACGAGTCCGCGATCAGTTGGCCGACGTTGCCGGTGGTCGCGGTGTGGGCGGGGATACCGAAACTGGCTGCCAGCCGCGCGAAGTCGGGCCGGGCCAATTCGGTGGCGGTGGCGGCGCCGAACTCCGCGGTCATGTACTCCCGCAGGATTCCGTAGCCGCCGTCGTCGACGATGAGCCAGGTGATGTCGGCGTCGTGCTGGCGTGCGGTGGCCAGTTCGGCGATCGAGTACATCGCGCCGCCGTCACCGGACACCGCGAATGTGCGCCGGCCGGTGGCGATCGCGGCGGCCAGTGCGGCGGGGAACGCGAACCCGAGACCGCCTGCGCCCTGGGCGGAATGGAACTCGCCCTGCCGCGGATCCCAGGCCGACCACGCCCAGTACCCGGCGATGGTCATGTCCCAGAACGTGTGGGTGGCCGACGGCACCGCGGCCCGCAGATCCGCCATCAACTTCAGCTCGGTGTCGAGATCCTGCGCGGACAGCCGGTCCTGCACGGCTTTTCGCAGGTCCGCGGCGACGCGCGCCCCCTCGGAGTTCTCCCGTGGTCGCACGCGGGGGGTGAGCGCGGTCAGGGCCTGCGCGGCGTCGGCGTGGATCGCGCACGCCGGGTGATTGACCTGCAGCACACGCACTTCTGCGTCGATGTGGATGAGCTTGCCCCGTGGTGCGAACGTGAAGTAGTTGCTGGTCACCTCGCCCATCGCGGTGCCGATCGCCACCAGCACGTCGGCGTCTTCGAGCAGATCGGTGGTGTGGCGGTCCTCGATCCAGGAGGCCGCCGACAACGGATGGTCGAACGCGATGGCGCCCTTGCCGCCGACCGTGGACACCACCGGGGCGCCGAGGGCCTCGGCGAACGCCGCCAGCGCGGCAGGCCCGCCCGGGGAGCGTCGCACCCCGCCACCGGCGAGGATCACGGGCCGCTCGGCACCGTTGAGCAGATCGGCTGCGGCATCGACGAGTTCGGGCCGCGGGGCCCGGTGGTCGGGGTGCACGGTCAGCGTGGTCACCGGCGGCACCGTGGTCGGCTCGGTCAGCACATCCTGCGGGATCTCCACCCACACCGGCCCGGCCGGCGCCGACAGCGCCAGTTCGTAGGCGTCGGCGATCAGGCTGGGGATCGCCGCGGCGTCGCGGGCCACGGCCGTGCCCTTGGTGACGTTGGCGGCGCTGGCCTTCTGGTCGTCGAGTTGGTGCAGCATGCCGCGGCGCAACCCCATGCCGGCGCGGGGCACCTGGCTGGCGATCACCAGCACCGGCACCCCGGTGGCGTGGGCTTCCTGCAGCGCGCCGAGGGCGGTCAGCGCACCCGGCCCGGTCGACAGGAACAGCACACCGACGTCACCGGTCACCCGGCTGTAGCCGTCGGCGCCGAACGCCGAGTTGTTCTCCACCCGCGAGCTGATGAAGGTCAGCTTGCTGCGGCGGATCGCGTCGAACAGGCCGAGCGCGTTCTGGCCGGGGATACCGAAGACGTGCGAAACACCAAGAGCGGTCAGGGTTTCGACGACGACGTCACCACCGTTGCGGCTGTGGTTGCGCACCGTCATCAGGACTCGTCGGGGCCGAGGGCGAGCAGCGACACCAGGTCGTAGGCGACGTGGGCGGCCGCCACCCCGGTCATCTCGGCGTGGTCGTAGGCCGGGGCCACCTCGACGACGTCGGCGCCGACGAGGTTGAGTCCGCGGAAGCCGCGCAGGATCTCCAGCAGTTCGCGGCTGGTCATGCCGCCGGCCTCGGGCGTGCCGGTACCGGGCGCGTGCGCCGGGTCGAGCACGTCGATGTCGATCGACAGGTACACCGGCCGGTTGCCGACCCGCCCGCGCAGCTTGTCGACGACCTCCCGCACACCCTGGTAGTAGACGTCGGACGAGGTGACGATGCCGAACCCGAACCGGCGGTCGTCCTCGAGATCCTTCTTGCCGTACAGCGGGCCGCGGGTGCCGACGTGCGACAGCGCCTCGGTGTCGAGGATGCCCTCCTCGACGGCGCGGCGGAACGGGGTGCCGTGGGTGTACTCGGCGCCGAAGTAGGTGTCCCAGGTGTCGAGGTGGGCGTCGAAGTGCACCAGCGCGACCGGGCCGTGCTTGGCGGCCGCGGCGCGCAGCAGCGGCAGTGCGATCGTGTGGTCGCCGCCGATGGTCACGAGTTTCTTTCCGTCGGCGGTGATGTCGCGCGCGGCGCCCTCGATTGTCTCGATGGCCTCGTTGATGTTGAACGGGTTCACCGCGATATCGCCGGCGTCGGCGACCTGCACGACCTCGAACGGCGACACGTCCAGGCCCGGGTGGTAGGGCCGCAGCAGGCGCGAGGACTCGCGCACGTGGGTGGGGCCGAAACGGGCGCCGGGCCGGTAGGAGACACCGGTGTCGAACGGCACACCGGCGATCACGACGTCGGCCTTGGTGACCTGGTCCAGGCGCGGCAGGCGCGCGAACGTCGCCGGGCCCGCGAAGCGCGGCACCTTCGAGGCGTCGACGGGGCCGATGGGGGTGCTGGTGGCGGTCATGCTGGGACTTCCTGTGTGCTCGGAGGGGTCACCGTGCCCTGCGACACGATGGGGGTGTTGGCGGGGGCGCCGGACGGGACGCCGCGCGGCCCGTCCGGGCCGAAGGCGTCGCGCGGCTCGGGGGAGAGCCACAGCAGCGCCGGGTAGAGCAGGGCGGCCAGGCCGAGGCCGACGGGGATGG
This sequence comes from Mycolicibacterium goodii, assembly GCF_001187505.1. The sequence continues at coordinate 3,870,844 of NZ_CP012150.1, forward strand.
ACAGGTCGATACCGTCGGCGAGATTGCCGAGCGGGCCGACGAATTGGTCGGGCAGGTTCACAAAGCAGATCGACAGCGCGGCCGAGACCAGCCACGCGGTCAGGCCGCGCCAGTTCCAGCCGTGGTCGAACCAGTACCGGCCGCCGCTCTGGCGGCGGTTGAACACCTGCAGCGCATCGGAGTCGTACCAGCCGCGGCGGGTGAACCAGCCGATCATCATCACGACCATCCACGGCGCGGTGCACGTGACGATCAGCACCGCGAACGTGGAGATGCTCTGCACCACGTTGAAGGCGAAGCGACCGATGAAGATGAACACGATCGCGATCGATCCGATGAAGATGGTGGCCTGCACGCGGGTGAACCTCGGGAACACGCTGGAGAAGTCCAGGCCGGTGCCGTACAGCGCGGTGGTGCCGGTCGACATGCCGCCGATCAGCGCGATCAGGCACACCGGCACGAAGTACCAGCCCGGCGAGACGCTCAGCAGGCCGCCCACGTAATCACCGTTTGCGATGAAATCCGGTGCGGTGGTGGCGATCACGGTCGCGGTGACCAGGCCGAACAGGAACGGCACCAGCGTCGCGATCTGGGCGAGGAACGCTGCGAGCATGGGTTTCCAGGACGGGGTGTCGCGCGGGATGTAGCGCGCCCAGTCGCCCAGGAACGCACCGAACGACACCGGGTTGGACATCACGATCAGCGCCGCGCCGACGAACGACGGCCAGAACAACGGGTCGCCGAGGTGCAGGCTGCCCGCATAGCCGGCGTCGAACACGCCGCCGAACGCGAAAACCCCTGCCAGGAACAACAAGGTCGCCGCGATGACGGCGATCTTGTTGACCAGCAACATGAATCGGAAGCCGTAGATGCACACGACGAGCACCAGCAGCGCGAAGATGCCGTAGGCGACACCGACGGCGATGTCGGTCTGGGGCACGCCGAACGCGCGGTTGGCCCCACCCACCAGCACGTCGCCGGACGTCCACACCGAGATCGAGAAGAACGCGACCGCGGTCAACAGCGACAGGAACGACCCGACGACGCGGCCGTGCACACCCAGATGCGCCGACGAGGACACCGCGTTGTTGGTGCCGTTGCGTGGGCCGAACAGCGACATCGGCGCGAGGATCAGGGCGCCGAGCACCAGGCCGGCGAGGGTGGCGAACAGTGCGTCGCGGAACGACAGACCGAAGATGATCGGGAAGGTGCCCAGCACGACGGTCGCGATGGTGTTCGCGCCGCCGAACACCAGCCGGAACAGATCCAGCGGCCGGGCGGTGCGTTCGGCGTCGGGAATCGGTTCGACGCCGTGTTGTTCGACCTCGGTGACTTTGGGGGTGACCGGTGCGGGGTCGTTGGTGGCCATGTCGGTCCTCCGAGTGGATGTGGTGCGGGTAACAGTAAATCCGCAGGTCACGCCGCGCAATCGTTTCAATCGTTACGCCGGTGTTTCGAGTATCGATACGTCAGTGTCGCGCGTCATTTACGTCAGAAATAAGGATCCTGGCGCGCTGTGGTGACCGATCTGCCGGTAGTACAGTTGCGAAAAATCTTTGGCCGATTTTCGGTGAACGAGGTGTGAACCCCATGGATCGCATGGATGAGGTCGACGAGGCCATCGTCAGCCTGCTCGAGGACGACGGTCGGCTGACCCACCGCGACATCGCCCATCGCGTCGGGTTGTCCCGCTCGGCCGCCGCCGCGCGGGTACAGCGGTTGATCGCCTCGGGTCAGGTCGTGGTGCGCGGCGTGGTCCATCCGGCGGTGCTGGGACGCGGCGCGCTCGCCCACGTCAGCGTCATGGTCGACGGACCCGCGGCGCCGATCGCGCAGGTGCTCGCGGCCCGCGACGACGTCGCGTTCCTGTCGCTGACGAGCGGGCCGTTCGGCTTGATCGCCGAGGCCAGGGTGGGATCGGTGCGCGACCTCGACGGGGTGGTCGCCACCCTGCGGGCGCTGCCCGGCGTGGTCGGCGTCGACACCCTCACCTACGTCGAGGTGATGCGCGACGTGGTGGGACCGGTCGGAGAGGTCAGCGTCGAGGTCGACGACACCGACCTGGCCCTGCTGCGCGCGCTGCAGCGCGACGGTCGGGCATCGTATGTGGAACTCGCTGAGGCCGTTGGGCTTTCCCCGGCCGGTGCGCGCAGGCGGGTGGTGCGGCTGATCGACGCACAGGTGGTGCGGGTCGGCGCGGTGGTGCGTCACTCCGGGCAGGACCGGCAGAGCGCGATGGGGCTCGGCATCCGGTTGACCGGGGACGCCGCCGAGGTGCTCAAGACCCTGACCGGGATGCGTTCGGTGATCTTCGTGGCCCGCACGCTGGGCCGTTTCGATGTGCTGGCCACCGTGCGGGCGTTCTCTGCGGCCCAGCTGCTGGAGATCCTCGACACCGTCCGCGGGCTGCCCGGCGTCGGCGTCGTCGAAAGCTGGGTACACCTGGAGGTGGTCAAGGAAAGCTACGCCTCGGGGCTGCAGGCCGGATAGAAGCCTGGCGGTCACGCCACAGCGGAGAGATACTGCCGGTGTGTCCACTGAGCTGCACCTACTGGCGGCGCTATCGGCACTGTCGCCGCCAAAGCTGGCCGACATCAACGCCGATGTCCGTGAGGTGTGCGCGGGTGTCACGGGCCTGAGCCCGCTGCCCGCCGAATCCCGCGGCGGCGCCGTCGATCCGATGGTTTCCGAGTTCGCCGAACAGTTCAGTGTCGACGTCACCGCGATCAACCCCGGGCAACGGCTGGCGTTCTCGGATCTGTTGGCTGCGGATACTTTTGACGTCGCGACGCTGATCTTCATCGCCGATTTCGTGCCGCGCGTGCGGGCCGGGCTGGCGTCGCTGGGTGTGGACGTGCCCGTCGACGCCGAGGTCTGGGACCATGACACCGGTCCGGCCGATTTCGTGCTCGACGTGTTCGTGCCCGCCGTGGGCCGGATGCGGGCGCTGGACCCGGTGACGACGGAGATCGTGCGGCTGCGCGGTGCCCGGGTGCACAACTGCCGGCTGTGCAAATCGCTGCGGGAGGCGACGGCCCTGGAGGCGGGTGCCTGCGAGTCGCTGTACGACGAGATCGACCACTACGAGAACTCGGATCTGTCCGGCCGGCACAAGGCCGCGCTGCGGTTCGTCGACGCCATGATCTGGACACCGTCGCAGACGCCGGGCGATGAGCTGCTGCGGCACTTCACCCGGCGGGAGGCCGTCGAACTGACCCTCGACGTCATGCGCAACGCGAGCAACAAGATCGCCGTCGCGCTCGGTGTCGACGCCCCACGGGTCAGCGAGGGCACCGAGCAGTACCGGCTCGGCGCCGACGGGCAGCCGATCTACAGCTAGAAGTTCAGCTGCGAGTAGATCTCTTTCAGCACCACCGGCAGCAGCGCGTTCGCGGTCGTCCTGTTGTCGGGTGACAGGGTGAGGTTCGTCCAGATCACCAGGGCCACGTCGTTGTCGGGGTCGAAACCCATGAACGAGTTGAACCCCGGCATCTCGCCGCCGTGGTAGTACATGGCCGCGTCGGGCCCGAATCGCTGGAAGCTGATGCCGTACCCGTAGGACTGGCCGCCCTCAGGGTTGTCCGGATCCTCGGGCAGCAGGCTGTCGAGCCACTGCTTTTGGTGTTCGGCATCAAGCACCTTGCCGCCAACCAGAGCCCGCATCCAGGTGATCAGGTCATCGGCAGTCGAGATCGCCCCGCCGGCCGCCGTGGCGTAGGAGGAGTTCTGGTGTGTGTAGTCGATCGGCGTGAGCGTGCCTGCCCGTGCCGCGTCGGTGATCGCGGCGGGGTAGGGCTCGTCGATCATCGCGTAGAACGTCTCGCCGTACATGTACCCGTGTGAGTACGGCGCGGGGATCTCGGTCGCGTCCGCAGGTGCGGGTAACAGCGTGTTCCGCATGCCCAGCGGTTCGAAAAGCCTTTGCTGGAACTGCTCTGCCAGGGGTCGGCCGCCCACCTGCTCGGCCACCACGCCCAGCAGGGCGTAGTTGGTGTTGCAGTACTGGTAGGCGGTGTCCGGTTCGGCGGTCGGCGGATGCGCGAACGCGATGTCCAGAACCTCCTGCGGGGTCCAGGATTTGGCGGGATCGGCGTCGAGTGCCGCCGCGAATTCGGAGTCGTCGGTGTAGCAGTACAGCCCGCTGCGCATGCGCAGCAGGTCGCTCAGGGTGATCGTGTCACCGTTGGGCACGCCGGGGAGGTACTTGGCGATCGGGTCGTCGAGCGAGAGCTTGCCGTCCTGGGCCAGCAGCATGATCAGCGCGGCCGTCATGGTTTTGGTGTTCGACGCGATCCGGAAGTGCGTGTCGGGCTGTGGTGGGGTCTGCGCGCCCAGTTCGGTGGTGCCTGTGCTCGCGACGAATCGGCCCTGCGGGGTCTGCAGCAGCACGAGGGCACCCGGTACGCCGAGGCTCTTCGCCGCGTCGGCGACCGCGCTCTGCAGATGCGCCGGGTCGATGGTCTCGAGCGCGGGTGGTTCGGTCGTCGCGAAGGCTTCCTCGGCGGCGTCCGGTGACGTCGAGCATCCGGCGGACGCGGCCGCCACCATCGTCATCGCTGCGAGCGCGCGTACCATCCGCAAAACCTTCATGACACCAGGGTCCTTCGTCAGAAGGGGAAATATCGGCGTTCAGCAAACTTCGCGCCTATAACGCCGGTCTGGGGCAACTAGTTCTGTTCAAGACCCTGCACGCCAGATCGACACCATGGTCGTGCCCTGGCGGGTCGAGGCCCAAAACCACAGCCCTGACGTCGAACTCGACGCTAGGGATCCGTTCTCAACACTGCTCGAGGACAGCCAGTACGTCGTCGACCTCCTCATCGGTGGTGGCCCACGAACAGACGAACCGCACCGCCGGGCGGCGCGGGTCGAGACGGTGCACGGCGTAACGCTCGGACACGGCCGCGAACGTGGCCGGCGGGAGGTCGACGAACACCTCGTTGGCGTCGGTGGGGGAGGCCAGGGCGAACCCGCGCTTCACCATGCCGCTGCTGAGCCGGGCCGCCATGGCGTTGGCGTGCGCTGCGTTGTGCAACCACAGGTCGTCGGCCAGCATGGCCTCGAACTGCGCCGCGATGAAGCGCTGCTTGCTGCTCAGGTGGCCGATCTGTTTCTGCGCGAAGTGAATTCCGTCGAACAGCTCGGGGCGACGGACCAGGATCGCGTCACCCATCAGCAGTCCGTTCTTGGTGCCGCCGACGGTCACGATGTCGGCGTCGCCGATGGCCTCGCGCGGTGCGACGTCAAGCGCCGCGATTGCGTTGGCGATCCGGGATCCGTCGACGTGCACGAGCAGGCCCACGTCGTGGGCGTGATCGATGAAATCCTTGATGCTCTGCGGGGTCCAGACGCGGCCGTTCTCGGTGCTCTGGGTGATGGTGACGACGGCGGGCTGCGACGCGTGCACGTCGCCGCGGCGGACGACGGCGCTGTCCAACGTGGCGGCATCGATCAGGCCGTCGTCGCTGGGCAGGACGGTGAGCTGAGAGCCGGAAAGGCGCACCGGCCCGCCGGCCTCGTCGACCAGGGAGTGCGCGATGTCGCTGCACAGGATCGACTGCCAGGGGCGCACGGAGGCGGCCAGGGCGATGACGTTGGCGCCGGTGCCGGTCAGCGCAAACAGCACCTCGGCGTCAGGGGAGTCGAACGTGGAGCGCAGGGCATCGACCGTGCGCCGTGTGATGGGGTCGGCGCCATAGGACGGCACCGTGCCGGTGTTGGCGGCGGTGATCGCGTCGAGGACGCTCGGGTGGGCAGGAGCGGCGTTGTCGGAGGCGAAGGCGGAGGACGGCACGTCCGCCATGATTCCACCGCGAGCTGTCAGGCCGCTGAGGCATTCTTCTTCGGCGAGAGATTCGGCCACCGCAAACCCTGGCCGTTCCGACAACCCCTGGTGTCGGCCGGCCGGTGATGTGGGAACATAGTGCCGCGACACGCACCGGGGGCGGTAGCTCAGTCGGTTAGAGCCGCGGACTCATAATCCGCTGGTCGCGGGTTCGAGCCCCGCCCGCCCTACTTTCGGCCTTGTATGACGCCGGCTGATGCTTTACACCTGTGTCGGTTGATCCTTGTCGGGGGAGTGGGTCATGGAAGTTGTTCTGTTTCTCGCTGTGGCCGGGTTTCTGGCGTGGTTGTTTCTGCGGCCGCAGCCGGAACGGGACGCGGCGGCTGCGCAATCGTGGGCATCTTTTCACGGCTATGCGACTGCTAACGGTTTGCAGATGCTCTACGTCGAGCATGTGTATCAGCGCGCGGCGAGGGGCAGCAAAGCCCACGTGTCGATCTATGGTGACCCTTCCGGTAACAAGCGGGACGCATGGTTCTGGTGGACGCAGGTTCAGAAGGGTTCGGTCGTCGCTGTTCGGCCGACAGTCGGGTGGGGTCCGCACACCCGTCGCGACGACGTGCTTTACATCGGGACGGAGGTCAGCCGTCAGAGTGGGGTCTATGGCGGCATAGATGCCAGAACATTGACTAACGCCCGCCGTCATAACAACAGGCGATAGGCACCCAGGCGAGATCCTCGCCGAGGAGTTCCTGGAACCACTGAGTATCACCGCCTACCGTTTGGCCAAGGCGATCAACGTTCCGCAGACCCGGTTGAGCGAAATCCTTGTGGGACGGCGGGGTATCACTGCAGATACTGGCCTGCGGCTGTCACGAGCTTTCGGTCTCAGTGACATGTTCGGGATAGACCTGCAGGCGCGGTATGACGCAGACATGGTGCGAATCGAAAAGGGTGACGAACTCGAACACATCCACCCGCTCGCCGCTCGTTCCGGGTAGCTCGCGGTGCATGCGGTCGGGCGATCCCGGCACATTGCAAACGCGTCGACACTGCTTGTAGGGATAAGCTTCCCGATCGGAATCGTGCGCTGCGCGAGATGGCGTCGAGAACTGCGGCTGAACTCGCCATGAACACCGGCATAAGAATGCGTTTCATCGGCTGACGAGCAGTCGTCCTCGGTTCGGAACTTGTATAGTCAGGTGTGCTTGAGAGTTGATACAGGCCCCCTGGAAGGAAACCCAATGAGCAGCACGGCCGGACGGCCCGAACTCGTCGTCCTCGACATCGCGGGCACGACGATCAACGAGGGGTCTGCGGTGTACCGCGTCCTAAAAGAGACGGTCGTCGCTCATGGCGGTACACCGACCGAGGACGACATCGCCACGTGGCACGGTGCCGCCAAACACGAGGCGCTGCGTGCTCTTCTGACCCCGGCCGACGACGCGGCGCTGCAGGAGATCGTCGAGGACTTCCGTGCCCGGTTGAAGGCCGCGTATGCCGAACATCCGCCGGTGCCGCTGCCGGGTGTGCCCAAGGCCCTGCGGGATCTGCGTGCGGCGGGGATCAAGGTCGCACTCAACACCGGATTCGACCGTGACATCGTCGACGCGTTGCTGGCCTCGTTGGGTTGGGATGGTGACACCGTGGTGGACGCCGTCGTGTGTGGCAGCGACGTGGCTGCCGGCCGTCCGGCGCCGTACATGATCTACCACGCCATGGAACGCCTCGGCGTGCAAGACATCTCACGCGTGCTCGTGGCGGGTGACACCCCTCGTGATCTGCAGGCCGGCGCGAATGCGGGCGCCGGTTTCGTCGTCGGGGTACTCTCCGGTGCGAGCGATGAGGCGGATCTGAAGGCCCACCCGCATACCCACCTGCTGACCTCGGTCGCCGAACTGCCCGAACTGTTCGGCGTCGCGCGCGCCTCCGCGGCGGTGTCATGACGAGCCAACTGGCAGATACCACAAACGCTTTCGCCGATCTCACCCACACCCGCGCCGCGATCTGGCACGGCGGCGACGATGTCGTCGTCGAATCGGTGCCGGTGTCCGCGCTGCGGACCGGTGATGTGCTGGTGCGGGTGCGCCTGGCCACCGTATGCGGCAGCGACCGCCACACCGTGAGTGGACGACGCTCGCAACCCTGCCCGTCGATCCTCGGCCACGAGACAGTCGGAGAGATCGTGGCGCTGGGCGGCAACGGGGTTCGCGCAGTGGACGGTCGCCCCCTCGAAGTCGGACAACGGATCATCTGGTCGGTGACGCTGCCGTGCGGCACCTGTGACCGGTGCGTTGCCGGCATCACCGCGAAATGCCGGGTTGTCCGCAAGGCCGGACACGAATCCTTCTACTCCGCATGGCCGTTGTCGGGAGGCTACGCCGAACACGTGGTGCTGCCGAGCGGCATGCCGGTCGCGGTCGTCGCCGACGATATCGCCGATGCCCTCGCCGCACCCGCGGCCTGCGCGACGGCGACCGTGATGGCCGTGACCGAACGCGCCCTGCCCGTCGCGGGCCGGCGGGTCGTGGTGATCGGCGCGGGCATGCTCGGGCTCACCGCGCTCGCCGCGGCGGCCCATCTCGGCGCCGCCTCGGTCACCGCGGTCGACCCGTCAGCCCAACGGCGCGATATTGCAACGCATTTCGGGGCGGATACCACGGTGGCGTCGGTCTCCGAGGTCGAGCAGTGCGACATCCTGCTGGAGTTCTCCGGCCGGTCCTCGGCACTTCAGGACGGCCTGCGCGCCCTCGACGTCTCGGGCGTCGCGGTGTTCGCCGGCTCGGTCGCCCCTGACGGGCCCGTCGCCGTCGACCCGGAGGCCGTGGTGCGGCGACACCTGACGCTCGTGGGCGTCCACAACTACGAACCCCGGCATCTGACCCAGGCGCTGGATTTCCTGCAGCGCACCAAAAATCGCTTCCCGTGGCCGGATCTCGTCGCCGACCCCGTTCCGCTGGAGCAGATCGCCTGCCTGCTGCTGGATGCCCCAGGCCCGAAGCCGCGGTACGCCATCGCGCCGTGAACCGGGATGCCTAGCTCAGGTCGGCCAGAGCCCTGCGCGCGGCCTCGAGTTCGGCTTCGAGTGCGGCGACCCGGGCGGCCTGCTGGGCGCGCGCCTCGGCGATCACGGCGTCGAGCGGGGTGGAGATCTCCTCGTGCAGTTCCTTGGCCGCCCGCGACACCGCAGCGGCGGTGACGGCGAGGTTCCTGGCCAGAAATGTGCTGCCCTGCTTGAGTTCCGCGCGCCAGTCCCCGTCCGCGGTTCCGGTGACGGTGAGGATGAGTTCGATGGTCTTGGACCGCCTGCCTGCGGACTTCCTCGGGGCCTTCGCGGGCGTGTCGTCCGTGGCGGGGATTTCGGAGGACGGGGTGACGGTGTCGGGCGAAGCGTCTACAGTCATGAGCCACATTAGAACACACGTTCGACAGCGATGTCAGACCGCCGCGCAGCGCTCGCGGATCTGCACCGCCGTATCCAGCATCTGCGATGTGCTGCGGAACCAGTCCTGCAGATTCAGATCGATGATGAGTTCGTCCGCGCCGGCCTCGGCGGCCGTGTGCACATCCTCGATGATCTGATCGAGCGTCCCGACGAACGCCGCACGATCCGGACCGGCCGGGTGCTCGGTGAAGGTCACATTACCGACCACGATCATCTCCATGCGACCGGGGTCGCGGCCGTGGCCTGCGGCCATGTTCCGGATGCGGTCCCAGTCCCCGCGCAGTCGCGCGGCCCCGGACCGCCCGGGCGCCGTGAGCAGCGGCAGCCAGCCATCTGCGCGGGTGGCGATGCGCTGCATGGCTTTTGACGTGCCGTCGGGTCCCGGGATACTGCCGCCGCCGGCCAGCAGCACCGGAATCTTGGCGACCGGCCTGGGCAACACCGCGGCGTCCTCGATGACGACGTGATCGCTGCGGAAGGTCACCGGATCACGGGTCCACACGGTGTCGAGGACATCGAGGGTCTCGTCGAGCCACCGGCCGCGCTCGGCGCGGCGGGCGCCGGCGGCCCGGAACTCGTCGGTGGACCAGCCCGCGCCCAATCCGGCGATCATGCGCCCGCCGCTGATCTGGTCGATCGTCGCCAGCGCCTTGGCGAGTTGCACGGGTGTGTGGAGTGCGGCGACCAGGACCGAGGTGCCCAGGCGCACCTTCTCGGTCACCACTGCCGCGGCGGTGAGGATGGCCAGCGGGTCGGCCGCCTGCCGCGAATGCGTCGGCCACGGTGCGCCGGTGCCCGCGTAGGTCTCCACCGGGTTCCGCGGAAACAGCAGGCGTTCGTATGTCCACAGACTCGCGAACCCGGCCGCTTCGGCGGCCCTGGCCGCTGCGACCACGTCGTGTCGCAAATCGACGCCCAACCTCTGGGGCAGGCGGAGTCCGAGCTTCATGGTGACCTCCAATCTCGTTGCCGGTGCGGCAAGTTCCTGCAACGAGTCTTGAACGCTCACACTTGTGTGAAGGTCAAATGTAAGCTCGGACACATGCGAATCGGCGAGCTCGCCGAGCGCACCGGTGTGTCGCGTCGGCAGCTGCGCTACTACGAAGAGCAGGGTCTGCTCATGCCCAGCCGTGCCGCGAACGGCTACCGCGAGTACGGCGAGGCGCACGTCCACGTCGTCCTGCAGATCGCGGGTCTGCTCGACGCCGGGCTTCCCACCCGCATCATCGAGCAACTGCTGCCGTGCCTGGACCAACCGCAGAGCATCTACGTCCCCGACGTGACCCCGGAGATGGTCGCCACCCTGCAGCGTGAACAGGCCCGGCTCACCGAACGCATCGAATGCCTGACCCGCAATCGGGATGCCATCGCCGGCTACCTCGACAAGGTGCTGAGCGTGCGGTCGGCCAACCTCGGTCAGAAGTAGCCGCTGCCGGGCAGCCGGGTGCCGCGGGTGAAGTAGGCACCCACGGCCTGCGCCTTGTAGGACGACGGGTTGTGCGAAGCCAACGTGCGGATGTTGCGCCAGTGCCGATCGAGCAGGTGGGCCTGCCGGACGATCGACGCGCCACCGACGTCGAAGATCTGCGACGCCGCCTTCTGCGCGAGCGCGTCGACGACGATCTTGGCCTGCGCCGCCTGCAACGACGCCTCGTGCGCCAACGCCAGGTCCGGGTCGGTCTTGTCGATGTCGGCCTGGTACGCCCGTCCCAGTGCGTCGGAGGCGGCCAGCACCGTGGCCTCACCGGCGTACGCCGCGGCGGCGATCTCACCGATCTCCCGTTGCAGCAACGGATCATCGGCCGGAACCGGGTTCGGTGCCCACGCGAAGCTGCGGGCCCGGGAATGGACGTGCTCGACGGCGTCGCGGCGCAGCGCGTGGATCACCCCGACTTCCAGTGCCGTGACGTACAACTGGAAGAACGCGCCCGAGTGGTACAGCGACTGCTCTTCGTCGTCGGCGCCGGGCGGGGCGAACTCCATCACCTCCTCGGCGGGCACCGGGACGTTCTCGAAGATCGCGGTGCCGGTGCCGGTGGCGCGCTGGCCCATGCCGTCCCAGTCGTCGAGCACCATCACACCGGGATGGTCGGTGGGGACCAACGCGATCACCGACGCGCCGGCGGGGTCGCTGGCCAGCACCTCGGCGTAGTCGGAGTACAGCGTGCCGGTGGTGAAGAACTTCCTGCCGTTGAGCAGATAGTTGTCGCCGTCGCGGGTCAGCCTGGTCTGCCAGGTGAACCCACCGGCAGGGGTGGAGCCGATCTCGGTGGACGCGTTGCCGATCAGCTTGCCCGCCAGCGCCAGATCGATGCCTTTCTGCCGCAGTTCACCGTCGAGGCGCAGCCGCTCCTCGATGTGGGCGAAGTGCCCGCGCAGGATGTGCGCGACGTTGACGTCCTCGGTGGCGATCCGGATGACGGTGGCGAACAGTTCGCGCAGCGACGCGCCGCCGCCGCCGTCGGCGCGCGGCACCCGGAACGCGCCGAGGCCGGACTGTTTGATCAGTTCGATGACCGCGAACGGCCGCTCGCCCGTGCGCTCGCGTTCCAGTGAGCCCTCGCCGATCTTTTCGATCAGTTCGGCCAGCCGTCGCGAGCCGTAGGTGATCGGTTCGGTGACGGTGCTCGTCATGCTGTTGCCTCCTGGGGGACGTGACGGCCCGGCGGTCCACGGGTGGTGATGACCGCGCCATCTTGCCGTAGCGGGCCGCACCGAAACAGCGATCGAATCAGCGCGATTCTTTGGGTTCCGGCGACCCGGCACGCCTCAAAGGCCTCGGCAGGAAAGCCGAGTCAGAAGGGTGTCCCAGGAGGCGGCGGAGGCGGGGGCGGCGGCGGAGGCGGGGGAGCCGGCGCCGGGATGGTGATCGGCGGCAGCCCGGGGATCTCGATGACGTTGGGTGGCGGTGGTGGCGCTCCCGGCGGTGGCGGCGGCGCCTCCGGCGGGCGCACCACCACGGGCGGGGGCACATAGCCGGTGCTGGTGTTGATCGTGATCACCGAGCCAGGGATGGTCCGGCCGCTCGGAGTGGTGCCGACGACGCTGCCCCTGGTGGCCGAACTGTTCACCGGCGTGGCGTACTCGGCGACCTGGAATCCCGCGTCCAGCAACTTCTTGCGGGCCGCATCGAGTTTCAGCCCGGTCACGCTGGGCACCTGGCTGCCGGGACCGCCCTCGACGTAGCGCGGATCTGTGGGCGGCATCGCGATCGGACCGAAGTGCTCGGCGATCGGCTTCATCGCCGTAAACCAGGTCCGTGCGGGTTCGGTACCGCCGTACAAGTTGCCGTCCGCGCATTTGCGCAGCGGATACGAGCACAGTCCGGACGGTGTGGAGGAGTCGTCGAAGATGTAGTTCGCCGCGGCGAACTGATTGGTGAAGCCGAGAAACGCCGAGGAGCGGTGTGATTCGGTGGTGCCGGTCTTGCCCGACATCGGCAGCGACCAACCCACCGAAGACGCTGCACCCGTTGCCGTTCCGCCCGTATGGTCCTTGCCGAGCGCGTTGGCCAGGGTGTTGGCGAGCCCCTCCGGCACGGCCTGCTCGCACGGCACCGTCTCCACGCCCACTTCCTTGCCGTTGCGGTCGAAGACCTTGTCGATCGGCGACGGTGGGCACCACACCCCGCCGGAGGCCAGGGTCGCGCCGACGTTCGACAGTTCGAGCGGGTTGAGCTCGAGCGGCCCGAGCGTGAACGACCCGATGTTCTGGCGCTTCACGTAGTCGGCGATGCTCTCCTGCGGGTCGTCGGTGTAGGCCCATGCGCTGCCCGGCTCGGCATAGGACCGCAGGCCCAACCGGACCGCCATGTCGACCGCGCGGGGCACCCCGATCTGCGAGATCAATTTGGCGAACGCGGTATTGGGCGACTGAGCCAGCGCATCGGTGACGTTCAACGGCCCGCCGTACGGCCTGGCGTTGCGCACACACCAGGTTTCCTTCGGGCAGCCCGGGGTGTCGCTGCTGCCCAGTCCGCGGCCCGAGAAGCTGGCAGGCACATCGAGGCGGGCGTTGATCCCCATCCCCATGTCGAGCGCCGCCGCGGTGGTGAAGATCTTGAAGATCGATCCGGCGCCGTCGCCGACGAGGGAGAACGGCTGCGGTTGCATCGTCTCGCCGGCGTCGAGATTCAGTCCGTAGGTGCGGTTGTCGGCCATCGCGACCACCCGGTGCGCCGTCTTTCCCGGTGCGATCACGCTCATCACGCTGGCGACGCCGGGGGTGGTGGGCTCAGCGATACTGTCGACCGCCGATTTCACGCTGGCCTGCACCGCGGGGTCGAGGGTGGTGCGGATCAGGTAACCGTTGCGGGTGACGTCCTCGGTGCTGATCCCCGCGTTCGCCAGGTACTGCAGTGCGTACTCACAGAAGAACGCGCGGTCACCGGCACCGATACAGCCCTGCGGCAACGGATCTGGCTGTGGCAGCACGCCCAGCGGTGTGGCCTTGGCGGCGCGCAGCTCGACCGCGCGGTCGGGCAGGTACTCGATCATGGTGTCCAGCACGACGTTCCGGCGTTGCAGCGCCCCGTCGGGGTTGGTGTAGGGGTTGAGCGCGCTGGTGGACCGCACCAGACCCGCCAGCAGCGCGGCCTGCTGCCAATTGAGTTGCGCAGCGTCGATCCCGAAGTACGTCCGCGCCGCGTCCTGCACGCCGAACGAACCGTTGCCGAACGACACGAGATTGAGGTAGCGGGTCAGGATCTCGCCCTTGGACAGCGCGTTGTCCATCGCCAGCGCGATCCGGATCTCGCGGAGCTTGCGGGCGGGGCTGATCTCGACGGCGGCGCGGCGCTCGGCCTGGGTCTTCGCCTTGACCAGGAGGTTGAAGTTCTTGACGTACTGCTGTTCGAGGGTGGAACCGCCGCGCACATCGTCGATACCGCGCAGATATCCGATGAGCCCGTTGAGAGTTCCCTGCAGGTCGACCCCGTTGTGTTCGGCGAAGCGTTTGTCCTCGATCGACACGATGGCCAGTTTCATGGTGTCGGCGATCCGGTCGCTCGGCACCACCCACCGCCGCTGCGAATAGAACCATGCGATCGGCTCACCGGCGGCGTCGACCATCGTCGACACGATCGGCGCCTCGCCCTCGAGAACCAGCTCGGAGTCCTGCGCCACCTGATCGGACAGCCGCATCGCGAGCATTCCGCCGCCACCGAAGACGGGGAACAGCAACAACATCGCGAGGAATCCCGCCAGCACGCAGTGCAGTGCCAGCTTGGCAACCGTGGCCCCCGACCCTGGGGGCTGGCCGGACATGGATCAAGCGTATGCCCGCAATCGGGGCGCAGTGGCGATTAGCGCGTAACTGGTTCGGCGCGTTGGCATCTCGGACCGATAACGGCCCGGGCCGGCAACCTAGGAAGCCGACGCCTTCTCGCGGGCCAGTGCCGCGGCGACGATGCCGCGCGCGGGACGGGTCCGCACTGCCTGCGGCCACCAGAACCAGCGGCCCAGCAGCGCGGCGATGGACGGCGTCATGAACGACCGGATCACCAGGGTGTCGAACAGCAGACCCATGCCGATCGTCGATCCCACCTGGGCCACCACCGTCATCTCGCTGACGACCATCGACATCATGGTGAACGCGAACACCAGGCCCGCGGCCGTCACCACCGACCCGCTGCCGCCCATCGCGCGGATGATGCCGGTGTTGATGCCCGCGGGCAGTTCCTCCTTGAGCCGGGCCACCAGCAGCAGGTTGTAGTCCGCTCCGACGGCCAGCAGCACGATGACGGCCATCGCCATCACCATGAAGTGCAGGTCGATGCCCAGGATGTGCTGCCACACCAGGATCGACAACCCGAACGACGCGCCGAGCGAGATCAGCACCGTGCCGACGATGACGGCCGCGGCGACCGCGCTACGGGTGATCAGCAGCATGATGATGAAGATCAGGCACAGCGCCGAGATGCCCGCGATGATCAGGTCGTAGTTGTTGCCTTCCTGCATGTCCTTGTAGGCCGCGGCGGTGCCGCCGACGTAGATCTTCGAACCCTCCCACGGGGTGTTTTTCATGGCCTCCTTGGCGGCCAGCTTGATCTGGTCGATGAGCTTGATGCCGTCCGGCGTCAGCGGGTCACCTTCGTGGGAGATGATGAACCGCACGGCTTTTCCGTCGGGGGAGATGAAGCTCTTCATGCCGCGTTTGAAGTCGGCGTTGTTGAAGATCTCCGGCGGCAGATAGAACGTGTCGTCGTTCTTGGCGTCGTTGAACGCCTCGCCCATCGCGGTCTGGCCGTCCTGCATCGCGGCCATCTGCTCCTGCAGACCCTTCTGGGTCTGGTGCATCGTGAGCATCATGGTGCGCATCGTGCGCATCGACTCGATCTGCGGCGGCAGCAACGCCACCATCCGCGGCATGAGCGCGTCGAGCCGGTCCATGTCCGGCAGCAGCTCCTGCATGGCCTCGGTCAGGGTGTCCATCCCGTCGAGCGCGTCGAACAGCGAGCGCATCGATTGGCACATCGGGATGTCGTAACAGTGCGGCTCCCAGTACAGGTAGTTGCGCAGCGGACGCAGGAAGTCGTCGAAGTTCGCGATGTTGTCACGCAGTTCTTTGACGTCTTCGACCATGACATGGGTCTTTCCGACCATGCTGTGGGTGGTGGCCGCCATCTCCTGCATCAGCGCGATGGTGCGGTCCATCAACTCGATGGTCCGCTGCATGTCGTCGGCCTGCTTGAGCATGTCGTCGGCGCGGTCGAGCATGTACTTGCGGTTCATGGTCTGCAGGGTCCCGCCCATGCTCAGCTGGGCCGGGATGGTGCTGAACTCCAGCGGCTCACCCTGCGGGCGGGTGATGGCCTGGACGCTGCCGATCCCGGGAACCCGGAACACCGCCTTGGCGATCTTGTCGATCACCAGGAAGTCGGCCGAGTTGCGGATGTCGTGGTCAGTTTCGATGAGCAGCATTTCCGGGTTCATCTTCGCCGGCGAGAAGTGGCGCTCGGCCGCGGCGAACCCCTGCTGTGCGGGCAGGTCGTCCGGCAGGTAGTTGCGGTCGTTGTAGTTGGTCCGGTAACCCGGCAGCGCGAGCAGACCCACCAGTGACAACAGGATCGTCGCCATCAGCACCGCGCCCGGCCAGCGCACCACGAACGCACCGAGGCGTCGCCAACCCCGGATCCGCATGGCCCGTCTGGGTTCGAGGATCTTGCCGAACCGGGTCATCACGGTGATCACGGCCGGGCCGAGCGTCAACGCGGCCACCACCGCGATCGTCATACCGACCGCCATCGGGATGCCCAGCGTCTGGAAGTACGGCAGCCGCGTGAAATGCAGACACAGCGTGGCCCCGGCGATCGTCATACCCGAACCCAGCACCACGTGGGCGGTGCCGCGGAACATCGTGTAATACGCCTGCTCCTTGGATTCGCCGAGGGTGCGGGCCTCCTGGTAGCGCCCGATCAAGAAGATCGCGTAGTCGGTCGACGCCGCGATGGCCAGCGTCACCAACAGCTGGGTCGCGAACGTCGAGAGCCCGATCAGGTCGTGATAGCCCAGGAACGCGACGACGCCGCGCGCCGCCTGCAGGCAGATCACCACCAGGAACAGCGTGATGAGCACCGTGATGACCGAGCGGTACACCAGCAGCAGCATGGTGATGATGACCAGGAAGGTCGCCGCCTCGATGATGCGCACACTGCGGTCACCGGAGATCTGCTGATCGTTGGCCAGCGCCGAGCCGCCGGTGACGTACACCTTGACCCCGGGCGGCGGTTGGAGGCTCTTGACCAGATCCTGCACGGCCTGCACCGACTCGTTGGCCAGCGCCTCGCCCATGTTGCCGGCCAGGAACACCTGGACGTAGGCGGCCTTGCCGTCATTGCTCTGCGCGCCTGCCTCGGTGAGCGGATCACCCCAGAAGTCCTGGACGTGCTCGACGTGCGCGGTGTCGGCCTCGAGCCGGTCGACCATCTCGTTGTAGAAGATGTGCGCGTCGTCGCCGAGTGGTTCGTCGCTTTCCAGCACGATCATGGCCGAGCTGTCGGACTTGAACTCCTCGAAGACCTGGCCGACGCGCTTCATCGCGATCACCGACGGCGCGTAGTCGGGGCTCATCGACACCGACCGCATCTGGCCGACTTCTTCCAGCGACGGCACCGTGGCGCCCAGGACACCGAGCAACGCGATCCAGCCGACGATGATCGGGATGGCGAGCCGACGGATCCAACGAGCTATCCCGGTGTGCTCGCTTTCGCGCGCGGCGGGACTGTCGGTGGATACGGCCATGGAAACCCTTGGTGCTCGGTCTGGAAGTCTCGACGCGGCGGTGCTCGCAACCGCTATCGCCCCACTGTCTTACCAGACGCCGGGCCCGCCGAGGGCCGTCCCTGCGCCTACCCGACCGTCAGAACTGGACCCCTCGGGTCAGCGCACCATCGACCACCAGGTTCGTTCCGGTGATGAAGCTCGCCGCGGGGCTGCTGAGGAAGACGACGGCATTGGCCACCTCACGGGGTGTCGCCATCCGCCCGGTCGGGTTGAGGGCGAGTGCGGCCGCGAACAACTCGGGATCCTCCTTCTCGATCGTCGGCCACACGCCGCCGGGAAAGTAGGTGTTGCCCGGGCTGACCGAGTTGGCGCGCACGCCTTTGGCCGCGAGTTGGTAGGCGAGGCCCTGCGTGTAGTGGATGATCGCGGCCTTGAACGTGCCGTACGGCCCGGCGGCGAAGTCGATCTCGCGGCCCGACACGCTCGAGATCGTCACGATCGATCCCGCATCGCTGTCCAGGAGGTGCGGCAGCGCGGCGTCGACCAGGCCGACGGTGCCCATCATGTCCACTTCGAAACTGGTGCGCCAGTTCTCCTGGCTCTCCGGGATGGCCAGCGCGCTGACATTGGCCACGACGCCGTCGAGGCCGCCCAGCGTCTCGACGCTGCGCGCCACCCAGGCGGCGACCGCGTCGCGGTCACCGACGTCCACCGGCGTGCCCACGACGGTCACCCCGTCGGCGGCGAGTTCGGTTTGCGTCGCGCTGACCGCGTCGGGGGTGCGGGCGCAGAACGCCACCGCGGCGCCCTCGGCCAGCAACCCTTCGACGACGGCGCGGCCGATGCCGCGCGTGCCGCCGGTGACGACGAAACGTTTACCGCTCAAGCCAAGATCCATCGCTGTCCTCTTCGGGTTAGTAGGAGATGGCGCCCAGTGCGCGGCCCGCGCCGCGCAGCTCGGCGTGGATGCCGCCGTAGGCCGGGGCCGCGGGCAGCAGGCGTTTGTCGATCTTCGTCACGGCGCTGTAGTTGACGTCGACGACGTTGGCGATCGGGTTCTGGGCGATCTGCGTCAGCAACTGGTAGGCGTCGTACTTGTCCAGGCCGTACAGCTCGCCGAGCCACCTGATCATCTCGACCTGACTGGCGCGCCACGCCTCCTCAAGCGGGCGGCCCGATCCGATCGCCATCAGATGCGTGTCGGTCTCCAGCCGCGGCCAGGCCGGGCCGCCGCCCTTGACCAGTTCGACGATCGCGGTGACGTTCATCGCGCCCTCGACCGCGGTGCCGCACGCCTCTCCTTCGCCCTGGCGGTAGTGGCCGTCGCCGAGCGAGAACAGCGCGCCCTCGACGTTGACCCGCAGATAACAGGTGGCGCCCGCGGTCATCTCCGGGGTGTCCATGTTGCCGCCGAACGCATCGGGCACCAGCGAGGTGCGGACCTCGCGCCGCGCCGGGGCCACCCCGACGGTGCCGAGCATGGGGTTGGCGGGCAGCGCCACCTCGAAATCGCTGCCGCGCGCGCTGAACCCCACCGTGTGGGTCGCGGGGTCGTATTCGTAGATCCAGGTGCGCTCCGGCAGCGGTTCCTGCAGTGTCGGGCTCACCGGGACGCTGGTCAGCCCGCCGAAGAAGGGGATCAGCGTCGAGGCGCCCCAGGTGCGGGCCGGGGTGAGGTCGACCAGATGCACCGCCAGCGTGTCACCGGGTTCGGCGCCTTCGATCCAGAACGGCCCGGTCTGGGGGTTGAGGTCCTCGGTGTCGAGTGCGGTGCTTGCCACCGAGTCGAGGCTGGTGATGCGCCCGCCGTAGGCGTCCTCGGTCCACAACGTCAGTACCGTGCCGGGCTTGATCCGCATGACGGGGTCGGCTCCGCCGAACGTGTAGTGCAGTTGCTCGACGGTGGGTACGAACGCGATGTGATCCATGCAGACATCCTCGTATGCCGGTGCGAATTGCGCCGCGTGGACGCGAAAGCCGGATCAGCGCCGAGGCATCTCGGCGATCGCGTGGATCACCTCGTCGGTGGACAGGATCGCGCTGGCGTAGTTGGGCAGGTTCACCTCGAGCGCGGCCCGCATCTGCTCGACCGAATAGTCGGCGGTCGCGTCGCGCACCAGCGTCACCTGGTAGCCCAGTTCGGCGCCGTAGCGCACGGTGGCCTCGACGCACGTGTGCGCGATGAGCCCGACGACGATGATCTGGTGGATGCCGTGGCGTTTGAGCAGCAGATCCAGATCGGTGTTGGCGAAGCCGCTGGAGCACCAATGTTCCTGGGCCACAATGTCACCCGGCCGCGGAGCCAGATCGGGGTGGATCTCACCACCCCACGAGCCGTATTCGAACGTCCGGCCTGACCACGCGGCCCGCTGGATCGGCGCGACGTACCGCCAGGTCTCGTAGTCGCCGGGCCGGTAGCGCCGGTGCAGCGCGTAGAACACCGGGATGCCCGACACGCGGGCGACCTCGACCGTCTCGATCATGTGCGGCACACACCCGATGGCCTCGGCGACACCGCGCAGGCGGTCCCACACCTTGCCGCCCTCGGAGATGAAGTCGTTGTACGGGTCGATCACCACCAGGCCGGTTGCCCCGGCGGTGTAAGACACTGCGGCACTCTGATCTGCAGCCATTTGCTCTCCTCACCCGAGGGTAAGCGCTCAGCCGGACGGTGCGCGTCGCATCGCCCCCTTGTCACCGAATCGATACTGGCCCGCGATCGGGTGATCTGAGGCGGTGCGCCGCAACGGGGTTCGTCCCCCGAGCTGGCCCGCGGCTGTTTTGTTATCCAACTACCGCGCCACAACCGGCGCTCCTCGGTAAGGTTGGCTGTGTCTTCACCCCAGCGATTGTGAGGAAACCTGTTGGTTCTCTACGTGTTTCGGTGTGAGTCCGGCTGCGGCACCACCCAGCGGCTGTATTCGATGAGTTCGCGTCCCGACGTGATCGAGTGCCCGGGCTGCAAAGGCGCGGCGCGGCGACTGATCTCGGCTCCCAACATCGGCCGCGGTGGGATCGGCATGGCGTTGCAGGACGCCACCCGGGCCACCGCGGACCGCCCTGCCGTCGTCTCTTCTCCCGCTCCGGGAGCCCGGCGACAGAAACAGAAGGTCACCACCAACCCGCTTCACCAGAAGCTGCCCCGCCCCTGACGGCCTGCGAGAAAGAGAACACATGCCTGACGTCGTATTTCCGCTGGACTCCACCAAGAAGTTCACCGAACAGCAGAAACTGGGTCACAACCGCTGGCATCCCGACATCCCGCCCGCGGTCACGGTCAAGAAGGGCGACTCGTTCCGGGTGCACTGCCGCGAGTGGTTCGACGGCGCCATCCACAACGACGACTCCGCCGACGACATCCTCAACGCGCCGCTGACCACCGTGCACGTGCTGTCCGGTCCGATCGCCGTCGAGGGCGCCAGACCCGGCGATCTGCTGATCGTCGACATCCTCGACGTCGGCCCCATCCCGCAGGAAGACTCCGGGCCGCTGGCCGGCCAGGGCTGGGGCTACACGGGCATCTTCGCGACGCAGAACGGCGGCGGGTTCCTCACCGAACAGTTCCCCGACGCCTACAAGGCGATCTGGGACTTCTCCGGGCAGAAGGCCACGTCGCGGCACATCCCCGGCGTCGAGTTCACCGGCATCGTGCATCCGGGTCTGATGGGCACCGCGCCGTCGGCGGGGCTGCTGGCCAAGTGGAACGCCCGCGAGGCCGCGCTGATCGCGACCGATCCCGAGCGCGTGCCGCCGTTGGCGCTGCCGCCGGAGCCGCGGGACGCGATCCTCGGCGGGCTCACCGGTGACGCCTTCGCCAAGGCCGCGGCCGAGGCGGCCCGCACCGCACCGCCGCGGGAGAACGGCGGCAACCAGGACATCAAGAACCTCACCAAGGGCAGCCGGGTGTTCTACCCGGTGTTCGTCGACGGTGCGAACCTCTCGGTCGGCGATCTGCACTTCTCGCAGGGCGACGGCGAGATCACGTTCTGCGGTGCCATCGAGATGGGCGGCTTCATCGACCTGCGGGTCGACGTGATCCCCGGCGGTATGGAGACCTACGGCGTCGGCGAGAACGCGATCTTCATGCCGGGCAACACCGATCCGCAGTACTCGGAGTGGCTGGCGTTCTCGGGCACCTCGGTGACCCTCGACGGTGAGCAGCACTACCTCGATTCGCACCTGTCCTATCAGCGGGCCTGCCTGCACGCCATCGACTACCTGACCAAGTTCGGGTACAGCCCCGAGCAGGCGTACCTGCTGCTTGGCGCCGCGCCCATCGAAGGCCGGCTCTCCGGTGTGGTGGACATCCCCAACGCGTGCGCGACCGTCTACATCCCGACGGCGATCTTCGACTTCCCGGTGACCCCGACCGTGGGCGGGCCGGTGAAGATCGACCCGGGTATCGGCGCCCCGCACTCGTCGTTCAACTGACGGCTGCTCGACGTGGTCCCGGGGCGGGGACGGGCTTTCTCTATCCTCGTCACCGGGACCACTGCGCCGCTCGCCGTGCCGCCCAGGTGGTGGTCCCGTGCGGTCCGGGCGGTCGAAAGGACGTGAATGACCCCGATGGCCTCCAACGGCGCCTCGCGCCTCGGCACCCGGTTCGGGCCCTACGAGTTGCGGTCGCTGATCGGTGTCGGCGGCATGGGGGAGGTCTACCGCGCCTACGACACCGTCAAGGGGCGCGAGGTCGCGGTCAAGCTGCTGCGGGCCGAGTTCGCCGCCGACCCGCGGTTCCAGGAACGGTTCCGCCGCGAATCGCGGGTGGCCGCGCGCCTGCAGGAACCGCACGTCATCCCGGTCCACGACTTCGGCGACATCGACGGCGTCCTCTACATCGACATGCGGTTGGTCGAGGGCGCCAGCCTCAAGGAGATCCTGCGCACCGACGGCCCGCTGGACCCGCGGCGCGCGGCGTCGATCGTGGCGCAGGTGGCCTCGGCGCTGGACGCGGCGCACGCCGACGGCCTGGTGCACCGCGACATCAAACCCGAGAACGTCCTGCTCACCGGCGACGACTTCGCCTACCTCGTCGACTTCGGCATCGCCCACGTGGGCGGTGAGGCCAGCGTCACGATGACCGGCATGCTGATCGGGTCCAGCGCCTACATGGCGCCCGAGCGTTTCTCCGGCGACACCGTCGGCCCGCCCGCCGACATCTATGCGCTGGCGTGCCTGGTCTACGAGTCGCTGATCGGCAGGCCGCCCTACGAGGCGGGGGACTTGCGGCAGTTGATGAGCGCGCACATGTTCTCCCCGCCGCCGCGGCCGAGCATCATGCGCCGCGGCATCCCGCGCGCGTTCGACGAGGTGATCGCGACGGCGATGGCCAAGGACCCGGCCGCCCGCTACGCCACCGCCGGTGAACTGGCCCGCTCGGTATCGGCCGCCGCGGACGGGCAGGCACCACCGGCGCGGCCCACACCGCCCGCGCCGGGCCGGCAGCCCACACCGACCCGGGAGTTCTCCACGGTGTACCCCAACCCGGAGCACAGCGGGTTCACGCCGTACCCGCCGGCCCACCCGTCGGTGCCCGCGCCCCGGAACCCGACGCCGCCGCCCGCGCCGCCGGTCGCGGCTCCTGCCGCCGCCGCGCCTGCCGGGCCGCCGCGCAAGACGCGGTTCACCCGCACCCAGGTGGTGCTCGTGGTGGCGACGGTGGTGCTGTTCGGCATCGCCGCGGTGCTCGCGACGATGCTCGTCGGGGGCGGCGACGACGCGTCCACCCGCGACACCCCGCTGGCGCCGACCGAGCGCGCGACCGCGACATCGGAATCGACGACGACCACGACATCGGACCGGTCGGCCACCGAGAACGTCAGCGGCACCGACGAGCAGGGTTTCGTCGGCCACACCGCGCGGTGCGATTCGGACGCGACGCCCGCCGCGCTGATCCGCACGGCCACCTCGCTGGCGATCATCTGCGAGCGCGACTCCGGCGGCTACTACTACCGCGGCGAGCGGCTGCGCGACGGCGCCAACCTGGAGATCTCCAGCGCCGAGCCCTCGGGGGACGGCTTCGTGGCGATCAATCCCTCCGACGGCGCGCGCTACGAGGTGTCACCGGAAGGTCTGACCATCATGAGCAACGGCCACGTCGACTCATCCGAGCCGCCCGAGGAGTACGGCTCGAAATAGCTCACACCGCAACGGTTTTGAGTCCGGACAGGTCGGTCTGCATGAGCACGACGTTGTAGTCGCCCCACAGCGACATGTTCCAGTACAGGTTGCTCAGGTCCGAGTCGCCGTTGTCGTCGACGAGCATCCCGGTGCCCGACCACGGATGGATCATCGGCGCGTACAGGCCAGGGTAGTCGGCCGAACTGGCCAGCATGACCGGATCCGACCACGGGCCCTCGGGACGGTCGGCGATGCGCATCTGGATGTTGTTGTCGCCGTCGCCGTAGAGCACCACGTACTTGCCGAGGTACTCGTTGTACTGCACCGACATCTCGCTGACGTTGCCGCCGGTCTTGGCGCCGACCAGCCCGCCGAGGTACCCGCCGAGCACGTTGGGGTCGTTGGCCCAGTCGACGATGAAGCCGAACAGCCCGCTCGAGCGCGTCGAGTCACCGATGACCGGTGCGGCCACCGCGGCGTTGCCGGCCACCCACCGCTTGCCGTCCCAGTACTCGTACTCCGACAGGTCGGTCACCGCGTCCTCGGGCACCCGGGACAGATATGCCGATCCCGCACGGCCCGAGGGGGTTCCGAACGCGTACAGGTAGCGGACACCGTCCTCGCCGACCTGGTCCTCGGGCTGCAGCACGTACGCCGCCTGCTGGAAGTTCTGGCTGCCGGGCACATACGGCGTGCTGGAGCTGAACCAGCCGGCCGAGCGGATCGTCGACGGCGCCAGCACCCAGGTGTCGGTGTCGGGGTCGTACACCGAGATGGCCGAGAAGTTGGTGGTCCAGCGGCCCGGGGTGTCCCACGAGCGCACCGACATGTAGTTGACGTACTGTGTGCCGTCGATCTGCACGCCCGCGGTCGGGATGACGGTGACCTCGGTTCCGCCGAAGAGCCCGAACAGGTTTCGGCCCGACGCGGGGATGAACTGGTAGGCCGGCCCGGTCTGCACCAGGCCCAGCCCGTCGCTCAGCACGTTGTCGGTGCTGATCAGCAGCGCGTTGGAGCGCCAGAACCCGCTCATGTGGGGCCCGCTGAACGTGTCACCGAACGCGGTGTGGACGAACCGCTCCCCGTTCCACTCACCGCCGTCCCACATGATGCCAAGGTCGGTGCCCCAGATGTCGAAGCCCGAGGTGTTGTTGGTCTGCGGCCAGTTGCCGCTCGGGTTCGACACCCCCGTCACCCAGCCGACCGGCACCGAGTCCAACCGGCTCGGCAGCGGATTCACCACCGCCGACGTCGTGATGGCCGGGGCCGCGAGCGCGGTGGCGGCACCCGGGGTGAATGCCCGCTCGAACTCACGGCGCGCGAACGCCAGCAACGCCCACGCGGCCGGTGACTGGGCGGGGGCCACCGGTGTGGTGGCCGCCCGCGGCGACAAACCCACTGCGGCGGTGAGCAATCCGCGCACCAGGCCGGTGATCTTCGGCTGCGGTGCCGAAATCGGCACGGGCGCAGCGGCCTTGACGAAGAACGGAGCCGCGGCGCGCGGCGCGACCAGGCTTGTCACCGGCCGCAGGTCGGGCAGCGTGATCCTGGGCGCATCGATCGTCGACAGGGCGGTCTTGACCTCGTGGCGGACATCCTTGACCGCCTCGGCCGACCGCTCCCGCACGGTGGCCACAACGTCGGGCACCTCGGGCACCTTCACGGCCGCGGTCGTGGTCTTCGGCTCACCGACGGTGGTGTTCTTCGGCGTCCCGACCGGGGAATCCTCGGTGGCCCCGGTGTTGTCGGCCTCGGCCGCTGCGCGCTTCTCGGCCCGCTTCTCGGCCTGTTCGCGGGCGTGTTCGGCCTGCTGCTGGACCTGCTTGTGCGCCTGGTTGATCGCGCCCTCGACGGCCTTGGCGGTCTGGTTGAGCGATTCGGTGAGCCGGTCCGCGATCCGCGGCCTCGTCCGCGTCCTGGGCTTGCGCGGTTTGTCGGCGGTTGCGCCACCGGTCGATGTGCCATTCGTCGAGGCGCCACCCGTCGAGGCGCCGCCGGAGGAGGCGCCGGTCGACGATGACGAGGAGGTTGTGCCCGTGGACGAGTCGTCGGCCCACGCCACACCGGTTCCGGTCGTGAGCGCGGCTCCGATGCCCAGCGCCACGGCCAGTGCACCGATGCGTCCCACGTACGCGGCGCAGTCCGTCGTCGATCCCATCAGCAACTCCCTTGTCGTCGGCTGCCGAGAGTATCTCAGGGCGAGGGCAAACGTTCGGTGATGGTGCCAATTGGGTCCCGGTGCGATCCGCCGGCGGCGCGGCGGAAACCCCCGGCGGGAGTTTGCGAGGACTTAGGCTGGACGCGACGGATCGACGAAAGAGGGCGCACATGAAGGTTGTGGTCGGTTACGACGGGTCCCTGTCGGCCAACGGAGCGATCAGGACGGCCGGCGCGTTGTTCCCCGGCGCGGAGGCGGTGATCGTCTACCTGTCCACACCGCCGTTCGGCAGCAAGGGATTACGCGCGCGGTTGCGGCATTCGGCGCGCAACGTCGACGAGTTGATCGATCTGGTGGACCGCGAGAGCGAAGGGGAGTCCGCACGCCTGGTCGACATCGGCGTCACCCTGGCCCGCGCCGCGGGCTGGACCCCGCAACCACTGGTCAAACGAACCTGGGCGGGGGAGGGTCTCGGCCTGGCCCAGGTCGGTGAGGAACTGCAACCCGAGGTGATGGTCGTGGGTGCCCGCGGCATCGGGGCCTCGGAGTCGAAGATCGGCAGCGTGTCGGATCTGGTGGTGCACCACTCGCCCCGCCCCGTGCTGGTGGTGTCCCAGCACATGCTCTCCGCCGAGCACGAAGCCGTGGCGGACGGACCGGTGGTGGTGGGTGTGGACGGGTCGGCGGGTTCTGACCGCGCGTCGAAGGCCGCCGCGCAGTTGTTCCCCAACCGCACCGTGGTGACGGCCGCGGTCAGCGACGGCGACGCCGACGACGTCGACGCCATGCATCACGTGCGGCGGTTCCGCGGTTCGGGCGCCGGCTGCACGGCCGACGCGCTCGTCGCGTTCGCCGACGAGCAACGTGCCGCGACGCTCGTCGTCGGGTCGCGCGGGCGGTCCGGGCTCAAGAAGGTTCTGCTCGGCAGCGTGGCGGGAGCCACGCTGCAGCGCACGTTCCGGCCGGTTCTGGTGGTGCCGGGCGGCTGATCTCGACCGGATCACGGATCCATACCGGATCGTGACCGGCAAACCACATCCGTCTCTGTAGCAACTATTGTCACACCTGGTCGCGCGTCGGGGATTCATCGATCACGTCGAAGACGTGGATTGCACCCGCTACGTCAGCTCGAAAGGTGTGTCATGCCGGCATTTCGTCGACTGGCATCGACGCCGCATGCCTGCGTCGTCTCCGCTCTGGCAACCGCACTGGTGGCCGGGCTCGTCACCGCCGCGCCCGCGGCCGCCGATCCGTGCTCGGTGCCGACGCCCAGTGCCTCCGCGCGGAGCCTGACCCCGTCGCTGCCCGGCATCATCTCGAAGCTGCCGATCCTGCATCTGCCGATCGGCCGCAAACCCGCCAAGACGGCCGACACGCCCGAAGAGGCCAAGGACACCGCGGTGGCCCCGAACACCATGGCGCGGGCCGCGGCCGAACCCGCGGCGTCGACCGCCACCACGGTCGGTTGGATCACCGGCCCCAACACCGACAGCTACTCGCGGTTCGGGATCTCCGGGGCGGATCTGGGCATCATGTGGGACAACGGCCAGACCGGGGCCAACCGCCAGGTGCTCATCGCGTTCGGCGACACCTTCGGCAATTGCAATGTCGCAGACCAGGAATGGCGCAAGAACACGCTGTTCCGCAGCTCCGACCGCAATCTCGCCGACGGTATGAGCGTGCCCAACCCGGTGCCGGGTAATGTCTACGCCGGATCACCGGTGGACGCGGCGCGGCCCAACTTCTCCCGGCAGGTGATCAGCAGCCTGGGCCTGGCTGGTACCGAGGTCACGGTGATCCCCACCGCGGGAATCGCGGTCGGCACAACGCAATACGTCAACTTCATGTCGGTGAGCCGATGGGGTGCACCCGGGCAGTGGTCGACCAATTTCTCGGCTGTCGCGGTGTCCAACGACAACGGCGAGACGTGGACGGTGCCCGCGACGAGCATCCGCCCCAGCTGGTTCAACACCGTGCCGGGGGTGCCGTTCGTCTGGGGCGACCAGAACTTCCAGATGGCGGCCTACCTGCGCCACAACGGGTACGTCTACGCCTACAGCACCGGCGCCGGCCGCGGCGGCATGCCGTTTCTGTACCGCGTCGTCGAGACGGCCGTGGCCAACAAGTCCGCCTACGAGTACTTCACGCCGTTCGGGTGGATCAAGGGTTTCCCGTTCCTTGCCCTGCAGGTGGTGTGGGCGCCCGGCAGCGAGATGTCGGTCGCGTGGAACGCCTACCTCAACAAGTTCGTCATGCTCTACACCAACGCCACCAGTTCGGTCGTGATGCGCACGGCCGACAAGCCGGAAGGGCCGTGGAGCCGGGCGAAGACGATCGTCAGCTCCACGGCCGTCCCCGGTGGCATCTATGCGCCCTACATCCACCCGTGGTCGGAGGGCAAGGATCTGTATTTCACGTTGTCACGCTGGTCGGACTACAGCGTGATGCTGATGCGTACGTCCCTGTCGACCGGCTAGTGCGCCACGCCCGCGTGCGCCGCTGCGCGTTCGGCGGCGCGCTGGTGCTCCTCGGCGGACATCACCACCGCATCGGGACCCGGATACACCGTGGCCTCGTGCCCGTCGGACAACCAGCGCACGACGAACGGGGGAGACCCGTCATCGCTGCGCACCCCGACGATCTCGGCGTGCCGTTCGTGCCGGTCGGTGGTCGCGCCCTTGACGACCAGGAAGTCGCCGACCTTGGCCTTCATCGCTCGCTCCCTTCACCTCGGACATGTCCTTACTCTTTCGTTTCTATCGTGCGCGCACGAGAGCGCAAGGTGAAGAGGCCGGACGAAGATGTGCGCTCAGCCCGCAGTCTTGCCGGCATCGACGACGTAGACCGCGCCGTGCACCGCGGCCGCGTCGTCGCTGGCCAAAAACGCGATGGTCTTCGCGACGTCGGCGACATCCATGAAGCCCCGCGGCGCGGCGATCCGCATGATCAGATCCCAGTCGGCGTTCTCGGGCGCGGCGAAGTCGGTGGTCTGCGCGGTCAGCATGCCGCCCGGGCACACCGCGTTGACCCGCAGCTGTTCCTTGGTGAACTCGACGGCCAAGGCGCGGGTCAACCCGACCAACCCGTGCTTGGCCGCGCAGTAACCCGCCGAGTACACCTCACCCTCGACCCCGGCGATGGACGCGACGTTGACGATGTTGCCGCCGGCCGCCAGCAGATGCGGCAGCGCCGCGCGGCACAGATAGAACGGGCCGTTGAGGTTGACCGCGAGGTCGTTGTCCCAGTCCTCGTCGGTCACCGAAACCGTATGGCGCATCTGATGAAAGCCCGCGACGTTGACCAGGCAGTCCAGGCGCCCGAACTGCTCGACGCACTGTCCGACCGCCTGCGCACACGCCTGCGACGACGAGATGTCCACCGAGGCGTACCTGCCGCCGGGCACCTCGGTGAACACCTCGGCCATCCGGTCGGTGTCGCGCGCGATCCCGAACACCGAGGCCCCGCGCGCGGCGAACAGTTTCGCCACCGCCGCGCCCAGGCCCGACGAGGCACCGGTCACCAACGCGGTCCTACCATGCAGATCGATCATGCCTAGACCTTCTCATGCGGCCGCAACGGCGGAACCGCGGCCAGCAGCATGCGGGTGTACTCGTGCTCCGGGGCGGCGAACAACTCTGCGGCCGGCCGGTATTCGACCATTTCACCGTCGCGAAGCACCAGCACGTCGTGGCTCATGCGGTGCACGACCGCCAGATCGTGTGCGATGAACAGATAGGCCAACCCCAGTTCGCGCTGCAGATCCGCGAGCAGGTCCAGCACACGGGACTGCACCGAGACATCCAGCGACGCCGTCGACTCGTCGAGGATGAGCAACTCGGGCTCGGTGGCCAGTGCCCGCGCGATGCTGACCCGCTGACGCTGACCACCGGACAGTTCGTGCGGATACCGCGACGCGAAATCGGCAGGCAGACCGACCAGTTCGAGCAGTTGCGCGACCCTGTCGGCGCGGGCACGCCTGCCCTTGGCCAGGCCGTGCACCTGTAGCGGCTCACCGATCGTCGTCCCCACCCGGGCCCGCGGGTTCAGCGAACTGAACGGGTCCTGGAACACCAGGCTGATCCGGCGGCGCAGGTCGCGCCCGCCGGCGAACACGTCGGCTCCGTCGAGTGTCGCGGTGCCCGCCGAGGGGGCGGACAGCCCGGTCAGCGCGGCCGCCACCGTCGACTTGCCCGAACCGGATTCGCCGACCAGGCCGAGGGTGGTGCCGCGCCGGATCTCAAACGACACGCCTTTCACCGCGGCGACGGCGCCGTAGCGCACCTCCAGATCGGCGACGTCCAGCAGGATCTCGGCGTCGGCGGGCGGCGCAGGGGGCCCGGCGTCGTCGACACGGGGACGCGCGGCGAGCAGTTCCCTGGTGTACTCGTGGCGGGGCCGGTCGAACACGTCGAGAACCGGCGCCTGTTCGACGGCCGCACCGTCGCGCAGCACGGTCACCTCGTCGGCGACCTGGCCGATGACCCCCAGATCGTGACTGATCCACACCACCGCGGCGCCGAAATCCCGCTGCAGATCGGCCACCAGGTCGACGATCTGGGCCTGTGTCGTCACGTCCAGCGCGGTGGTGGGCTCGTCGGCGATGAGCAGTTCGGGATCGCACGCGAGCGCGATCGCGATCATCACGCGCTGACGCTGCCCGCCGGACAACTGGTGCGGGTACGCGTCGAGCCGCTCCGGCGGC
Organism: Mycolicibacterium goodii; assembly: GCF_001187505.1. Next base: position 3,901,276 of record NZ_CP012150.1, read on the forward strand.
AGCCCCACCGCCTCCAGCAGTTCGGCCGCGCGGGTGCGGGCCTGGCGACGCGACATCTTGCGGTGCGTCTCAAGGGATTCGGTGATCTGACGCTCCAACGTCAGCAGCGGATTGAGCGAGGTGCCCGGGTCCTGGAACACGAACCCGATACGTCCGCCGTGCACCGAGCGCAGCAGCCGCGCCGAGGCCCCGACGAGCTGGGATCCGTCGGCGAGCGTGCTGGTGCCCGCCACCACCGCGCCGGGCGCGTCGAGCAGGCCGGTGGCCGCGAGCACCGTCAGTGATTTCCCCGACCCCGATTCGCCGACGATGCCGACGGTCTGTTCACGGTGCACGTCGAACGACACACCGTGCACAATCTCGCGCCGCCCGATGCCGACCGTGAGGTCACGGACACGCAGCACCGGGGCGTCGGATCGCTGTTCGGTCATCGCGTCCTCTTGGCTTCCATCAGGGTGCGCTGCTTGGGGTCGAGCACATCGCGCAGCCCGTCGCCGAACAGGTTGAACGCCAACACCGTCAGGAAGATCGCCGCGCCGGGGAACACCGCCATCCACCACGCCAGCGTCACGAAACCCTGTGCGTCGAAGATCATCCGGCCCAGCGACGGCTGCGGCGGCTGGATACCCAGACCCAAAAACGACAGCGACGCCTCGGCGAGGATCGCGAACGCCAGCGACAAGGACAACTGAACGATCAGCGGCCCGGCGATGTTCGGCAGGATGTGCCGCCGCAGGATGTAGCCGCTGGGGGTGCCCATGGTGCGCGACACCGCGACATACGGCTCCACCCGCACGCCCAGCGTGCTGGCCCGCGCGACACGCGCGAAGATCGGGATGTAGACGATCCCGATCGCGAGCATCGTGGTGGTGACGCCGGGGCCGAGCACCGCCACGATCGCCAACGCCAGCAGCAGCACCGGGAACGCGAACATCACGTCGACGAACCGCATCACGACGGTGTCGAGCCACCCGCCGCGGTATCCCGCGACGATCCCGATTGTCACGCCCACCACCGCCGCGAGCGCCACACTCACCACCGCGACCCGCAGCGACGCCTGGACGGCGACGAGGATGCGGGAGAACACGTCGCGGCCGAGTTCGTCGGTGCCGAACCAGTGCGCGCCGCTGGGGCCCTGCAGCGCGCTGGGCACGTCGATGTCGTTGACGCCGAACGGCGCGATCCACTGCGCGGTGAGCGCGACGACCGCCACCAGCAGCAGCACCGCGGCGCTGACCGCGGTGACCGGATTGGCCAGCAGCAGGCGCCAGGACGCGACGCGGGTCTGCTCGGTGACGGTCATGACAGCCGGATCCTCGGGTCGACGACCGCGTAGAGCACGTCCACCAGCAGATTGATCAGCAGGAACAGCACCGCGATGAACAGCACCGCGCCCTGGATCACCGGGTAGTCGCGCGCGGCAACCGAATTGAACACGAGCCGGCCCAGCCCTGGCCAGGCGAACACCACCTCGACCACGATGACCCCGCCGAGGATGGTGGCCAGCTGGATGCCGGTGACGGTCAGCACCGGCAGCAGCGCATTGCGCACGATGTGGCGGAACGTGACCACCGGTGGCGCAAGCCCTTTCGACCGCGCGGTGCGCACATAGCCCATCGCCGCGACCTCAAGTACCGCCGAGCGCACGTAGCGCGTCATGATGGCGCCGGCCACCAGACCCACCGTGAGCGCGGGCAGGATGATGTGGCGCAGCCATCCGCCCGGATCGTCGAACAGCGGGCGGTACCCCGACGTCGGCAGCCAGCCCAGCGCCGACGCGAACAACCCGATCAGCAGGATGCCGAGCCAGAAGTCCGGGATCGACACACCGAACTGGCTTGCCACCCGCACGATCGCGTCGCTGACCCGGCCCTCGCGCAGCGCCGACCAGATGCCCGCCGGGATCGCGATCACCAGCGCGATGAGAATCCCCACCAGGCCCAGCGACAGCGTCGCGGGCAGGCGCTCCAGCAGCGTCACGGTGACCGGGTCGCCGTTGCGGAAGCTCACCCCCAGATCCCCGGTCAACGCCGACCCGATATAGCCGAAGAACTGTTCGACGATGGGCCGGTCCATGCCGCTGGCCGTGCGCAACGCCTGGTAGGCCTCCGGCGTGTAGCGGGTGCCCAGCGCGATGCGGACCGGGTCGCCGGGCACCAGGTGCACCAGCGTGAACACCACGATCAGGACGCCGGCGAGCACCACCGCCGAATACAGCAGGCGCTGCGCCAGGAATCGCACGATCGGGTGGTTACCCAGAAGCGGCGCGGAAGTCACTGCTCACCACCTCGGCCCAGGTCGGCCGTGCGAAACCGGATGGCACCGTCGCGGCGCGCGTGGTAGCCGGACAGGTCGTTGGACCACGCCTGGATCACCGACGGGTTGTACAGGTAGATGTAGCTGACCTCGTCGGCGATGCGGGTCGCGGCCTGGTCGTAGATGGCTTTGCGCTTGGCGGTGTCGGTTTCGACGCGGCCCGCGTCGAGCAGCCGGTCGACCTCCGGATCGGAGAATTTCTGCGCATTGCTGGTGCCCTTGGAATGGTGCTGGGCGTAGTAGAAGTCGTCGGGGTCGATGTTGCCGAGCCAGCCCATCATGAGCATGTCGAAGTTGCCGGTGTTCTGCTCGTCCAGCCAGGTCGCGAAGTCGACGGTGCGGATGTTCACCGTGATGCCGAGCGGCGCAAGGTTGTCCGCGATGATCTGCGCGGCGGTGACGGTCTCGGGGTACTCGCTGGTGACCAGCATGTCGAGGTTGTCCGGGTGCGCCCCGGCCTCATCGAGCAGCCGCTTGGCCTGGTCGGTGTCGAAGCGGTAGCGGTCATAGCCCGTGTACCACGGATTGCCCTGCGGGATGGCCAGCTGGTTGATCGCCGCGGTGCGGTAGCTGGTGGCCGCGGCGATCGCGTCGCGGTCGATGCCGTAGGCGACGGCCTGTCGCACCCGCACGTCGTTCCACGGGGCGCGGGCCTCGTTGAGCGCGAGGTACCAGTAGTCGTTGCTCGGTGTCACCGCGAGCGTCAGCGAATCGTCGTCACGCAGCTGCGCGACGCGCTGCGGGGGCACCGAGTCGGTCCAGTCGACCTCACCGGCCTGCAGCGCGGACAGCGCGGTCGCGGGTTCGGAGATGAACCGGAACGTCACCCCGGACACCCGCGGCGCGGGTCCCCAGTAGTGCGGGTTGGCTTTCAACGTGATCGAGTCCCCGCTCTTGCGGCCCGCGAACGCGAACGGTCCGGTGCCGATCGGGTGGGTCGCGATCTGCCCGCTCTCGACGTTGCCGCGCTGCACGATCGCCATGCCCTTGAACCCGCCGAGGTTGGTCAACAGGTTGGGTGTGGGATGGGCCACGACGATGCGCACGGTCGCCTGGTCGGGTGCGCTGACGTCGGTGACGGCGCTGAACTTGTCGACATTGGTGAGCTGTTCGTCGATGATGCGCCGGTACGAGTAGACGACGTCGTCGGCGGTCATCGGGGTGCCGTCGTGCCAGCGCACACCGCCGCGCAGGTGGAACGTCCAGGTCAGCTGGTCGGCGCTGACCTCCCAGGATTCGGCCAGCGCGGGCCGCATCTGCAGGTTCTCGTCGGGTTCGACGAGCGTGTCGAACACGTTCTCCAGCACCTCGAACGAGAAGTACGCGCTGGTCTTCTGCGGGTCGAGCTGATCGGGCTCACCGGCGATCGCCGCGATGAGGTTGCCCGACGCCTGGTCTCCGAGGTCGACCCGTTCACCCGTCGAGCAGGCCGTCACCACCAACATGAGGACGGCGAGCCACGCTGTGACTGCCCGTCGTATCGTCACGATCCCCCCAGGATCATCCCGCCGTCACCCGCGCCGGGATGACACGTACGCGACCATACCGGTGACGACGATCACCAAGGCTGCGATACTCACCCTTTGTGACCTTCAAGCGCATGGCTGCCGCGATCGCCTCGGTGCCCGCACTCGTGCTGGGACTGTGGACGGGGGTGACGGTCGGGTTTGCCGGCCCGGCGCAGGCCGATCCCGTCATCCAGGGCATCTACAACTACAACCAGGAGGGTGTTGCCGGCGCGACATGGACGATCTTCCCGTCCTGCGTGCCGGTGGTGGGCGATCTGCGTGAACCGCTGTACCTGCCCGTGGCGTGCGTGTTGCACGTGCAGGGCTCGCGTGGGGTCAGCGGCGGTGACGCCAGGATGACCGGCGGCCAGTGGCAGTTCACGACGAACATCAAGGAAGGCATCCAGTGCGCCGACGGCAGTTGGGCGCCGATCGCGGAGACCTACCGGTTCAACGACATCACGCTGACCGGCACCCGCGAGGTGTCCAACAACGCGGTGTGCGGCCTGGCGCCCGCCCTGCACCGGTTCCCGTTCACACTGTCCTTCAAGGAGCCGCTGCCCATTCCGGTCGAGCAGTACCCGCTGGACTGCGAGCCGTGGGGCCTGCGTTTGTGCACCTAGGAGCCGCGGGGTGAGGCTCCCGCTGCTCGACGGCAAGGCCGCCGACATCACCGGACCGGGCCGCACCGACCGGTTCGGGGTGACCTGCGCCGATCTGGGCGCCTCGGTGCTCGCGCCGGACGGCAAGCTGGTGTCGGTGTTCGGTGACACCTTCTCGGGTCGTCGTGTGGGACAAGGGGATTGGCGCTCACCGGTGGTGCTGATCGGTACCGGCGACGCCGACCACGAGATCGTCTACGAGCGGGCGGGCGGACCCGACCCGGGGTATGCGCGCCAACTGTGGCACTACGTGCACGACGACGCCGCCTCCGGGTGGCGCCGCGGCGGGATCAGCACCGTCATCCCGTCGGACCTGCTGTGCGTGGGCGATTCGCTGTACCTGCACGCCATCGTCAACCGCGGCTTCGGCAACGTCGTCTGGACCGAGATCTGGCGCTCCGACGACTGCGGCGTGACCTGGCAGCACCTGGGGGAGCGGGCCAGGTTCCCCGCAGACCTGCACGACGGTCACGCCCAGTGCTGGTCCTGGGACCACGATCCCGACGACGGCTGGGTGTACGTGGCGGCCACCGGTTTTCAGCGCGACAAGGGCCTCATCCTGATGCGGGTGCGGCCGCGGCACATCGGTGACCGCACGCGCTACCAGCACTGGGGACACGCCGACGGCCGTTGGATGTGGGGTGAGCGCGCCACCCCGATCACCCCGGCCGAAGAACGTTGGGGCGAACTGAGTTTGCGCCGTCTGGCACCCGGGAAGTGGATCCTCGGCGGGTTCTTCGCCTCGCGCTACGCGTTGGGATACCGGGTGATCGACTCACCACTGGCCGACATGCACACCACCGAGGTGCAGACCCCGGTGCTCGGCTGTGCCTGGCCCGACGAGCACCACCGGCGGTGCCGCGTCGCGCAGCTGTACGGCGGCTACGTGCTGCCCGGATCCCGCCTCGACCGCACCGGCGGTGTCGGACTGGTCGTGTCGCAGTGGCACACCGACACCGGATGGCCTTACCGCGCAATGCAATTCAAGACACACCTGAAGGACACCGCGAAGCCGCCGCCCAGCGTGCTGTGAATCAGGCGGTGTAGCCGCCGTCGACGTTCCAGTTCGCCCCGGTGACGTACCCGGACTCCCGGCCTGCCAAGAAGCTCACCACCGCCGCGACGTCGTCGGCATGGCCGTAACGATTCAGCGCCGTCGCCGCCGTCATGACCTCGGCGAGACCGCCGTCGGCCGGGTTCATGTCGGTGTCGACGGGACCCGGTTGCACGTTGTTGATGGTGATGCCACGCGGGCCGAGTTCCCGTGCCAGACCGATGGTGAGGGCCTGCACGGCCCCCTTGGTCATCGCGTAGACCGACAGATTGGGGACGTGCACCCGGTCGGCGTTGATGCTGCCGATGTTGATGATGCGCGACCCTTCTCCCAGGTGCGCAAGGGCGGAGTGGATGGCCCAGAACACGCCGCCGATGTTGACGTTGACCAGATGGTCGAACTGCTCGCGGGTGTACTCCTCAGCCGGCGCCAAGTGCGCCACACCGGCGTTGTTCACCAGAACGTCGAGTCCGCCGAGCTCGGCGACCGCTTGTGACACCGCGGCCGCGACCTGATCGGGATTCGCGCTGTCCGCTTGGATCGCAGTCACTTTCGCGCCCGCTGAAGTCAGATCGCCGACGAGCTTTTCGGCCTCTGCGGCCGAGGCGCCGTAGGTGAACGCCACAGCGGCGCCGTCGGCGGCCAGGCGTCGCACGATGCCTGCGCCGATGCCGCGGGAACCTCCCGTCACGAGTACCCGTCGGTCCGCCAATGGAGTCGTGCTGCCGGCTTGCGTCATCTGGAGAGTTCCTTTCGTACCGCGACTGATTCGGTGTTCCGGGTAACCCCCTCGCGACGACGCCGGATTCCCGGTGTGACCGGCATCACCCGAAACCGGCCCCGCCGCGGCGGTCACTGCCTATCGTGGGCGCGTGATGAAAAGAATCGTGGTGTGGGGCACGGGTTTCGTGGGCAGCATGGTGATCGCCGAGATCATCAGGCATCCGCTGTTCGAACTCGTCGGTGTCGGGGTGAGCAATCCGGAGAAGGTGGGCCGTGACGTCGGGGAGATCTGCGGACTGGGTGCACCGGTCGGTGTCACCGCCACCGACGACGTCGATGCGCTCATCGCACTCAAACCCGACGCGCTGGTGCACTACGGCCCCACCGCGGCGCACGCCGATGCGAACATCGCGCTGATCACCCGTTTCCTGCGCGCGGGCATCGACGTGTGCTCGACGGCCATGACGCCGTGGGTCTGGCCCGGGATGCACCTCAACCCGCCCAACTGGATCGAACCCATCACCGAGGCGTGCGAGGTGGGGCAGTCGTCGTGCTTCACCACCGGCATCGATCCCGGGTTCGCCAACGATCTGTTCCCGATGACGCTGATGGGCCTGTGCTCCGAGGTCCGGCGGGTGCGGGCCTCGGAACTGCTGGACTACACCAACTACACCGGCGACTACGAGTTCGAGATGGGCATCGGCCGCCCGCCCGGACACCGGCCGCTGCTGGAGAGCCAGGACATCCTCATCTTCGCCTGGGGTGCAACGGTTCCCATGATCGCCCACGCCGCGGGTATCGAACTCGACGAGATCACCACCACATGGGACAAATGGGTGACCCCCGACGACCGCAAGACCGCCAAGGGCGTCATCGAGGCGGGCAACGTCGCGGCCGTGCGCTTCACCATCAACGGGGTGTACCGCGGCGAGACCCGCATCCAGCTCGAGCACGTCAACCGCATCGGCGCCGACGCCGCACCGGACTGGCCCACCGGCAACGACACCGACGTCTACCGCGTCGACATCGAGGGCACTCCGTCCATCTCGCAGGAGACCGCGTTCAGGTTCACCGACGGCTCCGGCCGCGACGCCGCCGCGGCCGGGTGCCTGGCGACCGGACTGCGCGCGCTCAACGCCGTTCCCGCCGTCAACGAACATTTGCCCGGATGGGTGACACCCCTGGACCTACCTCTCATTCCGGGATTCGGGACCATTCGCTGAGTAACGTCGCGCCGGTCAACTCAGATGGAACACCGGGTAGGTTTTCCTTCGAGACGGGGGTGACATGGTTGACGGGACAGGGCTGTCGATCGGCGCGACAGGGCTGACGGCGGTGCACGTGGGACGGGCCGCGGTGACGCGGTCGCCGGTGCTCACCCGCTATCCCCACCGCCCCTCCGAGGTGGGCGTGCCCAGCGAGAACCCCAACCTCACCGAGCGCGGCCTGATCCTCACCGACTTCGTCGACCGCGTCGGCGACCCCGTCGGCATCGTCGCCGCCGACGGGTCCACGCACCGCGGCGAGGTGCTCGTCGCCGAAGCGCTCGGTGCGCTGCTTGCGGCGTTGTCCGGCGGGCGACCCGCCGGACCCGTCGCCATCACGCATCCGGCGCACTGGCGGCCCGACCAGGTCGACGCCCTGGGCGCTGCGCTCGGGCCCGAGTTCCGCGGCGCGCCGCTCGTGGCGGACGCGACCGCGGCGCTGACCGCCCTGCAGGACGATCCCGGTGTGCCGACCCGCGGCATCATCGCCGTCTGCGACTTCGGCGGCAGCGGCACGAGCATCACGCTCGCCGACGCCGACGACGGGTACCGCCCGATCGCCCCGGCGGTGCGCCACGCCGACCTGTCCGGTGCGCTGATCGACCAGGCGCTGCTGACCCACGTCGTCGACGATCTGTCGGCCGCGGGCACCATCGACCTGACCGGAACCTCGGCGATCGGCTCCCTGAGCCGGTTGCGTGCCGAATGCCGCCGCGCCAAGGAGCGATTGTCCACCGAGTCGGCCACCACGCTCGTCGCCGAACTGCCCGCACATCGCTCCGACGTGCGGCTCACCCGCACCGAACTCGACGAGGTGCTGCGCGCACCGCTGGCCGAGTTCGTCGCCGTCCTGCAGGACACGTTGGAGCGCAACGGGTTACCGCCGGGCGCGCTGGCCGCCGTCGCCACCATCGGCGGTGGCGCGCGCATCCCGGCGATCACCACCACGCTGTCGGAGCACCTGCGGGTTCCGGTGATCACCGCGGCGCAACCCGAACTGACCGCGGCGATCGGCGGCGGGCTGATCGCGGCGCGCGGCACCGTGCGGGACGACGCGACCGCGCTCGCACCGGCCGCATCCGATGCCGAGGCCGCCGGTACGGCCACCATGGCGGCGGCCCTGGTGGCGCCCGAACCGCCCGCCGCGCCGCAGGCCCTGGCGTGGTCGGATGCCGAGGACGTTCCCGACGTCGCACCGCTCGACGACTTCGCCGACGAGGCGCCGGCTTCGTCGGTGTACGGCCCGCGGCCGCAGGTGCGGTTCGCCGACCCCGAACCGGCCGAGCCCGGCGGTGCGCAGCCCTGGTACCGGCGCCGCGCCGCCGTCGTCGGCGCGGGTGCGGCGGCTGTGCTGGCCGTCGTCGCCGCGGTGGCGCTGGTGGGCAACCGCGACAGCGGCGACGTCGCCGTGCCCGCCGCGACGGACACGCCGGCCACCACCACAAGTTCGGCCCCGGCCGCACCTCCCGCGGCGGTGGAGCAGCAACCCGCTCCGGCGCAGACCGTCACCGAGGTGTTGCCGCCGCCGGAAACCCCCCAAAGCCCCGAAACGGTGGTGCAGACCGTGACGCCCGCGCCGGTCGAGCCGCCCGCGCCGACCACCACCGAGGCGCCGCCGCCGACCACCACCGAGGCGCCGCCGCCGACGACCACCGAGGCGCCGCCGCCGACGACCACCGAGGCGCCGACCAGCACGCCGCCCCGCTGGAGCCCCACCGCGCCCTACCCGACGATCCCTGGCCTGCCCTGGGTTCCCGCGCCGCAGCTTCCCGGGGCCCCGGCGAACTAGACGCACACGAAAGCGGCTGGCGTGCAGCCCGATCGGAAAGTCCTGGCACCACCCAGGTCGAGCGGCCAGTATGGACGGGTGACCGATACGCAGGGAAGCACCGGGGCTCAGGTGGTGATGCGGCGACTGCTCGCCGAAGGCGTCGACGTGTGCTTCGCCAATCCCGGCACCTCGGAGATGCATTTCGTCGCGGCCCTCGACACCGCGCCGGACATGCGTCCCGTGCTGTGCCTGTTCGAGGGCGTCGCGACGGGCGCGGCCGACGGGTACGCACGCATCGCGGGCAGACCCGCGGCGACGCTGCTGCACCTGGGCCCCGGCATGGCCAACGGACTGGCCAACCTGCACAATGCGCGGCGCGCGCACACCCCGGTGGTCAACATCGTCGGCGACCACGCGTCGTACCACAAACACCTCGATGCGCCGCTCGAATCCGACATCGACGCACTGGGCACCTGGCTGCACGGCGCGGTGCACCGACCGGCGTCGGCGGCGGACCTCGACGCGGCGGTGCGCGATGCCGTGCGCGACGCGCTCGGGCCGCCCGGGAAAGTGGCCACGGTGATCCTGCCCGCGGACTATTCGTGGGGCCCGGCGCAGGACCCCGCACCGGTGCCGGCCAGCAACGCCGGCACCGGCATCCACGCCGACCTGGAACCGGGGAACACCATCGACGTCGCCACCGCGGCGGATCTGCTGCGCACCCACGGCGAGAAGGTCGTCATCCTGCTCGGGGGCGCGGCCGCCGACGCGGCCGCACTGACCGCCGCGGCGCGCATCCACACCGCCACCGGCGCCCGCACCCTCGTCGAGACCTTCCCGGCCCGCCTGGCCCGCGGCCGCGGCGTCCCGCCGATCGACCGACTGCAGTACCTCGGCGAGTTCGCGACACAACAGTTGGCCGGCGCGACGCATCTGATCCTGGCCGGGACGCGAAAGCCGGTGTCGTTCTTCGCCTATCCCGGCAAACCCAGCGAGCTCGCACCCGACGACGCGCAAATGCACACCTTCGCGCCTGCCGATCTGGAGAAACTGGCCGACGCACTGGGCGCCGAAGCCGCCGCGTTGCCCGAACCCGATCCGCTGCCCGCCCCAACCGGCCCGCTCACCGTGCAGAACTGGCCGCTGGTGATCGCCGCGCTGCTGCCCGAGAACGCAATCATCTCCGACGAGGCCAACACCAGCGGCGTGCTGCTGCCCGCCGCGACCGCGTCGGCCCCGCCGCACGACGTGCTGACCCTCACCGGGGGCGCGATCGGCCAGGGCCTGCCGGTGGCGGTCGGCGCCGCGGTCGCCGCGCCGGACCGGCCGGTGATCGCCTTGCAGGCCGACGGCAGCGCGGCCTACACGATCTCGGCGCTGTGGACCATGGCGCGTGAGCAGCTCGACGTCACCGTCGTGATCCTCAACAACCGCGCCTACGCGATCCTGCAGATGGAGTTGCAGCGCGTGGGCACCGCCGCGACCGGTGACCGGTCGCGTTCGCTGCTCGACATCGGCGACCCAGACATCGACTTCGCCGCCGTCGCACGAGGATTCGGGGTGCCCGCCACCCGCGCAGGCACCGCGGAGGAACTGGCCGCCCAGTTCGCCGCCGCGCTCGCGGAACCGGGCCCGCACCTGATCGACGCCGTGATCGGTCGGATGCCGTAGCGTCGGATCATCCGGAGCTGCGCCGCCGTTCAAGGACGATCTGCGCCAACGGAATCCGCATCTGCTCGGGGTGCGCCGACAACCTCTCGGCGATCCCGGCGTGCAGCCGGTCCTGGAACTGCGCGCAGCGCACCGGGTCGTCCCCAAGCGCCGTGCCCAGATCGTTGAACAACGTGAACCGGCAGAAGTCGGCCCACCGGAGCCCGAAAGCGCTTGTATCCCGGTCTTTCTGGTAGCTGCTGAAGATGACGTCCTCGGCGTCGTACACCTCGAGATGGCTTACCGACAACCGCTCGAACCGGCCCGACGGGGCGAACGGCGCCATGAAATCGTTGGCTCGCCTGCCGACGATCGGCAGCGACATCTCGTGCACTTCGTCCTCGCGCACCACACCGTCGGCAACCAACTCGCGCAGCGTGTCCATCACCGCCGCGAACAGCGGGCGGTACCCGAAGTCGCCGTCGTCACCGAGCGCCGCGGTCAACACCACCAACTGCGCTCCCGAGGCGAGTTCGCGCCCACGGAACGCGACGAACTCGTGCCAGTCGAACGCGGCCTGCCGGGCATACGCCGCCACCACCTGCGGATCTTCGCTGAACGACGCAACGATGTGGTCCGGCACCGGCATCGGCATCCGGCCGACCCGCACGATGGCCCACGCCGACCACCCGACATGCACCGACTTCGACGGCAGGATCTGGGTGTAGAACGACCGGCCCACCGCCGACGGGTACGTCGAGGCGTCGCGGCGCAGATACGAATCCGGGTTGTCGGCCAGGCCGCGGAACACCGCGGTGAAGTCGTTGTCGGCGTTGTCGGTGTGCGTCACCAGCACCGAATGCTCGGGCCGGGTGCGGCCCCGCAGCGCGGCGATGGCCGCGGTGATCGGGCGCATCGAGTTGCGGCCCGTGCCCACGCCGTAGTCGGCGATGACGATGGGGTAGCGCGCCTCGGGAAGCGGTACCGTTCGTGCGGCCTGCTCCAACAACGCGATCGCCGAGTTGAGCCCAGCGGCGTGCGGGCGCGGCGCCCGCGACTTCGCCGGGTGATCACCGGGCTCGGGGTCGACGGCAACTCTGAACTCGGGCACGGCTATCCCCGCCGCCGAGGCAACCACAGACCGCTGAGCATTCCCACGACGAAGATGATGACCAATATGTACCGCATCGGCGAATCGACGGGCGTCGGCGCCTCCTCGTCGCGGGCCATGGCATCTCTCCTGGGCATTGCCGGACACCCACGACGGTAGTCGCCAATTACGGGGCCGTGACGCACTTCCGCCAGGATCAGCCGCCCAGGGATCAGACAGCGGGCACCGCGAGGCGGGACCGCTCGAACCTGCCCGCCGCGACGAACCGGGCGAGCACCTCGTCGGCGGGTTCCCCGGCGAACTCGGTGATCAAGTCCCTGGCCGCGGCGGCCGACGCAGCCGCGGGCTCGAACCGCCGCGGGTCGTCCAGCAGGCCGAACAGATTCGACGCGAACCGGCTGCTCGCGCTCGCCGCCCCGAAGAACAGCTCGCCGTGCTCGGCGAACTCCGGATCGTTGAGGAACAGCCGCGTCACCAGTTGTGCGCCACGCACGCGCCGGACATAGAACTCGTCGAACGCGGCCTGTAGCCAAGCCTCGTCGAACGGGCCGTCGTGCCCGGCGGCCCTGTGCACCAACGCGGCGGCCTGGATCAGCCCACCCTGTGCACCCTGGCCGGCGATCGGGTCGTAGGACACCGCGGTGTCGCCGAGCGCGGCCACCGGGTGCCCGCTCGCGGTGCGTCCGACGCCGGCGCGCACCACCTGCGTCACCGCGCCCCTGAGCCACGAGTGCGGATCCTCCTCGATCACCCGCAGGACGCTCACCTCGGGGGCGTCCCAGTCGATGTAGTCGCGGTACAGGTCGTTGACGATCGCCAGGGCACCGGCCGGGCCGTCGGCGGCGCCGAACCGGCGCTCCCAGTCGCTGCCCGGGCGGGCCCAGCCGAGAAACGCCCACGACGGTCCGACGTCCTTGTGCAGGTACCCACCCAGGTACGCCTCGCCCTGGTCGGTGACCACCGTGAACGCGTTGTGCGCGCTGCCCTCGGGGCTGCGGTGCGCGAAAACCTCGGCGGTGTGCGGCAATCCGGTGAGCGTCACCGTCAACAGCGTGCGCTGGGGCCGGTCGTAGGCGGTGCGTCTCGGGTCGATCGGGAACAGGTGCGACAGGCCGCCGCGCCCGGTGGCGACCAGCGTCAGATCGGCCTCGCCCGCGATGACGTCGAGGCGCGCCGGGTCGACCGGTTCGACCACGAAACGCCCACCGCGCTGCTGGAACAACGTCAGCCGGTCGTCGGCCTTGAGGCGGGTATCGACCGCGATGCCACGGAAACCCGAGAACGACGCGTCGAACGCGACCTCCTCGGGAGTGTCGTTGTGCGGGTTGAGCACCCGCACACTCTGCCCGGTCGAGGTGGGCCCGGTCGCCAGGTACGTGTTGAGTCCCAGCGACTCCTCGGCGCGCTGCGCTTCGCCGAAGATGAGCGCCGTGCCGGTGGCGGGCACGGCGTCACGCAGGCTCTGCTGGTCCCGATCGCTGTAGACCGTGACGTCGAACCCGTTGTCCAGCAAGCCCAGAGCCGCGGTGACGCCGGTCTGCCCGGCACCGATGATCGCCGCGGTACGCCCACTCGATGTCGTCATGCCAGACACTATGGGGCCACGGCCGATCCGGGCCCAGGTACTGGCTCACCGTGATCAGAACCCTCGCGGGTTTCAGTGGCCGCGTTTGACCCAGTCGTCGTAGTGGATGATCTCGTCGCCGATGGTGGTGGTGTCGCCGTGGCCGGTGTAGACGACGGTCTGTTCGGGCAGCATGCCCAGGCGGTTCTTGATGGACGACAGGATGGTCGGGAAGTCCGAGTAGGACCGTCCGGTGGCGCCCGGGCCGCCCTGGAACAGGGTGTCTCCGGAGATCACGGCGTTCAGGTCGGGGATCGACCAGCACACCGAGCCCGGTGAGTGTCCCGGGGTGTGCAGGGCGTGCAGTTCGATGCCGCCGGCGGTGAGGACGAGCCCGTCGTCGACGGGGCGGAAGTCGTTGTCGGGGTGGATGTCTCGCCACAGCATGTCGTCGCCGGGGTGTAGCAGTACTGGGGCGTCGAGGTGCTGGGCCAGCTGCGGGGCGACGGTGATGTGGTCGTTGTGGCCGTGGGTGCACACGATCGCCACCACGTTGCGCCCGGCGACCGCGTCGATGATGGGTTGGGCGGTGTGGGCGGCGTCGAACACGATGACCTCGTTGTCGTCGCCGACGAGCCAGATGTTGTTGTCGACGTCCCAGGTGCCGCCGTCGAGGCTGAACGTGCCGCTGGTGACGACCCGGGTGATCTGTGCGGGCCCGGTCATGCTGATCTCCTCTTCGGGCAGGCCCTCATCGGTCCAGCACCACTACCGAGCGCAGCACCTCACCTGAGTGCATTTTGTGGAAGGCGTCTTCGATCGCGTCGAGGCCGATGCGTTCGGAGACGAATTTCTCCAGCGGCAGGCGGCCCTGCAGGTACAGGGAGATGAGGGTGGGGAAGTCGCGTTCGGGCAGGCAGTCGCCGTACCACGAGGATTTCAGCGCCCCGCCGCGGGAGAAGAAGTCGATCAGCGGCATCTCCAGCTTCATATCCGGAGTCGGCACGCCGACCAGCACGACGGTGCCGGCCAAATCGCGGGCATAGAACGCCTGCTTCCAGGTTTCCGGGCGGCCCACGGCGTCGATCACCACATCGGCGCCAAACCCGTCGGTGAGATCTTGAATGGTTTCCACCGCGTCGAGTTCCTTGGCGTTGATGGTGTGGGTGGCGCCGAACTCGCGGGCCCAGTTGAGCTTCGTGTTGTCCATGTCCACGGCGATGATCTTCTTGGCGCCGACCAGGGCCGCGCCGGCGATGGCGGCGTCGCCGACACCGCCGCAGCCGATCACCGCCACGGTGTCATCGCGGGTGACCGCGCCGGTGTTGATCGCCGCGCCGATGCCTGCCATCACCCCGCAGCCCAGCAGCCCGGCCACGGCCGGGTCGGCGGCGGGGTCGACCTTGGTGCACTGGCCCTGGTGTACCAGGGTCTTGTCGGCGAACGCGCCGATGCCCAGGGCGGGGGTGAGTTCGGTGCCGTCGGTCAGGGTCATTTTCTGCGCGGCGTTGAACGTGTCGAAGCACAGGTGCGGCCGTCCGCGTTTGCAGGCGCGGCACTGCCCGCACACCGCGCGCCAGTTGAGGATCACGAAGTCGCCCGGGGCGACGTTGGTGACGCCTTCGCCGACCGATTCGACGGTGCCCGCGGCCTCATGGCCGAGCAGGAACGGGAATTCGTCGTTGATGCCGCCCTCGCGGTAGGTGAGATCGGTGTGGCAGACCCCGCACGCGATGATGTCCACCACCACCTCACCCGGACCCGGATCCGGGATCACGATGTCGACCAACTCGACGGGCTGCTGCTTACTCCGAGAAATCACACCGCGCACAGTCTGAGGCATGGTCTCTAACCTAGCGGTGCGCACCCGAGGGTGCTACAGAGGTGACGAGGGTTGTTTCTTACCACCGCGGGACCCGACTCCGTAACACCGTGGGGCGTGGGATGCTCACAAAGCGCGCAGCGCCCCGCCGTCGACGGCGATCGCCGAACCGGTGATGTAGGACGCGGCCGGCGACGCCAGGAACGCGGCGACCCGGCCGAACTCCGCCGGGTCACCGATGCGGCCCATGGGAATGTTGTCCAGTTCCCGGCGGGTGGCGCCGGCTCCGCGCGCCGTGTCGAAAAGGCCAGGCAGCATGCTGACCACGCGGATGTTTTTCGGTGCGAGCTCCTCGGCCATGTCCTTGGCGGCCATGGCCAGGCCGGGCCGCAATCCGTTCGAGATGCCCAGACCGGTCAGCGGGCTTTTCACCGACGTCGAGAGCACAAGGACGATGGCGCCGCCTTCGGTCATCGCGTCGGCGGCGGCGCGCACCAGCCGGATGGCACCGAGAAACACTGACCGGAAGGAACTTTCCCAGTCCTCGTCGGCGGCGCCGAGCGCGGTCGATGGCGGCGGCCCGCCGACGCTGACCACAAGCCCGTCGAGCCGGCCCCACTGCGTCAATGCCGAGGCCACCAGCCGTTGCGCCGACGCCGGATCGCCGTTGTCGGCTGCGACGCCGTGGGCGCGTCCGTCGGCGCTGAGCTGTGTCACGGCGTCGGCGACCTTGCTCTCCGAGCGGGACGACACGGTCACCGCAGCACCCTCGCGTACCAGTGCCCGTGCCGAGGCGAACCCCAAGCCCTCACTGCCACCCGTGACCACGAACGCCTTGCCGGACAGCCCCAAATCCACGTACTCCTCCTCCGTCGCGATCTAGGCGAGGGCGAACGCCGCCTGCAGGCCCTCCAGGGTGGCCTCTTCGACCGTGCGAGGTGCCATGCAGTCACCGATTGCGGTGAAGGGTATACCGGCCGCTTCCAATTCCGTGCACAACGCGTCGTCCTGCTGATGTCCCAACGCGAGCACCAATCCGTCGACGTCATCGAGGATGATCGGCTCGCCGGTCAGCGTGTTGACCAGATACACCGTGTCGTCGTCGGCGCCGAACAACCGGGCATGGGGGATGATCTGCACCCGGGCCTCGGTTGCCGACCGCAGCATCGCGATCCGCGTGTACTGCTGCAGGTTTTCGCCTGCGGCGTAGCCGTTGACGCACAATGTGACCTTGCGACCGGTCTGGGCCAGCAGCTCGGCGACGCCGAGCCCGGTCCAGTCACCGCGCCAGTCCGCCACCACGACGCGTCCCTTCGGGGTATCGGAGCCGTTGGTGGAAATGACGTCCCACGCATTGGCCACCGGCATCGCGCCGTCGAGTTCCAGCCCGGGCGTGTAGGGACGGGCCCCGGTCGCGACGATGACGTGGTCGGGCCGCGCCTGGGCGACCAGCGCCGCATCGACCGTCACCCGGGTCTTCACGATGACGCCGTACCGCTGCAGCTCGGATTCCAGATTGGTTGCCGCCCCACCGAACTCGGCCCGGCCCGGCAGCTTCTCGGCAAGCAGCACCTGGCCGCCGAGCCGCCCGCCGGCCTCGTACAGGGTGACGTGGTGGCCGCGTTGCGCCGCGATGGACGCCGCCTTCATCCCGGCCGGGCCGCCGCCGATCACCATCACGTCCTTGGCCCGTCGCACCGCGATCGTGGTACCGAACTCGATCTCGCGCCCGGTTTCCGGCCGCTGGATGCAGGAGATCGGGTATCCCTGCTGGAAGTGGCCGATGCATGCCTGGTTGCAGCCGATACATGCCCGGATCTCGTCGGGATGCTGCTGCTGAGCTTTCATCGGCATGGCCGGGTCACAGATCAGCGCCCGGGTCATCGCGCAGGCGTCGGCCTGACCGGCGGCCAGCACCGTCTCGGCCTCGTGCGGTTGGTTGATCCGGCCTGCCACGAACACCGGAATCGACATGACCTGTTTGATCTTCGCCGCCGATGGCGCGGTGTAGGCGGCTTCCTCGCTCATCGGCGGGACGATGTGCAGCGAGCCCACCCGGCTGGCCGATGTCCCTTCGGTGACGTTGACGTAGTCGAGTTGGCCGTCGCTGTCCAGGGTTTGGCAGATCTTGACGATCTCGGTGACCTCGTCGGCCTCGGCCGAGTTGTGCTCGGCACCCGAGACCCGCACGCCCACCACGAATCCGGTACCAACCGCGCTGCGGACCGCCGCGATGACCTCGCGCAGGAACCGCATGCGGTTGTCGAGGCCACCGCCGTACTCGTCGGTGCGGCGGTTCACCTCGGGGTTGAGGAACTGGGCGGGCAGGTAGCCGTGGCTGGCCACGATCTCGACCCCATCGAGGCCTGCGCGCTGCAGTCGGGCAGCGCCGTCGGCATAGCCGTCGATCACCTCGGCGATCATGGCTCGCGACATGGGTTTCGGCATGACGCGGAACCGTTCGTTGGGTACCGCCGACGGTGCGTAGGCCACCGGCAGCGCGCCGTCCTGGGACTCGATGATCTCGCGGCCCGGATGGAAGACCTGCCCGAACACCGCGCAGCCGTGTTCGTGGCAGGCCTCGACCACCTGCCGATATCCCGGGATGCAGCTGTCGTCGGTCGCCATCAGTGTGTGCGAGGTGTACCGGGCGGATTCGTGAATCCCCGCCACCTGCAACACGATCAGCCCGGCGCCGCCGGCCGCTCGGGCCCGGTGATAGGCGACGAAGCGGTCGGTGATCCGCCCGTCGTGCACCATGACGGTGTCGTGCCCGGAGGAGAAGATCCGGTTTTTCAACGTCACCGGGCCGACCTGCAGGGGGCTGAAGAGTCGGGGAAACAGGTGTGCAGACATGATCACTCGGTGCCGTCGACGTGGACCCGGCGCCCGCCGACCACGGCAACCGCGTCCATCTCGACTAGCATGCCCTCGACCAGGAAGTCGTTCTGGACTGCCGTCACCGCGGGCCACGGGCTGGAGAAGAACTCCCCGCGCACCTTCTTGAAGGCCTCGAAGTCGGCCTTGTCACCCAGATAGGCGGTCAGCTTGACCACGGATTCCAGCGATGCGCCGTGCTGCTCGAGGATCATCTGGATGTTGCGTAGCACCTGGCGGGCCTGCGCCTCGAAGCCGCCCTCCACCAGGTTGCCCGCGTCGTCGTAACCGGCCTGGCCGGAGGTGAACACCAGGTCGCCGGCCCTGACGCCCTGGCTGTACTGGGCCGACTGCGCCCAGGTGAACGGAGCGGGGCGGGTCTCGACGGTGGTGGTGGTGTCCAGAGTCATTGAGCGTCCTTTCGTGATATGGGTGAAACCGGCTGCGGGTCAGCCGATCTGCTGCAGGGTGTGGCCGAGCCGGTTCCGTTTGGCGGCGAGGTAGCCGCGGTTGTGGTAGCCCGGTGTCACCTCGTGGGCGACCTGCTCGACCACGGTGATTCCGTGCTCGGTGAGCGCGTGGATCTTGTCGGGATTGTTGGTCATCAGCCGTACCGCGCCGACGCCGAGATCATCGAGGATCTGGCAGGCATCCTCGAAGCTGCGGCTGTCGACGGGCAGGCCCAGGCTCACGTTGGCGTCGACGGTGTCGAGGCCTTCGTGCTGCTGCAGTTGATACGCGCGCAGCTTGTTGCCCAGTCCGATGCCGCGGCCCTCGTGGCCGCGCAGGTAAATGAGCACACCGGTGCCCGCATCGGCGATGGCGCGCAACGCGTTCTGGAACTGGCTGCCGCAGTCGCACCGCAGCGAGCCCGCGAGATCACCGGTGAGGCATTCGCTGTGCACCCGCACCAATGGCGCCGGTGCCGACGCGGGATCGCCCATGACCAACGCCAGATGCTCGTTGTCGCCGCGCGAGGACCGGTAGGCGATCGCGTGGAACGTGCCGGTCTCGGTGGGCAGGGTGCTCTGGCCCGACCGCACCACGGCGTCGGGGCGTGCGGCCGCCGGCGTGGAACCACCCGGTGCGCGCCATGCCCGCAGCGCCTCGATGGAGACGATGGGCAGGCCGTGCCGCCCGGCGAACCGCTCGAGATCGGGGCGGCGCATCATGTTTCGCCGATCCGGTGTCACGATCTCGCACAGCAGGGCGGCCCCGCTCAACCCGGCCGCCCGGCACAGGTCGACACCGGCCTCGGTGTGCCCCGCCCGCTCCAGCACGCCGCCGGGCCTGGCCCGCAGCGGGACGATGTGGCCGGGCCGCGACAGATCGCCCGGGTCGGTCGTCGGGTCGGCCAGGGCCCGCACCGTTGCCGCGCGATCGCCCGCGCTGATGCCGGTGGTGGTGCCGCGGGTGTAGTCGACGGTCACCAGATACGCGGTGCGGTGCCGGTCGGTGTTGGTGCGGGCCATGGGCTCCAGGGCAAGTTCTGCGGCGCGGGACTCCTCGATCGCCACGCAGAGGAACCCGGAGGTGTACTGCAGGAAGAACGCCACGGCGTCGGTGTCCGCGTGCTCGGCGGCCATGATCAGGTCGCCCTCGTTCTCGCGGTTCTCGTCGTCGACGACGACCACCATCTTCCTGTGGGCGAGCGCTTGGATGGCTTCGGTGATGGACGAGAGCATTCGGAAGTTCCTGTCGTACGTGGTGTGCAGGTCTAGCTGCGGTGCGGTGCGGAGGTTTCGCTGAGAGCGCGGCCCATGGTTTCCGGTGCGAGTGTCTGTGACACCACGGCGCCGACGACGCAGATGCCTGCGGCCAGCAGCATCGTGGTGCCCACGCCGAGGTTCTCCATCGACCACGGCAGCGCGAAGGTGCCGAGGGCGCCGCCGATGCGGCTGAATGCGGTGGCGAAACCCGTTCCGGCGCCGCGGATCTCGGTGGGGAAGATCTCGCCCGGGAAAACGCCGGTCAACGCGGTGTACATAGCGTTGAAGAACGCGAACACCAGGAAGCACAGCAGGGTCACCAGCGGTGGCGCCGAGGTCCACAGGCCGATGACCAGCAGCACGATCGCGCAGATCCACTGCTGCGGGATGATCAGCTTGCGGCGGCCGATGCGCTCGATGAGCATGACCGAGACCACGACGCCGGCGAGCGCGAGTCCGTTGATCGCGATGGCGCCCAGCAGGCCGTCACCGAGGCCGTAGAGAGCGAGCACGCTGGCCGCGAAGGTGGCGATGGCGAAGTACGGTGCGACGGCGCAGAACCAGAAGACCGAGATGAAGGTGGTGGCCCGGCGGTACTGCGGCGAGAACAACATCCGGAACTTGCCTTCGCTGGTGGTTTCCCGGTCGCAGTCCACGATGTCGTCGGGATCCTCGATGTACTCCGTGGCGATCCGGCGGGCCTCTTCGGTGCGGGCCTGGTTCATCAGCCAGCGCGGGGATTCGGGTAGACCGAGCCGGGCCAGGAACAGGATGATGGCGGGGACTGTGCTGGTGCCGAGGATGAGGCGCCAGTCGGCGTCGGTGGCCGTGCTCACCGCGTAGCCGACGATGAAGGCGCTGACGAACCCGACGTACCAGGCCACTTCGGTGATCGCCATCAGCTTGCCGCGGATGCGTTTCGGCGCGAACTCGGCCAGCAGCGGCCAGCCGACCGAGTAGTCGGCGCCGATCGCCATGCCCATGAGCAGCCGCACCAGAAACAGCTGCCAGGCGGAGTCGACGAAGAACTGCAGTACCGAGCCGATGATGAAGATGGCGAGGTCGACGGTGAAGAGGGGTTTGCGGCCGAGCTTGTCGGCAAGCCATCCGCCGAGCGGGCCGCCGATGAAGATGCCGACCAGCGCCGACGATCCGATGAGGCCTTCCCACACCAATGACATGTTCAGGTCCACGGCGATGACGCCGATGACGGTGCCGATGACACCGAGGATGTAGCCGTCGATGAACATGCCGCCGGCGATGACACCGGTGAGCTTGAACCGGAAGCGGCGCTTGGCCTTCTGCATCTCGTCCGGGTTCGTGCCGGCTTCCTGGGTGGGCGTGGGCGTCAGGACCGACGCCTCGTCGCCGATGGAAGCCATCGTGGCCACAGGGATTTCGGTGTCTGCCGCAGCGAGGCGACGGCGGGGTAGGAGCATCGTGCTTTACAACCTTCTGGAGAAGAGGGCCGAACCTGATCTTCGGCTGCTTGGGGGTTGTCTGGCCGCTGATGGCCTGCCGTGCAGTGTTCAGATTATGAACGGAACGGCCGAATTGTGACATAGCGCTCAGTCGGGCGTCAACAACCCTGGGTCACATCCGGGACGCCTGGGTCGCCGGCGCCACTCCTGGATGGGCTGGCACCTGGGCATTCTCGGTTTTCAGGCGAATGGAGAAGCCGCCAACCCGAGGCGCAGCGCGGCAGGTGCTTCGGTCCGGGCCGACCGACGGTATTGACATCCTGTGATGGGCATCGCACGATTGGTTCGCACGAATTCGAACATAGCGTTCATATAACGAACGAACGCTGGCCGGCCAGGAAGGACACTGTAATGCCTTCACCGATAGAGCAGACGCATTACCGCAGCGTGATGGGACACCTGCCGACCGGCGTCGTCGCCGTGTCGGCGATCCTGCCCGACACCGGCCAACCGTGGGGCATGGTCGTGGGCACCTTCGGTTCGCTGTCCCTGGAGCCTGCGCTGGTGAGCTTCAGCGTCGCCCACACCTCGACCAGCTGGCCCAAGCTCCGGACCGCGGGCCGGTTGTGCGCCAGCATCCTCGCGGCCGGCCAGGAGGATGTGTGCAAGGCCCTGTCCAGCAAGAACCCCGACAAGTTCGCCTTCGTCGAGTGGACGCAGTCCCCGGCCGGTGCGCCACGTATCGCCGGAGCCCACGCCTGGGTCGAATGCCGGGCGGTTCACGAACTCGACGGCGGGGACCACGTCATCGTCGTCGCCGAGGTCACCGCCATGGACAGCGGCGACGGCGAGCCCCTGGTGTTCCACAAGGGACGCCTCGGCGGCTACCGCAGACCCGTCGCGGTGTGACAACAGACCAGAGGAGATACCGCAAAATGACGTTGCTCGACGAACGCGCCGAGACCACCGACCGCGAGCTGGAGCAGGCCCTGGACGGCGCCGCCGCCGCGGCACCCGAGTGGGAAGACCGCGCGCCCCGCGAGCGGGGGAAGGTGCTGGTCGCCCTCGCCGATGCCCTTTCGGCACGAACCGATTCCCTGGTCGCCGTCGCCGGTGCGGAGACCGGCCTGCCGGAGGCGCGTCTGCGCGGGGAGATCGCGCGCACCGGCGTGCAGTTGAGGATGTTCGCCGAGGAACTGCTCGCCGGACGGTTCCTCGATGTGGTGATCGATTATCCCGACCCCGACTTCGTCCTCGGCCCGCGACCGGATCTGCGTCGTTACCTGGTGCCCATCGGCCCGGTGCTGGTGTTCGCCGCGAGCAATTTCCCGTTCGCGTTCTCGGTGGCCGGTACCGACACCGCCTCCGCGCTGGCCGCCGGCTGTCCGGTGATCGTCAAGGCGCACCCCGGCCACCCGCGCACCTCGGCGGCGACCGCCGAGCTCGTCGCCCAGACGTTGAACGAGGTCGGCGCGCCCGCCGGGGTCTTCGCGATGATCACCGGTGTCGACGCGGGGGTCCGCGCGCTGCAAGATCCGCGGATCGCGGCGGCCGCCTTCACCGGCTCGGTCCCGGGCGGGCGGGCGTTGTTCGACATCGCCGCGGGACGCAAGAACCCCATCCCGTTCTACGGTGAGCTCGGCAGCATCAACCCGGCCGTCATCACCGAAGGTGCGGCGGCGGACCGAATCGAGGAAATCGCAACCGGTTTCGTGGGATCGTTCACGTTGGGCGCGGGACAGTTCTGCACCAAGCCCGGGCTGCTGCTGGTACCGCAGGGGTCCGCGCTCGTCGAGCGGATCGCGGAACTGACCGCCGAGGTGCCTGCCGCGCGGCTGCTCACCACCAAGATCGCCGACGGCTTCCGCAGCCGGATCGACGTGGTCCGGCGAGTCGACGGTGTCGACGTCCTGGTCGACGGTGGCGAGGAGCCGGGCGAGGGCGCAGTGCCGTCGTTCAGCCCGACGCTGCTGCGCACCGACACGTCCGTTCTGCTGGCCAACGCGCAGACCCTGCTCGAGGAAACCTTCGGGCCCACCGCCGTCATCGTCGAATACACCGGTGCCGCCGACGTGCACGAGATTCTGTCGCGCCTCGAAGGCTCGTTGACGGTCACGGTGCACACGGCAACGGACCTTGATGCCGCCGCGCGGGACGAGTTGCGCGCGCTGGTGCGGGTGGCGGCGCGTCGGGCCGGACGCCTGGTGTTCAACGGCTGGCCGACCGGCGTCGCGGTCACCCCGGCCCAGAACCACAGTGGTCCGTATCCGGCGACGACGGCGGTCGCGCACACCTCGGTGGGCACCGCCGCGATGAACCGCTTCCTGCGCCCCGTCGCCTACCAGGACGCGCCGGCCGACCTCCTGCCCGAGCAGCTGCGGGACACCAACCCGATGTCGCTGCCGCGTACGACAAACCAAGCGGGACAATCACAGTCGTGGGGGCGGGCGGCGTTCTGAGGATTTCGGTCCGCCACGGCCACTATGCGTTCACAATTTGAACGCATAGTGGCTATGCTGGACGACATCGTGCAGATGTCGACAGCGAAGGATTGTCATGGTCGAGGCCGCCGAGCCCGCGGATCTGGTCAACAAATCGGTGACGAAGGCGGTCCGCCTGCTGCGTGAGATCGCCGCGCAACCGCGCACCGGCGCCACGGTCACCACGCTGGCCAAAGCCGCGGGCATCTCCAGGCCCACGGCCTTCCGGCTGCTCTACAGTCTGGAGCGCAGCGGCCTGGTGGACCGGATCGACAACAACTACGTCCTCGGCTGGGACCTGGCCCGGTTGGGCAGGCAGGCGGATCCGTATGCGGGTCTGGTGGCGCGCGTCCAGCCGCTCCTGCAGGAACTCGCCGACAAGTTCAACGAGACGGTGTCGATGTCGGTGCCGAACTCTCACGACGGCCTCGACCTGGTCGCCGAAGCGTTCGGATCACACCTGGTCGGCATGGGCTCGGGCATGGCGCAACACATGGTCGGTCAGCAGTGGCCGCTGCATGCCAGCTCATCCGGCAAGGTGCTGCTGGCGGAGATGCCGCCCGAGAAGGTGATGACGCTTCTGCCCGAGGAACTTCCGGCCTACACCGAGCACACCATCACCGACAGCAAGGCACTGATGCGGGAACTGCAGCAGATCCGTGAGCAAGGCTTCGGGGTGATCGACAACGAGCTCGAGGAGGGCCTGCTGTCGTTGTCCCGGCCCATCCGCGACGCGTCGGGCACCATGATCGCGATCCTGACCATCAACGCGCCACGCTATCGCTTCGGTCGCGACCGGATTCCGGAAGCGTTGCAGTACATGCAGCAGATCGTCGACCGGTTGGTCGACGCGTTGTGGCAGGACGGCGCCGAGTGAGTGGTGCTCACCCGGTGACAGCGACCTCGAAACCGACGCCGCCGAATCCGTCGAACACGCCTTCCCATCGGCCTGGCTCGTTCATCGGTACCGCCTGCAGGCAGCTGCCGGGCAGGATCACCTGCCCGGCCTCGAATCCGATGCCGTAGTCGGCCAGGCGGTTGGCCAGCCAGGCCACGGCATTCACGGGGTTGCCGAGGATGTGACCCGTGTTGCCGGTGATCACCTCACGGCCGTTGAAGTACAGCGCGCCGCGGGTGTTGCGCAGCGACAGTTCGGTGATGGGTCGCGGTGTGCCGCCGAGCAGGACCGAGCCGGTGGAACCGTTGTCGGCCAACGTGTCCGGAAGATCGATCGCCCAGTTCTGCACCCGCGAGTCGATGATCTCGATCGCGGGCAGCGCATAGTCCACCGCCGAGATGACTTCGGCCACAGTGACATTCGGCCCGCGCAGGTCGCGCCCGAGCACGAACGCCGGCTCGAGTTCGACGAACGGTTCGATGTAGCTTTCGCGCGCCAGCGTGGTGCCCTCATAGGCGAACGTACTGGCCAGCAGGAATCCGTAGTCGGGCTGGTCGAGGCCGAACGCGTCCTGCATCGCCTTGGCAATGTTGCCGAGCTTGTGACCGACGACGCGGTCGCCGCCGGCCACGGCGAGATCGACGTTGATGCGCTGGACCTCGAAGGCGGCGTCCGCATCGAGCGCGGGCCAGGTGGCGGTGGGTGCGGTGACCGGCCGACGGTCCCTGCGCGCGGTGCGCAGCGCCGCGGCGACCTGATCGAGTTCGGTGGCCAGCACGGTCACACCGCCACCGGTGCCTGGGCTGCGAAACGGCGTCCCGGATGATCCTCGCGGACCCGGACAACCCCTGGACCGTAGAGCTTTTCGCGCAGCGAGGACCCCTCGTACTCGCTCCACATCAGGCCGCGGCGCTGCAGTTCGGGCACGACCAGTTCGATGAAATCGGCGATGTCCCGGTACTTCACGGCGTGCGCCAGGTTGTACCCGGCGATGCCGGTCTCGTTCATCCAGCGGGTCAGCTCGTCGGCGACGGTGCTCGGGGATCCCACGATGGTCGGGCCGGTGCCGCCGATGCCGACGAACTCGGCGATGTCGCGCGGCGTCCACACCTTGTCGGGATCCATCTTCGAGAACAGGTCCACCATGGTCTGGCCGGCATTGGTCTTGACGTGCTTGAGCGGAACGTCGGGGTCGAACTGGGCCATGTCCAGGCCGGTCCAGCCGCTGTAGCGGGCCATCGCGCCGGCGTAGTTGACCAGCTTGCGATAGGACTCGTACTTCTCGTGCGCGGCCTCGTCGGTCGGGGCGACGACGACGTTGAGCATCTGCAGCACCTTGATGCTGTCCGGGTCGCGGCCGGCCTCGACGGTCAGCGAGCGCAGCGCGTCGACCTGCTTCTTCAGCGCCGGGATGGACACCGCGTTGACGAACACGGCCTCGGCGGTGGCGGCCGCGAGCTTGAGGCCCTTCGAGGATCCGCTGGCCAAGAACAACACCGGCGTCCGCTGCGGCGACGGTTCACACAACGCGAAACCCGGCACGGTGAAGTACTTGCCGCGGTGCTCGATGTTGTGCACGCGGGTCGGATCGGCGTACATGCACCGTTCGACGTCGCGGACCACGGCGTCGTCCTGCCACGATCCTTCCCACAGCTTGAGACAGACATCGATGAACTCGGCGGCCATGTCGTAGCGCTCGTCGTGTGGAACCTGTTGTCCGGTACCCAGATTGCGCGCGGCGCTGTCGGAGTAGGACGTGACGACATTCCAGCCGACGCGGCCCCCGGTCAGGTGATCGAGTGTGGCGAACTTGCGGGCCAGCGCGTACGGATGCTCGTAGGACGTCGAACTGGTGATGCCGAAGCCGAGGTTCTCGGTCACCGCGGCCATCGCCGAGATCACCATGAACGGGTCGTTGGCGGGCACCTGGGCGGCGTCGGCGAGGGCCGCGTCGGCGTTGCCCTGGTAGATGTCGTGGTAGCCGACGTTGTCGGCGAAGAAGATCCCGTCGAACCGGGCCTCCTCCAGCATCTTTGCGTACTCGGTCCAGTAGGAGAGTCGCTTGTATCCGCTGCTCTGGTCGTCGGTATGCCGCCAGAGTCCCGCGGAGAGATGGGCCGGTCCCTGGAAGTCGAAGGCGAGCAACCGCATGCGCTGTGGCGTCATTTCAACTCCGTTCGATAAATGATCGAGGCGTTCAGTAAGTGAACGTCACCACTGTAAGATGGGCGGAGTGACGGAGTCAATAGGGACCTGCCGGAACGCACCGGTATGGGCAGACTGCCGAACTGAACGGGCTGATGGCCGTACATTGTTTGTGCCATCCGGTGTCGGTGCGACGCGTGGTTCGGCCGATGCCGCGGAGGGGGCCCCGGCCATAGCGTCTCGGGCATGACGACGCTAGATGCGAATCCGAGCGAGGCTGCCGTGTCAGACACCACCTCCACCACCATTTCAGACACCGCCCCGGACACCACCGAGGATTTCGCCGCACGCGTGGTCGAGAGCCTCGACAAGGCCAGCACGGCGATCCTGCTGTCGATCGGGCACCAGACCGGGCTCTTCGACACCATGCGGGGGCTGCCGCCTGCCACCAGCGTCGAGATTGCGGACGCGGCCGGGCTCAACGAGCGCTACGTGCGCGAGTGGCTCGGCGGTCTGGTCGCCGCCAGGGTGATCGACTACGCGCCGCAGCAGCGGGCCTACCACCTGCCCGAGCATCGGGCCGCGGTGCTGACCCGCGCGGCCGGGCCCGACAACCTCGCCCGGGTCGCGCAGTTCATCCCGCTGCTGGCCGAGGTCGAGCAGAAGATCGTCGACCGGTTCCACACCGGTGGCGGCCTGTCCTACAGCGAATACCCACGGTTCCACCGGCTGATGGCCGAGCAGAGCGGCGAGGTGTTCGATGCCGCGCTGATCGATGTCATCCTCCCGATGGCCGACGGCCTGGTCGGCCGGCTGCGTGAAGGCGCGGACCTGGCCGACATCGGTTGTGGCAGCGGGCATGCGGTGAACGTGATCGCCCAGGCTTTCCCGGCCAGCCGGGTCACCGGCCTCGATTTCTCCGAGGAGGGCCTGGCCACCGGACGCGACGAGGCAACCCGTCTGAACCTGAGCAACGCCACGTTCGTCGCGCGTGACGTCGCCGAACTCGACGAGACCGAGGCCTACGACGCGATCACCGCATTCGACGCGATCCACGATCAGGCGCACCCGGCCCGGGTGCTGGCGAACATCTACCGTGCGCTGCGGCCGGGCGGGATCTTCCTGATGGTCGACATCAAGGCGTCGACCCATGTCGAGAACAACATCGGCGTGCCGTTCGCGCCCTACCTGTACACCGTGTCGACACTGCACTGCATGACGGTGTCGCTCGCGCTCGACGGCGACGGGTTGGGCACGGTGTGGGGGCGTGAACTGGCGACCGAGATGCTCACCGACGCCGGGTTCGACGACATCGTCGTCCGCGAGATCGACACCGACCCGATCAACTACTACTACGTCGCGCGCAAGCGGTAGTTCCGCGGCCGCTCGCCTGCGCCCAAGTAGCATCCTGTGCGGTGAACGCGAGTCAAGCACTGAAGGTGATCGACGAGTGGCCGGTACCGTCGGCCGCCGCGGCGGTGGTCGGGCCGTCCGGGGTGCTGGCCACCGAGGGCGACGTCGGGAAACCGTTCGCACTGGCCTCGGTGACCAAGCTGTTGGTGGCGCGCGCCGCGCAGATCGCGATCGAGGAGGGGGTCGTCGAACTCGACACCCCGGCCGGTCCCGAGGGCGCGACCGTGCGCCATCTGCTGGCGCACACCTCCGGGGTGTCGATGAACTCCGCGGACACCGTGGCGCAGGTGGGGCAGCGCCGGGTCTACTCGAACTACGGGTTCGGGTTGCTGGCGCGGGTCATCGAGGACGCCGCCGAGATCGAGTTCGGCCGGTATCTGACCGAGGCGGTTTTCGAGCCGCTCGGCATGTCGGCGTCGATGTTGCCGGGCGGGGCCGAGGCGGCCGGCTTCGGCGTCACCTCGACGGTGGCCGATCTGGCGGTGTTCGCCGGTGAGCTGCTGCGACCCACCCTGGTGTCGCAGCAGATGCACGACGAGGCCACCTCGGTGCAGTTCCCCGGCGTCAACGGCGTGTTGCCCGGCTTCGGGTCGCAGCGGCCGAACGACTGGGGCCTGGGGTTCGAGATCCGGGACGGCAAAACGCCCCACTGGACGGGGTCGGGCAACTCGCCGCGCACGTTCGGTCATTTCGGCCAGTCCGGCACGTTCCTGTGGGTCGATCCGGCCGCTGACCTGGCCCTTGTGGTGCTCACCGACCGCGACTTCGGGGACTGGACGTACCCGCAGTGGCCGGCGATCTCTGATGGTGTGCTGAGAGAAACGCGAGCACACTAGCGCAACATGCGCCTCACAAGGCACAATGGACACGCAAGACACAACGCATCGTCGTTTGCCTGCTCGACCGGTTTCACAAGGCCGTTGGGGAAGACGTCCCTCGTGGAGCCGAAGGAGTAGCAAATGCGTGCGTCGAATCAGTTCGCCGACGCGGCGACAGGTGTGGTGTACATCCATGCCTCACCCGCGGCGGTATGCCCGCATGTCGAGTGGGCGTTGTCGTCGACCCTGTCGGCGAGGGCCAACCTGAAGTGGACCCCGCAACCGGCCATGCCCGGGCAGCTGCGCGCGGTCACCAACTGGGTCGGACCGGTCGGCACCGGAGC
Source organism: Mycolicibacterium goodii (assembly GCF_001187505.1). The sequence continues at coordinate 3,930,827 of NZ_CP012150.1, forward strand.
GCAGTTGGCCAATGCCCTGCGGTCCTGGTCCGTGCTGCGCTTCGAGGTGACCGAAGATGCCAGCGCGGGTGTCGACGGGCACCGCTGGTGCCACACCCCGCAGCTCGGTCTCTGGAGCGGCGTCATGAGCGCCAACGGCGACGTCATGGTCGGCGAGATGCGGCTGCGCACCCTGATGGCCGGTGGCGCGGACATGCTCGCCGCCGAACTCGACACGGTGCTGGGCACGGCATGGGACGAGTCCCTGGAACCCTTCCGCAACGGCGGCGACACCGGCGAGATGACCTGGCTCAACCGGGGCGTGGGATAGCTCCCTCAGGGTCCACCGAGATCGACGAGAACGTCGCCGCACGAACCGTGCGGCGACGTTCTCGTCCGTCTCGCGCCAGCGGGGAGCGCGACCGGGTGGCGGAACCCCGCCGTATCGCCGGGATGCCCACACCCAGAAGTGCACCGACCACGACGATGTCCATCAAAACGCTGTGCTCATAGCCCGACTCGCACGCCACGGACAAGATGTTGAACCTGTCCGCCGTCAACCATCCGGGCAGATATCCGACGCCCTGGCACTGCGTGACCAGGACATTGACCCCGATCAGCACCGCGGCGGCGGCGAGTGCGACTCCGCCGAGAAGAGCCCGCGGGGCCGCGTACATCCCGGCGGGTCGACGGTCCTCGGGTACCGGTGACCCGATGCAGGCGAACCGGTAGGCGGCCCACCGGCACAGCCGCCACGCGCACACGAACAACGCCGTCGCCGCGACCAGATACATCAGCGTGTCGATCCCGATCCCCTGAACATCGCGGTGTGCGACGAAAGGCTCCCATGCCATTTCGGACGCGACAGCCGTCGACAGTGCGTTGCCCGGTCCCGTGATGACGACCGCGGCGAACACCAGATGGAAAGCGCCGATGACCGCGAGGATCACACCGCCCACCAGGGCCGGAAAGCCGAACACGTAGCGGCCCCGATGCCACGTCTCCACGTCGGTCGCAGCGGGCCGGCGCGCGTACCGGTAACGCAACCTCGACCGCGCGCACCGCTGGAACAGAAGCGCTGCCGCCCCGAAGATCCCCGTCACGGCCAAGCTGTAGATGATGCCGTTCTGCACCAGGGTCGGGATGTCTGTGAAGTAGTAGTCCCGATTCCGCCAGGTGTCGATGACGATCACCGCAATTCCGGTGAAGGCGATCGCGGACAGGCACATCAGCAGTACCCCGGCAGCGATGCCGAGCGTGCCCGCCACCGCGGCCCTGGTCCGTCTCGACTCGAGGACCGGATCGACGAGGGCATCGTGGGTGAGCTCGTAATGGATGCCACCCGAACGCTTTTCGGCGTGCAGCAACCGGTGCGACACCAGATGATCCAGCGCCGCAACGGGAAGACCGAATTGCCGGCGGATCTCATCGACCTCGACACTCAGGCGTCGCCCGAGGGGGCTGATCAGGTGTTCCTCACACAGGCGCCGTGCGGCCCGCTGGTCACGGCCTCTGCCCAGACTCTCGATGGATGTCCGGTAAACGTCGCGGAAGATCCGCGTCACCCCCGCCGGGCCACCGAGGTCGGAGATGGTGACGATCGGATCGTCGTCCTTCGGTGTCTTCTTCGAGCCTGCGACCACTTCCATGCGACGGCCGACGAGCTGCACATGGAATGGTTCGATGCCGGGTCGCGACAGATGGTCGAGGACCATGGTGACCGCTGCCTCGTCGACCGCGAACGCTCCGGTGGTGAGGACGGGATCGTTGACCGCGGCCGGCCCGATGATGGCCGCTCGCGCCGCGGCCCGGTCCAGCGGCGGCACCCGGTACCGGGCGCCCATGAGCTCGGGTTCGGCGGCTTCCTCGAGCGCATCGAGGTGGTCGTCATCCACCGACAGGACGGTCTTGACGGCGGGCGGACCCGCACTCAGTTCGAGATGGCCGGGAAGGTCCTGGCCGGGCGGTGGAACCAAGCCTCTGGTGAGGTAACCCAATTCGTGCAGGAAGTGCATGCGCACCGGCTCGCTGTGCAGCGTGAACAGGTCCTCGAACTGATCCAGGATCAGCACCGGCGTGAGCATGCGCCCGCCCCGGGAGAACTGAGCGGTCTTGAAGAACGTCCACAGTGAGCCAGGATGTCCCGGGGCGTAGTCGACATGTTGTCGCTGCGCCTCGCAGGGAATGGTCTCGATGACCGTCGGGAGCGGGCCGAGGGGACCGGTCAACCGGACGTAGAGCGGCAGGAACCCGCTCTCCCTGAGTCGCGCGGACACTCCTGCGAGCAGCAGTGAGGTCTTGCCGGCGCCTGCGCGTGCGTGGACCGTGACCGTGTGGTTGGCCAGAATTGTGGTGGTGAGGTCACGTGAGGCGTCGTCTCTTCCGCAGAAGATGCGCCGGGAGTGGTCGTCGTCGGTGAATGGGTGGGCCCCGGGATAACGGGATCGCTGGTCGGCCATGATCATCACCTGTCCGCGACGGTGCGTGGGGCCGATCTGACGGTCCGCCGACGACCGTGCACATATTCGATGGTGACAGTGGCTCGCGCTGCCGGTCTGAGTAGTGCGTTACCCGTTTGTCAGGATCTTCAGCGCACCGGGGACCGCGGTGATGTCGGCGGGCAGGGCGGCGGCGAAATCCCCGTCGGCGTAGGCGTTGATGCCCGGGCATTCGACGCGCACGGTGGTCGCGCGCCGGGTGGTGACGGTGTCGAGGTTGACGTGCGTGCCCTTGAACACCGTCGGGAACAACCGGATCAGGCGCGACCGTGACGCCGAGGCGATCATCGTGACGTCGAGCAGGCCGTCGGTGGGTTCGGCGCCCGGACAGATCAGCATCCCGCCGCCGTAACTGCGGGTGTTACCGATCGCGGTCATGGTCAGCGCGTGCTCCTCGGCAGGGCCGCCGTCGAACGACAGCCGGAACGGCAGAAGCCGCAGCTTCGACAGTTCGGCCACCATTGCGAGGTTGTAGCGCATGCGCCCATGCGGCCAGCGCATCCGGTTGGCGCGGTCGCTGACCAGAGAGTCGAACCCGGTCGCGACGACCGTGCCGAACCAGCGCCTGGTGCCGTCGTCGGCGTCGATGCGGCCCAGGTCCACGGTGCGGGTGTTCCCGTCGGCGATCACGTCGGCCGCGGCCTCGGGATCACCGGTGGGAATGCGGTATTCGCGGGCGTGGTCGTTGCCCGTACCGGCCGGGACGATACCCAGCGGAACCTCGGTGCCCGCCAACTCCTGCAGAGCCAGTCCGATCACGCCGTCACCGCCGACCACCACCAGCGCGTCGGTGCCGCGGTCGAGATGTTCGCGCACGAGATCGCGGGCCTGTGCGGCGTCGCGACCCACGATCGCGGTGACGTCGACACCGCGCTGCTGCAGGCGCACGATGGCGCGCTCCGCGGCGTGCGGCGCGTTGCCGTGCCCGGACATCGGGTTGGTCAAGACGGTGACGCGGCCGGTCACGGAATCAGCTTGCCCGGGTTGAGGATTCCGGCGGGATCGAGCGTGGCCTTGACCGCGCGCAGTACCGCGACGCCGAGATCGCCGACCTCGTCGGTCATCCACGGGCGGTGATCGGCGCCGACCGCGTGGTGGTGTGTGATGGTTGCGCCGTTGCGCACCATGGCTTTCGACGCGGCGGCCTTCGCCGTGCCCCACTGTTCGACCGCGTCACCGCGTTGTGCGGCAACGACGGTGAAATACAGCGATGCGCCCGTCGGGTACACATGCGAAATGTGGCACAGCACAAGTGCCTGCGTCCCGGATTCGGCCAGACTCGTCGTCAAAGCTTCTGTCACAGCGGTTTTCAGTGCCGCGACATTGGACCAGTCGGTGGCGGTCTCCAGGGTTTCGCACAACGCGCCCGCGGCCAGCAGGGAATCGCGCAGATACGGCGCGCCGAACCGGCCGTCCTCCCACGCCTTGGCGGGAGCCTCGCCCAGCGATGTGCCGCCGTGGCGTTCGAGGACGGCCCGGGTCTCGGCGTGGCGGCTGGCGGTGTGCTCGGGCGAGCCTTCGAACACCGTGATCGCCAGGCACCCACCGGTGATCGACTGCTCGCCGATGTTGTCGGTGGTGGCGAGGTTGACGCCGGTCTCGGCCTCGTCGGACAGGCGGATCACCGTAGGCCCGGTGCCGGTCTGCACCACCGCGCGTAAAGCATCGGCGCCCGTGGCGAAATCGGGGAACGACCACGCCTCGTACCGGGTCGACTCCGGCACCGGGTGCACGCGCACCCGCACCCGGGTGATGACCCCGAACACGCCCTCGGAACCGAGCAGCAACTGGCGCAGGTCCGGTCCGGCCGCCGAGGCCGGCGCCCGGCCCAGGTCGAGCACACCGGCCGGGGTCACCGCCCGCAGCCCGCGCACCATGTCGTCGAAGCGGCCGTACCCCGCCGAGTTCTGGCCCGAGGACCGCGTCGCCGCGAACCCGCCGATGGTGGCGAACTGGAAGCTCTGCGGAAAATGCCCGAGCGAGAAGCCGTGCGCACCGAGCAGGTCCTCGGCCTGCGGGCCGGTCACGCCCGCGCCGAGTTCGGCCTCACCGGAGATGGCGTCGAGGTGGTGCAGCGCGTCGAGACGGCGCAGATCCAGCGACACCACGGCGGCGAACTCGCCACGCAACGGATCGACTCCGCCCACCACGCTGGTGCCGCCACCGAACGGGACGATCGCGATCCGGTGCTCGGTGCAGTGCCGCAGGATGGCCGCCACCTCGTCCTCACCGGCCGGAAGCAGGATCGCATCTGGTGCGTCCTGAACGTCGGAAGTGTTGCGGCGCAACAGATCCAACGTCGACTTGCCGCCTGCGTGCAGCAGGCGCGCGGGGTCGTCGGTGCGGCAGTGCCGCTCACCGACGATGGCGGCCAACCCGTCACGGTCGGCGGCGGTGAGCGCCGACGGGCGCAGCGTGACGTCCCGCGGCGACTTTTCGGGCGCGGGGGAGTCGGTGACCCCCAAGGCCTGCTGCAGCAGGGCCCGGATGCCCTCGGACAGCGGCTTGGCGGCCTGCGGGTCACCCCAGGCGTTCCACTTCATCGGGGGCAGTAACCGCTCGGCGGGTCGCGTCATGCGTTACAGTATTACACATGGTGTCAATCAGTAACGATGACCCGGGGGAAGCGCTCGGCCAGCGGATCCTGGAAGCCGCGGCCGGTTGCGTGCTGGCATTCGGCGTCGACCGCGTGACACTGGCCGAGATCGCCCGCCGCGCCGGTGTCAGCAGGCCCACGGTGTACCGGCGTTTCCCGGACACGCGAACGATCCTGGCCGCGCTGCTCACCGCGCGGATCGTGCGCGTGCTCGACGACATCGAATCCCACGACCGCGGCCGTGCGGCGCTGGTCGACCGCATCGTCGCGGTGGCCGAGCGGCTGCGCCACGACGAGGTGATCATGGCCGTGCTGCACACCGCGCCCGACCTCGCCATGGTCTACATCGCCGAGCGGCTCGGCACCAGCCAGCAGATCCTCATCGACGCGGTCGCCGGGGAGATCAAGCTCGCCCAGGAGGACGGCAGCGTGCGCGCCGGAGATGCGCGCCAACTGGCCACCATGTGCCTGCTGATCACCCAGTCGGCGATCCAGTCCGCGCAGATGGTCGAACCCATCCTCGATGCCGACACGCTCGCACGAGAGCTGGCGCACGCACTGAACGGATACCTCAAGCCGTGACCGCCGCACACAGCGCCGCGAGCCGCACAGCGCTGAACGCCGAACGGCGCGCAGCCGAACTCGATGCGCTCGCCGACGGGGAACGCGTCGACGTCCTCGTCATCGGCGGTGGCATCACCGGCGTCGGCATCGCGTTGGACGCGGCGACCCGCGGGCTGCGCGTCGCGCTCGTCGAAAAACACGACCTGGCTTTCGGCACCAGCCGTTGGAGTTCCAAACTGGTGCACGGCGGCCTGCGCTACCTCGCGACCGGCAACGTCGGCATCGCGCGTCGCAGCGCCGTCGAACGCGGGATCCTGATGAGCCGCAACGCCCCTCACCTGGTCAAGGCCATGCCGCAACTGGTGCCGCTGCTGCCCACGATGAACCGCGCCTCGCGCGCGCTGATCCGGACCGGATTCCTGGCCGGCGACGGACTGCGCAAGCTCGCGGGCACCGGTGCGGCCACCTTGCCGCGGTCACGACGCATCGACGCCGCCCACGCCGTGGCGATGGCCCCGACGATGCGCACCGACGGTCTGGAAGGTGCGTTCCTCGCCTACGACGGTCAACTCGTCGACGACGCCCGTCTGGTGGTCGCGGTGGCCCGCACGGCCGCCCAGCACGGCGCGCGCATCCTCACCCGGGTGTCCGCCGACCACGCCACGGGGGAGTCGGTGCGGCTCACCGACCACCGCACCGGTGCATCGTTCGACGTGCGTGCGCAGGTGGTGATCAACGCGGCAGGCGTGTGGGCGGGCGAGGTCGACCCGTCGATCAGGCTGCGCCCCAGCCGCGGCACCCACCTGGTGTTCGACGCCGCGGCGTTCGGCAATCCGACTGCCGCGCTGACCATCCCGATCCCCGGCGAGCTCAACCGGTTCGTGTTCGCGATGCCCGAACAGCTCGGCCGGATCTACCTCGGCCTCACCGACGAGGACGCGCCGGGACCCATACCCGATGTGCCGCGGGCCGCCCCGGAGGAAATCTCGTTCCTGCTCGACACCGTCAACACCGCGCTGGCGACCGCGTTGACACCGGCGGACGTGCGCGGCACCTATGCCGGCCTGCGACCGCTGATCGACGCGGGCGAAGGCCGCACGGCCGACCTGTCCCGTGAGCACGCCGTGGTCGAATCACCCAGCGGCGTGCTGAGCATCGTCGGCGGCAAGCTCACCGAATACCGGTACATGGCCGAGGATGTGTTGAACCGCGCGGTCGAGGTGCGCGCACTGGCGGCGGGGCAGTGCCGCACCCGTAACCTGCCGCTCGTCGGCGCCCCCGCGAACCCGGTGTCCACGCCGCGCGCGCGAGTCGAGCTCCCCGGATCACTGGTCGCGCGTTACGGCGCCGAGGCGCACCACGTCATCGCCCAGGCATCCTGCGACCGTCCGGTCGACCCGGTGGCCGACGGGATCGACGTCACCAGAGCCGAGTTCGAATACGCGGTGACCCACGAGGGTGCGATGACCGTCGACGACATCCTCGACCGGCGCACCCGCATCGGCCTGGTCGCCGAGGACCGCGAGCGCGCGCATGACGTTGCGGCGGAGATCCTCGCCGCGACATTCAAGTAGTCGACTACGCATGGCACCGGCGGCGGACGCGTGCAGGCTGTGATCCGAGGTTCGCGGTGGCGAGGAGGCCCGGCTCATGGTGAAGCGACTGGTGATGTGTTGCGACGGCACGTGGAACACACCCGATCAGAGAACAGATGGTGTACCCACGCCCACCAACGTCGCCAAGGTTGCGCTGGGGTTGGCGTCCACCGACAGCTGGGGCACCGAACAACGCCTGTACTACCACCGCGGCGTCGGCACCAATCGCACCGACCGCCTGATCGGAGGAGCGTTCGGCGCCGGGCTGTTCCGAGCGGTGCGCGCCACCTACCGCTTCGTCATCCAGAACTACGAACCGGGCGACGAACTGTTCTTCTTCGGATTCAGCCGGGGCGCCTTCACTGCACGCAGCACCGCGGGTCTGATCCGCAACTCCGGTGTGCTGCGCCGGGAGAACATCGATCAGTTCGCCCGGGCGTGCGCGCTGTACCGTGACCGCAGCAGCGGCAGCCACCCACGCGGCGCCGAGGCGACTCTGTTCCGCAAGATGTATTCACACGAACCCAGGATCCGGTTCATCGGCGTGTGGGACACCGTGGGCGCCCTGGGAATCCCGATGTCGGGCTTGCGGCTGGTGAACCTGTTCAACCGTCGACACAAGTTTCACGACACCGATTTGAGCTCGATCGTCGACGAGGCCTATCAAGCGCTCGCGATCGACGAACGGCGTGGACCGTTCGTGCCCACCATCTGGTCGCAGTCCATGCCGGTACCGGAAAAGCAAGTGCTCGAACAGGTCTGGTTCAGCGGCGCGCACTGCGACGTCGGAGGCGGATATCTGGACCACGGGCTCAGTGACGTCGCGCTGTGGTGGATGCTGGAAAAGGCGCGCGGCGCGGGGCTGGAGTTGCGCCGCGACGCCTTCCGGCTGGATCGGTCCGTCGGCGCGCCGCCTGCGCCCGCTGATCTTGTCGAGGACTACACCCGGATCTGGCCGGATCCGTCTCGTGAACCCCACGATTCGCGCACCGGGCTCTACCGGGTCCTGCCGGCGGTCACCCGCAGGGGCGGCGCGGGCGTCCGCAGCAACGAATACCTCGCCTCGACCGTCGACCGGCGCAAACCCCCGAAGGGGTGGTGGCAAGGGCAACCGCCCCTCGACGACCATGCGGACCTGGTGAAAAAGGTTGACCTTCCGGAAGTTCCGTCCCGCATGGACCGTATCGACCTCGCAAGTTGACCTGACCTCGCAAGTTGATCTGACCTCGCAAGTTGACCTGCCGAGCAGACACAAACCTGCCTGTTTCGGCGCGAAATGGGCAGGTTTGCGTCTGCTCGCGCTCAAGAAGACCGGCTTTCGGCGAGCAACATGTCGCGCACCGCGGAGTGGGTGTGGCGCTGCCACAGCGCCTGCACGCCGACGAGCAGTTCGGGCAGCAGATCGACCACGACGACGCGGCCGTCCATCGCCGGGCCTGCGGGGGAGGTGACGAACGCGATGGCATCGGTGGTCAGCGGGGCCGCCACCGTCGCCGCGCCCTGCACCCGGCTGACCACGTAGTCGGGTTCGAAACCGGCGCGACGGCATGCGCCCATGAGGAAGTCGCTGTAGTACGACGCGCCGGGCGGCGCCCACAACGCGATACGTTCCCCGGCAACGTCGCCGATGTCGACGACAGATTTGCCCGCGAGGCGGTGTTCACGCGGCAGCGCGAGCCGGACCCGGTCGAACCCAAGGACCGCTGTGGCGACCGCACTGGTCGGCACGACGCCGCGGCGCAGCCCCAGGTGCACGGTGCCGTCGAGCACCGCCTCGACGAGCCCGTCGGGGTAGAACTGCCGGAACGTGAAGGAGACCTCGGGGAAACCGATGATGGCCCGTTCGACGTGTTTGTAGGCCTCCATGCCGCTGAGCGCGGGGGTGTGGCCGATGCCGAAGACCTCGTCGGCGCCGCCGGCGGCCCGCTCGACGCGCGCGGCGACGGTGTGGGCGGCGGCGAGCAACGGGCGTCCCTCGGTCAGCAGCACCTCGCCGGCGCGGGTGAGTCGCAGGCGACGGCCCTCGCGGTGAAACAGCGCCGCGCCAAGCTGCTTTTCCAGTTGCTGGATCGAGGCGCTGAGGGCCTGCTGGCTAAGGTGAAGCAGCTCCGCCGCGGCGGTGACGCTCCCGGCGTCGGCGACCGACACAAAATGACGCAACCGTCGAAGATCAGGTATTTGGTCGGCCATGCGGCCACCCTATACAAACAACACTTGTGAAAACGTCACGGATTTGTGTTTCTCTGCTGTGGACATCGGAACTAGCGTACGGTTCATGGGCAAATTGGAAGGTAAGTCTGCAGTGGTAGCTGCCGGGGCGAAGAACCTCGGCGGGTTGATCAGCACGACGTTGGCTTCGAGGGGTGTCAACGTCGCGGTGCACTACAACAGCGCGTCCACCGAGGCCGATGCCGATGCGACCGTGGCGGCCGTACAGGACGCAGGCGTCAAGGCCGTCAAGGTCCAGGGCGACCTGACCGTACCCGCCAATGTCGAGAAGCTCTTCGACGCGGCGGTCGACGCGTTCGGCGGTGTCGACATCGCGATCAACACCGTCGGCAAGGTGCTGCGCAAACCGATCGCCGAAACCACTGAAGCCGAATATGATTCGATGTTCGACATCAACGCCAAGGCCGCCTACTTCTTCCTGCAGCAGGCGGGCAGGCGCCTCAACGACGACGGGTCGATCGTCACGATCGTGACGGCCCTGCTGGCGGCCTACACCGACGGCTACTCCACCTACGCGGGATCCAAGAGCCCGGTCGAACACTTCACCCGTGCGGCGTCGAAGGAGTTCGGCGTGCGCGGGATCAACGTCAACAACATCGCACCCGGGCCGATGGACACCCCGTTCTTCTACCCGCAGGAGACCCCCGAACGCGTCGAGTTCCACAAGTCGCAGGCCATGTACAACCGGTTGACCGACATCACCGACATCGCCCCGCTGGCGGTGTTCCTCGCCGATGAGGGGCACTGGATCAACGGCCAGACGCTGTTCGCCAACGGCGGTTACACCACCCGTTAGCACTGCCGAGCAGACGCAAAATTGCCTCTTTTCGCGGGAAAAGAGGCAATTTTGCGTCTGCTCGCGGGAGAAAGCCGCGCGCTGGAAAGGGTTACAGCGGGATGTTCTTGTGGCGACCGCGGCGGTGCGGGGCCTCGGCAAGAGCCTGCGTGAGCTTGCTGCGGGTGTGTGACGGGTCGATCTTCTCGTCGACCACGCCGATCTCGATCGCCGAATCCACGCCGCCCGCGATCCTTTCGTGCTCGACCGCCAACTGCTCGTGCAGGGCCTCGCGCTCGGCGACGTCCTCGACCGCGGCCAGCTTCTTCTTGTGCAGGATGCCGACGGCGGCCTTGGCGCCCATGACGGCGACCTCGGCGTCCGGCCACGCGAAGACCTTGGTGGCATTCAGCGACCGCGAGTTCATCGCGATGTAGGCGCCGCCGTAGATCTTGCGGGTCACCAGGGTGACGCGAGGAACCGTCGACTCACCGAACGCGTGCAGCAGCTTGGCGCCGCGGCGCACCACCCCGCCCCATTCCTGATCCACACCGGGCAGGTAACCGGGCACGTCGACGATGACCACCAGCGGGATGCCGAACGCATCGCACAGGCGCACGAAACGCGCTGACTTCTCGGCGCTTTCGGAGTTCAGGCAACCACCCAGACGCAGCGGGTTGTTTGCGATGACGCCGACGGTGCGCCCGGCGAGCCGGCCCAGACCGACCACGATGGACGGGGCCCACTTGGCCTGGAACTCCTCGAAGGGCACGCCCTCGTCGAGCAGCGCGTGCACCAGCGGGTGCACGTCGTAGGCGCGGCGTGCGGACTCCGGCAGCAGCGCGTGCAGGTCGGAATCGCCTGCCTCGGCCTTGCTGCGATCGAAATGGCCCTGCTGGCAGAACAATCCGACCAGACGACGACCACGCTCGTAGGCGTCGAGTTCGTCGTCGGCGACGATGTGGCACACACCGGACTTCTTGTGATGTGCTTCCGGGCCGCCCAAGGACACCATGTCGACGTCCTCGCCGGTCACGCTGCGCACCACGTCCGGGCCGGTGACGAACACCTTGCTGTCCGGCGCCATCACGATGACGTCGGTGAGCGCGGGGCCGTAGGCGGCGCCGCCCGCGGCGAACCCGACCACCACCGAGATCTGCGGGATGTAACCCGACGCCCGGATCATGGCCTCGAACATCAGGCCGACCGCATGCAGTGCCTTGACACCCTCGGCCAGCCGCGCCCCACCGGAATGCCAGATGCCCACGATCGGGCTCTGCTCCTCGATGGCGAGGTCATAGGCGTCGACGATGTGCGCGCAGCCCTCGACACCCATGGCGCCGCCCATGACGGTGCCGTCGGTGCAGAAGGCGATGGTGCGCACACCGTTGACGGTGCCTGCGGCGGCCAGCACGCCGGAGCGGTCACGCTCGTGGAGAAGCTCGACCGAGCCGTCGTCGAAGAACGTGCTCAGACGGAGCAGCGGATCGCGCGGATCGAGTGATTCCGCAGCCGCCTCGGGGGCCATGATCGTCATACAAACCTCCTGTAGCCCGTCGGACTTGCGGCTGACGGCCTTGAAAAAATATTCAACTCGGTTGAGTGTCAGTACTTTCCGAAGGCGAGCGCGACGTTGTGCCCACCGAATCCGAACGAATTGTTGATCGCGTACTTGTAATCGCCCTGCCGTGGCTCGCCGGCGACAACGTCCAGATCGATTTCGGGATCCAGGTTGTGCAGGTTGCGCGTCGGCGGGATGATTCCGTCCCGCAACGCCAGGACCGTGAGGATGGATTCGACCGCGCCCACCGCGCCGACCGAGTGGCCGAGCGCGGACTTCGGTGCGTACACCGCAGGCTTGTGGCCGCCCATCGCGTTGTTGATTGCCTTGCCTTCGGCCACGTCGCCGACGTTGGTGCCGGTCGCATGCGCGTTGACGTGGTCGATGTCGGTGGGCTTGAGACCGGCGAGTTCGATCGCGCGGGTCATGGCGTAGCCGGCCTGCTCACCGTTGGGATCCGGCGCCACGATGTGGTAGCCGTCCGAGGTGACGCTGGCGCCCATGAGCCGGCCCAGGATGTTGGCGCCGCGCGCCTTGGCGTGCTCCTCGGTCTCGATGACCATGAGCGCACCGGCCTCGCCGAACACGAACCCGTTGCGGTCCTTGTCGAACGGCTTGCAGGCACCCTCCGGGTCGTCGTTGCTGTTGGACAGCACGATCCGCATCTGCGCGAAGCCCGCGATCGGCACGGCTTCGATCTTGGTCTCCACGCCACCGCAGATGGCGATGTCGGCCTCACCGAGCACGATGTTGCGCCATGCGTTGGCGATCGCCTCCGAACCGGAGGCACAGGCTGAGATCGACGTGCACACACCGGCCTTGGCCTGACGTTCGAGACCGATGGCGGCGGCGGCACCGTTGGGCATGTACATCTGCACGACCAACGGGGACACCGCGCGCAGACCCTTGGCCCGCATGCCGTCGTAGGCGAACACGAGTTCCTCGGTGGAACCGAGGCCCGTGCCCATCGACACCATGAGACGGCGGGCGTCGACCTCCGGGGAGCCGGCATTGGCCCAGACCCGGCGGCCGAGCACCGTCGCCATCTTCTGCAAATATGACAACCGGCGCAGTTCGACCCTGGTCAGTTCGGAATCGAACTCCTCCAGGAGATGTCCGCCGATGCGAACCGGCAGGTTGTACTGCTCGACGAACGGGTCCGTGAGCTTACGGATACCGCTCTGACCGTCGAGCAGCTTCTTCCAGGTGCTTTCTGCATCCGTCGCCAGCGCCGTTGACATCGCAACGCCGGTGACGACCACGTCGGGAAGACCGTTCCCCGTGGACAGTGCCGCCATATTTACGCGATTCTTTCCTTTAGTGAGACTCAGTAACGTCCGAACGCCAGAGCCACATTGTGGCCGCCGAACCCGAACGAGTTGTTGATGGCGTACTTGTATTCGCCGTACCGAGGCTCGCCTGCAACGATATCGAGATCGATCTCCGGATCAGGGGTCTCGTAGTTGAGCGTCGGAGGGATGACGCCGTCCCGGAGAGCCAGGACCGTAAGGGCCGACTCCAGCGCACCGACCGCACCGATGGAGTGCCCGAGCGCGGACTTCGGGGCGTACACCGCGGCGTGTTCCACACCGGCAACCCGGATGGCGTTGGCCTCGGCGGTGTCCCCGATCGGGGTGGCGGTGGCGTGGGCGTTGACGTGGTCGATGTCCTTGGGGTCGAGCCCCGCGGTCTCCATCGCCCGCTTCATCGCCTGACCGGCGCGCAGACCGTCGGCGGCCGGGGCCACCATGTGGAACGCGTCGGACGTGATGCCCGCCCCCAGCAGACGCGCCAGCGGCTTGGCACCGCGCGCCTTGGCGTGCTCTTCGGTCTCGATGATCATCATCGCGCCGGCCTCGCCGAACACGAATCCGTCCCGGTCCTTGTCGAACGGACGCGACGCGCCCTGCGGGTCTTCGTTGCGGGTGCTCATCGCGCGCATCATCGAGAACGCCGCGATCGGCAACGCCTCGATACCGCCTTCGACACCACCGCAGACCGCGAAATCGGCGTCGCCCATGACGATCTGACGCCACGCGTGCGCGATGGCCTCAGAACCCGACGAACAGGCCGACACCGGCGTGATGACACCGGCGCGGGCGCCGAGCTCAAGCCCGACGACGGCTGCTGCGCCGTTGGGCATGATCATCTGCACCGCGAGCGGGGACACCTTGCGGGGCCCGCCCTCGTTCATCGCGTCGTAGGTCTCGACGATCTTCTCGCCGCCGCCGAGCCCGGTGCCGACGACGACCGCGAAGCGGTCCGGATCGACCTCGGGCGAGCCTGCGGACTCCCACAGCTGCTTGCTGAGGAACTTCGACATGCGCTGGACGTAGGACATGCGGCGCATGTCCAGACGAGTCATGTGATCGTCGATGTTGTCGACCAGGTGCCCGCCGATCCGCACCGGCAGGTCCCACTTGGTGACGAACTCATCTTCGAGGACGCGGATACCGCTCTCGCCGGCCAGCAGGCCCTTCCACGTGCTCTCGATGTCCGGCGCGATCGACGTCGTCGCCGTGACGGCGGTTACCACCACATTGGGGTAACCGCCGTTGGCAGTGGAAGGCCTGGTCACTGGTCTGCCGCGAACTTCTCACGCAGGGCAGCAGCGGCCTCGGGGTTCTCTTCCTCGAGCTTCTGGATGTAGGCAACCACGTCGCCCACGGTGCGCAGACCGGCCAGATCCTCGTCGGGGATCTTCACGCCGTACTTGTCCTCGGTCTGCACGGCGATCTCGACCATCGACAGCGAGTCGATGTCCAGGTCGTCGACGAAGCTCTTCTCCGGGGTGACCTCGGACGGCTCGATACCGGTGACCTCTTCGATGATCTCCGCGAGACCGGCGATGATTTCTTCCTGGGTGGCGGCCACTGTGGCTCCTTCATTGTTGTTGACAACCCCTCCGGCTGTGGAGGGTTCATTCCGGACGTTTGTTATGCGGTTGTGCCGGACCTACAGCTGGTCCAGACCGTCCAGGTCTTGTGGGGACTTGATGGCGCGCGTCGGCGTGCCCTTCAGTTCGCGCTTGGCGATGCCCACCAGCGTGCCTGCCGGCGGGAATTCGACGATCCCGGCGGACTCCGCATTCTGGAAGCGATCGCGCAGCGTGGCGGTGCACAGATCCCAGCGCACCGGCTTGGTGAGTTGTGCGACGAGCTTCTCCATCGCATCGGCGGCCGACGACACCGGCTGACCATCCGCATTCGACAGTAGTGTCGCCGTCGGCTCGCTGGTCGTTACCGACTGAGCGGCGGCGGCGTAACCGTCGAGCGCCGAGGCCATGTAGTGGGTGTGGAACGCCCCGGCCGTCGCCAGCTTACGCACGCGGGCCTTGGCCGGCGGATCCTCGGCGAGCTTGTCGAGGGCCGCGACCGCGCCTGCGGCGACGATCTGCCCGGCGGCGTTGCGGTTGGCCGGGATCAGGTCCAGCGCCTCGAGACGGGCCAGCACCTCGGCCTCGTCGCCGCCGAGCACCGCGGCCATACCGGTGGGCTCGAGCGCGCAGGCCTTGGCCATCTCGGCGCCGCGGGTCGCGGCCAGCTTGACCGCGTCGTCGGCGGAGATGACGCCTGCGATGGCGTATGCGGCGATCTCGCCGACCGAGTGGCCTGCGACAATCGTCTCCGCGGCGGTGTACCCGCGCTTGGTGAGTTCTTCGTGCGCCAGCAGGGTGGCGGCGACCACGAGCGGCTGGGTCACCGCGGTGTCGGTGATCTCCTCGGCCGTCGCGGTGGTGCCCAGCGTGGTCAGGTCCAGACTGCTGATCTGCGACCAGGCGGCCAGACGGTCGGCGGCACCTGGCAGCTCCAACCAGGGGGTGAGCATGCCGGGCGTCTGCGAGCCCTGTCCAGGGGCGAGCAATGCGAGCACGGGTCCTTGAGGCACGTCATTAAGAGAACACTGTGAAGACGGTTTTGCGCGGTGTAAGAGATTATGAACCTTGTCTTATGTTTTTGTAGGGTCTCCACAAAAGTGCATGTGATGCGACCGCTTCGATACCGGACCGCGATCTGTGATCCGCGCCTCACCACCGCAGGCGGTCTCAGCGGGTCCTCGGGCCGCTCGACGTCGCCGGACGAATCGTGGGCACCACGCTGACCGCGCTGTTTGTCGTGCTCGCCTGATACGCGTGTTTGCTCAGCCGTCCCACGGTCGACGCCACGCGCAACACATAGGCGTCCCTGGGCAACGCCGGATCGCGCCCGGTGAAGTCCGCGATGCGGCGCAGACGGTAGCGAACCGTATTTGGATGAACGAACAATTTGCGTGCGCAAGCTTCAATGGCGCCGCCGGAGTCGAGAAACGCATCCAGCGTCTCGGTGAGCGCCGGTCCGGCGTCGGCAAGCGGACGCATCACCTCGGTTTCCAGCGCGGCCACGGCATCGGCGTCACCCAACAGCGCCCGCTCGGGCAACAGCTCGCGGGCCGACACCGGACGCGGCGCGCTCGGCCACCCGGCGACCGCGTTCATGCCCGAAATCGCTTCTGTCGCACTGCGATGCGCGGCGGTCAGGGTGGGGGTGGTGGGCCCGATCACCACGGGCCCGTCGGCGAACACCGACATCAGGTCGGCGAGAAAACGGTCGGTCGCCGACAGCGGGCCCGACACGATCGTCACCAGCCACGTGCCGTGCACATCCGACAGCGCGGCCCGGTCGTTGCGGCGCACGACGTCGTGCACGTCGTCGCGCGCCATCTCGATCCGATCGGCGCGCGGCAAACCCACGATCACCGTTGCGGGCGCGGTCGCATCCCAGTTCAGCGCCGCGGCCTGCGACTGCAACTCCGCACCCGTGTCGCCACGGACCACCGCGTCGACGATGTTGGCCTCCATCCGGATGTCCCACGCGCCGCGGGCCTCGGCCTGATCGGCGTACGCGCTCGCCGCCGCGAACGCCAGATCCCGGCTGTAGCGCAGGATGCCCGCGGTCAGCGCGGTGAGCTGCTCCTCGGACCGCGCCAGCAGCGGCACGGCCTCCTCGAAGAACTCCATCGACGTGCGCACCATCTCCACCGACTGCCGCAGCGCGACACGCCGGCGCAGATCCTGCGGCACCACCTCGAACGCCTGCGCGGTGTAGCCGACGTCGCTCTGCGGGTTGCGCATCCACTCGACGAAGTTGACGACGGCGGTCTGCACCACCAGCTGCACGCTGGCCCGCTGCGATGCGTCGAGCTCGGCGAAGAACGGCAGCCGCTGCTCCATGGCGTGCACGGCCTCGGTCGCCAACCGCCCCGAGTACTGCTTCAGGCGGCGCAACAGCGAGTCGGGCACCGCCTCCAGGACCTCGACCGTGGACTTCGGCGGGACGAACCGATTGTCGGGCATGTCTAAAAGCTACGCCTGGTTTCTGGCGGTTTCCTCCAACGTTCCCTGCGCGAGCAGACGTGGCGGTACCCCGAGAACGCCATTTCGGGGTACCTACGCGTCTGCTCGCGCAGGAGAACTCAGGCGCTGCCGGTGTCGGCGTAGGACACGCCTGCGGCGGACACGTCGTCGATCCGGTACTGCTTGGCCGCCTCGACCGCGACCGACTCGTCGATCTCGCCGTCGCGCGCCAGGCCCTGCAGCACCGCCACCACGACCGATTCGGCGTCGGTGTTGAAGTACCGGCGCGCGGCGGGCCGGGTGTCGGAGAAACCGAAGCCGTCGGTGCCCAGCGTGACGTAGGTGCCCGGCACCCACGGGCGGATCTGCTCGGGCACCGCGCGCATCCAGTCCGACACCGCCACCACCGGACCGGTCGCGTCGGCCAGCACGTTGGTGACATGCGGGGTGGCTGTCGGTTGGCCGGGGTGACGCAGGCGCTGCTTCTCGATCTCGACGCCCTCGCGGTTGAGCTCGCCCCAGCTGGTCACCGACCACACATCGGCGGAGACGTCCCAGTCCGCGGCGAGCAGGTCGGCCGCCCGCAGTGCCTCGGGCATCGCCACACCCGAGGCCAGGATCTGCGCGGTCTTGGCGCGCTGCTGCGCGGCGGGCCGGTACAGATACATGCCCTTCAGCAGCGCCTCGACGTCGAGGTTCTCCGGCTCGGCGGGCTGCTGGTAGGGCTCGTTGTAGATGGTGAGGTAGAAGAACACGTTCTCCGGGTCCTCGCCGTACATGCGCTGCAGACCACGTTCGATGATGTGGGCGATCTCGTAGGCGAACGCCGGGTCATAGGTGACCGCGGCCGGGTTCGTCGACGCCAGCAGCAGCGAGTGCCCGTCGGCGTGCTGCAGGCCCTCACCGGTCAGGGTGGTGCGACCGGCGGTGGCGCCGAGCACGAAACCGCGGGCCATCTGATCGGCCGCGGCCCACAGGCCGTCACCGGTGCGCTGGAACCCGAACATCGAATAGAAGATGTAGATCGGGATCATCGGCTCGTTGTGTGTCGAGTAGGACGTGCCCACCGCGGTGAACGACGACGTCGACCCGGCCTCGTTGATGCCCTCGTGCAGGATCTGGCCGACCTCGGATTCCTTGTAGGCCAGCATCAGTTCGGAATCCACCGAGGTGTACAGCTGCCCGTTGCGGTTGTAGATCTTGAGGCTCGGGAACCACGAGTCCATGCCGAACGTGCGTGCCTCGTCGGGGATGATCGGCACGATGCGCGGCCCGATGTTCTTGTCGCGCAACAGTTCCTTGAACGTACGCACGGTCGCCATGGTGGTCGCGACGGCCTGCGCACCGGAGCCCTTCTTGAGCGCCTTGTAGGTGTCAGAACCCGGCAGCGCCAGCGGCTTGCTCTTGGTGCGCCGCGAAGGCACGAACCCGCCGAGCGCCCGGCGGCGCTCCAGCAGGTACCGGATCTCGGGCGCCTCAGGACCGGGGTGGTAGTACGGCGGCAGGTACGGATCCTCTTCGAGCTGGGCATCCGAGACCGGCACCCGCGTGACGTCACGGAAGTTCTTGAGGTCTTCCAGCGCAAGCTTTTTCATCTGGTGCGTGGCGTTGCGGCCCTCAAAGTGCTGCCCCAGCGTGTAGCCCTTGATGGTCTTGGCCAGGATCACCGTCGGCTGACCCTTGTGCTCCATCGCGGCCCGGTAGGCGGCGTACACCTTGCGGTAGTCATGACCGCCGCGCTTGAGATTCCAGATCTCCTGGTCGGTCATGTCCTGCACCAGGGCCTTGGTGCGCGGGTCGCGGCCGAAGAAGTGGTCACGCACATACGCGCCGTCGTTGGCCTTGTAGGTCTGGTAGTCACCGTCGGGGGTGGAGTTCATCAGGTTGACCAGCGCGCCGTCGCGGTCGGCGTGCAGCAGCACATCCCACTCACGCCCCCACACCACCTTGATGACGTTCCAGCCCGCGCCACGGAAGAACGACTCCAGCTCCTGGATGATCTTGCCGTTGCCGCGCACCGGGCCGTCGAGGCGCTGCAGGTTGCAGTTGATCACGAAGGTCAGGTTGTCCAGCGCCTCGTTGGCGGCCACCTGGATGAGCCCGCGCGACTCCGGTTCGTCCATCTCGCCGTCGCCGAGGAACGCCCACACGTGCTGATCGGAGGTGTCCTTGAGGCCCCGGTCGTGCAGGTAGTGGTTGAACCGGGCCTGATAGATGGCGTTCATCGGGCCCAGGCCCATCGACACCGTCGGGAACTCCCAGAAGTCCGGCATCAACCGCGGGTGCGGGTACGACGGCAGGCCGCCGTCCTCATGGCTGTGTTCCTGACGGAAACCATCCAGTTGGTCGGCGGTGAGCCGGCCCTCCAGGAACGCGCGGGCGTAGATGCCGGGGGAGGCGTGCCCCTGGATGAACACCTGATCGCCACCACCGGGATGGCTCTTGCCGCGGAAGAAGTGGTTGAAGCCGACCTCGTAGAGCGTCGCCGAGGACGCGTAGGTCGAAATATGACCGCCGACACCAACTCCCGGACGCTGCGCGCGGTGCACCATGATCGCGGCGTTCCACCGGATCCAGGCGCGGTAGCGCCGCTCGACGTCCTCGTCACCGGGGAACCACGGCTCCAGCTCGGTGGGGATGGTGTTCACATAGTCGGTCGACGTGAGCGCGGGGATCGCGACCCGCTGCTCGCCGGCACGTTCGAGCAAACGCAGCATCAGATACCGGGCTCGTGCGGGCCCGGAGCGTTCAAGCAGCTCGTCGAACGATTCGAGCCACTCCGCGGTCTCCTCGATGTCGATGTCGGGCAGGTACGACGCGACACCCTCGCGGATCACCCGGACGCGGTCCGGTTCTGCTGCGGTGCTGGAGTTTTGGGCCAGATCCTGGCGCACGAACTCGGTGGTCAACTTCCGCTCCTTGTTAGGCGGTTACTTAATCGATCAGGTGCTTGTGACACCTATATCGTCTCCCTATCGTGCCGCATGTGCTCCACAGGGGTGGAAGGTGCGTCCAAGGTGCATTGCACCCGTCCTGATGGCTAAGAACCGGTAACGTCTGCAGACCGTGCCGATGAGTTGGCAGTTTGGGGCGACGTACAAGGTCGCGGGGGTGGCGCTGGGCGGGTCGGCGGTCATCGCGATGGTGGTTGTCGGATGTTCGACCGTGACCGGCGGTACCGCGCAAGTGGATCCCACCGAGGCGCCCCTGTACCGCGCGTCGGTGTCGGCCTCGATCGAGGCGTCGTCGCTGACCTCGGCGGCGCGGGAATCCGAACGCCAGGCCACGCTGACCAAGCGCGCGATCCACACCGTGTGTGAGGATCTGAGCACCTCGTCGGTGGACGCCATCGACGCCGTCAACGCCTTCATCGAGGCGGCCAACAACAACGCGCCCGACATGTCGGCCAAAGCCGGCCCGGCCGTCGACGCGCTCAACCGCAGCGCCGACCTGGTCACCTCGGGCATCTCCGACACGCTTCCTGCGGATCTGCGCGACGCACTGACCGAATGGGTCGACGCGGTGCGGGCGGTGTCGTCGGCGATCTCGGGCAATGCCTCACCGGACGTGTTCAACGCGGCCTCGGACCGGTCCAACGCCGCGCGGACAGCCGCCCTCGACCGCTGCGACGCCGCCTATTGACGGATTTGATCAGCGAACCTGCCCGCCGGACACCCCCGCAACGGAGGCGGCGTGCGACGATAGGGCGCAACATGCAGGAGCAGCACAATGACAGCACAACGACCGGGCCCGTACGGGCCGGAGAAGGCTAAGGAGGACCGAGGTGGTCGCGGCGGCGGGGAAGGATTCTGACCCGAACTACGCTCGAATTCTGGGCATCCACAAGGATCAGGTTGTCCAGGAGTTGGGTTGGGACGAAGATACCGACGACGACATCCGGGCCGACGTCGAAGAGGCGTGCGGTTCGGAGCTGCTCGACGAGGACGCCGATGAGGTGGTCGACGTCGTGCTGTTGTGGTGGCGCGACAACGACGGGGACCTGGTCGACCGGCTGATGGACGCCATCACGCCACTGGCCGAGGACGGCGTGATCTGGGTGCTGACGCCCAAGACCGGCAAGCCCGGGCATGTGCTGCCGGCCGAGATCGCCGAATCGGCGCCGACGGCCGGTCTGATGCAGACCTCGTCGGCGAAACTGGGGGACTGGACGGCCAGTCGGCTGGTGCAGCCGAAGTCGAAGGCCGCCGGGAAGCGCGTCTAGGTGCTCGGCGTCGGTACCCCCGCGCCCGATTTCACCCTTCGAGACCAGAACAACCGGCCGGTCACGCTCAGCGACTACCGCACGGGCGAGCACCCGAGGGACGTGCTGGTGGTGTTCTTCCCGCTGGCGTTCACCGGTGTGTGCGAAGGGGAACTCGGCGCGATCCGTGATCAACTCCCGCGCTACGAGAACGACGACTCCGCGGTCATCGCCATCTCGGTCGGGCCACCGCCCACGCACAAGATCTGGTCCATCGAAAGCGGATTCACCTTCCCGGTGCTGTCGGACTTCTGGCCACACGGCAAGGTGGCCCGGAACTACGGCGTGTTCAACGAGGACGCCGGATACCCCAACCGCGGCACCTTCGTCGTCGACCGCTCCGGCATCATCCGGTTCGCCGAGATGATGGAACCCGGGCAGGTGCGCGACCAGAAAGTCTGGACTGCGGCACTGCAGGCCCTGCGCGCCTGACTAAGATCCCGTGTGGGATTTCCGGTCACGGCGCTTCGCCGTGTACCGTGCCTGCGGCGGGGCGCGTAGCTCAGTGGTAGAGCTCTGGTTTTACACACCAGCGGTCGGCGGTTCGATACCGTCCGCGCCCACTCATTGATTTTCCGCTTAGCGTCCGGACGTGTTCGGTTGCCGTAGAAGAGGTTTCATTCGGAGTCGGCCCGGACGCGCTCCTCCACCAGGCGTTCCTTGCTGCGCAGCAGGCGTAGCAGCGTCACCAGGATCAGCCCGCCTGCCACGTTGGCGACGACGGTGTAGCCGAACCACGCGAGCCAGTCGAGGTAACCGAACGGTGCTTCACCGGTGAACAGCGCACCGAAGATGAGCAATGAGTCCAGGATGGAGTGGAACATCTGCAGGCCGGCGAGCAGGAACGCGCCCGCCACCGCCGCGGCGATCTTCCCGGGTACCGAGTCGGTGCCGTGCTGCATGCGCGTCATCAGGGTGATCGCCATGCCGCCGAGGACACCCAGCGCAACCGTCTCGACGGAGATCGGGGCGGTGGCGAAGTGTGAGGCCGACTCCACGGTCTGGGCGTGCAGCTTGGGAAAACCCGACATGATCAACCACATGATGACCCACCCGCCCACCAGATTCGCCGCTAGGGTGCCACCCCACAGCTTGAACAGTTGGGCAACGCTGGCCCGCTTGGCGGCGACCGTGGTCACCGGCACCAGAAAACCCTCGGTGAACAACTCGCTGTGGCCCAACAGCAGTGCCAGAAAGCCGATCGAGAACGCCAGGCCCGCCAGGAGTTGGTTGCCCGTGGTGTTCAGCACGGACAGGTAGGCGAGGACGCCCATCGCGACTTCCGTGCCGCCGAAGAAGCCGGTGACGAGTACCTCCCGCCACGTGCGGTGCAGGCGTTGACTGCCTTCTTCGACGGTCCTGTTGAAGGTGTCCTCGAGCGCGTCTTCGATCGGGCTGTTCGTCTTACCCAGCTGACGCTGGCTGGTACCGCTCATGATCAACCCTTCACCGGACGGGACTGCTGGACGACTCCGAGTACCCCCGAGCGACGCTGTGCAAGCCCGCCCGGCGGCGTGGGCCCGCTACGGCATCTAGGCCGCGTCGTGGAACACCAGCGCCAGCGTCGTGCGCTGCCCGGACCGCACCGCCGACACGCCGTGGCGTACCGGCGCGGCCGACCAACCCCGTGTCGATCGCACCGGACGGTCCCGGGTGGTGAACACAAACCCGTGGCCGTGCGGCAGGTGCGTGGCGGTGCCACGGGACTGCGCGCGGGGCCGCTGTTCGAGCAGCAGGAACTCCCCGCCGGTGTAGTCACTTCCCGGTTCGTTGAGGTTGATGACGACCTGCAGCGGAAACACCAGATCCCCGTACAGATCTCGGTGCAGCGCGTTCCAGTCACCGGCGCCGTAGCGCAGCAGGATCGCCGTCGACTTCGTCTGCCCCGCGCGGTGACACATGTCGAGCCACTCGTCGAGCGTGTCGGGCCACGGTGGGGTCCGGCCGAGTTTGGTCCACCAGTCCCGTGCGATCGGCAGCAGCCGCGGATACAGCGCGTGCTTGAGCGCTTCGAGCGGTTCCGGATACGGCGTGCGCAGATAGCGGTACTGGCCCCGGCCGTAGCGGTAGCGGGCCATGTCGATCGTGCTGCGGAACCGCTCGTCGTCGCCGTATAGCGCCCTCAGCCGGGTGGTTTCGGCGGCGGTCAGCAACCGGGGCAGCAGAGCGCCGCCGTACTCGTCGAGTTCGGCCGTGATGGCGGGCCAGTCACCGGCCTCCACGCGGGCCCGCCACCGAGCGCTCATGCCGCACGCTCCAGTTCCAGCAGCGCGGTCTTCGCGTCGAGCCCGCCGATGTAACCGCCCAGGCTGCCGTCGGAGCGCAACACGCGGTGGCACGGCACCACGACCGGAAGGGGATTGGTGGAGCACGCCGAACCGACCGCGCGCACGGCATTGGGATTGCCCACGATCTCGGCGACACCCTTGTAGGACATGGTGTGGCCGTAGGGGATCTGCGACAGCCGGCGCTGCACCAACTGTCGGAACCCATGGGACAGCGTGTAATCCAGCGGAATGTCGAATTGTGTTCTGGTACCGGAGAAATACTCGTCGATCTCGCGCGCGGCAGCGGTCAGGCGTTGCGGTGCACGCAGAATCCGCGGGCTCAGCCGCGCCGCGAGGGTGTCGAGCACCGCGTCGTGGTCCTCGGTGGCGTATGCGACGCGCACGAGTCCGATCTCGGTGGCGGCCAACAGAAGTGGGCCGACCGGGGTGTCGAGGGTGGTGTAGGCGATGTCGAGCAGGCCGTCGGCGGTCGCGGCGTCTTCGAGGCGTCGGTGCAGCCGGGCGAGGGTGTCGTTCATCGGTGCGCTCCTTTCGGCAGGGCGTCCGGGTAAAGGGTGCGTAGTGTGGCGATTCCGTCGGAGGCGGCCTTGCGGGCCGCGTCGGCGCTGCCGCCGAGCAGTGCCGCGATCTCGGCGTAGGGCAGGCCGACGAAGTAGTGGTAGGCGACCGCCTGGCGTTGTCTGGGCGGTAACGCTCGTACCGCGGAGGCGAGTTCGTCGTCGCCCGCGCCGGGCACGCCGATGCTCGTCGGGCGGTCCGGCACGTCGCCGACGGCGAGCGCGTCGCGTTCCCGACGCCGGATGATGTCTACGGACTTGCGGTGGGCGATGGTCACCAGCCAGGCCTCGACGTTGGCGTCGTCGGACAGGTCGGGATAGGCCCGCAGCGCGGCCAGAAACGTCTCCGACCAGGCGTCTTCGGCGTCGCTGGGGCCCAGCACGAACGTGCACACCCGCAGCACCGTCGGACCGTGGTGTTGCACGACGCGCTCGAACGGGGCCTTCATGTCTGCTTCACGGGTATCGGTGTTCCTTGCGTATTCGGATGCTTACACCCTGTAGACGCACAGCCACACCGAAACGTGAGCCCGGTCGGGTAATCCGGGGGGATTTTCAGGACCACACCATGGGAGCACGGCGCAGCACCAGGTTGCGGCTGCGGGGTTCGGTGTCACCCGTGCACGACGGATTGGTCTGCGAGAAGCCCATGTTGACGAACCCGGTCAAATCGGGGCGGATGATGTATTTCATCTTCACCGGCCCGGTCTCATGCTGATCGGGGGTGCCTGCGTCGCAGACCATGCCCGGGTTGATGTGCTCGCCGACCCACGCGCCCTGATCGTGATCGGCCGAGGCGATCCACGGCATCTCCATGTCCCACGACGCACCCGGCGCGCCCTGGGAGTGCGACAGCACATGCAGACATCCGGGCCCGCACGCCGACAGTGACCAGTCGTACGGCTCGAAGAACTCCGCGGCCGCGGTCTCGGTGACCTGGTAGACCCCCGGACCCGGCAGTGGCGGTGCCGGGTTTGCCGTGGGTTCGGCGGGTGGGGCAGACGCTTCCATCCCGCCGACCACGAAACCGATCGCCGTCGACACGGCCACGGCGGGTATCAGGTTTTTCACGGATGTTCCTCCGAGAAGGATCCTATCCGCGGAACCCCCGGCCGGCGCCCCGGAGCGGGGTTTCAGTTCGGTGCGAAGAACTCCAGCGCGATGCCGTCGGGATCGCGGAAACTCAGACCCGATCCGTATGGCGCGTCGACGATCCCGCCGTGGGTGACACCGAGTTCGTCGAGGCGGTCCTGCCACACCTGCAGGTCATCGCGGGTCGCGACGCCGAAGCCGACGTGATCGAGACCCACGCGGAATTCGTTGAACTGCTCTGCCTCTGCCGGCTTGTCGTGCTGGTGGATGCCGAACAAGGTGCCTCCGGGCAGCGCCCACACGATGTGGCGGAAACCGGCGTCGGTGTGCTCGTCGAGGACCGGGTCGGCGCCGATCAGTGCGCGGTACCACGGGCCGCTAACCGCCAGGTCGCGGACGGTGACCGCGACATGGTTGAGGGTGGGGAACGCCGGCGCGTCCTTGCTCGATTCGACCATCAGACAATCCTTTTGCCACGTAGGTTTACGACCCGCACGTCCCAAAGGTACAGCCGGTATCCCAGCAACCATGCGTCGCGGGGTGGCACCGGTCGGCGATTCGGCCTCCTGTGTTCGAGTGAACCGCACTGTGAGACGCTGCCGAGGTGTTTTCGCCGAGAAGCCAGGGGAACCGGTCAGCGATTGCGGGGGCCGTCACCGGGGTCCCGGTCGGGATCGCCTGCGGATACCTCGCCGACCTGGTGTTCGCCGATCCGCGGCGCGGGCATCCGGTGGCGGTGTTCGGATCCGGCGCGGCACGGTTGGAGCGGCTGACGTATCGGGACGCCCGCGCCGCGGGCGCCGTGCACACCGGTGTGCTGCTGACCGCCCTGGCGCTGCTGGGTGCGTCGGCGCAGCGTGGCAACCGGCCGGTCGCGACGCCCATCGCGACGGCCATCGCGACCTTCGTCGCGCTCGGCGGCACCTCGCTGAACCGTGTCGGGGACCGGATGGCCGACCTGTTGGCCGCAGGTGACGTCGCCGGTGCCCGCGCGCTGGTGCCGTCGCTGTGCGGACGCGATCCGGCCGCACTGGACGCCGCGGGTCTGACCCGCGCGACGGTCGAATCGTTGGCGGAGAACACCTCCGACGCGCAGGTCGCGCCGCTGTGGTGGGCCGCCGTCGCCGGTGTGCCGGGCGTGCTGGTGTACCGCGGCGCCAACACCCTCGACGCCATGATCGGCAACCGCTCGCCGCGGTATCTCCGGTTCGGTTGGGCCGCAGCCCGATTCGACGACGTGCTGAATTTCGTCCCGGCCCGGGTGGCCGGACTGCTGGTCGCGGTGTGCGCGCCGGTGGTGGGCGGCTCACCCGTCGCGGCGCTGCGCGCATGGCGGCGCGGCGCGGCGCGTCATCCCAGCCCCAACGCGGGCGTGGTGGAGGCGTCGTTCGCCGGGGCGCTCGGGGTGCAACTCGGCGGCCCGACGCAGTACGCCCATCAACTGGAGATCCGTCCGCTGCTGGGCGACGGCCGCGCACCCGAGGTTGCCGATGTGGGCCGGGCCGTGCGGCTCTCGCGCGCCGTGCAGGGCGCGGCCGCGGTCGTGGCGGTCGCCCTGGCGGCGGGCCTCAGCGCCGCTTGCCGTAGCGGGCGGCGAGCTTCTCCTCGGGCGTGAGCTCGGCCGCGGGTTTGGCGCCCTGCGCCTTCGACTTGGCTTGCGCGTCACGCTCCCGACGGCGCGCCTGGATCTCGGCGTACACGAAGTAGCCCAGCCCGATCGGGGCGACGATGCCGAACGCGATCCACTGGATGCCGTACGACAGGAAGGGCCCGGCGTCGAGGTGGGGCAGCGGAATCACGCCGAGCCCACCGGGCTGACCATCGACGAGTTGCAGATACGACCCGGCCAGCGGGATGCCGGTGATCTGGGAGATCTGGCTGGTGCTGATCGAATACACCTGCTGCACACCGTCGGTGCGGAACGGTTCCTTTCCCGCGGCGACCGCCTCGGAGTCACGCAGCCGCGCCGTCAGCGACACGGTTCCGGTGGGCGGCGCATCGATCGGCGGCACGCCGGAGCCCTGGATCGGCCGCACATATCCACGGTCGACGAGGATCGTCGGGCCGTTGTCGACGGCGAACGGTGTGAGCACCTCGAACGCCGGTTCGCCCTCGATCACCCGCAGCCGCGCGAGCACCTGGCCCTCGGGCAGGTAGTGCCCCGTCGCGGTCACCCTCCGCCACTGGTCGTCGGACGTCGAATCCTGGTGCGGCAGGATGTCGGTCAGCGGAACCGGCTCGGCCTGAAGCGAATTGGCGATCTGGCTGTTCTCCC
This sequence comes from Mycolicibacterium goodii, assembly GCF_001187505.1. Next base: position 3,958,429 of record NZ_CP012150.1, read on the forward strand.
GCGAGGTCTTGGTGTTCTTACCCAGCTGCCACGGCGCGAGCACCGTGAAGCACAGGTAGGCGAACGCGATCACCACGACGAACAACGCGAGCCACTGGGGTCGCAGCAGAAAGCCGAACCGGCGCATCAGGCCACGATCCCTCGCGCGGCCAGTTGCTCGTCGACCCAGTCGTGCAGACCGGGCAGCGCGGCGTCGATCACCGCGAAGACGGCCTCGAAGTCGTCGCGGGTGCCGTAGTACGGGTCCTCGACGTCGGGGGTGTGCGCGCCCGCGCGCGGGTCGAACGAGCGCAGCATCCGCAGCCGCTCGGGCTCGACACCGGAGTCGGCGAGGATCCGCGCATGGTTGCGTCCCATCGCGACGACGAGATCGGCCGACAGGTGGTCGTCGTCGACGACGGCCGCGAGGTGCGCGGTGGGGTAGCCGTGGTCGGCCAGCACCAGGCACGCCCGCTCGTCGGCGCCGTCACCGGCATGCCAGCCGCCGGTGCCTGCGCTGGTGACCCGCACCACCTCACGCAGCCCGCGCTCGGCGATCTGGTGGGCGAACATCTTCTCGGCCATCGGGGAGCGGCAGATGTTGCCCGAGCACACGAACGTCACATGCAGCTCAGACACCGAGCACCCCGCGCAGCGCCTCGACGGTCTCGACATGGGCATGGGCGGCCACCGCGGCGGGGCCGGAGAAGTCGGCGGCGCCGTAGCCCCAGCCGACCACGACCGTGTCGATGCCGTGCTCGGCGGCGCCCTCGACATCGTGCATCCGGTCACCGACCATCAGGACCCGGTCCGGCAGCGGCTGCAACTGGCGCAGCGCGTGGGCGACGACGTCGGCTTTGGCCGCGCGCGAGCCGTCGGGCCTGGCGCCGGCGATCACCTCGAAGTACCCGTCGAGGCCGAAGTGCTCCAGGATGCGCCGGGCCGTCGGCTCGGCCTTCGACGTCGCAACGGCCAACCGCACCCCCGCGGCACGCAGGTCGGCAAGCAGCCCCGGTATGCCGTCGAACAGGCTGTTCATCGCCCATCCGCGGGACGTGTAGTCCGCGCGGTACGCGGCGATCGCGGCGTCGGCCTGCTCGCCGAGACCCAGCGCGCTCAGCGTGTGGTGCATGGGTGGGCCGACCACGCGGGTGGCCAGGTCACCCTCGGGTACCGGCGCGCCCACGGTCTGCAGCGCGTGCCGGAAACTCGACACGATGCCCTCCGCGGAGTCGGTGAGCGTGCCGTCCAGATCGAACAGCACCAACTGGGGGCGGGTGTCGGGGGTCAGCTCGCTCACCCGGCCGGTCACAACATCGGTCACACCCCGATTGTCCCTGATCGCGGCGCCGGTGCCCGATGGTGCCCGCCACCGCGCCCGACCACTACTGTCGTGGGGTGCCGTGCCCACCGTCCAGTACCACCCGCTATCACGGTGACCAGGCCGCCGAACCGGGCTCACCGCGGCGGGTCACGACTGGCCGGTGCTGGTGGATGCCGTGACGGAGGTGCTGTGATGAACACGGGCGTGCGTCTGGCCGATGTGATCGCCGTGCTGGACGAGGCGTACCCGCCGCGGCTGGCCCAGGACTGGGATTCGGTCGGGCTGGTGTGCGGTGATCCCGACGAACCCGTGGAATCGGTGACGATCGCGGTCGACGCCACCGCCCAGGTCGTCGCCGAAGTGCCCGACCGCGGGTTGCTGCTCGCACACCACCCGCTGCTGCTGCGCGGTGTCGACACCGTCGCCGCCGACACCGGCAAGGGCGCGCTGATCCATCGCCTGATCCGGACCGGGCGCGCGCTGTTCACCGCGCACACCAACGCCGACTCGGCCAACCCGGGTGTCTCCGACGCGCTGGCCGAGACGCTGGGGTTGCGGGTCGAAGACGTGCTCGCGCCGGTCGCGTCGGGCCCGAACCTGGACAAGTGGGTCGTGTTCGTGCCCGCGGCCGACGCCGAGGCGCTGCGCGAGGCGCTGTTCGCCGCGGGCGCGGGCCGCATCGGTGACTACTCGCACTGCAGCTGGAGCGTCGCGGGCACCGGACAGTTCCTGCCGCACGACGGTGCGACGCCGGCGATCGGCGAAGTGGGCACGGTGGAGCGGGTGAGCGAGGACCGCGTCGAGGTGATCGCACCGGCACACCTGCGCGCGGCGATCCTGGCCGCGATGCGCACCGCGCATCCCTACGAGGAACCCGCGTTCGACATCGTGGCGTTGGCACCCATTCCCGGCGACGTGGGCATCGGCCGCACCGCATCACTGGCCGAACCGGAGCCGTTGTCGGCCTTCGTCAGGCGCGTGCGCGCGGCGCTGCCCGCCACTTCGTGGGGGGTACGCGCATCCGGTGACCCGGACACCGTGGTGTCGCGGGTGGCGGTGTGCGGGGGAGCGGGTGACTCGCTGCTGGGTGCGGTGACCGCCGCGGGCGTGCAGGCCTATGTCACCGCCGATCTTCGGCACCACCCGGCCGACGAGCACCGCAGGGCCTCGGATGTCGCGCTGGTCGACGTGGCGCACTGGGCCAGTGAATTCCCGTGGTGTGCGCAGGCCGCGGGTGTGCTGCGCAAGCATTTTTCGGACGCACTGCCGGTGCGGGTCTGCGAGGTCCGCACCGATCCATGGAACGTCGAGAGTCTGGATGAAGATGAAAGCTGAAGTAAGCCAACAACGTTCACTGCTGGCGCTGAGCGAGGTGGATGCCGAGCTCGCCCGTATCGCGCACCGCGGGAAGAACCTGGCCGAACAGAAGCGCCTCGACGAGATCACCGCGCAGCGTGGCGAGGTCAACGACCGGCTGGCCGCGCTGGGGATCGCGCTGGAGGATCTGGACGAGCAGGTGGCCAAGTTCGAGTCCGAGATCGACTCGGTGCGCCAGCGTGAGGACCGCGACCGCGCGCTGCTGGAAGGCGGCTCGGTGGGCGCCAAGCAGGTCACCGAGATCCAGCACGAGCTGGAGACCCTGCAGCGGCGTCAGGCCAGCCTGGAGGAGCAGCTGCTCGAGGTGATGGAACGCCGCGAGGAACTGGTGGCCGAGCAGTCCGAGGAGCTGCGCCGCGTGGACGAGCTGCAGACCGAGCTGACCGAGGCGCAGCAGGCCCGCGACGCGGCGCTGGTGGAGCTGGACCAGGCGCGCCACCAGTGCACGAACCGACGCGACGCGCTGGTCAACGCGATCGACGACCAGCTCGTCGAGCTCTACGAGAAGCAGCGTGCCCGCGGCGGTGCCGGGGCGGGTCCGCTGCAGGGCAGGCGCTGCGGGGCGTGCCGCATCGAGATCGACCGCGGCGAGATCGCGCGCATCACCGCCGCGGCCGACGACGACGTGGTGCGCTGCCCCGAGTGCGGTGCGATCCTGTTGCGGGTCAAGCAGTGAAGGTCCTCGTCCAAGCCGACGGCGGGTCGCGCGGCAATCCCGGTCCGGCCGGCTACGGCGCGGCCGTGTACGACGCCGACAGCACCACGGTGCTCGCCGAACGCAAGGAGGCCATCGGCCGCGCCACCAACAACGTGGCCGAATACCGCGGCCTGATCGCGGGTCTGGAGGCCGCCGCCGAACTCGGCGCCACCGAGGTCGCGGTGTCGATGGATTCCAAACTCGTCATCGAGCAGATGTCCGGGCGCTGGCGGGTCAAGCATCCGGACCTGATCGAGCTACAGCGCCGCGCGGCCGCGCTGGCGCAAGGCTTCGAACGCGTCAGCTACACCTGGATTCCGCGTGAACGCAACAGTCACGCCGACCGGTTGGCCAACGAGGCGATGGATGCCGCATCCGGGATCGCGGTGCCGGACAAGGGTTCTCAGGCACACGCCGAGAAGGCCGAGCCGCCCGGGCAGCCGGCGAGGACCTCGGTGGGCTGGTCCGGGGTGACCGGGGCGCCCACTCGGCTGTTGCTGCTGCGCCACGGGCAGACCGAGTTGTCGATCGAGCGACGGTATTCGGGCCGGGGCAACCCGGCGCTGACCGAGGAGGGCCGCAGGCAGGCCGACGCCGCGGCGCGTTATCTGGGGGAGCGCGGCGGGATCTCGGCCGTCATCACCTCACCGCTGCAGCGCGCCTACGACACCGCGGCGGCCGCCGCCAAGGCGCTGGGTCTCGACGTCACGGTCGACGACGATCTCATCGAAACCGACTTCGGTGCCTGGGAGGGGTTGACGTTCGCCGAAGCGGCGCAACGGGATCCGGACGTGCACGGGCGCTGGCTGCGGGACACCAGCGTCGAGCCGCCCGGCGGTGAGAGCTTCGACGCCGTCGCGCACCGGGTGCGTAGGGCACGCAACCGCATCATCGCCGAACACGGCGCCTCTACGGTGCTGGTGGTCTCACACGTGACGCCGATCAAGACCGTGCTGCGGATGGCGCTCGACGCCGGCGAGGGCATCCTCTACCGGTTGCACCTGGACCTGGCGTCGCTGTCGATCGCCGAGTTCTACGGCGACGGTGGTTCTGCGGTGCGGTTGGTGAACCAGACCGCATACCTGTAGCTCACGAGTGCAGGTGCACCTGCTCGCCGTGCAGACCGAAGATCGTCACGGCCTCGACCGGTCCGTCGACGACACCGAACCAGTGCGGCGTCCAGGTCGAGAACTCAACGGCCTCACCGGGTTCGACGGTGAAATCCTGCTCGCCCAGGATGAGTCGCAACTTCCCGGACAGCACGTACATCCAGTCGCGGCCTTCGTGCACGGGCAGTTCGGCCGGTGGGGTGCGGCGCCGCTCGCTGATGCGGATCTTGTAGGCGTGCAGTCCACCCGCCGGGCCGTGCCGGGTGAGCGGCCAGTAGGTGATGTTGTCGCGGGTGTGTGGCCCGCCCCGCACCCGGGGGTCCTCGGCCTCGGGCGCGCGCAGCAGGTCGTCGGTGGTGACCGAGAGCGCCGAGGCGAGCCGCGGCAGGTGGTCCAGCGCCAGGCGGCGCTTGCCGGATTCGAGCCGGCTCAGCGTCGACACGTCGATCTGCGCGCGGGTGGCCACCTCCTCCAGCGTGAGCCCGCGTTCGGTGCGCAGCTGACGTAGGCGCCTGCGAACCAGGGCGTCGACATCCGGATGGTCCTCCGCAGGCGCAGCCACCTGCTCATTTGCCTTCATGGCAAAACAGCTTGGCATTTTGTCACGGCTTCGGCAAGGTGGCTGCCATGGGAAACAGCATCAGAGAAGACCACACCGACAAGCCATGGGACTGCATCGTCGTCGGCGCAGGCGCGGCCGGTCTGAGCGCGGCACTGGTTCTCGGCCGGGCGCGTCGGCGCGTCCTGCTCGTCGATGCCGGCGAGCAGAGCAACAAACCCGCGCACGGCATCGGCGGCCTGCTCGGCAGCGACGGCAGGCCACCGGCCGACCTGTACGCCGCCGGGCACGCCGAACTCGCGGCGTACCCGAGCGTGCAGGTGCGCCGCGGCGAAGTCACCTCGGGCAAGCGCGGATTCGCCCTCGACCTCGCCGACGGCAGCCACGAACACGCCAGGACGGTGCTGCTGGCCAGCGGGATGAACTACTTGCCGCCCGACATCTCCGGGCTCGAACAGTTCTGGGGCCGTTCGGTTTTCCACTGCCCGTTCTGCCACGGCTGGGAGATGCGCGACACCCCGCTGGCCGTGGTGGCCCGCTCTGACCGGGCCGTGCACTCGGCGCTGCTGCTGAGCGCCTGGTCCGACGACATCGTGGTGCTCACCGACGGACCCGACGGGCTCGACCAGGAGCAGGCCGAAAAGCTCGCTGCGGCGGGGATATCGGTGAACACCGCGCCGATCGCGCGGTTCGTCGGACGCGACGGCGAACTGACCGCCGTCGAGTTCACCGACGGCACGCGACTGCCCCGGCGCGGCGCCATGGTCGCCACCACACTGCACCAACGCTCGCCGCTGGCGGCCCAACTCGGCGCGATCGGTGCGCCCACCCCGCTGTCCGGCGACGCGGTGGTCGTCGACGCCTTGGGGCGCACCACGGTGCCGGGCCTGTTCGCCGCTGGTGACCTCACCGGCAACCTGCCGCAGGTGGCCACCGCCATCGCCGCGGGCAGCCAGACCGCCGCCGCCGTCGTGCAACACCTGCTGGCCGCCGACGTCGGTCTGCCCACCCCGCCCTGGCCAACCGAAGGGCTCTCACCGGGCGAGTACTGGGAACGCCACTACGGCGAACGCGACCAGATCTGGAGCGGGCACGTCAACCCGCAACTGGAGAAGATCGCTGCCGACCTGCCCGCCGGGCACGCCCTGGACCTCGGCTGCGGAGAGGGCGGCGACGCCGTGTGGCTGGCCGAACACGGCTGGCAGGTCACCGCCGTCGACGTCTCAAACACCGCGCTGTCGCGCGCGGCCGCCGAGGCCGAGCGGCGCGGCGTCGCCGACCGCATCGCGTTCGAGCGCCACGATCTGTCCGAGACGTTCCCCGACGGCGAGTTCGACTTGGTCTCCGCGCAATTCCTGCACTCGACGGTGCGGTTGGAGCGCCCCCGGATCCTCGCCACCGCCGCGCGGGCGATCCGGCCCGGCGGACACCTGGTGATCGTCGACCACGGCAAGATGCCCCCCAACGCGACGCGGGTACCGCACGACCATCCCTTCCCGGGCCCCGAGGAGGTGCTGGCCGGACTCGAACTGCCTGCCGCCGAGTGGGAGCGGGTGCGCGTGGAGGCCGTGCACCGGGAGGCCACCGGACCCGACGGGGCGCCCATGCCCATGGTCGACAACGTGATGGTGCTGCGCCGCCGGTGACGGCGGAAATTCGGTGGGTTTCACCCATCACGCGAAATTGAGGGTACGGTGATCTGCGCGAACGAGTTGGCCGGGCGGCCGCGGCACCCGTGAGGGTGTCGAGGAAAGTCCGGACTTCACAGAGCAGGGTGATTGCTAACGGCAATCCGAGGTGACTCGCGGGAAAGTGCCACAGAAAACAGACCGCCAGCAATGGTAAGGGTGAAACGGTGCGGTAAGAGCGCACCAGCACCCCGGGTGACCGGGGTGGCTAGGCAAACCCCACCCGAAGCAAGGCCAAGAAGGCCGCAACCTGGTTGCGGCCGCGCAGGCGCCCGAGGGTTGCTCGCCCGAGCCTGCGGGTAGGCCGCTTGAGGTGCCCGGCGACGGGCCACCCAGATGGATGGTCGCCGCCCCGCCGCCAGAGATGGCGGCGGGGAACAGAATCCGGCTTACAGGCCAACTCGTTCGCCCACCTACAGGTCCTTGTCGGACCGCTTTCTTGAGTTTCTTCAGCACGCCCTGCAGGTGCGTGCGGGCCTGGCGGGCGAGCTCGTCCTCCCGCTGGTGGAGCAGGCCGTAGGTGAAGGTGTCCTCACCCGCGGCGTGCGCGGCCTCGGCCTGCTCGCTCAGGTGCTCCATGCTGACGACGGCGTCCTGATGATCGCCGAGCAACGACTGCACGGCCTTGGCCTGCTTGGCGATGCGGTCCTCGCCGGCCGCGCTCGCGGTGTAGCGAAGCCGCTTGGCGCGCTTGCGGATCCGATGCAGGGCATGGTCACGGGCATCGGCTGCGGTGGTCGGGTCGGCCTCGGGGTCAACGGTTTTCGCCTTCTTCACGGCCTTGCGCACCCGCTTGTAGGCCGCGCCGACGGTGGCCGCGGGATCGCCGGTGTCGGTCTCGGCCGGCGACGCGACAAGCCCCTCCAACGCGTCGAGCAACCGGAAATAACGTTGCGAGCGCATGGCGAGGTGGATGCGCCGCAGCCCCGCCTCGTAGCGCCGCCGCGCGCCGCCGACGAGGCGTTCGGCCACCGGCCCGCGCACCAGGTGGTCGGGCAGCTCGTCGAGGGCCCGCTGGTAGCGCTCGGCCAGCACCTCGGCGTCGCGGGACACGCCCAGAACGGTGCCCAACTCGCGCAGCTCGTCGATGATTTCGGCGACGTCGCCGAAGGCGTCGCCGGACCCTTGCAGCAGGCTGCGGATCTTGCGGGTCGTCACCCGCATCTGGTGCACCGCGTCGTCGGCGTCGGCGCGCACCGCGCGGTCCCACACCAGCAGTTCGTCGACGTGCTCGGCGATCGCGCGGTGCAGCGCGTCGGTGGGTTCCGAGGCGTCGGCGGCGTCCGGGGAATCTGCCTGCGTCGGGGGTGCCGTCGCCAGGGCACGCGCGAGCTTCGAGCCGTGACCGGCCTCCCGGGCGCCCGCATCGAAGAGCCGGTTGGTGAGCCGGTCGAGAACTTCGGCATCCGCGCCGGGTGCGAGCTCCAGCTCCCACTCACGCCACTGCTGCGCGTGCTCCTCGTGGCCGACGGCGGTCGCCGTGACGTGGTCGTCGCAGAACTCCGCGAGCGCGGCGCCGTCCTGCCCGTAGAGCACGCTGACGGTGCGGTGCGTGGCGATCCGGGCCACGGGTTGCAACGGATCCTCACGCACGATCCCGAGCACTATCTCGCGCAGATCCTCGGGCACCGCCGCGTCCGGGTCGCCGAGCGGCGCGCGCACCTCGGTGCGCGCATCGGGTCCCGACGGCAGCTTCAGATGCCATCCGGCGTCGGTCCCGCCGGTGCGGCGGCGCAGCGTGACGCGACGCGCCGCGAGCGCGCGCGTCGGTGTGTCGAAATAAACAGCGTCGAGTTCCTGTGACGGAATGTGCTCCACCCGGGCGACCGCCGACAACCCCTCGAACGAGGGCGAGACGGTGGCCGAGGTCACCTCAAATTTTCGTTCGACCTCGGTGTACCTGGCAGTTTGCGGCGTCGTGGGAACCATCTTCACCTTCGTCGGGCACCGGAAACGGATCGTGGATGGGCCTCAGCGTGCCACATTTCGATCTTCGCCCGGCGCGGCCGAGGGATCACGGGCAGGTAAAGACTTTCCGCCGCGCACCCCCGCTTTGCACTAGAGTCTGAGGAAATCTCTTAAAGTTGCAGCATGGGTTCTGAAGTCATGGGGGCGCGTGACGCTTCGGTACGCATGAAGATCGAGGACTATCTCGATGCGGACGGCAACATCGCCATCCCTGACGGGGTGACGCTGACGTCCTATTTCGACCGTAACGTCGCCGAGCTCGCCGACACACCGGCCTATCGGTATCTGGACTTCGAGCACGACGGAAAGGTCGTCGAGCTCACCTGGAAGGAGCTGGACACCCGGGTCCGCGCCGTCGGCGCGCGACTGCAGCAGGTGACCAGGCCCGGCGACCGCGTGGCGATCCTGTGCCCCCAGGGTGTCGACTACGTGGTGTCCTTCTTCGCCGCCATCCAGGCCGGTGCCATCGCGGTCCCGCTCTTCTCACCCGAGCTTCCCGGCCACGCCGAGCGCCTCGAGGCGGTCCTCGGTGACGCGACCCCGACGGTCGTGCTCACCACGACCGCGGCCGCCGAGGCCGTCGGCGCCTTCGTGCGCAAGCTGCCCCACGCCGGGCGGCCCCGCATGATCGCCGTCGACGCGGTCCCCGCCGCCGTCGGCGCGACGTTCGTGCCCGCACAGCTGCACACCGACGGCATCGCCTACCTGCAGTACACCTCGGGATCCACCCGCACCCCTGCCGGTGTCGAGATCACCCACCGCGGCGTGTGTACCAACGTGCTGCAGATGATCATCTCGGTCGGGCTCGACTGGAACATCCGCAGCGTCAGCTGGCTGCCCCTGTTCCACGACATGGGGCTGCTCATGATCATGTTCCCGGCGCTGTGCGGCGGCCACATCACGCTGATGTCGCCGGTGTCGTTCGTGCGGCGCCCGTACCGCTGGATCAAGGAGCTCGGCGCCTCCGACGTGCCGACCTTCGCCGCGGCGCCCAACTTCGCCTACGAGCTCGCCGCGCACCGCGGCCTGCCGCCCGCAGGCGATGAGCTCGACCTGAGCAACATCGCGGGCCTGATCAACGGCTCGGAGCCGGTCAGCATGGCGTCGATCAACGTGTTCAACGAGGCGTTCGCGCCCTACGGGCTGCCCCCGACGGCGGTCAAGCCGTCCTACGGCATGGCCGAGGCGACGCTGTTCGTCTCCACCATCGGCCCCGAGGCGCACCCCAGCGCGGTGTACCTCGACCGCGAGGAGCTCGGCAAGGGGCACGCCGTTCAGGTGCCCGAGGACGACCCTCGCGCCGTCGCGCAGGTGTCCTGCGGCAAGATCGCGCGCAGCCAGTGGGCGGTGATCGTCGACCCCGACAGCGACACCGGCGCCGAACTGCCCGACGGGCGCGTCGGCGAGATCTGGCTGTACGGCGACAACGTCGGCCAGGGGTACTGGGGTCGCCCCCACGAGACCGAGGTGTCCTTCCACAACAAGCTGCAGTCGCGGCTGCCGAACGGCAGCCACGCCGCGGGCGCCCCGGTGGGCGCCGCGTGGTTCCGCACCGGCGACCTCGGCATGTACCTCGACGGCGAGCTGTACATCACCGGCCGCATCAAGGACATGGTGATCGTCGACGGCCGCAACCACTACCCGCAGGACCTCGAGGCCACCGTGGCCGAGGCCTCGCCGCAGGTGCGCGCCGGGTACATCGCGGCGTTCTCGGTGCCCTCCGAGCACGGCGAGCGCCTGGTGATCGTCGCCGAACGCGCCCCCGGCGCAGGCCGTGCCGACCCGGCACCCATCGCCGAGGCCATCAGGAGAGCCATTTCGCGGCGCCACGCCGTCGCCGTGCACGACATCAAACTCGTTGCCGCAGGCGCGATCCCGCGTACCACGAGCGGCAAACTGGCGCGCCGCGCCTGCCAGGCGCAGTACCTGGCCGAACTGCAGTCGTCCTGACCGGCACATCGAGATGACCACCTCCGGCCGTGGCCGCCCGCGACTGGAGCAGCCGCGCAGGCCCGGGAAGACCGCGCGTGAGGAGATCCTCGACGCCGCGGCCGAACTGTTCACCACCCACGGCTACGGCAGCACCTCGACCCGGCGCATCGCCGACGCGGTGGGGGTGCGGCAGGCCTCGCTGTACCACCACTTCGCCACCAAGGACGACATCCTCGACGCGCTGCTCGCAGGCACCGTCGACGAGCCGCTTGAACTCGCGCACGGCCTGCTGGGAGAGCCCGGGCCCGCGGCACCGCGGCTGCACGCGTTGGTGATCCACGACGCCACCCAGCTGTGCGCGGGCCGGTGGAATCTGGGCGCGCTGTACCTGCTGCCCGAGCTGCGCACCGACCGTTTCGCACCGTTTCGTCGCCGCCGCGCCCAACTGCGCGACGCCTACCGCAACCTGGCCGGGGCGGTCATCGCCGAATGCGGCGGCCCGCCCGAGGCCGACGACCTGCCGTTCCGGCTGGTGGAGTCGGTGATCAACTCGCGCTCCGACGACGCCGTGGTGCCCGACGAGCAACCCTGGGTGATCGGGCAGGGCGCGCTGCGCCTGCTCGGCTTCGACGGCGACTTCGCCGAACTCGCCGCCGCAACCGCGCTACGCCTCGGGGTGCGACCGCCGCAGTGGGCCGCCCGCTAGAGTGCCGGTCTGTGACCGAGACCTCCTACCAAGCCATCACGTTCGAACAGTCCGGACCCATCACGCGCATCACGCTGAACCGCCCGGACGCCGCGAACGGCATGAACGACACCATGACTCGCGAACTCGCCGACGCGGCGCGGCGCGCCGACACCTCCGGCGCGAAGGTCGTGGTGCTGACCGGGTCCGGACGGTTCTTCTCCGCCGGGGGCGATCTCAAGGCGTTCTCCACCGCACCGTCGCGCGGGGCCTTCATCAAGGGCGTCGCCGACGATCTGCACCGCGCCATCACGTCGTTCGCCCGGATGGACGCCGTGCTGATCACCGCGGTCAACGGCACCGCGGCCGGTGCCGGGTTCAGCATCGCGGTGACCGGTGACCTGGTGCTCGCCGCCGAATCGGCGTCGTTCACCATGGCCTACACCAGGGTGGGCCTGAGCCCCGACGGCAGCGCGTCGTACTACCTGCCGCGCCTGGTCGGCCTGCGCCGCGCCCAGGAGCTGATGCTGACCAACCGCACCCTGGCGGCGACCGAGGCCTACGAGTGGGGGTTGGTCACCGAGGTGGTGCCCGACGCCGAACTCGCCGAGCGCGCCACGAAACTCGCCGAGCAGCTCGCGGCCGGATCGGCCGGGTCCCACGGTGCGGTCAAGGCGCTGCTGCTGTCGTCGTCCAAAAACGGCCTCGAAGAGCAGATGGAGGCCGAGGGCCGGTTCATCGCCGCGCGCGCCGAGTCCGCCGACGGCCGTGAGGGCGTCGACGCGTTCCTGGCCAAGCGCAAACCCGAGTTCGCTTGAGGCGCGGCGCAGCTCAGTAGCTGTGTTCTTCGGTCGGGAACGCCCCCGCCGCCACATCCTCGGCGAACTGCGCTGCCGCACGGTGCAATTCACCGCCGACATCGCCGAAGCGGCGGACGAACTTGGCCGTCTTGCCGCTGGTGAGCCCCGCCATGTCCTGCCACACCAGCACCTGTGCGTCGCAGTTGGGGCCCGCGCCGATCCCGACGGTCGGGATCGTGAGCTTGCCGGTGATCTGCGTCGCCAGCTCGGCGGGCACCATCTCCAGCACCACGGCAACCGCGCCGGCCTCGGCGACGGCGATCGCGTCGCGGATGGTCTGATCGGCGGCGTCGCCGCGGCCCTGAACCCGGAAACCGCCGAGGCTGTTGACGCTCTGCGGGGTGAAACCGATGTGGGCGACCACCGGGATGCCCGCCCTGCTCAGCGTCGCGATCTGGTCGGCGACGCGCTCACCGCCCTCGAGCTTGACGGCGTGCACACCGGCTTCCTTCATGAAGCGGGTCGCGGTGGCCAGCGCCTGGCTGGGCCCGTCCTCGTAGCTGCCGAACGGCAGGTCACCGACAACCAGCGCATGCGGGGCGCCCTTGACCACGGCGCGCGCGAGCGGGATCAGTTCGTCGACGCAGATCGGCACGGTGGTGTCGTAGCCGTAGACCACGTTGGCGGCCGAGTCGCCCACCAGCAGCACCGGGATGCCCGCATCGTCGAACACCCGGGCACTGGAGTAGTCGTAACAGGTGAGCATGGCCCACTTGTGACCCTCGGCCTTCCACTTCTGCAAGGTCAGGGTGCGCACCTTGGTACGCGGAGCGGGTTTGGTGTCCACAACACCGTCGGACGTGTTTGCAGCACCATAAATTGGCTGTTCAGACATCATTGTCCCTCGATAGACGGTCGTATCGAATCCTCGAGGCCGATCTGTCGGTCCCCGGGTTCGGCTGACAAGGGCAAGTCTGCCACCCGGTGCTGTGCAAGGTAAAAGCCTTGTTAAGTGGATTTCCTCACAGTTGCCGGGTGCGCTACCTACGATCGGCGACATGCAACGGCTCAGCGGACTCGACGCCAGCTTCCTGTACCTCGAAACCGCCGCGCAGCCGATGCACGTGTGCTCGGTGCTCGACCTCGACACCTCGACCATGCCAGGGGGATACACCTTCGACCGCCTGCGCGACGCGCTGAGCCTGCGGATCAAGGCCATGCCCGAGTTCCGCGAGAAACTCGCCGACAGCCGGTTCAACCTCGATCATCCAGTTTGGGTGGAGGACAACGACTTCGACATCGACCGGCACCTGCACCGGATCGGGCTGCCCGCGCCGGGCGGCCGCGCCGAACTCGCCGAGATCTGCGGCCACATCGCGTCGTTGCCGCTCGACCGCACCCGACCGCTGTGGGAGATGTGGGTGATCGAGAACGTCGCGGGCACCGACGCGCACGCGGGTGGGCGGCTGGCGGTCATGACCAAGGTGCACCACGCCAGCGTCGACGGCGTCACCGGGGCCAACCTGCTCTCGCAGCTGTGCAGCACCGAACCCGACGCGCCGCCACCCGAACCGGTCGACGGCCCGGGCGGGGCCACCGGCCTGGAGATCGCGATCAACGGCGCCGTGCAGTTCGCGACCAGGCCGCTGCGGCTGGTCAACGTGGTGCCCAGCACGCTGTCCACCGTGGTCGACACGGTGCGGCGGGCCCGCAACGGCATGACGATGGCGGCCCCGTTCGCCGCGCCGCGAACCGCCTTCAACGCCAACATCACCGGGCACCGCAACATCGCGTTCGCCCAACTCGACCTCGACCACATCAAGACCGTCAAGAACCACTTGGACGTCAAGGTCAACGACGTCGTGATGGCGCTGGTGTCCGGGGTGCTGCGCACCTACCTGTCGGATCGCGCCGAGCTGCCGGACAGTTCACTGGTCGCGATGGTGCCGGTGTCGGTGCACGACCGCTCCGACCGGCCCGGGCGCAACCAGGTGTCCGGGATGTTCTCGGCGCTGCAGACCCACATCGCCGACCCGGCCGACCGGCTGCGCGCCATCGCCGAGGCCAACGGCGTCGCCAAACAACACAGCTCGGCCATCGGCGCGACACTGCTGCAGGACTGGACGCAGTTCGCCGCGCCCGCGGTGTTCGGCACCGCGATGCGGGTGTACGCCGCCAGCCGGCTGTCGGGGGCCAAGCCCGTGCACAACCTCGTCGTCTCCAACGTGCCGGGCCCGCAGGTGCCGCTGTACTTCCTCGGCGCCGAGGTCAAGGCGATGTATCCGCTCGGCCCGATCTTCCACGGCTCGGGCCTCAACATCACGGTGATGTCGCTGACCGGCAAACTCGACGTCGGCATCATCTCGTGCCCGGAACTGCTGCCCGATCTGTGGGACATGGCCGACGACTTCGCGGTCGCGCTCGACGAGCTGCTGGCCGCCACGAAAGACAGCTAGCCTGCGCCGATACCGGGACCGGGGGTTCGTCATGGCAGCATGTTGAGCCATGAAGGTCAGGTTCAGGCTCGGCGCGCTGCTGGCGGTGACGGTGCTGGCGGCAGGCGGCTGCAGCCAGGTGATCGACGGGCGGGCCATCGTCGCGGTGCCTCGGCCCGGATCACCCGTGCAATGGCTGCCGTGCAACGGCGGTTCGGGCAACCAGACGCCCATCCCCGACAGCGCCGAGTGCGGCCTGCTGTCGGTGCCCGTCGACTACTCCAAGCCCGACGGCGACGTCGCCCGCCTGGCGATGATCCGGTTCCCCGCGACCGGCGACAAGATCGGATCGCTGGTGATCAACCCGGGTGGTCCCGGCGAGTCCGGCGTCGAATCGGCGCTGTCGCTGCTGCCCAGCCTGCCGCAGCAGATCAAGGAGCGCTTCGACATCGTCGGGTTCGACCCGCGCGGTGTCGCGTCGTCCAACCCCGCGGTGTGGTGCAACTCCGATGCCGACAACGACCGCCAGCGGGCCGATCCGACGGTCGAGTACACCCCGGAGGGGGTGGCCCACCTCGAGGCCGAGACCAAGGCGTTCGTCCAGCGCTGCGTCGACAAGATGGGCCTGGAGTTCCTGGCCAACGTCGGCACCGAGAACGTCGCCAAGGACCTCGACGCCATCCGCGCGGCGCTCGGCGACGACAAGCTGACCTATCTGGGTTACTCGTACGGCACCCGGATCGGGTCCACCTACGCCGAGGAGTTCCCCGACAAGGTGCGGGCCATGATCCTCGACGGCGCCATCGATCCCAACGCCGATCCGGTGGAGGAGAGCATCCGTCAGGCCGCGGCGTTCCAGAAGGCGTTCGACGACTACGCCGCCGACTGCGCCAAGAGCCCGGACTGCCCACTGGGCACCGACCCGGCCAAGGCCGTCGATGTCTACAAGAGCATCATCGACCCGCTGGTCGAGAACCCCGCCCCGACCCGTGACGGGCGCGGGCTGAGCTACAGCGACGCGACCGTCGGCACGATCCTGCCGCTGTACTCGCCGAACCTGTGGCGCCACCTCACCGACGCGCTCACCGCGCTCAAGAACGGTGACGGCAACCTCATGCTCGCGCTCGCCGACCTCTACATGGGCCGAGATGCCAAGGGCCACTACAACAATTCGACCGATGTGCGGGTCGCGGTGAACTGCATGGACAAGCCCGCCATCAAGGACAAGGCCACCGTCATCGAACAGGACCGCCGCCTGCGTGAGGTGGCGCCGTTCATGAGCTACGGCGAGTTCACCGGCGACGCCCCGCTCGGCACCTGCGCGTTCTGGCCGGTGCCGCCGACGAGCGAACCGCACGAGGTCAAGGTGAGCGGTCTGCCGCCGATCCTGGTGGTCTCGACCACCAACGACCCGGCCACGCCGTACCAGGCCGGGGTGGACCTGGCGCGCCAACTCGGCGGCACGCTGGTCACTTTCGAGGGCACCCAGCACACCGTGGTGTTCCAGGGCAACAAGTGCGTCGACGACATCGCCACGACCTACCTGATCGACGTCAAGGTGCCGCCGCCGGACACCAGGTGCTGATCCGCCAACATCACCGAACGGTTGCCGGCCGGTCTCCAGTGGGACTCACCCGCAGACCCCGCGGCGGCACACGTGCGACCATGTCAGCCGTGCGGTGGGCGGGCAGGCTGGCGTTGACGATCGGGCTCATGCTGCCCGCGCTGTTGAGCGGTGCCCCCGCCGCGGCGGCCTCACCGGAGGGAGCGGCGACGACGCCGTTCGGCGCGCCGCCGGTGTGGGGTGGGTGCGCGTCGTGGGTGGCCGACCCGGCCGCGATCCCGACGGCGCAGTGCGCGACGCTGGCGGTGCCGATCGACTGGAACAACCCCGACCCACAAGGCGCCCAAGCACAATTGGCGCTCATCCGGATCCCGGCGAGCGGGGACCGCATCGGCGCGCTGATGGTGAACCCGGGCGGCCCGGGGGCGTCTGCCGTCGACACCGTCGCCGGGATGGGCGCGGCGCTGGCGGGCACCGAGATCGGCAGGCGGTTCGACCTCGTCGGCTTCGATCCGCGCGGCGTCGGGCACTCCACCCCGCAACTGCGTTGCCGCACCGACGCCGAATTCGACGCGTACCGACGCGAACCCATGGCCGACTACAGCCCGGCAGGCGTCGAGCACATCGAGAACCTCTACCGGCAGTTCGCCCAACAGTGCCTCGACCGCATGGGCGCACCGTTCCTCGCCAACATCGGCACCGCGTCGGCCGTGCGCGACATGGACGCCGTGCGTGCGGCGCTCGGCGAACAGCAGATCAACTATCTGGGCTTCTCGTACGGCACCGAACTGGGATCGGCCTATGCCGAGGCGTATCCCGACCGGGTACGCGCGATGGTCCTCGACGGCGCGATCGATCCGGCGATGAGCCCGATCGACAAGAACATCCGGCAGATGGCGGGGTTCCAGAAGGCGTTCGACAACTACGCCGCCGACTGCGGCAGGGCCGTGGGCTGTCCGCTGGGCAACGACCCGGCGCAGTACGTCAACCGCTTCCACCAACTCGTCGACCCGTTGGTGGCGCGGCCCGCCCCCACCTCGGACCCGCGCGGACTGAGCTACCAGGACGCCGACACCGGCACGGTGAACGCGTTGTACTCACCGCGATTCTGGCCGTTTCTGACCAGTGGACTGCTCGGGCTGGAACGCGGCACCGATGCGGGCGATCTGTTGCTGCTGGCCGACGACTACCAGCACCGCGACAGCAACGGGCACTACCAGAACCTGCAGGACGCGTTCACCGCGATCCGCTGCGTCGACGACCCGTACCCGACCGATCCGGCGGTGTGGGCCGAGGCCGACCGCCGCATCCGGGAGGTGGCGCCGTTCCTCGCCTACGGCGAGTTCACCGGCTTCGCCCCGCGCGACGTGTGCGCGTTCTGGCCGGTGCCCGCGACCTCGGCACCGCACCCGGTCACGGGTCCCGGGCCCGGCAAGGTCGTCGTGGTGTCCACGACGGGCGACCCGGCGACGCCGTACCAGGCCGGCGTCGACCTGGCCCGGCAAATGGGCGCGCCGCTGATCAGCTTCGACGGCGCGCAACACACCGTGGTGTTCAACGGTGATGCCTGCGTCGATACCGCGGTGCTGAGCTTCTTCACCGACCTGGTGTCGCCGCCCGGCAACCTCGCCTGCTAGGTCTTGCACTTCTGTAACACAGATTTAACAGCCGGTGCATACGCTGCGGGCATGGACCGGCAGAAGGAATTCGTGCTGCGCACGTTGGAGGAACGCGACATTCGTTTCGTTCGGTTGTGGTTCACCGACGTGCTCGGCTACCTCAAGTCGGTCGCGATCGCGCCCGCCGAACTCGAGGGCGCATTCGAGGAGGGCATCGGCTTCGACGGCTCCTCGATCGAGGGTTTCGCGCGCGTCTTCGAATCCGACACGGTCGCCCGGCCCGATCCGTCGACGTTCCAGGTGCTGCCGTGGAAGACCAGCGACGGCAACCACTACTCGGCGCGCATGTTCTGCGACATCACCATGCCCGACGGCTCGCCGTCCTGGGCCGACTCGCGCCACGTGCTGCGTCGTCAGCTGGCGAAGGCCAGCGATCTGGGCTTCACCTGCTACGTGCATCCGGAGATCGAATTCTTCCTGCTCAAGCCCGGCCCCACCGACGGCACCCCGCCGGAACCCGCCGACAACGGCGGCTACTTCGACCAGGCCGTGCACGACGCGGCGCCCAACTTCCGGCGCCACGCCATCGAGGCCCTTGAGCAGATGGGCATCTCGGTCGAGTTCAGCCACCACGAGGGCGCGCCCGGCCAGCAGGAGATCGACCTGCGTTACGCCGACGCGCTGTCGATGGCCGACAACGTCATGACGTTCCGCTACCTGGTGAAGGAAGTGGCACTGGCCGACGGCGTGCGGGCCTCGTTCATGCCCAAGCCGTTCGCCGAACATCCCGGCTCGGCCATGCACACGCACATGAGCCTGTTCGAAGGCGACACCAACGCCTTCCACAGCCCCGACGATCCGCTGCAGCTGTCGGATGTCGCCAAGTCGTTCATCGCGGGCATCCTGGAGCACGCCAACGAGATCAGTGCCGTCACCAACCAGTGGGTGAACTCCTACAAGCGTCTGGTGCACGGCGGCGAGGCACCCACCGCGGCGTCGTGGGGTGCGGCCAACCGCTCGGCGCTGGTGCGGGTGCCGATGTACACCCCGCACAAGGTGTCGTCGCGCCGGGTCGAGGTGCGCAGCCCCGACTCGGCCTGCAACCCGTACCTGACGTTCGCGGTGCTGCTGGCCGCGGGCCTGCGCGGGGTCGAGAAGGGCTATGTGCTGGGCCCGCAGGCCGAGGACAACGTGTGGAGCCTGACGGCCGAGGAACGCCGCGCCATGGGCTACCGCGAGCTGCCGACCAGCCTGGGCAACGCGCTTGAGGCCATGGAGAACTCGGAGCTGGTCGCAGAAGCGTTGGGGGAGCACGTGTTCGACTACTTCCTGCGCAACAAGCGCACCGAGTGGGAGAACTACCGCAGCCACGTCACGCCGTACGAGCTCAAGACCTATCTGTCGCTGTAGCACGGTCGTCGCTGACGCGGCGGCCGGTGCGCTACCGTCGTGAGCGTGCGAAAGCCTGCCACCGAACGCCCGAGGCTGCCCAGTGTCGGCCGGCTCGGGCTCGTCGACCCGCACGCGCCCGCTCACCTCGATCGGCTCGGCTGGAACACCGACGATCACGTCGAGCTGCTGTGGTCGCTGTCGCGGGCCCCGGACGCCGATGCCGCACTGCTGGCGATGGTGCGCCTGGCCGACGCGCTGGGCGACGGCTGGGATGAGCTCAACGCACTGCTGCTCGCCGACCGTTCGCTGCGTGGCAGGCTGTTCGCCCTGCTCGGCTCGTCGCTGGCGCTCGGCGACCACCTGGTCGCCCACCCGGACTCCTGGCGGCTGCTGCACGGCGACATCACCCTGCCGTCGGCACGGGAACTGCGCGAGACGTTCGACGCGGCCGCCCGCGACGTCGGCATCGAACGCGGCGCGAGTGCCGCCGTCCCGCCGCTGCGAAACGTCTACCGCGACCATCTGCTCGTGCTCGCGGCCCTCGACGTCGCCTCGACCGTCGAGAACGAACCGGTACTGCCGTTCGTCGCGGTCAGCGCCCACCTGTCCGACCTGGCCGACGCCGCGCTGAGCGCCGCGCTGATCGTGGCGACCCGCACGGTGTGCGGCGACCGCGATCCCCGGCTCGCGGTCATCGCGATGGGCAAATGCGGTGCGCGCGAACTGAACTACGTCAGCGACGTCGACGTGATCTTCGTCGGCGAGGACATCGTCAAGGACGGCGCCAGCGACAACCTCGCCACCGCGACCCGCGTGGCCGGGGAGATGATGCGGTTCGCAGGCGACGCGTTCTTCGAGGTCGACGCCGCACTGCGCCCGGAAGGCAAACGGGGCCAACTGGTTCGCACCCTAGAGTCACACATCACCTACTACCAGCGCTGGGCCAAGACGTGGGAGTTCCAGGCGCTGCTCAAGGCGCGGCCGGCCGCCGGTGATCCCGACTTGGGCAAGGCCTACGTCGACGCGTTGATGCCGATGGTGTGGACCGCCTGCGAGCGCGAGGATTTCGTCCCCGAGGTGCAGGCCATGCGCCGCCGCGTCGAGGAACTCGTGCCCGCCGACGTACGGTCGCGGGAGATCAAGCTCGGCACCGGCGGCCTGCGCGACGTCGAATTCGCCGTGCAGCTCCTGCAACTGGTGCATGGACGCAACGACGAATCACTGCACGTGGCATCGACCGTGGACGCTCTGGCCGCACTCGGCGGGGGCGGCTACGTCGGCCGCGACGACGCCGCCAACATGACCGCGTCGTATGAGTTCCTGCGTCTGCTCGAACACCGGCTGCAGTTGCAGCGGCTCAAGCGCACCCACATGCTGCCCGACGACAGCGACGACGAGGCGTACCGGTGGCTTGCGCGGGCCGCGCACGTGCGGCCCGACGGCACGCACGACGCGCAGGGCGTGCTGCGCGAGGAGCTCAAGCGTCAGAGCCTGCGGGTGTCGCGGCTGCACGCCAAGCTGTTCTATCAGCCGCTGCTGGAATCGGTGGGGCAGCGGCCGGTCGGTATCGGCGCGGGGATGAGCACCGATGCGGCCGAACGGCAGCTGGCCGCACTGGGTTACGAGGGCCCGCAGAGCGCGCTCACCCATCTCGCGGCGCTCACCGGGGCGACCGGGCGCAAGGGCCGCATCCAGCAGATTCTGCTGCCCACGCTGCTCGACTGGCTTTCCGACACCCCCGACCCGGACGCCGGTCTGCTGGCCTACCGGCGGTTGAGCGACGAACTGTCGGATCTGCGTTGGTTTCTGGGCACGCTGCGCGACGAGGGCGCGGTGGCCAAGCGGCTCATGCGCATACTCGGCACCTCGGCGTACATCCCCGAACTGTTGATGCGTGCCCCCGATGTCATCCAGATGTACGCCGACGGGCCGACAGGGCCCAAGCTGCTCGAGGGTGACGCCGACAGCCGGGCCCGCGCACTGGTGGCCTCGGCATCCCGGTACGCAGATCCGGTGCGGGCCATCGCATCCGCGCGCACGCTGCGCCGCCGCGAACTCGCGCGGATCGCGTCGGCCGACGTGCTCGGCATGCTCGACGTGACCGAGGTGTGCAAGTCGCTCACCGCGGTGTGGGTCGCGGTGCTGCAGGCCGCGTTGGACGTTGTGACCCGAGCCAACACACCGGATTCCGGTGTGCCCGCGCGGATCGCGGTGATCGGCATGGGCCGGCTGGGCGGCGGCGAACTCGGCTACGGCTCCGACGCCGACGTGATGTTCGTGTGCGAGCCGAATTCCGGTGTCGAGGAATCGGTTGCGGTGCGGTGGTCGGTGAGCGTGGCCGAGCAGGTGCGTGCCCTGCTGGGGACGCCGAGCGCGGATCCGCCGCTGGAGGTCGACACCGGGCTGCGCCCCGAGGGCCGCAGCGGGCCGCTGGTGCGCACGCTCGCGTCGTACGAGGCGTACTACTCGCAGTGGGCGCAGCCGTGGGAGATCCAGGCGCTGCTGCGCGCACACCGCGTCGCCGGTGATCTCGAACTCGGCGAGCGGTTCCTGCTCATGGTCGACAAGACCCGGTACCCGGAGGGCGGCGTCTCGGCCGAGGCGGTCCGGGAGATCCGTCGCATCAAGGCGCGGGTGGACGCCGAGCGCCTGCCGCGCGGCGCCGATCCCAACACCCACACCAAACTCGGCCGCGGCGGGCTCGCCGACATCGAGTGGACCGTGCAACTGCTGCAGCTGCGCTACGCGCACAAAGTGCCTGCGCTGCACAACACGTCGACGTTGGAGACGCTCAACGCGATCGGCGCGGCCGAACTCGTCGCCGAGGGCGATGTGGAACTGCTCCGCGAGGCGTGGTTGACCGCGACCAGGGCCCGCAACGCGCTGGTGCTGGTGCGCGGCAAGCCGACCGATCAGCTGCCCGGCCCGGGCCGCCAGCTCAATGCGGTGGCGCTGGCGGCGGGGTGGGGCAGCGACGACGGCGGCGAGTTCCTCGACAACTATCTGCGGGTGACGCGGCGGGCGAAGGCCGTGGTCCGCAAGGTTTTCGGCTGAATCAGCGTCTGCCGCGCACGGAGTCGAGCGCGAACGCGCCGCCGCCGATCGCGAACAGCAGCAGGAAGCCGAAGCAGAACAGCACGGTGGGTTCACCGCCGTTCTCCAGCGGTAGCAGGCCCTTTGGTTGGTGCTGCCAGAAGTACGCGACGGCCATGTGGCCGCTGGCGATGAACGCCGCGATCCGGGTGAACAACCCGGCCATGATCAGCAGGCCGAGGACGAGTTCGATCACGCCGGCGTACCAGTACGGCCAGGTGCCGACGGGCACGGCGCCGTTGCCGGAATCCACCGGCCAGGCGAAGAGTTTCGATGCGCCGTGTACGGCGAACAGGAAACCGAACACGATGCGGAAGATCGCCACCACGACGGGGGAGTAGGTGGCGAGCCGGGTGTCCAGATTGGTCGTCATGCTCAGACCATACGCGTTGGATCGGCTCGGGTTACATCTCCAACAGCACTGTTACCGGCCCGTCATTGACCAGTTCCACGTGCATGTGCGCGCCGAAAACTCCCGTTTCCACGGTCGCACCCAGGCGTCGCAACGCCCCGGTGAACTCGGTGACCAGCGGTTCGGCCGCCGGGCCCGGTGCCGCGGCGTTCCAGGATGGGCGCCTGCCCTTGTCGGTGTTGGCGTACAACGTGAACTGGCTGATCACCAGGATCGGCGCCGCCACATCCGAAGCCGACCGTTCGTCGTCGAGAATCCTTAGCTTCCACAACTTTTCGGCCATCCGCTGGGCCTTGGCGGCATCGTCGTCGTGGGTGACGCCGACGAGGGCCACCAGCCCTTGCGGCTGCGGGTCGATCGCGCCGACCACCTCGCCGTCCACCGTGACCTGCGCGCGCGACACCCGCTGAACCAGAACCCGCATGGGCAACATTGTCCCGTGCGGGGCGCCGAGTTCTGCGTCAGGGCTGTGCTTTCGCGTGAATCACGACCCGCATGCAGAAATCGGCGAAAGCAAAAAGGCCGGGCGCCAAGCGCCCGGCCTTCTTGCCGACTTAAACGTCGCGTCGGCGAGCCGACTTAAACGTCGTAGTAGAGCGAGAACTCGTAGGGATGAGGACGGATCTGGATCGGCATGATCTCGTTCTCCCGCTTGTAGGAGATCCAGGTCTCGATCAGATCCTCGGTGAACACGCCACCCTCGGTGAGGTATTCGTGATCCTCTTCGAGCTTGTCGATCACCGCACCCAGCGAGGTGGGTGCCTGCGGGATCGCGGCGGCCTCGTCCGGCGGCAGCTCGTAGAGGTCCTTGTCGACCGGCTGCAGCGGCTCGATCTTCTTCTTGATGCCGTCGATGCCGGCCATGAGCATGGCCGCGAACGCCAGGTACGGGTTGCCCGAGCTGTCCGGGCAACGGAACTCGAGGCGCTTGGCCTTCGGGTTGTTACCGGTGATCGGGATACGCACGCAGGCCGAGCGGTTGCGCTGGCTGTACACCAGGTTGATCGGGGCCTCGTAGCCGGGCACCAGACGCTTGTAGGAGTTCACCGTGGGGTTGGTGAACGCCAGCAGCGACGGCGCGTGGTGCAGGATGCCGCCGATGTAGTGACGCGCGATGTCCGACAGGCCGGCGTAACCGGACTCGTCGTGGAACAGCGGCTGGCCGTCCTTCCACAGCGACTGGTGGGCGTGCATGCCCGACCCGTTGTCGCCGAACAGCGGCTTGGGCATGAAGGTGACGGTCTTGCCGGCCTTCCACGCGGTGTTCTTGATGATGTACTTGAACAGCAGCACGTCGTCGGCCGCGGCCAGCAGCGTGTTGAACTTGTAGTTGATCTCGGCCTGGCCCGCGGTGCCCACCTCGTGGTGACCACGCTCGAGGGTGAAGCCGGCGTTGATCAGGTTGGTGGCCATCTGGTCGCGCAGGTCGACATAGTGGTCATACGGCGCGACGGGGAAGTAGCCGCCCTTGGGGCGGACCTTGTAGCCGCGGTTGGCGCTGCCGTCGGCCTCGAAGGGCTCACCGGTGTTCCACCAGCCCGACTCGGAGTCGACCTCGTAGAAGGTGCCGTTGATCTTGGAGTCGAAGCTCACCGAGTCGAAGATGTAGAACTCGGCCTCGGCGCCGAAGAACGCGGTGTCGGCGATGCCGGTGCTGGCGAGGTAGTTCTCCGCCTTGCGGGCGACGTTGCGGGGGTCGCGGGAGTATGCCTCGCGGGTGAACGGATCGTGCACGAAGAAGTTCAGGTTGAGCGTCTTCGCCTCACGGAACGGGTCGATGCGCGCGGTGTTGGGGTCGGGCAGCAGCATCATGTCGGATTCGTGGATCGACTGGAACCCACGCACCGACGAGCCGTCGAATGCAAGCCCGTCCTCGAAGACGCTTTCATCGAACGCCGACGCCGGGATCGAGAAGTGCTGGACGACGCCGGGCAGATCACAGAAGCGAATGTCGACGTACTCGACGTTTTCGTCCTTGATCAGCTTGAAGATGTCGTCGGACGTCTTTTCTGCCACTGAGTGTTCTCCTTTACTGGTAACCCGCGCGTCGACGCTATGGACATGATGTTGCGCAGTCGTCAACCCAATGTTGCGCCGAAGTTACGCAATCGGCCGGAGACCGCCGACCGGACGATTTCAGCTACAAATCGCCGCCGAACCCCGTCCGACGTGGCACCCGGCGGGCGGATGCCTGGACCCGCCTATCCTGACATCATGGCCCGCACAAACGGCTCCCGGCTGGGATCCTGGCTATCTGGTCCCGGTCCATTCGATGCGGGCCACGGCGCTGACGGCAATAACGGCGCAGACGGCACGGCCCGAACCGGTAAGTACCCCGGTGAGCGGCTGGGCCTGCCCGAGGACGGCGCGGGTTCGATCGCGCGGACGGGTCGACGCCTCGGCGCGTTGATCGTGGACTGGTTGATCGCATACGGGCTGGCCGCGCTGCTGATGGCACTCGGGGTGATCGCCCTGCCGGTGCTGTCGACCGCGGTGCTGGTGATCTGGATGGTCGTCGGCACGGTCGCGGTGCGGCTGTTCTCGTTCACCCCGGGTCAGTACGTGCTCGGCCTGGTGGTGGTGCCCGCCGACGGGCGTGACCGCATCGGCATCGTCCGCGCCTTCATCCGCGTGGTGCTGATCGCGCTCGTCATCCCGCCGCTGGTGTTCGACAGCGACATGCGCAGCCTGCACGACCGCGCGAGCTTCACCGCGGTGTTGCGGCGCTGAGTCCCGGCGCCTCGTGCCAGATCCGGCCGTCGGTCATGGTCAGCAGCACCTGGGCGGTGTGGATCGCGTGCGGGTCGACCGCGAAGATGTCGGTGTCGAGCACGATGAGATCCGCGCGCTTGCCCACCTCGACCGAGCCCACGACGTCGTCGAGCCGTAACTGATACGCCGCCCCGAGGGTGTTGGCGTGCACGGCCTCGGCCACCGACAGCCGCTGGTCGGCCGGAGCGAGCACGGGTGCGTCGACATCCCCGATCAACTGCCGGGTGACGCCGATCTGGATGGCGTCGAGCGGTTTGTGCGTCGAGAAGTAGCCGGCCGCAGGCCAGTCGGTGCCCAGCGAGATCCGCCCGCCCGCCCGCAGGATGTCGCGCGGGCGGTAGAGGAGGTCCATGCGGGGCGCGCCGTACCGTGCCGCCATGTTCTGGACCGTGTCGGGATCCGCGGAGAACCAGTTGGCGGAGAACTCGGCGATGACGCCGAGCTCACCGAACCGCGGTGCGTCGGCGTCGGCGACGTGCACCAGGTGGGCGATGGTGTGTCGGCGGTCGCGCGGTCCGTTGCGACCGATCGCGCCCTCGATGGCGTCGAGCGCGACCCGCACGGTGCGTTCGCCGCACGCGTGGACGTGCACGTCGATGCCGGCCCGGTCGAACAGGCCGATCATCTCGTGCCACTGCGCCTCGGTGAACGCCGAGCTGCCCGTGGTGTCGGGTCTGTCGGCGTAGGGCTCGATGAGCCACGCGGTGTAGCCGCCCTGCGTTCCGTCGCCCACGATCTTGAGCACGTCCACGCTGACCAGTTCGGTCGTGACGCTGTCGCGGGCCGCCAGGAACTCCTCGACAACAGCCGTGAAGTCACCGTCGGCCGGGGGCGATTTGATCGCATACGACGCCACCACCCGAAACGGCAGCGCCCCGGCCCTCTCCAGGTCGGCGTAGAGCGCGATGACCGAGGCCTGATCGCCGCCGACGGGCGGGACCCCCGCGTCGAACACCGTCGTGATGCCCGCCTCGGCGGCGCTGGGCAGCCAGCCTTCGAGCATGCGCCGCATGGCCTGGGGCGAGATCGGCTCGACGGCGTTGACCAGGCCGAGCACGGCGTTGACCTCCAGGACGTAGCCCGTCGGGTCACCGTTGCGGTCGCGCTGGAAGTAACTGAACCCGGGAACCGGGTCCGGGGTGTCCCGGTCGATGCCCGCGGCCGCCAGGGCGGCGCTGTTGGCCCACATGCTGTGCGCGTCGATCGCGAAGAACAGGCCGGGACGGTCGGGCAGCACACGGTCCAGATCGGCGCGGGACGGGCCGTCGGGTCCGAACATGTCCACGCGCCACCCGAAGCCGCGCACCACGCCGTCGGGGTGCGCCTCGGCGTAGGCCGCGATGGCCGCGAGCGCGTCGTCTCTGGTGGGCACCTGAAGGTCGACGCCGTGGCCGAGGAACGCGCCGAGGATCGGGTGGGTGTGGCCTTCGACAAAGCCCGGCATGAGCAGCCTGCCGTCGAGGTCGATCACGCGGGTCCGCGGCCCGGCGCCGGCCAGCACCTCGGCGGTGCGGCCGACGTGGGTGATGGTGTGACCGCGCACCGCGACCGCCTCGGCCCACGGCGACGGCCCTGCCACGGTGTGGACCCGACCGTTGGTGAAGACGACGTCGGCGTCAGCGGTGCACACCCCGCGGGGCGCTCAGCGACGCCGCGCGGTGCGCTGCACGCCGCGCATCTTCGCGGCGTTGGGCAGCGGACCCTTCGGGACCGCGGTCGGGCCGACCTTGCTGCCGAGCGCGGCCAGCCGCGACTCCAGCGCATCCATCTGCTTGACCGTGATGTTGGCGGGGAGCTTGTTGAGGTGGCGCTCCAGCTTGGCCAGCGGCACCTCGCCCTCGCCGTTGCCGACGATGATGTCGTAGATCGGGGTCTCGCCGACCAGCCGGGCGGTGCGCTTCTTCTCCTGCGCGAGCAGCGGCTTGATCCGGTTGGGCGCGCCCTCGCCGACGAAGATCACACCGGGCCTGCCGATCACGCGGTGCACGGCGTCGAAGTGTCCGGTTGCCGCGACACCCGGCGTCACGCGCCACTTGCCGCGCAGGTTGTCCAGCGCCCAGGCGGCGGCGCCGGTCTGGCCCTCGGCCTTGCGGTACACCGACTTCTGCGCGCGGCGCCCGAAGATGATGAATGCGACCAGGGCGCCCAGCACCACGCCGAGCGGGATCAGGGTGTACATCGTGAGCCCGCCGATGAGCAGTCCGGCGACCACCGCGAGCGCGACGATCAGCACGAACGCCCCCGCCATGTAGGGCACCAGCCGCTTGTCTTCTTTGCGCTGGATCTGGAACGCCTGCCACAACTGGCTGCGGCGCTGCTTGGAAGCCGCCTTACGAGCTGCTTTGGCCTCGGCTTTCGCGGCCTTCGTCTCGGCGGTGTTGCGGGATTTCGCCATTACTTCAGGATACGGGGGGCTGATCTGCGAAACGCACCCGCGCGGCCTGTGCGTAGAGCTTGCCCGCGCGATAGGACGACCGCACCAGGGGACCGGCCAACACCCCGGCAAATCCGAGGCCCTCGGCATAGGTCGACAGCTCGACGAATTCGTCGGGGTGCACCCACCGCTCCACAGGGTGGTGGCGCGGTGAGGGACGCAGGTACTGCGTGATCGTGACGATGTCGCAACCGGCCTCGTGCAGGTCGCGCAGCGCGGTGCGCACCTCGTCGATGGTCTCGCCCATACCCAGGATCAGGTTCGACTTGGTGACCAGGCCGAAGTTGCGGGCCGCGGTGATCACCGCGAGGCTGCGCTCGTAGCGGAACGCCGGGCGGATCCGTTTGAAGATGCGGGGCACGGTTTCGACGTTGTGCGCCAACACTTCCGGTCGCGACTCGAACACTTCCTCGAGCTGCTCGGCGTTGCCGTTGAAGTCGGGGATGAGCAGCTCGACGCCGGTGTTGGGGTTGAGCCGCTTGATGTAGCGCACGGTCTCGGCGTACAGCCAGGCCCCGCCGTCGGGCAGATCGTCGCGGGCCACTCCGGTGACCGTCGAATACCGCAGACCCATGGCCTGCACGCTCTCGGCGACCCGGCGCGGCTCGTCGCGGTCCAGCTCGGCGGGTTTGCCGGTGTCGATCTGGCAGAAGTCGCACCGGCGGGTGCACTGTTCGCCGCCGATGAGGAACGTGGCCTCGCGGTCCTCCCAGCATTCGAAGATGTTGGGGCACCCGGCCTCTTCACACACCGTGTGCAGACCCTCGCGCCGCACCAGGCCCTTGAGTTCGGTGTACTCCGGCCCCATCTTGGCGCGGGTCTTGATCCACGGCGGCTTGCGCTCGATGGGGGTCTGCGCGTTGCGGACCTCCAGGCGGAGCAGCTTGCGTCCCTCTGGCACGACAGTCACAGATTCATCCTACGTTCAGGGCGTCGTGATGACCGACCGGCAGACGGCCGTCGAGCGCATCGCACACCGCGGCGGCGACCCGGTCGGTGACCTCGTCGACGGTGACGCGGCGGCCGAGTTCGGCGGTCAGTGACGTCACCCCGGCGTCGGTGATGCCGCACGGGATGATCGAGGAGTACGCCGACAGGTCGCAGTCGCAGTTGAGCGCGAACCCGTGCAGCGTGGTCGCGCGGGACACCCGGATACCGATTGCGCCGATCTTGCGGGCGGGGCGCACACCGTCACCGGGCACCCAGACGCCGGACCGTCCCTCCACCCGCTCGGTGTGCAGGCCGAGCCCGGCGCACACCGCGATGAGCGATTCCTCAAGGCGCCGAACATAGTTGACGACATCCAACGGTTCGGTGAGCCCGATGATGGGATAACCGACCAGCTGCCCCGGACCGTGCCAGGTGATCTTGCCGCCCCGGTCGGTGTCGATGACGGGCGTCCCGTCGACCGGACGCTCATGGGGTTCGGTGCGTTTGCCGGCGGTGTAGACCGGCGGATGCTCCAACAGCAGCAGGGTGTCGGGGCCGCCGGCCACCCTGGCGTCGGCGGTCTCACGTTGCAGTTGCCACGCGGAGGGATAGTCGAGCGGGCCGAGGCGGCGCACCTCGACCGGTGTGCTCGCCGAGCGGATCGATGTCACGGGATCGACGGTACGCCCCGGCTTGGGTGCCGCAGTCATGTGGCGCTCGGCGCGGTGATATGGGCCAGGGCCTCGCGCACGGTCTTGTGGTGGAACTCGAACCCGGCGCCCTCAAGCGCGGCGGGGATGGCCCGCTGCCCGGCGAGCAGGCCCTCGTCGGCGAACTCGCCCAGCAGCGTGCGCAGCGCCACCGCGGGCACGAACAACGGAGTCGGGCGGCCCAGTGTGCGGCCGAGCACCGCGGTGAACTCGGCGTTGGTCACCGGGGCGGGCCCGGTCACGTTCACCGGTCCGGACATGTCGTCGTTGCGCATGGTGAACAGGACGGCCCGGATGTGGTCCTCCAGGCTGATCCACGGCATGTACTGGCGGCCGTTGCCCAGCCGCGCCCCCAGCCCGAACGAGAACAGCGGCTTGAGCCTGCCCATCACTCCGCCCGAACGGGCCAGCACCAGCCCGGTGCGCAGCCGCACCACCCGGGTGCCCGCGGCCACGGCCTGCGCGGTGGCCGCCTCCCAGTCCTGGCACAGCCGCGCGAGGAACCCCTGGCCCGCCGGGGCCGATTCGTCGGTGATCCGGTCACGCGTGTCGCCGTAGAACCCCACGGCGCTCGCGTTGATCAGCACCGGCACACCGGCGTCGACGACGGCGCCCGAGAGCACCTCGGTCGGCCCGATGCGGCTGTCCCGCAGGCTCTGCTTGAACGCAC
Organism: Mycolicibacterium goodii; assembly: GCF_001187505.1. The sequence goes on from NZ_CP012150.1 coordinate 3,988,578, forward strand.
CCGACCAGCGTTTGTCGCCCACGTTCACCCCGCACAGGTTCACCACGACGTCGACGCCCTGCAGCGTGGTCGCGTCGAACTCACCCGTGTCGGGGTTCCAGAACACCTCGTCGGGGTTCGACGGAGCCCGGCGCACCAGACGCAGCACGCGGTGGCCGTCGGCGCGAAGCGACGACGTCAGCGCCGAACCGATCAGACCTGAGGACCCCGCGATCGCGATGACGGCGTCGGCCACGATGCCTCAACCCCTCCTAATCCCCTGCACGTGCCCCGGCGGGGGCGATCACAGACCCAGGTCGGCCTCGAACGCGCCCTCCTCGAGCCTGCGCTTGATCGTCGTCAGGAACCGTCCGGCGTCGGCGCCGTCGATCAGCCTGTGGTCGTAGGTCAGCGGCAGGTAGCACACCGAACGCACACCGATCGACTCGTTGCCGTACTGGTCGGAGATCACCCGCGGCCGCTTGACGATGGCGCCCGTGCCCAGCATCGCCGCCTGCGGCGGCACCAGGATCGGCGTGTCGAACAGCGCGCCCTGGCTGCCGATGTTGGTGATGGTGAAGGTGCCACCGGCCAACTCGTCGGGCTTGAGGTTGCCCGACCGGGCCCGCGCGGCGATGTCGGCGATCGCGCGCGCCAGGCCGCCCAGCGACAGGTCACCGGCGTTGTGGATCACCGGCGACAGCAGACCCTGGTCGGTGTCCACCGCGAAGCCGAGGTGCTCGGCGTCGTAGTAGGTGATCTCCTTGGTGTCCTCGTTGTAGCTGGCGTTGATGTTCGGGTGGATCTTCAGCGCATCGATCACGGCCCTGGCGATGAACGGCAAATAGGTGAGGTTGACGCCTTCACGCTCGGCGAACTCGGCCTTCGCGCGGGCCCGCAGCGCCACGATCTTGGTCATGTCGACCTCGTGGGTCTGCGTCAGCTGCGCGGTGGCCTGCAGCGATTCCCGCGTCTTCTTCGCGGTGATCTGCCGGATCCGGTTGGCCTTCTGCGTGGTGCCGCGCAGGTGGGCCAGCGCGGGGGCGGCAGGGGTGGGCGCCGCGGCCGCCGCGGGAGCGGTCTGCGCGGCCGGTGCCGCTGCCGGGGCCTGCTTGGCTTCCTTGGCTTTCTCGGCCGCCGCCAGCACGTCCTGCTTGCGGATGCGGCCACCGACACCGGTGCCCTTGACCGTGGCGAGGTCGATCCCGTTCTCCGCGGCCAACTTTCGCACCAGTGGCGTCACGTACGGCGCGCCGTCGCCTGCCGCCGCGGGCGCAGGCTCGGCCTTCGGCTCGGGTTTGGGTTCCGGCTTCGGTTCGGGCTTGGGCTCGGCCTTGGGTTCCGGCTTGGGCTCCGGTTTCGGTTCGGGCTTGGGCTCGGGGGTCGGTTCTGGCGCCGGGGCGGCACCCGCATCGCCGATCTTGGCCAGTTCACCGCCGACCTCGACGGTGTCGTCCTCCTGTGCGGTGATCGACAGCAGCGTGCCTGCCACCGGGGACGGGATCTCGGTGTCGACCTTGTCGGTGGACACCTCGACGATCGGCTCGTCGACTTCGACCGTGTCGCCGACGCTCTTCAGCCAGCGGGTCACGGTGCCCTCCGTGACCGACTCGCCCAACTCGGGCATCAGGATCGGGGTGGCCGAACCGCCGCCCTGCGACGGCGCGGACGGCGGCGCCGGTGCGGACTCGACGGACTCCGACGCGGCCGCGGTCGGCTGGGTCTGCGCGGGCTCGGGTTCCGGCTCGGGCTCGGGTTCCGGTTCGGGGGTGGAGTCGCCTGCAGGCGCCTCGCCTGCCTCGCCGATCACCGCGAGTTCGCCGCCGATCTCCACCGTGTCGTCTTCCTGCGCGACGATCTTTGTCAGCACGCCTGCGGCCGGTGAGGGGATCTCGGTGTCGACCTTGTCGGTGGACACCTCCAGCAGTGGCTCATCGAGTTCGACGGTGTCGCCCTCCTGCTTGAGCCAGCGAGTCACCGTCCCCTCAGTGACACTCTCACCTAGTGCGGGCATCTGGACGGAGATGGCCATGTGTGTTGACTCCCTCGGACGGTCACTTTTGACGACTCGAACTCTGGCTTACCACAGTCGGCTGCACCTGGTACGGCACCCAACTGGAATGTCAGGACCATCCTGTCATTGGTCGTGCGTCCGTACGAACTCAGGGGTCCCAGCCCACAGCCGAAGCTCTGGCACTATCGAAAACGGGGCACACGCAGTGAGGAGATCGCTTCGTTGGGATGGTTCGACAGGTTCCGCCGTGGCGGATCGGTGCGCGACGGCGATCCGGCGGCCGACCTTCAGTACATGCAGAGATGGGTGGCCGAGCACACCGGGGTCGAGGCGTACGTGGAACCGCGGACGACCGTCACCGATGTGACCGTGGTCCTCGTCGCGGCCGACGGTGAGTGGACCAGGCGGCGCGCCGGGGGAGACGCCGGGGCCCGGCGGCTCGCCGACCGGCTGAAGATCCCCGTCTACGACGTCCAGAAAACCGGATATCCGCAGCGCATGCGCGACTACGACGCACGTCGGCGCATCGAACGCAAACGCGAGGCCCGCCGCGAGCTGGAAGAAAGCTAGCGCCACCCCTACCCGGTACCGCCGGTATTGGCTACTGTTCCATTCGGCATCACAGCGGCGCCACTCGCAGGGGGCAACATGCAGAGCTTCGTCACGAGCCAGGACGGCACGCGCATCGCGGTCTACGAACAGGGTGACCCCGAGCGGCCCACCCTGGTGATGGCCCACGGCTGGCCCGATTCGCACGTGCTGTGGGACGGCGTCGTACATGAACTGGGGGACCGGTACCGCATCGTGCGCTACGACAACCGCGGCGCGGGCGCTTCCGAGGTTCCCAAGGCGACGTCGGCGTTCACCATGGCACGCTTCGCCGACGACTTCTCGGCGGTGATCGACGCGGTGAGCCCTGGGCGGCCCGTCCACGTGCTCGCCCACGACTGGGGTTCGGTGGGGATCTGGGAGTACCTGAGCCGGCCGGGGGCAACGGCGCGGATGGCGTCGTTCACATCGGTGTCCGGGCCGAGCACCGACCACTACGGCGCATACGTGCGCCGCGGTCTGGCCCGGCCGTACCGCCCCATCCGGTTCGCCCGTGCGGTCAACCTGGCGTCGCGGTTCAGCTACTGGATCCCGTTCTCGATCCCCGTGCTCGCACCGGCGCTCATGCGCCGCGGGGCCGCGCGGCGCCTGCAGGCGATCGACACACCCGGCCCCAAGTTCCAGTCCGACAACCTCGACACCGATGCCGCGAACTCGCTGAAGATCTACCGCGCCAACGCGATCCGCTCGCTCACCCATCTGCGCCGGGACCACTATGTGCAGGTGCCGGTGCAGTTGATCTGCAACCGCAAGGATCCGGTGGTGCGCGGTGAGGGCTACCGCGACGAGTCCAAATGGGTGCCGTCGCTGTGGCGGCGCGACCTCGACGCCGGGCACTGGGCGCCGTTCTCCCACCCCCACACCATCGCGCAGGCCGTCGGCGAACTCGTCGACCACATCGAAGGCGCACCGCCCGCCCGCGCCCTGCGCCGCGCCGAGGTGGGCCGACCGCGAAAGGCGTTCAGCGACATGCTGGTATCGGTCACCGGCGCCGCGAGCGGCATCGGGCGCGCCACCGCACTGGAATTCGCGCGGCTGGGTGCCGAGGTGGTCGTCAGCGACATCGACGAGGCCGGGGCCAAGGCCACGGCCACCGCGATCGACGAGGCAGGCGGGCTGGCCCACGCCTACGCACTCGACGTCGCCGACGCCGAGGCCGTCGAGCGGTTCGTCGAGGAAGTCTGCGCGACGCACGGCGTGCCCGACATCGCGGTCAACAACGCCGGTATCGGCCACGCGGGCAACTTCCTGGACACCCCGGCCGACCAGTACGAGCGGGTGCTCGATGTCAACTTCGGCGGCGTGGTCAACTGCTGCCGCGCCTTCGCGCGCCGCCTCGTCGAGCGCGGCACGGGCGGCCACATCGTCAATGTCGCGTCCATGGCGGCATACTCGCCGTCAGCGGCGATGAACGCCTACGCCACCAGCAAGGCCGCGGTGTTCATGTTCTCCGACTGCCTGCGCGCCGAACTCGCGGGCGCCGGGATCGGGGTGACCACGCTGTGCCCCGGCGTGATCGACACCAACATCGTCGACACCACCCGCTTCGACGTGCCCGCGCACAGGGCCGAGCAGGTCGAGGCGCGGCGCGCCCAGATCAAGAAGCACTTCCGGGCGCGCCGCTACGGGCCCGACAAGGTCGCCGAGGCCGTCGTGTCCGCGGTGTCACGCAACCAGGCGCTGCGGCCGGTGGCCCCGGAAGCCTATGTGGCCTACGGGGTTTCCCGGCTCTTCCCGGCGGCGCTGCGCCGCGCGGCCCGCTCGCAGGTGCTGTAGCTAGCCGTTCGCCGCGACATCCTCGAGCACGGCGAACATCGTCCGCGTCGGCACCCCGGTACCGCCCTTCGGGGTGTAGCCCCACGGCCCGCCGGTGTTGTACGCCGGTGCCGCGACGTCGATGTGGGCCCACTGCACACCCTCGGCGACGAACTCGCGCAGGTACGTGCCCGCCACCAGCATGCCCGCGAACCGCGATCCGCTGACGTTGGCCAGGTCGGCGACCGTGGACTTGAGGTCGTCGCGCAGTTCCTCGGGAAGCGGCATGGCCCAACCGTTCTCGCCGACCTGTTGCGACAGCGTCGCAACCCGGTCGCGGAACTCGTCGCTGCCCATCACACCGGGCGTGCGCGAACCGAGCGCCACGGTCTGCGCACCGGTCAGCGTCGACGTCTCGATCAGGTAGTCGGGGTTGTCCTCGCAGGCCCGCACGATCGCGTCGGCCAGGATCAACCGGCCCTCGGCGTCGGTGTTGAGCACCTCGACGGTGGTGCCGCCGTACTGGGTCAGCACGTCGCCGGGTCGCTGCGCGGTCGCCGACGGCATGTTCTCGGCCATCGGCACCGTCGCGATCACGTCGATCGGCAGATCCTGCTTGGCGGCCAGCACGACCGTGGCGATGACCGCCGCCGCGCCGCCCATGTCGGAGGTCATGTGGTGCATGTTGGCGGCCGGCTTGATCGAGATGCCGCCGGTGTCGAAGGTGATGCCCTTGCCGACCAGCGCGACCCGCTTGCCCTTGCGCTTGGCGCCGAGGTGGCTGAGCCGCACCAGGCGCGGCGGACGCGACGAGCCCTTGCCGACGCCGATGATGCCGCCGTAGCCGGCCTTCTCAAGCGCCTTGTCGTCGAGCACCTCGACCTTGAGGCCCACCGACTCGCCCAAAGCCTTTGCGCGCTTGGCGAATTCGTCAGGGAACAGGTGGCTGGGCGGGGTGTTCACCAGATCGCGGGCCGTCGCGACGGCGGTCGCGATGTCGACGCCGCGCTGCGCTTGCGCCTTCGTCGCGGACTTGGTGTCGTGCGCCAGCACGGTGATCGCGGTCAGCCCGGGATCCTTGGGCGCGGTCTTCTCGCTGCGGAAGTCGCTGAACCGGTAGGCGCCGAGGATCAGGCCCTCGACGGTGGCCGCGAGGGCCTGCGGGCCGGACGCCGACAGCGTCGTGATTACCGTGGAGACCTTGTCCAGTGCGCGGGCCGCGTTGCCCGCCGCACGGCGGATGACGTCGGCGGGCCACTCGTCACGGTCCTTGCCGAGGCCCACCGCGAGCACACTGGCGACCGGGAGCGAATCGATGGCCAGGCGGTGGGTCTGCCCCTCGCCGCCGGTCGCGCCGAGGGCCCGCAGGCCCGATTCGATCGCGGTGACGACCGTGGCGTCGAAGTACGGTGCGGGCGTCAGCAGCTTGGGGGCGGAATCCTTGCCGGAGTTCCTGTTGGCCGAATCGTTGCTGACGACACCGACGACGAGAACCGCATCGGCGACGCCCCTGCGGGGCAACGACGAGCTGACGGTGACGGTGGGGGCCTGATAACCGGGTGCGTTGCTCACCCGCACAACCCTAGCCAGCCTGGCTGGGAGTGAGCGCGAAGGCGGGGATCGGATCGTCGAAACCCTTCAGCTTGAGCTCACGCGGTCCGGTCGCCGGCCAGTCTGGCAGCGCGTCGTGCAGCGCGCCGGACACCAGCACCTGTCCCGGCGCGGCGGCCTGCACCAGCCGCGCCGCCAGGTTCACCGAACTGCCGAAGTAGTCGCCGTTGATCGCGAGCACCGAGCCGAAGTCCAGCCCGGCCCGCACCCGCACGTGTGCCCGCCTGGCGTCGGGATGTTCGACCAGATCGACGGCCGCCTGCGCCAGCAACCGCGGCGTGGTGGCGACCCACATCACCGCGTCGCCGATGAACTTCACCACGCGGCCGCCCGCCGCGTGTACCACATCGGCTGCGGCCGAACTGAATCCGTTGAGCAGCTCGGTCAGCTCGACCGTGGTCAGCATCTGCGTCAGCGCCGTGAAATCCGACAGGTCGGCGAAACCGACACCACACTCGACCGTCGTCGAACCGTCGCGGATGACATGTTCGAAGTAGGTGCGCGTGCTCATCAGGTGGTGGCGGTGCGCCGCGTCCAGCAGGGCCCCGATGCGCGGAATGTACGCCGCGGCGGTGCGGTACGCCTGCGCGGTGGTGAGCTCGTCGTGCGTCAGGTCGATCTGGATGTCGGGGGAGGTCGCGCGGATCATCGACGACTCGGCTTCGGAGATGCGGGCCAACGCCGAGCCGATGACCCGCAACAACCCGGTGGCGGCCTCGTCGCCGAGCACCGCGCGCATCTCCGACCAGGTGCGCAGTCCTTCCAGGTCGGCCTGGCTCAGCGCGATCACGTCGACCCCGGCGACGGTCAGGCCGAGTGCGGCCCATGCGTGTTCGATGTCGGCGACCGGCAACCCGAGTTCGTCGGCGGCGGTCCGCAGGCTGTGGATCGCAGGCCCAGAGGCCTGCAGGACGTCGCCCGCCAGGCCGAACAACCGGCCGCGTTTCTCCGCGTCGACCATCTCCTCGGCGGTGAATCCCAGCCCGTCGAGATAGGAGATGAGCGGTGCGCGCCTGTGGGCATCGGCGATCCCGGCGGCTTCGAGCGCATCGAAATCGACCACCTGTCAAGTGTGGCAGTCAGGGCCGGACGGGCGGGGCGGATCGATAAGGTGGGGACCGTGAGTGACGAGCTGCTGCACGGACCCCTGGAAGACCGCCACCGCGAGCTGGGGGCCAGCTTCGCCGAGTTCGGCGGCTGGTTGATGCCGGTCTCCTATGCGGGCACCGTCACCGAGCACAATGCGACGCGCAACGCCGTCGGCCTGTTCGACGTCAGCCATCTCGGCAAGGCCCTCGTCAAGGGACCCGGCGCGGCGGCCTACGTCAACTCGGCGCTGACCAACGACCTCACCAGGATCGGGCCCGGCAAGGCGCAGTACACGTTGTGCTGCACCGAATCCGGCGGCGTGATCGACGATCTGATCGCCTACTACGTCTCCGACGACGAAATCTTCCTGGTGCCCAACGCCGCCAACACCGCCGCGGTGGTCGACGAGCTCAAGCGGCACGCGCCAGACGGGCTGACCATCACCAACGAGCACCGCTCGTACGCCGTGTTGGCGGTGCAGGGCCCCAGGTCCGCCGAGGTGCTCGACAAGCTCGGCCTGCCCACCGATATGGACTACATGGGGTACGCCGACGCGGAGTTCGACGGCGCGTTCGTGCGGGTGTGCCGCACCGGCTACACCGGCGAGCACGGCTACGAACTGCTGCCCGCCTGGGACCAGGCGGGCGCGGTGTTCGACGCGCTGGTCTCGGCGGTGCGCGCCGCGGGCGGCGAACCCGCGGGCCTGGGCGCCCGCGACACCCTGCGCACCGAGATGGGTTACCCGCTGCACGGCCACGAACTCTCGCTGGAGATCTCGCCGCTGCAGGCCCGGTGCGGTTGGGCCGTCGGCTGGAAGAAAGACGCGTTCTGGGGACGCGACGCGCTGCTCGCCGAGAAGGCGAACGGCCCCGAGCGCGTGCTGCGCGGGCTCAAGGCCCTCGGCCGCGGCGTGCTGCGCGCCGACCTGGCGGTGCTCGACGGTGAGACCCGGATCGGCGTCACCACCTCGGGCACGTTCTCCCCGACGCTCAAGGTGGGCATCGCGCTCGCCCTCATCGACACCGCACACGACATCGCCGACGGCGGGCACGTCACGGTCGACGTGCGCGGCCGCGCGGTCGAATGCGAGGTCGTCAAGCCACCGTTCGTCACCCCGAGCACGCGGTAGTTCGCACGCCGGCCGATAAATGGCTGGCATGCAGGCGATACAATCGGCACATGAATAGCGGTCCGCTCGAGTTCACGGTTTCTGTCAGCACGAATCCGGCGACCGATGCGGTACGCGAATCCATCCTCGCCCACCCGGGTTTCGGTAAGTACTACACCGACCACATGGTGTCGATCGACTACACCGTGGCCGAGGGTTGGCACAACGCGCGGGTGATGCCCTACGGCCCGATCGAGCTGGATCCGTCGGCCATCGTGCTGCACTACGGGCAGGAGATCTTCGAGGGTCTCAAGGCCTACCGCTGGGCCGACGGTTCGATCGTGTCGTTCCGGCCGGAGGCCAACGCGGCCCGGTTGCGGTCCTCGGCGCGCCGCATCGCGATCCCCGAACTGCCCGATGAGGTGTTCATCGAGTCGCTGCGGCAGTTGATCGCGGTCGACGAGAAGTGGGTGCCGCCCGCCGGTGGCGAGGAGTCGCTCTACCTGCGGCCTTTCGTCATCGCCACGGAGTGCGGCCTGGGTGTGCGCCCGGCCGACGAATACCGCTACCTGCTGATCGCCTCGCCCGCGGGCGCCTACTTCAAGGGCGGCATCAAGCCGGTGAGCGTGTGGCTGTCGCACGAGTACGTCCGGGCCGCGCCCGGCGGCACCGGCGCGGCGAAGTTCGGCGGCAACTACGCGGCGTCGCTGCTGGCGCAGGCGCAGGCCGCCGAGATGGGATGCGATCAGGTGGTGTGGCTCGACGCGATCGAGCGCCGCTACGTCGAAGAGATGGGCGGCATGAACCTGTTCTTCGTGTTCGGCAGCGGCGGCTCGGCCCGCCTGGTCACCCCGGAACTGTCCGGCTCGCTGCTGCCCGGCATCACGCGGGATTCGTTGCTGCAGTTGGCAACCGACGCAGGCTTCGCGGTCGAGGAGCGCAAGATCGACGTCGACGAGTGGCAGAAGAAGGCCGCCGCGGGCGAGATCACCGAGGTGTTCGCATGCGGGACGGCTGCCGTCATCACGCCCGTGTCGCACGTCAAGCACCACGACGGCGAGTTCACCATCGCCGACGGACAGCCCGGTGAGATCACCATGGCGCTGCGCGACACCCTGACCGGGATCCAGCGCGGCACGTTCGCCGACACCCACGGCTGGATGGCCCGGCTGAACTAGCCGATCGCCAGGCCCAGCGCGGCCAGCGTCGTCGTCACCTCGACGACGGCGCCCAGCACGTCGCCGGTGATGCCGCCGAAGCGGCGCACGCAGTGCGCGACCAGCGCCACCGAACAGGCCACCGCGACCAGCACTGCGAGCGGCCCCTGCCACGGCCGCGGCCCGGCGAAGACCGCGAGCACGGCCAGCGCCGCGGTCCAGCCCGCCACCACCCAGAGCGGTTGGCTGCCCGCGACCGCCGCGCCCAGCGTGCTGCCCGCCGCCGCGGGAACCGAACGCCGGCATGCGGCCACCGCCGCGACCCGGCCCGCCGCGACCGCGGTGAGCACCGCGACGGCGCTCGACTCGGTGAACGTCAGTGCCTGCACGGCGATCACGATCACCACCGCGGCAACGCCGAACGGTCCGGCGGACCCCTCGCGCATCACCGTCAGCGCTCGTTCCGGCGGGCCGTAGCAACCCAGTCCGTCGACGGTGTCGCAGAACCCGTCGATGTGCAGCCCCCGGGTGGCGAGCAGCAGCACCGCCACCGCGAGCACCCCCGCCAGGGCGTTGCCGTCCCCGAAGGCCCACCGGCCCGCCCACACGACGGCAGCGGCCAGCGCGCCCAGCGCCAGGCCGACGACGGGCAGCGCGGTGAGCGCACCGCGGCCCACACCGGTCGACGTGCGCACGGGCAGCACCGTGCCGAACGCGAAAGCCCCTGTGAGTGAACGGATCACGACTCGTCTGCGGGGGAGTCCGAATCGGAGATGCCGGCCTCGTCGAACGTGGCCATCGAACTCAGCGTGGCGATCGCGGCCCGCACGATCGGCAGCGCGACGGCGGCTCCCGTGCCCTCGCCCAGCCGCATCCGCAGATCCACGATCGGCTCGAGTCGAAGTTGCGCGAGCGCCAACGCGTGCGCGGGTTCGGTCGATCTGTGCCCGGCCTGCCACCAGGCCCGCGCCCCAGGGGCCAGGCGTTCGGCGACCAGCGCGGCCGCCGTCACCACCAGCCCGTCGAGCAGCACCGGCGTGCGGCGCAGCGCGGCCTGCGCGCAGAACCCGGCCATCGCCGCCAGATCGGCGCCACCGCACACCCGCAGCAGCGCCAGCGGATCGTCGACGACATTGCGCGCCCGGTACAGCGCGTCACGAACGGCGCTGGTCTTGCGCATCCAGCCCCGATCGTCGATACCGGTGCCGCGGCCCACCACCACGACCGGTTCGGCACCGGCCAGCGCCGCGACCAGCGTGGTTGCGGCGGTCGTGTTGCCGATGCCCATGTCGCCCGCGATGAGCAGATCGGCGCCCGCGTCGACCTCCTCGTCGGCGATGCGCCGGCCCGCGGCGACCGCGGCGGCCGCCTCGTCGGCGCTCAGCGCGTCCTCGACCGCGATGTTGCCCGAACCGCGGCGCACCTTGTGCGCGCCGATCGCGGGGGAGTGCGGCTCATCGCAGTCGACGCAGATGTCGGCGACGCGCACCGAGGCGCCCGCGACGTCGGCCAGCACGTTGATCGCGGCGCCACCGGCGTCGAAGTTGGCGACCATCTGCGCGGTGACCTCGGCAGGGAACGCCGACACCCCGGACCTGGTGACGCCGTGGTCCCCGGCGAACACCACGATCCGGGGACGGGTCAGCGGCTTCGGCGGGCACATCCCCTGACAGGCCGCGACCCACACCGACAGTTCCTCGAGCCTGCCGAGCGAACCCGGCGGTTTGGTCAGCCGGGTCTGCCGGTCGCGCGCCGCGGCGGCCGCGTCGGCGTCGGGTGCGACGACGCTGTCGAACGTGGCGTCGGAATCGGTCATGTCGGCTCCTTCACGGTTACCGGCTGGCCCGCCACCACGAGCACCACGCGGTCGCACACCGCGGCGAGGCGTTGGTTGACCGTGCCGAGTTCGTCGGCGAAGAGACGCCCGGCCGCGGTCGCGGGTACGACGGTCAGGCCCACCTCGGGGCTCACCAAAACCAGGGGTGCGCCGAACGCATCGACCGCCCCGACCAGGGCTGCGACGTCATCGCCCGCGGAGTTGCCCGCGGAGTTGCCCGCCCACACGTCGCGGCGGTCCATCGTCGCGGTGAGCCAGCCGCCGATGTCGTCGACCAGCGTCGCGACGTGCGGCGTACGGGTGAGCGTGCCTGCCAGGTCCGTGGTCTCGACGGTCTGCCAGTGCGCGGGCCTGCGCACCCGGTGCGCCTCGACGCGACCCGCCCAGTTCGGGTCGCCTTCCGGCATGGGCCCGGTGGCGACGTAGCGCACCGGCGCGTGGTCACCGGCGAGTTGCTGCGCGACGGATTCGGCCCACTGCGATTTCCCGGACCGGATGCCGCCGAGCACGAGGACGCGCACGATGTCAGGCGAGGGTCGCGGCGGGCATCAAGCGACTTCGGCGCCGCGTTCGACCATCGGGCGCGGCGCGCGCATCCGCCGCAGCTGAGAAGCCCGGCTGGAGGCGTAAAAGCCCAGCTTCCAACCACTTTCGGTGTTGCCGGGGAACTTCGCGTCGACCAGGCGGTTGACCTTGCGGCCCAGGATGAACCCGTCGAGCACCATGATCAGGACCAGCAGCAGCATGGCGTAGGACAGGATCTGCTGCATCTGCACGTTCGGCAGCGCCAACATGAAGAAGATCATCGCCAACGCCGCGGGCATGAACAGCCCGAGGATGTTGCGGCGCGAGTCGACGATGTCACGCACATAGCGGCGCACCGGACCCCGGTCCCGCGGCAGCAGGTACGCCTCTTCGCCCGCCATCATCTTCTCGCGGCGCTCGGACATCTCGGCACGGCGCGCGACCTTCTCGGCCTTGCGCTCCTCCTTGGTGAGGGTCTTGCGCATCTCCTTGCGGCGGGCACGCGCCTCGGCCGCGGTCAGCGGGGCGGGCGCGACCGGGCCGCGCCGTTTGGCGGCCTCGTTGCGCCTGGGCGTCGGCCTGCCCTTCGGCGGGGTGGTGCGGGGGCGGGTGTCCTCGGCGGCCAGGCCGTTGGGCTCGGCCACGGCGGTATCCGCGGCGTCGCCCTCGACGTTCTTGTCGTCGTCGTTGTTCTTTCGGCCCAGCAGTTTCACGCCAGCCAGGTTACTGCCCTGCGCGCGCGGAGCCGTCAGAGACCCGACCGGCCGAGCGCACCCAACCTGACCGTGGGCTGTGGATAAGTCGGGAATAGCCGCACAACGAGGTACCGTTGACATAGTGAACGCGCGGGCGATCCACGTGTTTCGATGAACTTAGGCATCGGTCAGCCGATGCCCAGGATGTATGAGGGAGAGCAATGACTGTTCAGGACGCGACCGCCACCGAAACCCACGGTGTCACCCTGACGGACTCTGCCGCCGCCAAGGCCAAGGCGCTGCTGGATCAGGAGGGCCGCGACGATCTCGCGCTGCGCATCGCCGTCCAGCCGGGCGGTTGCGCCGGTCTGCGCTACAACCTGTTCTTCGACGACCGCACCCTCGACGGTGACCTCACCGCCGAGTTCGGCGGCGTCACGCTGACCGTCGACCGGATGAGCGCGCCGTACGTGCAGGGCGCCACGATCGACTTCGTCGACACCATCGAGAAGCAGGGCTTCACGATCGACAACCCGAACGCCACCGGCTCCTGCGCCTGCGGCGACAGCTTCAACTGACCGACAAACCGTGATGGGCGGCCGGTACTGCTAGTACTGGCCGCCTGTTCGTAGCACGTACGAGCACACCAGCACATCGTCGCCGCCGTCGGTCTTGTCGACCAGCAACTGCGCCACACCCTGCTGTTCCTCGGCGGGCGGGCGCTGCCCCCGCGACGAGCCGCTCGCCGGTGCCACCCGCATGGTGAACAACACCTGGGCCTGCGTGGTGGACCACGGCACGATCTTGTCGATGCTCGTCACCTCGACATTGCTGAACTGCTTGCGGAAGGTGTCGCCCGACAGGCTCGCCACCGCGAGGTCGGCCTTGCGGTCACGCACCGCGTCGAACAGCCCGCACATCGTGTGCTTGGCCACCGTCTGATCGTCCGCGTCGATCAGCGCCGTCAGATACTCCTGGATCGCGTCCTTGGCCTGCGCCTCGGTCACCACATCCGGATTCGACGTCGACCCGCGCGTCGCCTGGACCACCGCGAACACCACGCCCGCGACCGCGGCGATGGCGACCAGCGCGGCGAGTATCTTGGGCCAGCGGCGCCGCTTCGGATACGGCACCGGCGGCGGCAACATACCGGGGTACGCGGACGGAACCTGCTCCGGATACTGTTGGGGCGGAACGGATTCGGGGTACTGGTAGGAACCAGTCATCAAAAGGTGCTCCCCGGGTGATCTGGACGTCGGTCACCCGTCTACGGTGACCGGGCATACGGTCATACGCAGGTTAGCGCACGGTCGGCGGGCCACGCCGCGCGCTGAATGTGCAAGGTGATCCGAGTAGCCTTACCTAGGCGACTTAAATGACGACTTGATCAGTGTCGATCGAGACTGATCGAGACCTATCAAGGCCGACGCGACCAATGAAGGGTGCCACTTCGTGACCATTGCAGTGACCGGATCCATCGCGACCGACCATCTGATGAAGTTCCCCGGCAAGTTCTCCGAACAACTGCTGGCCGACCATCTGCAGAAGGTGTCGCTGAGCTTCCTGGTCGACGACCTGGTCATCCACCGCGGCGGCGTCGCGGGCAACATGGCGTACGCGATCGGCGTGCTCGGCGGCGACGTCGCCCTGGTCGGAGCGGTCGGCAAGGACTTCGACGACTACCGCGGATGGCTCACCTCGCACGGTGTGAACTGCGACAGCGTGCTGGTCTCCGAGTCGTCCTACACCGCGCGTTTCGTGTGCACCACCGACCAGGACATGGCGCAGCTCGCGTCGTTCTACCCGGGCGCGATGTCCGAGGCCCGCAACATCTCGCTGGCCGATGTCGTCGCCACGCACGGAAAGCCCGAACTGGTGATCGTCGGCGCCAACGACCCCGACGCGATGTTCGGCCACACCGAAGAGTGCCGCCAACTCGGCCTGCCGTTCGCCGCCGACCCGTCGCAGCAGTTGGCCCGGCTGTCCGGGGAGCAGATCCGCAAGCTCATCGACGGCGCCACCTACCTGTTCACCAACGACTACGAGTGGGACCTGCTGCTGCAGAAATCCGGCTGGTCGGAAGCCGAGGTGATGAGCCAGATCGAACTGCGCGTCACCACCCTGGGGGAGAAGGGCGTCGACCTGGCGGGCCGCGACGGCACCTTCGTGCACGTCGACGTCGTCCCCGAGACCCACAAGGAAGATCCGACCGGCATCGGCGACGCGTTCCGCGCCGGCTTCCTCACCGGCCGCAGCGCGGGCCTGTCCCTGGAGCGCTCCGCACAGCTCGCCTCGATGGTCGCCACCTTCGTGCTGGAGGCGCCCGGTCCGCAGGAGTGGACGTGGGACCGCGCCGACGCCGTCCGCCGGCTCGGCGAGGCCTACGGCGCCGAGGCAGGCGCCGAGATCGACCAGGCGCTCAGCGCCTGAGCGGGCGTCACAGCTGCACGGGGTAGTGCGGTTCCTTGATCTGCGGGGTGACGCTGTGCTCGACGAAGATGGCGTGCCACAGCATGAAGATCAGCACGGTCCACAGCCTGCGGCTGTGATCGCTGACCCCGTTGCGGTGCTCGTCGAGCATCGTGCGCACGGCCGCCGGGTCGACGTACTCGCCGGCGCCTGACGAGCCGATCATCGCGTACGCCCAGTCCATCAGCTCGCCGGAGCGCAACCAGTGCCGGATCGGCACCGGGAAACCCAGCTTGGCGCGGTGCAGCACATGCGCGGGCACGATCGGTTCCAGCGCGCGGCGCAGCGCGTACTTGGTGGTGGCGCGGGTGATCTTCTGATCGACCGGCAGGCGTGAGGCCACCGCGAACACCTCGGGATCCAGGAACGGCACCCGCAGTTCCAGTGAGTTGGCCATCGTCATCTTGTCGGCCTTGACCAGGATGTCGCCGCGCAGCCAGGTGAACAGGTCGATGTGCTGCATGCGGGCCACCGGATCCCAGCCCTGCGACTCGGCATAGATCGGGGCGGTGACGTCGGTGTGCGTCCACTCCTGGCGGAACCGCGGCAGCACGGCCCGCAGCTGGTCGTCGGAGAAGCTGCGGGCGTTGCCGTAGTAGCGCTCCTGGAGCGTCAGCGAGCCGCGGTGCAGCAGGCTCTTGCCGCGCATGCCCTCCGGCAGCGGCTTCGACGCCTTGCTTAACGACTTGCGCAGCGGGCGGGGCAGATAGTCGAAAGGCTTCAGCGACAGCGGTTCGCGGTAGATCGTGTAGCCGCCGAACAACTCGTCGGCACCCTCACCCGACAGCACCACCTTGACGTGCTTGCGGGCCTCGCGGGCGATGAAGAACAACGGCACCAGTGCCGGGTCGGCCACCGGTTCGTCGAGGTACCAGACGATCTCCGGCAGCGCCTCGACGAACTCGGCCTGGCTGACCACCTTCGCGACGTGGCGGGCGCCGATCGCCTCGGCCGACGCGACGGCCACGTCGATCTCCGAGAAACCCTCCCGCTCGAAGCCCGTCGTGAAGGTGATCAGACGCGGGTTGTGCCGCATCGCCAACGCCGCGATCGCCGTCGAATCGATGCCGCCGGACAGGAACGCCCCGACGGTCACATCGGCCCGCATGTGCTTGGCGACCGAGTCCTCCAGCGCCGCGGTGATCTCGTCGTAGCGGGCCTGCTCGCTGCCCGCGGCGAAGTTCACGGCGGTGAACCGGGGCACGAAGTACCGCGTCACCTCCGGTGCGGCGCCAGGGCGGATACGCGCGTAGCTGCCGGATTCGAGTCTGCGGATCCCGCGGTGCAGCGTCTCGGGCTCGGGCACGTACTGCAGCACCGTGTAGTGCTGGACGGCCCGGTCGTCGATGCCGAGATCCAGGCCGAGGCGCTCCGCGAGCGCCAGCAGGCACTTCTTCTCGCTGCCGACCGCGGTGCCGCCCGGACCCGTCGCCATGAACAGCGGCTTGATGCCGAACGGGTCACGCGCGCAGAACAGCTCACGCTTCTCGGTGTCCCAGATCGCGAACGCGAACATGCCGCGCAGGCGGTGCAGCGCGTCGACACCCCAGTGGTGGTAGGCCGCGACGATGGCCTCGCTGTCACCGTCGGTGTGAAATCGCGCACCGAACTCAGAGCGCAGCTGCTCACGCAGTTCCAGGTAGTTGTAGATCTCGCCGTTGAAGACCAGCAGATACCGGTCCGGCGCGTCCGCAGGCCCCCAGTGCAGGGGCTGATGGCTGTGCGCGATGTCGATGATCGACAGCCGGTTGAAGCCGAGAACCACATCGCTTCCGGCGTCGGTGTCCGTCGGCCACGTGCCCGGCTCGTCCGGGCCGCGGTGACGCATCTGATGAGCCGCCTCGGCGACCGCGCTGACCAGCGGCGATCCGGCGCCGGGGGACCCCTCGTCCTGGTTGGCTCGGGACGGGTCGGTCACCAGGGCAAGCAGTCCGCACACCGCGCCAGTATGCCTAATCGGGAGGCCCGCCCAGCGCAGCACCCGAACGAATCGCCGGTCGCTTCGCTGGGTTGCGATCGGGTGGTCTACGCTGCGTAGTATTCGCTCGAATTCATGACCGCTCGCGGTCGCGAAATACCGACTTCTAGGAGGCGCCAACGTGACACCTCGCGGGTTCCGGGTGGTGGCGTTGTCTATTGTCCTGGGTGGCTCTGCGCTACTGCTGAGCGGCTGCAGCTGGTCTGACGCCCTCGCTCTGGGCTGGCCAACCGGCATCACCCCTGAGGCCAGACTCAACAGGGAACTGTGGATCGGTTCGGTCATCGCGTCGTTCGCCGTCGGTGCGATCGTCTGGGGACTCATCTTCTGGACCAGCGCCTTCCACCGGAAGAAGGCCAGCGACACCGAGCTGCCGCGTCAGTTCGGGTACAACATGCCGCTGGAGCTGACCCTGACGGTCATCCCGTTCCTCATCATCTCGGTGCTGTTCTACTTCACCGTGGTCGTGCAGGAACGCATGATGCACAAGGACCCCAATCCCGAGGTCGTCATCGACGTGACCGCCTTCCAGTGGAACTGGAAGTTCGGATATCAGAAGATCGCCTACGCCGACGGCAGCTTCAACTACGAGGGCGCCGATCCCGAGCGCAAGGCCGCCATGACCTCCAAGCCCGAGGGCGTGGATGAGCACGGCGTCGAGCGCGTCGGCGCGATCCGCGGCACCAACCCCGAGGACCGCACCTACCTGAACTTCGACAAGATCGAGACCCTCGGGACGTCGTCGGAAATCCCGGTCCTGGTGCTGCCCGCAGGCAAGCGCATCGAGTTCCAGCTGAACTCCGCCGACGTGATCCACGGCTTCTGGGTTCCGGAGTTCCTGTTCAAGCGGGACGTGCTGCCCGAGCCGAAGGCCAACAACTCCGACAACATCTTCCAGGTCACCGAGATCGAGCAGACCGGCGCGTTCGTCGGGCGCTGCACCGAGATGTGCGGCACCTTCCACTCGATGATGAACTTCGAGGTCCGCGTCGTCGAGCCCAACGACTTCAAGGCCTACATCGACCAGCGCAACGCCGGTAGGACCAACGCCGAGGCGCTGGCCGCGATCAACCAGCCGCCGCTGGCGGTCACGACCAAGCCGTTCGATGCCCGACGCGGTGAAATGGCACCGCAGGCGAGCAAGTAGTAGGTAGGGGAGCACCTCAATGCACATTGAAGCTCGGCTGTTCGAGATCCTGACCGCCTTCTTCGCACTCGCCGCGGTGGTGTACGCGGTGCTCACCGCGATGTTCGCCACCGGCGGTGTCGAGTGGGCAGGCACCACCGCACTGGTGCTCACCACCGGCCTGACCCTGATCACCGGTACCTTCTTCCGGTTCGTGGCCCGCCGCCTCGACACCCGGCCCGAGGACTACGAGGACGCCGAGATCAGCGACGGCGCCGGCGAGCTCGGCTTCTTCGCGCCGCACAGCTGGTGGCCGATCCTGATCTCGCTGTCGTTCTCGACCGCGGCCGTCGGCACCGCCCTGTGGCTGCCGTGGCTCATCGTCGCCGGTGTCGCATTCGTGATCGCGTCGGTCTGCGGTCTGGTCTTCGAGTACTACTGGGGCCCGGAGCGGCACTGAGCCGACCGGCTCCACCCCGAAGGGGCGATGCTCCCTTTCCACCTGGTCAAGGTCACAATCAAGACGTCGATCACTCGACACCCGGCACCGTCGAAGTCATCGGCGGTGCCGGTTGGGTAATGTTGCCGGGGCACTGCCATTTGTGAACGGCGCAGGCCGTCGCAGGTGGCAGTGAAGCAGTCGAGAAGGATAGGCGTAGATGAGCGGGCCGAATCCCACGGAACCGGATGCGAACGGTTCGGATCTGCCGGATCAGCAACCCGGAAAGCACGCTGTACCTGAGGAACCCACTCAGGTGGCCGGTACCGACCCGGAAACCGGCGAGACCGAGTTCTACTCGCAGGCGTACTCGGCGCCCGAGTCCGAACAGTACACCGCGGGGCCGTACGTGCCCGCCGACGTGGCGCTCTACGACTACGACAGCTACGACCCGGCCGCCGAGCTGGTCGAGGGACCGCCGCCACGGTGGCCGTGGGTGGTCGGTGTCACCGCCATCATCGCGGCGATCGCGCTCGTGGCGTCGGTGGCGCTGCTCGTCGCGCGCGACGATGCGACCAGCAACCTGGCCACGCCGCGGACGAGCACCACCACGTCGGCGGCGCCGCCGGTCCAGGACGAGATCACCACCACCACACCGCCTCCGCCGCAAGAGCCGCCCCCGCCGCCACCTCCCACGTCCGAGGCGCCACCGCCGCCTCCGCCCGAGACGGTGACGGTCACCGAGCCGCCGCCTGCGCCTGCCCCGCCGCCCAGTTCGGAGGAGCCCGCGCCGCCGCCTGCCACCTCGAGCGCGCCTCCGGCGCCGACCACCACGACGCCTGCCGGTCCGCGGCAGGTCACCTACTCGGTGACCGGAACCAAGGCGCCGGGCGACATCATCACCATCACCTACGTGGACGGCAACGGTAATCGCCGTACGCTCCGCAACGTGTACATCCCATGGACTTTCACGATGACACCCATCTCCAACTCGGATGTCGGTTCGGTCGAGGCCTCCAGCCTGTTCCTGGTGAGCCGGCTCAACTGCTCGATCACCGCAAGTGACGGAACCGTGCTGTCGTCCAACGCCAACAACTCGGCGCAGACTGCCTGCTGATGACGAGTCCATTCGCGGAACTGAACACCACCGACCGCATCCTCGCGGGCGCGTCCGCGGTGGCCTGGCTGGCCGCGCTCGGGGCCGCGGTGGCGGCGCTGGTCGCCCTCGTCGACCTCGGCCGCGGCCACACCCAGACCGTCGAATCCACCGAGACCCCGTGGCTGCTGTACACCGTCATCGGCATCTCGGTGGTGGTGATCGCCGCGGCGATCCCACTCCTGCTGCGCGCCAGGGCCCAGGCCGACAGCCGTCCACCGGCCCGCAATCAGGGCGGCCGCAGAGAGCCCGTCGCACCGCGGCACGTCGGCTACCCGGCGCCGACCTACCGGCAGGATGCCGTCGCCACCGCGCTCGTGGAGAAGGTGTGGCTGCGGTTCGTGCTCTCGGTGGCCTGCGCGATCGGCGTCGCCACCGCGGTCGTCGGTCTCGGCACCTATCTGCTGGCCACCGATCACGGCGTCGCGGCCTGGTGCGCCTACGGCCTGGCCGGCCTCGTCACGGTCGGCATGATCGCACTGCCCGTCATCGCCATTCGCGAACTCGACCGCTCCGCTTAGCCTTCTTCGCGCTCGCGCTCGGGGGCCCGCCGTTCGTAACGTCATGGCGCCGAACCGCGTTCAGGACCGCCGTGGCGTTACGAACGGCGAGCGGGGTAGGGGAGTGGCCGGACAACACGTCACATGAAGAGACATAAAAAGATCGCCGCAACCCCTCCGAGGAGAGATTGCGGCGATCGGTGGATCAGCGATCAGTGGTGACCGTTGGTCTCCCCGTTGCCGTGGATGCGGTCCTGATGCTCCTTGAGCGCCGTGAGCGCCTTGTGCTCGGACGCATGCGCAGCCTCGGTGAGCGCCTCGTGCTCCACCGCGGGATCGGGGAACAGGAAGCTGCCGGTACCGGGGGCACCGCCGGAGCCCAGCTTGTTCATCCGCTTGGGCAGCGGAGCGCCCTGGTACTCCAACGGAATCGGGTGACCGTGCTCGTCGACCGGTCCGAGCGGCTGGTGCAGCTCGACGTAGGCGCCGTGCGGCAGGCGCTTGATGATGCCGGTCTCGACACCGTGCTCAAGCACCTCACGGTCGCTGCGCTGCAGCGAGATGGCCCACCGGTAGGCGATGAAGTAGACGATGCCGGGCAGCACCACCATGCCGATACGGCCGATCCACGTGGTCGCGTTCAGCGAGATGTGGAACTTCAGCGCGATGATGTCGTTCATGCAGGCGAACGTCAGCAGCAGGTAGAGCGACAGCGCCATCGAGCCGATGGCGGTGCGCACCGGAACGTCACGCGGACGCTGCAGCAGGTTGTGGTGCGCGTCGTCGCCGGTCACCTTCTTCTCGATGAACGGGTAGGCGATCAGCAGCGCGAACACCACGCCCATGGCCGCCGCGACCCACACGCCCTGCGGGATGGTGTGGCCGAACGGGTAGAACTCCCACGCCGGCCACAGCCGGATCAGGCCGTCGGTCCACATCATGTAGAAGTCCGGCTGGCTGCCCGCGGACACCTGAGACGGCTTGTACGGGCCGAGGAGCCAGATCGGGTTGATCGTCAGCAGACCGCCCATGAGGCCCAGCACG
Source organism: Mycolicibacterium goodii (assembly GCF_001187505.1). The sequence goes on from NZ_CP012150.1 coordinate 4,009,669, forward strand.
CCGGTGATCATCGCGAAGAACGCGCCGGACTTGACCGCGAACACCGGCATGACGCGCACGCCGACGACGTTGGTCTCGGTACGGCCAGGGCCGGGGAACTGGGTGTGCTTCTGGAACCACACCAGCGCCAAGTGGGCACCGATGAGGGCCAGGATCACGCCGGGGATCAGCAGGATGTGCAGCGCGTACAGGCGCGGGATCAGGATCTCGCCGGGGAAGTCGCCGCCGAACAGCGCCCAGTGCATCCAGGTGCCGATGACGGGGATACCCATCGTGATGCCCGAGAGCGCAGCGCGGATACCGGTGCCGGACAGCAGATCGTCGGGCAGCGAGTAACCGAAGAAGCCCTCGAACATCGCCAGGATCAGCAGCAGCGAGCCGATCACCCAGTTCGCCTCACGCGGGCGACGGAACGCGCCGGTGAAGAAGATGCGGGCCAGGTGCACCATGATCGACGCCGCGAACATCAGCGCCGCCCAGTGGTGGACCTGGCGGACGAACAGACCGCCACGCACCTCGAAGCTGATGTCCAGCGCCGTCTCGTAGGCCCGGGACATCTGCACACCCCGAAGTGGCTGGTACACACCGTCATAGGTGACGTGTGCCATCGACGGATCGAAGAACAGCGTCAACCACACACCGGTGAGCAGCAAGATGATGAAGCTGTACAGCGCGATCTCACCCAGCAGGAAGGACCAGTGGGTGGGGAACACCTTGTTCAGCTGACGACGTACCGCCGCGGACGGATGGTAGCGCGAGTCGACCGCGTCGCCTTGTGCGGCAGCGATCTTCGCGAAATCAGGACTCATGATTTGCGCTCCCAGAATGCCGGTCCGACGGGTTCGATGAAGTCACCGTTGGCGACCAGGTACCCGTCTTCGTCGATGGTGATGGGCAGCTGCGCCAAAGCGCGCGCAGCCGGACCGAATATGGGCTTTGCGAAATGCAAGGCGTCGAACTGCGACTGGTGGCAGGGGCACAGGATGCGGTAGGTCTGCTGCTCGTACAGCGAGGACGGGCAGCCCAGGTGCGAGCACACCTTGGTGTAGGCGAAGAGCTCACCGAAGTTGAAGCTCTCCTGACCCTGGCGCTTGACCACACGGGACATGTCGGCCGGCTTGATGCGGATCAGCATGACCGGGTTGCGAACGCCCATGGCGATCTCGGTCAGCTTGTGCTCCGACTCGACAGTGGTTCCGTCGCCGTCGGACTCACGCCAGGGGAACACGGTTTCCATGCCGCCTGCGTCGATGTCCTCGGGACGCATCTTGACGAACGGCGACTCACCCGGGCGGCCGGTGGCGCGGGCCAGGTAGATGGTCTCGCCGTGGAAACGCGGGGTCCACCCGGAGGTCCACAGCACGGCCTTCTTGCCTTCGGCCGTGGGAACGACGGGTTTCCACGGGTTCTTGATCAGGCCGCCGATGAAGGCAACGAGCGTGCCCGCGCCGAACGCGCCGAGACCGATACCGAGCGAAAGGCCGATCACCTTGCGGCGCTTGAGGGTCGAGCCCTCCAGCGCATCGGTGAGGTTGGCCGCGACGGTCTTGCGGTGCAGCTCGGGGGAGCGTCCGTCGTGACGGTCCTGAACCGAGATCTCCTCGGGGATGAACTTCTTCTGGAACAGCACCGCGCCGATGCCGATCGAGAGGATCGACAGACCGAAGGTCAGGCCGTACAGCGGCGTCGCCAGGGAGTAGAGGAACTCGCCCTCGGAACCGAAAGGCTTGTACTCCCAAGGCCAGAAGAGGAACACCAGCAGCAGCGCCAGGCCGGACAGGCCGCCGAGCATCAGCCAGTACGCGACCAGCCGCTCGGAGCGTTTCTCCGCCTTGGTGCCGGGAACCGGCCAGCGCGGCTCCTTGAAGATGGTCTCGACGCCGTCGATCTTGCCGCCGAGTTCGACCAGTTCCGCACGCGACATCTGCGCAATTTCGGCGTCGGTGGGCTGGCCGTGCACTCCGGTCTGACCCGGCGCGTCAGTGCCCTTGATGTCCGGGCTGTCTTGACTCATGCTCGCGATCCGATCCACATGGCCACACCGATGGCGGCCACCATTCCGATAATCCACATCGCCATGCCCTCGGGAGCGGGGCCGAAGCCGCCGAGGCCGTAACCGCCGTAGCTGGGGGTCTCGGCCGATTCGCGGACATAGGCGACGATGTCACGCTTCTCGTCCGGCGAGAGCTGCCGGTCGGAGAACTTCGGCATGTTCTGCGGGCCCGTCAGCATCGCGGTGTAGATCTGGGCCGGGTTGGCTTCGCCGAGGTCAGGTGCGTACTTGCCGGAGGACAGCGCGCCGCCCTTGCCGGTGAAGTTGTGGCAGGACGCGCAGTTCAGGCGGAACAGGTCGCCACCGCGGGCGACGTCGCCACCGATCAGCGACTCCTGCGCGACGGCGCCGTGATCGTCGCGGGGAACCGTGGGGCCGCCGCCGTTGGCCTGTACGTAGGCACCGAGGGCGTCGATCTGCGCCTCGTCGAAATGTTCGGGCTTCGACGGCACCTGGGCTTCGCCGCGCATCGCGGGCATACGGCCGGTCGATACCTGGAAGTACACCGCGGCTTCGCCGGTGCCGATCAGGCTGGGCCCACGATCCGGGACACCCTGCAGGTTCGCGCCGTGGCACGACACACAGGACGTATCGAAAAGTTGCTTACCGGTCCGCAGCAGCGCCGACTGCGACTCGTCGGCGACGGCCACCTGCGGTTGCGGCGTCAGCGTGGCCGCAACGCCACCTGCGACTGCCAGACCGATCAGCAGCAGTAGGCCTGCTGACAATCGCCGGCGTAGCCGACGGCGCGACTTGCTGGTCATTGAACCCCTTCTCATCGAACTCATCGGCGAGCCGATTGTCATCGGACGAAGTAGATGGTGGCGAACAGCGCGATCCACACGATGTCGACGAAGTGCCAGTAGTACGAGACGACAATCGCCGCGGTGGCCTGCGCCGGGGTGAACTTGCTCATCTTGGTGCGGGCCAACAGCAGGATGAAGGCCACCAGACCACCGATCACGTGCAGGCCGTGGAAGCCGGTGGCCAGGTAGAACACCGAGCCGTAGGCGCTGCCCGGGATCGTGGTGCCGTGTTCGACCAGGTGGATGTACTCGTAGCCCTGGCCGAGCACGAAGAACAGGCCCATGAGGAAGGTGATGACGTACCACCTGCGCAGGCCGAAGACGTCGCCGCGCTCGGCGGCGAACACGCCCATCTGGCAGGTGAACGACGACGCGATCAGGACCAGCGTCACCGGTACAGCAAGGGCCAAGTTGAGTTCGGTTGGCTCGGGAGGCCAATCGCCACCGGCTTGGGCGCGTGCCGTGAAATACATCGCGAACAGTCCAGCGAAGAACATCAACTCACTGGAAAGCCACACGATGGTACCGACACTGACCATGTTCGGCCTGTTCAGCGAATGAACACGCGACGTGATGGCGGTTCCCGAGGTCCCTACAGCGCTCGTCACATCCGCAAGTATGACGCTTTGTAGTTGTCGAACTCCACCCGGGTCGAGCAATTGGGTGTAAACGTGTCGGGAGCCGCCGGGTTCCCGCCGGTCGGGCGATAGCATGCGGCGGTGACATCCGGATCTTCTCAGCCGTTCCCATCAGCTTCCGGCCCCGACGACGGACCGTCGTGGCCCCGGATCCTGGGTCGGCTGACCACCGGCCAGAACCTGCCCAACGGCCATGCCGCGTGGGCGATGGACCAGATCATGACCGGTGCGGCGACGCCCGCGCAGATCTCCGGTTTCGCGGTGTCGATGAAGATGAAGCGGCCCACGGCCGCCGAGGTCCGTGAGCTCGCCGACATCATGCTCACCCACGCGCGCCGGGTGCCGACCGACGAGATCGGCCACGACACGGTCGACATCGTCGGCACGGGCGGCGACGGGGCCAACACCGTGAACCTGTCGACGATGGCGGCGATCGTGGTGGCCGCGTGCGGCGTGCCGGTGGTCAAGCACGGCAACCGTGCGGCGTCGTCGCTGTCGGGTGGTGCCGACACCCTCGAGGCGCTCGGGGTGCGTATCGACCTCGGCCCGGATGAGGTGGCCCGCAGCGTGCGCGAGGTGGGCATCGGGTTCGCGTTCGCGCCGCAGTTCCACCCGTCCTACCGGCACGCCTCGATCGTGCGCCGCGAGATCGGGGTGCCGACGGTGTTCAACCTGCTCGGCCCGCTGACCAACCCGGCGGGTCCGCGCGCGGGCCTGATCGGTTGTGCGTGGGCGGATCTGGCCGAGGTGATGGCCGGTGTGTTCGCGGCGCGCGGTTCCAGCGTGCTGGTGGTGCACGGCGACGACGGTCTCGACGAACTGACCACCACCACGACCAGCACGATCTGGCGTGTGCAGGGCGGCACGATGGAGCGGTTGACGTTCGACCCCGCCGCATTCGGTTTCAAGCGTGCCGAGATCAGCCAGTTGGTGGGCGGTGACGCCGCCGAGAACGCGGCCGAGGCCCGTGCGGTGCTGGGCGGGGCCAAGGGCCCGGTGCGCGATGCGGTGGTTCTCAACGCGGCGGGGGCGATGGTGGCCCACGCCGGTCTAGCCAGCGACGCTCAGTGGCTTCCGGCCTGGGAGGCCGGGCTCGCGCGTGCCACCGAGGCCATCGACTCCGGTGCGGCCGAACAACTGCTCGCGCGTTGGGTGCGGTTCGGTCAGCAACTCTGATTCGGCCTGCAGCGCCGCGAGCCGCGCCGAGCGGGCCGTCGCGGCCCACTGCGCGTAGCGGCCCGCCGCACCGATCGGCGTGGCCCACCCGATGTCGGTCTGGCTGACGGTGCGCACGATGCGGACCCCGGGGTCGGTGAGCCAGCGGGCGATGAGCGCGGTTTCCTCCACGAGCGCCCCGCCCAGCGGTGCGCCCGTCGGCAGCACCACCTGGGCGGCCGCACATATCGCGTCGACCACGGGCATGGGCGGGACCCCGCGGCGCGCGGTGCCCGCGCCGGCGAGTTGCCCGTAGCGCACCACCGCGAAATGCCAGCCGCCGTTTCCGTCGCGGCGGGCGGCGACGAGTTCGGGGAGCGACGCGAGGGCGTGCAGGCGCTGACCGCGCCACAACGTGTCGATCGCCACCGCGGCGTGGTCGCGGACCCGCGCGGCCTTCTCGTAGCGGTTGTCGGCCGCGAGCTTCTCGATGTGCGTCAGCACGTCGGCGAGCACGGCGCTGTCCGCACCGTCGACGAGATCCGCGGCGCGCCGTGCGGCCGCGGCGTACTCCTCGACGCGGGCGCCCTGCGCGGCTGGGCACGGCGACAGCTCGCGTTCTGTGCAGCGGTGGATTCCCGACGCGCCGAACCGGGAAGTGCACGTGCGCATCCCGGTGAACGTGGCGAGCAGTTCGGCGGTCTCGACGGCGTCGGAGCGGGCCGAGAACGGTCCGATTGCCTTGCGGTGTTTGGGGTCCCGTACCGCCGACAGCCGGGGGAACGCCTCGTCGGTCAGCGCCACCCACCACCACCGCTTGGGCGCCTTGGAGCGACGGTTGTACGGCGGGGCGTGCGCGGCGAGCAGCCGCAGTTCCCGCACCCCGGCCTCCAGATCGTGGGCGCACTCGACGTGGTCGACGCGAATGGCCAGTGACGCCATTTCCTTCATCCGGGCGCGCGGGTCGGCCCCGGTGAAGTACTGCCGCACCCGGCGACGCAGATCGACCGCGGTGCCGACATAGAGCACCTCGTTCGACGGGCCGCGGAACAGGTAGACGCCGGGCCGGTTCGGCAGACCGTCGGCCAGTGCGCGGTTGCGCCGTTGCGCCGGGGTGGTGTCGGGCAGGTACGCGCGAAGGTCGGCGAGGGTGTGTACGCCTTGATTGCCGACGCGCTCGATGAGGCCGTGCAACACGTCGACGGTGGCCCGGGCGTCGTCGAGGGCGCGGTGGGTCGGGGTGGTCGACGCGCCGAACAGCCGCGCCAGTTCCGAGAGGCGCACGCTGGGCGCCTCGTCGCGGGTGAGCACCCGGCGCGCCAGCTTCACGGTGCACAGCACGGGCGGGCGCGGCCAGTTGAGTTGTGCGCGTTCGGCTGCGGCACGCAGGAATCCGACGTCGAACCCCGCGTTGTGCGCCACCAGCACCGCACCGCGGGCGAACTCGAGGAACATCGGTAGCACCGCCTCGATGCGCGGTGCGTCGCGCACCATGGCGGTGGTGATGCCGGTCAACTCGACGATCTGCGGCGGGATCGCGCGGCCAGGGTCGACGAGTGTGGCGAGTTCGCCGAGCACCTCGCCGCCGCGGACCTTGACCGCGCCGATCTCGGTGATGGCGTCGCACGGGCCGCCCGGCCCGGTGGCCTTCGCGCGGCCGCCGGTGGTCTCGAGGTCGACGACGACGAACGTGGTGTCCGCCAGGGACACATCTCGTTGAAGCTCCATGTCCAGCGACAGCTGCGCGCCGACGGCGGTGCTGCGCTGGCTCATGGCTGATGACGTTAGGGAACCCCACCGACATCGGGCGGCGCCGCGCCGGTCGGTATCGCGATCGGTTAATCGACGTCGATGTCGGTGGCCGGCGATACGGTGCGCGCAACACCGAACGGAAGGACGGTCACGATGAGCGGAGTGCAGCAGAGGCTGCCCGGTTGGGACGACGGAGACGACTGGAACGGCGACTGGGACGGCGACCGGGACCGCGCCGCAGGCACGCGGGAATTGAGAGAGTACTGCGACGACTGGGATGCCATGGTCGAGCAGGCGCCTGAGACCGGCAGCGTGACGATCGACTGTGACGACTGCGCGGTGCGCGGAGCGGGCTGTCGGGACTGCGTGGTGAGCGTGTTGCTCGGCGTGCCGGAAAAGTTGCTGGACGACGAGCGCCGAGCGCTGGAAGTCCTTGCAGAAGCCGGTCTTGCACCACGATTGCGTCTCGTACCGATCCACCGCAACGGTGCGTCGGGAGTTGCCTGAGCGACACGCATCCCTTCTGCCGCAGGAAAATTCCCGGATGGGCTGTTAAATTTGCATCTCCTGTTGGACAAGCCCGATGCCGTTTCGTAACCTATTCGAGACCAAATAGCAGTTCGAGGCGGCTCGCTGACGCCAGTTGTGAGGACGAAAACTTGAGGCACGCTCGCGCGCATCGGCCCACAAGTCGTTTCAAGCGACCCATAGCAGGTGTGATAGCGAGTCTGGCTTTAGGCGCCGGTGTTCTCGCGGGAAGTGTGCAGGCGGATCCCGCCGATGACGCGCTGGCAAAGCTCAACGAGCTTTCCCGACAGGCCGAACAGACCACCGAGGCCATGCACTCGGCGCAGCTCGACCTCGACAAGAAGCTGGCAGCGCAGCAGGACGCGGAGAAGAAGCACGCCGAGGACGCGGCCGCCGCCGAACAGGCGCACGCGCAGCTGGTAACGTTCCAGGCCTCGGTCAATCGCGTTGCTGCGGCACAGTACATGGGTGGTCGCACCTCGGGGGTGGACGCGATCCTCACGGCGGACTCCCCCCAGCAGCTGATCGACCAGCTCGCGGTGCAGCGGGTGATGGCCACCGAGATGTCCGCGCAGATGCAGAAGTTCCGCTCGGTGGGCGAACAGGCCGCCGCGGCCGAGCAGGCGTCGGCGAAATCGGCGGCCGAGGCCAAGACCGCGGCCGAGCAGGCCGCCGCCGTGCGCGCCGAGCTGCAATCCAAGCAAAGCCAGCTGCAGGTTCAGATCGCCATCGTCAAGTCGCAGTACGAGGCCCTCACTCCGCAGCAGCGGGAGGCACTCGCGACCGCGCCTCCGCCGCCCGCGGCCCCGCCCGCACCGGCTCCCGATGCTTTGCCGCCGGCCAACGATCCCGGCGTGCTCGCAGCTCCGCCCGAGGGCATCCCGCCGGGCGACGTCGCTCCGCCGGGCGCAATCCCGGGTAACGGGCAGAGTCCGGTGTCCAACACGGTGATCCAGGCCGCGCTGAGCCGTATCGGCTCGCCGTACTCCTGGGGTGGCTCCGGCCCCAACGCATTCGACTGCTCGGGTCTGGTGATGTGGGCGTTCCAACAGGCCGGCATCTCCCTGCCGCACTCCAGCCAGGCGCTGGCCCGCGGTGGTCAGCCGGTGTCGATGGACCAGATCCAGCCGGGCGATCTGGTGACCTATTACTCGGACGCATCGCACGTCGGTATCTACATCGGTGACGGGATGATGGTGCACGCGTCGACCTACGGCACCCCGGTTCGGGTCGCCCCGGTCAACAATGCGCCGATCCACAACGTCCGCCGGTACTGATCCAGCCGCCGACGATCCCGGCGGTGACCGGCCCGCGTCGCGGGTCATGAGCCGGATACCGGCTGCGCTTCTCGGGCTCGTGCTGCTCATCGAGTTCGGCCTGGCCGTCGTGCTGCTGCGCGCCGCACCGGGTGCGCCGACCGCCGGGCAACGTCCGCCGCAGCCCGCCGTGAGCGCACCGGCGGCTCCTTCCGGCCCGGCCGCCGCACCCGTGCAGACGGTGACGCTGCCGGACGGGCGCACCGCACGCCTGATGAACCTGGGCGGTGCGCAGTCCGGGCCGCTGCTCGACCGCATCCGCGGCGAGCTTCCCGGCGCGGCCGAGGCCGTCACCGCGTTCTGGGGCCAGGACTGGCCGCGGGAGATCGAGATCGCGTTCACCGGTTCGCCCGAGCAGTTCCGGGTGCTGGGCGGGGTGGCCGCCGACATCGCCGCCATCACCACGGCCGACCGGATCGTGTTCGCGCCGGGCGCGGCAACCATGAGCCCCGCCGCGCTGCGAATCGTGCTGCGCCACGAACTCTTCCACTACGCGGCCCGCTCGGTCACGGCGTACGACGCACCGCGCTGGCTCACCGAGGGGGTCGCGGACTACGTGGCCCGGCCCGACGCACCGCGGCCCGGCCCGCGCGGCGCCGACGAGCTCGCGCAACTTCCCACCGACGCCGATCTCGACACGCCCGGGGTCACCCGGTCGACGGCCTATGACCGCGCGTGGTGGTTCGCCAAGTACGTCGCCGACGCATACGGGGTCGCCAAGCTGCGTGACCTGTACGTGCGGGCGTGTGGGCCCGACCACCCCGACATCGCCACCGCGGTGCGGCAGAGCCTGGGCGCCGACCTCGACGAGGTGGTCGACCGGTGGCGGCGCTGGATGAGCGGCTAGCCTGATCGCCGATGGGTAAAGAGACGGTTCGATGACCCGGGTGTTGTTGGTCACCAACGACTTTCCACCGCGGCGCGGCGGGATCCAGTCGTATCTGGAGGCTTTCGTCGGCGAACTGGTCCACAGCCACGAACTGACGGTGTACGCACCGAAGTGGAAGGGTGCCGAGGAGTACGACGAGAAGGCCGCGCAGACCGGCTACCGCGTGGTGCGGCATCCGACGACGTTGATGCTGCCCGAGCCGATGGTCGCGGCGCGGATGACGCGGCTCATCCGGGAGCACCACATCGAGACGGTGTGGTTCGGCGCCGCGGCACCGCTCGCGCTGCTGGGCCCGTTGGCCCGGCGCGCCGGGGCCACCCGCATCGTGGCCTCCACCCACGGCCACGAGGTGGGCTGGTCGATGCTTCCGATCGCGCGCACCGCGCTGCGCCGGATCGGCGACGACGCCGACGTGGTGACTTTCGTCAGTCGCTACACCCGCGGCCGGTTCGCGTCGGCGTTCGGACCGCGGGCGGCGCTGGAACACCTGCCGCCTGGCGTCGACACCGACCGGTTCGCGCCGGACCCGGCCGCCCGCGCGCGGATGCGCGACCGGTACGGCCTGGGGGACCGGCCCGTGGTGGTGTGCCTGTCGCGGCTGGTGCCGCGCAAGGGGCAGGACCTGCTGATCCGGGCGCTGCCCGAATTGCGCCGCCGGGTACCCGACACCGCGCTGGCCATCGTGGGCGGCGGACCGTACCTGCAGACGTTGCAGCGCCTGGCCGTCGAGCACGGCGTGGCCGAGCACGTCGTGTTCACCCGCGGCATCCCCGCCGAGGAACTCCCCGCGCACCACGCGATGGCCGACGTGTTCGCGATGCCGTGCCGCACCCGCGGCGCCGGGCTCGACGTGGAAGGTCTCGGCATCGTGTACCTCGAGGCCTCGGCGTGCGGCGTGCCGGTGGTGGCCGGCCGTTCCGGCGGCGCCCCCGAGACCGTGCTGGACACCGAGACCGGCCTCGTCGTGGACGGCACCGATGTCGACGCGATCACCACCGCGGTCGGCGACCTGCTGGCCGACCCGGGCCGCGCCGCCGCGATGGGTGTCGCGGGCAGGCACTGGGCGCTGGACAACTGGCAGTGGCGGACCCGGGGGGCCCGCCTCGCCGAACTGCTGTGCGGCCGACGCGAGGCGCGTCAGGCGTAGAGCGCCGCGATGTCGGCCGCGAACTTCTCCAGCACCACCTTGCGCTTGACCTTCAGCGTCGGGGTGAGCTCCCCGGTGTCCTCGGTGAAGTCGACCGGCAGGATCCTGAACTTGCGGATCGCCTCGGCGTTGGAGACGGCCTGATTGGCCTCCTTGACCGCCAGGTCGACCTCGGCGATCAGGTCCGGGTCCTCGGCCAGGTCGGCCACCGTGGCGGACGCGCTCTTGCCGTTGCGTTCCTTCCAGCCTCCGAACGCCTCGGGATCGATCGTGATCAGCGCGGCGATGAACGGCTGCTTGTCGCCGACGGCCATGGCCTGGCTGATCAACGGGTGTGCGCGCAGGCGGTCCTCGAGCAGCGCGGGGGCGACGTTCTTGCCGCCCGCGGTCACGATGATCTCCTTCTTGCGGCCGACGATGGTCAAAAAGCCGTTGTCGTCGATCGCACCGAGATCGCCGGTGTGGAACCAGCCCTCGGCATCGATCACGGCGTTGGTCTCTTCTTCGTTCTTCCAGTAGCCGCCGAACACCACGCCGCCCTTGACCAGCAGCTCGCCGTCGTCGGCGATGCGCATGCTGTTGCCGGGCACCAGCTTTCCGACCGATCCGACCTTGAGGTCGTTCAGGCGGTTCACGGTGATCGCGGCGCTGGTCTCGGTCAGGCCGTAGCCCTCGTAGATGCTCAGGCCCACGCCGCGGTAGAAGTGGCCGAGCCGTTCGCCCAGCGGGGCGCCACCGGAGATCGCGGCGTGGCACTCTCCGCCCAGCGCGGCGCGCAGCTTGCCGTAGACCAGCTTGTCGAACACCGCGTGCTTGAGGCGCAGCAGCAGACCCGGCCCGCCGGGGGTGTCCTGCGCCGTGCTGAATTCGATCGCGGTCTCCGCGGCGATCTCGAAGATCTTGCCCTTGCCGTCGTTGCGGGCGTTCTGCTCGGCGGTGTTGTAGACCTTCTCGAACACGCGCGGGACCGAGATCACCAGCGTCGGCTTGAACACCCCGAACATCGGAACCAGGTTCTTGATGTCGCTGGTGAAGCCGAGCGTGACCTTGTTGGCGAACGCGCCGATCGTGATGGCGCGGGCCAGCACGTGCGCCAGCGGCAGGAACACCAGCAGCCGCTCACCCTTGGCCAGGTGGTCGGGGAAGCACTCCTTCTGACCGCGGATCTCGTGCAGCAGGTTCGAGTGGGTGAGCTGGCAGCCCTTGGGCCTGCCGGTGGTGCCGGAGGTGTAGATCAACGTGGCGGGGTCCGACGAGCGGACGTCGGCGAGGCGCTTGTCCAGCTCGGCCGGGTCGACGTCGGCGCCGGCCTGGGCGAGTGCGTCGAGCGCCGGGGTGCCGGTTCCGTCGATGCGGAACACCTTGCGCAGCGCGGGCAGCTGATCCTTGAGCTGTTCGACCTTGTCGGCGTGCGCATCGGTCTCGGCGAACACCAGCGCGGCCTCGGAATTCTCCAGCACGAACCGCACCTGTTCGGCCGCGGAGGTCTCGTAGATCGGCACGGTCACCGCGCCGATGGACAGGATCGCGAAGTCGATGATCGGCCACTCGTAGCGGGTGGCCGACAGGATGGCCACGCGGTCACCGGGCTGCACGCCCTCGGCGATCAAACCCAGAGCCGCCGAACGGATCTGGGCGGCGGCCTGGGCGCAGGTCACATCGGTCCATGAGCCGTCGACCTGGCGGCGGAAAATCACGTGGTCCGGGTCGTCTGCCTCATGGGAGTAGACGCAGCCGGCTACGTTGTCGTACTCGCCGACGGTGAACGATGCGGGAATACTGTACTCACGCACGGTCTGCCCTCCAGGCTTGTGCTCGGTGTTTTGCGGTCAGCCTAGTCGGCCCCTATGGGCCGGCGGCGCCGCATATGTGAAGCTATTCGCGATGAACAGCATTCAGATCGCCGACGAGACCTTCATCGCCGCCGATCCGGCCGCGGTCGGGGCGGCGGTGGCCGACACCGCGAGCTGGCGCCGGTGGTGGCCGGACCTCCGGCTGGCCGTCGTGGAGGACCGCGCCGCGAAGGGGCACCGGTGGACGGTGACCGGTGCGTTGACCGGGACCATGGAGATCTGGCTGGAAGAGGTCCTCGACGGGGTGGTCCTGCACTACTTCCTGCATGCCGAGCCGTCCGGTGCGACGGCGCGGGCGTTGGCACGGATGAATCTGGCGAAGATGAACCATCGGCGCCGCGTCGCGGGCAAGGTGATGTCGTTCGAGCTCAAACAGCGGCTTGAGGCGGGCCGGCCCGTCGGGGTGTCGCCGCGGGCCTGATACGGGTCGAGTTCGTTACGGAAGGGTAGATTTTCCCGGTAGGGCCCGGGGACAGGTCGTGTACCTCCGGCGCAACGGGGGAGAAGGGCGTGCAGGTGGCGGACAAGACTGCGCAGACCATCTACATCGAGGCCGATCCGAAGGCGGTGATGGACGTCATCGCCGACATCGGCTCGTATCCGGAGTGGGTCGCCGAGTACAAGGAGACCGAGGTTCTCGAGGTCGACGAGAACGGCAACCCCAAAAAGGCCCGGTTGGTGCTCGACGCCGCGGTGCTCAAGGACACGATGGTGCTGGAGTACGTGTGGCCGCCCGATCGCACGTCGGTGACGTGGTCGCTGGTCTCGAGCTCGCTGTTGCGGTCGCTCAACGGTGCTTATCGCTTGTCGCCCAAGGGATCCGGTACCGAGGTGACCTATGAGCTCTCGGTGGATCTCGTCGTCCCGATGATCGGGCTGCTCAAACGCAAGGCCGAGCGCAGGCTCACCGACACCGCGCTCAAGGACCTCAAGAAGCGGGCAGAGGTGCGGTGAGTGCCTGTGAGCCCGCCGCCTGGCAGCCCGCTTGCCGCGGACGCACCGACTGAATCGGCGCCCGCCCGGATCAGCCTGTTCGTCGGCAAGGGCGGCGTCGGTAAGTCGACGCTGGCGACGGCGACCGCGGTGCGTGCCGCCCGCGCGGGTCGGCGCGTCCTGATCGTGTCGACCGATCAGGCGCATTCGACGGGCGACGTGCTGGGCGCCGAGGTGGCGCCGACGGGGCAGCGGGCGCCGACGCGGGTGCTCGCCGACATGGACACCGGGTCCGAGGCGGGCGGGTTCCTCGACGCCCTCGCGCTCGACACGCTGGCGCTGCTGGAGGCGCGGTGGGTGGAGGTGGCCGAGACGCTGTCCGCCCGGTTCCCCGAATCGGATCTGGGAAATGTTGCGCCGGAAGAACTTTCGGCTCTTCCCGGTATCCAGGAGGTGCTCGGGCTGTACGAGGTCGGCGAGCTGGCCGAGTCGGGCCGGTGGGACCACGTCGTGGTGGACTGCGCCTCAACGGCCGACGCGCTGCGCATGCTCACCCTGCCCGAGACCTTCGGCCTGTACCTGGAGCGGGCGTGGCCCCGTCATCGCCGGCTGTCCGGCACCGCCGACGCGGCCACCGCGACGATCGTCGCGCTCATGGAACGCATCGACGCGGGATTGCGGCGGGTCGGCTCGCTGCTCACCGACCCCTCGCGCGTCGGCGCCCATCTCGTGCTCACCCCCGAACGGGTGGTGGCGGCCGAGGCGGCCCGCACGCTGGGTTCGCTCGCGCTCATGGGCGTCGAGGTGACCGAGCTCCTCGTCAATCAGATTTTGGTTCAGGATGATTCGTTCGAATACCACAATCTGCCCGCGCATCCCGCCTTCGACTGGTACACCGAGCGGATCGGTGAGCAGCGGGCCGTGCTCGACGAGCTCGACGCCACCATCGGCGATGTGTCGCTGGTGCTGGTTCCACACCTGGCCGGCGAGCCGATCGGGCCCAAGGCGCTCGCCGAGCTGCTCGACGCGGCCCGCAGCCGCGACGGGTCACCGCCGCCGGGGCCGCTGCGGCCGATCGTGGACCGCGAATCCGGGTCCGGACTCGAAGCGATCTACCGGTTGCGTCTAGAGTTGCCGCAGGTCGACTCCGCCGCGTTGACGTTGGGCCGGGTCGACGACGACTTGATCATCGGAGTCGGCGCCATGCGGCGCCGGGTACGGTTGGCGTCAGTCCTGCGCCGGTGCATCGTGGCCGATGCATCGCTGCGGGGCAGTCAGTTGACGGTGCGATTCCGTCCGAATCCGGAGGTGTGGCCGGTATGACTGGGGCTCATCCCGATTTCGGCCCGGAACTTCGCCAACTCGCAGAGACCATTCTCGACCGGCTCGATCCCGCCGTGCGCATGGCCGCCGCCCGCGCGGCCGCCGCGGCCACCGAGGGTCCCGGCAGGTGCCAGCAGGTGTGGTGTCCGGTGTGTGCGCTGGCCGCGGTGGTCAACGGCGAACAGCATCCGTTGCTGAGCGTGGTCGCCGAGCACAGCGTGGCGTTGCTCGCGGTGATCCGTGCGCTGCTCGACGACACCGGGCCGGACGGGGACGGCCCCGGTCCCGGCGATCCGGGTGGCGGCGGCCCTGGTCCGGGGCCCGATGAGCCTGCGCCACCCGCGGGACCGGGCCGCTATCAGCACATCCCGGTGACCGTCGAGGAGTGACCGCCCGGCAACGAGGGCAGGGCCACCCGCACGGCGGTGCTGTGGTAGGCCCGACATCTGCTGGGTAAAGTTGTCGCAGAGCGCCGCCGGGTGCATCGAGGTGGAGGGGTCCATGTGGTACTGGATATTCAAGTTCATTTTGCTGGGACCCTTGCTGGCCCTCGTTGGTAGGCCGAAAGTCACTGGGCTGGAGAACATTCCGGCCGACGGCCCGGCCATCCTCGCCAGCAATCACCTGGCGGTCATGGACAGTTTCTATCTGCCACTGGTGGTCAGCCGTCGCATCACGTTCCTCGCCAAGAAGGAATACTTCACCGGTACCGGGGTCAAGGGCCGCCTCCTCGCGTGGTTCTACACCGTCGTCGGCCAGGTGCCGATCGACCGCACCGACGCCGATTCGGCGCAGGACGCGCTGAACACCGCCGAGCGGATCCTCAACGAGGGCAAGCTGCTCGGCATGTACCCCGAGGGCACCCGGTCGCCCGACGGCAGGCTCTACAAGGGCAAGACCGGCCTGGCGCGGCTCGCGCTGCAGACCGGTGTCCCGGTCATCCCGGTGGCGATGGTCGGCACCGACGTCGTCAACCCGCCCGGCCACAAGGGTCTGCGCTTCGGCCACGTCGAGGTCCGCATCGGCAAGCCGATGGACTTCTCGCGCTTCGACGGCCTGGCCGGCAACCGCTTCATCGAACGCGCCGTGATCGACGAGGTCATGTACGAGCTGATGCGGATGTCCGAGCAGGAGTACGTCGACATCTACGCCGCCGACGTGAAGGCCGCGGGCGGCGCCGCACCGGCCAAACCGGCCTCGCGTCTGCCCGAGACCGCCGCGGGCTAACCGGCCTCGCCGGGGGCCATCGGCACCAGCGGCGCGGGTTGCAGCGCGGCGTCGGCGTGGGCGCGTGACGTCGAGACCAGCCCGATCACCACGATCACCGCGAGCGCCCACCACACGTAGGACCCGCCGACGAGCTGGCGCCACAGCGAGGCCGTGGTCTCCCGATGCTCGGGAAGCAGCGTGATCGGCGTCCACACCGTCAGTGCCAGCCCCGCCGCGGTCAAGGCCGCGAACCAGGCGCTGCGACGACGGTAGGCCAGCACGGCCGTCACCACCAGGGTCGGCAGCATCCACACCCAGTGGTGCGACCACGACACCGGCGACACCACCAGGCCGAACATCGCCACGCACATGAGCGCGAGCACGGGCGCCTCGGTGCTCTGGTCGGCGGTGTCACCGCGCAGGGCGTTGCGGGCGGCCCAGACCGTGACCGCGAGCACCGCGAAGCATGCCAGCACCCACAGGATGAACCGCGGGTGCTCGCCGAGGCCCAGCCGCGCGAGCGCACCGGCGATGTTCTGGTTGGTGTTGAGCGTTGCCGTCCCGATGCGGTCGGTGTTGCGGACGGTCTCGGTCCAGTACTCCACGGAGTCGCGCCACGCGAGGGCGAAGCCGGCCAGCGAGGCGACGACGACCGTCGCCGCGGTCCGCAGCAGGGTGTGGATGTCGCGTCGCAGCAGGAAGTACAGCAGGAACACCGCCGGGGTGAGCTTGAGCGCGATGGCCAGTCCCAGCAGCAGCCCGCGTGGCCACGGGGTGCGTCGCGGCACGCAGTCGGCGATCACCAGGGTCATCAGCACGACGTTGATCTGGCCGAACTCGAAGTTGGACCGGATCGGTTCGAGGTGGATCACCGCGGGTGCGACCATCGCCGCCGCCAGCCAGGCGCGGCGCATCCAGGCCGGTTCCGAGGTGACCGCGGTGTGCGGCCACACGTCGAGGCGCGTGAGCACGATGGTCGTCGCGACGATCAGCAGCACCAGCGTCGTCGCGGTGATCGCCGAACTCGCCAACGGCAGCGACAGCCAGGCGAACGGCGCGAACGCGATCGCGGCCAGCGGGGGATAGGTGAACGGCAGATCCAGGCCGCCCTGGGTGTGGAAGATCGCGCCGTCGGCGTACAGTGGCCTGCCGTCGAGCCAGGCTCGGCCGCCCATGCGGTAGACGTCGATGTCGATGCGGTAGGGAACGTGGCCCAGCAACCGCCACCCGACCCAAAGCACCCCGGCCAGCGTCAGCAGCTGGAAAAACCGCCACGCGATGGTTGGTGCCAACCCAGCCCCGCGGGGCGACTGCCGCTTACTCATCTCCAGCACAGACTATCTGTGGGCGCGGTGCACAGCCGCAACCACGGCCGCGACGCGCCTGGATGGGCGTAAGTTCTGACATCGTGCACGCGACCGTCCATCTGGAATTCATCACGCGCGATCGCCTGCCGCTGGTGTGCTGCCTGCTGGCGTTCATCCTGACCTTCTTCGTGACCCGAACGGTGGTGCGTTACATCCGTAACCACGCCGGCAGCGACCAGCCCCGCAAATGGTGGCAGCCCCGCAACATCGCGCACGGCACCATGCACATCCATCACGTGGTGATCGGTGTGGTGTTGGTGATGGTGTCCGGGGTAACCATGGTCACCCTGGCGGTAAACGGCGGAGTGGGCGAGTTCACCGTGGCCGCGACGTTCTTCGGCATCGGGGCCGCGCTCGTGCTCGACGAGTTCGCGCTGATCCTGCACCTGTCGGACGTGTACTGGTCCGAGGACGGCCGCACCTCGGTCGATGCGGTGTTCGCCGCGGTGGCCGTGGCCGGTTTGCTGATTCTCGGGTTTAATCCCTTGTCGTTCTTCGACGTGGGGATATGGCGCGAGGATCCGAGCTGGCTGGTGCGCGCGGCCGTGGTGCTGCTGGCGGTGGTTACCCTGTTGCTGGCGGTGGTCGTGCTGCTCAAGGGCAAGGTGTGGACGGGGCTGGTGGGTATGTTCATCACCCCGTTGCTGTTCATCGGCGCCATCAGGCTGTCGCGGCCGCACGCACCGTGGGCGCGGTGGCGCTACACCAAGCGCCCCCGCAAGATGCACCGCGCGCTCGAGCGGGAACGATGGCTGCGGCGTCCGGTGGTGCAGGCCAAGCTGTGGCTGCAGGACGCCATCACCGGGATGCCGAAGTTTCCCGATGATGCGGCGGTCGACGAGCAACTGGACCGGGAGATCCACGCCGCGCCCGCCCCGCCGGGTGGGATCGCGGCCAGGATCGAGGCAACGGAACGGACGAGGCGAACTGGTTCATGCGGTACTTCTACGACACCGAGTTCATCGACGACGGACGCACGATCGAGCTGATCTCGATCGGCGTCGCCGCCGAGGACGGACGCGAGTACTACGCGATCTCGGCGGAGTTCGACCCCGGCAGGGCCGGTCCGTGGGTGCGCAGGCATGTGCTGCCCAAGTTGCCGTCGCCGTCGTCGAAGCTGTGGCGCTCGCGGCGCCAGATCCGCGCCGAACTCGAGGAGTTCTTCGGCATCGACGGTGACGAGCCCATCGAGCTGTGGGCCTGGGTGGGCGCCTACGACCATGTGGTCCTGTGCCAGCTGTGGGGGCCGATGACCGAGCTGCCTGCCGCCATACCGCGGTTCACCCGGGAGCTCCGGCAGCTCTGGGAGGATCACGGGTCACCGCGCATGCCCGCGCGGCCCACCGACTCCCATGACGCGCTGGTCGACGCGCGACACAACCTGCACCGCTTCCAGCTCATCACGCAGGGTCACAAAACCCCGCTTTACCGGCAGTTACCATGAACGGGTGAACTGGACCGTCGACATCCCCATCGACCAGCTACCGCCGTTGCCGCCGTTGACCGACGAGCTTCGGCAACGGCTGGATTCGGCACTGGCCAAGCCGGCTGTCCAGCAGCCCAGCTGGGACCCCGACGCCGCCAAGGCCATGCGCACGGTCCTGGAGAGTGTGCCGCCGGTGACTGTGCCGTCGGAGATCGAGAAGCTCAAGGGTCTGCTTGCCGACGTCGCGCAGGGCAAGGCGTTCCTGCTGCAGGGCGGCGACTGCGCCGAGACGTTCGTCGACAACACCGAACCGCACATCCGCGCCAACATCCGCACGCTGCTGCAGATGGCCGTGGTGCTGACGTACGGCGCGAGCATGCCGGTGGTGAAGGTCGCCCGCATCGCGGGGCAGTACGCCAAGCCGCGCTCGGCCGATCTCGACGCGCTGGGGCTCAAGTCCTACCGCGGCGACATGATCAACGGTTTCGCCCCCGACGCCGCGGCCCGCGAGCATGATCCGTCGCGGCTGGTGCGCGCCTACGCCAATGCCAGCGCGGCGATGAACCTGGTGCGCGCGCTGACCTCTTCGGGATTGGCGTCGCTGCACCTGGTGCACGACTGGAACCGCGAGTTCGTCCGCACGTCGCCCGCCGGTGCCCGGTACGAGGCGCTGGCCGGTGAGATCGACCGCGCGCTGACCTTCATGAGCGCCTGCGGCGTCGCCGACCACAACCTGCAGACCGCCGAGATCTACGCCAGCCACGAGGCCCTGGTGCTCGACTACGAGCGCGCGATGCTGCGGTTGGCCAACGACGCGGAGACCGACGGCGGTCCGGCCAAGCTGTACGACCAGTCGGCGCACTACCTGTGGATCGGGGAGCGCACGCGGCAACTCGACGGCGCGCACATCGCCTTCGCCGAGGTGATCGCCAACCCGATCGGCGTCAAGCTGGGCCCGACCACCACACCCGAACTCGCCGTCGAATACGTCGAGCGCCTCGACCCGAACAACGAACCGGGCCGTCTGACGCTGGTGACCCGCATGGGCAACAACAAGGTGCGCGATCTGCTGCCGCCGATCATCGAGAAGGTGCAGGCCACCGGTCACCAGGTGATCTGGCAGTGCGACCCGATGCACGGCAACACCCACGAGTCGTCGACGGGGTACAAGACGCGCCACTTCGACCGCATCGTCGACGAGGTGCAGGGCTTCTTCGAGGTGCACCACGCGCTCGGCACCCATCCGGGCGGCATCCACGTCGAGATCACCGGCGAGAACGTCACCGAGTGTCTCGGTGGGGCACAGGACATTTCGGACTCCGACCTGGCCGGCCGCTACGAGACGGCGTGCGACCCACGTTTGAACACCCAGCAGAGCCTGGAGCTGGCGTTTTTGGTCGCGGAGATGCTCCGCGATTGAACCGGGTCACTGGATCAGGGTGGCGATGTTGCTGCCCAGCGTCCAGGCCGCCGCGGCGGCCAGGCCGGTGAGGGTGAGCACCGCGATCACCCAGAACAGCAGCACGCGCTTGGCGCGTTGGCGCGCCCAGTAGAACTCGGCCATCTCGATACCGGCGAATTGCCCGGCCACCACCGGGTATTCGTCGTACTCGTCGTCGGGGGCGGCGGGGATCGGCGCCCAGTCGTGCTGGTCGCGGGTGATCTCGCGGGTGTGCTGCCGCGGCGCCTGCGCCGGCGTGGGCGGCGGGGGCGGTGGGGGCGCCACCTCGGCGGTGGTCTCCAGGTCCGGTCGCGGGCGGTTGTGGAACCGGGTCGCCGCGAGGTGCTGAGCCGAGTTGCGCGGCGCGGGCACCCGGAACGCGGGCAGTCCCAGTTCGTCGATGATGACCTCGAGCGCTGCGGCCATCTCGCCGGCGTCGGCGTACCGGCCCGACGGGTCACGTGTCGCGGCGCGACGCACGAAATCGTCGAATTGTCGTGGCACACCGGCGATCCGGGTACTCGGCGGCGGCACGTCGTGGTCCATGCGCTGATAGGCGACGGCCAGTGCGGTGTCTCCGGTGAACGGCGTGCTGCCGGTGAGCAGCTCGAAGGTCAGGATCCCGACGGCGTAGACGTCGCTGCGGGGGTCGGCGTCGCCGGTCGCGACCTGCTCGGGGGACAGATAGGCGGCCGTGCCCAATATCACGCTGGTGGAAGTGATTTTGGCTTCCGCGACCGCACGCACCAAACCGAAGTCGGCGATCTTGACCTCGCCGTCGTCGGAGATCAGCACGTTCTCGGGCTTGATGTCACGGTGCACCAGACCGTCGCGGTGGGCGACCGCGAGCCCACCCAGAACGGGTTCGAGTACCGCGGCGACCGCGTGCGGGGGCATCGGGCCGCGTTCGGTGAGCAGTTCGCGCAGTGTGCCGCCCTCGATGAGTTCCATCACCAGAAACGGGTACTGCCGCTCCGACCGATGGTCGAGTCCCTGGTCGTAGACCGCGACCAGTCCGGGTGCCTTCAGCCGGGCCACGGCCCGTGCCTCCCGCTGGAATCTGGTGAGAAAGTGCTCGTCACCGGCGTAGCGGGAGTCCATGACCTTCAATGCGACCGGCCGGTCCAGCCGCGTGTCGAGCCCGCGGTACACCGTGGACATCCCACCGGTGGCGATGGGCATGTCGACGCGGTACCGCCCGTCCAGCAGGCTGCCGACGAGCGGATCCGATTGCTGCTCCACCGAACACATGTTACGAGTCCCGAGCGGGCGCCTAGAATCAGTGCGGTGAGCAGTATTCCGGCCGCCGATGACGTTCTGGATCCCGACGAGGCCGTCTACGACCTTCCGACCGTGGCGGAGATCCTCGGCATCCCGGTCACCAAAGTCCACCAGCAGCTGCGCGACGGCCAGCTGGTCGCCGTGCGGCGAAACGGTGTCGTGGCCGTGCCCAGGATCTTCTTCGACGACGGCGGCCATGTGGTCAGGTCGCTGCCGGGGTTGCTGGTCGTCCTGCGTGACGGCGGCTACCGCACCAACGAGATTCTGCGCTGGTTGTTCACCCCGGACGAGTCGCTGACCATCACCCGCGACGGCACCACCGAGCGGATCGCCAACGCACGTCCCGTGGACGCCCTGCACTCACATCAGGCGCGTGAGGTCGTGCGGCGTGCGCAGGCCATGGCTTATTGAGCCGGTTCCCCGGCCGGCTCCGGCGCCCGGTACAGCGAATACCACGCCGCGATCGCGCACGCCGTGGTGAGCAGCACGTGCGCCCATGAGTACATGCCATGGGCGCCATCGGGTTTCCACATCACCATGATCCATGTGGAGAACCCCGCGATGGCGGCGATGCCCGGCCGGGTCTGGACCAGCGCCGCGGCGACGGCCAACGGCCACGTGTAGTACCAGGGGAGTGCGGCAGGCACGAACAGCACCACGACCACCATGGCCAGCGCGATCCCGGTGAGGGCCTCGCGGTCGGTGTGGCGGTGCCGCCACCACAGCACCGGCAGCGCGATGACGATGGCCGCGATGCCGATGATCCGGGCGATCTCGAGGACCGCGTAGAAGTTGACCGGGAAGAACAACCCGCCGACCGCGTTGATCAGGTTGGACGCCGCGGTCGGCACGGTCAGCCAGTTGATGATCTTCACCGAACCGGCCAGTGCGGTCAGCCAGCCCAGGCCGACGCCTGCCACCAGCGACAGCACCGCGAACACCGCGCCGAAGATCAGCACCGACGCCGCGGTCGACACCACGAACGCGCGCACCGCCGGCATGTCGTGGCGGTCGCGGAGCTGACGCATCCACACCCACACCAGGAACGGAAGGGCCAGGCCCGCCGTGGCTTTCACGGCGACGGCCGTGGCGATCAGGCCGACGCCCCAGATCGGGCGGCCTGCGAAGGTCAGCGCGATCGCGGCCATCATCAGCCCGACCATGAGCATCTCGTTGTGCACACCGCCCATGAGATGGATGATCACCAGCGGGTTGAGCACACAGATCCACAGCGCCGCCGCGGGGTTGGCACCGACGTGGCGGGCCACCCGCGGGGCGGCCCAGATCAGCAGCGCCAGGCCGGGCAGCATGCACAGCCGCAGCAGCATCGTGCCTGCCACCACGTCGTTGCCCACCAGCATGGTGACGAACTTGGCCACCAGGATGAATGCCGGCCCGTACGGCGCCGTCGTCGTGGTCCAGATCGGACTCACGTTCTCCAACAACGAATTCGGGTTCTCGACCGGGCCCACCACGTAGGGGTCGAAGCCGTCGCGCAGCAGCGCGCCCTGCGCGAGGTAGGAGTAGGTGTCACGGCTGAACAACGGCACCGAGAGCAGCAGCGGAGCCAACCAGAACCCGGTGGTGGCGACCATCGTGTACTCGGTTGCGGTGCGGTCGATCACGCGCCTGCCCAGCCACAGCCAGGCGATGAGCATCAGCGCGACACCGCTCCACAGCAGGATCGACGACAGCACCAGGCCGTGCCCGAACCGCAGCCAGGACAGGTGCAGCGATTCCAGCAGCGGATCGTGCAGGCGGATGCTGCCTGCCCCGAGACCGCCGATGGTCAGCACGGTGGCGCCGAGGCAGCCCAGCCGTGCCGGTCGGGCCTCGGCGGACACGGCGAAGGCAGCCAGGCGTGAAACGTGTTCGGCCAGGCCGGGGTTGGGTTTGTCGGTGTCGGTTGGTGTCATGGTGGTGGACTGTCCAGCCCGGCTGCTAGGCCGTGCGGTTGGCGGCCAATCGGGCGAGCTCGGACAGGCCGGCCTTGGCCTGCGGGTGGACCTGGGCGGCCGCGAGCACCTCAAGGGCGTCGCGGGTGAGCGTCTCGATGCGCTGCTCGACGGCGGCGAGCGCGCCGACCGATTCGATGGCGTCGCACAGTTCGCGGACCTGCGTATCGGACAGTTCGGTGCCGACCGAGCCGCGCAGCAACTCGGCCGCGGTCGGATCGTTTTTGTCCGCCAGCTCCAGCGCCTCGGCGAGCAGCACGGTGCGCTTACCGGAGCGCAGATCGTCACCCGAGGGTTTACCGGTGACGGCCGGGTCGCCGAACACGCCGAGCACGTCGTCGCGCAGTTGGAACGCGACACCGAGGTCGTTGCCGATGCGGTGGAAGAGGTCCAGCACGTCGGGGCGGTCGGCGGCCGCGGCCGCGCCGAGCTGCAGCGGGCGGGCCACGGTGTAGGAGGCGGTCTTGTAGGTGTTGACGTTCAGCGCGGAGGCCACCGACTCGTCGCCGCTGGATTCGGTGACGATGTCGAGATACTGCCCGCCGAGCACCTCGGTGCGGATGTGCTGCCACACCGTCTGGACCCGCCGGTGCGCGTCGACCGGCAGGTCGGCGCCCGCCACGATGTCGTCGGCCCAGGACAGCGCGAGGTCACCGGCGAGGATCGCCGCGGACAGTCCGAACTGCCGGTCCGAGCCACGCCAGCTGCGGTCGCGGTGCTGTTCGGTGAACAACCGGTGCACCGTGGGCAGGCCGCGTCGGGTCGCGGAGTCGTCGATGACGTCGTCATGGATCAGCGCGCAGGCCTGCAGGAGTTCGAGTGCCGAGAACAGGCGCAGCACGTCGGGTCCGGCCACCGCGTCGGCGGGTTCGACGACCGCGCGCCAGCCCCAGTAGGCGAACGCCGGTCGCAGACGCTTGCCGCCCCGCAGGACGAACTCCTCGACGCCCGCGGTCAGCTCGGCGTACACGGGTCCGATGTATGCGCAGTCCCGGCGACGCTCGCGCAGGTACTCGCGCAGCTGTTCGGTGACGGCGCCGGCCAACTCGACGGCTGACGGTGCCGCTGTATCCACGCTCAGCGCCCGCCCCTTTCTTTGATGTGTTGCCATTGCCCCCGAGCCCATCCAGGGTAAAGCGTTGTGCCGGTTCCGGCGTAGGCGAGGACGGCGGAATCAAGGTGCGGGGTTCGCCGCGGGTGTCACCGTCAGGTTTCGGTGGCCACCGATTCGCCCGGTTTGGGGGACTGGTCACGACTCACCCAGGCCAGGCCTGCGACCACGCCGGCCACCAGGAAAGCGCCGATGACCAGCCAGATCGCCGCGGTGGTGAAGGACCGTGCGCTGGGGTCGGTGTAGCGGGCCTGGGCGTTCATGGTGCTCACCACGCCGGGGCGCAGCTTCCATTCCACGATCGAGGACGTCACCTGATCGCCGTTGGTCGAGGTCACCTCGCCGGGGAACGACACCGTCAGCAGCACGTCGGCCTCCGGGTCGTTCATCGACGTGAGGTCCACGCGGCCCTCGAGGATCACCAGGTCGCCGGCTCGACGCAGCGAGATGTCGACGCCCGCGGCGTCGCGGTTCAGCGCGGCCAGTTGTGGCAGCTCGGCGAAGGACAGATCGGAGAACACCGCCTGCGAGCCGACGTAGTCGTCGCGGCTGTACTCCGACACCGCGACCTTGTGCGCGAACGGCAGGTTGTTGACCAGCTGCGGACCCTTGTCGTCGGCGTCGCGGGGTTTGGTCGCGGCGATGATCTGTCCGGACACCCGGTCGTCGGGCGACACCGTGATGGAGGCCCGGACCCGGACGCAGCCGACCGCGGTCGGCAGAACCAGCAGCAGCAACATCACCGTCACGAGCAGCCTGCGGCGGCTGCGGCCGGGTGGTCGGACGCGCACGGAGGTCATCGTGCCAGATCCGGATGCCGCCGAGCGACCGGTCAGGCCGGGTCGCTACAGGGGCAGTGGGCGGCCGAGGATCGCGAAGGCGCGGGGGTCGCCCGCAAAGTGGTAGCCACGGATCACGTCGGTGAACCCCAGGCGCCGGTACAGACGCCAGGCCCGATTGGCCTCGCCGTTGATCTCCGGCGTCGACAACAGCACGTGAGATTCGCCACGGTCGGCCAGCAGTCTGCGCGCCAGCGCCTCGCCGAGGCCCCGGCCCTGGGCGCGCGGTTCGATGTGCAGTTCGGTCAGCTCGAAGTAGCTCGACATGAGCTCGGCGATCTGTTCGCGGCTCGCGCCGACGCGGTGCAACCCGGAGACCACCTGTTGCTGCCACCACTGGTCGGGTGCGCCGCAGTAGCCGTAGGCGATGCCGAGCAGCGGGGCGCAGACCAGGTCCTCCCGTGACGGTGCCGCGTCGGAACCGGCGCCGGGATCGGCCGCCCCGACCGGTTCGAATTCCACTGCGGCCACGGCTTTCCAGCCCTGTCTGCGGGTGTGTTCGAGCCACAGCGCCGCGCGTTGTTCCTCGGTTCCGCGGGGGTATCGCATCGCGTCGACGTAGACGCGCAGGGCATCGTTGAGTCGGCGCTGCATGTCCTCGGGCGACAGATCGATGAGATATGTCGCCATTGCCGCCATCGCCTCCGTTGCCGCCCAAGTCGTCGAGTTCACGGGCACACGGGGTGTGTGCTCATGTGAGTCCTGCCGAACTCATTATGTGGAGTCATTATCCGGCGGTGCGGGTGGCCGTCACACTCCCAGCGAACGCCTACAATCGATGTCGAACAAGGTGGTACGGCTCGGATCGACCTCGTATCATCATTGTTAGGTGTCCGTAATGGCGGGCACGGGTGGACATTTACGAAGCGACGGTCGCGTCGGCAAGGAGGGACGAATGCCACTCTCCGATCATGAGCAGCGCATGCTCGATCAGATCGAGAGCGCGCTCTATGCCGAGGATCCGAAGTTCGCCTCGAGTGTTCGGGGTGGGACTTTACGCGCGCCCTCGGCGCGTCGCAGGATCTACGGCGCGGGGTTGTTCGTTCTCGGTCTGGCGATGCTGGTCACCGGCGTCGCAGTCAAGGCTTTGATGATCGGTGGTTTCCCGATCCTCTCGGTCATCGGTTTCATGGTGATGTTCGGCGGCGTGGTCTTCGCCATCACCGGTCCGCGCGTCGCGGGCGGCATCGACAAGTCCTCGGCACCGTCGAGTTCGCGACAGCGTAAGCAGCGCGGCGGGGGTTCGTTCACCAACCGCATGGAAGATCGTTTCCGCAGGCGCTTCGACGACTGATCGGGTCTTCATCGGCAACGGTTCAGGGGTAGTCCGCGAGGGCTGCCCCTTTTTCATGCTCACCGTCCTTTTCGCCGGGCTCCCACTGGGCTCCCCACTGGGCTCCCCACCGGGCTCCCCACCCTGCCCCACGGCTGCGCTCGGCCGGCCCCTGAGCGCCTCCCCGACACGCCGGAGCGATCTCCAGCGCAGTCTTTCTCGGCCGTGTCGGCCCGGGTTCGATAACGATTCGGCAGCGCCCCACGATCTGCCCCCACTCCGCCCCACCTCTTTTTTCGGTGCGCTCACCTGCGGTTTTGTCCCGCCGTCGGCTTCCGAAGCCGGTAAATCCTCGGTCGGCGTGGTGTCGAAAGGGGTGAAGGTGGGGTGGAATGTCCAAACTGTGGCGCCAAATGGAGCAAAGTGGGGGATCGTGGGGTAAAGTGGCGGTCGACGGGGAGTTCGGAACCCCGTTAGGGAAGGGCGAAGCGACCCGGAATCCGAACCGGGTGGCGGGAGGTGGCTCAGGTGTTCCTGGGTACCTACACGCCCAAGCTCGACGACAAGGGGCGGCTCACACTGCCCGCCAAATTTCGCGACGCACTGGCAGGAGGGTTGATGGTCACCAAGAGCCAAGATCACAGCCTGGCCGTGTATCCCCGCGATGAGTTCGAGAAACTGGCCCGGCGTGCGTCGCAGGCTTCCCGGAGCAATCCGGAGGCCCGCGCCTTCCTGCGCAGCCTGGCCGCCGCAACCGACGAGCAGCATCCCGATGCGCAAGGACGCATCACCTTGTCGGCGGACCACCGCCGCTACGCGAACCTGTCCAAGGACTGCGTGGTGATCGGCTCCGTCGACTACCTGGAGATCTGGGACGCACAAGCCTGGCAGGAGTACCAGCAAGCCCACGAAGAGAACTTCTCCGCGGCCACCGATGAAACTCTGCGCGACATCATCTGATGCGGCCTTTCATCAGGTGGCAGGCCTGGACCTAGCCCGTGCAGCGCGGCCTCTGCCCGAATCGGCCCTGGCGTACTTCCCCAACGCCAGGTCCGTGGATTCGGACAGAGACCCCGATGCAGGGGCGGTCCGGTGCGGAGACGTTGCGGAGGTGTGTTCAGTGGCGAATGATCCGGATCACGGGCATATCCCGGTTCTACTGGACCGCTGCGTCGAACTGCTCGCCCCGGCCCTGACACGTACCGACGCCGACGGCACGGACGCCGTCCTCGTGGACGCGACCCTCGGGGCCGGCGGCCATTCGGAGCGATTTCTCACTGACTTCCCGGCGCTACGCCTCATCGGGCTCGACCGCGACCCCAATGCCCTCAAGATCGCCGGCGACCGGCTCGCCCCGTTCGGCGACCGGGCCACGCTGGTCCGCACGCGTTACGACGGCATCGCGGCGGCGCTCGCCGAGGCCGGCGTCCGGCGGATCGACGGCGTGCTGTTCGACCTCGGCGTGTCGTCGATGCAGCTCGACCAGAAACAGCGCGGTTTCTCCTACTCCGCGGACGCGCCGCTGGACATGCGCATGGATCCCGACGCGCTGCTCACCGCCGCCGAGATCGTCAACACCTACGACGCGAAGACGCTCACCAGAATCCTGCGCGACTACGGCGAGGAGCGGTTCGCGGGCCGGATCGCCGACAAGATCGTCCGCAGGCGGACCAAGCAGCCGTTCACCACGACCTCCGAACTCGTCGAGCTCTTGTACGAGGCGATCCCGGCCCCGGCGCGACGCACCGGTGGGCACCCCGCCAAGCGCACGTTCCAGGCCCTGCGGATCGCCGTCAACGCCGAACTCGAATCGTTGCGCGCTGCGGTACCCGCCGCACTGGCGGCGTTGCGTCCCGGCGGCCGGATCGTGGTGATGTCGTACCAGTCGCTGGAGGACCGCATCGTCAAGCAGGCCTTCAGCACCGTCACGGCCTCTCGGACCCCGCCCGGCCTGCCCATCGAATTGCCGGGCCACGAACCGGAGTTCGTGGCCGTCACCCGCGGCGCCGAGCGCGCCGACGAGCAAGAGATCGAGCGAAATCCACGTAGTGCCCCGGTGCGACTGCGAGCACTTGAAAAGGTTGGGGGAAGGGGCAGTTGATGAAGGCCAAGCGACCAGGACCGGTTCGTGACGCCGACCGCAGGCGCGGTAAGCGGCAGCCGGGGGTCGCGCGGGGGAGTGCCGACGCGCCGCCGCGCACACGCAGGCCGAGTCGGGAGCCGCAGCGCCCGGTGCGCTCGGCCCCGCAGACCGGACCGATTCCGCGGCAGCGCACCGCGCCGGCCCGGCCGAAGAGCGCCAGCCAGGCCAAGGCCCGGGCGAAGGCGCGTAAGGCCAAGGCGCCCAAGGTCGTCCGGCCGCCGCTGCGCGAACGCGTGCTGCTGCGGCTGTCGTCGATCGAACTGAACCCGCGTGCGCTCGTCGCCCGGGTGCCGTTCGTGGTGCTCGTGATCGCCGCGCTGGGTCTCGGGCTCGGGATCACGCTGTGGTTGTCGACCAGCGCCGCCGAGCGCTCGTACCAGCTCGGCCATGCGCGGCAGGTGAATCAGGGCCTGCTGCAACAGAAGGAGGCGCTCGAGCGCGACGTGCTCGAGGCGCAGGCGGCGCCCGCGCTCGCCGAGGCCGCCCGCAACCTGGGCATGATCCCGTCGCGCGATACCGCGCATCTGGTGCAGGACCCCACGGGCAACTGGGTCGTGGTGGGCACACCTAAACCGGCAGAAGGTGTTCCGCCGCCACCGCTCAACACCCCGTTGCCGCCGGCGGCCCCTCCGCCGCCGCCCGCCCCGCCTGCCGAGCGCGTCGTGGAACCGCGCGAGGTGCCGGTGCGCATCCCTGAGGCCCCGGGTCTGCAGACCACACCGGGTATCCAAACCGCGCCCGGCATCCCCGGCGCGGTGCAGGCCGAGACCCCGCACGCCGTGCCGGGGGCCCAGCCGGCGGCTCCGGGTCCGGTGCCGCTCGCCGCCCCGCTTCCGGCGCCGACGCCGCAGGGCGCCGTGGCGCCGGTGCCGCCGACGCCGGTGGTTGCGCAGGCCCAGCCTGCGGCCCCGCTCGTGAACGTGCCCGCACCGCAGCAGGTTCCGGCCCAACCCGCGCCGCTTGCTGCCCAGCCCGGCGCCCAACCCGGGCCCCTGGGTGCCCAGCCCGGCGCCCAGCCCGGCGCCCAACCTGTTGTTCCCGACCCCGCGACCGCCGTGGAGCACTTCACCCCGGCCGTCGACCCGATCGCATGAGCCGCCGCACCGACCGTTCGGCCAAGCCGACACAGCCGCGCAAGAAGACGCCGGTGGATCAGCCGCGCTCGGCACGGACCCGGCGCACCCGGGTTGCCGATACCGAAGCCGGTCTGCACAGTTCGTCTTTCGTGTTCCGGCACCGCACGGGCAACCTCGCGATCCTTGCGGTACTGGTCATCGCTGCCGTGCAGTTGTTCATGCTGCAGGTACCGCGCGCCGCGGGGCTGCGTGCCGAGGCGGCGAGCCAGCTCAAGGTCACCGACATCACCCCGGCGATCCGCGGCAGCATCGTCGACCGCAACAACGACAAACTGGCGTTCACCATCGAGGCCAGGGCACTGACGTTCCAGCCGACCCGGGTGCGCAAGCAACTCGAGGAAGCCTGGCGCAAGGCCCAGCAGGCCGGTTCCGCCGACGCCGCCGACGCGCCCGATCCCGACAAGCGGCTCGAGGAGATCGCCGATGAGGTGGCCGCACGGTTGAACAACTCGCCGGACGCCAAGACCGTGCTCAAGAAACTCAGGAGCAACGAGACCTTCGTGTACCTCGCGCGCGCGGTCGATCCCGCGATCGCCGACGCGATCACCGAGAAGTTCCCCGAAGTCGGTTCGGAGCGGCAGGATCTGCGTCAGTACCCGGGCGGATCGCTGGCGGCCAACATCGTCGGCGGCATCGACTGGGACGGCCACGGACTGCTGGGTCTGGAGGACTCGCTCGACGCGGTGCTCGCGGGCACGGACGGCTCGGTCACCTACGACCGCGGCTCCGACGGCGTGGTGATCCCCGGCAGCTACCGCAACCGCCACGATGCGGTGGACGGGTCGACGGTCCAGTTGACCATCGACGACGACATCCAGTTCCACGTGCAGCAGCAGGTGCAGCTGGCCAAGAACGCCTCCGGCGCCAAGAACGTCTCGGCGGTGGTGCTCGACGCCAAAACCGGTGAGGTGCTGGCGATGTCGAACGACAACACCTTCGACCCCAGCCAGGACATCGGTCGGCAGGGCGACCGGCAGATGGGCAACCCGTCGGTGTCGTCGCCGTTCGAACCGGGATCGGTGAACAAGATCGTGACGGCCGCGGCCGCGATCGAGTTCGGGCTCACCAACCCCGACGAGGTGCTTTCGGTCCCCGGGTCGATCCACATGGGCGGTGTCACGGTGCGCGACGCCTGGAACCACGGCGTGATGCCGTACACCACCACCGGGGTGTTCGGGAAGTCCTCCAACGTCGGCACGCTGATGCTCGCGCAGCGGGTGGGACCCGAGCGGTTCTACGACATGCTGCGCAAGTTCGGCCTCGGACAGCGCACCAATGTGGGTCTGCCCGGCGAGAGCTCGGGTCTGCTGCCGCCGATCGACCAGTGGTCGGGCAGCTCGTTCTCGAACCTGCCCATCGGGCAAGGCCTTTCGATGACGCTGCTGCAGATGACCGCGATGTACCAGACCGTCGCCAACGACGGTGTGCGTGTCCCGCCGCGAATCATCAAGTCCACCATCGCACCCGACGGCGCGGTCACCGAAGAGGAACGGCCGGAGGGGGTCCGGGTGATCAGCCCGGAGACGGCCCGCACGCTGCGGTCGATGTTCCGTGCGATCGTGCAGCGGGATCCGATGGGCGTGCAGCAGGGCACCGGTCCGCAGGCCGCGGTCGAGGGCTACCAGATCGCGGGCAAGACCGGAACCGCCCAGCAGATCAACCCGGCGTGCGGCTGCTACTACGACGACGTCTACTGGATCACCTTCGCCGGTATGGCTCCGGCGGACGACCCGAGGTACGTGATCGGCATCATGATGGACGCACCGCAGCGTGCGGCCGACGGTTCGCCCGGCTCCTCGGCGGCCCCGCTGTTCCACGAGATCGCGTCATGGCTGTTGCAGCGGCACAACGTTCCGCTGTCGCCTGATCCCGGTCCGCCGTTGACATTGCAGGCCACCTGACGGCACCTGCCTCGGGGCGCACGAGAACGCCGATGGGTACTGTTGCATGGCCATGAAGCTGCGTCCCAGCCGTCCCGTCGGCCATCAACTCGCACCACTGGCGGCCGCGGTCGGAGCGGTTGCCACCGCAGGCTCGGCGCCATCCGATCTCGCTGCGGTGCACGTCACGGGCGTGACCCTGCGCGGCCAGGACGCGATGCCCGGTGACCTGTTCGCGGCCCTGCCCGGCACCAGCGCGCACGGCGCCCGGTTCGCGGCCGACGCGGTGGCCGCGGGCGCGGTCGCGGTGCTGACCGATCCGTCCGGTGCCGAACTGCTCGCAGGCACCGTGGATGTGCCGGTGCTGGTGCACCCCGCGCCGCGGTCGGTGCTCGGTGCCGCCGCCGCGATCGTGTATGGCCGCCCGGCCGAACGACTCCGGGTGGTCGGCGTCACCGGCACCTCCGGCAAGACCACCACCACCTATCTCGCCGAGGCCGGTCTGCGCGCCGCGGGCCGGGTCGCCGGGCTCATCGGCACCGTCGGGGTGCGCATCGACGGCACCGATCTGCCCAGCACGCTGACCACGCCCGAGGCGCCGGCGCTGCAGGCGCTGCTGGCGCTCATGGTCGAGCGCGGCGTCGACACCGTCGTGATGGAGGTGTCCAGCCACGCGCTGGCGCAGGGGCGGGTCGACGGCATCGGTTTCGCGGTGGGCGGGTTCACCAACCTGTCGCGCGACCATCTCGACTTCCATCCGACGATGGCGGATTACTTCGAGGCCAAGGCCCGGCTGTTCGATCCGGCGTCGCCCAACCATGCCGCCGCCGCGGTGATCTGTGTCGACGACGAGTTCGGAATCGAGATGGCCGCGCGCGCCGAGGCGCCGCAGACCGTCAGTACCGCCGGCGCCGACGCCGACTGGCGCGTCGAGAAGATCACGACGGCAGGCCCGGGTGCCCAGGAGTTCGTGCTCGTCGACCCCCGGGGCGGACACCACGAGCTCAGCGTCGGGCTGCCCGGCCGCTACAACGTCGCCAACGCCGCACTGGCCGTCGCGCTGCTCGACGCGGTCGGGGTGTCGCCCGAGCAGGCCGCGCCCGGTCTGCGGACGGCGACCGTGCCCGGCCGACTGGAATCGATCGACCTCGGACAGGACTTCCTCGCGCTCGTCGACTACGCCCACAAACCCGGCGCGCTGCAGGCCGTGCTGGAGACGCTGCGCGCGGCCGAGCCGCGCCGTATCGCCGTCGTCTTCGGTGCGGGCGGAGACCGCGACCCGGGCAAGCGTGAACCGATGGGTCGCGTCGCGGCCGAGCTGGCCGACCTCGTCGTCGTCACCGACGACAACCCGCGCAACGAGAACCCCGCCGCGATCCGGGCGGCGGTGCTGGCGGGCGCGGCCGCGGCAGGCTCGGACGCCGAGATCGTCGAGATCGGTGACCGGCGCGCGGCCATCGACCACGCGGTGGCGTGGGCCGGGCCGGGCGACATCGTGCTGGTCGCGGGTAAAGGGCACGAGAGCGGTCAGACGGTCGCGGGCCACACCAGGCCGTTCGACGATCGGGACCAACTGGCCGCCGCACTGCGAGCGTCGGGCAAAACAGGGGACCGAACCTCATGATCGAGATGACCATTGCCCGCATCGCCGAGATCGTCGGCGGTGAACTGGCTGACATCACCCCCGAGCAGGCGGCGGCCACCCGCGTCACCGGCACGGTGGAGTTCGATTCCCGCGCGGTCGGGCCGGGTGGGTTGTTCCTGGCGCTGCCGGGCGCCCGGTCGGACGGCCACGACTTCGCGGCAGCCGCCGTGCAGGCGGGTGCGGTCGCGGTGCTGGCCGCGCGACCGGTCGGCGTGCCCGCGATCGTCGTGCGCCCCGGCGCGGTGGTCGATCCCGCCTCGGGCGCACTCGAGCACGACACCGACGGATCCGGGGCGGCGGTGCTGGCCGCGCTCGCACGACTGGCCGCGGCCGTCGCGGCCGAACTCGTCGCGGGCGGGTTGAAGATCATCGGCGTGACCGGATCGTCGGGCAAGACGTCCACCAAGGATCTGCTCGCCGCGGTGCTGGCCCCGCTGGGGGAGGTGGTCGCGCCCCCCGGGTCGTTCAACAACGAACTCGGCCATCCGTGGACGGTGCTGCGCGCGACGCGCGACACCGACTTCCTGGTGCTGGAGATGTCGGCCCGCCATCCGGGCAACATCGCCGCGCTGGCCGCCATCGCGCCGCCGTCGATCGCGGTGGTGCTCAACGTCGGGACCGCGCATCTGGGCGAGTTCGGCTCACGCGACATGATCGCCAGGACCAAGGCCGAACTGCCGCAGGCCGTGGGCGCCTCGGGCGTGGTGATCCTCAACGCCGACGACACCGCGGTGGCCGCGATGGCCGGCCAGACGGCCGCGCGGGTGGTGCGGATCTCGCGGGATCCGGGCTCGGACATCGATGTGTGGGCGGGTCCGGTCACCCTCGACGAGCTGGCCCGGCCCCGGTTCACCTTGCACACCCGCGACGCCGGCGGGGTCGACGTGAGCCTCGCGGTGCACGGCGATCACCAGGTGTCCAACGCGCTGTGCGCGGCCGCCGTCGCACTCGAATGTGGGGCGACGCCGCAGCAAGTGGCCGACGCGCTCGCCGCGGCGGGCCCGACGTCGCGGCACCGCATGCAGGTCGGCACCCGCGCCGACGGCGTGACCATCATCAACGACGCGTACAACGCGAACCCGGATTCCATGCGGGCCGGGCTCAAGGCACTGGCCTGGATGGCCAGGCAGCAGCCCGACGGGCAATCGGGGGGCAGGCGGCGCAGTTGGGCCGTGCTCGGCGAGATGGCCGAACTCGGCGACGACGCCATAACCGAGCATGACGCGATCGGCCGATTCGCCGTGCGCTTAGATGTCTCTCGACTACTCGTCGTGGGATCCGGGAGGGCTATGAATGCCATGCACCATGGCGCGGTGATGGAGGGATCCTGGGGTTCGGAATCCACCATGGTCGCCGACGCCGACGCCGCATTGGCCGTGCTGCGCGATGAACTGCAGCCGGGCGATGTGGTGCTGGTCAAGGCGTCAAATTCCGTCGGCCTGGCCGCGCTGGCCGAGGCTCTGGTGGCCGGTGCGGACCACACCGAGGGACGGACCACCGCGCAATGATGCTGATCCTCATCGCCGTCGGCATCGCGCTGACGGTTTCCATCCTGTTGACCCCCGCCCTGATCCGGCTGTTCACGCGACAGGGGCTGGGCCACGAGATCCGCGAGGACGGGCCGCCCAGCCACGCCAAGAAGCGCGGCACGCCGTCGATGGGCGGCGTTGCGATCCTCGCCGGCATCTGGGCCGCCTATCTGGGCACGCATCTGGTCGGCATGGCGATGGGCGGCGACGGACCCTCGGCATCGGGCCTGCTGGTGCTCGGCCTGGCGACCGTGCTGGGCGGGGTCGGCTTCATCGACGACATGATCAAGCTCAAGCGCGCCCGCAACCTGGGGTTGAACAAGACCGCCAAGACGGTGGGGCAGTTGTTCGCGGCGGTGTTGTTCGGTGTGCTGGCGCTGCAGTTCCGCAACGGCGACGGGCTGACGCCCGGCAGCGCCGAGCTGAGTTACGTGCGCGAGATCGCGACCGTCACCCTGGCTCCCGCGCTGTTCGTGCTGTTCTGCGTCGTGGTGGTCAGCGCCTGGTCGAACGCGGTGAACTTCACCGACGGTCTCGACGGGCTGGCGGCGGGTGCGATGGCGATGGTCACGGCCGCCTATGTGCTGATCACGTTCTGGCAGTACCGCAATGCCTGCGCGACGGCGCCGGGCCTGGGCTGCTACAACGTGCGCGATCCTCTCGATCTGGCCCTCATCGCGGCCGCGACGGCGGGCGCGTGCGTGGGTTTTCTGTGGTGGAATGCCGCGCCGGCCAAGATCTTCATGGGTGACACCGGGTCGCTTGCGCTGGGCGGCATCATCGCGGGCATCTCGGTCACCAGCCGCACCGAGATCCTGGCGGTCGTGCTGGGGGCGCTGTTCGTCGCCGAGGTGACCTCGGTGGTGGTGCAGATCCTGGCGTTCCGCACCACCGGGCGCCGGGTGTTCCGGATGGCGCCGTTCCACCATCACTTCGAACTCGTCGGGTGGGCCGAGACTCAGGTGATCATCCGGTTCTGGCTCCTGACGGCCATCGCGTGTGGTCTGGGCGTGGCGCTGTTCTACGGCGAGTGGCTGACGGCCGTCGGTGCCTGACGTGCCCGACGACACCGATCTGCTGGGGCCTCTGCGGGCGGGCGCACCCGTGCTCGTCACCGGCGCGGGGATCACCGGCCGCGCGGTGCTGGCCGCGCTGGGACCGCTGGGTGTGGCCCCGACCCTGTGCGACGACAACGCCGACGCGCTGGCCGCTCTGGCGGCCGACGGTGTCGCGGTCATCGCCCCGCGGGACGCGATCGCCGCCATCGGCGATTACGCGCTGGTGGTCACCAGCCCGGGTTTCGCGCCGACGGCACCCGTGCTGGCCGCGGCCGCGGCGGCGGGCGTGCCGATCTGGGGTGATGTCGAGTTGGCGTGGCGGCTGGACGCCGCGGGCCGGTTCGGGCCGCCGCGGCGTTGGCTGGTGGTGACGGGAACCAACGGCAAGACCACGACGACGTCGATGCTGCACGACATGCTGGTGGCGGATGGTCGGCGAAGTGTGTTGTGCGGCAACATCGGTGACGCGGTGCTCGCGGTGCTCGACCGGCCCGCGGAGTTGCTGGCGGTCGAGCTGTCGAGCTTTCAGCTGCACTGGGCGCCGTCACTGCGGCCCGAGGCGGGCGTGGTGCTCAACGTCGCCGAGGACCACCTCGACTGGCATGGTTCGATGGCTGCCTACGCCCGCGCCAAGGCCAGGGTGCTCGACGGCCGGGTCGCGGTCGTGGGTCTCGACGACCCGGTCGCGGCCGGTCTGCTGCCCACCGCGGCGGCCCCGGTCCGCGTCGGTTTCCGGCTGGGTGAACCCGCGGCAGGCGAACTCGGGGTGCGCGGCGGCAAGCTGATCGACCGTGCGTTCGATGACGGCGTCGAGTTGGCTGAAACCGCCGACATCGGCGTCGCGGGCCCGGTGGGTGTGCTCGACGCGCTCGCCGCGGCCGCACTGGCGCGCGCCGTCGGGGTCGCGCCGGAGGCGATTCGGTCGGCGTTGGCATCGTTCCAGGTCGGCAGGCATCGCGCCGAGGTCGTGGGTACCGCGGGCGGGGTGGTGTACGTCGACGATTCCAAGGCCACCAACCCGCACGCCGCACAGGCGTCGATCACCGCGTACGACCGTGTGGTGTGGATCGCCGGTGGCTTGCTGAAGGGCGCTTCGGTCGATGAGCTGGTACGTCAGGTGGCGAATCGGCTTGCGGGCGTCGTGCTGATCGGGCGTGATCGGCGCACGGTTGCCGATGCGTTATCGCGACACGCCCCGGATGTCCCCGTCGTCGAGCTTGTGACGGGGGAGGATTCTGGGGTGCTTGGGACAAATGAGTCAATTGAGTCAGTTGGTGATCATGTGACTCGTGTGATCGAAGTGGGTGACCGGCCGGTCTCCGACGCGGTCATGGCGGCCGTGGTGTCCGCCGCCGGGGACCTCGCGGTGCCCGGTGACACCGTGTTGCTGGCCCCCGCGGGTGCGTCCTTCGATCAGTTCAGCGGCTACGGTCAGCGCGGCGACGCATTCGCCGCGGCCGTGCGCGCTGCGATCGGGTAGGCCCGTGGGCAGCATCCTCACCCGGCTGCGTCGTGGAGGTGCCCCGGGTGACGGGCCGCAGGACGTGGCCGACGACCCGGCGCCCGACACGGGGGCCGAGAAGGACAAATCCGACACCGGCACGCCGGAGGCGGGCAAGTCCGACACCGGCAAGGTGCCGCGCACCCGGTTCGGCACCTGGCTGGGCCGTCCGATGACGTCGTTCCACCTGATCATCGCGGTCACGGCGCTGCTCACCACGCTCGGCCTGATCATGGTCCTCTCGGCGTCGGGCGTGTACTCCTATGACTCCGACGGGTCGCCGTGGGCGGTGTTCGGGCGTCAGGTGCTCTGGACCGCCATCGGGCTCGTCGCGTTCTACATCGCGCTGCGCATCCGGGTCCAGACGCTGCGCAAGCTCGCATTTCCGGGTTTCGCGCTCACGGTCGTGCTGCTGGTGCTCGTGCTGATCCCCGGCATCGGCAAGGTCGCCAACGGTTCGCGTGGCTGGTTCGTCATCGCGGGGTTCTCGATGCAGCCCTCGGAGTTGGCGAAGATCGCGTTCGCGATCTGGGGCGCGCACCTGCTGGCCGCCCGCCGCATGGAACGTGCGTCGCTGCGCGAGATGCTGATCCCGCTGGTGCCCGCTGCCGTGATCGCGCTGGCGCTCATCGTGGCGCAGCCCGACCTCGGCCAGACCGTCTCGCTGGGCATCATCCTGCTCGGCCTGCTCTGGTACGCGGGCCTGCCGCTGCGGGTGTTCATGTCGTCGCTGGTCGCGGTCGTGGCATCGGCCATCGTGCTGGCGTTCGCCGAGGGCTACCGCTCCGACCGGGTGCAGTCCTGGCTGAACCCGGGAGCCGACTCGCAGGGTTCGGGATATCAGGCCAGGCAGGCCCGGTTCGCGCTGGCCAACGGCGGTGTGTTCGGCGACGGCCTGGGCCAGGGCACCGCCAAGTGGAACTACCTGCCCAACGCGCACAACGACTTCATCTTCGCGATCATCGGCGAAGAACTCGGGCTCATCGGCGCCGTCGGCCTGCTCGCCCTGTTCGGCCTGTTCGCCTACACCGGCATGCGGATCGCGCGGCGTTCCCTCGACCCGTTCCTGCGACTGCTGTCGGCGACCACGACGCTGTGGCTCATCGGCCAGATGTTCATCAACGTCGGCTACGTCGTCGGCCTGCTTCCCGTCACCGGTCTGCAGTTGCCGCTCATCTCGGCGGGCGGGTCGTCGCAGGCGACCACGCTGTTGATGATGGGCCTGCTCACCAACGCCGCCCGGCACGAACCCGACGCGGTGGCCGCGCTGCGCGCGGGCCGCGACGACCGGATGGACCGCCTGCTGCGCCTGCCGCTGCCCGAACCGTACGTGCCGCCGCGCCTGGAACTGGTACGCGACCGGTTGAGCGCCAAGAAGTCGGCGAAAGCCGTCAAGGCCGCGAAGGCCAAACCGAACGCCAAGCCGAAAGCCAAGCCCGCGCGCAAGCCCGACCCCAAGTCGCGCATCAGGGCGTCGGCAGGCCGGGGCGGCGGTGCCGGGACCAAGAGCGCCCAACCGCGCAAGACCGGTCACCGCAGGTCCGACCGGGCCGCCGGCGCGGCGGGCCGACGTGCCGCGCATGCCGGTGACCAGGGCGGGCGGCGGCGGGCCCGACAACCGGGTGAATCGGGCCGGTCGGCGGTCCGATATGGTGCTGACCAGCGAAGCCAGGGCCGTCGGGCCCGCGCACTGGAAGGTCAGCGTTACGGGTGAACAAGGGTTCGCGGGACAACAATCACAGCGACCGTGGGATCTCGGTGGTGCTGGCCGGTGGCGGCACGGCAGGTCACGTCGAGCCCGCGATGGCCGTGGCCGACGCGCTGCGGGCGCTCGATCCCGGCGTGCGGATCACCGCGCTGGGCACCCAGCGCGGGTTGGAGACCCGGTTGGTGCCGCAACGCGGCTATGACCTGGAACTGATCACGCCGGTTCCGCTGCCGCGCAGACCGTCGAAGGATCTGCTGCGCCTGCCGCTGCGGGTGCGCACCGCGATCCGCCAGACCAGGGACGTGCTGGCCGGGGTCGACGCCGATGTCGTGGTGGGCTTCGGCGGCTATGTGGCACTGCCGGCCTATCTCGCCGCGCGCGGCGGGATCACCGGGCGGCGCAAGGTGCCGGTGGTGGTGCACGAGGCCAACGCGCGCGCCGGGCTGGCCAACCGGGTCGGCGCCCGCACGGCGCGCCGGGTGCTCTCGGCGGTGCCGGATTCGGGGCTGCGCAACGTCGAGGTGGTCGGCGTGCCGGTGCGCGAGTCGATCACCTCGCTGGACCGCAAGGCGCTGCGCGCCGAGGCGCGGGCCCAGTTCGGCTTCGCCGACGACGCCAAGGTGCTGCTGGTGTTCGGCGGTTCCCAGGGTGCGCAGTCGATCAACCGCGCCGTGTCGGCCGCCGCGAAAGATCTTGGCGCTGCCGGTATCTCGGTGTTGCATGCGCACGGACCGAAGAACACCCTGGACCTTGGGCCTGCCGATCCGCAGGCCCCGCCGTATGTCGCGGTGCCGTATCTGGACCGCATGGATTTGGCTTATGCCGCAGCCGATCTGGCGATCTGCCGGTCCGGCGCGATGACGGTCGCCGAGGTCACCGCCGTCGGCCTGCCCGCGGTCTACGTGCCGCTGCCGATCGGCAACGGCGAGCAGCGTCTCAACGCCCTGCCGGTCGTCTCGGCGGGCGGCGGCCTGCTCGTCGACGATGCCGACCTGAGCGGTGACACGGTGGCGCGCACCGTGATCCCGCTGCTCACCGACGACGCGAAACTGTCGGAGATGACCGCGGCCGCGTCGACGGCCGGACACCCTGACGCGGCGCGGCGCGTCGCGCAGGTCGCGCTCGAGATCGCCCGTGCGGCACACAAGAGTGCGTCATGACGGGCGGTTCGCTTCCACCGGAGTTGCAGCGGGTGCACATGGTCGGCATCGGCGGCGCAGGTATGTCCGGTGTCGCGCGCATCCTGCTCGACCGCGGTGGGCTGGTGTCGGGATCCGACGCCAAGGAGTCCCGCGGCGTTGTCGCGTTGCGCGCCAGGGGCGCCGAGATCCGCATCGGCCACGACGCGTCGTCGCTCGATCTGCTTCCCGGCGGTCCGACGGCGGTGGTCACCACGCATGCCGCGATCCCCAAGACCAACCCCGAACTCGTCGAGGCACGCAAGCGCGGAATCCCCGTCATCATGCGTCCGGTGGTGCTGGCCAAGTTGATGGCCGGCTACACCACGCTCATGGTGACCGGCACCCACGGCAAGACCACCACGACCTCGATGCTCATCGTGGCGTTGCAGCACAGCGGGTTTGACCCGTCGTTCGCGGTGGGCGGCGAGTTGGGTGAGGCGGGCACCAACGCGCATCACGGCAGCGGCACCACCTTCGTCGCCGAGGCCGACGAGAGCGACGGATCGCTGCTGGAGTACACGCCGAATGTGGCCGTGGTGACCAACATCGAGGCCGACCACCTGGACTTCTTCGGCAGCGAGCAGGCCTACACCGCGGTGTTCGACTCGTTCGTGCAACGCATCGCACCCGGCGGCGCGCTGGTGGTGTGCGCCGACGATCCCGGCGCGGCCGCGCTGGCCGACCGCACCGAAACGTCGGGCATCCGGGTGCTGCGGTACGGCACCGGCGGCGAGAACCTGGCGGGCACCCTGTTGAGCTGGGAACAACAGGGCACCGGCGCGGTGGCGCACATCCGACTGGCGGGGGAGCGCAACCCGCGGGCCGTGCGGCTCGCGGTGCCCGGGCGGCACATGGCCCTCAATGCGCTGGCGGCGGTGCTGGCCGCGGGCGAGGTGGGTGCGCCCGTCGAGAGTGTGCTCGACGGTCTGGCCGGATTCGAGGGTGTGCGTAGACGTTTCGAGCTCGTTGGCACCGCGGCCGGTGTCCGGGTCTTCGACGACTATGCGCACCATCCCACCGAGGTGCGGGCGACGCTGGAGGCGGCCCGCACGGTCGTCGACCAGACCGGTGGCCGGGTGGTCGTCGCGTTCCAGCCGCACTTGTATTCGCGCACAGCCACATTCGCCCGTGAGTTCGGCGCGGCGCTCAGCGTCGCCGACCAGGTGGTCGTGCTCGACGTCTACGGTGCCCGCGAGCAGCCGATGCCCGGCATCAGCGGTGCGACGGTGTCCGAAAACGTGACCGCACCCGTGACGTATGTGCCCGATTTCTCAGCGGTGGCAGCGCATGTCGCATCGGTCGCGCACTCCGGTGACGTGGTACTCACGATGGGGGCGGGTGACGTCACCATGCTCGGCGGCGAGATCCTCGACGAACTGCGCCTCAAGGACAACCGCGGTATGCCGGGAGCGGGCGCGTCGTGACCGGGACGGGTCGCGACGGTGACCCCGAGACAGGCCCCGACCGCACCGCAACCGGACCCGACGGTCCGGCTCCCGATGACGTGACCGAACCGGCGTCGGAACCGACAGCACCTACCGAACCTCACGACCCTGACATGACTGAAACCGAAACCACCGAAACCACGGAAGCCACAGAAACCGCGGGCGCCGGCGTGCCGCCGGAGGCCGCCGAGGAGTTCGAAGGCCCGCGCAGGCGGGCACGGCGCGAGCGAGCCGAGCGGCGCGCGGCCCGCGACCGGGCCATGGCGATCGAGCAGGCCCGTCGCGAGGCCAAGCGCCGTGCGATCGCCGGTGCGATCGACCCGACGAAATCCGTTTCCCGCGGCGCGGTCCGCGGTCTCAAGGTGTTGATGTGGTCGGCGCTGGCCAGCGTGCTCGCGGTGGCGCTGGGTCTGCTGTTGTACTTCACCCCGATCATGTCGGCGCGCAACATCGAGATCAGCGGTCTGGCCGCGATCCCGCAGGAGGAGGTGCGCACGGCCGCGGCGGTCGCACCGGGCACCCCGCTGCTGCAGGTCGACACCGATGCGGTGGCCGAACGGGTCGCAACCATCCGCCGTGTGGCGACCGCGCGGGTCCAGCGGGAGTACCCGTCGACGCTGAAGATCTCGATCGTCGAGCGGGTGCCCGTGGTGGTCAAGGACTACCCGGACGGCCCGCACCTTTTCGACCGCGACGGTGTCGACTTCGCGACCGGCCCGGCGCCGTTGGCGTTGCCGTATCTGGACGCCG
The DNA here is from genome assembly GCF_001187505.1 of Mycolicibacterium goodii. The sequence continues at coordinate 4,051,940 of NZ_CP012150.1, forward strand.
ACAATCCGGGCCCGAAGGATCCGGCGACGCGGGCCGCGCTCGACGTCATGATGGCGCTGCCGCCGGATGTCGCCGCGCAGGTCGGCCGGATCGCGGCGCCGTCGGTCGCGTCGATCACGTTGACGCTCACCGACGGTCGGGTCGTGGTGTGGGGGACCGACGACCGCACGCAGGAGAAGGCGCTGAAACTCGCGGCGCTGCTGACCCAGCCGGGCAACACCTACGACGTGTCGAGCCCGGACCTGCCCACGGTCAAATAGCCGCGGCGGCAAGGTTCGTCGCGGACGCCTGTGACCGTGATGACACGCTCACGCAGAAATTGCCGCGCGACGCGTCGGCGCGCCTGCCGCGATCAGCCGCGTCGGCCCCCTACCGTTCTGTTTGCGCGGAACTACTTGACATAACTCTAAGCCTATGGTTGAGGTTGAGGGTTTGCAGGGGAGATCGGCGCCCAGAGCACCCAACCAGGGAGGAAGACGATCCATGACCCCCCCGCATAACTACCTCGCGGTCATCAAGGTGGTTGGTATCGGCGGTGGCGGCGTCAACGCCGTCAACCGGATGATCGAACAGGGCCTGAAGGGCGTCGAGTTCATCGCGATCAACACCGATGCCCAGGCACTGCTGATGAGCGACGCCGACGTCAAGCTCGACGTGGGCCGTGACTCCACCCGCGGTCTCGGTGCCGGGGCCGACCCCGAGGTGGGCCGCAAGGCGGCCGAGGACGCCAAGGACGACATCGAAGAGCTGCTGCGCGGCGCCGACATGGTGTTCGTCACCGCAGGCGAGGGCGGCGGCACCGGTACCGGTGGCGCGCCCGTCGTCGCGTCCATCGCCCGCAAGCTCGGCGCGCTGACCGTGGGCGTGGTCACGCGTCCGTTCTCCTTCGAGGGCAAACGGCGCAGCAACCAGGCCGAGGCCGGCATCCAGGCCCTGCGGGAGAGCTGCGACACGCTCATCGTGATCCCCAACGACCGTCTGCTGCAGATGGGCGACGCCGCGGTCTCGCTGATGGACGCGTTCCGCAGCGCCGACGAGGTACTGCTCAACGGTGTCCAGGGCATCACCGATCTGATCACCACCCCGGGTCTGATCAACGTCGACTTCGCCGACGTCAAGGGCGTCATGAGTGGTGCGGGCACGGCGCTGATGGGTATCGGCTCGGCCCGCGGTGACGGCCGGGCGCTCAAGGCCGCCGAGATCGCGATCAACTCGCCGCTGCTCGAGGCCTCGATGGAGGGCGCGCAGGGCGTGCTGCTCTCCGTCGCCGGCGGCAGTGACCTCGGGCTCTTCGAGATCAACGAGGCCGCCTCGCTGGTGCAGGACGCGGCGCATCCCGAGGCCAACATCATCTTCGGCACCGTGATCGACGACTCGCTGGGCGACGAGGTCCGGGTGACCGTCATCGCGGCCGGGTTCGACAGTGCGGGCCCGAGCCGCAAACCGGTCGTCAGCCCGAGCCAGGCGCAGACGCAGCCGATCGCCTCGGCACGCGCGGGCAAGGTGACGACGTCGCTGTTCGAACCCCAGGACGCGGCGAGCGTGCCGACCCACACCAACGGCGCCACGGTCAGCGTCGGCGGTGACGGCCGCGACGACGGAGGCATCGCGGATGACGACGTCGACGTGCCGCCGTTCATGCGGCACTGAGCCGGCGGCCGGCCACCTCGTTCGATGGGTCCGGATACTTGAAACCGTGAGTGTTCGTATTCGGCGCGTGACGACGACCCGCGCCGGTGGTGTTTCGGCACCGCCCTTCGATTCGTTCAATCTCGGCGACCATGTGGGCGACGATCCGGCGGCGGTGGCCGCCAATCGTAAACGCCTCGCGGATGTGGTGGGCGCGGACGCAATCGTGTGGATGAATCAGGTGCACGGTGATCGGGTTGTCACCGTGGACGGTCCACGCACCAGTGCGGTAAATGACACCGACGCATTGGTCACCACCGTGCCGGGTTTGGCTTTGGCGGTCGTCACCGCGGATTGTGTTCCGGTGTTAATGGGTGACGCGCGTGCCGGTGTGGTCGCCGCCGCGCACGCAGGCCGGGTCGGTGCGCAGATCGGGATCGTCCCGCGCACGCTGGAGGCGATGCTGGCGGCCGGGGCGCACGTGGAGGACATCTCGGTGCTGCTCGGTCCCGCGGTCAGTGGACGCAACTACGAGGTGCCCGAGGCGATGGCGACCGAGGTCGAGGCGAGCCTGCCCGGCAGTCGCACCAGAACGTCGCGCGGTACGCCCGGGTTGGACCTCAGGGCCGGAATCGTCCGGCAGTTAAGGGGTTTGGGCGTCACGGCGATCGACGTCGACCCTCGGTGCACGGTGGACGACACCAACCTGTTCAGTCATCGGCGCCAGGCGCCCACCGGGCGCCTGGCGTGTCTGGTGTGGATGGAGCAGAACCCACGATGAGCCGCACGAGCATGTCACGGCGCACCCGCGACGCCGACCGGACGGCCGAACTGACGGTCGCCCTCGGCGCGGCGCGGGCCCGCCTCGCGCGGGCCGCGGAATCGGCGGGAAGAAATGTCGGCGATATTGAATTACTTCCGGTAACGAAATTCTTTCCGGCCTCGGATATTGTCATTCTCAATCAATTGGGTTGCCTGTCTTTTGGGGAATCCCGCGAACAAGAAGCCGCGAACAAAATTGCCGAAGTTCGCGCCGAATTGCCCGACGCACCAATTCGCTGGCACATGATCGGGCGTATCCAGCGCAACAAGGCCCGCGCGGTTGCGGGGTGGGCGTATGCGGCGCACTCGGTCGACAACGCGCGGCTGATCTCGGCGCTGGACCGCGGCGCGAGCGACGCGCTGGCCAAGGGGGTCCGCGCCGAACCGCTGCGGGTGTACCTCCAGATCAGCCTCGACGGCGATACCGAACGCGGCGGGGTGGACATCGGCAGGCCGGATCTGGTCGACGAACTGTGCGCGGCGATCGATACGGCCGACGGCCTGGTGTTCACGGGGCTGATGGCGATACCGCCGCGCGACGCCGACCCCGACGAGGCGTTCGCGCGGCTCGCCGAGGAGCGGTCGCGGTTGCAGCGCCACCATTCCCAGCGGCTTCAGTTGTCGGCCGGGATGTCGAACGACCTGGAAAGCGCCGTGAGACACGGTTCGACGTGTGTGCGTGTCGGTACCGCGTTGATGGGGCGCCGACCGCTAACGTCACCCCCAGTAGTCACTCCAGTCACATCTTCATCACAGACATCAGAACTCCCACGGTCAGCAGAAGGGTCGCCCGATGAGCACACTGCATAAGGTCAAGGCCTACTTCGGCATGGCGCCGATGGATGACTACGAAGACGAGTACTACGAGGACGACGACCGCGGTGCCCGCCCGGGCGGCTACAGCCGTCGTCCCCGGGAGGACCGCTTCGAGGACGAGGCCTACGGTTACGACGGTCCCGAGTACGACGAAGGCCCGGCCTACCGGGGCGGATACGCCGAACGGTTTGCCGACGAGCCGCGTTACGAGGGCCGGATGCGTGCCCCGCGCGAGTTCGACCGGCCCGCGCCGTCGCGGCTCGGCGCCATGCGGGGTTCGACCCGCGGCGCGCTCGCGATGGACCCGCGCGGTATGGCCGAACTGTTCGAGGCAGGCAGCCCGCTGGCCAAGATCACCACGCTGCGCCCCAAGGACTACAGCGAGGCGCGCACCATCGGTGAGCGGTTCCGCGACGGGACGCCGGTGATCATGGACCTGGTGTCGATGGACAACGCCGACGCCAAGCGGCTGGTCGACTTCGCGGCCGGCCTCGCGTTCGCGCTGCGCGGGTCGTTCGACAAGGTCGCCACCAAGGTCTTCCTGCTGTCGCCTGCCGATGTCGACGTCACGGCCGAGGAGCGTCGCCGCATCGCCGAGGCGGGTTTCTACTCCTACCGTTAGCCACATCCGGTCGTCGGGACCGCCTGCCTGTCCGTCTTGTGCGCCGCGGCCGGGTAGGCTGGCGGCGTCGCATCACCGGCCGGCATCCGGGCGCTCCGCGTGCCGACCTGCAGCGACCTGTATCGAATGTCACACATCCGTCGGTAGTGAGGTCGGCTCAGTTGTCGCTGTTCTTCCAGATCCTGGGTTTTGCGCTGTTCATCTTCTGGCTGCTGCTCATCGCGCGCGTCGTGGTCGAGTTCATCCGCTCGTTCAGCCGGGACTGGCATCCCAGGGGCTTCACCGTGGTGATCCTCGAGCTGATCATGACCGTCACCGATCCGCCGGTGAAGCTGCTGCGCCGGATCATTCCCCAGCTCACGGTGGGCGCGGTCCGGTTCGACCTGTCGATCATGGTGCTGCTGCTCGCGGCGTTCATCGGCATGCAGCTCGCGTTCGGCGCGGCGGTCTGATCCCGCCCGCAAGGGTTTCCCGGGTGGCCGCCGTACGGCCGCCACACCTGGTTGCCGACGTTTGCCGGGGCGCTGCACGGAGCCGTAAGAAGATTGAAATTCGCTCTTAAAATTGCCCTCCACTGCAACCGCCGGGTCTGGTGTGACAGGATGGACGCCAGTTGCGTTCATACAAGGCTCTACACTTTGAGATCGGTTGACGGTTCAAGACTTCAAGGGGGCAGACAATGCCGCTCACACCAGCGGACGTCCATAACGTCGCGTTCAGTAAGCCACCAATTGGCAAGCGAGGCTACAACGAGGACGAGGTCGACGCCTTTCTCGATCTGGTTGAGAACGAGCTGACCCGGCTCATCGAGGAGAACGCCGATCTGCGCCAGCGGGTCGCCGAACTCGACCAGGAACTCGCGGCCGCCCGCTCCGGTGCGGGCGCGTCGTCGCAGGCGACGTCGTCGATCCCGTTGTACGAGCCCGAGCCAGAGCCTGCCCCGGCTCCGCAGCCCGTCTACGAGGCCCCGGCGCCGCAGCCCGCCGCCCCGCAGGGCGAGGACACCGCTGTGCGTGCCGCCCGGGTGCTGAGCCTCGCGCAGGACACCGCGGACCGTCTGACCAGCACGGCCAAGGCCGAGGCGGACAAGCTGCTCTCCGATGCCCGCGCACAGGCCGAGGCGATGGTGAGCGACGCCCGCAAGACCGCCGAGACCACGGTCTCCGAGGCCCGTCAGCGTGCCGACGCCATGCTCGCCGACGCCCAGACCCGGTCGGAGACCCAGCTGCGTCAGGCCCAGGAGAAGGCCGACGCGCTGCAGGCCGACGCCGAGCGCAAGCATTCCGAGATCATGGGAACCATCAACCAGCAGCGCACGGTGCTGGAAGGCCGGCTCGAGCAGTTGCGAACCTTCGAACGCGAGTACCGGACTCGGCTCAAGACCTACCTGGAGTCGCAGCTTGAGGAACTGGGTCAGCGTGGTTCCGCGGCACCGGTCGATTCCAGCGCCAACAGCGACGCCGGCGGATTCGGCCAGTTCAACCGCGGCAACAACTGACTCGTCCGGCGTAGGGCCCCGCGTGAGAACGACGACCCGGGGCTGACGCGATCGGTCCGTCATCGTGGTCGGACCGCGACACCCTAGGGTTCACACCATGTTGATCATTGCGCTCGTGCTCGCCGTCATCGGCCTGGCGGCGCTGGTGACCGCCGTGGTCACCAGCAACGAACTGATCGCCTGGGTCTGCATCGGCGCCAGCGTCCTCGGCGTGGTTCTGCTGATCGTCGACGCGTTGCGGGAGCGGTCCCGCAGCGGCCGGGCCGCGGGCGCCGGTGCCGCCGCGGTCGACGACGAAGCCGCCGCGGAATCCGGAGTCGACGAGACCGACGAGGTCGACGAGGAGTACGACAGCAGTCGCGACACCCAGGTGATCGAGGCGGTCCGGGACACCCACGAGACCGACGAGCCGGTCGACTACCCCGAGGACACGGTCGGCGCAGCCCCCGAGGACGAACCGACCGCCGACGCCGCCGAGACAGCCGAGACCGAAACCGTCGGCGACGAAGCCCCCGCGGAGGAACCGGCCACCGACACCGCCGAGACCAGCGAATCCGGGGACTCCGAGACCAGCGAGTCCGGGGACGCCGAAGAGCGCAAGAACTGACTCACCGCACCGGGTCTGTGGTGGGCGTGGCCAGCAGGTCCCGTACCTCGTCGTCGCTGACCTGGTGAAAGTCGGCGTACGCCTGTCCGACCGCCTCGAAATCCTGCGGCATGCTCGCGCACACCACGTCGTGCACCTCGCCCGCCAGTTCCCGGCACACCCCGGGCGGGCCCACCGGAACCGCAACCACCACCCGCCGCGCGCCGCGGACCGCGCGCGCCGCGGCGATCATGCTGGCGCCCGTCGCGATGCCGTCGTCGACCAGGATCACCGTGGCACCCGCGATCTGCGGCGGTGGGCGGTCGCCGCGGTAGGCCTGTTCGCGGCGTTGGAGTTCGATGGTCTCCCGGCGCAGCGTCTCGGCCATGTCGTCGTCGCTGATGCCGAGCCGATTCATCACCTTCTCGTTGAACACCACGCCGCCACCGGAGGCCACCGCACCCATCGCGAGTTCCTGCCACTGCGGCACCCCGAGCTTGCGCACCAGGAAGACGTCGAGCGGCGCCCGCAAATAGGACGCGACCTCCCACGCAACCGGAACGCCGCCGCGGGCGAGCCCGAGGACCAGGACGTCGGGTTCATCGCGGTAGGACGACAGGCGCTGCGCCAGGACCTGGCCTGCCTCGCGGCGATCCCGGAATGTGCGGATGGCGTCGCGACGGACGCTCCATGCGCTCATCTGGCTGTCTGCGGTCTCTCGGATCTGCTTCCGACCGCTCCAGCCTACGACGCGGGCTCGGCCCGGACCACCTTGTCCAAGAACGACCGCACCAGCTCGCGCACGCGCACCGCCGCGTCGTCAACCAGTTCCTTTGTGCGCAAACGCAAATCGTCGTGGTTGTAGCCGAGCTTGCCGTTGATGCCCTCGCGGTCGTCGGCCAGCCAGCCCTCGAGCAGCTCGACATCGACCTCGGGGTGGAACTGCAGGGCCAGGGCACGTCCCAGCACGAACGCCTGCGACGACCGGGATGTGCGCGCGATCTCCGTGGCGCCCGGCGGAACCGTCCAGCGGTCGAAGTGCCACTGGAACCACGGTCCCGGCGCGATCAGGCCGGCGTCGTCGGTGTCGAGTTCGAACCAGCCGACCTCCGCCGAGTCGGCCCTGGCGACCGATCCGCCGAACGCCTGGGCCAGCAACTGACCGCCGAAGCACACACCGAGAATTCCGACCCCGGCAGCGGCGGCCGTGCGCATCATGTCCATCTCGGCGCGGACCCAGGTGTCCACCAGGCTCTGCTCATACACCGGCCAGCGCGCGCCGAGCGGCACGATCACGTCGTAGGCGGCGGGATCCGGGAATGTCACATGCCCGGCAGGGGTCTCGACCCGTTCGGGCGGGACCACCCCGAATGTCTCGATGTCGAAACCGCATTCGGAGAACGCGTCGCCGAGCATCGCCTCGGTGCACATGTGTTCGTTGTGGATGAACAGGACTTTCGGTGCCACATCAGCATTATTCAGCACGCTCGGGGTGGTTTGCTCCGCGCGTGGTGGTCGCGACGGGTGTTCTCGGTCACGCCGGCCGCATCGGCGTTGTCGAGTTCCGGGATGATCCTGCCGTGATGCCGTGCGCGGCAAGGAAAATCGTAACCAAGCGCGGTAACCGCTCACCGCATTCGGTCGGGGATCCGGTAACGCCGTTCCGGTCGCCCCGTGCCGTACTGCAACCGCAACTCCAGCGCGCCGGTGCTCAGGTAGTGCTCGAGATAGCGCCGCGCGCTCACCCGGGAGATCCCCACGAGTTCGGCGCACTGCGCCGCCGACACCTCACCGGCGGTGCGGACCGCATCCATCACCAGGCGCCCGGTCTCGGCGCCGAGGCCCTTGGGCAGAGCCGCGGTGCTCGACGGTGTAGAGCCGCCGAACAGTGCGTCGATCATGGACTGATCCGCACCGCCGTCGGCCGCCAGCGCGTCGGCCCGCGCGGCGAACGCCACGAGTTTCGCCTGCAGCTGGTCGAATTCGAACGGTTTGATCAGGTAGTCGGCCGCGCCGCCGTCCAACGCGCCGCGGACGGTGTCGAGCTCGCGGGCCGCGGTGATCATGATGACGCCGACCAGGTTGCCGTCCGCGCGCAGCCGTTGCAGCACCTCAAGGCCGGTCATGTCGGGCAGGTAGACGTCGAGCAGGATCAGATCGGGACGCAGGGTGGCCGCGGAGGTCAGCGCTTCGGCGCCGGTGCGGGCGACGCCGACCGCCCGGAAACCGTCGACGCGTTCGACGAAGCGCCGGTGGATCTCGGCGACCATGAAGTCGTCGTCGACGACGAGGACGTCACGCACGGGCGGTCACCTCCGGTAGCCGCACGACGAACGACGCCCCGCCGTCGGGACCGTCGGTGACCTCGATGTCGCCGCCGTGCTGTGCGGTCACCAGTCGGACCAGCGCGAGCCCGATGCCGCGCCCGCCCGGCACATCGGGTTTGGAGGTCACGCCGCGCGCGAAGATCGACTCGCGCAGGTGCTCGGGCACACCCGGGCCCGAATCCGACACCTCCAGCAGCAACCCGGCCGAATCGTCCAGCCGCACCGAGACATGTGCGGGCTTCGAGCCCACCGAGACGTCCACGGCGTTGTCCACCAGATTGCCCAGCAGCGTGATGACGTCGGTGGCCAGCGCCGGGTCGAGCGCGGCCAGGTGGCTGTCGTCGGTGAGGGTGAGCGCGACCCCGCTCTCGGCGGCCAGCGACGTCTTCGCGATCAGCAGCGCCGCGACGGCGGGATCGACAACATGTTGTGTGACAGCGTCATTGATCTCGGCGCGGCGACGGGTCAAGGTGCCGACCAGATCGCGGACCGCGTCGAACTCGCCGAGTTGCACCAGCCCCGAGATGGTGTGCAACTGGTTGGCGAACTCGTGGGTCTGGGCCCTCAGCGTGTCGGTGACACTGCGGTGCGAGGACAATTGTGCCTGCAGCGCAGCCAGTTCGGTGCTGTCGCGCATGGTGGTCACGGTACCGATGCGATGTCCCTGGCTGCTGGCCGCGCGCCGGTTGAGTGCCAGCACCCGGGTCCGCGTGGCGATGATGACGTCGCTCTCGTCGGCGGATTCGTCGGTCTCCTCGTGTCCGGACAGCAGGAAGTCCACCACGGCCGGTTCCAGTCCGATCGCGCCGACGTGCCTGCCGACGGCGTCGGGCCCGATGCCGAGCAGTTCGCACGCGCTGTCGTTGAGCACGGTGACCGCACCGTCGGTGTTCACCGCGACGACGCCCTCTCGAATGCTGTGCAGCAACGCTTCTCGATGGTCGGCCAGGTTGGCGATCTCGGCGATGTCCAGGCCCCGGGTATGGGTCTTGATGCGCCGGGACAGCAGCCATGACGTCAACAGCCCGAGCGCGGCGCCGATGCCGAGGTAGATCAGCAACCGTTCGCCGGAGCCGCTGAGCAGTTCCCACACCGACGGGTAGTGTTCGCTGACCGAGACGATGGCGAGCGGCTCACCCGACGGCGCCAGGATCGGTACCTGCCCGACGAGGCTGTGCACGCCGTCGATGTCGGTGTCGCCGAACCAGGAACGGCCCTCGTCGGCGCGGCTGGCGTCGAGGTCGATGTGGTGGGCGATCCTGGCGGGTTCCGAGGACACCCGCACCGCTCCGGTGGGATCGGTGATCTCGGCCAGGTCGGCACCCGAGAGCGCGACCGCGCGGTCGACCTCGGGCGCGAGGATCCTGGCGGCGAACGGATCGGCGTACCGGTCCCGCACGATCGGTGTGGACGCCACGTTCTCGGCGACGGCGATCATGCGCTGGCCGCGCACCTCGCGGAACTCGCGGGTGGACTGCGCCACCGAGATCGCGGCCACCGCACCGAGGACGACGGCGACCACCAGCAGCTGGAAGACCAGGAACCGGCCCGCCAGGCTGGCGGCGTGTACCCGGTCGCCCGGCAGGCTGCGGAGCCGGGCAAGCGGTGAATTGTGGGTTGAACTCAAAGACCAAAACTTCCTTTGCGTTCGAATCAGTGACCTGGGTCACTCAACGGGTCCAGTATGGCTGAGCATCACCTTTTCTTCGGGACGCAGTGATTGGGGACTGCAGTGAGGTTTCGACAATTGTGGGCCGCGTTGGTGGCCGTGCTGCTCGCGGTCACCATGGTGACCGCCTGCGGCGTGACGCGCGGCGATGAATCGCGTGGTCTGCACCGCCTGCGCATGATGGTGCCGAACAGCCCCGGTGGCGGTTACGACCTCACCGCGCGCACCGCGGTGAAGATCATGGAGGACACCGACATCACCGGGCGCATCGAGGTGTTCAACGTCATCGGTGCCGGCGGCACCGTGGCCATGGCCCGGCTGATGAACGAACGCGGCAACAACGACCTGATGATGATGATGGGGCTCGGCGTGGTCGGCGCGGTGTACACCAACGGTTCGTCGGCGCGCGCGTCCGACGCGACCGCGCTGGCGAAGATGGTCGAGGAACAGGAGGGCATCCTCGTCCCCGGCGACTCGCCGTTCCGCACCATCGGTGATCTGGTGGCGGCGTGGAAGGCCGACCCGGCCAAGGTGTCCATCGGCGGCGGATCCTCGCCGGGCGGACCGGATCACCTGTTCCCGATGGAGACCGCGCGTGCGGTGGGCATCGATCCGCGCACCGTCAACTACATCACCTACGACGGCGGCGGTGATCTGCTGACCGCTCTGCTGGGCAAGAAGATCGCGGCGGGCACCACCGGGCTCGGTGAGTTCGTCGACCAGATCGAGGCCGGGCAGGTCCGTGTTCTCGCGGTGTCCGGCAATGAGCGGGTGCCCGGGATCGACGCACCCACGCTCACCGAGGCCGGTATCGACATGACGTTCACCAACTGGCGTGGAGTGCTTGCACCGCCGGGGATTTCCGATGACGCCCGCAACGCCATGGTGGATGCGCTGACCGAACTCCACGACACCGACGAGTGGAAGGAAGCCATGGTGAAGAACGGCTGGAGCGACGCCTTCACCACCGGGCCGGAGTTCGAGCAGTTCCTGCGCGATCAGGACAACCGCGTCTCGACGACGCTGACCGAATTGGGGTTGCTATGACCGAGGATTCGCCGCAGAGCACCGACACCGGGACGCAGGCGCCCGAGGGCCGCAGGGTCGACCTGGCCCAGTACCTCGTGTGCGTCGTGCTGGTGGCCGTCGGTGCGTTCCTGATCTACGACGCGCTCACCCTTGCCGAGGGGTTCGCGAAGGTGGATCCGGTGGGGCCGCGGATGTTTCCGCTGGCGATCGGCATCGTCCTGATTGCGCTTGCGGTGGTGCTGGCGATCGCGATACCGCGCGGATCGGTCGGTGAGGCCGACGCGGGCGAGGACGTGGATCCGAACTCGCCGGGGGACTGGCGCACGGTCGGTCTGCTGGTCGGGTTGTTCATCGCGGTGATCGTGCTCGTCCAACCGCTCGGCTGGGCGATCACGGGTGCGTTGTTGTTCGCCGGTGCGGCAGCGATTCTGGGAAATCGCCACCATGTCCGCAACATCGTGATCGGTGCCGTGCTCTCGGTGCTGACGTTCTACGGGTTCTACTCCGGGCTCGGGATCCCGTTGCCCGCAGGCATTCTGGACGGGATTCTGTGATGGAGAACTTCGACTGGTTGATGCAGGGGTTCGCCGAGGCGGCCACCCCGATGAATCTGCTGTACGCCGTGATCGGCGTGCTGCTCGGCACCGCAGTGGGTGTGCTGCCGGGCATCGGCCCCGCCATGACGGTGGCGCTGCTGCTGCCGGTGACCTACAACGTCAGCCCCAGTGCGGCGTTCATCATGTTCGCGGGCATCTTCTACGGCGGCATGTACGGCGGGTCCACGACGTCGATCCTGCTGAACACGCCGGGCGAATCGTCGTCGGTGATCACCGCGATCGAGGGCAACAAGATGGCCAAGGCCGGCCGGGCCGCGCAGGCGCTCGCGACCGCGGCGATCGGATCGTTTGTCGCGGGTGCGATCGGCACCGCGCTGCTGGCCGCGTTCGCCCCGGCGATCTCGCGGTTCGCGGTCACCCTCGGCGCGCCGTCGTATCTGGCGATCATGTTGTTTGCACTGGTTGCGGTGACCGCGGTGCTGGGCGCATCCAAACTGCGGGGCGCCATCTCGCTGTTCCTCGGCCTGGCCATCGGATGCGTCGGCATCGACTTCCTCACCGGTCAACCCCGCGCGACATTCGGGCTGCCGTTGCTCAGCGACGGTATCGACATCGTGGTAATCGCCGTGGCGATCTTCGCCCTCGGTGAGGCGCTGTGGGTCGCGGCGCATCTGCGGCGCCGTCCGGCCGAGGTGATCCCGGTGGGTCGGCCCTGGATGAGCCGGCAGGATTTCAAGCGATCCTGGAAGCCGTGGCTGCGCGGCACCGCCTACGGATTCCCGTTCGGTGCCCTGCCCGCGGGCGGTGCGGAACTGCCGACCTTCCTGTCGTACATCACCGAGAAGCGCCTCTCCAAGCACTCCGAGGAGTTCGGCAAGGGCGCCATCGAGGGAGTCGCCGGACCGGAGGCCGCCAACAACGCTTCGGCGGCAGGCACTCTGGTGCCCATGCTCTCGCTCGGCCTGCCCACCAACGCGACCGCGGCGGTGATGCTCACGGCGTTCGTCTCCTACGGAATCCAGCCGGGCCCAACGCTTTTCGAGAAGGAGCCGCTGCTGATCTGGACGCTGATCGCGAGCCTGTTCATCGGCAACTTCCTGCTGCTGGTGCTCAACCTGCCGCTCGCGCCGCTGTGGGCACGGCTGCTGCGCACCCCGCGGCCGTACCTGTACGCGGGCATCCTGTTCTTCGCGACGCTGGGTGCGCTCGCGGTGAACGTGCAGGCGCTGGATCTCGCGCTGCTGCTGGTGTTCGGTCTGCTGGGCCTGATGATGCGGCGCTTCGGTCTGCCCGTGCTGCCGCTCATCATCGGGGTGATTCTCGGACCACGCATCGAACGGCAACTGCGCCAGAGCCTGCAACTCGGCGGCGGTGACTGGTCGAGTCTGTTCACCGAACCGGTGGCGATCGTGGTCTACGTGCTGATGGTGATCCTGCTGCTCGTGCCGTTAATGCTCAAGCTGATGCACCGCAGTGAGGAGACGCTGCTGATCGTCGAGGACGATGTGGATCAGCAGGAGAAGGCGGCCCAGCGGTGACCGACGAGCGCTTACGCGAGGAGGATCGATGATAGTCGTCGGCTACAGCGCAGACCCGTTCGGCCGGGCCGCCATCGAGCACGGGATCGCCGAAGCCAAGCTCCGCGACACCAACCTGCTGGTGATCAACGCCACCTCGGGTGAGGCGTACGTCGACGCGCGGTTCGCGCGGTCCGGGGAGGTCCACGATGTCGAGGCGCACCTGCAGGACAGCGGGGTTCCGTTCGAGGTCCGCCAACCCGTCGGGGTCGACGCGGCCGAGGAACTGCTCACGGCGATGGACAGCCCGGACGCCGACCTGCTGGTGATCGGCATCCGCCACCGCAGCCCGGTGGGGAAACTGCTGCTCGGCAGCGTGGCGCAGCGCTTGCTGCTGGAATGCCCCAAACCCGTGCTCGCGGTCAAACCACATGGCCTGTGACGGCGGCTGACCAGGAGAAACGAACCTCACCGCGCCCCTGCGGGTGCGGTGAGGACCAATTTTCCTGACGATAACCCGGCGGGAAACATCCCGGAACACCCGCCGCCCACGATGGCGGCATGGCCAATGGTGTGACGACGACGCGCACGACGAGAACCGCATGTTCATACTGCGGTGTCGGGTGCGGAATCGAGGTGGACACCGCGGTCGAGGGCGGCCGCACGGTCATCGCCCGGGTGTCGGGTGACAAGCTGCATCCGGCGAACTTCGGCCGGTTGTGCACCAAGGGCGCCATGCACGCCGAGATGATGGCCGCCGACACCGACCGGCTGACGTCGGCGCTGCTGCGCCGCGACGACGAACTGCTGCCGGTCCCGGTCGACGACGCCGTCGCCGAGGCCGGGCGCAGGTTGCGTGCCATCGTCGACGAGCACGGTCCCGACGCGGTCGCGCTGTACGTGTCCGGGCAGATGTCGATCGAAGCCCAGTACCTGGCGACCAAGCTGGCCAAGGGTTTCCTGCGGACGGTGCACATCGAGTCCAATTCACGGCTGTGCATGGCCAGTGCCGGAACGGGTTTCAAACAGTCCCTCGGTGCCGACGGCCCGCCCGGCTCCTATGAGGATTTCGACCACGCGGACCTGTTCTTCGTCATCGGGTCCAACATGGCCGACTGCCACCCGATCCTGTTCCTGCGCATGGCCGATCGGCTCAAGGCAGGCGCCCGGCTCATCGTGGTGGATCCGCGGCGCACCGCGACCGCCGAACGCGCCGATCTGTTCCTGCAGATCGCACCCGGCACCGATCTCGCACTGCTCAACGGGCTGCTGCACCTGCTGGTCGAAAACGGGGACATCGACGAGGAATTCATCGCCGAGCACACCACCGGCTGGGAGTCGATGCCCGCGTTCCTGGCCGACTACCCGCCGCACCGGGTCGCCGAGATCACCGGACTGGCCGAGGACGACATCCGCACGGCGGCCCGCATGATCGCCGAGGCGGGGGAGTGGATGAGCTGCTGGACCATGGGGCTCAACCAGAGCACGCACGGCACGTGGAACACCAACGCGATCTGCAACCTGCATCTGGCAACGGGCGCGATCTGCCGCACGGGCAGCGGCCCCATGTCGCTGACAGGTCAACCCAACGCCATGGGCGGCCGGGAGATGGGGTACATGGGGCCGGGTCTGCCCGGGCAGCGTTCGGTGCTGTCGGACGCCGACCGCGCGTTCGTCGAAACCCAGTGGGGCCTGGCACCGGGAACCATCCGGGCCGACGTCGGCCCCGGCACGGTGGGCATGTTCGAGCAGATGGCCGCCGGTGAGATCAAGGCCTGCTGGATCATCTGCACCAATCCCGTTGCCAGCGTGGCAAACCGCAAGACCGTCATCAACGGTCTTGAGGCCGCCGAGCTCGTCGTCACCCAGGACGCGTACCGCGCCACGGCCACCAACCACTACGCCGACATCGTGCTGCCCGCCGCGCTGTGGGCCGAATCCGAGGGCGTCATGGTCAATTCGGAGCGCAACCTCACGCTGCTCTCGCAGAGCGTCGCGCCGGTGGGGCAGGCGCGTCCCGACTGGCAACTGATCTGCGGTGTCGCCGAACACCTGGGCTTCGGCGAGCACTTCCGATACGGCAGCGCCCAGGAGATCTTCGACGAGATCCGCCGATTCTCCAATCCCGCAACCGGATACGATCTGCGCGGCGCCAGCTACGAGCGGCTGCGCCGGACACCGCTGCAGTGGCCGTGCCCGCCCGCCGACGAGCCAGGCGGTGACCACGACCGACACCCCATCCGTTATCTCAACGACGGCATCAGCCAGACCGAGCACATCGAGGCCGACGGTCGTCGCCCCCGGCTGGCGTTTCCGACCCCGTCGCGGCGCGCGGTGTTCCACGCCCGCCCGCACATGAATCCCGCCGAACTGCCCGATGACGACTATCCGATGGTGCTCAACACCGGTCGGCTGCAGCACCAGTGGCACACCATGACCAAGACCGGCAAGGTGGGCAAGCTCAACAAGCTCAACCCGGCCCCGTTCGTCGAGATCCATCCGCTGGACGCGCTCGAACTCGGCATCGTGGACGGACAACCCGTCGAACTCGCCTCGCGGCGCGGTCGTGCGGTGCTGCCCGCGGTGCTCACCGACCGGGTGCGGCCCGGTAGTTGCTTCGCGCCGTTCCACTGGAACGACGAGCACGGGGAGTACCTCACGGTCAACGCGGTCACCCACGACGCCGTCGACGCCGATTCGCTGCAACCCGAGTTCAAGGTGGCCGCGGTGCGCCTGCGGCCCGCGCGCTCGGTCGGCGGCACCGCACAGGCACACCCGGTGGCGGCCGAGTTCGGCATCACCACCGGATCCAAACCCGATCTCACCGGCGACGAGAAGGTTTATCTCGCCGGGTTTTTCACCGGGCTGCCGGAACGCCCGGACGGTGTGCCGGTGCTTCCCGGCTCCGCACCGGTGCGTCCCGCGGTGCGGTTGTGGGTCGACGGTGTCCTCGCGGGCCGGTACTCGCGCACCGACACGCTCACCACCGTGGTGCGACCGACGGGCCCATTGGTGCTGTGGGCGTCGCAGACCGGCAACGCCGAGGAGTTCGCCGGCAAGCTCGCCGCCGTCGTCGACGGGGTGCTGGTCAGCATGGACGACGCCACGCTCGACGACCTCGCCGCGGCCCGGGACGTGCTGGTCGTCACCAGCACGTTCGGTGACGGCGGCCCGCCCGACAACGGCGCGGACTTCTGGAACCGCCTGCGGGCGCCGGACGCTCCCGCTCTCACCGGTGTCCGCTACGCCGTGCTCGGGTTCGGTGACCGCGCCTACGACGAGTTCTGCGGTCACGCAAAGGCGTTGGACGGGCGGCTCGCCGACCTCGGTGCCACCCGGCTTCTCGACCGCGCCGAATGTGAGGTCTACGACGACGTCGTACTGCAGCACTGGGTCGACACCGTCGTCGAGGTGCTCACCGGAGCGGCGTCGGCACCGGAGGGTGCCTACGGTGGGCGCCGCACGGTCATCCGCACCGAGCCGGACGAATTCACCAGGGCCAAACCGATTCTCGCGACGCTGGCCCGCAACGAACTGTTGACCGCGGCCGGCTCGGCGAAAGAGGTGCGGCAGTTCGGGTTCGACATCTCCGACTACGACGTCAGCTACGGGGTCGGCGACTCCCTCGGTGTGTATGCCACCAACGACCCGGTCGTGGTCGATGCCTGGCTGGCGGCAACGGCGCTTGATCCGGACGCGGCGGTCGAGGTCGACGGCACCGAGCAGTCACTGCGCGACGCGCTCATCGCGTCGTACGACTTCTGCCGTGTCACACCGGATCTGGTGCGTTTCGTCACCCAGCACAACAGCGCCGCCGCCAAGGCGCTGCGCGGTGGCCGGGCCGAGAAGTGGCTCAGGGACCGCGACGGGCTGGACCTGGTCACCGAGTTCGCGGTGCGCGCCGAACCCGAGGAGTGGCAGGAGGTTCTGGTGCGGCTCACACCCCGCAACTACTCGATATCGTCGAGCCCGCTGGTGAGCCCGCACGAGGTGCAGTTGACCGTGTCGGTGGTGCGCCGGCGCGGCACCACCGGCGCCACACGCGGCGGGGTGTGCTCGACGTTCATGGCCGACCGCGCGGTCGCGGCACCGGTGTTCCTGCAGCGCTCACCGCATTTCCGCCCGCCCGAGGATCCCGCGACCCCGATGATAATGGTCGGCCCCGGCACCGGCATCGCACCGTTCCGCGGCTTCCTGCACGAGCGGCGCGCGCTGGGCCATCCCGGCCGCAACTGGCTGTTCTTCGGGGATCAGCACCGCAGCGGAAACTTCTACTACCGCGACGAGCTGGAGGACATGCTGCACGACGGCCTGCTCAACCGGCTGGACCTGGCGTTCTCCCGTGACCAGAAGGCCCGGGTGTACGTCCAGCACAAGATGCTCGACTACGGCGCCGACGTGTGGCGCTGGCTCGACGACGGCGCGCACTTCTATGTCTGCGGTGACGCCTCGCGGATGGCCAAGGACGTCGACGCCGCGCTGACCACGATCCTGCGCACGCACGGCGGCATGTCGGAGGAACGCGCGCGTGACTACAAACGCGACCTCGTGGCCGAGAAGCGGTACGTGCGCGACGTCTACTGAGCCCGGCCCGCTACCCCTCTCCGGGTGCCTCGGGCGGGTTGACGTCCGTCCAGATCATCCGGGCCAACTCGTCGCGGTCGGCCACGCCGAGTTTGATGCAGGCCCGGTAGATGTGGCCTTCGACGGTGCGCACCGACACCGTGAGCCGCTCGGCGATCTCGCGGTTCAGCAGCCCCTGCGCCACCAGGGCCGTCACCTCGCGTTCGCGCGCGGTGACCGGCAGCGGACGGGCCGCGGCGCGGATGGCCGGTGACGCCGCACCACACTTGGCCGCCAATTGCAGTGCGCGCGCAGCCGATTCGGTGCTCTGCCGACGGTGGCCGGCCTTGTCGTGCAGCGGCACCGCCTGCGCGGCGGCGTCGGCCGCCGACAGCAGTACCCCGGCCTGCTCGAACGCCGCGGAGACCGCGTCGAGGGCGACCGGATCGGCAGCGGCCACCGCCGCGGCGTGCCGCGTGTACAGCGCCGCGAGCGGCCCGTCGACCCGGTCCGCCAGAGCCTGCAGCCGCCGCACGACCGTGCGGTCACCGAACCGGGCGCAGTGGTGCAGCGCCTCGGCCTCCACGGCGTACTGCCCCGAGGAACGCGCCAGGTCGGCAGCCGAGCGGGCGATGTCGATCGCCGAGCGGTGCGCCCCCTTGGCGGCGGCCACCCAGGCCTTGGCGAGCATGCGCTGCGGCTCGTGCAGCGCCATGAACGCCCCGGAATGCTCCATCGCATCGTCGAGCACGCGTTCGGCTTCCACGGCGTCACCCACCGCGGCGTAGGCCCGCGCCAGCAGCAGCCGCCCCGGCAGTTGCCACGGCAGCGACGTCTCGGCGTTGAGTGCGGCCAGTGCCTGCTCGATCGCGGAGATCGCGTCGCGGAACCGGCCGCTGTGGGTGGCCGCCGCGCCCGCCATGATCTTGGCGATGGCCCAGCCGGCGAACTGACCGGCCGAGGAGAATTCGGCGTACTCTTCGGCGCGCTGCCGGGCCAGGTCGAACCGGCCGGTGTAGGCGAGCGCGAGCACCTCGCCGTAGAACACCATGATGCGGATCATGCCGTCGGTGGTCTTGCGTTGCGCGCGGCAGCGCGACGCGATCGGCAGGAACGCCTCACCGCGGCCCGCCACCGGCATCGCCAGACCGCATGAGAACGCTGCGAAGTCGGCCGCCTGACGCGGCGCGTCAGGGTTGGCCAGCACGCGTTCGGCGATGGCCAGCCCCTCGGCGATCCGGTTCTCGTGGACGGCCATCCCGGCTTCGGTGGCGTCGATGATGAGTTTGAGGATCGGTTGTGTGACACGGCTGTTCAACTGTTCGAGCACCTGGTGGGCGCGTGGCACGTCGCCCATCGACCAGAACAGGATCGACAGCCGCGGGATGCCCCACTGCACGAGTTCCATCTCGTCCATGTGGTCGGGTCCGAACCGCGCCAGGATGTTGTCGGCCTGCACGGGGTGTCCCTGCCACAGCAACGCACGGGAGAGCAGCGTGGCCGCGGGCAGACCGCCGCCGTGGTCGAACGCCGCGCGGGCGAGTTGTTCACCGAGCGGCAGGTTCGACAGGAACACCGCATCCTTGGCCGCGGTGATCAGCAGGTCGACGTCGGCGCCGCGGTCGCTCTCGACGCACAACTGCGCCAACCGGATCCGGCTGGCGGCCGTGTCGAGGTCACGCTCCCGCAGCAGCTTGGCGATCCGTCCGCGCAGTTTGCGCGCCGATGCGGTGCCGACGCGCCGCCGCACCACCTCGGCGAACAGCGGATGCGAGAACCGGGCCGTCAGCGCACCGCCCGCATCCGGCACGATCCGGATCAGCCCGCGCATCTCGGCGCCGTCCACGGCCTGCTCGCCGGCGAGTTCGGCGAACGCGTCGACGTCGAGCGGTTCGCACAGCGACAGCAGCTTGAGGGCGTTCATGACGTCCTCGCCCGCGTGCGCGAGGCGGTCGTCGAGCAGTTCGGCGAGTCCCGACGGGATCACGGTGGGCCCACGGAACTGCCACACGCCGTTGACCTCGGTGAGCGTACCTGCGTCGACCGCGCCCTCGACCATGTTGCGCAGGAACAGCGGGTTGCCGCCCGACGACTCCCACATCACGTCGGCGCTGAGGCCTTCGAGGGTGCCGCCGAGCACGGTCTCGATCAGCGCGATGCTCTGCTGTTTGGTGAACGGCTGCAGGTCGAACCGTTGCAGGTAGCCGTCCTTCCACAGGGACGTGACGGCGTCGGGTACCGGTTCACCGCTGCGCACGGTGGCCACCACGTGACCCGCGCGTTCCACCGCGAACTGGTGCAGCAGCGTCGCCGACAACTGGTCGAGCAGATGGGCATCGTCGACGCCGACCACCACATCGCCGTCGGCGACCAGGGATTCCCGTGCCGAGGCGAGCAACGCGATCGGGTCGCGCGATGCGGTCGGTGCAACCCAGTGGGCGAACGCCCCGAGCGGGATGCTGCGCGACGATTCGGTGCACGCGGTCCAGTGCACCTTGTTGGGCAACGAGGACGTGACGGTGCGGGCCAGGGTCGTCTTGCCGACCCCGGCCGCGCCGATCAGGACCACACCGCTGCCGTCGGTGCTGTTCAGGGCAGAGCGGATCGACTCGCACTCGGCCGGCCGGTCCAGCAGCTGCCACTGCCGCGACATGGAACCTGAGTGTATTGGGCGTACGCCGTTGGTGCTGCCGAACGGGGGCTGCGGGATCGGTAGTGCGCGCTCGGTCATCAGTCCGGTAGCTCCGATATGTCGACCGGCTCGTGTCTGTCGATTCGGTTGACGCGGTGCCGGTATTCGCTGGATGACTCGTACACCGTTTTCTTCAGACGGTTGATGGAGCCGAGGGGGCGGTGCTCGGCCAGGCCGCGCCACGAGTTGAACGACAGCACGTCGTCTCCGTAGGCGCGACGCAGCGCGCTGTAGGGGTTCTGCGGCCGGAACACGATGCGGGCCACGGGAAGGTACGGCGAGACGTTGCTGTCCCACGGCTTGCTGGCGTCCTCGATGGGCATCGCCACCGGATCGGTGCACAACTGCGCGCTCAGCTCGTATTCGGCGGTCTGATCGGCGAAGAATTCGGCGATCATGTCGCGGTGCTGCTCGGGGGCGGGGTTGCGGGGCAGCCGTTGGTCACCGAGCGCCGTGACGTTCTCCGAAGCCGGCGCGAAGCGGTATCTGGCGACGAAGTCGCCGTGGCGGAACGGCGCCGACGAGAAGAACTCCAGTCCGAGGATGGGCCGGTTCGGCGCGATGAACACCAACAGGTTCGCGGGCAGCCGGACGCCGAGCTTGCTGACCAGATCGAGCAGTTCGCTGCCGAGCCACAGCGCCCGGTCGGACAGGCGCGCGAGCAGGGTCGCGGTGACCATGCCCAGGCCCGCGTAGGCGTGCGCATCGGCGAACAGGAACTCCTCGTGGGTCACCATGACGAAGTCCTGATTGCCGCTGGTATCGTTGTCCATGATCTTTTGTCCTTGTACCCCAAGGACTTTCAATCCCAGGCCGCGGACGCCGCGGGTCTTGTCGCTGCGCCGCACCCCGGAGGTGCTCGACAGCCGCGCGATCACCGGATAGCTGCGTGGTTCGGCGAACAGGCCCTGCGCCAGTTCGGGTTCGAGGCCCTCGTTGACGATCAGTTCACCGCGCAGGATCGCGTGGCTCTTGGCGTGCGCGTCGCGCAGGCCGTGTCTGTACTTCCGGTAGGCGCGCTCGTTGTTCCTGAGCAGCTTCGCCATGATCTTCTCGATGTCGGCGTTCTCGCGGGGGCTCGGCTTCTCCAGATCCTCGGTGTAGCGGATGGGCCGCTGGGCCCACGCAGTGGTCCGCTTCTCGGCTTCGGTCATGGTGAGCGGCGCTCCTTGTCGGTCGGCTTCGTGTTCGTGAACGTCGGTCGCCCGATACCGGATTCACGGCGCAACCGGCTCACGTGTCACCCTCGTGGATTTTCGGCCACATATCGGAGATTCTTGTGCGTGCTGCCCGAGATGGCATGAGTAATGCACTACTCGATCTCATGTGTTCGGAATTCGCCGCCGATAATGCGAAATTCGCGCAGGCGGCCATGCGCTCGTTGCACGATGAGCCATCGGATCCGTGCCGAGGGGGCGGTCGAGGGGGCGGTCGAGTGGGCAGTCGAGTGGGCACTGTGGACGCGACAGATTCGTCGATGTGGGCCGATCGGGTGCTGTGCGCACTGGCCGCCCTTGAGCGTCTGGACCACCCCTCGGGCAGCGCGGCCGTCAAAGAGGCGGTGGCGGCACTTTATGCGGCGGATTTCGTCGAACGCGACCGCCAGTACGAGAACGACCTGCCGTTCTGGCACAACCGCGTCGATGACGCCGTCGCGGACCTGCGCAGGCGCCGCCTGCTCACGGCGCGGACCACCGCGCTCACCGCCGCGGGCCGCCGCGCCGCCGAGACCGCGTGCGCGCGGGCAGCGACGGGCGCCCCGACCGGACCGGCCCGCACCGCGGCGGCCGACGAGATCCCGCGGCGGGACCCCGTGCTGGCCGGGGTCATCACGCCACCGTTGCGTCAGCAGATGGCGACCACGCCCGCGGACCGCGAGATGCCGATCATGATCGAACTGAACCTCGGGTATCAGCCGACGGTGTCTGCCGCGATGGATCGCATCCGCTGTCTGTGGGGGCTGATCGGCGCGGCGGGGGAGCCCGACGAACTCGCCGACCAGTTCATGGTCGGTGATCTCACCGGACCCCAGATCAAGCAACTGGTGTCGGCCGACGCGGTGCCGCAGTCCTGGCCGGGCCGCGCCGTCTACCGGATCTGGCCGGATTTCGACGTGAAGCCGTTGATCGACGTTTCGTCGAGCACCGTCAAGGCGATCGCCGCGCAGCGCTCCTTCGACAGCTTCGGCGACGGAATCGTCTGGGCCGTCGTGGATTCCGGCATCGATTCCACCCATCCGCATTTCGCCGAGCACCACAATCTCGACCATCCGTCGGTCGCGGAACTGCACAAGGATTTCACCGGTGGCGACGCGCCGCTCGTCGACACCGACGGGCACGGCACCCACGTCGCCGGCATCATCGCCGGGGGTCTCGTCGACCGGGGCGGCAGACGCGTCGTCGTCGCCGAGAAGCGCCTCAACGCCCCGGAAGGCGGTGATGCGATCATGCAGCCGCGCGACGTCGACCCGAACCGCCTCGCGGGTATGGCACCCAAGGCCAAGCTCGTGAGCCTCAAGGTGCTCGGGCCGGGGGATCAGGCCTCGAAGGTCAGCCGGGTGATGGCCGCGCTGGCGTATGTCCGGAAACTCAACGCGGGCAGCGAACGGGTGCCGCGCATCCACGGCGTCAATCTCAGCCTCGGATACCAGTTCGACGCCGAGTGGTACGCCTGCGGGCAGAGCCCGATGTGTGTGGAGGTCGACAAGACCGTGCGCTCGGGTGTGGTCGTGGTGGTCGCGGCGGGCAACTCCGGATATGTGTCACTGAGCGTGGCGTCGAGCAAGGACTCGATGAAGTTCACCGCCGATATGACGATCAACGACCCGGGCAACACCGAGAGCGCCATCACCGTCGGATCCACGCACCGCAGTTCCCCGCACACCTTCGGCGTCTCGTACTTCTCGTCGCGCGGCCCGACCGGCGACGGCCGCGCCAAACCCGATCTCGTCGCGCCGGGCGAGCGCATCACGTCGGCGGCCGCGGGTACTCGGCGCAGCACCGTCACCAACCAGATCGACGTGCCCGACGATGTCCCGGTCTACATCGAGGAGAGCGGCACGAGCATGGCCGCGCCGCATGTGTCGGGTGTGATCGCGGCGTTCCTCTCGGTGCAACGCGAGTTCGTCAGCAGGCCCGAGGCGATCAAGCGGATCTTCACCGAATCCGCGACGTCGCTGGGACGCGACCGGTCGTTTCAGGGCAGCGGCCTGGTGGATCTGCTGCGCGCCCTGCAATCGGTGTGACGAGAAAGGCATGACATGACCGCCGAGATCGCCCGTCTGGTGTTCGACGCCGAGGGCCACCCCGATCCGATGACGCTGACCGACCTGGAGCAGCGGCTGCCCGGTCTCACCGATCTGGTGATCTTCTCCCACGGCTGGAACAACGACGAGGCGGCCGCAACGTCGTTGTACGACCGGTGGTTTCGCCTGCTGGGCGCTCACCTCGATCCGGCGCGGGCGGTGGGGTTCGTGGGTGTCCGCTGGCCGTCGACGCTGTGGCGCGACGAGCCGATACCCGACTTCCCGGGCCCGGCCGGCGGCGCCGAGGGTGCGGCTGCCCTCGGCGAAATGCGCCGCGCGGCACCGGAAACCGACGCGGGTGACCCCACGCTGGACGCCGCCGAGCTCGCCGAACTCAAGGAGCTGTTCCCGCACGCGGGCCCCCAACTGGACGTGATCGCGACCCTGCTGGCGCAGCCGCCCGACATCGACGCCGTGCCGGACCTCTTCGAGGCACTGCAGGACTTCCACGCGGCCACCCCCGACGGTTTCAACGACGGCGAAACCCGCGACGCCCAGGACGGTCCCGGGATGGTGGCCGACGATCAGGATCCGGCCGAGCTGTTCAACACGTTGGCCGACCAATTGCTGGCTGCGGGTGTGCAGTTCGGCGACGACGGCACCGGTGCGGCCGGTCTCGGGGATTTCGCGAGCAAGCTGTGGCGCGGCGCGAAGGAGGCGCTGCGGCAGCTGAGCTACTGGAAGATGAAGAACCGCGCGGGTGTGGTGGGCCGCAACGGCCTCGGACCCGTCATCGACAAGTTGGCCCGCAGCGCCCCTGGGCTGCGAATCCATCTGGTGGGACACAGTTTCGGGGCGCGCCTGGTGTGCTACGCCGTGGCGGGCATGTCCGACACGCAACCGTCGCCGGTCAAATCGGTCACCCTGCTGCAGGGCGCGTTCTCGCGTTTCGCGTTCATCGACAGGCTGCCGTTCCGGGCGGGGTCTGGCGCACTCGCGGGCATGCTCGGCCGCATCGACGGCCCACTCACGGTGTGCTTCTCGCGGCATGACCGCGCGTTGGGCACGTTCTATCCGTTGGCGTCGGCCGCGGCCGGTGACGACGCCGCGGCCCTCGACGATCCGCTGTTCCGGTGGCGCGCGATGGGCTCACACGGGGCGTTCCGGTCGGAGACGACGGGCCTGGGGGTGGTGGGGGCGCAGTATCCGTTCGCCGCCGGGCAGATCCTGAATCTGGACGCATCCGATGTCGTGCGCGCCGACGCCGGGCCCTCCGGCGCGCACAGCGACATCTTCCATCCGGAACTGGCATGGGTGGCGGCGGCCGCGGGCGGTCTCAGCTGAGACGTCGAGCTGTCCCGTGGCCAGTCCATCTGGTGCGCGCGATCACCTGGGCGGCGAAGTCCAGCATCTGTTCGAGGCTGGGGAATGCCGCGAAGGCATCCACGAAGGCCTCGTCGACACCGGATGCGGCGAGGCGGTCGAGCCTGGCGACCACCGAGTCCAGGGAGGTGTCGGGGTCGAGGTTGATCCGCATGGCGGTCTTGAGCGCATCGGGGTCGCGGCCGGCCTCCTGCGCGGCGCGGCGCGCGATCGACCACAGGTGATCGGTGAACTCGTCCTGCAGTCCCTCGACCCCGAGCCAGCCGGTTCCGCTGCGGCCGACCCGGCGCATGGCCGCCTCGCTGACCCCGCCGATCCAGATGGGCGGACCACCCGGCTGGACCGGGCGCAGGTCGGCATGGACGGCGGGCAGCGAGAAGAACTCGCTGTCCCAGGACACCGGGGTGGTCGTCCACCATTGGCGCAGGAATGCCAGCAGGTCATCGAGCATCCGCCCGCGCCGGTGCCAGTCCGCGCCGCGGGAGATGTCGTGTTCGTCTTTCATCCACCCGAGTCCCACGCCGACGTCGAGGCGACCGTCGCTGAGCACGTCGAGGGTGGTCAGCAGTCGGGCCAGGTGCGGCGGCTCGTAGTAGAACGTGCTGAGCGTGCTCGCGTTCAGCCGCACCCTGGTTGTCGCCGTGGCGGCGACGGTCCACAGCAGCACCGGATCGAGATAGCGGGTCATCTGCGGCGGGTAGGGCTGTTCCTTGCCCGGGTAGATGCTCTGCATGTCGACCGGCGTGACCAAGCGGTCGCCGACCCACAGCGTGTCGTAGCCGAGGTCTTCGAGTCCGCGGCAGAAGTCGCCGAGGTCGGCGGCGCTGTTCACCGCGGGCCCGACGATGGGAAGTGCGAAACCGAGCTTCATCTTGGGTCCTCTCCGGACGGATCACCGTCCGCCCTCGTCATCTTTTGGTGATCTATCAACCAATTCCTGGGTGCACGGCACCCTTGGCCTTTTCGGGTGTGTTCAGGCGCGGAGATCGGCGACGCCGAGGGCGAAGTCCCAATGCTGCACACCGTGGCGCGCGACGCCCATCACGACCAGGCCCGCTCCCTCCAGCCAGTGCGCCATGTGCAGGCCGCCCACGTCCACTGGCCGCAGCCCGAGGCTTTCGATGAACTCGGCCATGTCCTTCTTGGCGCGCTCGTCGTCGCCGGCCATGAACACGTCGAGCGCCCGGCCCGGGGTAAGGACGGCACCGAAGATGGTGTTGAACGCCTTCACCACGGTGGCGTCGGCCGGGGCCGTCTTGGCCACTTCCTGCGCGATCGAGGTGTCCTCGGGGATGGCCAACCCGTCCGCGGCGGCGTTGAACGGGTTGCTGATGTCGACGATTATCTTGCCCGCCAGCGCATCTCCGTACTCCGCGACGACCGGGACGACGGCGGCGTGCAACAGTGACACGATGACGATGTCCCCGCTGGGGACGGCGCCGAACTCTCCCGTCGTGGCGCCCCCACCGAGGCGGCCGGCCAGGTCGGCGGCCTTGGTGTGGTCGCGGCCGATGATCTCGACGGTGTTGCCCCCGGCCACCGCCAGGGTGCCGATGGCGCGGGCCATGTTGCCGGTACCGATGATGCTGATGTTGCTCATGAGATGTCCTGTCTGATCTACGATCGAAAGGTTGACAGGTCCACCTTACGGGACAGTTGTTGATGCATCAACCAATCGGGAAGGTTTGGGTGGAAACGAATGGAACCGAACTGGCTGACCCCTCGGGAAGACCGCGCCTGGCGGGCCTTCATGCACTCGCATCATCGGCTGGTCGCGCACCTGAATCGCGGTCTGCAGGAGTCCGGTCTGTCCGGCGCGGACTACGAGATCCTGGCTGTGCTCTCCGGCCATGACACGGACCGCATGCCCGCCCACGAGTTGTGCAACACGCTGGGTTGGGAGAAGAGCCGTGTCTCGCATCAGGTTCGGCGCATGCAGAAGGACGGCCTGATCGGTCGCGAGCCCAACCCCGAGGACGCCCGCAGCACGATGGTCCGCCTGCTGCCTGCGGGCCGCACCGCCATCGAGGAAGCCGCGCCCAGGCACGTGTCCGATGTCCGCAGGAACTTCATCGACCTGTTCACCCCCGCCGAGCTCGACATGCTGGCCGCCCTGAGTGAACGGATCCTGGGTCACCTGTCCGAGGTCGACGATGATGTCGAGGACCGGCCGTCATAGCCGGCGAACGAGCCGCGGGAGAGAGGAGATTTTCGAGGAGTGTCCGAGGGGGGACTTGAACCCCCACGCCCGTTAATAGGGCACTAGCACCTCAAGCTAGCGCGTCTGCCATTCCGCCACTCGGACCTGCTTCCCACCCTCGCGGGTTGGGCGCCTAAGGCTAACGGATTGTAGCCCCGGAACCCAAACCGGCAGGGCCGAAGCGTCCGGAGAACTCGTCGCGCGCGTCTCGGACCTCTCGGCAGCCCCCGAACCGGCCCGCAATGGTACGAATGGTCACTGTGACTGTCTCCGCGGCCAGTGCGGACGAGGTGGTTGATCTCGTCAGCGCGCTCATCAGGTTCGACACCTCCAACACGGGGGACCCGGCGACCACCAAAGGTGAGGCAGAGTGTGCCCATTGGGTGGCCCGGCAGCTCGAAGAGGTCGGATACGAGACCGAGTACATCGAGTCCGGTGCCCCGGGCCGGGGGAACGTGTTCGCCCGGTTGCGAGGTGCCGACCCGTCGCGCGGTGCGCTGATGGTGCACGGCCACCTCGACGTGGTGCCCGCCGAACCGGCCGACTGGAGCGTGCACCCGTTCTCGGGGGCGGTCAAGGACGGCTACGTGTGGGGCCGCGGCGCGGTCGACATGAAGGACATGGTCGGCATGACCATCGCCGTCGCGCGGCACTTCAAGCGCGCAGGCATCGTGCCCGCGCGTGATCTGGTGTTCGCGTTCGTCGCCGACGAGGAGCACGGCGGCACCTACGGGGCCGACTGGCTGGTGAACAACCGGCCGGATCTGTTCGAGGGCGTCACCGAGGCCATCGGCGAGGTGGGCGGGTTCTCACTGACCGTGCCGCGCAAGGACGGTGGTGAACGGCGGCTGTATCTCATCGAGACCGCCGAGAAGGGCCTGTCGTGGATGCGGCTGACCGCGCGTGGTCGCGCCGGGCACGGGTCGATGGTGCACGACGACAACGCGGTGACCGCGATCGCGGGCGCCGTGGACCGGCTGGGCCGCCACGAGTTCCCGCTGGTGCTCAGCCCGGCGGTGGAGGAGTTCCTGACGGCGGTCGCCGAGGAGACCGGGTACACGTTCGACGTGCACTCACCGGATCTGGAGGGCGCCATCGCGAAACTGGGTGGCGTGGCGCGCATCGTGTCGGCGACCCTGCGCGACACGGCCAACCCGACCATGCTCAAGGCCGGTTACAAGGCCAATGTGATCCCCGCGGTGGCCGAGGCCATGATCGACTGCCGGGTCATCCCCGGCCGCAAGGAGGCGTTCGAGCGTGAGGTCGACGAGCTCATCGGGCCCGACGTCACGCGCTCCTGGGAGCGCGACCTGCCGTCGTATGAGACCTCGTTCGACGGTGACCTGGTCGACGCGATGAACGCGAGCCTGCTCGCACTGGATCCCGATGCCCGCATCGTGCCGTACATGCTGTCGGCGGGCACCGATGCGAAGTCGTTCCAGCGCTTGGGTATTCGGTGCTTCGGGTTCGCGCCGCTGCGCCTGCCGCCGGATCTGGACTTCGCCGCGCTGTTCCACGGTGTGGACGAGCGGGTTCCGGTGGATGCCCTGCGATTCGGGGCGGGCGTTCTGGAACACTTCCTGCAGAACTGCTGACCGAACTCAAAGGAAAGGGATCTGATGACCAGTCCGTACGACAACTTGCCGCAGCTGCCGAGTTTCACCCTCACCTCCGAGTCGGTCACCGACGGGCAGCCGCTCGCCAATGATCAGGTCAGCGGCATCATGGGCGCGGGTGGTTCCGACGTCTCGCCGCAGTTGAGCTGGTCGGGTTTCCCCGCCGAGACCAAGAGTTTCGCCGTCACGGTCTACGACCCCGACGCGCCGACCGCATCGGGTTTCTGGCACTGGGCGGTTGCCGACCTGCCCGCATCGGTCACCGAACTGCCCGCGGGTGCCGGTGACGGCAGCCCGCTGCCCGGTGGTGGGGTCACGCTCGCCAACGATGCGAGCCTCAAGCGTTACATCGGCGCCGCTCCGCCCGCCGGCCACGGCCCGCACCGCTACTACGTCGCGGTCCACGCCGTCGACGTCGAGAAGCTCGACCTGCCGGAGAACGCCACGCCGGCGTATCTGGGTTTCAACCTGTTCGGCCACGCGATCGCCCGCGCGGTCATCCACGGCACCTACGAACAGAACTAACAGCGCACCAACGATTTTCGGGGCTGTCGGGTCAGCGCACGGCTGATCCGACAGCCTCGCTCAACGAGGTGAAGCCGCAGGCGCGCAACCGCTCGGCGATCCCGTCGTGAATCTGCTTGGCCCACAGGCCCCCGCCGTAGATGAAACCGGTGTAGCCCTGCAGCAGTGAGGCGCCCGAGACGATCCGTTCCCACGCGTCGTCGGCGGTTTCGATACCACCCACGCTGATCAACACGAGTTTGTCGCCGACCCGCCGGTACAGCCTGCGCAGCACCTCCGCCGAGCGTTTCGCGACGGGTCTCCCGGAGATCCCGCCTGCTCCCAGCTCGGCGACACCGGGGGTGAGCAGGCCATCGCGCGACACCGTGGTGTTCGTCGCGACGATGCCTGCCAGGCCCAATTCCACTGCCAGATCGGCGATCTCGTCGATGTCGGTGTCGGAGAGGTCGGGGGCGATCTTGACCAGCACCGGTTTGGTGGTCTCGGCCTTGACCGCGGCGAGGATGGGACGCAGTGCGGCGACGGCCTGCAGGTCCCGCAGGCCGGGGGTGTTGGGGGAGCTGACGTTGACGACGACGAACGATGCCAGGCTGCTGAGCAGGCGCGCGCTGGTGACGTAGTCGGCGACGGCCTCTTCGGCCGGGGTGATCTTGGTCTTGCCGATGTTCACGCCGATCGGGATGTCGGGCTCGTGGTGGGCCAACCGCTGTGCCAGCGCGCCCGCACCGTCGTTGTTGAAGCCCATCCGGTTCAGCAGCGCGTGGTCGTCGGGCAGCCGGAACAACCGGGGCGCGGGGTTACCGGGCTGCGGCTGCGCGGTGACGGTGCCCACCTCGGCGTAGCCGAAGCCCAGGGCGCCCCACGTGGTGAGGCCGCGGCCGTTCTTGTCGAAGCCGGCCGCGAGTCCCAGCGGGCCGGGAAAGCGCACCCCGAACACCGTGCTGGCCAGGATCGGATCGCGCGGTGCCAGCAGGCGGGCCAGCGCACGGCGCAGCGGCGTGGCCCACGTGACGCCGCGCAGCAGCGCGAACACCCAGACATGGACCTTCTCGGCGGGTGCGAGGAACAACGCCCGCCGCAGCACCCGGTACATCACAGGGCCGGCTGGTCCGGGGTTCCCGGCATCGTGGCGGCGGACTTCTTACGGCGCAGCAGCACCCGTCGGCTCCCGTCTGTGTAGGCACGGACCCGGGTCAGTTCCCAGCCGCGGTATTCGGCCTCGATCGACAACCGCAGGCTGGCGCTGACCCTGGTCACGTCGGGTGGCAGGCGCAGTGGCACCCAGTCGTACTCGTCCGAGGAATCTTCTTCGACCACCTTGTCCCAGCCCGGCGGCAGGAGCCCACGCTGGATGTTGGTCATGGCTTCACCGTCGCGTTGGGGATCACCTGTACGCCCGCTCCCGTGGCCGACACGACGTAGAGCGTGCCGGAGGTTTCGTCGTAGGCCAGGGAGTTCGGTTGCTGCACGGTTCGATAACGCACCTTCTCGACGGGTATACCGGTGGACAGATCGTAACCAATGACGGTGTTTGTGGCGGTCTCTGACACCCAAACGAGATTTGCCGACCCGGCCAGGCCGTAGGGTGCGCCGCGGACGGGGGAGCGCTGCCGCAGGATCAGTGGGTCGACGCTGTAGACCAGCAGGCCGTCGCCGCGGGTGTCGGCCACCAGCACCCGCCCTCGGGGATCGGTCGCGATGGTGGTCGCGCCCTCGCCCGCGCGCAACGCGTGCGCTGCCTTGGTGCCGCTGGGGTCGACGGTTGTCACCGAGGTCTGGCCGCGGTCCAGCACGATCGCGGTATTTCCTTGGGTGACAAGAGAATCCACGCGCGCGAAGATCTTCAGTTCGGCGCCGACGGCGGATTCGCCGGTCAACGTGTAGACCGCGCCGTCGGCGCTGCCGAGCACCACGTTGCCGTCCTCGCGCAGGGCGATCGCGGTGAAGTCGGTGTCGGCTCTGCCGTCGACGTCCACGCGCGTCGGCCGCGGTGGCGTCGCGGTGAGATCGATGCGGAAGTAGCCGCCGCGCGTCGCCAGCAGCAAACCACCCTTGCCGTCGTCGCTGAGCGCGGTGGCAGTGGCGCCGAGCGGCACCGTCACCGGCGCCTGCGAACCCTCGCCCAGCAACGCCACCGCCGACTGCCCCTCGGCGTCGGTGCTCAGCACCGCGAGCCGGCGGGTGGCCGGGTCGAACACCGCGGCCTGGCCGGGTGCGCCGAGTGGGCGCACCTGGCCGTCGGGCGGCTGCGTGGCGGGCGGGGACACCGCGGCCCGCGCGGGTTCGATGGTGGGCGGCGGCGCGTCGACCACGTTCGATGAGCATCCGGCCGTCAACACCAGAGTCAGCGAGACGATGCCAGCGAAAAGGGGCTGACCAGCAGTGATAAGGCGCAACAGACGGCTCTCGGGTCGGTTGAGGCGGTACTCGGGTGGGGTTGTGGGTTCATCTCAGTTTAGGGCGGGAAACATCGGGTATTTCTCCGGCGTTTGGTGGCCGTTTGGTGACCATTTAGTGTCGTAGTCAAACAGTCGCCACATAAGTAGAGGTATGGTGCCAGTATGACCCTGGCCGCGGACCGCTCACTGAGCCATGGTGAGTTAGCCTTCGAGGACATCACCACTGGTGTGTACGCCAGCGGGTTCGGCCAGGTCGGCGACGGCAAGACGTTTTCCTTCCACATCGAGCGCCAGCAACTGGTGATCGAGGTGTACCGCCCGCGGCTGTCCGGGCCCGTCCCGTCCGAAGAGGACGTCGTTGCCGTGGCGACCCGCAAACTCACCGAGATCGACCTCACCGACGAGCGCAGCCTCGCCGCCACCGTCCGCGACGCGGTGGCCGACGCGCAGCCCGTGACCCGCGCCTGAGGGCCCGTCGGGCGCTGCCGGACTCGCCGGGAGCGGGGGTCACACCCGAAGTCACGGTACGGTCGTCGTCGTGACTGACGTTCCTGCGATGTCGTGGCTGCAAGTGGTCGTGCTCTCGATTGTGCAGGGGCTCACCGAGTTTCTCCCGGTTTCGTCCTCGGGGCACCTGGCGATCACATCGCGGGTGTTCTTCGACGACGACGCGGGCGCCTCGTTCACCGCGGTCACCCAACTGGGAACCGAACTGGCGGTGCTCATCTACTTCGCCAAGGACATCGGCCGCATCGTCAGGGCGTGGTTCACGGGTCTATTCGCCCCCGAACGCCGCGACTCCGACTACCGCCTCGGCTGGTTCGTCATCGTCGGCACCATCCCCATCGGTGTGTTCGGTCTGCTGTTCAAGGACGAAATCCGCACGGGCGCACGAAATCTCTGGCTGGTGGCGTCCGCGCTCATCGTGTTCTCGGCAGTGATCGCGGCGGCGGAGTACTTCGGCAGGCAGGCCCGCCGGGTCGACCAGTTGACGTGGCGCGACAGCGTCATCGTGGGTCTGGCACAGTGCCTGGCGCTCATGCCGGGTGTGTCACGGTCGGGGGCGACCATCAGCGCGGGCCTGTTCCTCGGGCTCAAACGCGAGGTGGCCGCGCGGTTCGGGTTCCTGCTGGCGATCCCGGCCGTGCTCGCCTCGGGCCTGTTCTCACTGCCCGATGCGTTCCACCCGGTCGGGGAGGGGATGAGCGCGAGCGGCCCGCAGCTGATCGTCGCGACCGTGATCGCGTTCGTCGTAGGATTCGCCGCGATCGCCTGGTTCCTGAAGTTCCTGGTATCGCACAGCATGTACTGGTTCGTCGGATACCGCGTGGTCCTCGGTGTGGTGGTGCTCGCACTGCTCGGCACCGGGGTGCTCGCGGCGCAATGAAAGCGGCCCTATGACTGTCATCCTGCTGCGGCACGGCCGCTCCACCTCCAACACCGCCCACACCCTGGCGGGCCGGTCCGACGGCGTCGACCTCGACGACCGCGGCCGCGAACAGGCCGAGGGGATCGTGAGCCGGATCGGGGATCTGCCGGTGCGCGCGATCGTGCGGTCGCCGATGCTGCGCTGCGAGCGCACCGTCGACCCGCTGGCCGCCGCGCTGGGCCTGCAGCCCATCGTCGACGAGCGGCTCACCGAGGTCGACTACGGCGAGTGGACCGGCCGCAAGATCTCCGAGCTGCTCAAGGAGCCCCTGTGGAGCGTGGTGCAGGCACAGCCGAGCGCGGCGGTGTTCCCCGACGGGGAGGGCCTCGCGCAGGTGCAGGCCCGCGCGGTGGCCGCGATCCGCGAACGCGACCGCGCGCTGGCCGGCGAGCACGGCGCCGACGTGCTGTGGGTGGCCTGCACGCACGGGGATGTGATCAAGGCCGTGCTGGCCGACGCCCTCGGCGTGCACCTGGACGGCTTCCAGCGGATCACCGCCGATCCGGCCTCGATGAGTGTGGTTCGTTACACCGAGCTACGTCCGTTCGTCATGCACATCAACCACACCGGCCCGCAACTGAGCGCCGGGCTGGTCGCGAAACCGACGACCGACGCGGTGGTCGGTGGGTCCACTGACTGACCCGACGCGCCGATAACGGTATTTTGGAAGGTGCCATGGCCCGCGCAATTCATGTCTTCCGCACGCCCGACCGCTTCGTGGCCGGGACGGTCGGCCAACCCGGAAACCGGACGTTCTACCTGCAGGCGGTGCACGACAAGCGAGTGATCTCGGTCGTGCTGGAAAAGCAGCAGGTCGCCGTCCTCGCGGAACGGATCGATGCGTTGCTGCTCGAGGTCAACCGCCGGTTCGGCACGCCGATCCCACCCGACACCGGCGAGGTCCACGACCTGCGTCCGCTCATCACGCCCGTCGACGCCGAGTTCCGCGTCGGCACCATGGGGCTGGGCTGGGATTCGGAGGCCCAGACCATCGTCGTGGAACTGCTCGCAGTGTCCGACGGTGAATTCGACGCCTCGGTCGTGCTCGACGACGCCGAGGACGGCCCGGACGCCGTGCGGGTGTTCCTCACCCCGGAGTCGGCGCGCGAGTTCGCGGCCAGGTCCAACCGGGTCATCTCGGCCGGGCGTCCGCCCTGCCCGCTGTGTGACGAACCGCTCGATCCCGACGGTCACATCTGCGTACGCACCAATGGCTATCTGCGGGGTGCCGCGGCCGAAGCCGAAGATGACCTCGGAGGTTAGCGGCGCGGCCAGCGGCAAGCCCGACGACAGTTCCGACAACGAGGTGCTGGAACGCGGCGAGTTGACCGTCATCGGCCGGATCCGCTCGGCCAGCAACGCCACGTTCCTGTGCGAGTCGCACCTGGGTGACCGGCAGGTCCACTGCGTGTACAAACCCGTGGCAGGCGAGGCGCCGCTGTGGGACTTCCCGGACGGCACCCTGGCAGGCCGCGAACGCGGTGCGTATCTGGTGTCGGCCGCGCTCGGCTGGAACCTG
The DNA here is from genome assembly GCF_001187505.1 of Mycolicibacterium goodii. The sequence goes on from NZ_CP012150.1 coordinate 4,086,582, forward strand.
GTGCCGCACACGATCGTTCGTGATGGGCCTGCGGGGCCGGGCATGGTGCAGCGGTGGGTCGACCAACCCGGCGACGAGGTCGGCGACGACCCGGACACCGGCCCGGAACTGGTCGACCTGCTGCCCGCGGGCCGGATCCCGCCGGGATTCCTGCCGATCCTGCAGGCCTACGACTACGCCGGCGACGAGGTCACCCTGGTGCACGCCGACGATCCGCGGCTGTTCCGTCTCGCGGTGTTCGACGTGCTGATCAACAACGCCGACCGCAAGGGCGGTCATGTGCTCAGCGGGGTCGACGGCGGGGTCTACGGCGTCGACCACGGCGTCACGCTGCACGTCGAGGACAAGCTGCGCACCGTGCTGTGGGGCTGGGCGGGCAAGCCCATCGACGACGACACGCTGGCCGATATCGCCGCCCTGCGCGACGGGTTCCACGCCGCCTCCACCGGCCTGGCCGAGCAACTGTGCGGGCACATCACCCAGCGCGAGATCGCCGCATTGCACGCCAGAATCGTTGCGGTGCTGGATAACCCGGTGATGCCGACGCCGGATCGGCACCGGCCCATCCCGTGGCCAGCGTTCTAGCCCGGCCGTGAGTGTCGAGCTGGACATCCGGCCGGTTTCGGCCCCGCCACCGCATGGATTCCGACGGCCACCGATACTGGGACGGTGACATCGACCGATGCCGAACTGGCCGCAGCAGTAGCCAAGGAGGCCGGCGAGCTGTTGCTGGGGATCCGCGAGGAGGTCGGCTTCCACGACCCCTACTACCTCGGCGACGAAGGGGACCGGCGGTCGAACGCCCTGATCCTCAAGCGCCTGGCCGAGGCCAGGCCCGGGGACCCGGTGCTCAGCGAGGAGGCCGCCGACGATCTCGCCCGGGTGCGGGCGGACCGCGTGTGGATCGTCGACCCGGTCGACGGCACCCGCGAGTACTCCATGCCGGGACGCGAGGACTGGGCCGTACACATCGCGCTGTGGCAGCGCTCGGTGGGTCTCGACGGCGGACTGTCCGATGCGGTTGTGGCGCTGCCCGCCCGCGGCGAGGTCTACCGCAGCGACACCATCACGCCGCCCCCGCCGCGCGAGCCCGGCCCCATCCTGGTCACCGCGAGTTCCAACCGGCCGCCCGCGGTGCTGTGGCGCATGCGTGAGCATCTCGACTTCCGCATGGTGCGGATCGGTTCGGCGGGTGCCAAGGCGATGGCCGTGGTGCGCGGCGACGTCGACGCCTACATCCACGCTGGCGGCCAGTGGGAGTGGGATTCGGCGGCGCCGGCCGGGGTGTTGCTGGCCGCGGGCATGCACGCGTCGCGGCTGGACGGCTCGGAGCTGCGGTACAACCGCTCCGACCCGTATCTGCCCGACTTCGTGATGTGCCGGCGCGAGCTGGCCTCGGTCCTGCTCGACGCGATCGGAGCGGCCCTGTGAGGGTCGGTTCGCGACGACGGGAATGTATCGGGGCGGGGATTTGTCATTGGTTGCGACACGGGGACCTACCGGCGGGAGGCCGTCCTGAGCGAGCACCTTAAAGTCGAGGCCATGCAATCGTGGTCGGCACCGATGATCCCGGTGGTTCCGGGACGCGGCCCCGCGCTGCGTCTCTTCGACAGCGCCGATCGTCAGGTCCGACCCGTCACGCCGGGGCCCACCGCGACCATGTACGTGTGTGGCATAACCCCGTATGACGCGACCCATCTGGGTCACGCCGCGACCTACCTCACGTTCGATCTGGTGCACCGTCTGTGGCTGGATGCGGGCCACACCGTCCGGTACGTGCAGAACGTGACCGACGTCGACGATCCGCTGTTCGAGCGGGCCGAGCGCGACGGCATCGACTGGCGCGAGCTCGGCGACCGCGAGACGCAGCTGTTCCGTGAGGACATGGCCGCGCTGCGGGTGCTGCCGCCACACGACTACGTCGCCGCGACCGACGCGATCGCCGAGGTGGTCGAGATGGTCGAGAAGTTGCTGGCCTCGGGTGCGGCGTACGTCGTCGAAGACACCGAGTACCCGGACGTGTACTTCCGCGCCGATGCCACCACGCAGTTCGGTTACGAGTCGGGCTATGACCGCGAGACCATGCTGAGGCTGTTCGCCGAGCGCGGCGGAGACCCGGACCGCCCCGGCAAGGCCGATCAGCTCGACGCGCTGCTGTGGCGTGCCGAGCGGCCCGGCGAACCGAGTTGGCCGTCACCGTTCGGCCCTGGCCGCCCCGGCTGGCACGTGGAATGTTCGGCGATCGCGTTGACCTGCATCGGCACCGGTCTGGACATCCAGGGCGGCGGCAGCGACCTGATCTTCCCGCATCACGAGTTCTCGGCCGCCCACGCCGAATCCGTCACCGGTGAGCGACGTTTCGCGCGCCACTACGTGCACGCGGGCATGATCGGCTGGGACGGCCACAAGATGAGCAAGAGCCGTGGCAACCTGGTGCTGGTGTCGCAGCTGCGTGCTCAGGGTGTCGACCCGTCGGCGATCCGGCTCGGCCTGTTCGCCGGGCACTACCGCGAGGACCGGTTCTGGAGCAACGAGGTGCTCGAGGAGGCCAACGCGCGGCTCGCCCGGTGGCGCAGCGCCACCGCGCTGCCGGAGGCGCCCGACGCGACCGATGTGGTGGCGCGGGTCCGCCAATACCTGGCCGACGATCTGGACACGCCGAAAGCGATTGCCGCGCTTGATGGTTGGTGTACCGATGCGCTGTCCTACGGCGGGCACGACACGGAATCACCCCGGCTTGTCGCCGCCGCTGTCGACGCGTTGCTGGGTGTGGACCTGTAGCAACGCGGGCGGTACTTTGGCCGCCATGGGATCACGCACAGACTCACTCGGTGGGAAAGTCGCCTTCATCACCGGCGGTGGGGGCGGTGTCGGAGCCGAGGTGTCGCGGCGGCTGCACCGCAAGGGCGTCAAGCTGATGCTCGTCGACGTCGACCCGGACGCCCTGGAAGCGCACGCCGCGTCCCTGGGTGACGATGTGGCCACCGCCGTTGCCGACGTGCGTGACCTCGCGGCGATGCAGGCCGCGGCCGACGCGGCTGTGGAACGGTTCGGCGGCATCGACATCGTGATGGCCAATGCCGGCGTCGCGAGCTACGGATCCGTGCAGCAGGTCGACCCCGAGGCGGTCAAGCGCCTCCTCGACATCAACGTGCTCGGCGTGTTCCACACCGTGCGGGCGACGCTGCCGTCGGTGATCGGGCGTCGTGGGTACGTGCTGATCGTGTCGTCGCTCGCGGCCTACGCCGCGTCACCGGGTCTGGCGCCGTACAACGCGTCCAAGGCCGCCGTCGAACAGTTCGCCAACGCGTTGCGGCTCGAGGTCGCCCACCGCGGCGTCGCGGTCGGATCGGCGCACATGAGCTGGATCGACACCGCCATGGTCCAGGACAGCAAGGCCGATCTGCCGTCGTTCGGTGAGATGCTGTCCAAGCTGCCGCCGCCGCTGTCGAGCACCACCTCGGTGACGGCCTGCGGCGAGGCGTTCGTCAGGGGCATCGAACGGCGCGCCAGGCGGATCAACTGTCCGGGGTGGGTCGAGGCGTTCCGGTGGCTCAAGCCGGTCCTGTCGACGCGGTTGGGGGAGTTGCCGGTGCTGCGACTCGTCTCCGACCTGCTTCCGCGGATGGACGCCGAGGTCGCCGCGCTGGGCAGGTCGGCCAGCGCGCACACCGAGTCGATCGGGAGCCGGTGAGCCGCCCGCGGCCCGCGGCGGTTTGGCCCGGACGCGCTCAGCGGCCCCTGCGTCGCAGGTAGCGCTCGAACTCCGCCGCCAACGCGTCGCCGTCGATCTTGCCGAGCACCTCGTGCAGGTCGACCTCGGCGTCGCCGCGCTGTTCCAGCGAGGTCACGTATTCGGCGATCTCCTCGTCCTCGGCGGTCATCTCGCTGACCGCGGCCTCCCACTCCTCGGCCTGCTGCGGCAGGTCGGCCAGCGGCACCTCGATGTCGAGGACGTCCTCGACGCGGCGCAGCAGCGCGACCGTCGCCTTGGGGTTGGGCGGCTGTGAGACGTAGTGGGGGATCGCGGCCCAGAACGTCACCGCGGGGATCCCGGCCTGCACGCAGGCGTCCTGGAACACCCCGGCGATGCCGGTGGGGCCCTCGTAGCGGGTCTCCTCCAGCCCGAAGAACTTGGCGGATTCGGCCGAGTAGGCGGCCCCGGACACCGGCACCGGGCGGGTGTGCGGCGTGTCGGCCAGCAGCGCCCCGAGGATCACCACGGTCTGCACGTTGAGCTTGTCGGCGATCGCCAGCAGCTCGGCGCAGAAGGTCCGCCAGCGCATGTTGGGCTCGACGCCGTGCATGAGCACCACGTCGCGGTCGCTGCCCGGCGGGCGGCAGTGCGAGATCCGCATCGACGGCCACACCAGCTCGCGGGTCACGCCGTCGACCTGGCGGATCACCGGTCGGTTGACCTGATAGTCGTAATACGACTCGTCGTCGATCTCGACGATCGTCTCGGCTTCCCAGATCGCATCCAGATGGTCCAGCGCGTCACTTGCCGCGTCGCCGGCGTCATTCCAGCCCTCGAACGCCGCCACGACGATGGCGTTCTCCAATTCGGGCAGGTCGGCGGGCCGACCGACGGGGGGATACGACGATGTCACATCCTCAGCGTAAGCCCTTTGACTTGCCGTCGAGTCGGTTGCGCGGGGCGGTTTGTCGAATGCACGGACTACTGTGGCGATGTGACCGTCTCTGACACTTCCACGCACCACACGACCACCCGCGTGCGGCCGATGCGACGCGGATGCTGTATGCGACGGCGCCATCAGGATCCAGCCGTCGGCTGTTGATTCGGCGCCTCGCGGTCGAAACGAAAAACGTTCCGCTGCATATTGATCGGCCCCTGGTGACCGCCTCGCCGCTGGTGTCGCCGCCGAGATCGGCGATTCGTCGGTCCGGCGCAGCCGTGGCAACGCCGGTCGGGTCGGTCGCAGCGAACAATTGGGCGTCCGGACGTCGATCAAAAGACGACGTACACTTTCTCCGTCGAGAGGCGTTGCAACGGGTCCCGGTTCTCACCGGCATCCGCCACGCTCGACGAAGTCAAGGACGCCTTCCGCTACGGAAGGAGTGCACATGAACGCCGTTCGGTCGGAGACCTTTGCACCGAACATCCGCCCCGATTGCACTGATCAACTGACGGCGGCGCTGAAGCAGCGGATTCTGGTGATCGACGGCGCGATGGGCACCGCGATCCAGCGGGACCGCCCCGACGAGGCCGGCTACCGCGGCGAACGATTCAAGGACTGGCCGAGCGATGTGGTCGGCAACAACGACCTGCTCAACCTGACCCAGCCGCACATCATCGAGGCCATCCACCGCGAATACCTCGAGGCGGGCGCCGACCTGCTGGAGACCAACACATTCAACGCGAACGCGGTCTCGCTGTCGGACTACGGCATGCAGGAGTTCAGCTACGAGATCAACTACGCCGGTGCCGCGCTGGCCCGCAGCGCGTGCGACGAGTTCAGCACCCCGGACAAGCCGCGTTATGTCGCCGGTGCGCTGGGGCCGACCACGCGCACCGCGTCGATCTCGCCGGACGTCAACGATCCGGGCGCCCGCAACGTCACCTACGACCAGCTGGCCGAGGCCTATCTCGAAGCCGCGCGCGGCCTGGTCGACGGCGGTGCCGACCTGATCATCGTCGAGACGATCTTCGACACGCTCAACGCCAAGGCCGCGATCTTCGCGATCGAGAGCCTGTTCGAGGAGCGTGGGCGCCGCTGGCCGGTGATCATCTCGGGCACCATCACCGACGCGTCCGGGCGGACGCTGTCCGGCCAGGTCACCGAGGCGTTCTGGAACTCGGTCCGGCATGCCCAGCCGCTCGCGGTCGGCCTCAACTGCGCCCTCGGCGCACCCGAGATGCGGCCCTACATCGCCGAGATGTCCCGGATCGCGGACACGTTCGTGTCCTGCTACCCGAACGCGGGCCTGCCCAACGCCTTCGGCGAGTACGACGAGGTGCCCAAGCGTCAGGCGTCCTATGTCGCCGACTTCGCCGAGGCCGGTTTCGTCAACCTCGTCGGTGGTTGCTGCGGCACGACGCCCGCGCACATCGCCGAGATCGCCAAGGTCGTCGAGGGCAAGCCGCCCCGTCAGGTGCCGCGGATCCCGGTGGCCACGCGGCTGTCCGGCCTTGAGCCGCTCAACATCGACGACGACTCGCTGTTCGTCAACATCGGTGAGCGCACCAACATCACCGGCTCGGCCCGGTTCCGCAACCTGATCAAGGCCGAGGATTACGACACCGCGCTGTCGGTGGCCCTGCAGCAGGTCGAGGTCGGTGCGCAGATCATCGACATCAACATGGACGAGGGCATGATCGACGGCGTCGCCGCGATGGACCGCTTCACCAAGCTGATCGCGGCCGAGCCCGACATCAGCCGCGTCCCGGTGATGATCGACTCCTCCAAGTGGGAGGTCATCGAGGCCGGCCTGAAGAACGTGCAGGGCAAGCCGATCGTCAACTCGATCTCCATGAAGGAGGGCGAGGAGAAGTTCGTCCGAGAGGCCCGGCTGTGCCGCAAGTACGGCGCCGCAGTGGTGGTGATGGCGTTCGACGAGCAGGGGCAGGCCGACAACCTGGAGCGGCGCAAGCAGATCTGCGGGCGCGCATACAAGATCCTCACCGAGCAGGTCGGGTTCCCGGCCGAGGACATCATCTTCGACCCGAACTGCTTCGCGTTGGCGACGGGTATCGAGGAGCACGCCACCTACGGCATCGACTTCATCGAGGCCTGCCGCTGGATCAAGGAGAACCTGCCCGGGGTGCACATCTCGGGTGGCATCTCCAACGTGTCGTTCTCGTTCCGCGGCAACAACCCGGTCCGCGAGGCCATCCACGCGGTGTTCCTGTTCCACGCCATCCGGGCCGGTCTGGACATGGGGATCGTCAACGCAGGCGCGCTGGTGCCCTACGACTCGATCGACCCGGAACTGCGCGAGCGCATCGAGGACGTCGTGCTGAACCGGCGCGAGGACGCCGCCGAGCGGCTCCTGGAGATCGCCGAGCGGTTCAACACCAAGGAGAAGGGCGAGGATCCCGCTGCCGCCGAGTGGCGATCCCTGCCGGTCCGCGAGCGCATCACGCACGCCCTGGTCAAGGGCATCGACGCGCACGTCGACGAGGACACCGAGGAACTGCGCGCCGAGATCGCCGCGGCCGGCGGCCGGCCGATCGAGGTGATCGAGGGTCCGCTGATGGACGGCATGAACGTCGTCGGTGACCTGTTCGGGTCGGGCAAGATGTTCCTGCCGCAGGTCGTGAAGTCGGCGCGGGTGATGAAGAAGGCCGTGGCGTACCTGCTGCCGTTCATCGAGGCCGAGAAGAAGCCGGGCGACGCCGACCGCTCCAACGGCACCATCGTCATGGCGACCGTCAAGGGCGACGTGCACGACATCGGCAAGAACATCGTCGGGGTGGTGCTGCAGTGCAACAACTACACCGTGATCGATCTCGGTGTGATGGTGCCCGCGCAGAAGATTTTGGACACGGCCAAGGAGCACAACGCCGACATCATCGGCCTGTCCGGTCTGATCACGCCGTCGCTGGACGAGATGGTCAACTTCGCGGCCGAGATGGAGCGCGAGGGTATGGACATTCCGCTGCTGATCGGTGGTGCGACGACCTCGCGCGCCCACACCGCGGTCAAGGTCGCACCGCGCCGGTCGGGTCCGGTGATCTGGGTCAAGGATGCGTCGCGTTCGGTGCCGGTGGCGGCCGCGTTGCTCGACGACCGGCAGCGCCCGGCGCTGCTCGAGGCGACCGAGAAGGACTACGCGTCGCTGCGCGAACGGCACGCCCAGAAGAACGAGCGGCCGATGGTGCCGCTGCAGGCGGCGCGCGCGAACCGCACGCCGATCGACTGGGACGGCTACGCGCCGCCCGTCCCGGCGCACGGCCTCGGCGTGCACGAGTTCCAGAACTACGACCTCGGCGAACTGCGCGAGTACATCGACTGGCAGCCGTTCTTCAACGCGTGGGAGATGAAGGGCAAGTTCCCGGACATCCTCAACAACCCGGCGTCGGGTGAGGCCGCCCGCAAGCTGTTCGACGAGGCCCAGGAGATGCTCGACACCCTGATCAAGGAAAAGTGGCTGACCGCCAACGGGGTGATCGGGTTCTTCCCGGCCAACGCCGTCGGTGACGACGTCGAGGTGTACACCGACGACAGCAGGACCGAGGTGCTCACGACGTTGCACAACTTGCGTCAGCAGGGCGAGCATCGGGAGGGCATCCCGAACCGGTCGCTCGGCGATTTCATCGCACCGAAGGAGACGGGGCTGGCCGACTACATCGGCGCGTTCGCGGTCACCGCGGGGCTGGGCAGCGCCGAGAAGATCGCGGAGTTCAAGGCCGCGCACGACGACTACAGCGCGATCCTGCTGGAGTCGCTCGCCGATCGGTTGGCCGAGGCGTTCGCCGAGCGGATGCACCAGCGGGTCCGCACGGAGTTCTGGGGCTACCAGCCCGATGAGCAGTTGGACAACGAGGCGCTGATCGGCGAGCGGTACCAGGGCATCCGTCCGGCTCCCGGCTATCCGGCCTGCCCCGAGCACACCGAGAAGGTGACGCTGTTCGGGTTGCTGGACGCGACCAAGCGCACCGGCATCGAGTTGACCGAGTCGATGGCGATGTGGCCGGGCGCCGCCGTCAGCGGCTGGTACTTTTCGCATCCGCAGTCGCAGTACTTCGTCGTCGGCCGGCTGGCCCAGGACCAGGTGGCCGACTACGCACGGCGCAAGGGCTGGACGCTGGCCGAGGCCGAGCGCTGGCTGGCCCCCAACCTCGGTTACAACCCCGAGGACTGACGCGCACGAAAATCGGTGCCGCGCTTATCGAAACAGCGCGGCGTTGCGTGCGGCCCACTGCGCGACCGTCATCGCCGGGGTCCCGGTCAGCTCGGCGACGAGTTGGTTGGCGCGCTGTCGTTCGCTGTCGCCGCGCATCAGGTCGTAATACCAGCCGGCGGCGTCGCCCATCACGGGTTCGAGCGCGGCCACGGCCTCGTCGTGGCCGCACTGCTCGAATGTGACGGTGCGCCCGATGCCGGCGCCGATCTGCGCGGCGATCTCGGCGCGGGTCAGCGCCTCGGGGCCGGTGAGTTCGAGCATCTGCCCGTGGTGGGACGGTGCGACCAGCAGGGCCGCCGCGACGCGGGCGATGTCGTCCATGCTGATCGGAGCCTCCACCACCGACGGGTAGGGCTCGCGGACGGTGCCCGTCCGCTTGATCTGATCGGCCCAGATGGTGAAGTTGTCGAGGAATTCTCCCGGCCCCAGTTGGGTGTGCGGTACTCCCGATGCCCGCACCGTGTCGGCGTTTTCGGTCCAGTGCGCGCCGCCGGAGAGTGCGACGACGTAGCCGACGCCTGCGCGGCGGATGCGGTCGAGGGTCGCATCGAGCGTGGCCGTGAACGGGGCGAGATACATGCGCTCGACACCGTCGAACACGCCGTCGAGCGACTCGACATCGCCGAGGTAGCCGGTGAAAACGCTCACACCCTCGGGCAGGGCGGCTTTCGCCGGATTCTTTGTCAGTGCACGGATGTCGTTCGCCCCCAATTCGATCAGCCGGTCCACGATGCGGCGGCCGATGTTCCCGGTGGCGCCGGTCACAAGAATCGTCATGGTTTCCAAGGTAAAAGAGTGGTCCGACACCGTCGTTGATGTGACTTCGGCGTCGGGGCCTGACACAATCGAGAACATGCTGGCGGTGTTGTGGGACATGGACGGCACCCTGGTCGACTCCGAAAAGCTGTGGGACATCTCGATGCACGCGCTGTACCAGCGCATGGGTGCGGTGCTCACGCCGGAGGTGCGGGAATCGACGGTCGGCGGTTCATCGGAGACGGTGATGCGCATCGTCTACGAGGACATCGGACTGGAACCCGATCCCGTGGCGATGGCGGAGTCCGCGGACTGGCTGCATGCCTACACCGGTGAGTTGTTCGAGCAGGGCCTGCCGTGGCGACCGGGTGCTCAGGAGATTCTCGATGCGTTGATCGCCGCCGAGGTGCCGATGGCCCTGGTCACCAACACCCGACGCGATCTCGCCGAGCGGGCGCTCAACAGCATTGGCCGCCATTACTTTTCGGTGAGTGTGTGCGGTGACGAGGTGCCCAACGGCAAGCCCGCGCCGGACCCGTACCTGCGTGCCGCCGAACTGCTCGGTCTGCCCGTCGCGCACTGCCTTGCGGTCGAGGACTCCGTGACCGGGACCACCGCCGCCGAGGCCGCGGGGTGCCCGGTGCTGGTGATCCCCAACGACGTCGAGGTGCCGCACGGCCCGCGTCGCAAGCGGGTGGAGTCGCTGAGCCTGCTTGGGGTCGAGGATCTGCGCGCGATCCACGCGGAGTTGGGCCCGGAGCGCCTGACCGCCTGAAATACCCCGACGGATACGGCCATGCGGGTGACCGCGGTGTGCCATTGTGAATGTGATCGGTATCACTCTCCCGCCGAGAGGACGCATCATGTCACATGGTCCGCTGAGCGACGACACCCCGTCCATCTACGGTGACGACGACCATTCCACCTCCTCGGGCCTGAGCGCGATCCGCATCGCGTCGGTCGCGGCCCTCGGCGGGTTGCTGTTCGGCTACGACAGCGCGGTGATCAACGGAGCGGTGGACGCCCTGCAGAAGCACTTCGCGATCAGCAACTTCACGCTGGGCGTCGCGGTCGCGTCGGCACTGCTCGGCGCCGCCGCGGGCGCGCTCACCGCAGGCCGCCTCGCCGACCGGATCGGGCGTATCGCGGTCATGAAAATCGCCGCGGTGCTGTTCCTGCTCAGCGCGATCGGCACGGCCGTGGCCACCCACATCTGGATCGTCATCATCTTCCGCGTCATCGGCGGCATCGGCGTCGGCGTCGCATCGGTGATCGCGCCCGCCTACATCGCGGAGACCTCGCCGCCCGGTATCCGCGGCAGGCTCGGATCGCTGCAGCAGTTGGCCATCGTGTCCGGCATCTTCCTGTCACTGGCCATCGACTGGGCGCTCGCCGAACTCGCAGGCGGGTCCGGCGAGGAACTGTGGCTGAACCTGGAGGCCTGGCGGTGGATGTTCCTGATGATGGCGATCCCCGCCGTCGTCTACGGGTTGCTGGCGTTCACGATTCCCGAATCACCGCGCTATCTCGTTGCTGCACATCGGATTCCGGAAGCCCGCCGGGTTCTGACGATGCTGCTCGGGCAGAAGAACCTGGAGATCACGATCACGCGGATCCAGGACACCCTGGAGCGCGAGGACAAGCCGTCGTGGGGCGATCTGCGCAAGCCCACCGGCGGCATCTACGGCATCGTGTGGGTGGGGCTGTTCCTGTCGATCTTCCAGCAGTTCGTCGGCATCAACGTGATCTTCTACTACTCGAACGTGCTGTGGCAGGCGGTCGGATTCGACGAGAGTTCGTCGTTCATCATCACGGTGATCACATCCATCACCAACATCGTGACGACGCTCATCGCGATCGCGCTCATCGACAAGATCGGCCGCAAGCCGCTGCTGCTGATCGGCTCGTCGGGCATGGCGGTCACGCTCGCGACGATGGCCGTGATTTTCGGGACGGCCACCCAGGTCGACGGCCAGCCCCAGCTCGGCGGGACCACCGGACCCATCGCGCTGATCGCCGCCAACCTGTTCGTGGTGGCATTCGGCATGTCGTGGGGGCCGGTCGTGTGGGTGCTGCTCGGTGAGATGTTCCCGAACCGGATCAGGGCCGCCGCACTGGGTCTGGCCGCCGCCGCGCAGTGGGTGGCGAACTTCCTGATCTCGGTGACATTCCCCGGTCTGCGCGAGGTCCTTGGCGTGGCGTACGGCTTCTACGCGGTGTGTGCGTTGCTGTCGTTCCTGTTCGTGTGGCGCTGGGTCGAGGAGACCAAGGGCAAGAACCTGGAGGACATGCACGCCGACGCGCTGGGTCACTAGCCGCCATGCGTGCACCCCGGGCGGCGGCTGCCGCCCGACATGAAACAATTCATGCCCGTGAAGACTTTCGATGCCTTGTTCGCCGAGCTCAGCGACAAAGCGCGGACCCGCCCTGCCGGTAGCGGCACGGTCGCCGCGCTCGACGCCGGCGTACATGGGATCGGCAAGAAGATCCTCGAAGAGGCCGGTGAGGTGTGGCTGGCCGCCGAACACGAGGGCGACGACGCGCTGGCCGAGGAGATCAGCCAGTTGCTGTACTGGACGCAGGTGCTCATGGTGTCCCGCGGCCTGACCCTCGACGACGTCTACCGGAAGCTGTGACCGTGACCGGCATGTTGCGCGTGGCGGTTCCGAACAAGGGTGCGCTGAGTGAATCGGCTGCCGAGATCCTCTCCGAGGCGGGCTACCGGCGCCGCCGTGACCCCAAGGATCTGACCGTCGTCGACCCGGTGAACAACGTCGAGTTCTTCTTCCTGCGGCCGAAGGACATCGCGATCTACGTGGGCTCCGGTCAGCTCGACCTCGGGATCACCGGGCGCGATCTGGCGGCCGATTCGGATGCCCCGGTACGCGAGCGCCTCTCGCTGGGCTTCGGCAACTCGACGTTCCGCTACGCCGCGCCCGCCGGGCGAGAGTGGACCACCACCGACCTCGCCGGCAAGCGCATCGCCACGTCGTTTCCCAACCTGGTGCGCAAGGACCTCGCGGCGCACGGCATCGACGCCACGGTGATCCGGCTCGACGGTGCGGTCGAGATCTCGATCCAGCTCGGTGTCGCCGACGTCATCGCCGACGTGGTCGGTTCCGGTCGCACGCTGGGATTGCACAACCTGGTGGCGTTCGGCGATCCGCTGTGTGAGTCCGAGGCCGTGCTCATCGAACGCGACGGTAACGGTGACGAGGACGAAAACGCAGCGGCGCGCGACCAACTCACAGCGCGCGTGCAGGGTGTGGTGTTCGGCCAGCAGTACCTGATGTTGGACTACGACTGCCCGCGTGCGGTTTTGGATCAGGCCACCGCGGTCACCCCGGGCCTGGAGTCCCCGACGATCGCTCCACTGGCCGATCCGGACTGGGTCGCGGTGCGCGCGTTGGTGCCCCGACGCGACGTCAACGCGATCATGGACGAGATCGCGGCGATCGGCGCGAAAGCGATTCTGGCCTCCGACATCCGGTTCTGCCGCTTCTGATCAGTCGGTGCTGCAGCGCCAGGCGTGTTAGCGTCCGGGGGACAACCCACCCCGGAGGCTGCCATGACGCACTTTTTGGTTCTGTTGTTGGCTCTTCTCATCGGTGTGGTGGCCGGCCTGCGGGCGATGACCGCTCCGGCCGTGGTGGCCTGGGCCGCGGCGCTGCAGTGGATCAACCTGGACAACACCTGGGCCGAGTGGCTGGCGCATCCGATCACCGTGACGGTGCTGACGATCCTGGCCGTGGGGGAGTTGGTCACCGACAAACTGCCGAAGACCCCGAGTCGCAAGACCGCGATCCAGTTCGGCACCCGCCTGATCACCGGCGCGTTCGCCGGGGCCGTCATCGGTACCGCCTGGGGGTACAAGTTCGGTGGCCTGGGCGCCGGTTTGGTCGGCGCGGTCCTGGGGACTCTCGGCGGCGCCGAGGCCCGACGACGGCTGGTCGCCGCCACCGGTGGGCGTGATCTGCCGATCGCGTTGTCCGAGGACGCCGTTGCGGTCCTCGGCGGTTTCGGTATCGCGGCGCTGACGGCGGTGGTGTGACATGACACGTACGTTCGACGCCATCGTCATCGGGGCGGGTCAGGCCGGCCCACCGCTGGCAGGCAGGTTGACCGACGCCGGTCAGACGGTCGCGGTGATCGAGCGAAAGCATGTCGGGGGCACCTGCGTCAACACCGGTTGCATTCCCACCAAGACGCTGGTTGCCAGCGCCCACGCGGCCAGGCTCGCCCGACGCGGAGCCGAATACGGCGTCGGCACAGGCGACATCACGGTCGACATGGCCAAGGTCAAGGCCCGCAAGGACAAGATCATGCTCGACGACCGGCACGGCGTCGAGTCCTGGATCGAAGGAATGAACGGGGCCACCTTGATCCGGGGACACGCCCGGTTCGTCGACCCCCACACCGTCGACGTCGACGGTGAACGGCTGACGGCGGAGCGAATCTTCATCAACACCGGCGGGCGTGCCGTCGTCCCCGACTTCCCGGGACTCGACGGTATCGGCTACATGACCAACACCGGCGTCCTCGAACTCGATTCGGTGCCCGAGCATCTCGTCATCATCGGCGGTAGCTACATCGCACTGGAATTCGCGCAGATGTACCGCCGTTTCGGCGCCGAGGTGACCGTGGTCGAGAAAGGTCCGCGGCTTGCCGGTCGCGAGGACGAGGACGTCTCGGCGACCATCAAGGACATTCTCGAAGCCGAGGGCATCACCGTGGTGCTCGACGCGACCGGCATCCGGTTCACCAAGCGTGCCAACGGTTTCGAGGTGATCCCGCGCGACGGCGCGGAGCCGATCGCCGGTACGCATCTGCTGCTCGCCGTCGGGCGGCGGCCCAACACCGACGATCTCGGGCTGCAGAAGGCCGGCGTCGAGGTCGACGAACGCGGCTTCATCGTCGTCGACGATCAGTTGCGCACCAGCGTCGAGCACATCTGGGCGATGGGGGACTGCAACGGCAAGGGGGCCTTCACCCACACGTCGTACAACGACTTCGAGATCGTCGCCGCGAACCTGTTCGACAACGATCCCCGCCGGGTCAGCGACCGGGTGCCCACCTACGCGCTCTACATCGACCCGCCGCTGGGGCGTGCCGGCATGACCGAGGCCCAGGTGCGCGCCTCAGGTCGAAAAGCGTTGGTGGGCAAGCGCCCCATGACCCGGGTCGGGCGCGCGGTCGAGAAGGGGGAGACGCAGGGCTTCATGAAGGTCCTGGTCGACGCCGAGAGCCAGGAGATCCTCGGCGCGGCCATTTTCGGTGTGGGTGGTGACGAGGTGGTCCACTCGATCCTCGACATCATGGCGGCCAAGAAGCCCTACACCGCGATATCGCGCACCATGCACATCCATCCCACCGTCAGCGAGTTGGTGCCTACGATGCTGCAGGAGCTCAAGCCGCTTCGGTGATATCGCGTCCCGCACACAACTGTGCGGTGACCGCGGCCACCCGCGCGCCGAGGTGACGGCAGGTCTCGACGTCGGCGGGGTGGACCGATGCCGCGTCGCGGTCTACATCGGTGGCTGCCGCCGCGCCCAGCCAGAATCCGAGCCGGTTCAGGTCGTCCTCGCTGCCTGCGCTGCTGTTCCAGCCGGGCGGCAATCCCAGGTTCACCCAGTGCATGTGGTGTTGTGCGGCGAACACTGCAAGGCTGATGAGGGTCGACTGCTTGTCGCCTGCTTTGGCTCCGGAGTTGGTGAATCCGGCTGCGACCTTGTCCCGCCAGGTGCCCTCGATGCAGCGGCGTCCGGTCTGCTCGGCGAAGCGCTGGAATGCCGCCGCGACGTTGCCCATGTAGGTGGCGCTGCCGAAGATGATGGCATCGGCGGTGTCCAGGGCCTGCCACTGCTCGTCGGTGATCTCGTCGACCGGTACGAGGCGCACGTGCGCTCCGCCGGAGCGGGCGCCTGTCGCGACCGATTCGGCCAAGTGCGCGGTGTGGCCGAAACCGGAGTGGTAGGCAACGCAGATCTGAGGATGGGTGGACATGGCTACTCCTGTGTGCTGGTGAGTGATTCGGCGATCTGGCGATAGCGTGTCGCCCAGTCGGGAAGCGGTGCGCCGTCGAGGTGCGCCTCGAGGCGGTCCAGATAGGCCGCTGTACCCGGTCGGAAACCGTTGGCGTTGCGTAGGCCGAGCCCGCGATGGCTGAAAGTCAGCCTCGTACCGCCGTTTTCCGGCCGCAGTTCGTAACGAACGACGCTGGATTCGACGACGCGCTGGTGCCACTCGTGTTCGAATATGTGCGGTGGTTCCCACACCGTGATCCGTCCCGTCATGCGTTTGGCGTCGGCCGGGACATCCGGTGCCGACGGATCCATCTCGATGTGACCACCGGGGCGCCCGTCGATTGTGGTGTGCCCCATCCACTGTGCGCGTTCTTCTGGATCCGTGATGGCCGTCCACACCGTGGCCACGGGGTGGGGAGCCAGCGTTCGAACGTCAGGACCCCGCGGTCACCCTCGATCGTCAGCCGGCCCTCACGGGGGATCATTTTCTGGTCTCCTGCCGTTTCGCGAGATGGCGTTCCAAAGCGTCCAGGTGGTCGGTCCAGAACCGGCGATACCGTTCGATCCAGTCGTCGATCTCGACGAGCCCGTCGGCGCGCAGCGCGTAGATGCGACGTTGCGCATCCGCGCGCACCTCCACCAGGCCGACCTCCCGCAGTACCTTCAGATGCCGGGAGACGGTCGGCTGGGTCAATTTCGGCAGGGTAGCGACGAGTTCGCCGGCGGTGCGCTCACCGCCGGCCAGTGCGTCGAGCAGGGCCCGCCGGTTCGGTTCGGCGACGGCTTCGAAGACGTCCATGTCCCCAGTATGCGCCTTCATCTATATAGATGCAAGGCTATGAACAGGGTGGGTCGGCTACCTGAACCGTTGGCAACGGTTCTGCAGGAACCCACTGTCAATGTCATAATCCCAGCGAAATGTCATATGTTTTGGCACATATGACACGAAGCTGGGATTACGTCAGATCTCTCGGGCTCGATCACCTGATCATTCTGCTCGGAGGACGGGCACCGGGGTCATCGTGGCGCTTGATTTCCGTCGGGATGTTGTCGTGACCGAGTGGGTGCCGTTGGGCTCCATGACAGCGTGGTGTCGCCGCGCTGTGAGCTGGGCTCTCGACGTCAGGGTTGTTGTGTGCGGAGAACGCGCTTTTTCGATGCCGACGTGGAGCGTGTGCCAGCGCCGAAGCGGCGACCGAGAGCGAGTTTCAGTTTCCTAACCGTGCCGATGGCGAGTGTCAGCTCCGGTTAAATCCTGAGCAGCCTGCTCCGGTCGAAAAGTGAGCAGGTTTACGGGGTGGGGTCTGCCTCACGGTCGGTTCCGAGAGGATTAGCGGTTCCAGTACGTAGCTGCGTGGTGAGAGCTGCACATTCTTACGCCGCCGACTCGGCTACGACGTGACTCGACACTCAGCGATGCCGAGCACAACGGGTCTAATGCACGAATAGGTGACATCTGAGTTGGGTTGCCCGGTGTGGGCGGGCTGGAAGGATATTCCCCATGGCAAGGGCCCATCTCTGTGAGTTTCGCCACGACGTTGTCCGCGTGGCCCGCATCCGCGAGACGGCGTGACGGGCCCACCGTCGCCGCAGGCGGAACCGCCCACGGTCGGCTCAGCCGACGAATTTCAGGTCCGCGCTGAACCGAACCAGGTATCGCCGGTACCCCGAACGAGCGTGACTCCCTCGATGTCCTCTGAAGGCGTTCACTAGAAGCATGCGAGCCACTTATCTGTGCGGCGCGGGGGACGTCCGCGTGATCGACGCGCCCGATGCCAAGATCGAGAAGCCCGGCGACGCGTTGGTCCGAGGGGTGCGGGCCTGCGTGTGTGGCAGCGACGTGCACCCCTATCACCCCTCGGCCCCGACGACCGAGGGTGTGTCGATGGGGCACGAGTTCGTCGGCGTCGTCGAGGAGATGGGAGCCGAGCTCACCACCTTGAACACCGGCGATTTCGTCATCGCCCCATTTGCAGTGTTCTGCGGCACCTGCGAGTTCTGCCAGGCCGACCTGCAGACCTCTTGCGTTAACGGTGGCTTCTGGAACGACGCTGGACTCGGGACTGCAGGTGGCCGGGCCGAGGCAGTCCGGGTGCCGCCGGCCAACGGAACGTTGGTCAAAGTACTCGATGTCACTGAGCCGACGGAAGACGCGCTGCTGGCATCCCTGCTGACCCTATCGGATGTGTACGGCACCGGCTGGCACGCCGCGGTCAAGGGCGGCGTCACCGACGGTCGTACCGTCATCGTGATCTGCGACGGCGCGGTCGGCCTGCTGGCGGTGTTGTCGGCCAAGCAGTTGGGGGCTGAGCGGATCGTAGTTATGAGCCGTCACCAGGCCCGCACTAATCTGGGCCGGGAGTTCGGCGCCACCGATGTCGTCGTCGAGCGCGGCGACGAAGGAATCGCCAAGGTCCGCGATATCACCGACGGCGGTAGCCAGATCGTGCTCGAAGCCCTGCGCCATATGCCGGCCTACGAGCAGGCTGTCGGCGTTGTCCGCCCTGGCGGCGTCATTAGCCGGGTCGGCGTGCCGCAGTACGAGGAGGCGCCGGTCGGATTCGGGTCGCTGTTCGGCCTCAACGTCACCGTTACCGGCGGCGCGGCCCCCGTGCGCCCGTATCTCGAGACGCTGCTGCCTGCGGTGCTCGATGGCAGCGTGCAGCCGGGCCGAGTCCTCGACCGCACTGCTGTACCGGACGAAACACCGGACGCCTATGCCGCCATGGACGCCCGCGAAGCATTGAAAGTGATCGTTACACCATGAGCGTTCCCAACTTCACCCTGAACAACGGCGTCCAGGTGCCTGCCCTGGGTTTCGGTGTCTACCAAACTCCTCCTGACCAGACCATCGCCGCGGTCGGGGCTGCACTGGAAACCGGCTACCGCCACATCGACACCGCTGCTGCGTATGGCAACGAACGGGAGGTCGGTGAGGCGATTCGCCGCTCGGGACTGAGCCGCGAGGACGTCTTCATCGAAACCAAGGTATGGATTACCGACTACGGGTACGACACCACGCTGCACGCCTTCGACAAGGCGGCTGGCAAGCTTGGTGTCGACTCGATCGATCTGCTGATCCTGCACCAGGCGTTGCCGGGTGAATTTGACCGGACCATCGAGGCCTATAAGGCGTTGGAGAAGCTGTACTACGACGGCAAAGTGCGCGCGATTGGCGTCTCCAATTTTATGCCGCCCCATCTTGACCGGCTGATCGCCGAGACCGGGGTGGTGCCGGCGGTCAATCAGATCGAGGTGCACCCGTACTTCCGGCAGACCGAGTTGCTCAAGGTCGACGACCAGCTCGGCATTCTCAACCAGGCTTGGTCACCGATCGGTGGCATCACGTTCTACCGTAACGGGTCCCACGGCTCAACTTTGCAGGATCCGGTGATTGCCGAGATCGCGGGCGTACATGGCAAATCGCCCGCACAGGTGATGTTGCGCTGGCATATGCAACAGGGCAGACAGGCGATCCCGAAGTCGGTGAGGCCGTCGCGGATTGCAGAGAACTTCCATGTTTTCGACTTTGTACTCACCGCCGACCAACTTGCAGCTGTGGACGCTCTGGACACCGGTGTGCGCGGCGGCCCCGAGCCTGAAGACATTACCCGCGACAAGTACGGGATCGAGATCTCAGAGGCATGAGGGGGAGGCATGCCCATACGCGTGATTGGCCGGGGCCTGCAGGTGTCGGTAATCGAACTCGGCGCTGCGGGATGTCTCCGGGTGCGCGCCCAACCCCGGTGACCGTGAGGACATGACCGGTGTGCATCGAAACGCCGTCGGCGAGGCCGAGATCGACATCGCTGACGTGTATTGGCCATACGCCAACACGGGTGCTGGCGCCGCCGCGGGACCAGATCGTCATTTTCACCGCGCTCGTCTCGACGCCCCGACGGGCCCACGTCGTCGACCTAATGGCCGCAGTGCCGAGCGAGTACTCGCTGTGGACCCTTGACCCCGAGCCCCGAAATGCGCTGAGCCCAGTACGAATTTCCGCCGTTCAGGGCACGGTTTCGCGACTCAACGCCGAGGACGTACTTCCCGACGAGGATATTGGTGACTCGCGGGCGCGGCCTTGCGAGGCGAACCGCCTCTCGGGCCCGTCGGCGTCGTCGCTGGTGACGACGGGCAGGAGATGGCGTTACGGGTGTGCCTCGAGGTTTGAGCATCCGTACTGGTACGACCGAAAAAGATTGTTGGTGTGGCGAATTACCCCGAGATCGGAGAACCGAATGAAGTACATCAAGTTGAGGGACCTCAGCGTATCCCGCATTGGTTTGGGCGCGATGGGCATGTCGCATGGCTACATTGGGGCCGGGAGCGATGACGCGGAGTCGATCCGCACGATTCATCGGGCGCTCGAGTTGGGTGTCAATTTCATTGACACCGCAGAGATATACGGGCCCTACGCGAATGAGGAACTCGTCGGCCGCGCGTTGCAGGGGCGGCGTGAGCAGGTGGTGCTGGCAACGAAGTTCGGTCTTGTTTCGCATGCAGGTGACGGGCCGTGGAATCTCGACAGCAGCCCGGCCAACATCCGTACCGCGGTGGAGGGTTCGTTGCGGCGGCTGGGCACCGATTACCTCGATCTGTACTACCAGCACCGGGTCGATCCGAATATTCCGATTGAGGAAACCGTCGGCGCGGTGGCGGAGTTGGTGAGCGAGGGCAAGGTGCGTCACATAGGTCTGTCAGCGGCCGGCGTCGACACCATTCGTCGCGCTAACGCGGTGCATCCGATCGCGGCGTTGCAGTCGGAGTACTCATTGTGGACCCGCGATCTGGAGCCGCGGATCCTGCCGGTCCTGCGCGAGCTGGGTATCGGTCTGGTGCCGTTCTCCCCACTGGGGCACGGTTTTCTCACCGGCACCATCAGGTCTCCCGAGCAGTTCGATGACGACGCCGACTTTCGCAAGACCAACCCGCGGTTCACTGGCGAAAACTTCCGGCGAAACCTTCGGATCGCCGATGAGGTGCAAGCCGTCGCGGCCGAGGCCGGCGCTACCCCCGCCCAGACAGCTCTGGCCTGGCTGCTGGCCCAAGGCGATGACATCGCCCCCATCCCTGGCACCAAGCGTGTCTCGCGGGTCGAAGAGAACACCGCCGCCGACGCCGTCGAGTTGACTGACGCGCAGATCGACAAGCTCAACGCTCTCACCCCCGCTGCGGGGGAGCACCACAACGAAGAACAGATGCGGATGTACGAATTTTGAGAGGACATCGCCATGGACGGCAGCCAGACTGAGTGCGGCCGACGCAGGTTCCTGATGGGAGCGGCCGGGGTGGCTACCATCCCCGTGGTCGCCGGGCTCGCAGCTGGCTGCCGATCCGACCAGCCACTTCAGTCGGCCGCTGCTGACGACGAGGCCACCCCCGCAGTCACTGCCATCACGGTCAGCGACTGTCGCCAACTAGGGGCACTGGAAGTCTCCTGCATCGGGCTGGGTTGTCAGACCATGACCGGCAGGTTGTATGGGCCCGTCACCACCCGTGAAGACATGGTCGGCCTCATCAGAACGGCTGTCGACCAGGGTGTGACGTTCTTCGATACGGCCGAGGCATACGGGCCGCTGGAGTCGGAGCGAATCGTGGGGGAGGCCCTGGAACCCGTCCGTGATCAGGTGGTTATCGCGACGAAGTTTGGTTTCGATTTTGACCCGCAAACCGGAGAGCGTCTCGGGGGCCTGAACAGCCGTCCGGACCACATTCGCCGCGTGGTCGACGCGATGTTGAAACGGCTACGGACCGACCATATCGACCTGCTGTACCAACACCGCGTCGACCCCACCGTGCCCATTGAGGATGTGGCTGGCACCGTCAAAGATCTGATCTCTCAAGGCAAGGTCATTCACTTCGGTCTGTCCGAGCCCGGTCTGGATACGGTCCGCCGAGCCCACACGGAGCAACCGCTTGCTGCTATCCAGAACGAGTACTCGATGCTGTGGCGGGGACCCGAGCAGCAGGTCTTGCCGCTGTGCGAGGAGCTCGGAATCGGCTTCGTGCCATGGGCTCCGGTGGGAATGGGCTTCACTGCGGGGGCGGTCACCCCGTTCACGCAGTTCGCCGAAGGCGACTTCCGCGCCACTGTGCCCCGCTTCAGCGCGGAGAACTTGGCATCCAATATGCCACTCCTGCAACTGATTCAGCGGTGGGCACTACGCAAAGGCGCTACTCCAGCGCAGATTTCCCTGGCGTGGTTGATGGCGCAAGAGCCTTGGATCGTGCCCATTCCGAGTACCACTCGGATCCCGCACCTTCTCGAAAACATTGGTACACAGCAAGTCACGTTCGAAGCCGACGAACTCACTGAACTCAACGCTGCCCTCGCGGGTATCACGATTCACGGTGAGCGGCTGACGCCGCCGGTGCTCGCCCAGGCTGGCGTTGAGGCACCTGCACGTTGATGCCAGAGGGACCCTTTCATTCGGCGGTGTTGTCAGGACCAGGGAAGATGTTTACTGGATCCAGACGGGCGGATTCCTGTTCTGTGGAAGAGTGTCCGAGATTCCGGCATTCCACCATCTACGTAGGACAGGAGTTCGAAGATGGAAAAGTGGTTTCCGTTCACGGGTATTGCGCCCGCGTCGGCAGCCTCGTTCTTCGGATGGGTATACCGCCCGACGCCCACCGGACTTTGCCCCAGCGGAGGGTCAATGCACTTCAGGCCCAGGGTTACCGGGTGATCACTAGTAGATCGCGAAAGCGCTCCTTAATCATCGCCGGTCGTTGCGATCCAGCCGGAGGCGGCAGTCACCCAGTGCATGGTAGCTGTGGCTCGACCGAAAAGCCTGTTGTGCAGCATGGTCGAGGTTGATGTGACGTCAACCGACACTGCGGATCAGCACCGTTGTCCATGAGCGTTGGAATCCAAATCCACTACATTTCACCGGCCGGCTACTCGTACTGCGGTCCGCTCGCGGTGGGAGTCGGGTAGGGGCCGGCAAGTGTGCTGAATCCCTGTTCTGCCCAGAACTTGCATTTCGCCCTATCTGACAAGCCGATGTCTGAACCGACGTCGGCGGTGTCGAACACCATGACGTTTTGATCGTCAGGCTTATACACTGGCCAGGCGGGCAGTCCTTCGGCGTTCGGATCGCCGGTCGCCGCAAAGTTTGTCCAGTACTTGATCATCGTGTTTGAGATATGTCGCTGTGCGGGACTCAGCTCGCCCTGATGGAAGAGATACGACAGCTCCTTGGTGTGCGCCGCACCGTCGAGCGCCCCCGTCGCCTCGAAGATCGGAGTGGGATAGGGCGCTGTTCGATCAGCGAACTCGTACGCATACAACGGAACATGTGGCGCGGCGAGTTGGTTCGCCAAATTCAGGTTGCACAACCCGATGCGGTTGTTCGTGATCATCCCGGAGTCGGTCAAGGCGGCACTGAGCGCATAAATTGGGGCGGAGTAGTTGGCCAGTGGATACTGCTGTTGAATCGCCGCGACCCGCGAGCCACCGAAGTAGGATCCCAGGATCGCTGGGTAATCTTCTGCAGTCACCGAGTCGGTTTCACCGCCGTACTTCTCGGCCAGTTGATACAGCGCCTCGTCACGATTTGCCCCCTGCATTAGCGGCACCCGGCTGAACTGGCCGGTGGCCATCGCCTCTCGCATCGGCAGGGGTAACGCGCCGCCACCCCAAGCTGGCTGTGCGCCGGCGGTGTTGGTGGTCGCGCCCTGCTCTTTGGTGAGGATGATGCTGGCCGGCAGGGCGCGCAAGCAGGGGAGCGGGTTGGGCTCGGTACAGCCGAGTTCGTGTGCAATCTCCGCTCCGCGCTGCTCGGACGCGGTCAGCGACGGATACAACTGCCACTGGCAGGGACCACTCTGCGAGATCGCGCGATGGAAGAGCCCGCGCGCCAGCGGTGATGCAAGGAGAAGGCAGACAGCCTGTGCACCACCGGATTCCCCGAAGATCGTGACGTTATCGGGATCGCCGCCGAAGTTGGCGATGTTCTCTCGTACCCATCGCAGTGCCTGGAGCTGGTCCAGCATTGCGTAGTTTCCGGAGCCTACGTCGGGATGTTCTGCGGTCAAAGCCTTATGCGCGAAGAAGGCAAATGTGTTCAATCGATAGTTCATCGACACATAGATGACCGGTCGCGCCCGAGTGACCAGCCAATCCGCGTTGTATTCGTGTGCGGCGGACTGGCGTTGGCCACCACCGTGGATGAAGACCATCACCGGCAGCTTGCGTTCCGTGCGATGGTGCGGTGCCCACACGTTCAAATGAAGGCAATCCTCATTCGTGCTCGCTAGCCTGCCGGACTGTGGACAAGGGCTGCCCGGTGCGGTTGCATCACGTGTGCCCGTCCACGGCTCTGGCGGTTGAGGCGGCCTCCACCGCAGACCGCCGAGCGGCGGCGCTGCGTACGGAATGCCCTTGAACACGTCGACGGTGCCGTCGAAGGAAACCTTGCCCCGCAGTGACCCTGCGGTGGTGTTCGCTGCGACAAAGTCGGCGTGTTCGTTCGCGGTTGAGGGGTTCAACGACACACTGCACCCGATAACCGACAGAGCTGCGACCACGGCGAGCGCTCGCAGTTTTGGATTCGACATCCGGCACCTGATCGTTCGATATTGCGATAACAGTTCCGTGATTAGAGACACTGACCATAGCCAGGCGCTGAGTTTCCTGTCAATTTGTGATCGGCACCCCAATATCTCGTTGGAGTGACTGTTGACACATCCTTGGGCCCCATTTAGTCTCCTAAAGGTCGCAATCGCGATCATTCATACGTAAATACGAACAGGAGCGTCAGATGGCGAGGCTCGGAAGGAAGCGTTCGGCGTTCTTCACCATCGCGTCGATGACGTGTCTGATGGTCGCCACGGCGTGCGCCGGATCCGCGACGGATTCAGGTCCGGCGGGGGAGACCGTCAGATTCGCGGTCTCCGATTTTGAGAATGACGCGCTTGATCCCGCGATGGAAACCAACAGCGGGATGCGCGTCGCCAAGTACCTGATGTGGGACTCACTGCTCGAAATCGGGCTTAACAGCGAGATCGCCCCTGGCGTCGCTGAGTCGTGGGAGCTGTCTCCGGACGGGCGCACGTGGACCTTCAACATCCGCCACGGGATCACCTTTCACAACGGTGAGGAGTTGGCCGCCGACGACGTCAAGTTCAGCCTCGACCGGATGATGGCTCCCGAGGCCGCGACGGGTGATTCCACCCTGGCGCGTGAGCAGATCGACAACGTGGCGGTGGTCGACGCTGACACCGTCGCCATCCACACCAAAGGCGTTCAATCCGGGTTGCCATACCTACTTTCGCCGCACCAATCGGTGATCGGAATCGTGATGCCGAAGGATTACCTACTCAACGAAGGCGGGCCGACCTTCGAGCAGCAGCGGGAGCTGATGGAACGGGCGCCAATCGGCAGTGGCCCGTTCAGATTCGTCAGTCGCAGGGCAGGAGACGCGGTGTCGTTCGAATCCCTCGATCATCACTGGCGCCACACGCCGGCGATCAAGAGGGTGGAGATTCTGCGGGTCAGCGAAGAAGCCACCCAGGTGTCCATGCTGCAATCCGGTGAAGTCGACGTCATCACCGTCTCACCCGACCAGGCAGCGCCGTTGAAGGCTGCGGGGATGGAAATCCGAACGGTTGAGAACTCCGGCGAGATCGGGATGTTCTTCCCGGGCTCGTGGCGAGAAGCTTCGCGTACGGAGCCGGCCGGCAACCCCGACGTGCGCCGGGCGCTGTCGTTGGCGATCAATCGGCAGGAGATCATCGATTCGGTGCTCGCCGGCTACGCCGACCTCAAGACCACGCCGTTCAACACCTCGCCGGCGACCGAGAGCATCGACGAAGGATATTTCCGGGACTGGGCAGCGCAAGCCAACGCCTACGATCCAGAACAGGCACGCGAACTTTTGACAAATGCCGGATATCCCAACGGGTTTGAACTCCAGTTGTTCTCCTATGCACGCCCCGGTGTCCCGGGCCTGAGCCAGATCGCTGAAATCGTCGCGGCGCAGTGGGCTCAGGTCGGTGTGACGGCCAATATCGTGCCGACGGACTACAACTCATACCGGCCGCATTTCGTCAACATCGATCCGGGCGACACGTTCAATGCCGGCGACGCCAACATCCACGGTGCGGCAACCCGCTTCGACGTCATCGGCGCCTTCGCGGCCTATGTACGTGAAGAAGGCGGTGCCGTGCAGAGCGTGAAGGACCCCGAACTTGAAGCTCTGGTCGACCGTGCCGCTGCCACCCTCGATGAGGGGGAACGGCGGAACCTCGTCCAACAGGCCTACCAGCGATTCCTGGACACCTGGACCGTGCTCGAAATAGCCAGTACTGACGCAGTATTCGCGGTCAACCCCGAAACCGTCGGGCCCTGGTCGACAATCCGGGCCTATCCGTTCCTCGGGCGCACTTTCGAAACGATCCAGGTGCCGGGAGCTCCGGGGTCCTCCTAGCTCCAATTCCAACGGTAGAAACCAGATTCGGGAAGTGGAATGCTGAAAGAACATCAAGTCGCCGCAGATACCCTGATCGACAGCGCCGCGTACAAGCTCGCCCAGTACGCCACCGCTTCGCGATTCGAAACCCTGCCGGACGAAGTGAGTGATCGTGCCAAGCTCATCGTATTCGACCAGCTGGCTTGTAGTTTCGTGGGTGCCGAGCTGCCGGCTGGACGTATCATCAGCCGGTACGTTCACAATTACGGTGGTAAGCCGGAGTCGGTGGTGCTGCATTCCGGTGATCGGTGCCCGGCCCCACTGGCCGCCCTTGCCAATGGCACCGCAGGGCACGCCGACGAATTCGACAGTGTGCACGCGACCTCCGACTTTCTCGGTACCGGCCACCCGGCGGCGATCATCGTGCCTGCCGCGGCTGCGATCGCAGAACGCCAGTTCGCCACCGGGCGAGATCTGATCAACGCGGTCGCGCTGGGTTACGACGTCGGATCGCGGACCATCTCGGTGACCGGAGGGTTGGCGCCGATGATGGGTAACCACGGCATTGATCCCGGCTCGCTGCACTCGCTGGGCGCGGCTTTCGCGTGCGCCAGGCTGCTGGGCCTCGACGAGCATCGCCACCTGTTCGCCGCGGCACTGGCGGCGCAGCAGAGTGTCGCGCTCAACGCGCCCTACGGCGAGCGCAGGCACATGAGCAAGGCGTTCGTCACCGGGCAGTCCGCATTCGCCGGAGTCACCGGTGCGGTGATGGCTGCGGCCGGCTTCGAGGCCAGCGACAACATCTTCGAGGCCCGCGGCGGCATCATCGACACGTGGGGCCAGAACGGTCGCGAAGAACACCTGAACAAGGACCTCGGCGTCGACTATGCCGTGATGGGCGCGAACTTCAAGTTCTACTCCGCCGGCTACCCGATCCACTCGCCCGTCGAAGCGGTGTTGGGGATGAAGAGTGAGTACGGGCTGAACCCGGAAGGCATCAAACGGATCACTGTCCGGATGCAGTCTCATCCGGCCAGCGTGGTCAACAACCGATCCATGCCGACCATCTGTCTGCAGCACATGGTGGCGGTCGCTCTGGTGGCAGGAAAATTGGGCTTCGACGAAGCACATTCCAGTGTGCTGCAGAACGATCCCGTTGTCCTGCAGTTGAAATCGCGCATCGATCTGATCAGCGATCCAGAACTAGATCGGGAACAGCCACAGGGTCGCAGCGCGCATGTGACCATCGAGACCGACGGACAGACGGTGTCGCGCAAAATCGAGCACCCGCGAGGACATCGGTTCAGGACTCCTGCACCGACCTGGGATGACATTCGCGAGAAGTATGAAGAACTGTTGGTACGTCGCATCGGTCAACAGCGCTTCGACCAGTTCTACAACGGTTGCGTGGGATTGGAATCGGTTGAGGACATCAACGAGGTCACCGTCCTGCTCGCGGAGTCGTCATGACAGCGGTGCCATCGGCGGTGTCCACCGAGAGTGGCACCGCGTCCGAGCCACCCGCCTTGCTGTCAGTGCGGAATCTGCGCAAACACTTTATGTTACGGGGCGGTTGGCCGTGGTCGAAGTCGCGGGGCGTAGTGAAGGCGGTCGACGGGGTTTCGTTCGACCTCGGGCAGCAGCAGACATTGGCGATCGTGGGCGAATCAGGATGCGGGAAGTCGACAACCGCCCGTCTGATACTGCAACTGGGCGAGCCGACCGGTGGTGACGTGCTGTTCAAGGGCGACGGTATCTGGCAGCTGGACCGCACGGAGCAGCGCGCCTATCGGCGGTCGGTCCAGGCGGTGTTCCAGGATCCGTCGAGTGCTCTGAGCCCGAGACGCCGCGTGAAGAAGATCGTGACCGAGCCGTTGATGACGATCGAAGGGCTGCGGGGTAGCGACGCGCAGGCACGAATCGGCGATCTGCTCGCGCCGGTGGGGCTCACCCTGGATGTAGCAGACCGGTTTCCGCACCAACTCAGCGGCGGGATGAAACAACGGGTCGCGATCGCCCAGGCCCTCGCCACCCGCCCGTCGGTGATTGTGCTCGACGAACCCGTGTCGGCGTTGGATGTCTCGACAAGCGCCGAGATCCTCAACCTACTGAAGCGAATTCAGGGTGAATTCGGCGTTTCGTATGTACTGATCACACACAACCTGGCCACGGTCCGCTATCTCGCGCATCAGGTGGCGGCGATGTATCTCGGCACGATCGTGGAAAAAGGCAGCAACAGCGAGATCTTCCGCAATGCAACTCATCCGTACACGCTGGCGCTGATGTCTGCGTCCATCCCGCGTGAGGAGGCTTCAGCCGGCCGGGACCGGATCATTCTGGAGGGCGACATCCCGTCACCGGTCAATCCTCCGAAAGGATGTCGCTTCCACACGCGATGCTGGTTGGCGCAGTCGTTGGGTAATCCGAAGCGGTGTCGAACCGAAGAGCCTCAGCTGCAGCAAATTTTAGGTACACATCGGGCAGCCTGTCACTTTCCGGCCGAAGCCGTCGCGTCACCGCAACGAAAAGCCTTGATCGACAGCTTGACGGGACCGTCGGCGCAAGGAGGTGAGTAGGTGGGTACGTTCATCGCCAGACGGGTGGGCCAGGGCGCGCTCACCATCGCGATACTGGCGGTTCTCGTCTTTTTGTTGTCGCGGGTCACCGGTGACCCCCTCAACACCCTCGTCCCCATCGAAGCGACACCGGCCCAACGGGAGAACATCGCGCGGCAACTCGGTCTGGACAAACCCCTCTACCAGCAATTTTTCGTCTACATCGGGAGCCTGCTGACCGGCGACTTCGGCGTGTCGTTCACTCACCGGGTACCAGTCTCGGACCTCTTCGCGGAGCGGATCTTCAACAGCCTTGCACTCGTCGTGCCCGCGTTCGTCATCGTCGTCATCCTTGGCCCAGTCCTGGGCGTTATCGGTGCGACGTCGCGGTTCACCATCGTCCGTAAGGCCGTGTTGATCTTCGCGACGCTCGGTATCGCGCTTCCGGTGTTCTGGATCGGCCTGGTTTTCGTTCGCATCTTCGCCGTACAGCTGGGCTGGTTGCCTGCCTCCCGAATGGGCGACTGGACTCACTACGTCCTGCCTGTTGCGTCGCTGTCGCTGATGATGATCGCCGGCATGATGCGGCTGGTGCGCTCCAGCATGCTGGATTCCCTTGGCCGCGACTACATCAAGCTGGCCCGCATCACCGGCGTGTCCGAACGCTCCATCCGGTGGAAACATGCACTGCGCAACTCGCTGTCGTCGGCGGTCGCTTTTCTCGGCGTCTACATGTCGCTACTGGTGGCAGGTACCACCGTCGTCGAGAAGGTGTTCGCATGGCCGGGTGTCGGTCTGCTCCTCTACGACGGGGTGGTTGCCCGTAACTATCCGCTGGTGCAGGGAATCATTCTCATCTCGGCGGTCATGGTCGTGGCGCTCAACGCGGTGTTCGACGTGTTGCAGGCATACCTCGATCCGAAGATCCGGCTGGGAGCGTGATGACGAATATGACTGCGCAATTGGCGATGCCGCCGGTCGAGCCCGTGGTGATCGACACTCCGAAGCCGCGACGGCGCGGCTTCCCGCTGCGCCGCCTGCCGTGGACCGCGATCATCATCATCGTCGCGTTCCTCGCGGCCGGGCTGTTCGCACCGCTGCTGGCTCCATTCGATCCGTACACGCCGAGTCTCGGCGACCGCCTCCAACCGCCGTCGGCGGAGCACTGGCTAGGGACCGACACGTTGGGACGTGATCTGTTGAGCCGGTTGATCTTCGGCGCACGTGTGACCTTGGTGGTCGTGATGATCGCCTTGGCGGTGTCGGCTGCGATCGGGATTGCGGTCGGCGTCATCGCCGGTTACCTCCGGGGCCGGGTGGACACGGTGATCTCGCGCACGGTTGATGCGATGTTGGCCATTCCGTCGATCTTCGTGGCGTTGGCGTTGGCGGCCGCCCGAGGCCCCGGGCAGGCGTCAGTGGTCATCGCGGTGTCCATCGTGTTGTGGGCGCGGTTCGCACGAGTCATCCGGTCCGACGTATTGTCGCTGACCGAACAGGATTTCATCGCACAGGCGCAGGTGACCGGGTGTTCGCGGATACGCACCATGCTGATCCACATCCTGCCGAACGTGCTCAACAGCGTCATGGTGTTGCTGAGCATCAACATGGGCTACGTCATCATGCTCGAAGCGTCGCTCAGCTTCCTTGGTGCGGGCATTCCGCCACCGACGCCGTCGTGGGGCGCGATGGTGTCAGAAGGGCAGAACTACATCGGAGTCGCCTGGTGGGTCTCGATCATGCCGGGCATCGCGATTGCGCTGATTGTGCTTGCGCTCAACGTTTTCGGTGACTGGCTGCGTGACTACCTCGATCCTCGCACTCGTGATGCTGTCTAGAGCGACGCGCTCAAACCCGGAAGGTTACTTTGCTATGACTTCGGTGGACACCGATGATCCCATACTATCGGTCGAAAACCTCGCGATCGAGATGAGGTCACGTCTGGGCGTCGGGCACGCGGTTTCGGGGGTGTCATTCGCCGTACGGCGAGGCGAGACCCTGGGCCTGGTCGGCGAATCGGGATCGGGAAAGAGCCTGACCGCGTCGGCGATCCTTCAGCTACTGCCCAAACCGATCGCCCACATCACCTCGGGAGCCATCAAGTTCAACGGCTCTGATCTGCTCACCAAATCCGAGCGGGCGATGCGCGAGATTCGTGGCCGCCACATCTCGATGGTGCTACAGGATCCCTTGAGTGCCCTCAACCCGGTGTTCACCATAGGATCGCAGTTGCGCGAGCCGCTAAGGATGCATACGCCTCTGAAGGGAACAGCGCTGACCGACCGCGCGGTCGAACTTCTTGATTTGATGAAGATTCCGCAGCCCCGAGAACGGTTGGGCAACTACCCGCATCAGTTCAGCGGGGGAATGCGACAGCGCGTGGTCGGCGCCATCGCCATCGCGGCCGAACCGGAGCTGCTCATCGCTGACGAGCCGACGACTGCCTTGGACGTGACGGTTCAGGCCGCATATCTCGAACTGCTCAAGGAACTGAACGACCGCACCAACATGGCGATGTTGTTCATCACACACGATTTCGGTGTAGTGCGCAGTGTTTGCGACCGGGTAGCCGTGATGTACGCGGGCAGGCTGGTCGAAGTCGCCCCGACCCGCACGGTATTCAGTGCTCCGCGGCATCCATACACGCGCGCCCTGATCAATGCGGTTCCGGATATTCGCCGTCCGACGGAGCGCTTGGCGACGATTTCCGGGTCGCCGCCGTCCATTTATGACCAGCCGACCGGCTGCAGATTCCATTCACGCTGCTGGCTGTACCGAGAGCTCGGGGAGCCCGAACGGTGCCGAACCGAGGTGCCCAACTTTGACGGCAAAGCGGCAGGTGCGGACTCCGCCGCCGCTTGTCACTTCACCGAGGAAGCAGCTGAGAGGTCACCCGTGATGGTCTGAACTGCATGGTGACTGAACCCGCACGAGGCGCGCAGCGACTCCTGTTCGATCCACGACGGCTGACGACAGCCAGGCGTCCGAGTCACTCGTCGATGGAAAGTTCGTGCAGCCCTCGTGGTGGTGGACTCGATCGCCGACGTCACAGGTCTGGTCGCCGTCTTGCAGTAGGCGAGCGGCTCCCATCCGCTCCGTCTGGCACGTTCACACAACTAGAGGAGAAGAACAGTCATGACTGATTCCGAGTATGAAGTCGTTGCCCTGCGCTATGCCTTCAGAGAGGACGGCACCGCCTCGAGTACCTATTACGCGTACGAAGTCTACGGTGAGGCCGATCATTCGATTGCGTCGGACTATTACATCTTCGTGGCACGAAACGACTTTCGCACCGTGCTGGTCGACTGCGGCTATTCGCCGCGGCGTGCGCGCGAGCGGGGGCGGACTCTGACGGCGCTCCCCGAGGAGCTTCTCGCGCGGATGGGCATCGCGCCGGAGGACGTCGACCACGTGGTGCTCACCCACATGCACTGGGATCATGTCGGCAACACCGGCCTGTTCCCCAACGCGACGTTCAGCATCGCCCGTAGCGAGTACGAGTCCGTCACCGGCCCCTATGGGCGTCGGCCGTGCATCGGTGTGGCCCTCGGTGATGAGGAACTCGAAGCGGTGAAAGGCCTCGAGCTCGCAGGCCGTCTCTACCAAGTTCCCGATGGCGGCGTCGAACTCTTCCCTGGAATCCGTCTGGTAGTGGCTCCGGGACACACGCCGGGACAGTTGCTCACTGATGTGACCACGTCGACGGGCTCGGTCGTCCTGGCATCGGATGCGCTGCACTTCTATGACGAAATGGCTCTCGACCGCCCATTCTGGGTCTTCACCGATCTGGCGGGCATGTACCGAACGTACGAACTGTTGCGTAGCTACTCGGCGCGCCCGAACACCGTTGTCGTTCCGGGCCACGACCCCGCCGTCACCACGCACTTCAGGGAGATCGCCGAGAACTGTTTCGACCTGACGACTCCTTTGTCGGGCACGGCGTAGGAACGGCGAGGATGAAGACGATTGATCGGATGTACGTCGGGTCGGAACGACGCGCAGAGTGGTCGAGCGGGGGGCGCGGATGGTGAGGCGTCGAAGGCCGAGGGAGTTCGCCCGAATCGCGTTGGTGGTCCTCTGCGTGCTGATGCTCACCGCAGGGTGCGGGCCGAGCGTGAGGGTCGGTTCCGACGGCACGATCACCCTCCGTGTCGCGCACGACATGCCGGCGTCCTACGGCCTGGTCAAGCACGGCGTCGAGGTCTGGATGGACGAGGTGAGGGAGCGGACGGGCGGAAAGGTTCAGTTCGATTATTACCCGGCCGGGCAGCTGATCGGGGCCGGCGAGTTGCTGTCGGCGGTGAAGTCCGGCGTCGTGCACGTGTCGGCCTTCGTTCCGGCCACGTCGGCGGGCGCCGACCTGCCGCTGACCGACGTGCTGAGCGTTCCCGGATTCGCCGCGTCCTCGACGAACGTCCGATACCGGGCGTACTGGGATGTGTTGAAGAATCAGCTCTATGAGGCCGAATGGCGGCAGCAGGGCATCCGCCCGGTCGTCAGCCTCTTGACGGGCCCGTACCAGCTGATCATGACGGGCCCGCCGCGTCGTGGACTCGACGGCTGGAGGGGGCGGACCATCCGGACCTCCGGAGGGGCGGCCGATTTCCTCGTCGCTGGACTCGAGAGTGCGGCCGTCACGATGTCCGGGGCTGAGCAGTACGAGGCGCTCCAGCGGGGGACTATCGATAGTGGGGTTAACTCATTGGATGCGCTCGTGCCTTTCCGGTTCTACGAGGTGGTCGACGCAGCGACTACGAATCTGCCGATCGGCGGATCAGTCGCGGTGATGGCGATCGGGGAGGAGGTCTACGACGCCCTGCCCGAGGCGGTCCGCAAGGCCATGGACGAGGCGAGCGCCATCGCGATGAAGGCGTCAGCCGACGCGGTGAATGCGCAGTTGGAGACAGGCAGAGAAAAAACCGCGGACGCCGTCGAGTACTACGCGATGACGGACGGTGAACTGGCAGAGCTCGACCCGGTCTTCACTGAGGCGAGGGAGCGCTGGATTGCGCAACGCGAGAAGAACGGCCTTCCGGGGCGCGAGATCGTCGATGCTTGGGCCCGAGCGCTTTCGAACGCTGAACGCGAAGAGGGAGTCGCGCCGAGCTGATCGCCGGCGGAGTCGGCGTCTTGTTCCGAATCGATGCGCACTGAACTCCTCCCGCCGGGGGCGCAGCAGGACCACTTGGTAGAGGCGTAGACGCGGTTGTCGGCACACGTCGTGCGGCCTGCGAGATGTTACGAGATCACCGACTACCTCAGTGGTCGCATAAAGGCCCATTGGTGGTATCGGTGTTTACCCGCCCGAGCCGGTTGACGACAGCCGGGCGTTCGGGCGTCCGTCGACGCAAAGTTCGGCCAGCACTTGATCATCGCGCCCGAGGTTGAGGCGCTGAGCGGTCAGTGGCCGGGCGTGTCCGGACCTGATGGTGCAAGGCTCGTGGCGCCCTGCACGGCTTGCTGCAGTCCAGCGGCGGAAGGCCCGCCAGCTGATAGCGGGTTGACTGCACCGCCGCCGGCGCATAGATTGTAATAACGAACGGAGACTCATATATACGAACTCATGCGATGGGGTCGTTTTCTACTGTCTCGAACATTCGCGGGGTGCACACCGGCGGTGCCGGGTCCCTTCCCGGCGATAAGGGAACAACACGATCGATGAGCCCGACCTTTGAACCGGCGACGGGAGATTACGAATTCATGACCAGCACACGACAATTCGATCTTGAGCGAAAGGACGCCGGTGCCATCCTGGCCGCTGCGGCGGCTGACACTACGTTCGACGACTTGCCCGATGCTGCGATCCGGAATGCAAAGTGGGGCATCCTCGATACGTTGGGCGTTTGTGTTGCGGCCACAACGACAGCCGATGACTATCTTGGACCGATCCGGCGCTGGCTCAGCAACGCGCCGTCTGGCATGGTGCCCGCGGTCACCCTCGACAGGCAGCTGACGCCGCTCGATGCGATTCTGTGGTGGGGCGCGCTCGCCCACACCCTTGACTACGACGACGTCGCGGGCTACTCGCATCCCTCGGGCCCTGCTGTGTGTGCGGCACTGCCTACGGCGCACGCCGCGCGCATCGACGGACGACAACTGATCACCGCCGTGGCATTGGGCCAAGACCTGGTGATTCGACTCGCGCAGGCTGTCCGCAAACCAGTCTCCCAGTACGGTTGGCTGCCCTCGATTCCCGGTATCCTCGGTGCCGCCATCACGACGTCCAAAGTGCTGTCGCTGGATGCGGAGCAGACCCGGAGTAGTTTGGGTCTGGCACTTCATCAGACCTCGGGAACCATGGAGGCACTGGCGCGACCCGGTTCGGCCTACCGTGCAGTGCGGGAAGGATTCAACGCCCGCGCGGGCGCGATGTCGGCCTACTTGGCGGGCGAGGGGATGCCCGGTGATGCCACCAGCCTCGAGGGTCAGTACGGGTATTTCAACCAGTTCTTTCACGGTGATTACGACCGGGGATTCCTGGTGAACCCGACGTTGCTCGGTCCGCTCACCACATTCAAACCCTGGCCGTGTGCGGGTCATCCGCAGCTGTTCCTCACCGCGGTCGCAGATCTGCTGAAGGGTGGCGAAGTCAATCCCGCCACGATCAAATCGATTCGGATCACCGGATGCAGCGACCTGCTACCGCACCAATGCGAGCCGATTGACGTGCGTTCAGCGCCACCACACAGCATCGATGCCAAGGTCAGCATCCCGTTCCTCATCGGCAAACTCCTCACACACGGCACGATCACCATTGACGATTTCACGGTGGACGGGCTCAAAGATGCGCCGGCCAGCGCTCTCGGTGAGCGGGTCCGGTGGAAGTTGGACGTCGGGCTTCGGCGAGGCATGAACGATTACGGGATCGGCATCGTGGAGATCGAACACGAGGACGGCTCCACGGCACGCAGTGAGGCAGCGTTCCCGCTCGGTCACCCGGAGAATCCGCTGGTCTGGGACGACATCGTCACCAAGTTCCACAACTGCATGCAATTGGCTGGGCTGGGGCATGTTTCGGAGAAGGTCGTGCAGACGGTAGACAATCTCGAGTCCCTGCCTGATGTCACGGCTTTGCTCAACTCGATCGGCAACGGCAGTCGCGAATGATGAAGCCCTCTCGAAATGAATTGGGGGATTAGCACGTTCGCTCCCAAGCCGATAGCTTCACTACGCCGCCACCTATCTCTATATCCGGTCCTCGCCTATGCCGCGTTGACCAGTTCGGTCGTCAGTTCCCTCGGTATGTTGCTGGTGCCGAACATCTCGCATGAGATGAACGTCTCCATCGGTACTGCACAGTGGATGCTGACGATCAACCTTCTTGTGGGCGCGGTCGCAACGCCGATCATGGGCAGGCTCAGCGACGGGCCCCACAAGAAGGCTCTCCTGCTGTGGTCAATCGCGATCATCCTCACCGGCTCCCTCGTCGCCGCGTTGGCGCCGAACTTTCTAGTGTTCCTGATCGGTCGGGCATTGCAAGGGCTGTCGTATGGGATTGTCCCTGTGACCATTTCGTTGGCGCGGCGTTATCTTCCAGGTGAGGACGTCCGTGCAGCGGTCTCCAGCCTGTCGGTGATCGTCGCGACAGGACTGGGCATCGGTTATCCCCTTACAGGCCTTCTGGCGAGTGCCTTCGGGTTTCGATCCGCCTTCGTCT
The DNA here is from genome assembly GCF_001187505.1 of Mycolicibacterium goodii. The sequence goes on from NZ_CP012150.1 coordinate 4,122,856, forward strand.
TCGCGGTGATATTTCTGATCACCGCCGGTGGGGCGGTGTGGGTGGCAGCCCCGGCCGGCCCTGACGAACAGGCTCCCCGTCGGCCCCTCGACATTCAGGGTGCGACTCTTCTCGGACTCGGACTCGCGGCCTTGGTTGTCACCGTGAGTGAGGGCGCACGGTGGGGCTGGGGTTCTGCTGGGACTTTGATGGCCATGGTGATCGCGGTGTCAGCACTCGCCGGGTGGTCGCGGTTCGAACTGCGCACACCGAATCCGCTCATCAATCTGCGCGCCATACGCAGCCCGGACGTTCTCCTTGCCCACAGCACCGCCATCGGCCTCGGGGCGGCGATGTATATCGGTCTGTCGATCGCAAGTCTGATTGGTCAATCACCAGCGACGAGCGAGTATGGACTTGATCTGACACTATCGGAGTCAGGATTCGTTATGCTGCCGCTGTCGATCGGCAGCTTGGGCGCTAATCGGTTTGTACGGTGCATATCTCGCTATCTGAAAATGTCCTCCTTGCTTCTCTGCGGGGCAGCGGTGGTGACCGGCGGGGCCACACTCATCGCACTGGCGCACGACGAGCTCTGGGAGATCCTCATCGGCATGTTTCTTTTTGGAGTGGGAATCGGAATGACCTACGCTGCGATGCCCGCTTTGATCGCTCGCAGTGTCGCCGCTGAGGAGCTGGGCAGCGCTGTCAGCTTCAATCAGGTGCTTCGCACTGTAGGGGGCACGTTCGGCAGTGCGGTCTCCGGCGCGGTGCTTGCCACCCACATGGCACCGGACCTGCACCCGACCGAAGGCGGCATCGCTCTCGCCCTGGAGATCAGCGCCATCGGGAGCGCCGTCGTGCTACTGGGCATTTCGGTCAATTCCATCCGATTTTGGCGTAGAGACCACTAGATGTTGGCTTGATCCGGTAGTGGGCGCGTAGACGCGGGAGTGGCTGTATCGGCCGTCGAGGGCGGGTTGGCCAGACGAACCGAGTACAACACCCCGCCGACGACGCACACCGCAGCGGCAAGGAAGATAACCGAGACGCCGAAAGTGCTGTTGCTGGGCGATGCCTGGACGAGCGCGAGGGCAGTGACGGGTGCAAGTCCACCGGCGATCGCTCCGCCTATCTCGCGTCCGGTGCCGACACCGGAACCTCGAACCACTGCAGGGAAGAGGCCCGCGAAGAAGGCTCCCTGCGCGGCGACCATGGTGGGCATCGCTACGCCGGTGGCGACGATGAGCGCGACCCAGATCACCACGGCGCGGTTGGTGTCGAGCATCCAGAAGAACGGGAACGCGAGAAGCCCGATTAACGCGCCTCCCGCAGCCAAAACGCGGTGGGGACCGAACTTGTCACACATTCGCCCGGCGATAGGGACCACCAGGATCGCAATCCCGGTCGCGATGGCCACGCCGGTGGCGCCGACACTCGCATCGACATCGCGGTACGTCGACAGGTAAGCCAGTGAGAAGGTCTTGAACAGGTAACTGGCCGCAGTAGAGCCGAAGAAGACGACCAGGGTGAGCAGCAGCGGCCGCCAGTTCATGCGAACGAGACTGTTCAGGGGCGACTGCACACTCGCGGTTGCTTTGCGGCTGGCTTTGAAATCGGGTGCTTCGGGCATGCGGGTGCGCATGACCAGGCCGACGGCAACCAGAGCGAAGCTCGCGATGAACGGAATCCGCCAGCCACCTTGCTGAATGAGGAACTCGCCGCTCGCGGTCATAAGTATGGCGACGACGATCGAGGCCAGAAAGAGGCCCAGATTCGAGCCCAATGCCGGCCAAGAGCCTTGGCTTCCACGTTTCGCGGGATTCGCATTCTCGTAGGAGATCGCGATGGCTGGAGAGAATTCGGCCCCGGCCCCGAGTCCCTGGATGAGGCGGAGCAGCACGAGAAGCACTGGTGCTGCTATCCCAATCATCTCGTACGAGGGCAGTAAGCCGATCAAGCCCGACGCGGTGCCCATCAAGATGAACGAGAGCAGGAGTATGGGCTTGCGCCCAAACCGGTCACTTAAGGCGCCGAACACAATGCCGCCAATGGGTCTGGCGAAGAACCCGACGCCGAAGGTGGCGATAGATGCCAGTGTTGCGGTCGCGGAGTCGAAGGCAGGAAAGAAGACTTGGCCGAACACCAGCGCCGCCATGCTCGCGAAGAGGAAGAAGTCGAACCATTCCAGTGCGGTGCCGACCACTACCGCGTTCCGTAGGCGGCGTCTCGACTTCGCGGGATCTGTGCTGTCGGATCGTGTAATCCCCACGTTGGGACTCCTCATCTGCTGGGCCTGAAGCTTGATCCTCACGCTGCACAGTTCGTATATACGTGTGAACAATCGCATATTGAGACGCTGTGGTGATGGAATCTATCGTCCACGGCTGACGGAGGCAAGCTTCTGCCGGGGTGCGCCAGCCCCTTGACGTAGAGCGCTTCAATTGACAGGCAAACGTGATTCAGGATACATTCATGTTCTGTAACACGAACAAGTGTGCGGATATACGATCAACAGGTTTGGAGCGACGCCCATGACTGACAGCGCAGCGACCGCAACCGATCGGCGCACACTTCGCCGTCGGGTGCGGTCGGCCGTAATCGTCGGGTCGGCCCTTGAATGGTTCGACTTCATGCTCTACGCGTCGATGTCGGCGTTGATCTTCAATCGGATCTTCTTCACGAATATGGATCCGGCAACCGCGACGCTGGCGTCGTTGGCTACCTTCGGGGTCGGCTTCCTGGCGCGACCGATCGGCGGCATCGTTCTCGGCGCAATGGGAGATCGCATCGGTCGAAAAACGGTCCTGATGCTCACGTTCGTCCTGATGGGCGTGTCGTCCGGCCTCATCGGTCTAGTCCCCGATTACGAGTCGATTGGCATCTTTGCGCCCATCTGTCTGGTGATTCTGCGTCTGGTGCAAGGGTTTGGCGCCGGAGCGGAAAGTGCGAGCGCCGTCGCGGTTTCCTACGAATATGCCGATCCTGATCGCAAAGGGAGATCGGCCGCATGGCCAGCTCTCGGCGCCAACATGGGGTTGTTCGCCGCCTCGATCCTGGTCGCGATTCTCGCTGCGACACCGGATGACTTCCTGTACGGGATCGGCTGGCGGATTCCGTTTGTTTCAAGCTTCGTTCTGGTCCTGCTTGGTTTGATCGTGCGAGCGCGCCTGCCCGAAACTCCGGAGTTCACGGAGGCGGCGGCACAGGACAGGATCATCCGTGACAAGTCGCCGCTGAGAAGCTTGGTCACGAACCATTGGCGTGGCCTGCTCATCATCATGATCGTGTACTTCGGCTACAACGGTGCCGGCTATCTGTTCAAGACATTCAGCCTGGCCTACATGACGACCTACCGGGACGTGGACGCGAGTGTGGGAGCGTTCGCCGTTGCCTTGGCCACCGGCGTTGCAGTGCTCACCGTTCCGATTGCCGGCCGCCTCACCGACATCTGGGGCGCCGGAAAAGTCGTCCTGGGTGGCGGCCTCCTCGTGGCCGCCCTGGCATTCCCGTTCTTCTGGCTGATCAATACCGGTAATCCTGTGTTGATTAGTATTGCCGTCGTCGCCGGCACAGGAGTCGCAGCGCCCACGATGCTTGCGGCCCAAGGCGCCTTCTTCGCGCAGCAGTTCCCGGTGGAGGTCCGGAACTCGGGCATGAGTACGGGGCGAGAAGTTGGGGGAGCGATCGCCGGCGGGGCTGCGCCTGTCGTGGCAATGTCGCTGGTTCAGATGTCCCCGAACAACGGAACCTGGGGGGTCTCACTGCTTTTCCTGTTGGGAGCCGCCTGCACGATCGGTGGCGTCTTATGTGCTGCCAGGATCAATCCCAACGTGGCACGCGGCGGCAACATGGCCGCCGAGCACACTCACGACGCTAGAGCCAGTGCAGGGTCGGCACGGTCGGCGCTGGCTGAAGGGCCTGACGTCACTGCCGGTGCCCGTTGATACGAAAGGTAATCGATGAAAATTGATCCAATTGTCGTGCTCGACGGTGCACGCACTCCTATCGGCAGTTTCGGCGGGGCACTGAAGGATGTGCCGGCGCATGAACTGGGTGCAGCGGCAGCACGGGTCGCTTTGGATCGCGCCGGTCTGCCCGGCGCACTCGTCGACGAAGTCGTGATGGGCTGCATCGGGCAGGTGGGACCGGACGCCTACAACGGCCGCCGCGTCGCGTTGGGTGCGGGATTGCCGGAGAGCACACCGGCATACACGGTCAACCGGCTGTGCGGGTCAGGGCTGCAGGCAATTTGGTCTGCCGCAATGCAGATACGCTGGGGCGCAGCGCAGTTCGCATTGGCTGGTGGAGACGAGAACATGTCGCGAATGCCGTTCTACGACTTCGGCGCCCGGTCCGGCTTTAAGTTGGGCGACCGGTCTCTCGTCGACGGCACGGTGGCGATGCTGACTGATCCGTTCAGCGGTGTGCACATGGGCCGCACCGCCGAAGCCGTTGCCAAGAAATATGACGTCACACGCGAGCAACAAGACGAGTTTGCAGTCGAATCGCAGCGGCGAGCAGCCACCGAGGCGGCGCGCACGGCGTTCGCCGACGAGATCACCCCTGTCGAGGCAGGTGGTCGGCGGCCCGTCACGGTGGCCTCCGACGAACATCCCAAACCAGAGACCACCGAGGAAGTCCTGGCCAAGCTGCGCCCTGCGTTCGAACAGGGCGGCTCTGTCACCGCGGGTAACTCATCTGGCATCAATGACGGTGCGGCCGCACTTGTGTTGGCCGCCGGTTCGGCAGCCGATGAACGCGGATTGACCGGTCTCGCCAGCCTGGAGGCAGTCACCACCGCTGCCATGGATCCGGGGCTGATGGGGTACGCGCCAGTTCTGGCCCTACACAAGCTGTTCGAGCAGACCGGGATGACACCGGACGACATCGATGTATTCGAGGTGAATGAAGCGTTTGCCGCGCAAGCCGTCGCCGTGATTCGTGACGCCAAACTATCGCCCGAGGCCACGAATCCTTATGGAGGCGCGATCGCACTCGGTCACCCGGTGGGTGCCACCGGGGCGATACTGTCGCTTCGTGTCGCCAAGGATCTTGTCCGCCGTGATCTGGAGTTCGGGGTCGTGACGATGTGCATCGGCGGTGGTCAAGCGTTGGCGGCGCTGTTCCGCAGATTATGACAGCGCACGACGACCGACTTTCGAATTGCCGGCCGTAGGCGGAAAGGATTCAGGACGTTTGACCGCCGATCTCGTGTTCTTCGCCGCAGACAACACCTCCGGCGCCGAGAAGTTGGTTCCGTTGGCGGCCGCCGCGGGCAACTGGGGGCCGTCGAGGATGCGCGGGATGGCAGTCAGCGGCGCGCTGGCCCGGGCCGCCGAACGGTCGATCGGGCGGCCCGACATGCGGCCGGTTCGTTGGACTCTCGACCTGTATCGCCCTGCAGCGCTGGCGCCCTGCAACACCTGCAGCCGGGTTGTTCGTTCCGGGCGTCGATTGTGCCTCGTCGAATCGGAACTGCTCCAGAATGATTCGCCGGTTGCAAGGAGTACCGCGTTGTTCTTGCAGCCCGATTACCGAACACCTGAGGGCCGTACCTGGGCACCATCGCACGATATTGCGCCACCCCCAACAGAACTCGCGCCAACCGGGCGAGAGTCGAGGCTGTACTACAGCGAGGGGATCGGGTGGACGGGGTCGGGTGCGGAGCACCAGAGTGCGGCGCGCAAACAGGTATGGATACTGCCGGTCACTGTCGTGGAGGGCGAGCAGTCTTCTCCGTTCGTTCACGCCGCCAGTTCGGCTGATGTCGCCAGTTTGGTCAGCAATTGGGGCAACTCCGGTATGGAGTTCATCAACGCCGACGTAACCCTGACTTTGTCGCGGCCTCCTGTGTCGACGGAGATCGGGTTCTCCGCGATGGATCGGACCGAGGCCGACGGCATCTCGGTAGGCACGAGCGCAGTATTCGACCGTGCCGGAGTGCTGGGAACAGCGCTGGTGTGCGCGATGATCAACGGTGGTACGAAGGTCGACCCTCGCGTTCGGTGACGCTCATGAAGGAGACGACGTGAAAGCAATCGGCATCACGGAATACGGAGGCCCAGAGGCGCTCGAACTCCTGGACCTGCCCGAACCGCAGGCCGGTGACGGCGAAGTGCGAATCCGGGTACACGCTGCCGCGGTGAACCCGACGGATACGCTGATCCGGTCAGGTGCGCGGCGCCAGGCCGGCATTGCCGCGCCGTACGTACCGGGCATGGATGCGGCGGGCATCATCGATCAGATCGGTCCCGGCGTTGACACCCGGCTCGCGGTCGGGATGCCCGTCGTGACCATCGTGGTTCCTTCAGGAACACACGGTGCATACGCGGAAAAGATCGTTGTTCCTGCCGCTTCGGTAGTGCCCGCGCCCCGCGGTGCGGATCTGGTGGAAGCGAGCACATTACTCATGAACGCCATGACCGCCCGTCTGGCGGTCAATGCCCTGGAATTGAGCACGGGTGACGTGGCCGCCGTCACCGGCGCCGCCGGCGCCTTCGGCGGGTACGCGATCCAGCTTGCGAAGGCCGATGGGCTTCGCGTGATCGCCGACTCGAAGCCTGAAGACGAAGCACTCGTGACGACATTCGGCGCCGACGAGGTCATTGAACGCGGCCCCGACGTTGCCGCACGAATCCGTGCAGTTGTCCCCGCGGGCGTGCCAGGTCTCGCAGACGGCGCCCTGCTGAACGGCTTGGCAGTGCCCGCGATTGCTGACGGTGGACGCCTAGTGACAGTGCGCGAGTGGGACGGTCCCGCCGAGCGGGGCATCATTATTCACTCGGTCCGCGTGAGGCACTCGGCGACTGATACGCAGGGGCTCGAGCGCCTGGTTCGTCAAGTCGAGCTGGGCGTGCTCACTCTCCGTGTCGCGCAGGTGTTCCCGGCAACCGCTGCCGCCCAAGCGCATCGACTGCTCGAAGCCGGCGGAATTCGCGGCCGGCTGGTACTTGATTTCACTGACTTTGGCTAGATATCGCGCAGCGCTGACGACAACTTGCGTCGCGACGTGTGAAGCAGCCCCCGGGGCGATCCCAAGGGGTTGCTTCACCGCTGGTATGGATCGAGTTGGTCCTTCTCAAATGCAGCCGGAGGTGCAGGAAGGGATCGGTAACTGATTCCTTTTGGAGTCCGTGTGTTGACGCACGTCGACCTCCTGACACACCCCGGAGGTGTTGTTGTGTCTGTGTATGCTGCTCCAGGTCACGTCATCCACGTTCATCGTTGCCGTTGATGTCGGCAAGACCTCGGCACTGTTGTCGATGACTGATTCGGGTCGTCATCGGTTGTTCGGTCCGTCGGATTCGCGTTGAATCGTACAGGGTTGACCGCCGTCGCGGCTGCGGCGATGTCCTTGGTTCCGCCGTCTGGCAGGTCAAGGTCGGTGTGGAGGCGGCCGGCCACTATCACTGTCCAGTGCTTGACCATCGCTGGCCACCCGGGTGGGAAGTGTTGGAACTCAATCCTGCCCCCGTCGCCAAGCAACGCCGGGTGCAGGGTAGCGGACGGCTCCAGACCGATGTAATCGATCGGGAAGCAATCACCGAACTTGTGCTGGCCGGGTATGGCAGCCCGGTGACCGATCGAGATGAGGTGATCGGCGAGATGAGCGCCTGGGCCGGTCATCGGAGCCGGCGGGTGGCCACGCGTACTGCGACGAAGAATCAGCTCCTCGGGCAGCTGGACCGAGCGTTTCCCGGTCTACTCCTGGCTCTGCCGGATGTGCTGAGAACCAAGATCGGCCGGCTGGTAGCCACTGAGTTTTCTGATCCGTCACGTCTGGCCGGACTCGGCGTCAACCGGCTGATCCGATTGGCCGCAGCCCGCGACCTGCGCCTGAGCCGCCCGGTCGCCGAACGTGTGGTGGCCGCGGCACGCGGTGCATTGCCCACCCGCGATGCGGTGATCGCGCGCCGGATATTGGCCGCCGATCTGGCGTTGTTTAATGATCTGGATCACCAGATCCAAACGGCTGAGGCGGCGTTGACTGCTCTGCTGGCGCGTAGCCCGTATGCCACTTTGACCTCGGTGCCAGGCTGGGCGTGATGCGAGTGTCTAATTACGCTGCGGCTCTGGGTGATCCACAACGGTGGCCGGAGGCCCCGGCAAATCTATCGTGCGTCGGGCGGTCGCCGATGCAGTACGAATCGGCTCACAAGCGCCGCGACGGCGGCATCAGCCGGGAAGGCAGCGTGGCCGCGCCCTGATCGACCTCGGTATCGGCCTGTGGCTCAACGAACCGGCAGCCAAGAACTACGCACACGAACTCAAGGCCCGCGGAAAGCATGGCGGCGTCGTGGCCTGTGCGTTGGCCAATCACGCCAACCGCATTGCTCACGCCTTGGTACACGACCACGCCACCTACGAGCCGACGCGACGAGTTCTAACCCGTTCCCGATCACCACCGGTGAAAGGAGCGACCAAGACACTGCACAACATTTGTCGGTAGTGCCACGCTGAACGGACGGGACGAAGGGCCGGATCAGATGCCGTCATCGCTATGGCGGACCCGTTACCGGGTTACGCCGTGACTAGCTTGGCGCCCGGCCCTTCGCCTCCGCGGCAGCCCGAACGACGCCAGATAACCCACTTCAGAGGTTGCATACATCAGCGGCGGCGCCAGGCACCTCTCCGCGAAGTCAACACCACCGACCGCACCAACACGAACGCGCCGAACAGGGGCGAGAACCTACTTCGGCCACACACCCGCTTGACTCGACCTACAGCCGGCTAGTACATGAACTGAACGTTCATATGCTCAGTTCATGTTCCAGGGCTCGCCGTAGGTGGTGACCGAGTCACCGGTGGAGGCGATCAGCCGGGCGAACGGACGCAGCAGCACACCGCCGGCCGCACCGGTCACGGTGCCGTGCGCGTTGGACACCGCCACACCGCCGGCAGCACCGGAGACGTCGACCGAGAAGGTCGCGACTTCCTGGATGCCCGGGCCGTTGCCGAGGTCGGCCGAGATCGACACGCCGGGGAACAGGTTCGGCGTGATGATGGTGTCGAGGCCGAACGGCGGCTGGGTGATGTTGCCGTCGTCGATCAGGATGTTCGGGGTGGTGTAGCTGAAGTTGATGCCCACGCCCAGCGACCACGGGAAGCCGATCTGGTAGCCCAGCTCCAGGGTGCCCTCGAACTCGTCGGCGCCCGGGCCGGCCACGATGTACTTGGCGCGACCGGAGTGGAACCACTCACGGGTCAGACGGTTGCGGTCGAGCGGGAACACACCGTTGAGGAAGGTGTCCCACTGCTGCACGGTCAGGGTGCGGTCCTGGCCGTCGACGAGGCTCAGCTCGTTGTCCAAGCCCGCGTGAGCAGTGCCAGTGCTTGTAAATAGAGCCGCGATCGCGGCCACCGCCGCCACACACGCACGTGAAATCGATCTCATTGTCTCCCTAGCTACCATGACGGTGACCCCTGCTGGTGCACCGCGACTTTCGATGTTGGCTCGCCTCTTCGGCGTGCTCAGGTCAAGATGTGCACGAGCTCCTCGACGTCGGGAAGTGATTCGAGGTCACTTATCGCGGCACTCAGCCGACCAGCGATGTCGGCGGGTGATGCCGCCGCGGCATACGTAGCGCAATCCGAAGCCTTTGTGGCGAATTCCTGCTGCGTCATCATGTTTTTCGGGTGTCCTTTCGGATAGTCCACCCGGTTCTGCAAGCTCTCGCCGTCACGGAAGCGGACCGTTACCTTGGCCGGTGTCACGAAGCGGCTCCACTCGCGGTCGATTTCGCCGTCCACGTACGGCTTCACACGCGCCGCCAACTCGAGTACGTCGGGACGTTGCAGGTTTTTGGAGGTGAAGTGTCCGATACTCGGTGGCCCGTCGATCCAAGCCGCCGCCACGGTGTAGGGAATGCTGAACTGCGCCTCGACAACGGTGCGCGGCGCCATTCGAACGTGCTCGGGAACGCAGACCATTTGGTAACCCGGCCCGGTGACACCGACCTCGATTGCCTCGATGTCCTCGGCCGGTCGACCGGTCCCGGCGCGTGCTAGGAGAGCCGCGTCTATCGCGGCATGGGTGTCGCGGCAGCACGGATATGGTTTGTAACTGAGGTTCAGCAGTTCGAATTGCGTGCCGAGGCCTTTGCGGACGGCGGCGGCGTCAACTCGATTTTGAAGATAGACCCGGAAGAAGCCGTCCGCCCCCTCGAAAACCTCTTGGGCACCGCGGATGCCGCGCTTGGCCAGTTGCACGGCAACGACTGCCGCCTGGGCGGCCAACGCCGGTTGTAGCCGCTTCATCAGGGACGCGTCCCGGGTGACTTGGTGGTTGCCCGCGACCGAGCTGTAAACGATGCCGAACGCGTTGACCATCTCGTCCGGTGTCAGACCGATTGCCCTACCGGCTGCCGCCGTCGCGCCGAAGTACCCGAGCAGGGAACTGTAGATGAAGCCGCTTTCGACGATGTCGACCTGAACGGCGACGCCCAGTCGGCAGGTGATCTCCAGGCCGGCGGCAACAGCAGCGATCAAGTCTGCGCCCGTGCACTTTTCGGCCAGCTGCCCGGCGGCGATAGCCGCCGGAACGGTAGAGACACCCGCGTGCAGGATCGCCGCATCATGCGTGTCGTCATAGTCGCGTGCATGAGCCATCGCAGCATTCACCCACGCCGCGTGATGTGCAGGATACTTCCCCCCGAACACCCACATATCGGCCTGCGGCGTTCCCGCCCACTCGCGGACAAGGGCCGACACGTCCGCTATCGCCTCGGCGGAGGATCCTGCGAGCGCGCAGGCCAAGGTGTCCAGGATGTTGGTCTTGATGGCTGCGACGACGTCGTGGTCGAGGCTGGCGAGCTCGGTCGTCGATGCAAACTGCGCTACGTCGAGTACGAGATCTCGATGGGTCACAAGTACCCCTTCCGGTGAATGGACCAGCGCGGTGAACGCAATTACGAACTCATAGACGTAATCTAGAACACGGGTTAGAGTAGGTGTGAGCCGGGCCACTGTCAATGGGGTAGCGCGCGGGGCGTCCCGCCTTGCGCGAGGCGTGATTGCGGGTCTGGATGCGACGTGGATTCGCTCAAAAACAGTCAAATTCAACAAATTTCACTGAGACGGTTTACTCGCGACCAAACTATGTGCATAGTTAGCATAGTTCGTGTCCGTGGTGACTCGGATCACAAGGGAGCCCCATGCCAGGAACACTCAGCAGATCGCGGACCCATCGTGGCCGCGGCACCGGTACGTCGACGACAAACGGTGGCGTGCAGGTTAATATCCAGAACTTGACGGTGACCTTCAAGGGCAAGGTCGCGGTCGACAACCTCAGCCTCGCCATCACGCCGGGGGAAATGCTGGTCCTCCTGGGACCGTCTGGGTGCGGCAAGACCACGACCATGCGTTCACTGGTCGGCCTGCAACAGCCCGACGCGGGAACCATCACAATCGGTGACCGCGTGGTGTTCGACTCGAGGTCGGGCGTCGACTTACCAGTCAACGCCCGCAATGTCGGCATGGTGTTCCAGAGTTACGCGATCTGGCCGCACATGACCGTCGCGCAGAACATCGCGTTCCCGTTGCGAATGCAGAAGCGACCCAAATCTGAGATCGCCGACCGTGTTTCGGTTGCGCTGGATACCGTCGGTCTATCCGGCCTCGGAGACCGCGGGGCCAGCATGCTCAGCGGTGGGCAGATGCAGCGTGTCGCCCTGGCGCGCAGCTTTGTCATGGAGCCGGTCATGTTGCTGCTCGACGAGCCGCTGAGCAACCTCGACGCCAAACTGCGGGAGAAGCTGCGCTTCGAGCTCCGCGAGTTGCAGCAGCGCTTGCAGATGACAGCCGTCTACGTGACACACGATCAGACCGAAGCATTGGCTCTGGCCGATCGGATCGCGATCATGCAGGACGGCGTCATCCGGCAGTTGGGTTCCCCGGCAGAGCTATACACCCGGCCGAATTCGACTTTCGTGGCCGATTTCCTCGGGGTGGACAACATATTCCCCGCCTCGGTCGTGAGTAGTCGGGCGAGTGCCGGTTGTGTGGTGCGCCTGGATTCCTGCGATACCCCGATCGAAGCGACTGATCAACCGGGCGAGCAGGAGCGCACCAATCTGTGCATTCGCCCAGAGGACATCTGCCTATCCGCTGCACCGTCCTATGATGCCGTGAACTCCTTGCCGGCGACGGTGGACTCGTTGAGTTATCTGGGCGACCGCATCCGATACCACGTATCAGTCGGTCCCGAGCTACGGTTCACAGTCACCCGGCCGGTCGACGAGCCAGCCCTGGCACCGGGTGACGACGCCACGATCACCCTACCCGCCGACAAAGTTCAACTTCTCGGGCGGTAGCGATGGCGATAACACTCGACGTTCCTCGCGAAGCCACGGCACGGCCACTCCCCACGCGACGACGTTCGTCATGGGCGATCCGCGGGACCGCGGTCTTCATCGGCATCGTCCTCATCGCTCTCGTCGTGGTGCCCATGGGCACGCTTCTGGTGGCGGCATTCACCGACAGCCCTCCGCGTCCAGGGGCGCCGCTAGGAAGCTTCACATTGGAAAACCTCGTCGCCCTGACGTCCGTCGGCAACCGTGCCGCACTGATGAACACCGTCATCATCGGTGTGTGCGCCACCGTGCTGGCATTGGCGATCGGCGCCACGCTGGCCTGGATCTCGGCCCGTACAGACGTGCCGTTGCGCGGCCTGGTCCAGCTGGCCGCCATCATGCCGATGTTCACCTCGTCGTTGGTCGGCGCACTCGCTTGGTCGCTGCTCGGATCGCCCGAACAGGGCTACCTCAACATCGTGTTGCGCGGAGTCGGGCTGCCCGACCTCGTCAACATCTACTCGCTACCCGGAATCATTTTCGTTGCAGGCGTGTACTACTCGCCGTACACCTTCCTACTCGTTCACGCCGCGTTGAGCCTGATGAATCCGGAGTTGGAGGAGGCGGCATATGTGCACGGTGCGAAGTTCCGCGACGTGGTCACGAATGTCACGTTGAAACTCGCCATGCCCGCTCTACTGGGTGCGGGGACGTTGACGCTCGTCATGATCACCGAGAACTTCCCGATCCCGCAGGTGCTCGGTTCACCGCAGGGCATTCAGACCATGCCGACGCAGATCTATCAGCTGATGGCGATGGCGCCGTCGCGTCCGAACGAGGCCAGCGCGGCCGGCGCGGGACTGCTGGTGCTGACCGGGGTACTGGTGTATGTGCAGCGCAGAGTGCTGGCCAGCCGGGACTTCACGACGGTGTCCGGCAAGGGCTTCAAGCCGACAAGACAGAAGCTTGGTGTCTGGCGGTGGCCGGCGTTGTCGCTCGCGGTGCTGTATGCCTTCGTCGCGGTGGTGCTGCCCACGTTTGCCTTATTGCAGTCGGCATTTCGCAACAACCCGTACACACGGGATGTGGCGGCCATGTTCGCGCCGAATTCGTTCAGCATGAATAATTTCCGTGACGTGCTGATGTCAGACGATCTGCACAGCAGCTTGCTGAACAGCTTGATGATCGGGCTGGGCACGGCAGTGGTGGGCGGTGCCATCTACCTTCTTCTCGGCTACTACGTGCATCGCACCAAAGGCTCCGGCTCGCGAACCTTCTCCTACGTGGCGATGTGGCCGGCCGCGGTGCCTGCCCTGGTCATCGGGTTGGGATATCTGTGGTCATGGTCGGGGGTTTCGATCGTCTACGGGACGCTGGCGATCCTGATCCTCGGTTTCATCGGGCACTTGCTCCCCCAGGGGTTCCAGTCGATTTCGTCGTCGCTGATCCAGGTGCACAGTGATCTCGAGGAAAGCGCGCAGGTGTCAGGCGCCAGCCGACTGCGGGCCGCGTGGGAGATTCTCGTGCCGCTGATCCGCACCGGTGTGGTCTCCACCATGCTTCTGCTGTTCATTCTGTCGATGCGGGAGATCAGTGTCGCGATCTTCCTCTTCACCTCGAAGACCCAACCGCTGTCCGTTGCCATCTACAACACTTGGGAAACCGGGCGCCTCCCACCGGTCGCGGCAATGAGCCTCATCTACATCGCGGTGCTGGTGGTGCTGACCATGGTGTCTCGCCGCTGGTTCGGAGTCGAGTCGGACCGAACCAAATGACCATCGGCTCAATCCTATTCGCTACTCGAAAGGCACAACGATGAAAACCATCAGTCGGCGCTCGGCGTTCGGTGTGATCGTCGCCGGGCTCGTGCTGTCCAGCGCCGCCTGCGGCGGGTCGGCAGGACAGATGCAACAGGGCCAGCCACTGGTCATCGACGACGAGACCATTGCCACCGCCGAGCTGGTCGACGCCGCCAGCCAAGAAGGAGCGCTCACGGTCTACACGGCCGTCAACGAGGCCACCACGACGGCCATGAATGACGCATTCACCGAGGACACCGGGATCCCGGTCGAGTACGTCCGCAGCCCTTCGGGGCGTCTCTATGAGCGCATCAAGAGTGAAATGGGCGCCGGTAACTTTTCGGCCGATGTGGTCGCAATCGGAGATCCGTCTCTCGTCGTAGATCTCGACAAGAGCGGCCTGTTCACGCCGTACCAGGTCCCGAGCGATGCCGAGCTGGACCAGCAGTACAAGTCCAAGAACGGCACGTACTACACGTACGCATCGTCGCCGACTGTGCTGGCGTACAACACTGAGGCATACCAGGGGACGCCGCCGACCTCATGGGCACAGCTTGTTGACGGTAACGGGCAGAACCGGTTCGGGTTGGTCCAGGCATCGGCGAGCGCGGGCGGATGGCGGCTCGCGTTGTTTATGCGGGAGAAGCTCGGCAATGGGTCCGATTCCTACTGGCGCAGCCTCGCCGCGACCAAGCCACTGTTGGACACGTCGACCGGGTCACTGACCGAGAAGCTGGCGCGGGGCGAGATCGCCATCGCTGCCGCCCGGCCGCCGGAGATCGCTGAAGCGCAAAAAGACGGTGCGCCAGTCGAACTCATCTGGCCTACCGACGGCACACCCGTGCACGGCGTCTACATGGGCGTGACGGCTAAAGCTCCACACCCGAATGCAGCCAAGCTCTACGCGAACTGGGTGATGTCCAAGAGGGGTCAAACAGTGCAAGCCGAGTTTGGCGCCGACTACGCCGTGCGGGACGGTGTCGAGAACCCCACCATCAACGACAAGCCTGCTCCCGCGCTAGCGGACATCCAACCCAACTTCGTCCCGGACGAGGTTTCCATCGAACGGCGTGATCTATGGGTCCCGGAGTGGAACAAGGTCTTCGGCGTCAGCGGGTGACGACGCTCAAAAACACTCGCATCTACGACAACAGGGGAGGTTCTCGAGCATGGTTGCCCTCGACGGTGTCCGCGTCATCGACCTCGGGCAGTTCTACTTCGGACCGTACTGCTCGATGCTGCTGGCGCGCCTTGGCGCGGACGTCATCAAAGTCGAAGCGCCCGAGGGTGATCCGTACCGGCGCTTGCCGACCGCGTACGACGATGGCACCTCGGTCCAGTTTCGGCTGATCAATTCGGGTAAGCGGCTGCTGCGGCTGGATCTCAAACAGGCGGACGGGCGTGAGGTGCTGCTGCGACTGGTACGCGAATCCGATGTTCTGGTGCAGAACCTGTCACCGGGAGCTATGGAGCGGTTCGGCCTCGGCTACGACACCCTGAGCGCCGAGAACCCGCGATTGATCCTGGCGTCGGGCACCGGCTTCGGCTCGTTCGGGCCGTACAGCGGGGAGCCGGGTATGGACCTCACCATCCAGGCGCGGACCGCGGTGATGAGCACCACTGGCTTCGACGACGGGCCTCCCGTGCGTACCGGGCCTTCGGTGGTCGACTTCCTCGGTGGCGCCCACCTGATGGGCGGTGTGCTGGCGGCGCTGTTTCAGCGGGAACACACCGGCCGCGGTCAGCATGTGGAGGTCGCCTTGCAGGACGCCGTCATCCCATCGCTGTCATCGAACATCGCGGGTTTTGTCAACAGCGGCGGGCAGATGCCCGAACGGACGGGCAACCACAACGGCGGTCTGGCGGTGGCGCCATACAACGCCTACGAGACAAGTGACGGTTGGATCAGCGTGATCTGCCCCACCGACTCGCATTGGAATCGACTGCGCACGTTGATGAACGATCCGGAAGCTGATGAGGATCGCTTTGGATCCATGGCGGGGCGCTGCGCGGAAATGGACGCCGTGGATGCGGTCGTCGCGCGGTGGACGAAGCCCCGACCAAAGGGCGAGCTGCGAAAGATGTTGATCAAGAAGGGCATTCCTGCTGCGGAGGTCGTGACCCTCGCTGAACTCATGGAGGACCCGCACGTAAGGGCCCGCGGGGTGCTGCGCACCGTGCAGGATCCCGCCGGACAATGGTGGACGTTCGGCAGCCCGCTGTTCCTTTCCGATTCACCGGAAGCACCGCCCGTCCGGCCCGGTCGGTTAGGCGCCGACACCGATTCCATCCTCACCGGTCTGCTGGGGTTCACACCTCAGCAGGTTAGTGACCTCCGCAACGCCGGAGTCGTATAGCAATTGAACAGCAAGGAGAAGGGTGAATTCATGGCAGTCAGTACTGAACTCGTGGAGAGAATCAGACAGCAGGTCGGTGACTCGAGTCCGCCCGTGAGCGCGACAATTGACGGGCTCCTGTCTCGGCGTTACGCGAGGGCGATCGGTGAGGACAACCCGCTGTACTTCGACGAGAACTACGCCAGGGAGCGGGGGTACGACGGCCTGGTTGTACCTCCGAATTTCCTCCCGTCGTACCTTGATTGGTCAGACGGCGGCCCCGAGGAGGGACTGCGGCCGGACGGCACCCCGGCGCACGAGATGCAGTGGATTCCATTGGAGGGCGTGCGCATCATGGGCGGCGGTGAGGAGATGCACTTCCACGCCCCAGTGACGGCCGGCACTGAAGTCGTTCTGACGAGCAGCCTCGAGGAAGTGTCGTCCCGGGATTCCAGGTCGGGCCTGATGTTGATTCTCAAAATCCGCAATGAGTACGTGGCGCGTGACGGCAGACCACTGATGACGTCGATGAGGACGGTGTTGGGACGATGAGCACCATCGATACCGGTCTGACAGTCCGCTTCGCCGAGGACGTGAGCGTCGGCGACCAGATGGCCCCGGAGGTGCACCGCCCCACCGAGGTTCAGTTGTTCCGATACTGCGCGACTACCTGGAACAGCCACCGCATCCACTTCGACCGCGACTACGCCGCCAGCGAGGGCTACCCGAACGTGCTCGTGCAGTCACATCTGCACGGGGCGTTCCTGACGAGCCTGTGCACCGGCTGGGCCGGCGAGACGGGGCGCGTTGTTCGCCTCGGCTACTCGGTTCGCCGTTTCGCCTGCCCGGGTGATGCTTTGCGATGCGAGGGAACGGTCACGGGATTGACCACCGCCGATGGCGGCGTCACCGTATCCCTCGAACTGCGGGAGGTCCGCGAGTCCGACGGCGTGGTGTGTGCGCAGGGCGAGGCCGACGTCTACCTGCCGGCGCGGAACGGCGCAGAGCCGGCCACAACAGCGTGAGGGAGATCGCATGGGGTCGTTGAGAATCGCGAATTGTTCTGGCTTCTACGGAGACCGCATCTCTGCGGCGCGTGAGATGGTGACCGGTGGTGACATCGATGTGCTCACCGGTGACTACCTGGCCGAGTTGACGATGTTCCTGCTGTGGAAGGCCCGTAGCGCCGGTCGTCCCGGCTACGCCGTCACCTTCCTGCGGCAGATGGAAGAGGTGCTCGGCACCTGCCTGGACCGCGGAATCAAGGTGGTCACAAACGCGGGTGGGCTCGACCCCGGCCGGCTCGCGGACGACTTGAGAGCAGTCGCCCAGCGGCTGGGGCTTTCGCCGAACATCGCGTACATCAACGGTGACGATCTGATGGGCCGGCTCCCCGCACTGCAGGCCGGCGGGGTGGATTTTCGAAACCTCGACACCGGGAAGCTGCTGTCCGAGGCCGACGTGCCGCCGGTCACGGCGAATGCCTACCTCGGCGGTCGCGGCGTGGCCTACGCGCTGTCCCAGGGCGCCGAAATCGTGATCTGTCCGCGGATCACGGATGCCTCGCTGGTGGTGGGCCCGTGCATGTGGCGGTTCGGATGGGGCGATGACGAGTACGACAAGCTCGCGGGCGCGGTCGCGGCCGGCCATGTCATCGAATGCGGCGCGCAGGCTACTGGCGGGAACTATGCGTTCTTCGCCGAGATCGAAAACCTCGGCACACCTGGGTTCCCGATCGCGGAGATGGCGCCGGACGGGTCGGCGGTGATCACCAAACATGCACACACCGGCGGTCTGGTTTCGGTCGGAACGGTCACCGCGCAACTCGTCTACGAGATCGGTGACAACCACTACTTGAACCCTGACGTAACCCTCGAGTTGGATTCCATCCACCTCACGCAGGAGGGGCCGGACCGCGTCCGGCTTTCCGGAACTCGCGGACTGCCGCCCCCGCCGACTCTGAAAGTCGCAGTGACCTGCGAGGGCCTACACCGTCAATCCATGACGTTCGCCATCCCCGGCGAGGACGTCGAACTCAAGGCGCAGTGGGCGTGCCGCGGGATGTTGGAAACCCTCGGTGGTGCAGACCAATTCGACGACGTGGACTTCCGGGTCGTGCGGCACGACCAGCCCGGCTCCGTCATCAACGAGCTGTCGGTGGCGAAACTCGTCGCGACCTTCTCAGCGAGGGACCCGAGCGTGCTCGGCCGCCGGATCTTCGACGCGGCGACCGGACTGGCGTTGTCCAGCTATCCCGGTATCTACTTCCAGGACGAACGCCAACAGCGGCCGACGCAGTCGGGCGTGAATTGGCCCTGCCTGGTACCGGCACATCTGGTGACCGAACGGGTGATCCTCGACGATGGTACCGAGCACGAGATCCCGGACCGCATTCCGGTGGAGACCGGCCCTGCAACACATTCGGCCCTGCGAACCGGAAGTGTGAACGGTCGGGTGATCGGGCCCACCGCACGGGTATCCCTGGGCACAGTGTTCGGCGCTCGATCGGGAGACAAGGGCGCCAACGCCAACGTGGGTCTCTGGGCGCGCAACGCGGAGGCCTATCGATGGCTGGAGCATGACTTCACCGTGGCAGCCTTCCGGCAGGTCTTACCTGAGGCGGACGGCTTGGAAATCACCCGGACCGCATTGCCCAACCTGAAGGCGGTCAACTTCGTCGTCCACGGGCTGCTTGGTGAGGGCGCCGCATCGGGTTCCCGATTCGACCCACAGGCTAAAGGCTTGGCTGAGTTCATTCGCAGTCGGTTCGTCGAGCTGCCCGTGGCCCTATTGAAGGCCGGCGATCGCAGTGACGGTACCGCAGAGGCAATGAGGTGAGCGCGTGCATGACCAACCCGTGGATCGACGCCACACCGGAAGAGATCACCGGAATACCAGTGACAACAGGGGTGTACGAGATCCGGGACCAGTCCGGCGAGCTACTTGACATCGGCTACGCGGGATCGCGGGAACCGTTCGGACTGCGGTCGCTGCTACAGCGCCTGGTGGGTGAGATCGATACTGACGGCTTGCAGTTCAGATACGAGCAGCACGTGCAGTACCACACCCGTTATATCGAGCTGGTGCTCAATCACCGAGCTCGCCACGACGGGGTCCTACCGCAGCGCGTCGCGGAGCGCAGACCCCTGGTGCATGGCCACCTGTCCCCATGAGTGAAAAGGAGTGCAACGAACAATGCTGGAGTTGAGCGACGAACAGCGCGACGTGATGCAGATGGTGCACCGTTTCGTTCGTGAACAGATCTGGCCGCTGGAGGACGAGCTCGATCCGGACGAAAGCCGGCTTCCCGAAACAGAGTTCGAACGACTGACGGCTATGACCAAGGCCATGGGCTTGTTCAACCTCGACCTGCCGGCCAGGGAGGGCGGACCGGAGATCGACCTCGTCACTCGGTGCCTGCTGGCCATCGAGATGTCCCAACATCGCGCGGGACTGTATGCACCCTGCTACGACGTATTTGGACATACCGGACAGATACCGCTGCTGTCGGCGTGGGCGACACCACACCAGCGGGAGAAGTATCTCGAACCGTCAATCGCTGGCAAGAAATGGGCTTGCTTCGCGTTGTCGGAACCCTCGGGAGGCAGCGATCCCGGTCGGAACATCAAGACCCGGGCAGTCAAAGACGGTGACCACTGGATCATCAACGGGGACAAGTTGTGGATCAGCTTCGCCCACGAGGCCGACTTCGCGTTGGTGTTCGCCAGGACCGGGGGACCGGGTCGTGAGGGGATCACGTGCTTCATCGTCGATACGGATACCCCAGGATTTTACGTCCGGCGCATCGTCCACACTCTGCGATCCACCCACCCCGCAACGGAGCTGCAGTTGGAAAACGTACGGGTGCCAGAGGAAAACATCCTCGGCGAGCTGGGCAAGGGCTTCTCGTTGGCCAACGAACGACTGAGTCGAAACCGCATTCCCTACAGTGCGGGCTGTATCGGAATCGCGGTTCGGGCACAGGAACTCGCCATTCAATGGGCAAAAATGCGAGAGTCGTTCGGCAAGACTCTAGCCGAGCACCAGGGCATCGCGTGGATGCTGGTGGAGAACGAATACGACATCCGCACCGCGACGACGATGGTGCTCAGCGCTGCGAGTGCCGCCGACGCGGGGAAGCCGTTCCGCACCGAAGCGGCGCTGGCGAAGATCGCCGCCACCGAGGCAGCCGCAAGGGTGGTCGACCGCTCGATCCAGATCCATGGCGGGATGGGAGTGTCCCGGGAAATGCCCCTGGAACGGTGGTACCGCGAACTGCGCATCCGGCGCATCGGCGAGGGAGCCACCGAGGTGCAGAAGGTGATCGTCAGTCGAGACCTCCTCAACAACCCCTACCGATTCTTTCTCACGAGGTGACGTTATGGGTGAACCGTTCGATCTTCCTGATTCGTTTATGTTCACGGTCCGCAGCCGCGGCCGGACCATCACCGAGGCCGACTTCGCCATGATGACCAATCTGACGTGGACGACTTCCGAGATCCACACCAACAAGGCGTTGATGGCGGACTCGCCCACCGGGGAGCGGCTCCTAGCCGGCGCCTGCGTCCTGGCGTTCGCACTCGGGTTGTCGACCCCGGCGATCAAGCCCGAACTCGAGTCGCGCGGAATAAGTCTCCTCGCCCTGCTGGGCTACGACGAGGTGCGATTCCAGGCGCCGTTGCGCCCCGGCGACACGATATTCGTCGAGTCGCGGATGGCTTCTTTACTTCGCACGAGCCGGCCGCCCCGCGCGGTGGTGAATTGTACGGACACCCTGGTCGACAGCGACGGCAGGACATTGTGCACGTATGCCCGCAGCGCGCTGTGCGATGCCAGCGCGGCGGGTGTCTACGGGGTGGGCAACCATGCCTAATGTATGTATGTTTGCGGACCCGGGTCGGGTCGGTAACAGACAACTGGGGAAAGGACCGCCGATGGCTACCTCTGGACACTCGGGCGCGCCGCGCAAGGCGAACCCCACAGCACGACGGTCGCGTAAGTCGGCCCCGGTCGAGCTGCCCCCCATGGAGCGGCCCCGGCAGGTGCCGACGAAGTCGTCGTTCCTGCTTGCCGAGACCATCCTGCGGGACATCGTGCGTGACCGGCTGAAGCCGGGGGACCCGCTGCCCGCCGAACGCATCATGGTGGAGAAGTACGGCATGGGCCGAACCACCGTGCGGGAAGCCTTGCGGTTGCTCGAGTATCAAGGCGCCATCCAGATCAAGCAGGGCCTCAACGGGGGCCCCATCGTTCAGACGCCGAACTCCTCGCACTTTGCGAGCACCATCCTGTTCTTGATGCAGATGCAGCGCACACCGTTCCGGTCGATCGTCGAAGTGCGTTCCGCCATCGAACCGATGATCTGTCAGCTCGCGGCGGAGCGGATCTCCCGGGAGGCGCTCGATGAGTTGCAGCGAACCATCGTCGAGATGCACCGAATCGTCGACGAGCACGAAGCCACCCCTGAGTTCAACGAGCTGAATACCCGTTTCCACAACGTCATCGCGTGGTCCTCGGGCAATCCGCTGTTCCAGTACCTTGCCGATTCGTTGCTGGACATCATGGACGGCGCCGTCGTGGGAGTGAGCTACTCCGAGCGCAGCGAGCGTGGGGTCATCGTCGCGCACGAGTCGATCCTGGCGGCACTGCGCGAGCGCGACGGGACCGCTGCGTCGGAGGCGATGCAGCAGCACCTCGACGATTGGGAGGCCTACGCACGCCGCCGTTACCCCGACGCTTTGGACCAAGTCATTCCGTGGACCTGGGGCGGTGGCTATCGTGCCGTGATCCCGCCCGCGCACACTGCATTAGGAAAGTAGCCCCATGACATCCATTGATATCCCCGATATTCCGCTCGCGAAGGGCTTGATGTGTGGTTCGACGGCCATCGTCACCGGCGGTGGCAGTGGTCTGGGTCGGGGGATCGCGCTCGGTCTGGCGGCCTGCGGCGCCTCTGTGATTGTCAGTGGACGTAGGCCGGAGGTTCTCGACGATGCGGTCGCCGAAATCCGCGCATTGGGCGGCGCCGCTGCTGCAGTTCCGTGTGACATCCGGGACCCGGATGCGGTCGCGGCCATGGTGGCGGAGGCCGAGTCCGCACTCGGCCCCGTAAACGTGCTGGTCAACAATGCCGGGGCGACTTTCACAGCCCCCGCTGAAACGCTGTCCCCCAATGCATTTCGTGCGGTTGTAGAAACGGACGCCTTTGGGACCTTCTACGCCTGTCAGGAGGTCGGTCGACGGTGGATCGAGCGGGGTACCGGGGGCGCGATCCTCAACATCACCAGCACATCTCCGATGACCGGCAACCCCGGCCGAATCCATGGCGGTGTGGGCAAGGCCGGCGTCGACTCGCTCACCAAGAGCCTCGCGGTGGAATGGGGCCGGCACGGCATCAGAGTCAACTCCCTGGCCCCTGGTTATACCCCAACGGCAGGCGTGAACAAGGCCACGCGGGTTGAACGGGCCTCGGCAGCGGATCTCGCCCGGCTCGGGGCTGCCGTCCCGCTGGGGCGAGTGGGCACCGTCGAGGACATTGTGTGGCCGGCGGTGTTTCTGGTGTCACCGGCGGCGGCTTTCGTCAACGGTGCGGCGCTGATCGTTGACGGTGGCAAGTGGCTGTCTTCCGGCCGCACGTTCGTGGCGGCAGCAGGCGAGCCGGTGTCGGATCCGGCGCCAAGCTGAATCGGCAGAGCGATTCGCGTTGACAGCGTGCGCGTCCACGTAAGTTCGCTGTTACGCACTATTGATTGCAGTACCGAACAAGGTTTTGTCGGTGACCGAAGAGTTGAATCTGCCGCACGTGACACCCCCGTTCCGCACGTTGCGCGGCGAGCACGCTCTCGACGCGTTGCCGCGCGAGCTGGCGCGGCTTGGTGTCCAACGGGCCGTGGTGATCTCTGTGGCGCCACTCCTCGACCATCCGGACGGATGGGCCGGCTGTATACCGCATTGGGCGGGCGCCTGGTCGGACAGTTCCACGGGGTCGCCGAGCATAGCCCGATACCCGCGATGGAGGAGGCGCGACAGTTCCTGGCTGAGCGTGAAGCGGATGCTGTCATCGCGGTCGGCGGCGGGTCATCGGTGGTGACTGCGCGCGCCGCGAACATCCTGCATGCCGAACAGTGCGACATCCGTGAACTGTGCACGCAGCGCACAGCCGAGGGGAAGCTCGTCAGCCCGAAGCTGACCAAACCGAAGCTGCCCATCTGGGTGGTGCCAACCACTCCGATTACTGCCTACGCCAAGGCCGGTGCGGCCGTTCGTGATCCGTCGACTGGAGAGCGACTCGCCCTCTACGACCCCAAAGTGCGGGCGCAGGGCGTTATGCTTGACCCGGTCATGGCGCTCACCGCTCCAGCGAAGCTCGCCTGGTCGGCTGCCCTCAATGTCTTCTCGATGGCAGTGGAGGGCCTGCAGTCCCGCGGCGTCGATCCGCTGGCAGACGCACTGCTATGCCACGCCCTCCGCACGGTCATCGAGTGGCTGCCACGTCTGCAGGAGGATCCGGACGAATCTCAACCGCGCCTCAATCTGATGCTCGCGGCCCTGATGAGCGGTCAAGGCTCTGACTACACCGGAGGTGGCCTGGCGCAGGCGCTTTCGCATGCCGTTGGACCGCGGTCGTCGGCACCCAACGGAGTTGTCGAGGCGCTACTGCTGCCCTATGCGATGCACTTGAACGCAACGAACGGATGAACCCTCGAGTGAAGGTGCGGATCGAGTTCTCATGAAGCCGCGTGATGAAACCATGAACCTGGTCATGTTCCTTGCCCCGACGGGGCGGATGGGGTCGAGCTGGCGAAGCCCGACGGCCCCGGTCGAGGAGCTGTGGGGATCGGAGTTGCCGAGCCGCCTTGCCCGCAAGGCCGAGGCGGCGAAGTTCGACGCGATCTTCCTCGCCAACGTGCTCTACACTCACTCGGGTGGCGGCCTTGGGCCCAACCATTCTCGACGGGTTACGAGCCGTTCATCACGATGAGCGCGATGGCGGCGCAGACGCGGCACATCGGGCTGATCGGGACCGCATCGACGACGTTAATGCATCCCTACAACATGGCTCGCTACCTGACCAGCCTGGACTGGCTCAGCGGCGGCCGTGCGGGCTGAAACATCGTCACGTCGCAGGTCGGCGAGGAACATTACGGGATTCACTTGCCGCCCAACAGTGAACGCTATGTCCGGGCACAGGAATACCTGACGGCGGTCAAGGCGCTCTGGGATGCATGGGACGACGATGCCGTCGTCAATGACCGAGAAAACGCCACTTGGGCAAGGGCTGAACGGATCCATCCGGTCGAGTTCGAAGGCGAGTACTACCGGACGGCGGGCCAGCTGTTCATGCACCGTTCGCCACAGGGGTGGCCGGTGATCGTGCAGGCGGGGCAATCGCCCGCAGGGATGGATCGAGGCGCGCAACGCCGAGGTCATCTTCACCGCCCAGACCGATCTCGATGTCGCACAGGCGTTTTATCGTGAAATCAAGGATCGTGCCGCCGCCGCCGGGCGCGATCCCGACAGCGTCCGGATCCTGCCGGGCATGACCCCGATCGTGGCCGAGACGACTGAAGCGGCGTTCGCGATCGAAGCTGCGCTCGACGAGTACATCGATCTCGAGATGGGCACCGCCGAACTCAGCGTTGCCAGGCAGGCAGATCTCAGCCGGCTGGATTCGGATCAACAGATCCCGCCGGAGCTTCTGGTGGATCCCGATGTGGCGGAAATGGACGCGCTCGGCGGCAGTCGCTACCGCAACTTCTACAACATGGCGGTGCGCCAGAAGCTCACCTTGCGCCGCATCATCGCACTCAACGATCGGGCAATGGGCCACGACAGCGCCACCGGTGCGGTCGTCGACGTGGCCGACCATATGCAGGAGTGGTTTGAGGGGCGGGCTTGCGACGGTTTCGCAATCACGCCGGTAACAGTGCCGGAGGGCGTCGACGCCGTGTGCGAGATCCTCGTAACCGAGCTTCGCCGGCGCGGGTTGGCCCGCCGCGAATACGATGGCACAACATTGCGTGAGAATCGAGGCCTCCGCCGGCCGGCATCACCACGACGTGCAGAGGGACCAGCGACCGTATGAGACTTCAGCCGAGTTGGCTCGCCGGGCGGAGCAGGATCTCATTGATGGCCAGATGTCGGGGCCGGGAGAGCGTGAATGCAATGACCTCAGCGATCTCCTCGGGCTTGACCGTGGCCTCGTCGTAACCCTTCTGCACGGCCTGCCGGGTGGCCTCGTGGGTGATGTGAGAAGGCAGCTCGGTGTCGACGACACCCGGTTCGATCAACGTGACGCGGACTTCGGGCAGCAGTTCCTGGCGAAGTGATTCGGACCAGCCGTTGACGCCCCACTTGGTGGCGGCGTAGACGCCGTTGGTCGCTCTCGCGGTGCGTCCGGCGACCGAGGAGATGTTGATCAGATCGCCGCCGCCGTCTTTGAGCTGATCGAGGAAGACCTCGGTGGTTGTGATGGTGCCGAGCAGGTTGATCTCCACCATGTTGCGGTAGTCGTCCCGTTGTTCGGAGGAGAACGGGCCGAGGAGCATGAT
Organism: Mycolicibacterium goodii; assembly: GCF_001187505.1. The sequence continues at coordinate 4,148,814 of NZ_CP012150.1, forward strand.
GCCGGCGTTGTTGATCAGCACGTCAGCCCCGCCGAGTTCGTCCTGAACCCGCTGCGCCGCGGCGACGAGTGCGTCCCGGTCGGTCACGTCAGCCGCGATCGCGATCGCGCCGTCGCCGAGCTCCGCAGCAAGGGCCTCGATTCGATCGCGCCGGCGCGCGACAAGCACCACCCGGTATCCGCCGGCATGCAGGACGCGCGCGGTCGCGGCGCCGATCCCGGAGGATGCGCCGGTGATGACTGCGACACGGGAGAGGTTCTGAGAGTCGGCCATGGTTCGATCTCCTTCTGCTAATCGGCGAAGTCGGTGGTGGCGCTGATATGTGCCCATTCGTCGATCTCGTCGATGCGGGTCTGGTATTCGTCGCGGACGATCTGGATGGCATCGGTACCGAGCAGCAGCCGGAACGGGGCTTGCTCCCCTTCGACCGTGGCGATGATGACCTGCGCTGCGCGGTCGGGGTCGCCCTGCTGGGTGCCGTGGGTGTGGTCGTTCTCCTTGCGGCGCTTCCCGGCGGTCTCGGCGTAGTCGTCGATCACGGTGCGGGACTCCATCAGTGAGCGGCCGGCGAAATCGGTGCGGAACGCGCCCGGTTCGATCACCATCACTCGGATACCCAGTGGCGCCACCTCGCGGTTCAACGCGTCGGACATGCCTTCAAGAGCGGCCTTGGTGGCGGTGTAGTAGCCGGAGGCGGGGTTCGATCGGGGCGCGCCGATCGAGGAGACGTTCACGATGGTGCCCGACCGGCGTGCGCGCATCTGCGGGAGTACCTGCTTGATCAGGTCGACAGGCCCGAAGAAGTTCGTGGCGAACAGCTCGTCCACCTCGTCCACAGCTGCTTCCTCCACCGCGGCCCGATACCCGTGGCCGGCGTTGTTGACCAACACGTCGATACTTCCGAACCGCTCGGTGGCGGCGTCGACCGCGGCGACCACCTGGTCGTGGTCGGTGACGTCCAGCGCCACTGCCAGCGCACTGTTCGGGTGTGCGTCGACGATGCTCTTCACGTGGTCGGCGTTGCGGGCGGTGATCACAGCACTGTCTCCGTGGTCGAGGACAGCGTGTGCCAGTGCGGCTCCGAGACCGCTCGACGCTCCCGTGATCAACCAAGTGGTCATGTGGGCTTTCTCCTTTGTACGCGTGACATGTTCGGCGTTCGCAGCGAGCTACCGGGAGTCCATCAATTCCACCCCAGCGGGCGCGGGTGTGGGAGTCAGAGCTGATCCGGGTATTGGCAGTTCCCCCATGGCTTCGTTGCCCAGCAGGGAGCCCCCCCCGGCGGATGGAATCAGATGGCTGGTGAGTGGTCGCTGATACGGCTGCCGCCGGGATCGACCGGTTTGAGGTCGGCATCGAGGTCATACCGGAAAGGGATTCCTGTGGGGATGTTCAATCTGGCGATGTCGGAATCCGAGATCGCGTCGAGGTACTTGATCAGGGCACGCAACGAATTACTGTGGGCGACAACGAGTACAGTGCGTCCACTGCACAGGTCGGGGACGATCGCCGAATACCAATACGGCAGGAGTCTGTCGAGCACATCGGCCAGTGATTCCGTTGAGGGTGGAGTGACACCGATGTCACGATATCGCGCATCGTCGGCCTGGCTGAAGGGACTCGACAGGGCGATGGCGGGCGGGCGGACCTGATATGCCCTGCGCCACCGCATGAACTCGGCCTCGCCGAACGTGGCACGGATCTGTTCTTTGCTTTGCCCCTGCAACGCTCCGTAGTGGCGTTCGTTGAGCCGCCAGCTCGTCTGAATGTCGACGAAACCCGTGCCGGCTGCCCGAAGCGCGATCTCGGCTGTGGATATTGCACGGCTCAACATGGACGTATGGACGGTGTCGGGCCGCAGGCCGGCACAGGCGAGCGCGTCACCACACTGCATTGCCTGGGCGCGCCCGCGATCGGACAGTGGAATGTCGACCCACCCGGCGAAGCGGTCCTCTTTGTTCCAGATGCTCTCGCAGTGCCGCAGAAGCACCAACGTGCCGGTACCCGACATCACGGGCCTCTCAATCTTCGTTGGTTCGAAGGTTTTACAAACCTGCTCAGGGTTGACTGCGCCGGCACACCTCCAGCAGGAGCTCCGTCACGGCGGGCGCTGCCGTCACCATGGCATCGTGTGTGGCCCCGAGAAGCCGGTACTCGAACTGCTGTGGTGCGGCCACGCTGCGTTGTCGTGCGCGGTCCAGGACATGCTGTTCGAGCGATGAGGAAGTGCATTGGATGAATGTGGTGGCGTGGTTCCAGGCGCGTTCGGTGGAGCCCACTTCGTCCTGGTAGGTCTTGAGTGGTTGCGCGGTTAATCGTCGGTTCATCCAGGCGGTGTCGTCGGGGTCGCCGACACCGTAGTAGGACGCGTCCGCCGGAGGGATGTACCACCCTTCGCCGTCTCGGGCTGCGATGGCCGTCATCCCGGCGCTGCGGACGGGACCGATCATGTCGAGCACTGATTCGCCGGTGCGTGGAAGAAGACCGTCAAGGTAGACCAAATGACGGACACGCGGCCAGATTTCGGCCATTGCCCCGCTGGCGACCATCCCACCGTAGCTGTGCGCGACCAATATGGCGTCGGTGATGTCCTCGTATTCGAAGACGCTCACCAAATCTCGGATGTGCGTATCCAACCCCACGTCGGGGCCTAACAGATGGGCACGTTCACCCGAGCCCGTCAGGGTTGGTGTGTAAACCTCGTGCCCGGCGGCTCGAAGACGCTGCGCTACTCGCCGCCAGCACCAGCCACCATGGCGTCCACCGTGCAGGAGCACGAAAGGCGGCAGGGACCGTGCCTCGGCGACCGACTTACTCGCGTCGTGCAGCTCGTTCATGACTGTTCGGCGTCGTCGGTCGCAACTGCCCGGTCGAGATCGTAGTGACGTGTCTCTCCGAGAACCGCCATGCAGATCAGGCTGATGATGCAGACGACCGCAAGGATCGCGCCCAGGGCCATACTCCCGACTGCCCCGACAATCCACGCGCCGACGATCGGCAGTAGGCCGCCACCGATCATTCCCGCGACGCTGTAGCTGAAACCGGCTGCGGTGTAACGGTACCGGGTGTGGAACAGTTCGGATAGGAAGGCTCCCTGCGGTCCGGTGCCGATCCCGGCGAGCAACGCAGTCACAGGAAGTCCGACCGCAAACGCGGCGTGTGAGCGCATGTCGAGGATCGGGAACAGTGCCAACGTCCACAAGATGCCGATAGTTGCTGTACAGCCCAGAACGAAGCGGCGTCCGAAGCGGTCCGACATGATGGCGCCGATGACACAGCCCAGGGTGACCGCCAGGCCACCGACCATCGCCATGCCCAGCACATAGGTGCGTGACAACCCGAGTTCCTTGGTGCCGTAGTTCACCAGATATGTGCCGCCGACATAAACGAGGGCCATGATCATCGTCAAGATGCCGATGGCCAGTGCGATCTCGCGTGACTGGTGTTTGAATGCCTCTACGAACGGAATCCGGGATGTGCCACCACGTTTGACTTCCTTTGTGAACACCGGTGATTCACCAGTTGTGAGACGGATCCACAGTCCCACGATGACCAGCAGGAAACTAGCGAGGAATGGTACTCGCCACGCCCAGTTCACAAAATCTTCGTCGCTGACCAGTATTGCGGTGAGGAAGAAGGTAGCGTTGGACAAGACGATGGCGCCGCCACCACCCAGATTTGCGAAGGAGCCCCAGAAGCCGCGTTGTGCTTTGGGCGCGTGTTCGGAAGAAAACAGCACGGCACCGGCGTACTCACCGCCGGCGGCAAGGCCTTGCAGAATCCGCAAGGCCACCAACAGTATCGGCGCGATGACGCCGATCTGTGCCGCGGTTGGCATGAGGCCGACGAGGATGGTCGCGATTCCCATCAACAGCATCGTCGCGACCAGGGTCTTCTTGCGGCCGTACCGATCCCCGAAATGTCCGAACAACAGGCTGCCGAAGGGGCGCGCCGCGAAGGCGACACCGAAGGTCGCGAATGACGCAACCGTACCTGCGGCGGGGCCGAGGGCAGGGAAGAAGACGTGGGGAAATACGAGGGCTGCCGCAGTCCCGTAGATACCGAAGTCGTAGAACTCGATCACGGTTCCGATGAAGCTCGCAGTGGCAACGCGTTTGATGCCATGCTGGGATTCTGGGTTCGCGGTCGGTGCAGACTCAATTGAGGTGCGCTGAGTTTGCGTCAAGGGATTCCTCTTGGTGTCGAACATCGAAATGATACGGCGATGATGTTGTCGGCGAGGCGGCTTGGCCATGTGGCACCCCGCGCGATCAGCTGAGCAGGTGTCGTTCCAGGAGAACCGTTCCGGCGATTCGGAACACCTCGACGGAATGAGGTTTCTCGCCTGGCCTCACAAAGCCGACCGTCATGAACTAACCGTCCCTCCCTCAGTCGGTGCGTAATTAGGAACAGAAGATCGCATAAATGAACGTTAGTGATGCCGGCTACATTTTGTCAACGACAGGCTATGAACCTCACGGCGATCCCAATGTTGCCGCCGTCGCGTCGCTCGGGCGCCTTGCCTGGGTAGAAGGTCAGTCGGACGCGGGATACGGGTCCCTGGTGAGGGTCAGGCGCGCCGCCGACGCAGCGGGGCTTCGAACTTCTCATGAGCCAGGCTGGGCCGCGTCATGCTTAGGCTCCACGTCGCGGAGGTGTTCCCGGCAACGGCCCACGCTGAAGCGCGCCGGCTGCTCTGTTCGGGCGGACGGCGGCGTCATGAGTCGCCTCGAAGTAGACGTCGTCCGCATGTGCATTGACCGCGCCGCGGGTAGTCGGTAGCGTTCGATAACGCAATAAGGGACGTTGGTGCATATATACGTCCACGTCGACATGTGTGCTGCGGCGCCGGCGTGCTCGCGCCGCGCGGTGCTCTGAAGCTGTCGGGCGTCAGTCTTGAAATGGGCGATTCGGGATCAAGGAATACCTCGAGTCCAGCCGCTCATCAGCTGAGCGCCGGGCGGACACCGAAGGACACCTGGAAAGGATTCAACATTGATCACCGCGCAGGCCAGGACCATGACCGGGCCGACCGAACCGTTCACCACCGTCACGATCGAACGCCGTGACGTCGGTCCCACGGACGTCCTGCTGGACATCGTGTACGCCGGCGTCTGCCATACCGATGTCCATCACGCCCGCGCTGAATTCGGACACACCCACTATCCGATCGTTCCGGGTCACGAAATCGCCGGCATCGTCCGCGAGATCGGCACCGAAGTCACGGGAGTCGCGGTGGGGGACCACGTCGGTATCGGGTGCCTGGTCGACTCCTGCCGGGAGTGTGCGATGTGTCAGGCGGGTCAAGAGTCCTACTGCCGCGGTGGAAAAGTGTTGACCTACAATGCTATCGGTCGCGACGGACAGGTCACACTCGGCGGCTACAGCGAACGGCTGGTCGCCGATGAGCGGTTCGTCGCGCACATTCCGGACACTTTGCCTCTCGAGTCCGCCGCACCCCTGATGTGCGCCGGGATCACGATGTACCAGCCACTGAAGCTGTGGGGGGCGGGCCCGGGTAAACGGGTCGGCATTCTCGGGTTCGGTGGGCTCGGGCATATAGGCGTCCAGATCTCCCATGCTATGGGCGCACATACGACGGTTCTCGAACTCAACGATGACAGGCGCGCAGACGCCGAGCGGTTCGGCGCTGACGATTACCGAACTACCGACGATATTGCGGCGCTTCGAGATTCGTTTGACCTCATCGTGTCGACCGTGCCGTCCAGCTACGACCTGTCCGCCCATCTGGACCTGCTCGACTTCGACGGTACGTTCGTCAACCTCGGGGTGCCGAAGGAGCCACTGCGGATCGAGCCGTATGCGATTCTGACCAACCGCCGCAAGCTCGTCGGTTCCATGAGTGGTGGCATGCCCGAGACGCAGGAGATGCTCGACTTCTGTGGTGAGCACGGCATCGCCGCCCAGGTGGAAGTGATCTCGGCGAAGGAGTTGGACGAGGCGTACGACCGACTCACCAAGGGGGACGTGCGGTACCGCTTCGTGCTCGACACCGCCACGATCGCGGCGCCCTGAGATCCTCGAGGCCTCACCGGAATCTGGAGGCAGAAAGAAGAATCAGTGACCTCGTACAGTGCAGATGCTGTTCTTGCTGAAACCATCACGATCACCGGCCATCTCGGCGACGAGATCGAGGCCTACCGAGCCGTCCCTCTCGCTGGAGGCTCGCGTGGCGGCGTGATCTGGATTCATCACATACCTGGATACGATCGCGAAACCAAGGAGTTCGTCCGGCGCCTGGCGCTGTCGGGTTACAACACGATTTGTCCGAACTTGTATTCGCGCGAAGCGCCCGGCGCCGCGCCCGACGATGCCGCGGCGACCGCCCGAGCGGCAGGCGGCGTGCCTGACGATCGGCTCGTCGGTGATGTCGCGGCTGCGCAGAGCTATCTGCAGCAGTTGGAGGACGCGAACGGCAAAGTCGGAGTCATCGGGCACTGCTTCGGTGGTCGTCAGGCATTGCTTGCGGCGCGCTCGCTCCCGCTGCAAGCCGCCGTCGACTGTTACGGCGCATTATCGTCGAGGATGCTCCCGATCGCTATCCACCGACCTTGAAACCCATCTTGGGACTGGCCCCAGACCTTAGCTGCCCGATGCTCGGACTGTTTGGCGCAGAGGACCAGTATCCGTCTCCGGCATCGGTGGCGACGCTCGACGCCGAGCTCACCCGGTTGGGCAAAGAGAACGAATTCCACTCCTACAGCGGGGCCGGGCATTCATTTTTCTCAGTGGACCGACCTGCTTATCGAGTCGAGGTGGCGATTGACGGGTGGCGTCACATCGAAAACTTCATCGCGCGGCTTATGGAAGGTTGAAACGATGTGTACCTACCTCACCGAGAAGATCGACATCGATGCCGGTGGTAAGGGCGCTGCGGGATGGTTCCGGGGCACCGTCGCGACCGTGTATGTCGACCACCCAGTCCACGCACCGTACGGTCATACCGTCAACATCGACGTGCTCGGTCCAGAGGCTGGACCGGCAGCGCGCGTCGCACTCGAGCTGACGGAGGAGAGCGCGTTTGCACTGGCTGCAGCTATCGGTCGTGCGATCGCTTCTGCGCCAAAGGGACTCGCCTCCGAAGATCAGTAGTTGACCGCTGCGTGCTCAGTCGAGATGACCACCGGCGCGCAGGACGCCTTCGGCGACCTTGAAGGCCTCACCGGCCGCGGGCAGGCCGCAGTAAACCGCGGTCTGGAGAAGAACTTCCTTGATCTCGGCCACGGTGGCGCCGTTGTTGATCGCCCCCTCGACGTGGTGTGCGAGTTGAGCCGGGCGGCCCAGCGCGGTGAGCACTGAGAGGTTGATGATGCTGCGTGTTTTGCGGTCGATGCCCTCGCGCGCCCAGATCCGCCCGAAGCACACCTCTTCGGAGTAGTCCTGGATGACGTCGTTGAACCCGTTGCGGTTCTGGTCCTTCTTCTCCACGTAGCCGTCACCCATGAGCTCGTTCATGATGCGCCGGCCGGTGGTTTTCAAGTCTGCTTGATCCATGTTGTATCCCCTTTTTTGGTAGGTGGGATGTGAGTCGGTCAGCCTCGGTCGAGGACCGCTTGAACCTCTTCGGCGGACAGCTTGATCGTGACGCCCGCCCGCTCGTTCTGCAGCAGCAGCGGCGTCTGGGAATCCCGGCTGCCCCACCCGCGGTCGAGCGCCTCCTGGAAATCCTCCTGGACCAGTCGGGCGGCGCGCATCGGGACGTCAAGCTCCTCGGCCAGCTCGAGCGCGAGCCGAAGATCCTTGTTGGCCAAGGCAAGTGCGAACGACGGCGGATCGAACGCCTCCTGCAGGTACCGGTCGCCGACCCGGTCGAAGGTGCGGGCCCGGCCGATGGCTCCTTGACGCAAGGCGTGCCACAGGGCTGCGGGCTCGACACCGGCTTTGACTCCCATGGTGAAAACCTCGGCGATGCCCGAACGGATGATCATGCTGCCGCAGTTGTGCACGAGCTTGGCGGTGTTCCCGGCGCCGATCTCCCCGACGTAGAGCACCTGATCGCCGATCGCGTCGAGGATGGGGCCGAACTTGTCGAACGCCTCTCGGTCGCCACCCACGTAGATCGCGAGCTTGCCGGAGCGCGCACCCTTGGGGCCGCCGCTGACCGGCGCGTCGAACAGTTCGACGTCGTGTTCGCGGCAGGTGGCATGCACCTCACGGACGACGGTGGGGGAATTGGTGGTGAGATCGAACCAGACGGTGCCCGGCTTGAGCGCGTTCAGCAGCCCGCCGTCACCGGTGCCGACTTGCTGCATCTGGACCGGGCCCGGCAACGACGTGAACACCACGTCGACGGCGCCGGCGAGTTCGGCGATGGAGTCGGCCCAGCTCGCGCCGGCTTCCTCCAATGCCGCGGCGGTGGATCGGTTGAGGTCATTCACGACCAGGTCGTGACCTGCTCGGCGCAAGTTCAAGGCCATCCCCTCGCCCATTGCACCCAGCCCGATGAAGCCGACCTTCATTTGAGAGTCCTTTCGACTGTGATCGGACAGCGGCGGCGGCAGGGACCGCGGCCGCTCTGTTCGCAATTACGCACTAGTGATCGTAGTCACGTACTACGTGAACCGTAAGTCTCACGCGCTCCGGTGTCAACGGACTGCGGGAAACGCGTCCATGGGATCGCGTCCCTCGCGATTCGTAAACGTTGACAGCCGCGTCGAGCGGTTTGTACTGTGACGTGCGCAATAACGACAACTGGTGCGTATATCAGAACACAGTTGGTTGTGCCCGATCTGGAAAGGCCGTCTCCCAGATGACGACAGCGAAGTGGGTTATCGACGCGGCGAAGCTCGGCGAACTCCGTGATGTCCCCGCAGGCAAGGTCTACCTTGAGGACCGATCTGAGCGAGTCGTCAGCCTGCCGTTGGTGATGTTCGTGCTCAGGTTGGGCGACCGGACCGTCGTCGTCGACACCGGCGGCCCGTCGGACGAGGAGCAGATCCGTCAGAGGGTCCCCTTCGGGTATGTGGTGGAGGAGACGGAACGCCTCGACAAAGTCCTGGAGCGCTTGGACGTGTCCGCCGACGAGGTCGATCTCGTTGTCAACACCCACTTGCACTGGGACCATTGCTCGAACAACGACGCGTTTCGCAATGCCGAGATCCTCGTTCAACGCGCCGAACTGGACTACGCCGCGGCCCCTCACGCAGAATTCCTGAGCGCGTACGGCCATCATCCCGACACCGAGCCGCCGTTCGCCCAGTGCCTGGACCGGGTCCGCGCCCTCGACGGTGGAACCGAGATCGCGCCCGGCCTGGCGGTTCTGCCACTGCCGGGACATTCGCCAGGGTCCCAGGGCGTCCGCGTCGATACTGCTGAAGGCACCTTCGTCATCACGGGTGACTGCGTCGACACCTATGCGAACTGGGGCAACGCAGGTGCTGCCGTTCCATCGGGACGGTTCACCGATCTGCCCGCATTTCGCAGCAGCCTCGCCCACCTCAAGGGCACCGGCTGGAGACCGCTACCCAGCCATGACCACATCGTGGTCGAGAAAGGCGCATTCGGTTACTGATGACGTCATCGGAACAGCGGGCCGCACGATCGGCCGTCATACCCGTACGCACGAACCGGCAGATGCGACGAATCGCGTTGGCGAGCTTCACCGGGACCGTAATCGAGTTCTACGACCTGACGTTGTACGCCGTCACCGCGTCTCTGGTCTTCGCCGAGGTCTTCTTTCCCGCCCTCGGACCAGTCGGAGGCACCGTGGCGGCCTTCGGGTCGCTCGGCGTGGCGTTCGTCGCCCGCCCCGTCGGGGCTTTGATCTTCGGTCACTTTGGCGACCGACTCGGGCGCAAGCGCATGCTGGTCACGACCCTGCTCCTGATGGGTGGGGCAACGGTTGTGGTCGGCGCCATGCCGACGGCGGAACAGATCGGTATCGCCGCCCCAATCGCGATCGTGCTCATGCGCATCGTCCAGGGAGTCGCTGCCGGTGGGGAACTCGCGGGGGCCGCGCTTTTCAGCACCGAGAGCGCGCCCGCCGCGAAGCGCGGCTTCTGGACCATGTTCACGTCGCTAGGTGGAGGCTTTTCGATCGTCCTGGCGAACGCCACATTGCTGGCGGTCGCCGTCTGGCTGTCTGATGAACAGTTCGTCTCGTTCGGCTGGCGGATTCCGTTCCTGGCGAGCGCGTTACTGATCGTGGTCGGTCTGTACATCCGGTTGAAGATCGACGAGAGCCCGGTATTCGAAGCCGAAGCCCAGGCCGGCCGATCCGAGGGACGCTCGACCGTGCCGTTCGTAGAGGCGTGGCGGCTGCAGCCGCGCCAAATGCTCCTCGTCGCCGGGATCTCGATCATGCAGGCGGCATTCACCTACCTCGGCGCAACCTATTTCGCAAACCTCGGCACCACGCAACTCGGCCTGACCCGGAACACCGTGCTCGCGGCTGGCATCGTCGGCGGACTGTGCTGGGCGCTCGGCGTCGTTGTCGGGGCGACGGCGTCTGACCAGGTGGGACGGCGCCCGGTCCTCCTTGCGGCGACGGGCACCGCTGTCGTGTGGGCGCTGCTGGTCTTCCCGATCCTGGCATCGGCCTCGGGCGGCGTGTACTTGCTGCTGTTGTGCGTGACGATGCTGATCGCGGGGCTGGAGATCGGACCGATCAACGTGATGCTCTCCGAGTTGTTCGACACGCGATACCGGTACACCGCGTCAGCGTTCGCCTACAACCTCGGGCTCGTTCTCGGCGGGGCCGTACCCCCGCTTGTCGGTGGTCCGATCACAGCTTCGTACGGCGCCTTCGTCTTTGGTCTCTTCCTTGCATTCTTGTGCCTGATCAGTCTGCTCAGTGCCATCGGGCTGCCCGAGACACGCCACTGGGACCTGTCCGACGTCCTGGGCTCCGGCCGCTGACCTAGCCGGGGTCTTGAGGCCTCAGGACGCACAAGCGTATTGTTATTACGGACATTAATTCGTATATAAAGACACACGCGGTACCGAGGGAGTTTCCATGCTTGAGCGCAATGATCTGTTCATCGACGGGAAATGGGTGCCCGCGTCGGGCGAGGCCAGCACTGTTGTCACCAATCCGGTGACTGAGGAGCAGTTCGCCCGGGTTACCGAGGCCACGGTGCAGGATGTCGATCGTGCGGCTGAAGCCGCTTACCGGGCCTTGCCGGAGTGGTCGCGGACGTCGGTGGACGATCGGGCCGGCGCTCTCCAGAAGTTGGCTGAACTCACCGAGCAGCGAGCTCCCGAGATCGCCCGAACAGTCGTCAGCGAGCTCGGCTACCCCGCTGCGTACTCCCTCAGTGCACACGCCGAGGGTGCGGTCGAGGACCTGCGTAGTGTCGCCGACAGCCTGAAGGACATCAGCTGGAGCGAGCAGGTCGGCCCCACCTCTGTGGTGCGGGAAGCGGCTGGGGTCATCTCCGCCATCACGCCCTGGAACGGGCCGATGCGGATGGTCTGCATGAAGGCGGGCGCCGCGATCGCGGCGGGATGCACCGTGGTGCTGAAGGGAACTGAGGTCGCACCGCTGACCTCGTTCATCTTCGCTGAGATCGTGCAGGAGGCCGGCCTGCCGCCGGGTGTCTTCAACCTGGTTTCGGGGACGGGGCCGGTCGTGGGCGAGGCGCTGGTGAGCCACCCCCTGGTCGATATGGTCTCGCTGACCGGCTCGGTGCGTGCGGGGCGACGGGTGATGGAGCTGGCCGCGCAGTCGATCAAGAGGGTCTCGCTGGAACTCGGCGGCAAGTCTGCCAACGTCATCCTCGAGGATGCCCCGCTGGAACTCGCGATCAATGACGGTATCGAAGATGCGTTCCGCAACACAGGGCAGGCGTGTGGGGCGCTGACCCGGATGCTGGTGCCGCGATCGCGGCTGGCCGAAGCCGAGGAGCTGGCCGCTGCGAAAGCCGACAGCTATGTGTTGGGCGACCCCCATGATCCCGCCACCACTCTTGGCCCGGTCGCGAATGCCGCTCAACACCAACGTGTCCGCAACTACATTCAGATCGGCATCGACGAAGGCGCTCGCCTGATCACGGGCGGGACCGACGCTCCGGCGGGCATCGAGCGAGGGTATTTCGTTCGCCCGACGATCTTCTCGGCCGACAACTCGTATCGAATTGCGCGCGAGGAGATTTTCGGTCCCGTCGTCACGATCATTCCGTTCGACGACGAGGACGAGGCGTTCCGGATCGCCAATGATTCGACGTACGGACTGGCCGGCTCCATCTGGGCCGGAGACCCGGCCCGCGCACGCAAACTGGCGGACAGGCTGCGCGTGGGCCGCATCCGGATCAACGGATCCCAAGTCAACCAACGCGCACCCCATGGCGGATTCAAACTATCCGGCATTGGGCGAGAGTTCGGTCGGTACGGCATCGAGGAGTTCCTCGAATACAAATCGATCGGATAAGTGCACGGCCCGAGAGGAAACATCATGCGAGGCTTGGTTTTTGAAGGCGAACGGCGCATCTCCCTGGAAGAATTCCCGGATCCGAAGCCGGGTGTCGGGGAGATTGTCCTCCGGGTTACCGCGTCGGGGATGTGTGGCAGCGACCTGCATTACTATCGCGCCGAAGCCGGGTCCGGCGAGCCGACGTGCATTGGTGGCCACGAGCCGGCGGGCATCGTCGAGGAGTTGGGCGCCGGCGTCGATCCGTCGCAGTTCTCCGTTGGTGACCGTGTCATGGTGCACCACTACGCGGGCTGTGGGCGCTGCGCATCGTGCCGATCGGGCTGGACCCAGATGTGCACCACACAGCCTGCCGTGGTCTATGGGAAGAATGCACACGGTGCCCACGCCCCTTATATGACGGTGGCGGCACAGTCGGCATTGCCCCTCGCCGAATCCCTGTCCGATGCGGCCGGTGCCGCCATCGGATGTGGCACCGGGACGGCCTGGGGCGCTCTCGAACGTCTCGACGAGGTCGGCGGTGCGGATCTTGTGGTGTTCGGCCAAGGGCCCGTGGGTTTGTCCGTCACTATGCTGGCCGCCGCACGGGGGGCCCGCGTGATCGCGGTCGATATCGCCGACGGCCGGCTGGAGCAGGCGCGAGTGTTCGGTGCAACGGACACGATCAATTCCACTGTCACCGACCCCGTGCAGGCGATTGCCGACCTGACTGGTGGCCGTGGCGCGTCGGCAGCGGTCGAATCTTCCGGGGCTACTGCCGCCGCATCGGCCGCACTTGAATCGCTCGCCCCGTGGGGACGGATGTGCGTGATCGGCCTGGGCGGCCGCGTCGAGATCGACGTGCGCCGGTTTCTGTCCCGGCAGGTGACAGTGGCAACGTCGTGGTCCCTGTCGAGTGTTCAACAGTTGCGGTGCGCGGAATTCATTGCCCGACAAGACCTCCCGGTCGATGCGCTGTTCAGCCACCGGTGGACGCTGGACCAGGCCGTCGAGGCCTACACCGAGTTCGACAAACAGCTGTCTGGTAAGGGTGTGTTCACGTTCTGACGGGCGGCTGACGGCCTCAGCGCGTCCCGGATCGCCTGTGCCACATGTCGACGTGTTTCAGCAGCAGCTTGGACAGCTCCTTTTCGCGTGGTTCAATGTCGACGGTGCGCCCGACAAGGGTGACCTCAGCCGCGGCTTTCCCCGAGGGGCCGCGAACGACCGTCGCCAGCGCCCGTCGGCTGCCGCTGTGCAGGGTGTTGCGCGCGATCCGGGTCCGTTTGATCTCGTCGTACTCGTTGAGAAACTCGTCGACCAGCGGCGACTCATCAGCTTCGCGCCGCCGCAGATAAGCGTCTCGCTGATCGGGGGGAAGTTCTGCCAGCAGGGCTTTGCCACCGGCAGTCGCCAGCAACTTGCGCCGAATGTTTGTCCGCGCCGCGAATCCGGGCAGCAGGTCGGCGCCGACCTCGGAGACATAGATGAGGTCCTGGCCGGCCTGCACGCCGAGGAACACCGTGATCCCAGCGTCGTCGTGTAGCGCCTGCAGGTCGGCGTCGGTCACCGAGCCGGGTCGCAGGTGACCGCTGGCCAGGTTCAAACCGTGCAGGGCCGGACCGATGTAGAAGCGCGCGTCGTCCTGGTACAGCCAGCCGGCAGCTACCAGCCCCCTGATGAACCCGTACACCGAACTCTTCGGGGCATCGATCGCGCGCGCCAGTTCGGCGAACGTCATGCCCGGGTTGTACACAACCTCTTCGAGGATGCGCGTCACCCGATCGATGGTGCGATGGTGCTGTGGCTCCCGGATGCCGGTACCGTCCACCTCATCGGTCGCCGCCATGTTCAACCACTTCCTTCCGCGCGCCGGCAGACTCACTCCGTCCGGCGCATTATGCCGGAGAACCGCTCTTCGAACGTGTCCCGCGCGCGTGTCAGATGTGCGCGATTGAAAACACGGTTTCATGCTAAAGAACAGGCGGCCGCACGTCAGGCCAGGGTGGACACCACAGACTTGACCTCGAGGTAGTTGGCCAGTCCCTCTCTGCCGTTCTCCCGGCCCCAGCCGGACTGCCGGTACCCACCGGCTGGCATGTAGGCGCCGCCGGCCCGGTGCACGTTGATGCCGACCCGGCCGGCCCGCAGTCGACGGGCAATAGCATGGCCGAGCGCCCCGTTTGTGGTCCATACGCTCGACGCGAGACCGTACGAGGTGTCATTGGCAAGCGCGATGGCCTCATCGACGTGCGAAAACGGCATGACGCCGAGCACAGGGCCGAAGATCTCCTCGCGCATCACCTGCATCGACTGATCGACGTCGGTCAGGACGGTCGGCTCGAAGAAGTAACCGTCTTGACCGATCCGCCGGCCGCCGGACAACACCTGGGCGCCTTGGGCGCGGCCGCCGTCGACGTAAGCGGTGACCCGGTCGAGCTGCTTCTGAGAGATCAATGGGCCCAGGTCGACACCAGGCTCCGCGCCGTAGCCGACGCGCAGTTTGCGGCCTTCAGCCGCGACCCCGGCGACAACCTCGTCATGGATGGATTCGTGGACGAACAATCGGGTTCCCGCGGCGCACACCTGCCCGGAGTTCCAGAACACCGCGCCCGCAATGCCGGGGATGGCGGCGGATAGATCGGCATCCGGCATCACGATCACCGGTGATTTTCCGCCGAGCTCGAGTTGGAGCTTCTTGAGGTTGCCGGTCGCGGCATGCACGATGGATCGCCCCACCTCGGTCGACCCGGTGAACGCCACCATGTCGACGTCCGGATGCTCCGCGAGCGCTGCGCCAACGCTCTCTCCAGGGCCGGTGATCACATTCACGCAGCCCGCCGGAACGCCCGCGTCGAGCAGGATCGCAGCCAGCCACAGCGCGGTGAGCGGAGTTTCGTCGGCCGGCTTCAGTACGCACGAGCACCCTGCGGCCAACGCCGGGGCCAACTTCTTGGACGCCGAGATGAGGGGGGCGTTCCAGGGAACGATCATGGCCACCACGCCGACGGGCTCTTGCAGCGTGTAACCCTGGATACGTCTCTCGGCAGGGCCGAGATCGATGGTGTCGCCGTGGATCTTGTCCGCCCAGCCGGCGTAGTACTGGAACTGGTTGGCGGCTTCGTGGACCATGGTCCGCGCCTGTGGCACCGGGATTCCCATATTCCGGCTCTCCCACGCGGCCAGCTCGTCGGCTTGCTGCCGCATCGTCTGAGCGACCTGCCACAGGATTGCACCGCGCTGCGCCGAGGGTAGCCGCATCCAGCGCTGCTCATCGAACGCCTGCCGCGCGGACGCGACGGCCAGATCGGCCTCGTGCGGTCCGGCCAGGGCGACCTCGGAGATCACTTCACCGGTCCCGGGATCGTAGGTCGGGAAGGTGTCACCGGTCGATGCCGTCGTCCATTCTCCGTCGATCAACAGTGGTGCCGTACCGTCGGGAAGGCTCCTGGGAAACGTCTGACCGGCGAGTTGTGAAGTCATGCGCGTCCTTTGCTCGATCGAATCGTGGACGCCACATCTACCGTGCCGCATGCGCTTGGCGCCGACACTCAGTCCGCGCTTGACGCTCCCGCGGTCACGGGCGTGGCGCCGCGTGCGGATATCAGAATATCACGCCGTATATACGTCTAGCGAGGACGAGTTTCGGACCTACGGCGGATCACGGTGCCGACGATGCTGGCCAGGATGATCGCTGCGAACAGTCTTGCGACTTGAACGGTGACGACGAGGCCCACGTCCGCGCCGGACCCGACCGCAATCGCGGTGACCGCGGGCAGGCCGGCCGGGGTTGTCGCCAGGTAGCCGTCCAGGGGAGTGGCGCCGACGAGCCCGGCCAGGGCAAAACCGACCCCCGCGCAGGCCATAACGCCGAGTGCCAGCTGGATCAGAGCGAACGGGAACAGCTTCCGCAGGATCCGGATTGTGTCCGGCGTGAAGGAGAATCCCACCGCCAAACCGATCACCCCATAGCCGGAGTTCAGCACGATGGAGGGAACCACCGGCGCCGGAACATAGTTCGTCACCGTGACACCAACGGCCAAGACCATCGGCAAGATCAGCCGGGAGCCACCGAACGTGATCCACCTGGCCGCGGTGAGGCCCACGACGATGCAGCCGACGGCGATCGCAACGTTGTGCCAGTCGTCACCCGGGTCGACGGAGCCCTTATCGCCCTTATCGGTTACCGTCGCTCCACCGAGCAACGGGGCGACGAACGACACCGTCGCGATCACGACGATCACCCGGAAGTACTGGACGGCCGAAACGACGGCCTCATCGGCCTTCAGTTCACGCGCGATGGCGGAGACGCCCGACGCTCCACCCGCGATCGACGCCAAGGCTGCGGTGGACGGTGTTATTGCCGGCGAGAACCGCAAGACCTGCCCGGCCAACAGCGACAGCGCCAATGTTGCGGCCACCGCGCCCAGCAGCGGTGCAGGTTGCTCGGCGATGCGTCGCGCTACGGCAGCTGTGATCAACGACCCCGCGACCACCCCGATGATCGCCAGCCCGAGATGTCGGAGCGGATCCGGGAACCGTTGCCGGTTGCGGAACACGAGAGTGAACACGGCGCCAGACGCCACTCCGGACAGCAGATATGGCGCTGGAGCATCGACTGCGACTAGGGCGGCCGCCGACACGCCGAAGAACGCGGCCAGAACAGCGATTCGTACAGCGCTCCGAAATCGGCGTGGCCGGTTCTTCATTGACTGATCTCTTCTGTGGTTGGGGACGACCGGTGGCGAATGTCGCGGTTGACACGTGACGGCCCGGCCCGTAGGCTGTGTCTCTAAATACGAACAATCGTTCATAAGTAAGAACATGGTAGCAGTTGGAGGTCACGCTGGTGGCCGGGTCAACGAAAGAACGGAGGCGGCGTGACTGCCCTCGAAGGTGTCAAGGTGATCGATGTCGGCCAGTTCTACTTTGCGCCGTACTGCACCATGTTGATGGCCCGGCTGGGAGCCGAGGTCATCAAGATCGAAGCGCCGCAGGGCGATCCATACCGTCGGCTTCCGACGAAGGACGGCGATGGCACGCCCATCCAGTTCCGATTTCTCAACTCCGGAAAGCGGACAATTCGCCTGGACTTGAAAAGTGCTGCAGGGCAGGACATTCTTCGTAAACTTGCTGCGCAGACCGATGTGATCGTACAGAATCTCGCGCCGGGCGCCATGGACCGGTTCGGGCTGGGGTACGAGAACCTGAGCGAGATCAACCCTCGTCTGATCATGGCCTCCGGCACCGGATTCGGTTCCTTCGGGCCCTACGCGGGCGAGCAGGCCATGGACCTGACCATCCAGGCGCGAACTGCGATCATGAGCACCACCGGCTTTCAGGATGGGCCGCCCATTCGCACCGGACCCTCGTTCGTCGACTTCATGGCGGCCACACACCTGCTTGCCGGCGTCCTGGCGGCGCTGTACCAGCGCACGGTCACAGGTCGGGGACAGCATGTGGAAGTATCGCTGCAGGACGCGGTCATCCCGGCGCTGACGTCGAACATTGCAGGGCTGTTGGCGACCGGTGACAGCTCACCGGAACGCACCGGCAACCGGCACGGTGGGTTGGCGGTGGCACCGTACAACGCCTATCCCGCCGCCGACGGCTGGATCACGGTGCTGTGCCCGACCGACGGGCACTGGCAGCGGTTGTGTGATCTGATGGGCGACCCGGCAACTGACGATGAGCGTTTCGTCGACATGGCCGGACGGTGCAAGTTCATTGACGACGTCGATGAGATCGTCGGTAGGTGGACGAGTGTCCGGGCGAAGGGCGATCTCACCGAGATGTTGAAGGCGGCCAAAATACCTTGTGCCCCAGTCGTAACGCTGCCGGAACTGCTCGTCGACCCGCATGTCAAGGCGCATGCCATCGTGCGCGAGGTGACCGACGACCAAGGGACTTTCACGACCCTGGGTTCCCCGCTGTTGCTGTCGGACTCGCCGATCGTCGAGCCGCGGCGCGCGGGCGGCCTCGGTGAGCACACCGCGGAGGTCCTCCGCGACGAGCTCGACATGACGGATAGCGAGATCGACCAGCTGCGTCGGGACGGTGTCATATGAGTAGCCAAACGAGTATCGATACCGAGTTGCGCCTGCGCCATGTCACCCCGGCCTTCCGAACTTTCTGTGGCGGCGACGCGCTGAGCGGACTGACCCGTGAACTGGATCGGGCCGGTGCGACCCGGGCGGTGATCGTCACCGTGCCGGCTGTCTTGGCGAACCAGGACGCGGCGGAGCGATTGCAGGCCGCGCTCGGCAACCGCCTGGCCGGCATCTACGACGGCGTTGTCGAGCACAGCCCGCTTCCCGCTGTCGAGGAAGCCCGCAAGTTTCTTGCGGGGCATCGGGCCGATGTGGTGATCGCAGTCGGCGGAGGTTCGGCCGTGGTGACTGCTCGCGCCGCCTCGATCCTGCTGGCCGAGGATCGCGACGTCCGCGAGTTGTGCACCCAGCGGGGTGCCGACGGCTCCCTGATCAGCCCGAAACTGAATGCGCCGAAACTGCCGCAGTGGGTGGTGCCGAGCACGCCGACATCGGCGTACGCCAAGGCCGGCGCCGCGGTGCGGGACCCGGAGACGGGTGAGCGACTCGCGCTCTATGACCCCAAGATCCGGGCCCAGGGAATCGCGCTGGACCCGGTGATCGCCGGGACTGCGCCGGAAGGGCTAGCACGCTCGGCGTCGCTCAATGTGCTCTCGATGGCTGTAGAAGGCCTGCTTTCGCTGACAGTCGATCCGCTCGCGGACGCGCTGCTGGCGCAGGCGATCCGCACGGTGCTCGAGTGGCTTCCACGCTTGGCGGCCGAACCGGGCGCCACCGCACCGCGGCTGCACCTGATGCTCGCGGCACTCATGAGCGGACAAGGCAGCGACTTCACCGGGGGCGGTTTGGCGCAAGCACTTTCACACGCAATCGGCCCGCGGTCGTCGGCCGCCAACGGGACCGTCGAAGCCCTGCTTCTGCCGCATGCGATGCGCTTCGTGGCCGATGTCGTTCCACACCGGTTCGCCCTGATCGCCGATGTGCTGCGAGTGCACGACCGATCCCCCGAGGCGGTTGTCGGTGCCCTGCAGGCGGTCCTGGGTTCCTTCGGCGTACCCGCACGCCTCCGGGACGTGGCGGTCACGGAAGACGCCCTGCTGGAATCCGCCGGCCATGCGATGGACGACTGGGCCATCACGGCCGGGCCACGTACTCCCAGTCGCCAAGAGGTCATCGACCTGCTCACCGCCGCATGGTGATGTGGACCCGTCCTCACACAGATTCAACGACCGATGGAGAGACACGAATGACGACAACAGAAGCCAAGGGAGACAAGGAGATCACCAGCGAGCTTGCTGCCGGCAAGTTCACCGACGAGATGCTCGCCAAGATGCGCGATCTCATCGGCACCGAGTTGCGTACCGACTCGTGCGTCAACAACGAGTACGCGACGCGGCTTGCGATCCTGCGATTCGCGGAGGGCATCGGTGACGACAACCCGCTGTGGGTCGACGAAGAGTACGCCGCCGAGGGGCCGTTCGGTGGCATCATCGCCCCGCCCAGCTTCGTGTTCGCCTGCCTCGGCTCGATTCAGGTCGGATGGCCAGGGCTCGGCGGATTCCACGCGGAGACGACGATGACGTTCCAGCGCCCGATCAAGGTCGGCGACAAGATCACCGCGAAGGTCGTCTTCGACGGTTTCGACGGCCCCATCGAGGGCAGCAATTTCGGCGGCAAGCGCATCAAAGACTATCTGCGCCAGGAGTATTGGAACCAAGACGGCGAGCTGGCCGCAACGTTCATCTGTTCACGGATGCGCTTCGAGCGCACCGAGATGCAGGCCCGCCGGGAGTCCCGCAAGATCGAGCTGCCGCATCCTTGGACGCCGGAGCAGCTCGAGGAGATCGAAGAGCGGATCCTCGCGGAGGCCCCCCGCGGAGCGTCCCCACGCTACTGGGAGGATGTCGAGGTCGGCGATGAGCTCGACATCGTCACCAAGGGCCCGATCGGGTTGACCGACGAGATCGCCTACATCGCGGCCGGCGCCGCACCCATACCGCGGCTGTCCGCACACGGGGTCGCCCTTCGGCGGTACCGTAAGCACCCCAAGTGGGCATATCGCGACCCCAACACCCATGCACTGGAGCCGGTCTACTCCGTGCACTACAACGACTACGCCGCACGCTTGCAGGGTGCCCAGATCGCCTACGACGTCGGCATTCAGCGCACCTGCTGGCAGATTCACTGCCTGACGAACTGGATGGGCGACACGGGCTTCCTCAAATCGCTGCACGGCCAGTACCGCTCGCATGTTTATCTGTCCGATGTCGTCGAGCTCGGCGGCCGCGTCGTGGCCAAGGAGATCGACTCCGACGGCGATCACGTGGTGCGCGTCGAAACCTGGGCGAACAACCAGCGTGAGCAGAACGTGATGCCGGGATCGGCCGTCATCGTCCTGCCTACCCGAGGGAACTGACATGGGAGCTCTGGAAGTCGTGTGGGGTAGTGACATCGCGGTCGAAGAGGTGCGGGGCATCCCGTTCAAGACCTATTCGCAGCGCCCACGTCACATCGGCGACCTCCTCATGTTCGCCGACCGATGGGGCGATCGCCCGCACATTGTTCAAGGTTCCCGCGTGGTCACCTTCACAGACCTGCGGCGGGCGGCGCAGGTCAAGGCCCGCGAATTGGCAGACGGTGGCTTGGAATCCGGCGAGCGGGTGCTGCTGCTCGGCTGGAACAGCCCGGAATGGATCATCAACTTCTGGGCCTGTGCCATCCTCGGTGCGGTCCCGGTGCTGGGCAACGGCTGGTGGGGTGCCGGTGAGGTCGCCGATGCGGCCGACACCGCCAAGGTTACGCTCGCCCTCGTTGATCAACGGGGCGCGGCGAAGCTTCCGGAAGGGCTCGCCACCGTGCCCTGGGAGTGTGATATCCCAGGCGCTCGCCACGCGGTTGACTTCGATGCCGCCGAACGCGCTGCCGAGGATTCGCCCGCGGTCATCGTGTTCACGTCGGGAACGTCCGGACGGCCCAAAGCCGTTGTCCTCGCGCATCGCTCGCTGCTGGCCGGCCTGCAGATGCTGTTGCACATCACCCGCCGTCTGCCACACCAGGTCGACGAGACCACCGGCGACGCGGGGCTGCACACCGGGCCGATGTTCCACATCGGGGGGGTACAGACCCTGCTCCGGGCGATCATGGTCGGCGATACCTTGGTGATGCCCGAAGGCAGCTTCAAACCCGACGAAGCGCTGCGCCTGATCGAGGAGTGGAAGATCGCGCGATGGAGCGCGGTTCCGACCATGGTGTCGCGGGTGCTCGAGCATCCCGATGCGCAAACCCGTGACCTGACGTCGTTGCGGTCGGTCACCGTGGGCGGAGCACCGGTACACCCGGAGTTCGTCGAGCTACTGCGGCAAGGGCTTCCAGGTGTCCAACCACGCGTCGCGACGGGCTACGGCCTCACTGAAAACGGGGGACAGGGGACAGCCGCGTCGGGACGGGACACCTTGGAGCGGCCTGGATCGTGCGGGCGACCGCTGCCGTGCGTCGAGGTGAAGATCGCCGGAGCCACGGAATATGTCGACGGCGAAATCCTGCTGCGCAGCCCCACCCAGATGCTCTACTACTACGGCGAAGACAGCTCGCCGATCACCGACGACGGTTGGCTGCACACCGGCGACCTCGGCCGGATCGATGACGACGGCTACCTCTACATCACCGGGCGCGCCAAAGACATGATCATCCGCGGCGGCGAGAACATCGCCCCGGCCGCGGTGGAGGCGGCGCTGGCCAAGGTGCCCGGCGTCGTCGAATCGGCGGTATTCGGCGTTCCCCATGCCGATTTGGGTGAAGAGGTCATGGCCGCCGTCGTGGTCTCCGACGCCACCACCGCCGAGCAACTGACCGAGCACTTGCGGTCGAGTATCGCTTCTTTCGCGGTGCCGACGCGGTGGCGGATCGAGACCGAGCCGCTGCCGACCAACCACGCTGGAAAGATCGACAAGCCGGCTATCGCCGCGGCCGCCCGTGCCGAGTTGGCGGGAGCGGCGCAGTGACCGAGTCGGTTGGGGTCGCGGTCGCCGACTACGTTGCGGTGGTAGAGCTCCGACGACCACCGCACAACTTCTTCGACGAACAGTTGCTCACCGAACTGGCGGATGTGGTGACCGGTTTCGACGATTCCGGCGACGTGCGGGCGATCGTGCTGTGTTCGGAGGGACGAAACTTCTGCGCAGGCGCGGACCTGCGCGGGATGGGGCCCGGCGGCATCCGGCGGGTGTACCGGCAGGCCGCCCGGCTCTTCTCCGGGCGCAAGCCCATCGTCGCCGCGCTGCACGGCCGTGCGGTCGGAGGCGGTCTGGGCCTGGCGATGGCCGCAGACTTCCGGGTAGCCGCACCCGATGCGCTACTGACCGCGAATTTCGCCAAGTTGGGTTTTCATCACGGCTTCGCGCTTTCGGTGACCTTGCCGGCCGCCGTCGGGCAGCAACGAGCACTGGATCTGCTTTACACGGGCCGCGTTGTCAGCGGCACCGATGCGCTCGAACTTCGCCTGTGCGACCAGGTTTCCGAAGATCCGCGAGCCCAGGCGATCGACTATGCCGCGGAGATCGCGGCATCGGCTCCGCTCGCCGTACCGGCGATCAGGGCGACGATGCGGCGATCGCTCGTTTCCGAGGCCGTCGCAGCGCTGGATCTGGAGGCGGCGGCTCAGGCGTCGCTGCTGGAGTCCAAGGACTTCGAGGAAGGCATTGCGGCTTCGATCGGCAAGCGTCCCCCGGTGTTCACCGGCTCCTGACGGGCGGATCAGGACGACTGATGCGGCCGGGTGAGGTCGGCGCAGGCCTCGGCGGCGTGGACGAAACGCTCCGTCACCGCCGGATCGTGGCCGGCGACAATGGTTGTGTGCGGTTGTGCGTCGAGCTCCCTTAGGTATTCGAACGCTTCATACATGCCCATACGGTCGATGAAGATCTGGAACGGACGGTTGAGTTCCATTTCACCGTAGAAGTGCAGCGCATCCGAGGCGCGGACAACCGTCTCATGTTTCGTGGTGACGTGGGTGACGATCTGGCCAGGGGTATGGCCGGGAACGATGGTCACGCTGATCCCCGGAAGAATATCGGTGGTCGAAGAGTCCACCAGCTGGAGGCGCCCAGGCCTCCCGGAGGTCGATCACTGCGCGCACCTCATCCGGTCGAATCTGCCACGCGATGCACCCAGATCGGCGAAACATCCTGTCCAGAAGTCGAACTCGGGCCGAGCAATCGCGAATCTCGCGTTCGGGAACAGGCCGACATTCCCGATGTGGCCGAAGTGCAAATGTGAAAGCACGACGTGGTCAACGTCATCGGGGGCAACCCCGAGGCGGGCGTGTAATACCACGGGATCGGTATCCACCCGCCGGTTGCGGGCTGCGGCGGCCTGGGGGATATCCGCAATCGACCGATACGGTCCGGTCGACATTGCGGGCGAGCCAGAAGTAGTACGCGGTGGTGTTGGGCTTGTCGGGTTCGCCGTAGAGCTCGTAGCTATAAAACTTTTCGCTGGCCATCGTCGGGCGTGAGGTGTAGTGCAGCGCATAGACGTCGTAGGAGGAGTTGGGCGTTGAGGCCATCGAGATCCTCTGCCGATCTTAGGAATCCGCTTATGCGAAGACGCGCCGTTCGAGTACCCGTTGGTCGTGGCTGGGGATAACTTCACAGTCGAAGCCCTCGATGCGCTGCAGACTGCGCTCGTAGGCGACGAGATCGGTGTAAAGGCCCACAGGGATGTGCCGGGCCTCCGCGTCGCCTTCCCAGTTCTCGTACAGATACACGCAGTCACCGGCGATCAGGTATCGCGTGGAGGCGGCCTCGACGAGTACGCCCTGGGAGCCGGGGGTGTGGCCCGGGAGCGTCACCACCGAGATCCCTGGTGCGAGCCTGACGTCGCCGTCGACTGGCCGGATTTGATCTTCGGCCTGCATCCACGCGGCCTTGAGGCCCTCCAGTGCCTCGAATGGACGTCTGTGCCAGGTGACCGGCGATCGGGCGAAGTCGAGTTCGGCCTGCTGAATGATGATCTCGGCGTTGGGGAACAGGTGGTTGTAGGAACTGTGGTCCCAATGGAGGTGGGTGTTGACGACGATTCGCACATCCTCGGGTTCGATACCCAGACTCCGCACAGCGGCGTCGGGTCGCTCGGCGTCGCTCTGCTCGACCCTCAGTCTGTGGAACTCCTCGGCGCGATCGGCGTCGGCACCGGTATCGACCACGATCGGCCCGTCCGGCCCGCCATCGATCACGAACATGATGAGCGGAATGTCGATCGTCTCGCCCCAACCGCGCTGGTAGGTGATGGCCGGTCGTTGTAGGCCGAAGGCCCGCCCGACTGGCAGGGCGGTGATGGTCAGCGGCATGGGTTCTCCCGAGCGTTGGTGGGATCGTCCGTCAGTTCGGTGTCGCGTGTCTCACGGACGCGTAAGGTGCACAAGACGCTCACCAAGCAGTAGATCGCCAGGAGAATTCCGAAGCTGAGACTTCCGAACTTTCCGATGATGCTTGCGGCGACGATCGGTGGCACCGCGCCACCGGCGATGGCGGCGGCGCTGTAGGCGAGCCCGGCCGCGGTGTAGCGATAGCGGGTATGGAAAAGCTCCGACAGGAACGATCCGGCTATTCCGAATCCCATCCCGGCGATGACGAACGTCACCGCCATACCCAGCCAGAAGAGGGGAACCGACTGCAGGTCCAGGATCGGAAACAACGCGAGTGCCCACGGGATACCAGCCACGCTGGTGGCGAGAAGAACCTTGCGACGTCCGATTCGGTCGGAGATCACGGCAGCCATGATCATGAAAAGGCCGTTGACCAGGTTTCCGAAGATGCCCGCACCGAGCACCGCGGTGTAACTCAGGTCGAGCGTGGCAGTTCCATAGTTGGTCAGATACGCGATGCCGACGTAGCCGAACGCGAACGCGGACACCAGGGAGCCGGCCCCCATCAGAACTTCGCGCCATTGGTTCGAGAGCGCGTCTCTGAACGGCAGCGCACTTCGTCCGCCGGTTCGGACTTCGTCTTTGAACACCGGAGTTTCGTCCAAGGTCAGCCGGACATACAGGCCGAGGGCCACGAGGGCGATGCTGATCAGGAACGGGATCCGCCAGCCCCACGCGGTGAATTGCTCATCGGTCATCACGATGCTTGTGAGTAGGAAGGTCGCGAGCGCGAGGATGTTGGCCACCGCGCCGCCCACGTTGGTGAAACTCGCCCAGAACCCTCTGGTCTTCTTCGGCGCATTCTCTGCCGTGAAGAGAATGGCCCCTGCCCACTCGCCGCCGGCGGCGATCCCCTGTGCGATACGCAGGACGATCAAGAGGATCGGGGCGAGGATCCCTATCGCCGCAGCCGTCGGTAGGAGGCCGATGAGCACGGTGGCGACGCCCATCAGGCTCATTGTGGCGATCAACGTTCTCTTGCGGCCGAGTCGATCGCCGAAGTGGCCGAAGAGAATCGATCCGACCGGGCGCGCCACGAACGCGACACCCAACGTGGCGAACGAGACGACGGTGCCTGCGCCCTCACCAAGGGCAGGGAAGAACGCGCGTGCGAACACCAGCGCTGCGGCGGTGCCGTAGATGCCGAAGTCATAGAACTCGATCACGGTGCCCATGAAGCTGGCGAATGCGACCTTCCGCATCTTGCGTGGGCTGGCGTCAGCCGCGGAAGTCGTTGTGTCGTAACGGCTCATGTCGGGCGAAGCGTGTTTGTTTGGCGCGGTCATCAACGGCTCTTCTTGTCGGTTCGAACGGATATACGAGCAGAATTGCGTAATTAAGAACGAAATTACCCGTGGCGCCGATCACAGGTCAAGCGACCCAGGGAGGCCGGCGCTGTGCGCCCCCTGCGGGCGCGACCCATCACCCGGCGTGTTGACCTGTGATGACAGTCACCCATATAGTGTTCAATTATGAGAACGATTGATCGTATATCCGTACTCGATCAGGTGGTGAGCCAATGGCCGTGAGCATGGCTCTGCCGGTGCCCGTGGCGGGCGACGATCTCGGGCCGTCGTGGCTGCAAATCGTCGACCGTGTGCTTCGTGTGATCGAGTGGATATTCGAGACCGTCGCGCTTGCCGCGCTGGCGGTCATGGCGCTGTTCACCACGGTGAATGTAATTGCGCGGTACTTCTTTTCGGCACCCGTACCGGGCAGCCTGAACATGATTCTCCTGTACCTGATGCCGCCACTCATCTTTCTGGCGCTCGGGCGGGTGCAGGCGACAAATGCACATATCGCGGCCACGTTGTTTGTTGATCGAATAAGTATGCGCGTCCAGCGGATCTGCCGGATCGTGGTCACCCTCGTGATTCTGACGACTGTCGTCCTGATGACCTGGGGGGCGATTCACGAACTGCTGGAGGCGTGGGGCAAGACCCTGGGCGGATCACCCGAGCTGCCGATCGGACCGTCGTGGGTATTCGTACCGTTTGGGCTTGCCGCTCTTGCGCTGCGCGCGCTGTGGCAGCTTGCGCGCCTTGTCCTGGTCCCCGGAGAGCTGGCCCCCCACACGGATCTGGAACTTCCCGTTGGGCAGGAGACCGAGCGATGATCGAACTGCTGATCCCGATGGGGATCCTCGCGGTCCTGCTCTTCATCGGCACGCCCGTGGGATTCGCAATGGCCGGAGCCGGCATCGTCGGAATCGCCATGCTGACGAATCTCGACACCAGCTTGGCCTTGCTGGCCACCGGGCCGCACACGTCGACGCAATCGTTCAGCCTCACCGCCGTACCGATGTTCATCCTGATGGCCGAATTCCTGGGTGCGAGCACTCTGGTGGCCAAACTCTTCGACACCGCCAGAGCGTGGTTCGGGCGGGTGCCCGGCGGATTGGCGGTCGCCAGTATCGGCGCCGGCGCCGGCATGGGCGCGCTGTCCGGCTCGAGTGTCGCGGCGACGGCCAGCCTCGCGGGGACGACAGTGCCCGAGATGCGCAAGTCGGGCTATGACGAGCGGCTGTCGCTGGGTTCTGTCGCCAGCGCAGGAACCCTGGCCACGATGATCCCCCCGAGCGTTCCACTGCTTATCTATGGGATCACCACCGAGACCTCCATCACCGACGTCTTTGCAGCCGGCATCATCCCTGGCATCGTGCTCGCGATTCTCTTCGCGGGCGTGGTTCTGGTGTGGCAACGGATGAGGCCCGACATTGCACCGATCGGTCCCCGGGTGGTGTGGGGGGAACGCGTGTCCTCGCTGATACACACGTTCCCGGCGATCCTTCTGGTGATCCTGGTGCTGGGCGGCATGTACTCGGGCATCGTCACTGCTTCTGAGGCCGGCGCCATCGGTGCTATCGGCGCCCTGGTCGTCGGCATGGCGTTCGGCGGACTTCGGAGTAAGGGCATGGTGGGCGCCCTACGGCGCACCGCCGAGCTCACGGCCGCGATCTTCATCATCGTCATCGGCGCGAAAATATTCAGCCAGTTCATGACGTTGACCGGTGTCACCCAGGGCCTGGCCGAGTTCGTGAGCGACGGCGGATTCCCGCCGCTCCTCGTGCTGGTGATCATCCTGCTCGTATATGCGATCCTCGGGTGCTTCATGGATGGGCTGGGAATGATGCTGCTGACCCTGCCGGTCTTTTTCCCGCTGGTCACCGGCCTGGGCTACGACGCGGTGTGGTTCGGCATCATCGTCGCCGTGGTCATCGAGCTCGGCTTGATCACCCCGCCTGTCGGCCTGAACGTGTACGTGACCGTCGGATCCGGGCGCGGTGACCTGGGCGCCGCATTCCGCGGAGTGACCCGGTTTTACCTGGCGGTCGTCTTCTTGGTCGTGTTGCTGATCATCTTCCCCGAGATTGCGACCTGGCTGCCCTCGCTCAGGAGCTGAGCGTGCCTCGCATTCGCACGATGAAAGGAGTACGGGCCATGAAATGGTGGCATCGCTGGCGACGTAGGGGAGCCGCGGTAGTCGCTGCTGCTGCCCTGCTACTGGCCACTGCTTGCGGTTCCGGAGTGCACGTTGCCGAGGACGGCACGATCACGCTTCGGGTCGCTCACTACATGCCCAACTCCCATTACCTGGTCAAGAACGGGATTGAGGTATGGATGCAGGAGGTGCAGAACCGAACCCACGGGCAGGTCGAATTCGATTACTACCCGGCCGGTCAGCTGGTGTCGGCCGAGGAGATGCTGTCCTCTATCCAGTCCGGCGTGGTCCATGTCGGCACTTTCGTCCCGGCGAGCACTGCCAGCGCCGAGCTTCCGCTGACCGACGTGCTGACCGTTCCTGGGTTCAGCGCATCTTCGACATCGGTTCTGTATGACGCCTACTGGGATGTCTTACGCAACGAGCTCTACGAACACGAGTGGAAAGAAGCCGGTCTGCGTCCGACCATGAGCATGCCGACCGGACGCTACCAGCTGATCATCGACGGCCCACCACGTCACGGACTGGCGGATTGGTCGGGCCATACCATTCGAAGTGTAGGCGGCGTAATGGATTTCGTCGTCCAGGAGCTCGGCAGTGCATCGGTGAACATTCCAGGGCCGGAGGAGTACGAGGCGCTGCAGCGCGGCACCATTGACAGCGCGGTCAACACACTGGAGTCCATCGTTCCCTACCGGTTCGACGAGGTCATCAGCTCCGCAACCACCAACATGCCCATCGGCGCATCCCTGACGGTCATGGCAATCAACCAAGAGGTCTACGACCAGCTACCGGCAAACGTGCAGCAGGCGATGGCCGACGCAAGCGAGATCGCCATGAAGAGCGCCGCAGAAGCAACGACGGCACAGCTCAAGAACGGGATCGAAAAGACCAAGGCGGACGTCGACTACTACGAAATGACGGATCAGGAGCTGGCTGAGCTTGAGCCTGCCCTTACTCGCGCGCGGGAGCGGTGGGTCGCGCAGCGCGAGAAGAACGGCGATGCAGGCCAACTGATCGTGGATGCCTGGGAGAACGCGCTGGTGAAGGCAGAGGAAGAGGCCAAGTCACCAACAGCCGCCAACAAATAGGTGGAGGGTGGATATGTCTGAATTCGAAGTACCGACTACCAGTCGGGCAGCGGTAATCACCGAGTTCGGTGGGAAGCTCGAGGTACGCGACCTGCCGGTGCCGTCGTTGGAGCCGGGCGGGCTGCTGGTCAGGATCGACGCGGCGACGGTGTGCGGCAGCGATGTTCACGTATGGGACGGCTCACTGCACGAGGGCGGGATACGGCCGATCATTCTTCCGGTGGTCCCGGGCCATGAGATGGCCGGCGTGGTGGTGGCCAAGGCCGGCGGGGACATCGGCTACGTCGGCGGCGGCCAGATCGCGATCGGTGATCGAATCGTCTTCACACAAGGCAGGTGCGGCACGTGCTACCACTGTGCCGTCGCTGGCCAGCCGAATCTGTGCCCGAACCGCCGACATTACGGTACGAACTGTGAGCAGTATCCGTACCTCGTCGGCGGCTTCTCGGAATACTGCTACGTCTACCCGACGGCCCGCAAAATCAAGGTGCCCGACGATGTCAAGTCGGATTGGGCCTCGGCCGGCAGTTGTGCGCTGCGTACCGTGATCGCGGCCTACGAGCGGTTGGGTCGGATCGAGCCGTGGCAGACCGTCGTCATCCAAGGTGTGGGACCACTCGGGCTCTTTGCGACGGCGCTGGCCAAGAGGTCGGGGGCGGCGCGCATCATCGTGGTCGGCGCGCCGGATTCCCGGTTGGAACTGGCCCGGGCCTGGGGGGCCACCGATCACGTGTCGATCAATGACGCCCCGGACGCCGAGTCCCGCGCGGCCGCGATCCGGGAGCTGACGAGCGGTCAGGGCGCCGAGGTGGTGCAAGAATGGTCCGGTGCGCGAAGCGCTTTCACCGAGGGGCTCGAAATGGTACGGCGGGGCGGCCGGTACCTGATCGGTGGTCAGGTCGGACCTCACCGGGTGGAGATCCAGCCCTCCACGATCATGAAAAACCACCTGAGTGTCATCGGGTCCATGTCGGCAGACGATTCGCACTACTGGAAGGCGATGCAGTTTCTGAGTCAGGCGCAGTCCGAGTTCGAATTCGACCGTCTTCTCACCACCAGGACCGGACTCGACGGAGTCACGGACGCCTTACGCGGAATGCAGGATCTCAGCGAGATCAAGCCGGTCATCGATCCGGCTCTCACGGTGTCCTGACCATGTAACCAATTGCAACGAAGGAAATTTCAGTGATACGCAGGAATCAGATTTACGTCGACGGCACCTGGGTGGACTCCACTGCCGACAGTTTCCTCGAGGTGGTGAACCCGGCGACGGAGGAAGTCATCGCGGAGGTGGCCAGAGGGACAGTCGAGGACGTCGACGCCGCAGTGTCGGCGGCCACCGCGGCCTTCGACGGATGGTCGCAGTCGAGCGTCGATGACCGGGTCACGGTCCTACAGGCCCTCGCCGATGTCATCGAGAGCAACGGCGAAGAGGTCACCAACACGATCGTCGCGGAGATCGGACAGCCGGTCACATGGGCGTGGAAGGCCTCGACCGAGACGACGGTGCGCGACCTGCGGAACTTCGCGGACTCTCTTCCGGAGGTCATCTGGGAGGAGAAGGTCGGAAATGCCACCGTGCGTCGGCTCCCCGCCGGCGTGGTGGGTGCGATCACGGCCTGGAACGGGCCGATTCGCTCGGTGTGTCTCAAGGCCGGCGCGGCGATCGCGGCAGGATGCACGGTGGTGCTCAAGTCGAGCGAGGTCGCGCCGCTCACCCCGTTCCTGCTGGCCGGGTACACCGAGAAGGCTGGACTGCCCCCGGGTGTCTTCAACATCGTCACCGGCACGGGGCCCGAGGTTGGCGAGCACATCGTCACACATCCGGGAATCGACATGGTGTCGCTGACAGGTTCGGTCCGGGCGGGCAGCCGGGTAATGGAACTTGCGTCCCGTTCGGTCAAGCGGGTGGCCCTTGAGCTCGGCGGCAAGTCCGCCAACGTGATTCTGCCGGACGCCGATCTGGAAAAGGCGGTCACGGTCGGTGTGCAAGACGCCTTCCGGAACTCCGGCCAGGCGTGCGGGGCGCTCACCCGGTTCCTCGTTCCGCGGGATCGGCTCGCCGATGCGGAGGAGTTGGCGGCGGCGACGGCGGAGACCTTCATCGTCGGTGATCCGACCGATCCGGCGACCCACCTCGGCCCACTGGCCAATCGCGAGCAGTACGGCCGTGTCCGCTCGCACATCGAGCGCGCCATCGGAGAAGGTGTCAAGCTGGTCACCGGCGGTCTGGACCGACCCGACGGCCTCGATCGGGGCTTCTACGTGCGTCCCACCATTTTCTCCGGAACGAATGAGGACCGGATCGCCCGCGAAGAAGTGTTCGGCCCTGTCGTGGTGATCATTCCGTTCGACGGTGAAGACGACGCGGTGCGAATCGCCAACGACACGGAGTACGGTCTTGCGGGCGGGGTCTGGGCCGCTGACCCTGAACACGCACGCGCCGTCGCGAGCCGCATCCGGACCGGCCGGGTGCGAATCAACGGAACCCCGCTCGACATGCGCGCGCCGCATGGCGGCCTGAAGCTCTCGGGCATCGGACGGGAAATGGGCCGCCACGGCATCGAGGACTACCTCGAGTACCAAGCTCTCCACGGCTAGACCACGATGGTGAAAAGGACTTTGAATAATGCAGTTTGAACGCGGTCGCGTATCCGGCCCCAGTATCGCGGCGCCGGCCACTATCACCGGCGATATGAAGATGGACCTGCGATTGAAGGCCGATGGCGTCGGTGTCAACGGCGTCGTGTTCCAACCCGGTGCGCGCACCTTTTGGCACTCGCACACACATGGGCAGATTTTCCTCGTGAGCTTCGGACGCGGAATCGTCGGGACCCGTGATGGACACCAGGTGATCGAGGCCGGCGACGTGCTCTATACCCCTCCTGGGGAGGAACACTGGCACGGCGCCACCCCGGATTCTTTCGTTGCCTACACCGCGATCTCGCTCGGAACAACCGTGTGGGGTGAGGAATTACCGGAGTCCGACTACCGCGATTGCTTCTGCCAGGACGCCGTCTGAGCTTTTTAGAAAGGGAGTGTTGATATGGCAACGTATGAACGCGGCCGCAACGACGCACCGGCCGAACCCGGGACCAAGGTCTGTGCCACCACGGGCGATGTGCTGATCGACAACATCCTGACCGCCGAGGGTATTTCGGTGAACGGCGCGATGTTCAAGCCCGGCCAACACACCTTCTGGCATTCCCACGAGAACGGCCAACTCTTCATCGTCAACTCCGGCAAGGGCATCATCGCGACCCGCGATGGCGATGCACATGTGGTGAAGGCCGGCGACGTCGTCTACACGCCAGCCGGCGAGGAGCATTGGCACGGCGCGGCCCCGGACTGCTTCGTCACGTACACGTCGGCGTCCCTCGGAAAGACCAGTTTCGCGGAGCCTGTCGAACCTGAAGAGTATGAACGCCACTGGGATTCGTGAGATGACAGGAACACTCGACGGCAAGGTCGCCTGGGTCACCGGCGGCAGCTCCGGCATCGGCCGCGCGACCGTGTCGCTCCTGCAGCGCCGCGGCGCGGCGGTCGGGGTGCTCGATCTGTTCGAACCGGCTGCGGACATCCCTTGGCAGGCCTGCGATCTCAGTGACCGTGGGTCGGTCTCTGCGGCGACGGACAATCTGGCCACGATGACCGGACCCGCCGATGTGCTTGTGTGCAGTGCAGGGATCAACGCGTCACACCCGGTCGTCGACCATCCCGATGAGCTGTGGCAGCGGGTGCTCGGTGTCAACTTGTCGGGAACGTTCCATGCCATTCGCGCGTGTTTGCCGACAATGCTGGAACGCCGGTGGGGTCGCATCGTCACCCTCAGCTCTGGCGGTGCGGTTCGGGTTCTCGCCGACCGTGCCGCGTACGCGGCCTCCAAGGCGGGGATCATCGCGCTCACGAAATCCGTTGCGCAGGAGGGCGCGAAGCACGGTGTGACGGCGAACGTGATCGCGCCGGGGTTGACCGATACCCCGATGGCCGCAGCGGTATACGGCGCAGGGGCTGACCGCTCCACGGTGGCCAACCCGATGGGTGTCCTGCTGGACCCGCTCGACATCGCGCACGGGATCGATTACCTCTGCGGGCCCGAGGCGAGGTATGTCACCGGACAGGTCTTGCACATCAATGCCGGCGGGGTGATGTGACCAACCCGCTCCGCCTGCTGTTCGCGCGCGGGTCGTGGGCGGAGCCCAGCCGGGTGGCCGCGGTCCTGCGACGAGAGACCGTGAGCGGCGTTCTTCTACTGGTGGCAGCGGCGGTCGCGCTGGCGTGGGCGAACTCCCCGTGGTCGGCGGCATACTTTGCGCTGCGCGATATGCCTGTCGGTTGTTCGCCTTTCGGTCTGCATCTCAACCTGACCGTCGGCACCTGGGCCGCCGACGGACTGCTTGCCGTGTTCTTCTTCGTCGTCGGGCTCGAACTCAAGCGCGAGTTCGTCGTCGGCGACCTACGTGACCCTGCCGGCGCGGATACTGCCGATCGCCGCCGCCGTGGGCGGCATGGTCGCGCCGGCCGTGATCTTTGTGGCGATCACGGCCCACGTCGGCGACGGCGCCACCCGTGGCTGGGCGATTCCTACCGCCACCGACATCGCGTTCGCGGTGATGGCGGTCTTCTACACCGAGGACATCAACGCCACCGCACTCGGACTGACGCTGATCCCGCTGGCCGTGTTCGCCTGCTGCGCACAGCAGAGGATCCGGTCGTGGTGGTTGCTGATTCCGATGGCCGTCGCGACCTGGGCGCTGATGCACGAATCGGGACTCCACGCCACTGTCGCCGGCGTCCTGCTGGGCCTCGCCGTACCGGTGCGGCGCAGCGAGGCGACCGCCACTGCCGGGCCGGGGCTGGCCGAACACTTCGAGCACCGCCTGCAGGGCTTTCGGCAGGCGTCGTGGTCCCAGTCTTCGCGTTCTTCGCCGCCGGCGTGGCAATCGGCGGCATCTCCGGATTGGGCGCGATCCCATCACCTTGGGCATCGCGGTCGGCCTGGTAGTAGGCAAGCCGGTCGGCATCTGGACCACCACCCGGGTGCTGTCGGCGGTGACCCGGGCCAGCCTCGATGACGCGCTGCGCTGGATCGATGTGTTCGGTGTGGCGGTACTCGCCTGCGCAATCGGCACTACCGCGCGATATGGCAGCAGGAGACCGCCGACGAAGACCGCGACGGGGTGCCCGACATCTACCAGGTTGGACGAGGCTGAGTACCTTCGAGCCGGGGGAGTGTTGTGTCAGCGGGGCCGGTCGCTGTCCTTCAGCGGCGGGGCGAGTCCTGGCCGGTCGACACCAGGCCCCTGGCGCGTAGTAGCAACTCGGTCAGCTCGTCTGGCGCTGTGATCATCACGTCATGGGCCGCGTTCAGAACGTGGTAGTGGAAATCAACGTCCACCTTGGCGCGTTCCCGCGGATTGGTGAGCGGTTCCATCGCTGAGGGACGACACTCGATGAACATGGCGGGGTGCTCCCACGCGCGGTCGGCGGACGCGACTGCGTCGCGATATGTCTTGATCGGTTGCGGCGTGGTTTTGCTGTTGACCCAAGCGATGTCGTCCTGATCGGCCACTCCCCAGTACGAAGCATCGGTGGGCGCGATAAACCAACCTTCCCCGTCGGTCTGGGCGCGGTCGATCCGGGCCTGGGCCGCGGCCGGTCCGATGATGCTGAACAGCGACTCGCCGCTGCGCGGCATGAGGGCGTCCACGTACACCATCACGCGCACACGTTCAGCGATCTCCTCCATCGCAGCAGTGGCCACGATGCCGCCATAACTGTGGGCCACCAGCACGGCGTCATCGACGTCCTCGTACTCGAAAACCGAAACCAGGTCTTTGATGTGGGTGTCCAATCCGATGTGCGGGCCGTTCAGGTGCGACCGTTCGCCGAGGCCCGTCAAGGTCGGTGTGTACACCTCGTGTCCGGCTGCACGCAGGCGGCGCGCAACACGCTGCCAGCACCATCCGCCATGCCGTCCGCCGTGGAGCAGGACGAACACGGTCCGGGAAACGTTGTCAGGCAATGATCCACCCGCCGTCGGCTACCAGCGCATGCCCATTGATGGCGCTGGCCTCGTCGGATGCAAGGAAGATGGCGATGGCCGCGATGTCCTTTGTGGGGATCCGGCCGTTAGGACGGAGTGCTTTGGACAAGGTGAAACGCGGGTTCGCCTTGGGGTGAGGTTCCTTGCTGAAGGCGGCGCTGAACTCGGTGTCGACGGAGCCGGGACAGATTGCGTTGCAACGGATACCCCGCTCGGCGAAGGCAAATGCAACGTTCTTGGTCAAGCCGATCATGGCGTGCTTGCTGGCAGTGTACGCCGCCCCGGCCCGGCCGCCGCCGATGCCGCCGATCGACGACATGTTGATGATGACGCCGTACTCCCGCTCGAGCATCGCGGGCAACAGATAGTGGGAGAACAGGAATGTCCCCGTCACATTGACGCCCATCACTTGCTCCCAGGTCTCCGGTGTCAGCTCTGCCGCGTCCAGGCGATGGTCCCTGATTGCGGCGTTGTTGCACAGGACATCTACGCGACCGTGTTCTTCGAGAATCGTTGCGCAGACTCGTTCAACGTCGGCGCTGGAAGCCACGTCGGCCACCACGGCATCGGCAGTGCCACCGTGTTCTTGCACCGCCTTCACCGCTCCGGCAGCTGTCTCACTGTCGCGATCGATGACGATCACGTGGTCACCTTCGTTCGAGAATGACTCGGCAAGCGAACGCCCGACGCCACCTCCGCCTCCTGTGACGACGACGATTCGCTCGCTCATTTCGCGGTCGCCTGCTTCTGCACGGTGTAGATGGGATCTTGTGGGAAGGGCCGACCAATGAGGTGGCTGATCCCCTGACTGATTTCCGGCCCGACCTCCTGGGTGTAGCTCCAGTCGTCCACCACGCCTCGGTACAGGACCCGCCAATCACCGTCTCGGCATTCGAAACGGTCCACGTATCGCGCCGCACGCGTGCGGACGAGTCGGGTTCCGTCCTCCGACCAGACCTGGTACGCAATCCAGTACGTCTCTGCCACGGCGGTCGAGCCGTCAACTTCGATCAAGACGTTGCCGATGTGGTGCATTCGTGCTCGGCTCCGGTCGCGGTTCATGGACACATCGATCCACTCGTCAACCGACCACTTCTTCTCCCGGTCGACAACGGCATCGGGATGGAAGGTCGATCGAATCAAATCCGCGTCATATCGGTCTGATCCGCGCGAGTACTTCATGATGCACTCGTAGATGTCCTGCTTGGCAAGCAGCTCGGTCAGCCTGGATTCGTTCGTCATTCGGATCCTCGTCCACTTCGATTTGTTGTTGTTGTGTCGGGCCTGCAGTCTTCGACCCCCAGGTCGATCACTGCTTCGCCGCGGACCACGATCGTCCCGTCTGCCAGCATGATCGCGAGTTCGAGCGTGGCCAGTTCATCCTCGATGGCAGCGATCCGGCCAGTGCAGGTCGGCTCCGCATGCACCGGCGTCGGTGCGACGAATCGGGCGCTGTACGACCGAATCTTCTCCTGGGGCACCAGATTCGTGAGGATGCGGCCGAGGTACGCCATCATCAGCATGCCGTGGGCGATCACGTCATCGCGACCCTTGGCCTTGGCGGCATCGATGTCGATGTGAGTCGCCTGGTGGTCCCCCGATGCACCGGCGAACAGCGCCAGCGTCTTTCGGGAAATGGGGTCGATTCGAAGCGGGGGTAGTTCCATTCCCACGACGGCATCGCGAAGAGTCATCCCGTCGCCTCCGGATGCCGAAGGACGATCACGAACCGTGCGTCGGCCAAGGTCTCGTCGTCCCGCTTGACCTGCGTGTTCTTGACGACGAACTCCAGTGCCCCGTTTTTCTTGGTGTAGACGTCGACGACCTTGCGCTCCAGCATCAGACGGTCGCCGGCGTACGCCATGGCATGGTAAGTGAAACCCTGCTCGGCGTGAGTGGTCTTGGTCAGGTCGCCGCCCAGCTCCGCGAGCCACCCCAGCGGGTTGGGGATCTCCAGCTCGAGTGCATTGCTGAGGAAGGTTGGCGGGACCGGTAGGTCACGGTGACCGCGGCGCCTTGCCGCATCGACGTCATGGTAGATCGGGTCTGTCAGCCCGATGGTCTCAGCGAAGAAGCGCAGCCTGCCGCGCTCGACCTCGAAGGGTAGGGGGGCAATCGCATGGTCTCGTGCTTTTTCGCGATCGATGTACATCCGTCTGGCTCCGTTGGGTGAGGGCCGGGTGCTCAGAGACTGTCGTAGATGGCGTCATAGTAGGTGCCGTTGGGGGAACTCTTGCCCGACTGGCACTGATTCTCGGTGTATGTCAGCGTCATTCGCCGCTCGACGTCGGCGATGGAGAGTGCGCCGCCGCTTCCGTACCAGTAGCAGGTTCGCGGGCTCGGACGCAGGAACGGCAGTGGTCCGCGTTCTTTCTCCATCAATGGAGCGAGCGCGTATCCGATGCCCCAGCGGATGGGTTTCAAATAGTAGGAATCTAGGCCGTGGAACTGCTCGTGGAAGATCAGCCGGATTGTTTCCGGCTTCAGCAATTGCACGCCCCTGGAAGCGCCGTCCAGACAGAGCACCGACATGATCCGTCCCAAACCACGAGCATTGCCATGGCCTGAGCTGCCGGCGAACTCGAGGCGGCGCCAATCGGGAGAGTTGAACAGCGCCAGCGGATCTCGCTGCTGGCCGGAAAAGGATCCGAGTTTCGTTCGGGCAGCGATCGAGCGTTCGACCGCCAGGGGATCATCCCCAGTCGGCGGGGCAGTCGCCTGTGCGGGCGCAAGAGCCGGACCGTCATCGGGCGGGTAGACGGTGGCCACTCGATCCACCTGTTCGTCGGTTAGGCCGAGGTAGAAATCCGCGTCGAGTGGCCCGGTGATCTCCTTGGCGATGAACGCGCTGAGACTCGTGCCGGTGACGCGACGTACCAGCTCGCTTGTGAGATGTCCGAACGTGCTGGCGTGATAGGAACCGCGGGTACCGGGCTCCCACCAGGGCTCCTGGGCCGCGAGCCTGGCGGTCGAGCCGGGGATGTCCATGGCATCGGCCATGCTGAAGGGGGGCTCCCAAGCGGGCAGGCCGACGGTATGGCTGAGCAGGTGGCGAACCTCGGCCTTGTCCTTCCCGTTCTGGGCGAACTCCGGCCAATACTCGGCAACTGGTGCATACAGGTCGATCTCGCCACGGTCGACAAGCATGAGCACCGCGAGGCTGGTGACCGTCTTGGTCGCGGAGAACAGATTGACGATGGTGTCCTCGGCCCACGGCGTGATGTGTTCCCGCTCGCGCCAACCGCCCCAGAGATCGATTACATCTTCGCCGTCGATGTTGAGGAAGATACCGGCGCCCACCTCCTTACCGGACTCGATATTGCTTGCCAGCAAGTCGTAGACGCGCTGGAAACGCGGATCGCAGTATCCTTGGAGCTCAGTCACGGTGTCCTCTTGTCGACGGTGCCGTCATTTGATGACGCGTTGTTGCCGCAGCGCCTCGATCCGCTCGGGGGAGTAGGTCAACAGCTCGCTGAGAACAGCATCGGTGTGCTCGCCGAGTAGCGGACCGACATGACGAACGGTTCCTTCGAACCCCGAGAAGCGGCCGGCCGGTGCCGCCATCCGCAAGGGCTTGCCGGTTTCCGGCTCGTCCACAGAGATGATCGATTTGCGCGCGATGATGTGCGGGTCCTCGACGATCTCGGCGGCTGAGTAAATCGGGCCGATCGCGAGGCCGGCCTCGCCGCAGACCTGGATGAGGTCGGCGAGGTCGTATGTCATGGTCCACGCAGCGACCCGACCTTCGAGTTCCGCACGTTCTGCGACCCGCTTGTTGGAGTCGTTATCGTAGATCTTCAACGCGTTGTCGCCCATGAGTTCTCGCAGTTGTTGCCACAACTTTTCGGTAGAGCAGGCGAGCACGGCGAACAAGCCGTCTTTGGTCGGAAACAGTCCGTGCGGCGACCAACGCGGGCTGGAATTTCCCAGCCGCGACATTCGCGCACCCGTCTCGTCGTAGTTGATGATCATGTCTTCCATCATCGCGAGTACCGGCTCGTAGATTCCGAGGTCGATCGACTGTGGCTCGCCCGTCAGGTCGCGCTGCCGCAGCGCCAACATCAGCGCGAAAGCGCCGTAGATTCCGGCGATGCCGTCGCCGAGCATGGCGTAGCCCGACTGCACCGGTGGTCCGTCGGGGAATCCGGTCCTGTTGGTGAGGCCAGCGAATGCCTCAGCGACACGGGCAAAACCCGGCCGCTGGTGATAGGGGCCGGCGCCGTACGCGGTGAGGTGGAAATAGATGATGTCCTCGCGGCATTTCACGAGATCCTCGAACGTCAGTCCCCACTTCTTCAGTGCGTCGGGGCGATAGTTCATGATCACCACGTCGCATTTGCTGGCGAGCTCTTTGAAGACGCTGCGGCCTTCCTCCTTGCTCAGATCGAGCGTGACGCTTTGACGATTACGGGCGATCACCTTCCACCACAATGAGACGTCGCCGCGGAAGGGGCCAATCTCGCGCATGTGGTCGCCGACTGGATGTTCGACCTTGATCACTTCGGCGCCGTACTCCGACAGCTTCGACGCCGCATAGGGCGCGGCCAGGAACGTCGCGGCGTCCAGCACGCGGATGCCCGAAAGTGGGCCAGGATTGTTCTTCAAAATCTTTGCCTTCCTCGCGAAGTGAGGGTCGGTGGCGGGATGCCCGGGGGCACTGCGCCTCGCGATGTGGTCGCATATACGAACGTAACAACTTATATACGACTGCGACACGACGAGGGTAACACGGCTCACATCGAACCGATCTCGTTGACGGCGATATACTCCGCTGCTAGTGTGATCGCAATCACAACTAGTGGATCGTATATACGGACTCCGATTCTGCAAGACGCTTGGTTGCCGCGCGACGCAGCGCGGCCTACTTCCACGACAAGCACTTCGGGACAACATGATTCAGATCATTTTGTCGACCGCTCGACCGCTCGACCGCTCGACCGCTCGACCAGCGACCGAAAAGTTGGGTGACCTGCCTCCGAGCAAGAGAGGCGTATTTCCGGACGTGCAAGAGAAGGGACTCAGATCATGAGCCTCAAATCGCCGCATTATGTTGATCCTGGCCCGCCATTACTACGTGGGTGGGAGTTTCAGAATCCTTACCCTGTCTATGACGAACTACGGAGTATTGCTCCCGTGCAGTGGAGTGAAATGCTAGGTATGTGGTTGACGTTCAGTCATGAGCACTCGCGTACCGCATATCGGGAGAGCGACCAGTTTATCGCCGAGGGGGCTCAGCGGAGTTTCTGGAACAGTCTCCCATCGGGCCTCCGGGCTGAATTGCCGACGGTCGCTTACGTCGAGGAAACGCCGGCGCTGCAGACTGCTGACGGCAAACTCCATTTGAAGCACCGTCGCGCAGTCTCGCGACCGTTGGCGCCAAAGAGCCTTGTGGCAATGCGTGAGCGGGTTGACGAGCTGTGCGCACAACAGTCCGACGCTCTCCGGTTGGCGGACCATCCGGATCTGGTACGGGACTACGCCACGCCGCTGGCGTATCGCGTGCTGCTTGGGATCTTCGGTGTGCCCCTCTCCTTCGTGCCCATATTCATCGAGGCGGGCGAGGCGCGCGTTCGCTTTCATAGCTACGGCTGTAACGACCATGAGGTCGCATTCGCGTACGAGGACTCGCTCGTCACTTTGAAGAAAGCACTCGGTGAGGTCATCGCATCGACCGCTCCGAGCGATGACACGTTGGTTGCCCATATGGCCCGCCTAAGTCGGACGGGCACCTTTTCGGCCGATGAGGTATTCCATATACTGCGGGTTTTTTTTACCGCAGCTCAGGATAATTTGGTTTACAGCCTGCCGCTGACAATGATGTACCTGCTGCGAATTCCGCCTCAGCGGAGCCTTGTCTGTGCAGACCCTGCCAACGCCGAACGAGCATATGTGGAGGCGGCACGGATCGATCCCCATACCCACGGGAACCGCAGAATAGTGGCTTATGATTGCGAACTCGGCGGTGCGCAGCTCCAGGCAGGACAGGGGATTTTTGCCCTGAGGGCTGCCGCGAATCGCGACCCCGACGCGTGGACGGACCCAAATGCGTTCGAGCTGCGACGAGATCAAAATGAGCCCCCGGGCGGCAGTCTCACCTTCGGGCAAGGACCGCACGTTTGTATGGGGGAAGGACTCGCCAGATGAGCCGGCCCAGCCGGCATAAGGCGTCTGTTCACCGATTATCCGGATCTGGCCGCAGCACCTGGTTGGCAGCCGAGATTTGAGGCAATCCCCGGCAAGCGAAGGCTGACTTCCCTGCCGGTGCGTCTCTGACTGCCGCCGTGACACGGTGATCCCGCCATGAAGAGCCCTGTTGGGCGGCCATGAACATGGTGCATAGCGAGCTGGATGCCTGGTCCGCAGTCGTTGACGGAGTCACACTCCACTGCTAGCGTGATCGTAATCACAACTAAGCGTATGTATATACGAACGCTCTAGAACCCCGAGGCGCCCGTCATGCCCGAACAAGATCTGTTGACCGCCGAGGGCCGTAATACAACGGCCCAACCCTCGATTGATCCACCGCCCGGGCTCTCGCCACCCGCGAGATGCGTCGCAACCTACGTCCACGACAAGCACTTCGCGACAACATGATTCAGATCATTTCGTCGACCACTCGGCCGGCGCTCGACTAGGAGCTACCCAATGTCCCTCACTGAGCTGGTACCACCCCGGACTCCGGTTGATCAAGCCGAGCGCGGTCGTGGCCATCGTGGGCTCAGGCGGCCGAACTTCTCGTCGGAGTTCCTGGTCGCTGGCGTGGTCGTCGTCGTGGTCGCCTTCTTGTCCCTGGTGCCCGTCATCTACTTGCTGGCCGGGACGTTCTTCCCGAGAGGCTCATTCACCCTCGAGGTGTTCCGCGAGGCGTACTCGTCCAGCATCTTGCTCGACATGGCCAAGAACAGCCTTGTCTACTCCATTGGGGCAACTGTGCTGGCTACGGTTGTCGGTACCGGCCTGGCCTATCTCGTCGCTCGTACCGATGTCCCGATGAAGGGCCTGGCGTACGCGGCAGCACTGGTACCGATGATCATCCCCGGCGTGCTGCACACCATCGCTTGGATTTTTCTCGGCAGCCCCCAGATCGGCGCCGTCAACAAGTTGGTCGAACCGCTGCTCGGTCCGGGGTTCTTCAACATCTTCTCGATGGGCGGAATGATCTTCGTCGAGGGCATCCACATGGCCCCGCTCACCTTCCTGCTGATGTTCGCGGCATTCAAGAACATGGACCCTGCACTCGAAGAGGCCGCCCTCATGAGCGGCTCGAAGCCGATGGCGGTGTTCCTCCGTGTCACCCTTCCACTCGTGAAGCCGGCACTCGCGCTGTCGACCCTGATCCTCTTCATCCGGGCGTTCGCCTCGTTCGAAGTTCCTGCGCTACTTGGTCAATCGTCCGGCATCTGGGTATTCACGTCCCGGATCTACTTCGCGCTCAGCGGTTATCCGGCAGACTATGCGACCGCAGGCGCCTACTCGGTGCTCATGCTCGCGGTATTGGCCGCCTTCACGGTATGGCAGGCACGGTTGAACAAGAACGCCAAGTCGTACCAGACCATCAGCGGCAAGGGATTTCGGCCGTCGACGGTCCCGCTGCGGGGCTTCCGGCGTATTGCCGGTGCCGGCGTTCTCGTCTACTTCGTGATCTCGTCGCTGCTCCCGGTTCTGATGCTGGTGTACTCCTCGCTGCTCGGCTACTACGCACCACCGACCCTGTCGGCGTTCGGACGAATGGGACTGGAGAATTACGTCGAACTCTTCATGAGTCCGACGACCGTGTCGGCGTTCACGAATTCAATTCTTCTGGCAGTCGGCTCGGCAACCATCGTCATGTTGCTCACCGCGGTCATCGCCTGGTTGGTGGTGCGTGGTCGGATTCGCGGGGGTGCGGTACTGAACGGTCTGGCCATGGTGCCGATCGGGATCCCAGGGCTGATCCTCGGTGTCGCGATGTTGTTCTTCTACCTCCGAGTGCCGCTGCCCATCTACGGCACCTTGCTGATCCTGCTGATCTCCTACGTCACGGTGTTCCTGCCATTCGGTCTCAGCTATGCCACCAGCGCAATGTTCCAAATCTCCGCACAGCTCGAAGAGTCCGCGAAAGTCTCTGGTGCGTCGTGGTTCTACCTCTTCCGCCGGGTCACGTTGCCCCTGCTGATGCCGGGACTACTCGCAGGATGGACGTTCATCGTTCTCGTTGCCGTCCGCGAGTTGGGTGCTTCCCTGCTGTTGTACTCCCCGGGCGACGAGGTGCTCTCGGTGGTGATCTGGCAGCAATGGAGTGATGGCCGGATGGGACAGCTCTCGGCCCTGGGTGTCGTGATGATCGCGATGCTCGCCCTCCTGGTGGCCGGCGCACGCAAGCTGGGCGCCAACGTCGGGGTGCAGAGTCCATGAGCGCCCTCGATGCTCTCCCGCGGCATTTCCCTTCTGGCCCTTACTGATCCCTCTCCCGTACCCGGCGACGAACCACAGGAGCCCCCGATGCTGAATATTGTCGACCTCGAGAAAGCCTTTCCCGCCAAGGGCAACCAGGACCGAGTTCCTGTGCTCAAGGGCATATCACTGTCAGTGGAGAAGGGCGAATTCTTCACCCTGCTGGGACCTTCCGGTTGCGGCAAGACAACCATTCTGCGCTGCATCGCCGGCTTGGAGACTCCCGACTCCGGTCAGATCACCGTGGCGGACACACCGTTGTTCTCGTCCGTGAAGAACATGAATGTGCCTGCCAACAGGCGCGGCCTGGGCATGGTGTTCCAGTCGTATGCGATCTGGCCACACATGGACGTGGCGCAGAACGTGGCCTTTCCCTTGAAGGCGCGCCCGCGCAATAGCCGCCCCAGTAACAAGGACATCGACCGCAAGGTCGACGAGGCCTTGTCGAAGGTCGAGCTCAGCCACGTGAAGCGGCACCGGGCAACCGACCTCTCCGGTGGGCAGCAACAACGCTTGGCGCTGGCCCGAGCCCTTGTCATGGAATCACCGTTGACCCTGTTTGACGAGCCGCTGTCCAACCTCGACGCCAAACTGCGCGACGGCATGCGCTTCGAGCTCAAGCGATTACAGCGTGAGCTGCAGATCACTGCGATCTACGTGACTCACGACCAGGTTGAGGCGCTCGCCATGTCGACCACCATCGCAGTCCTGAAAGGCGGCTCGGTGGAGCAGATCGGCCGCCCGCGGGACATCTACGAGGCGCCGGCTTCGTTGTTCGTCGCCGACTTCATCGGCACGTCGAACTTCATCTCGGGCAAGGTCACCGGGCAGGAGGGCGCCGGTGTCTGGCGCGTGGAGACTGCGGTCGGCGAGGTTCTCGCCATGGTGACGAGCGATCGACCGCTGCCGGCCGGAACCGAGGTCTCGGTGTCGGTC
Organism: Mycolicibacterium goodii; assembly: GCF_001187505.1. Next base: position 4,193,602 of record NZ_CP012150.1, read on the forward strand.
AGGCCCCAAGACATCGGCATGGTCAAGGAGCCCGCAGCGGTTCGAGGGGTCGGTCGCTGGCCGGGAACCGTGCGCGCCCGCGAGTACCTGGGGGAGTATGTCGATCACTTCGTAGAGGTGGACGGCACCAACATCCGTGTGCGCACCGGTGCGCGGACCTCGGTGGGCCCTGACACCGAGGTGATGCTTTCCCTCGAGCCGGGCTACAGCACGTTGCTGCCCCAGCAGTGATCGTCCAACGTGCCACACCGCTGGCACGCCGCGCTGGTCCAAGGTGAAAGTGGAGATGGAGACGGAAATGAAGATTCGGATGGCGGGGTTGCCGGCGCTCGCAGGCGGACTGAGCATCGCCCTGTTGGTCGCTGCGTGTGGGCCGTCGCCGATCGAATCCGGTGGCAAGAGCGCATTCGGCGGCGGCGCGTCGGATGAGGCGCTGCAGGCGGTTTACGCCCAGGTCGAGGGCCTCACCGGCACCGCGCGGACGGACCGACTGGTGCAGCTGGCGAAGGAGGACGGGGGACAGGTCGGCTGGTATTACGTCGGCAAGATGGACCCTCTGGTCAAGGCATTCGAGGAGCAGACCGGCCTGAAGATCTCGGGGTACCAAGGAGTCTCAGAGGATCTGGCCGAGCGTGCCGGACAGGAATTCAGGACCAACCAGCAGGGTTCGGATCTCGTGCTCGGAGCGGCCGTCGACCTGCGAACCATGGACGGCGAAGGGATCCTCGGCGAATTGAAGTCGCCGGCGCTCGACGACGTCGACGAGGGCTTCAAGGGCTACAACGCAATCGCCCCGTACGCGAACGTCATGGTGCTGAGCTACAACAAGGACCTCGTCCCGCCTGACAAACAGCCCACCAGCTACGAGGATCTCTTTCGTAATCCGCCGAGCGGCATGGGTGTCGAAACCGGCGACTGGCAGTGGTACGAGAACCTGGTGCGCAAGTACTTCATGGAGCAGAAGGGGATGAGCGAGCAGCAGGCGATCGACCTCATCACCAATGGGCTGCGGAGTGCTCAGCAGGTCGAAGGGCACTCCCTGTTGGTGGAGCTACTGGCCAGCGGTCAGTACGGCGCGACCCCAAATTCGTTCGCGCACAGCATCGAACCACTTGTGAAGGCGCAGTCGCCGGTCACCTACGCGGCGAGCAAAGGAGACACGCCGCCGTTCCTGCTCACCAATGCCATGGCGTTGACCAGAGGGGGGCCCAACCCAGCCGGCGGGCTGGTGCTACTCGAATGGTTGATGAGTCCCGATGGGGGACAGAAGATATTCGCCGACATGAACTACGGCACGACGAGTAACAAGTACACCGGACCCACCGTCGTCGACCAGTACTCGAACGCCATCGTGGCTGATCTCTACCTGACCGACACCCCGGACGACGTCCGAAACTGGCAGGTCAAGTACCAGGAACTGCTGCAGTCCATCGGCGGGAGGCCCGCTAGCTGATCGTGGCGTGCCGCGCACCCCTCAGGTGCTCGCGCTGCCTAGTCTCTCTACGGACAGACGGACGTACATCCCTATACAAGAACGGAGATGGTTTGTACTCTGAGGAGGTAGCTGCGGTCGGCCCTGAGGAATCCGGTCGCCGCGGCATGCCCGATCCGCGTACGCAACGAAAAGTGCTCGCGGCGGGCATGATCGGAACATTGATCGAGTACTTCGACTTCCTCGTCTACGCCACGGTGTCGGGCCTGGTTTTCGGGAAGCTGTTCTTCCCGACCGACAACGAGTTCGTGGGCGCGATGCTCGCGATCTCGACCTTTGCGGTCGGCTTTCTGGTCCGGCCGATCGGAGGCATCGTGTTCGGCCACATCGGTGACCGGTATGGCCGCCGACGAGTCCTGTCGATCACTATCACCATGATGGGTATCGCGACGGCTTTGATCGGGGTACTGCCGACGTATTCGACAATCGGTATCGCGGCCCCGATCATCCTCGTTATCTTGCGGATCACACAAGGATTGGGTGTGGGCGGCGAGTACGGTGCCGCGTCGACAATGGTGATCGAACACGCTGACCAAACCGGTCGCCGTGGGCTGTTCGGTGGCCTGAACGCAAGTGCAGGATCATCTGGATTTCTCTTGGCGACAGGACTTCTGGCGGCCCTGACGACCCTGACGACCGACGAGCAGTTCGAGGCGTGGGGCTGGCGAGTTCCGTTCCTGCTCAGCGCCGTATTGCTGGCCGTGGGCTTCTACATTCGGTATCACGTGCCGGAGTCGCCGGTCATGCGGGCCGCAGTCGAGCAGGGCCGGACGGTCTCCCGGCCGCTACTGGAGGCCTTCAGACACCACCCGCGTCAGGTCGCGATCGCACTCGCCGCACCGACCGGCTCGTTCGTCGGGTACTACGTCATCCTCGTGTTCAGCGCGCCGTACGCTGCGAATGTCTCCGAGCACGACGAATCCGCCTTGCTCGCACTACTCACCGTCGGGCAGATCGCGTATCTCTTCGCGGTCGTGGGCTGGGCGTGGTGGTCGGACAAAGTAGGCCGCCGGTTGCCCATGCTGATCGGTTCCGGTGGGCTCATGGTGTGGGGATTCGTGTTCTTCCCGCTGCTCTTGTCCGGGTCGCTGACGGCGACACTGGTTGCCTTTTCCGTGGCGCTTGTCCTCTTGGGCGCCATCTATGGTCCGCTGGCCACCTTCCTTGCCGAACTCTTCGGAACTGAAGTTCGTTTGAGCGGGCTCTCGTTCGGGTTCCAGGTGAGTGGAGCGTGGGCAGGTGGGCTGTCACCGGTGATCGCCACCGCTCTAGTCGGCCATGGCGGTACCTGGTTGCCGGTCGCGTTCATGATTGCGATCGCGGCGGCCACAACAGTAATCGCCGTCTGGTTCAGCAAAGACGGTCGACACAGGGATCTGAGAGATAGCGCCACTGTGAGGAAGTCATGACATCAATCAGCAGTGTGTACGCCTTGAAGTATGCAAGCCGACCCGAATGTCGAGCGAGCGAGGCCTTCTACCGGTATGACCTCTACGGTGAATCCGATCGTGCGATCGGCATGGACTACTTCTTCTGGATTGCGCAGAACGACGACGACAGCGTGGTCATCGACTGCGGGTTCAATCCCGAGATCGGCCGCGCGCGTCACCGCGAGATCGAGGTGCCACCAACGGAATTACTGGCCAGAGTCGGTACCAAACCAGCTGATGTGAAGCACGTCGTTCTCAGTCATATGCATTTCGACCACGTCGGAAATACCGGCCTCTTCCCGAACGCCACGTTCTACATGGCACGCAAGGAGCTTGAGTATTGGACCGGCCCTTATCGCGACCGCCCGAACTTCTCCTGGTCGGTCGCGCCCGAAGAGGTCCGCCATCTCGAATCACTCCATCGGGATGGCCGGTTGCTTCTGGTTGACGACGACACGGAAATCGCTCCGGGGATTCGGACGCTTCGATATCCCGGACACACGCCGGGCCAATTGGTGACAGCGGTCGAATCGGCGGGCCGCACAGTTGTCATAGCGTCGGATGCCGCCCACTACTATGCCGAGATCGACCACGACCGGCCCTTCTACATCTTCACCGACATGGAGAAGCTGTTCGCGTCGTATGACTCGCTTCGAGACATGTCATCGAGACCGGACGTGGATGTCGTCCCCGGCCATGATCCCCTCGTCAGTCGCCGGTACGCTGAGGTAGAACCAGGCTGCTTTGATCTGACTCGCCAGCGCTGAGAATCCCTCAGCGGAGATGCGTTGGTCGAAGCATCGGGGAACGTACGTCACAACAGCTTGTCGAGTGTGATCGGCAGGTCGGTCACGCGTTTGCCGGTCGCGTTGAACACCGCATTGGCGACCGCCGCCGGGACGCCGACGATGACCACCTCGGCGAGGCCTTTGACGCCCAGTGGGTTGGCGACGGTGTCCTCGGCGGGCAGGAATTCCGCCTCCAGGGCGGGGATGTCTGCGTGGACGGGCACCAGGTAGTCGGCCAGATTGGCGTTGATGATCCGCCCGTCCCGGTGGTCGAGGTGGGTGCCTTCGAGCAGCGCCATGCCGATGCCACCGACCAAGCCGCCGATGGCCTGGCTGTGCGCGAGCTTCGGGTTGACGATGCGGCCGGCGTCGTAGACAGCGTGCATGCGCCGGATCCGCACGGTACCCAGCAGTTCGTCGACCGCGACCTCGGCGAACACCGCGCCGTAGGCGTACAGCGAGTACCGGTCGTCGGCGTCGTCGGGTGCCCAATCTTGCCGGGAATCAAGGGTGTTCCAGTTGCGCCGGCGCAGCAGGTCCTGGTACGTCTCGCCGCGGGACGGCTCGCCGGTGGCGAACATCCGGCCGTCGGCGACGCTGACCTGGTTAGGTGCCAGGCCATTGAGCGGGGACGCTGGGTCGACCACTGCGGTGCGAATGAACCGGTCGCGCAGCATGTTCGCCGCAGTATGCACAGCCGAGCCGACACTGGCCATGGTCATCGAGCCACCGTGTAGCGGTGCAGGCGGAAAGCGGCTGTCGCCCAAAGCGAACCGGACTCGATTCATCGGGATGCCCAGCGCGTCGGCGGCCACCTGGGTCATCGAGGTGTAGGTGCCTGGCCCCATGTCGATGGTGCCCGACTCCACGACGATGGTCCCGTCTGCATTGGCCCGCGCTACGGCGGCGGAATTCGACCGGAGAGTGTGGTACGCCGCTGCAGCAGTGCCGAATCCGATCAGCTGATTGCCGTCGCGGGTCGTCCGTGGCACCTGATTGCGCCGTGACCAGTCGAACGCGGCGGCGCCCTGTTCGAAGCACTCGGTCAGACGGCGAGTGGAGAACGGTAGACCCTCCTCCTGGTTGGCGGCGGGCTCGTTGCGACGTCGCAGTTCGATCGGGTCCAGCCCGAGCCGGTGGGCTAGGTCGTCCATCGCGCATTCCATGGAGTAGGCACCGGTGACGGTGCCCGGCCCGCGCATCGGGCAGGCAGGGTTGACATCCAGAGGCACGATCCTGGCGGTCGAACGCATGTTGGGTGAGGTGTACATGAACCGCGCGTACGGCGTGAGATTCTCCAGATACTGTGCATAGCGCGAGGTTTCGATCGACACTTCGTGGATGATGGAGCCGATTCTGCCCGAGCGATCCGCGCCGATTGCCAATCGCTGACGGCTGGTGGGGCGGTAGCCGACGACGCCGTAGTTTTGCTTGCGGGTGAGCACGAGCTTGACCGGGCGGCCCATCTCCCGCGCGGCGAAGGCGGTGAGCAACTGGTGCGGCCACACCTTGAGTGCGCTGCCGAATGCGCCTCCCACGAACGGGCTGATGATATGCACGTCCTCGGCGCGTATGCCGAGAGCATCGGCATACATCGGTTGATGGGTGGACAGGCCCTGTACCTTGTCCCACACCGTGAGCCGGTCACCGTCCCACTGGGCGACCGTGGCGGGCAGTTCCATGGCGTTGTGGTTGTTGCGCTCGATGGCGTAGCGAAGGTCGCTGACCACGGCCGCGGACCGCAGTGCCTCGTCGGGGTTTCCACGGCTGTAATCCGGTGTGCGCGTGTTCGGTTCGGGGGTGGTTCCTGGCCCGGATATTTCGGTGACGTGATCCGTGGCGGTGCAGCGCACCTCGACCAGGGTGGCGCCGTGCCGAGCAGCCTCCGAGGTCGCGCCGATCACGATCGCGACCGGTTGGTCGAAGGAGGCGACCTGCTTCGGGTCGAAAGGCAGAGTGATGCGGTTGAAGTCGGTGAAGATACGCAGCACACCGGGGTGCCGTTCCGCCGCTGCGGTGTCTATGCCAGTGACGGTGCCGCGCGCGACGTTGCTGCCGACCAGGGCGGCGTACACCATGTTGTCCCTGATGTTGTCGGCCGCGTAGGTGGCTTTTCCGGTGACCTTGAGCGCGCCGTCGATGCGGGGAATGGGCTGACCGGTCACCGGTGCGCTCATGGCATTCCTCCAATCGTGGTCAACTGACGTTCGACCGTGCGTTTGACTAATTCGACCTTGAATCCGTTCTCCGACAAGGGTTTGGCGCCGTCGGCGGCCGTGGAGGCCGCCGTCCGCCAGAGGTCCGCGCTCGGCGCCCGCCCGACGAGGGCTCGCTCGACGGAGGGCAGCCGCCACGGGACGGTGCCCACGCCGCCCACAGCAACCCGTGCACCGCGGATTGTGCCGCCGGTGATGTCGAGCCCGACTGCGGCAGAGGTCAACGCGAACTCATACGATTCGCGGTCACGCACCTTCAAATACCCGGACCTTCGCGCCTCGGCGCTCATCGGCACCTCGACGCCGGTGATCAGTTCACCTGGACGCAGGTTGTGCTCCTGATCGGGGGTGGTACCCGGTTGACGGAAGAACTCGTCGATCGGGATTCGGCGTTCCCCGTCGGCATCCCGTGCGATCACCACGGCGTCCAGCGCGACCAGGGCTACCGCCACGTCGGACGGGTGGGTGGCCACACAGGCATCGCTGGTGCCCAGGATGGCGTGCGTGCGGTTGCGGCCGCCGACCGCTCCGCAGCCTGTCCCTGGACTGCGCCGATTGCATGCCGTCGTCACATCGCGGAAGTACAGACACCGCGGGCGCTGCATTAGATTGCCGCCTATGGACGCCATATTGCGCAACTGGGCCGATGCGCTCAGCTCCAGCGACTGCGCGATCATCGGGAACTGTTCGCGCACACCTGGATGCGCCGCCAACTCCGACATCCGCACCAGTGAACCGATCCGCAGCGTCGCCGGTTGCAGGTCGATGTCGCGGTAGGGCAGCGCGTTGATGTCGACGACCGCTTCGGGCCGCTCCACCGTTTCGCGCATCAGGTCGACGAGGGTGGTGCCGCCCGCGATGTAGCGGGAGCCGGACTGTGCCGCAGACAGGGCGGCTTGCTCGTCGGCGGCCTTGCTGAACCGGAACGGATACATGGTGGCTATACCTCCCGGGCCGCGCGGGCCACCGCCGTCGCGATGTTGGTGTACGCGCCGCAGCGACAGATGTTGCCGCTCATCCATTCTCGAATCTCTTCGGGAGATCCCGTGTGGCCCTCGCTGATACAGCCGACGCCGGACATGATCTGTCCCGGAGTGCAGTAGCCGCACTGGAACGCATCCTCGTCGATGAAGGCCCGTTGCAGCGGGTGCAGCCGCTCGCCGTCGGACAGTCCCTCGATGGTGGTGACCTCGGCGCCGTCGTGCATCACCGCCAGGGCCAGGCAGGAGACGACCCGTTGGTCGTTCACCAGGACGGTGCAGGCACCGCACGCGCCGTGATCGCACCCCTTCTTGGTGCCGGTGAGCTCGGCCCGTTCTCGCAGCATGTCCAGCAGGGATGTGCGATTGTCGACCGTCAGCTCGCGTTCGTCGCCGTTGATGCGCATCCGCACCGTCGACGTCTGCATATCTGCGGCCTCGTCGTCGTCCCCGCATCCGGCGAACAGCGGTGCGGCCACCACCGCGCCGCCGACCACGGCGGCGCCGCCGACGAAGGTGCGACGGTCGATTTCCCACCGGTGTCGTGGTTCGGTCATGGTCGTGCCTCGAATACTTCCTTGAAAACGGGCATCGCCGAGAAGGCCCGCGGCCAGCCCGCATAGAAGGCCAGCTGAGTAAGCACCTCGTTGGCCTGGGCCTCGGTCAAGCCGTTGTCCATCGCGATATTGAGGTGCGAGGTGATCTGGCCGGTCAGCCCGGTAGCCACCAATGCGCTCACCGTCGTCAGGCTTCGGTCTCGCGGCGGGAGGTCCGGTCGCAGCCAGAGGTCGGTGAACAGCACGTCGGTCGTGAAGTGCTGCACACCCTGCCCCGTGGTGCCATGGGTGCTCTCGACGCGAGCCCTGCGCGCGGACTCAAACTCCTGGTCGATCGGGAGAAGCTCGGGGGGCTTGGCGTCGGGAAGCTGGTCGGTGCCGATGTCGCGGGCGGTGAACACCGGCTTGGCGGCCTCGACGGCTGCCATGGCATTGGGCCAGCCGGAGTAGAACGCGAGGTGGGTGATGATCTCGGAGAGCTGCGCCGGTGTGACGCCGTTGTCGAGCGCGCGGTTCATGTAGAACGGCAGCTCTGCTATCTGGTTACGGGCGATCATCGCTGCCACCGTGACGATGCTGCGCTCTCGCGGGGCGAGGTCGGGCCGCTGCCACAGCTGGTTCTCCAGCACCTCGTCGCCATAGCGTTTCAGTGCCGGTGATATCGAGTCCACAGATTCCACCTGTGCGGTCGGATCGGCGTCACCAGAGGGGCTCGATTCCGAACACGCGGTGGCGAGAACCGCCGAGGCGAGTGCCGCGGTCAAAAGGGAAAGCTTGTTCAGTCTCATCGTGTCTCTCTCAGCTCAGGTACTGTGCTTCGGTGACCTGCTCCATCCAGGTCACGCGGACGCCGTCGACGGCCTCAGCGATGGCAATGTGGGTCATGTCGTCGCCCGCCTTCGCCCCGTGCCAGTGCTTGACGCCGGGCGGGATCCGCACCACATCGCCCGGTGTCATCTGCTGTTTCGGGCCACCCCAGCTCTGCACCCAGCCGACGCCCTCGGTGATGATCAGAGTCTGTCCTGCCGGGTGGCTGTGCCAGGCGGTGCGAGCACCGGGTTCGAAGCTGACCTGGCCGCCCGACATGTCCGAGTAGTCGGTGGCGTCGAACAGCGGCTTGCTGTGGGCCTCACCGGTGAAGTTCGTCGGCGCTACAGGTTGGGATGCGCGCGAACCGTCGGGCGAGACCTCGATCTCCGGTCTATCCGCATGCGCGGGAGCCACACCCGCTCCCAGAACGGCTATCACCAGAATCGTCACGGCTTTCGTCGAATGATGCACATGTCTCCCTACCGGCCGTCAAGGCCCTTGTCCGCCAAGAAGTTTGATACTTGGTCCGCGATCTCGACATTGTTCAGATCCGAGAACGGGAAGTGGGTGTTGCCGTGAATCCCGGCCTCCGGCAAGTGGACAACTGTCACGTCGCCGCCGTGCCGGTTTACCGCGTCGCGCCATAGCCGTGCCATTTCCAGGCGAGCGCGCCAACTATCTTGCGCCGGCATATTCGTGGGTTCGCTGGGGATGTTGTCGCCGTAGTAGATGACGATCGGGATCTTGGTGAGGGCGATGAACCGGTCCATCGGCACAGCCTCGGCAGCGACTGTGTCGTAGGAATTGCGGATCGGCGGGGGAACCTCGCCTTGGGGAAAGACGAATCCGCTGCCCGGTTCGAACGACACGATGCTCTTCACCTGCGGGTTCTTCATTGCGGTCAGCCAGCCCGGCCCGCCGCCCTGTGAATGAGTGAACAGGATGCCGTCGCCGATGCGGTCAAACAGGGCGGACATCGCGTCGGAGACGACGTTCGCGTCGAAGGGACCGGTGTTCGGAGTCATCTGCCGGAAGTATTGATCCAGGACTTCCGGTTTGTCCGAGAACTGGACGCCGGGGAACATGTCCGGCCACGTTCCCACACGGAACTGGTTGAACCACATCTGTTCATCCGGCGTCGGGTTGATCGTGGTGCCCACCATGCTCCGCCCAGCGTCGCCGCGTCGTGGCTGGTCGACGAGGTAGGTGGAATAGCCCCGCCGTAGGAACAGATTCTGGAATCCCTCCCGCCCGTCCGGGGTGGTCTCCCAGGTACGGGAGAACTGGCCTGCACCATGCAGCATGACCAAAGGAAGTTTCCGGGCATTCTCCGGAACCTGATAGAACGTGTACGCGTGATCACCGTGATAGGTCTGGCCCTGTGGCTGTGAGGGCTTGAACTGGTCGAACTGACCAGGCGCAGTTGTCATCGTTCCGCCGACGGCGAAGCTGCCCTGATCCGCGATTGTGAGGGCGTTCTCGGTTTCTACGCCGTTCGAGTTGCACGCCGTGAGGAGCGCGGCTGCGGTGAGGCAGGCGGCGAGGATCTTGGTTCGCATGCCAGTAAAGGCCTTTCGTCAGTTGATCAAGGTGTGGCTGCGCAGCCAGGTGTCGATGGCGTCACCTGAGTCCGCGACTTCCTCGCCCTGCACCGCCAGCCCGCGCTCGACGGTCGAGGTGCTCAGGGCTCGGCGGTAAAAGTCGTCGATCCCGGACATGCCGCTGACTGCGTAGGTGACCAGGGGCAGGACCGTTTTGCCGCCGAGATCTACCGCGTCGATGAAGGTCGACATGATTCGGGGCGCGCGGTTGCTCCACACGGGACTGCCGAGGATGACGACGTCGTACGGTCTGATGTCGGGCAGTGCCGCGGCGATGGCCGGCAGCGCATTGGCATCCTGCTCGGCAGTGTTCCTGGCGACTGTCGCATCGTAGGCGTCGGGGTAGCGGTCGACCGGCTCGATCTTGTAGAGGTCGGCAGCGGTGCGGTCGCGGATCATGCCGGCCACGACTTCGGTGTTGCCGACAGTCAGATTGCGTCGCCCGCCGTAGTGGTAGTTCTCACCCGCGCGGGAAAAGTACGCCACGAGGACCCGCCGTCTCGCGAAGGGTGTGTCGGTCGTGACCGGCGTGGCTGGAGTTGGGACAGGCATCGTCGGGCGGCGCGTGCAACCCGATAGTGCCGCGGCAATTCCGGCTGTGCCCAAGGCAGCGGCCTGCAGCAGGCCTCGGCGCGAGAATCGATTCATTCAATGATGCTCCTTTGTGCAGATTCGATTGGACACGCGATCGGCGCATCGAAACAGGCACTGTCGTTGCTGGTAATGCCAGTGCCTGGATGGCCAGAGGTGAGCGCGAACCGCACCTTGCAGAACGTGGCGGCGACGGGGATCTTTGGCTCAGCGCGAGCCCACTTTCTCAGCGGCGAACTTCTGACCGGCTGCCGGTCCAATTCCTCGAAAGAGAGTGGCTCGCAACCAGTTAGCGATCAAGGGGCAGGTGGCGATCGATCCAGAACGGTCCGCAGAATGGCATGCTCTCGCCGGCCAGTCCCCAGACGGCATATTGATGCGAGGCAATCAATCTGCACCACGGCAGCGATGGACTTCGCCTAACTCACAAGATTAGTCATCTGCTGAGATATGCTCGGAGGGAACGCCTTCCTGATTTGCGGCCCATGAAGCCAGAAGTTTAAGACTGTCGGCCGCAGGTGATCCTGGCGGTGCGGTATAGACGTTCAACTGGAGGTCAGGCTCGGAGGGGAGCTCCATCACCTCGAAGTTCAAGTCCAGCTCACCTACGACTGGATGGCGCAATCTCTTCTGGCCACTTCGATGTAAGCGCACGTCTTGAGACGCCCATCGCTGGCGGAACAACTCGCTGCGGGTCGATAACTCGCCAATCAGTGCGATCATCCCTTCGTCATAGGGGTTGCGGCCAGCTTCGAGCCGAAGCATCGCGGCCGCGTCTCGTGTTACCTGGTCGTAATCGACGAAGAACTGGGCGGCCGCATCGGGATGCAGGTAGATGAAGCGAGTTGTGTTGGGGGGCCGACGAGGATCAACGAGTATGGGCGAGTATAGAGCTCGTGCCAGCTGGTTCATGGCGAGCAAATCGTGGCGGCGGTTACGGATCCACGCAGGCGCATCAGTAAGGGCATCAAGAATCTGTTGTAAGGCTGGCCGCACGGTATTTGCGCCGCTGCGCCTGCGCCGTCCGGCGCTATTCTGAGATTCACGCGCCAGCGCGAACAAATGTTCACGTTCGGCCTCATCGAGTTGCAGGGCCGATGAGAGGGAGTCGAGGACGCTTTCCGACGCGCCGGCTAGGCTGCCGCGCTCCATCCGGACGTAGTAATCCACCGAAACGCCCGCAAGCATCGCGACTTCTTCGCGACGCAACCCTTTGACCCGGCGGTTTCCACCGTAGGCAGGCAGACCTGCCTGCTCTGGGCTGATCCTCGCACGCCGCGTGCTGAGGAACTCACGTATCTCACTGCGTAGGTTCAACGTGCCCATGAATGAACGGTAGGCCTGGCTGAGGAATCTGTGGAGGTACTTGTAGTACCTCCTTCGTCCGACGCCAGAGAGCCTCTCCAGATACCTACGCATCCCGTTGATTGGTAGGGAAGTCCGTCTGACCAGTGCTGAGTGTGGTTATTCAGTTTGCTGAGATGACCAAACCGGCGGATTGAGCCTGGGTTACACGGATGGGATTCTGGGAATAACGATGGCTTTTCTCGGCGGGGCAGGTTTCCCAACGCTGAACCGGTGTTCGGTTGGGTAGGCAAGGCATACGTGTCTCAGCCAGCAGCGTGAATGATGTCGGCGAGCCGAGTGATCTCATCGAGGTCGGCAACGGCCGGAATGAAGACGACCTCGTCGACACCGAGGTCTGTGTACTCGTCGAGCAGTGTTGTCGCCGAAGCCCGCGACGTGCACATGACGACGTTTTTCGCGACGTGGTCCGGAGCGAATTGATAGAAATGCTGGATGTTCGCCCTACCGGACTCGCTGTCGCCCAAGCCAAAATAGGCCAGCGCGATCAATCTTGGTTGACCGGGCCGTCCGGAGTCTCGCCACGCGTTCTTGGCGTTCGCGAAGGCCGGGGCTGTCATGGCCGGAGGCAGCGCTCCGCCGATATACCCTTGTCCCCAACGCACCATGCGGGGTATCGTCCGAGCCGAGTATCCGCCGATCAGCACCGGGACCTGTCGGGTACCGGCCGGCATGATCTGCTCGTCGCTCCAAAGACGTTGGTAGGTTTCAAGATCCGACTTCATGCGTTTACCGCGCCCGGCGAGTCCCAGCCCGGGCACAAGGAACTCCTCGCTGCGTGATCCCACGCCTACGCCGAGCGTGAGCCGGCCGTCGGACACGCCGTCGATATCGGCAATCTGTTTGGCCAGCAAGGCCGCCGGCCAGGTCGGAGCGAGCAGGACCGCGCTCAGCAGGTTGATCTCGGTCGTCACCGCAGCGGCTGCGGCAAGCGCAACAACGTCCATGACGCCGGGATACGCGTGCCGGCCGATGGTGGCCAGGGTGGTGAATCCCGCCGTCTCGGCGTTGGACGCCCACTGCGGGATGATCGACGGGGTGACGTTGCGCACCTGATTCGGCAGTCCGATGCCAATCTGCACGTGCCTTTCCTTTCGTTTGCGCGTCAAGTCGTTGCGTGGTCGTGATGAGCCGCGTGTGTGCGCAGAGTCCCGCCACCTGGGTCATCAACGGCTCGGGCGTGGTGTTCGACGGCGCGGTTATGACAGTATGTTGTCATGACCGAGTATATGGGAGTTCGACAGCATGCTGTCAACCCTGAGCGGCCGACCTGCGAGGCTTTCGCCGAGATCATCGACCGCGTCGGCAAACTGGCCGCCGTTATCGAGGCCATCGGTAACGGTCTCGCTCGACCCAGTGGTCAGACTCTCGCCCGGTGGCAAGTCCTCGCGGCCGTGGACACCGTGCCGGCCTCGGTTTCCGCCATCGCCAACGAACTCGGACACACTCGGCAAAGCGTCCAGCGTATTGCCGACCTCCTTGTCGGAGATGGGCTTGCCGCCTACCGCCCGAATCCCGCGCATCAGAGGGCGAAACTGCTCGAGGTCACACCTGAGGGTCTGACGGCGCTGCACCGAATGCGCGCACTGTTCGACCAACTCGCGGAGCGGACCAGTGAAGGGTTGGAGCTCGAAAGGCTCGCCAGTGCCCGTGACATCCTCGACGTGCTTCATCAACGACTGCAGGCGGAACTGCCGAATCTCCCTGGCAGCTGAAACTCTCTACGGCCGAAGCGGTTCCGTCGCGACGGCTCGCGCCGGGACCGTCCACGGCTTCGAAAACCTTCAGGTGGTTCCGGAAAACGCCGCCGCATCCCACGATCCCGACACGCAGGGACGTCGGTGTCATGGCGCGTCGCTCCGCGTGGACAGATCGACCGGCGATCGGGATCCGGTCAGGCGCATGGCACTCATGTCAGCGCCGAAGCACCATTGAGTTCCCGGCGGATCCGAGCGTCCGTGCCGCGGCGGCCACTCGAGCGGCCATCGAATTCTCGGCGACCTCATCCCAAGCTTGTGGCTGGTAGAGCTGCGAAGGCTGACTGACCACGCACCAACACGTCGCTCGACGACGGTGACGGGCCACGGACAGCGGAGCACACCCATAACCGTGGCTGCATTCTGCTTCGGTTGCCCAACGGGTCAACTGGCCGGCGTGCATGTCGACCAGCGAAGGCTTGCAGGACACAGACCGACGCCGCAAACGAATATCAGCTCGCCCCAAGCATCTTGAGTCTGGTCGAGATCGCGGATCGTTGCCGCGGCGAGCAGGGTGCCAAGATGGGTGCCATGGACCGCATGGAGCCCAAATCTGTGACGGCGTGGCTGCTGGATTCCGATCCGGCATTGCGCTGGCAAGTTCAACGTGATCTCGTGGGCGAACCGCCTGAGGTCTGGAAAGCTACGCGGGCACGGACCGCGACCGAAGGCTTCTGCGCGACCCTGCTTGGGAACCAGGATCCGGATGGCCAATGGGCGGGAGGTGCGTTCTTCCCAGCAGACTTCGACTTCGACGGTCCCGAGGCTGCACAAGGCGCCGGGCAGCCCTGGACGGCCACGACGTGGACGCTCAACTCGCTGCGGGAATGGGGCCTTGACGCGAGCATCTTGCGCGGGCGCCGCACCGTTGAGCTCCTCGCGGCGAACTCCCGCTGGGAGTACGAGGGCCTGCCCTACTGGAGCGGCGAAGTCGACTGCTGCATCAACGCCTGGACGGTCGCCAACGGTGTGTGGCTCGGTGCGGACATCACCTCGATCGTCGACTGGTTCGTCGGACATCAGATGTCCGAAGGCGGCTGGAACTGCGACTGGGTAGAGGGCTCGACGCGATCGTCATTCCACTCGACCCTCAATTCCCTGAAGGGCTTGCTCGCCTACGACGCGGCGACCGGCGGCACCGAGGAGACTCACGCCGCCCGGCGCTGCGCACAGGAATATCTGTTGCAACGTGGGCTTTTTCGTCGCCTGTCGACGGGCGAACCGGTAGCTCCGTGGGTGAACCAGTTCGCCTATCCGTTCCGCTGGTCCTACAACGTCCTCAACGCGGCTGACTACTTCCGGCAGGCCTCACTGGTTGACCGGACGCGGCCAGACCCGCGCATGGCGGACGCGATCGAACTCATCCGTACTGCCCGGCAGTCGGACGGCACATGGCTGCAGGGCGATCGGCATCCCGGACGAGTGTGGTTCGAAGTCGACGTACCGGCGGGGCAGCCGTCCAAGTGGCTGACGTTGTTCGGGACCCGAGTCCTGCAGTGGTGGGATTCGCACATTTCCCCAGGGAATACCGACTGACCGGCCGATGGCTGCATGTGTGCAATCGGTGGTGACCGTTTGGTCAGTCCCGTGGGACCTGTCATCCACGGCGTGGAACACAGGCGACTTGCGGCGCAGGCCGCTCTTTGATCGGCCACATCGCCGTCGTGGCCAGTCGGTGCGTGCACGGCGACATCCACGAGTTGCCCTACAGCTGCAGCTTCTTGGCAATCTCTTCGGCGCCGGCTCGCACCTGCGCTCCGGCATGATCGAGCCGCTCGGGTGTCAAGCGGTGGGTCAGGAAGCTGATGCTCATCGCGTATCTCGACGCACCGCCGTCGGTGGTGGGGATGGCTGCGGCCACGCAGGTCAGTTCCTCGGCGGCCTCCTCGCGGTCGACTGCGAATCCCTGCTTGCGGATCTGCTTGATCTCGGCGCCCATCTTTTTCATCGTGGTGATCGTGTGGGGTGTCAATGCGGGCATTCCGGCTGTTGCGACGATGTCGTGCCAGACGCTGTCGGGCATGCTCGCAAGCAGCGCTTTGCCCAGTGCTGAGGCGTGCCACGGATCGGACTGACCGACGTCGCTGACCTTCTTCACCGCACGGCGGCCCTCGACGACCTCCAGGATGACCACGCTGCGCTCTTTGTGCGCTGCGAAGTTCACGGTCTCGTTGAACTCGTGCATCAGGCGCTCCATGGTGGGCAGGATCGCATCCGACGGCACCTGGCCGGAGAATGCGCGCTGGCCGAGTCGAAAGACTTCCCAACCGAGCCGGTACTGGGTCGCGTTGTGCCGTTCGACGTAGCCCAGGGCGGCAAGGCTGTTCAGGTACCGCAGCACGGTGGCCTCGTTCAGGCCCGTCTGTCGTGAAATTTCCGACAGGGTAGGGGAATTCGTCTCGGCTACCGCGCTGAGGACGCGGGCTGTGCGTTCGACTCCGATCAACGTCGAACTCTTCTCGGACCGCTCGTCGGTTTTCACCCAGTGAAGGCTACCAGCACTCAGTGCACTCTCACGACAACGCGATCGCTATTGACGCAGCGTAGGCCGAGCGCTTAGAGTTTCACTCATCGAAAGACAATGTCACTGAATGAAAACTCTGGTCGATCCAAACAAATCTCTCGAAGGAGACGCGATGTCCACCGCAGCCGACAGCCGTTCGTCAAAGGTCGACGGGGCCAGCATCCTGGCTTCTCAAGGCCTTCTGTCGGCCGATGACTACTCCCTTGCCCCGTCGACGAAGGCGTTCGACGACGGCGGGCAGTATCGGCTCGAAATATCTGGGGTGGAACGTCTTTCGACACTTGAGGTGCTGCTGGAAGAAGCTGCCGCACAGGATGTGCTCATCCATCGCGTCATCGCGTTCGGCGGCGGCACCACGCTGTTGAACACCGGGGAGTTGCGTGACGTCGCGACGCTGGCCGCGGAGAACGGCATCGAGCTGATCGCCGTACCCGGGCCACGCACGGGCTGGGATCTCGGACGGCAGGCGCTCAGTACCGAGGGGCAGGCCGGTGGCCGCCGGGTAAGGGGACTGGACAACGTCCGCTACCTGCTCGACGACTACCTTCGCATCTTCTCCACCGGCATCAGGGGCGTACTCGTGTGGGATGAAGGGGTTCTCGACGTCCTGAACAAGGCCCGCGACGCCGGACACATCCCAGCCGACGCCAAATTCAAGATCTCCGTGTACGCAGGCCACGCCAACCCCGCATCCATCCGCATCCTGCAGCAGCTCGGCGCCGACAGCGTCAACCCGGTCGGCGATCTGAGCCGTCCGATGCTCGCGGCGATCCGGCGCAACGTCGATGTGCCACTGGACATCTGGGCGGAGACGTTCGAGTCGTTCGGCGGAATGAACCGGCTCTGGGAGGCCGGCGAGATCGCCCGCATCGCCGGTCCGGTGTATTTCAAGATCGAGCCGGGTGAGTCGGAGGCCGTGATGTACAACGGCTGGATCCGGCCGGAGTTCCACGAGGAGCTCATCCGCCACAAGGTGCGCCACGCCGCCATCCTCAACGAGCTCGCGCGCTCCAGTGTGCCGGACGTAGTGGTTTCGCCGCGCCCCCGCGCTACCAGCCCTGCGCTGGCGAAATGACGCACTGACAGGCAGAGCGGGAGGGACACACGTGCGACATCACGCCGCCGTGATCGGCTCGGGGAACATCGGAACCGATCTCATGCACAAACTGCGCAGGTCGGCAGTACTCGATATTGCCGCCATGGTCGGAATCGACCCCGACAGCGACGGTCTGGCCCGCGCTGCCGCGCTCGACGTTGCGGTGACCGCGGCAGGCGTGCAGGGCCTCCTGGCCATGCCCGCCTTCGACGACGTCGCCGTGGTGTTCGACGCCACCAGCGCTGCGGCCCACCACGACAACTACGCCTTGCTGAAACCAACCGGACGACTCGTCCTCGACCTGACTCCCGCGGCGATCGGCCCGTTCGTGGTGCCGGCGGTCAACATGGCCGACCTCGCGGGGCACCGCAACCTCAACATGGTGACCTGCGGCGGCCAGGCGACCGTGCCCATCGTCGGCGCCCTGTCTTCGGTGACCCGCGTGCACTATGCCGAAATCGTGGCTTCGATCTCGTCGCGGTCAGCGGGTCCGGGTACCCGCGCCAATATCGATGAATTCACCAAGACCACCGCGAGGGCGATCGAGACGGTCGGCGGCGCAGGTCGAGGCAAGGCGATCATCATCCTCAACCCGGCCGACCCGCCGATGATCATGCGGGACACCGTCAGCGCCCTGGTATCCGCGGCCGACGAGGCGGTGATCGCACAGGCAGTGGTGGCCATGGTCGCCGAGGTCGCCCAGTACGTCCCCGGCTATCGGCTCCGCCAGGATGTTCGGTTTTCGGCTGTGCCGCAGGCGGATTCGCGAAGGCGGCTCATCGATCCCGATGACCGGGCGGGCGACATCACCCAGGTCACGGTGTTCCTCGAGGTGGAAGGCGCCGGCGACTACCTGCCCGCCTACGCCGGCAACCTCGACATCATGACCGCCGCGGCGGTCCGGGTGGCCGAGCAAGCGGTCCAGCAGTCCCGGCTCGAGGGGGTCGGGCGATGACGACGCAGATCTACGTCCAGGACGTGACCTTGCGCGACGGAATGCACGCCGTCGGCCACTCCTTCGGCTTGTCGGACATCAGGCGGATCGCCCGCGCCCTCGATGGTGCGGGGGTGGCCGCGATCGAGGTGGCCCACGGCGACGGCCTCGCCGGCGGCAGCTTGACCTACGGTGCCGGCGCCCACAGCGACCCAGAGTGGATCGCGGCGGCAGCCGATGTGGTCCGCAATGCGCGGCTGACCACGCTGCTCATCCCCGGGGTCGGCACGCTGGACGATCTTCGTGCCGCGGTCGATCTCGGAATCACGTCGGTGCGGATCGCCACCCACTGCACCGAGGCCGACATCGCACGTCAGCACATCTCCACCGCGCGTAGCCTCGGCCTCGACGTGGCGGGCTTCCTGATGATGGCGCACCTCACCGATCCCGATCATCTGGCGGCACAGGCCAAGATCATGGAGGACGCCGGCGCACTGTGCGTCTATGTCACCGACTCGGGCGGGCGGCTCACCATGACCGACATGCGCGACCGTGTGCGGGCCTACCGCAGTGTGCTGTCGCCGTCGACGACGATCGGCGTGCACGCCCACCACAACCTCGCGCTCGGAGTTGCCAACTCGACCGTTGCGGTGGAGGAGGGGGTTCGCCGTGTCGACGCATCCCTCACCGGGCTCGGCGCCGGCGCGGGGAACTGCCCGCTGGAGGTGTTCGTCGCGGTCGCTGAACTCAGCGGCTGGGCACACGGTTGTGATCTGTTCGCACTGATGGACGCCGCCGAGGACCTCGTGCGGCCGCTGCAGAAGCGACCGGTGCGGGTCGACCGGGAGACCCTGACCCTCGGCTTTGCGGGTGTGTACTCGAGCTTTCTGTTGCATGCTGAGCGCATTGCTGCGGAGGTGGGCATCGAGACGCGCGAACTCCTCGTCGAGGCCGGCCGCCGCTCGATGGTTGGTGGCCAAGAGGATCTGCTCATCGATCTCGCACTCGACATGAGGAGGTGACCAGTCTTTTCTCACCACGCGCCGCAAATATAGGCCGGTGGGCACGAAGTTCGACCCCTTGCGATCGTCCTGAACCACGAGAGATGAACCACCATGGAGAACAGCACCGCAGCACTGTCGTCCGAGAATCGACCAGTCATGCATTCGACCGAACCACCGCCGGGCGGGCGGCGAAACCACGGGCTCAAACAGGACACCCTCGGTGTGCCAAGCATCTTCTTCTACATCATCGCCGCCGCGTCACCGCTGACCGTCGTCGTTGCGCTCTACCCGATCATCATCGGCGCCGGTAACGGTATCGGAATGCCCGGCGCGTTCGTCATTGCCGCGGTGGTGCTGATGATCTTCGCGGTCGGCTACGTCGCGATGAGTCGGCATGTCACCAATGCCGGGGCGTTCTACGCCTACGTGACGCTCGGGCTGGGCCGGATCACCGGCCTCGGGTCGGCCTCCTTGGCGATTTTCGCCTATAACGCGATCCAGGCCGGGTTGTACGGCGGCTTCGGCTACTACGCCGCGGAATTGCTCAATCCCGTTGTCGGCGTAGATGTTCCGTGGTGGGTGTACGCGTTCGTCGGGCTGCTCGCCTGCCTGTGTCTCGGAGTTCAGGGCGTGCACTCCGGTGCCCGGGTTCTCGGTGTCTTCATGACGCTCGAGGTCACGATGATCACGGTGCTGAGCCTGTTCAGCCTGTTCGGCGGCAACGTGCCGGTCTCGGACTTCTCCTTCGCGCCCTTCAATCCGAGCGTCGTGCTCGGCGGCGCCCTCGGGGTGGCGCTGATGTTCGCACACGCGTCGTTCATCGGTTTCGAAGGGTCGGCCATCTACGGCGAGGAAGCCCGCCACCCGGCCAAAACCATCCCTCGGGCGACCTATCTGTCGATCGCGTTCATGGGCACCCTTTACGCGGTATCCGGATGGCTCATCATGAACGCGCTGGGCCTGGACCGGGTGGTCGCCATGGCCACCGAGACGGGCGGCAATTTCATCTTCGCCGCCAGTGACACGCTCATCGGCCACAACATCTCGTTGCTGTTCCAAACCCTCATCGTGACAGCGACATTCGCAGCGATCGTCACCTTCCACAACAATGTTTCGCGGTACCTGTTCTCGCTCGGCCGCCAGACTTTGTTGTGGAAACCGCTGGGCTGGACCCTCCCGCATCGTCAAACGCCGTGGGTCGCGTCGATCGTGCAGAGCGTGACCGTCGGCATCGTCATCGCCGCCTTTGCCGTCGCCGGTCTGGATCCGTTCGCCACCCTGTTCACCTGGGCGACCGGGATCGGGACCATCGGGGTGATCTTCTCGCAGTTGGTGGCAGGCGTCGCGATCTTCGTGTTCTTCCGGAGGTCTCACGTCGACAAGCGCCGGTGGAACACGGTGATCGCACCGATCCTCGCGGTCATCGGGCTCAGCGGCTTTTTCATCCTGACTCTCGACAGCCTCGACGTCCTACTAGGAGTTGAGGGTGTCACTGCGGTGGTCATGGTCTCCCTGGTCTTCCTCGCTCTGCTGGCAGGGATGGCATACGGGGTCTATCTGCGGTTCTTCGTGCCCGGCAAGTACGCGGTGGTCGGCAGGGCGCTCAACGAACGCGACCTGCCCGAACCGGCTCCCGAAGCCACCTGAGGCAATTTCCGCAAAAGGCGCGCACGTCTGCCGTTCGATACGTACATTTGTTCCTATCGATACGTACAAATGTTCTTAACGGAAGGACTCATGGCCACCGTTCCCCGGCGCGCACGCCGTCACGACCCGGACAGAAAGGAGCGCATCGTGGAGTCGGCGCTGGCAGTACTGGCCCGCGACGGGGTCGCCGGTATCACCCACCGCGCCATCGGCAAGGCGGCCGAGGTCCCGCTCGGCTCCATCACCTACCATTTCGCAACCCTCGACGACATCGTCAACTCAGCTTTCGAGGCCCACGTCGAAAAGCTGGCGACGCGCTTCGAAGCTCGGTTGGCCTCGTGCGGGGCGGGCGACGACCTGATCGAGTGCATCGTCTCGGCGATCACCGACGACCTGGTCGCCGATCCGAATGAACTCGCCGTCACCTACGAGCTCTACGGCGACGCCGTGCGCAGATCCGTGAACAAGCACATCACCCAGCGGTGGATGGAGCGCGCGGAAGACGCCTTGGCGCAACACTTCGACCGCGCCACGGCACGGCTGATCGACGTCGTCATCGAGGGCCTGATGGTGCACATGCCCATAGCCCAGCAACCGATAACCAAGGACGCGGTACGCGCCCTGCTCACGACGGCTGCCAACGCAGGCAACCGGACCGACTGATTTCCTCACCCCAACGGGATCGGAGTTAGACATGACATTCCACAGCAAGATGTTCATCGACGGCGACTGGGCCGACGCGGCCGACGGTGCGGTCGATCAGGTGCCCGCCCCCGCGACCGGCGAGGCGTTCGCCGAGATCGCGCACGGAACCGTTGCCGACGTCGATCGCGCGGTGGCCGCCGCCCAGGCCGCGTTCGGCGACTGGGCCCGCACGCCGGTCGGCGAACGGGCGCGGGCCTTCCTCAAACTCGCCGACCGCGTCGAGGACGACCTGCAAACACTCGCCGAGATCGAGTCCCGCAACGTGGGTAAACCCATCGGTCTGGCCCGCGAGGAGATGGAGATGATCGCCGACCACCTCCGGTTCTTCGCCGGCGGGGCACGGACCATGGAGGGCCGCGCCGCCGCGGAATTCGTCCGCGGCAAGACCAGCATCATC
The DNA here is from genome assembly GCF_001187505.1 of Mycolicibacterium goodii. Next base: position 4,215,496 of record NZ_CP012150.1, read on the forward strand.
CGGCGCGATCCGCTGGGCGTCGTCGGCTCGGTCGCGCCGTGGAACTACCCGCTGCTGATGGCGATCTGGAAAATCTCTCCCGCCCTGCTGACCGGGAACACGTTGGTACTCAAACCGTCTGAACACACCCCGTTCTCGGTGCTGCGGCTGGCCGAGTTGGCTGCCGATCTGTTCCCGGCCGGGGTGTTCAACGTGGTCACCGGTGACGGTGCGGACGTCGGTGCCCGGTTGGTGGCACACCCTACTGTCCGGATGTCGTCGCTCACCGGGTCGGTCGACACGGGTCGGGCGCTGATGCGGGCCTCGGCCGACTCCAACCTCAAGAGGCTGCACCTCGAACTCGGGGGCAAGGCACCCGTTCTTGTGTACCCGGACGCCGACATTCCGCTTGCGGTCGCCAAGATCATGGAGGGCGCGTTCTGCAACTCCGGCCAGGACTGTATGGCGGCGTCGCGGGTCTACGTTCATGACTCGGTGCACGACGAACTGGTGTCCGGGCTCGAGAAGGCGGTCAAGGGGCTAGATCTCGGCGACCTCGCCGACGAGAACACCGCCATGGGGCCGGTGATCACAGCCGAACACCGCGACCGTGTCGAGGGTTTCGTGGCGCGCGCCAAAGCGACCGGACACACCGAGTTGATCCAGGGTGACAACCCCGGTATCGGCTTCTACACCGCCCCAACCGTCGTGGTCGGTGCCGAACAGGGCGACGAGATCGTACGCACCGAGGTGTTCGGCCCGGTCACCTCCGTGACCCGGTTCGGCGATGGCGACGACGTCGTCGCGTGGGCCAACGACACCGAATATGGCCTGGCGGCCTCGGTTTTCACCAAGGACATCGGCCGCGCGATGGCGGTGTCGAGCGATCTCCAGTTCGGCACGGTGTGGGTGAACGACCATCTGCCGGTGACGCCGGAGATGCCCCACGGTGGCTTCAAACAGTCGGGCAACGGCAAGGACATGTCGGTGTACGCGTTGGAGGAGTACACCGAGATCAAGCACGTGATGATCAACCGCGAGAGCGCCTGACATGGCCGTCAGCGCGATCAACATGTTCCGGCTCCGTCCGGGCGTCGACGCCGCGGACTTCGAATCGTTCTCGGCCGAACTCGACCGGCCGACGTGCCTGCAATTCGACGTCGTCCTGGACTTCAACGTGTACCTGGTCGATGACGGCGACCCCGCTCACCCGCATGTCATAGAGGTGATGACGGTGGCGTCCTGGCCGGAGTGGGAGAAGGTGCGCGACAACGCTTCCGAGCTTCGACCGGTCGTATCCCGATTCGACGAACTGGTCGAACCCGGCAGCGTCACCACCTACCTGACCCGTCATTCGTTGCTTCCGCAGGAGATCTGAACATGCCGCCAAACCCTGACTACGACGCCGTCATCATCGGCGCCGGACACAACGGACTGGTCACCGCCAACTACCTGGCCCGCGCCGGCAAGCGGGTACTGGTCCTGGAAGCCCGTGAACTCGTCGGCGGCGCCTGCGTCACCGAGGAACTGATCCCCGGCTCCAAGTGGTCGTCCTGCGCTTTCATCGCCGGCCTGCTGCGGCCGGAGATCATCGCCGAACTGGAGCTCACAAAGTTCGGTCTGGATCTCTATCAGGGAGATGCGCTGTCGTTCAGTCTGTTCCGCGATGGCACCTCCTTCACCATGTGGAAAGAGACCGACCGCACCCTGCGCGAACTCGAGAAGCTCAACAAGAACGATGCGCAGGCCTTCCTCGATTTCGGCGTCCGGTTGCAGCGGTTCGCCGGCCTGGTGACGCCGTACCTGCTCAAGTCGCCACCGGAGCGCTCGGAGGTGTTCGCCGCGTTCGAGGCTGCCGGAGAACAGAAACTGTTCGACGAGTTCACGCTGCTGTCGGTCCGCGATCTGCTCGACAGGTACTTCGAGGACGAGCGACTCAAGAGCATGCTGACCTTCTTCGGGATGGTGTCGATCTTCGGCGGTCCGTCGACGCCGGGCACCGCGTACACCTACGGGCACCACTCGTGGGGCGAATTCAACGGCAATTTCGGACAGTTCGGCCTGGCCAGAGGCGGTATGGGTGCCATCAGTGAGGCACTGGCGGCCGCCGCGCGCCACCACGGCGTGACGATCCGAACCAATGCTCCCGTCGACAAGGTGATCGTCAAACGTGGAGTGGCCACCGGGGTGCGGCTGGCCGACGGGGCGACCATCACCGCGGCGCAGGTGTTGTCGAACGCCGACCCGAAACGCTCGCTTCTCAAGCTCCTCGAACCCGGCGTGCTGCCAGAGCGCCTGATGCGTGACGTCGAAAACATCGACACCCGCGGGTCGATGGCCCGCATCCACCTGCTGATCGACGAACTGCCGCAGTATCTTCCGTTCGCCGACGCCGCGCCCGGTCCTCAGCACCACGGACACCAGCTGCTCGGGCCCAGCCGTGAGGCATTCGAGGAGGCCTACGAGGCCCAGCGACGCGGAACCTTCCCCAGCACCTTCGTGATCGAGGCGGTCACCCAATCGGTCACCGACGATTCACTGGCGCCGGCCGGGACACACACCATGACGCTCGGCATCCAGCAGTTGCCCTCTCAGCTGGCCGGCACCACCTGGGCCGCCGAAAAGGAGAAATGGGCCGACCTGGTGCTCGAGGATCTGTTCACATACGCGCCGAATCTGCGCGACCACATCCTCGATCGAGTGATCATCACACCCGACGACCTCGACAACGAGTACCTGATCACCGACGGCAACATCTTCCACGGCAGCATGATGCTCGACCAGCTGTTCGGCGCGCGGCCGTTGCCCGAGCTCGCGAACTACCGCACACCCGTGCGCAATTACTACCTGTGCGGGTCGGGCACACACCCCGGCGGCGGTGTGATGGGCGCCAACGGCCACAACGCCGCCAAGGTAGCGCTCGCCGACGCCGCCGGTGTTGCCGCCACGGCCGGGACGGCTCCGGTGCACACCGCGAAGGCGCCGTGGCAACAACGCATGGTGGGAGCGCTGATGTCCACCCGATCGGGTCGCTGGCTCGGCTACCGGGCCGCCCGGCAACCCGCGCTCCGCAAGATCACCGCCTATGCGGCCCGCGTCCGGTGACCGCTCCAACAGGCGGCGGCCTGCGCAGCGCCAAGTGGTTCGCCGGACAGAGCGTCCCCGGATTCGTCCACCGGTCAGCCATGCGGGCTTCGGGATTCTCCCGGATGGCGTTCGAGGGCAGGCCGATCGTCGGTATCTGCAACTCGTGGTCGGAAGTCGTCAACTGCAACATGCACTTTCGTGGGTTGGCCGATTCGGTGCGGCGGGGAGTGCTGGCGGCGGGCGGGTTTCCGCTCGAATTCCCGACCATGTCGCTCGGCGAACAACTGATGAAGCCGACCACGATGCTGTTCCGGAACCTGATGGCCATGGACGTCGAGGAATCCATCCGCGCCTATCCGTTCGACGCGGTCGTCCTGCTGTGCGGATGCGACAAGACCGTGCCCGCACAGTTGATGGGCGCGGCGAGCGCCGACGTGCCTGCCATCGTGCTCACCGGGGGGCCTGCCGCTCCCGCGGTGTTCGACGGCAGGCAGCTCGGTGTGGGCACCGATCTGTGGGAGTACATCGACGACGTCCGGGCCGGACGGATGTCGACGGCGGACTATGAGCGACTGGAGGCAGCGGCCGGACCGTCACGAGGACACTGCCCGGAGATGGGCACAGCCTCCACGATGGCCACCCTTGTCGAGGGACTCGGCATGACGCTCCCGGGCGCCGCCGCGGTGCCTGCGATGGACTCCCGCCGCATGCAGGTCGCCGAAGAGATCGGTGCCCGTGCCGTCGGACTGGCCACCGAGGAGTTACGGCCCTCACAGGTGCTCACCGCCGAGGCCTTCGACAACGCCATCACCCTGATGCTTGCGGTCGGCGGGTCGACCAACGCGATCGTGCACCTGCTCGCCATCGCAGGACGCGTCGGTGTGTCGCTGAGCCTGGACCGGTTCCATGAAATATCCGCGCGCACACCGCTGATGGTGAATGTGCGGCCCGCGGGCGAACACCTCGTCGAGCAGGTCTTCCACGCCGGCGGCATCCCCGCGGTGATGAAGTCCGTCGAGCCGTTGCTGCACACCGGGGCGCTGACCGTCACCGGCAAGACGGTCGCCGACAACCTGCCCACGCATCTCGCCACCGATACCGCCGTCATCGCGTCGCTGGGGGAGCCGTTCCAGCCGCCCGGCGGTCTGGCCGTGGTGCGCGGCAACCTCGCGCCCACCGGCGCGGTGATCAAATGCAGCGCGGCAAGTCCTGAACTGCTCGTCCACCAAGGGCCCGCGGTGGTGTTCGACGACATGAGAGATTTGTTGGCTCGGTTCGACGATCCCGGTCTCGACGTCACCGCGGATTCCGTGTTGGTGTTGCGAGGCGCGGGACCGCGCGGTGCCCCCGGTATGCCCGAATGGGGGCAACTACCCATTCCGAGCAAGCTACTCAGGCAGGGCGTCACCGACATGGTGCGCATCTCAGATGCCCGAATGAGCGGAACCGCCTACGGCACTTGTGTATTGCATATCAGCCCAGAGTCGGCGGCGGGCGGTCCGCTGGCACTGGTGCGCGACGGAGACACCATCGCACTCGATGCCCACGCCGGCACGCTGGAGGTGCTGTTGACCGATGCGGAGCTCGCAGAGCGCCGCGCGGCCCTGGCTCCCGCTCCGCCGGCGCGACATGTCCGCGGGTATACAGCCATGTACGTCGAGCGGGTGTTGCAGGCCGATCGTGGCTGCGACTTCGATTTTCTGGTGGGGCGGTCACAGCACCCCGAGACCGAACCCGAGGCTGTCTTCGATGGTTGGGTCGGCGGATGGTGACCTGGCATACGGCGGCGCCCGCCTCATAACGTCATCGGTATAACGTCGCTCGACGACCGTGCCGACTCGGCGACCAGGTCGCGCACGAGGACGGACCGCGGCGCGACGGCCGTCAACCGAACAGAGGATTTCCGCAATGGCATCGACCGCTCGACCGAACGACGAGTTCGCACCCCTGCGAGAAGGTGCCGTTGTGCGGGCGTCGGACTCGGACGTCTTCACGGCGGACATCGTCATCGTCGGCTCTGGAATGGGCGGCTCGACGCTTGCCTATGCGTTGCGTCAGTCCGGCCGGGATGTCCTGGTGATCGAGCGGGGGCATTTCCTGCCCCGCGAACCCGAGAACTCCATGCCCGAGGAGATGCATATCCACGGCCGCTACAAGACGGCCGAGCCGTGGATCGACGCCCGCACGGGTGAACCCTTCCAGCCGGGCACGTACTACTGGGTCGGCGGCAACACGAAGTTCTACGGTGCGAGTCTGCCCAGATTCCGCCGTGCGGATTTCGGCGAGATCATCCATCACGACGGAACCTCTCCGGCATGGCCGTTCAGCTACGACGACCTCGAACCGTTTTACTGCCAAGCCGAACGCCTCTTCGAGGTGCACGGAACCACCGACGAAGACCCGACGGAACCACCGCACTCGCAGCCCTATCCTCATCCGCCTCTCGCACACGAACCGGTGATCGAGCGTTTCTCGGAATCTCTCAAGCGCCAGGGGCTGCATCCTTTCCACACCCCGAACGGGATGAATCTCGACACCGACGAGCAGCGACGCGCCTCGACCGCATCCGACGGCTGCCCGTCGGAGTCCGATGTGAAGAGCGAGGCCGAAAATCGGGCGTTGCGACCCGCATTGCAGGAGAGGAACGTTCGGCTTCTGATCGACACCAAGGTCACGCGCCTGCTGACATCGTCGGACGGTCGCACGGTTGTGGCGGCCGAAGCGGTGAGCGGCAATCGGACGGTGCGGATCGAGGCGAAGCACTTCGTGATCTCGGCCGGCGCGGTGAACACCGCGGCCATCCTGCTGCGCTCGTCGACAGCGCAACACCCGGGTGGTCTTGCGAACTCCTCGGGTCTGCTCGGACGGAACTACATGGTCCACAACAGCACCTTCTTCATCGCGATCGACCCGCGTCGACGAAACACCACGGCATGGCAGAAGACGTTGGGGCTCAACGACTGGTACACCGCCGGACCGGACAACGAGTATCCGTTGGGCAACCTGCAGATGCTCGGCAAGCTGCAGGCCGCCATGATCAAGAATGCCCGGCCGTGGGCGCCGATGTGGGCGTTGAAGATGGCGACGGACCGCAGCCTCGACATCTACCTGACCACAGAAGACCTTCCGCGGCTCGACAACCGCGTGACCGTGGATGATCGCCACATCTACGTGCGGTGGCGGCCGAACAACGTCGAGCCGCACCGGGAATTGGTGAGGCGGGTGACCAAGGCCGTACGACGGGCCGGTTATCCGATCGTGCTGACGCAGCGGATGGGCATCGCGACCAATTCGCACATGTGCGGCACGGCTGTGGCAGGCCATGACCCGGCGCGCAGTGTGCTCGATGCCCGATGCCGAAGCCACGACGTGCAGAACCTGTGGCTCGTGGACGGTTCGTTCTTCCCGTCGTCGGCGGCATTGAACCCCGCCCTGACGATCGCGGCGAATGCGCTGCGGGTGGCGCCGGACGTCGCGGCCGCCGCGGAGTAGAGCAGAAGGGGCGGTGTGTGTCGGCACCGCCCCTGCCGTCCCCGGTCAACCCGCTTGCGCGGACCCCGCACCCGGTGTCGGGGCATCGTCACGAATGAGGCGCCGGGAGCGGAGCTCGTCCCAGAGCGCCGCGGGGATCTCGGTCCCGAAAAGGTCGGCGTTGCGCGCCTGTTGGCCCGGATTGCGGGCGCCCAGGCACACGCTGGTCACGACCGGATGGGCATAGGCGAACTGGAGTGCGACGGCTGCCAGCGGCACGTCGAACTCGGTGCAGACGCTTTCGAGTGCGCGGGTCTTGGCGAGGATGTCGGCGGGGGCCGGGCCATAGTTGAAGCGGGCACCGTCCACGGCACCGGTGGCGAGCACGCCGCTGTTGTAGACACCGCCCAACACGATGCCCACTCCGCGGTCCTCACACATCGGCAACAGGTCATCGAGTGGTTGCTGTTCGAGAAGTGTGTAGCGGCCCGCCAGAAGACAGATGTCGACGTCGACAGCTTTCACCGCGTCCAACATCACGTCGGTTTCGTTGACACCGAACCCGATCGCCTGCACCACACCCTGGTCGCGCAACATCTCGAGCGCCGGGAATCCGCTGACGATGGCCTGGCGGAAGTACTCCGGCTGGGCGTCGCTGTGTGTGTAGACGTCGCAGTCGTGGATGAACAGGGCATCGAACCGGTCGGTGAGCATGCGTTGCATACTCTGCTCGACGGCGCGCATGACACCGTCATACGAGTAGTCGTATGTCGCGACGAACGGTGGGATGTCAAGGTAGTCACCGTTTCTCGCGGGAGCACCGATCATCGGCGTCAGTACCCGCCCGACCTTGCTGGACAGCACGTAGTCGTTTCGGGGGTGTGGCCTGAGGGCCTGCGCGAGGCGATGCTCGCTCAGGCCGTTGCCGTATCCGGGTGCGGTGTCGAAGTACCGGATGCCCTGATTCCACGATTGATCGACCATCGCCAGCGCTTCCAACTCGGTGAAGGTGCCGTTGAAGTTGCCGAGCGGAGCGCCGCCGTAGCCGAGGGCCGTGAAGGTCAGTCCTGAGCGGGCATGGGTCCGTGTTGACGAAGGGTGCATGGCTTCCTCTGCTGGTGACCCGTGGTGGTGGATCACTGCGGGTTTGTGACCGAATAACTGCTGCTGGGTGTGGCGGGCAACTTGTGGGTGGTCCCGTATGAGGCGAGCGTCCACAGCCCGGCGAGGAAGACGGCTGTCACAGCGGTGAGCCACAGGGCGTACACCACCGGACGTCCCATGCGTCAACCCCTTCGGCTGTTTCGGGTCAATGCGGCCCGACCCGCCACCGCGTGCGCACGCGGTGGCGGATCGCGGGATGTTGTCGCCTACTGGTGCTGTTCGGCAGCACGCATCTCGCGGTACTCGTCGGCGCGCTCGTCGGTGATGTGAGGCAGGGGCGGGAAGTCCAGCCATCCCGGCACGAACGGACTGGCGAGGTCGCGGTCGGTGGGAATCTCGACCAGGACGGGAGCTTGGGCGTCGAACGCCCGCTTGAACGTCGGCTCCAGATCGGCCGCGGACTCGACGCGGAACGATTCCAGCCCGAAGGACTTTCCGAGGTCCTTGAAGCTCGGGCTGTAGGGGGAGCCGTCCGGACGATTGAACTCCGTACCGATGATCCGGTCGGTCGCATTGCGCTGGCCGCCTCGGATCGAGATGTAGCCCGAGTTGTCCTGCACGACGAAGACGACCGGAATGTCGTGTTGGACGGCGACACCGATCTCCTGTGCGGTCATCAGGAAGTCGCCGTCACCGGTGATGCACGCGACCTGTCGTTCCGGTGCGGCCAGCTTGGCGCCGAGCGCGGCGGGCACCGGCCAGCCCATTGCGGAAAAGCCGCCGGTGGTCAGGTGTGTCCGCGGCTCATACACCGGGAAGGTCTGCTTGACCGCACCCTGGGTGTTGCCGGACCCGGCGAGCACGATTCCGCTGCGGTCCATCACCTGGCGTAGTGCGTGCAGCGGCCGTTGCAGCGTGAACGGATACCGGTCGGTGTCGCGTCGGGCTGAAAGCTGATTTTCCCAGTCCGCCTTGCGTTCTGCGACTTCGGCGAGATACTCGGTTCGGTCCGGTGTGCTGCCGAGGGACGCGACGATGGCCGCGACGGCGGGCTTGGCGTCGGCGAGGATGCCCACCTCGGCTGGATAGATCTTGCCGATCTCGTGCGGATCGATGTCGATGTGGATCAGTTTGGCCGGTGGGAAGGAGAACGACTTGCCCTTGGCGTAACTGGAGGCAGACCAGTCCGTGAATCGACATCCGATGGACACCACGACGTCGGCGTTGGCCGCCAAGTAGTTGCCGTGGATGGTGCCGGTCTGGCCGACACTGCCGATGAACAGCTCGTGATCCTCGGGGAACGCGCTCTTGCCGTTCCACGTGGTGGCGACGGGACTGTTGAGGCCCTCGGCCAGGGCGCGGACCTCGTCGGTGGCATTGGCGCTGATCGCACCGCCACCGACCACGATCACCGGCCGCTTGGCGGTGCCCAGCAGCGTGACGGCGCGTTCGATCGCCTCCGGATCGGGGTACTGGAGCCCGATGGGGAGCCGGCGGGCGAGGTCGTGGAAGTTGACGTCGGCAGTCTCGGCATGCAGATCCCAGGGCACCTCGATATGGGCCGGGCCGCGGCGTCCGGTCAGCATCGTGGAGAAGGCGCGGTGCATGATGAACGGAAGGTCTTCGATGCTGTTGGCCACCCAGCTGCGCTTGGACACCGCCTCGGCGACTTGCGGAAATCCGTTGTCCTTCTGGCGTTCCAGCTCCTGGAGGACACCGCGGCCACGCATGTGGCGTGGGGGACCACCGGTGATCACCAGGACGCTGGTGGAGTCGCTGTATGCGGTCGCCAGGCCGAGCACGGTGTTGGACGCCCCGGCGCCGATGGACGTGACCGCGGCCATGGGCTTGCCGGACACGCGGTAGAAGCCATCGGCGAGGTGGACGGCGCTCTGCTCGTGGTAGGTCTGGATGAAGGGGATCTTCGATTCCGCTTCGTTGAACGCGTCCATCAGCCCCCAGATGCCGTGGCCGGGAATACCGGCCACGTAGGGAACGCCGTACTCCTTCAGGATGCGGCCGATGACCTGTCCGCCGTTGAGCCTGGGCATGAACTCTCCTTTTCCGTACGTGCGACGTGCCGCGACATGGGTCGTGTGTTCATTGAGTCTTCCGATCGCAATGTGACTTGCATCAGACCCGATCTGAGAACTACATTGCCGAATAAATGCACACATCGTGCAGAAAGGCGGCAAAAGCGATGGCGATGACCGTCGAGGCAGCGCTCAAACTCGAGGTGTTCGAACGGGTGCCGCTGAAAGTCTACGCCGGGCACGAGAACCTCGACCGAGTCATCAGGTGGGTCCATCCCACCGAAATACCTGACATCGCAACCTTTCTCACCGGCGGAGAGATGTTGCTGACCGCAGGGCTCGGGATCGGATCCACCGCCGCCGAACAGCAGAACTACATCGCGGCGGTCGCCGACGCGGGTGCGGCCGTACTGGTGATCGAACTCAGCGGCCGCGCCTACGCGACGATGCCGACGGCTCTTGTGGACGCTGCTCGGGACCGTGGGCTGCCGCTGGTGGGTCTGGAGGGAGAGCTGCCGTTCGTGGAGGTGTCCGCTCAGGTGCACGAGTCGATCGTGGACCAGCGCGTGCTCGACCTGAGCGCATACGAGCGGCTGAACGCCACCTTCATGCAGATGCTGCTGGCCGGTCGAGATCCGGCCCGGTTCACCGACACGCTCGCCGAGGAGGTGGGCCATCCCGTCGTCCTTGAAGACGCGACCCATCAGGTGGTGGCCTATTCCGCCAATTCCCCTGCGGGCGACGATGTTCTGTCGCACTGGGAGCACCACTCACGCATCGAACACGAAACGTCCAACGAATCCGGTTCGGCGGGCGACGCCCCCAACTGCACGCGACGGGCCGTGGTGTTGCGTGGTGAGCGGTGGGGTTGGTTGCACGTGCTTCACGGCGGCGCAGCCCTGGTCGGCACGGCTGGATACGCAGTCGACCGCGCGACCGACGGCATCGCCATCGCCCTTCTCGGAGCCAGGGAGAGCGGTGCGAGATCCGCCCAACGCCAGAACGCGCTTGTGAGCAGGCTGCTGCTCGGCGATATCGACGGTGAGGCGTTCGTCGCAAGAGCACTGCGCCTGGGACAGGACCTGCGGGAACGCGCCCTCGTGGTGGTCTCCGTACTCAAAGAGATGCCGCCCGGCGCTACGAGCGACGAAGCGATCGAAGAGTTCTGCCGGGCGATGCATGTGCCGGCCGTGGTCGCCGATCTGGGTGAACACACCCTGGCCATCATGGGTCTGTCGCGCACCGGGACCGAGCGCAAGATGGTCGAGCGTCTCCGCGCGCTCGATGTGCGTGCCGGTGTGAGCCGACCGGTCAGTCCCGCACAACTTCCGACAGCCGTCGAACAGGCACGCAGCGCTGCATCGGTGGCCGCCGCCAAGCCCGACAAGGAAGTGCACAGATTCGACGACCTCGGGGTGCTGCGCCTGCTGGCGTCGCTGGCCGGCGGACCCGAACTCGCGCGCTACATCGAAGACGAACTCGGCCCGATTCTCAAACACGACGCCACCGCATCGAACCCGCTTCTCCCCACGCTGCGGACCTATCTGGCCTGCGACGGCAACAAATCCCAAGCCGCACAACAGCTTTTCGTGCAACGGCGCACGCTGTACTACCGGCTCGAGCGCATCACCAACCTGCTCGAACGGTCTCTGGACGATCCCGACACCCGGCAGGCTTTGGTCTTCGCGGTGCGCGGCCATGACCTCCTGCAGCGCCAGTCGCGCCACTGAGCGCAACCACCTGACGGTTGCACACCCTGTGCTGCGGGCGGACGCAGACTGCACACCCTGAGTCTGTCCAGCCCCCGCTGCCCATTCGTACCGTTGAGTGACCTGCCCGACGATACGGGGAGAATTCCCACCCTCAGCCCAGGGAGCCTTTTTTCGTGACACCTTCGCGCGCGGCGTTACAGTCGCAGATCATCTCCGATCCTCCCACCGTCGTGGAAACCGACGTGGCCATCATCGGCTCCGGCATGGGCGGCGGCTGTCTGGCCTACGCCCTGCGCGACAGGGGAATTCGTGTCCTCATAGTGGAACAGGGCGACTTCCTTCCGGTCGAACGCGAGAACTGGTCCTTCGGCGCCGTACACACCGAGGGGCGCTACAAGAACTCCGCGGCGTGGTACGACGCCACGACGGGCAGAAATTTCATACCAGGCAACTACCACTACGTGGGCGGCAGCACCAAGCTGTACGGGGCGACGCTGCCCCGCTTCCGCGAGTGCGACTTCGGGCCGATCGAGCATGCGGACGGACTGTCGCCCGCATGGCCCATCGACTACGCCGACCTCGAGCCGTACTACGGCGAAGCCGAGCAGATGTTCTGGGTGCACAGCAACAAGGGGGAGGACCCGACGGATCCTTGGCGGTCCACCGATTACCCCTATCCGGGCCTGCCCCACGAGGGAGCGATGGCCAGGCTCGCCGAGAGCGCCAGAAAGCAGGGACTGCATCCGTTTTCGGCTCCCCAGGCGCTCGATTACCGGCCCGGCGGCGGCTGCGTCCTGTGCGAGACCTGCGATTCCTTCGCGTGCATGGTGGAGGCGAAGGGCGACGCCGATGTCTCGGCCGTCCGTCCCGCGCTAGCCGCCAAGACCAGGAACGTCGAGCTCCTCACCAACGCCGAAGTGGTGAAACTTGTCACCAGCCCCGACGGGAGTACCGTCACGGCCGCGCAGATCCGTCACCACGACCGCCGAATCGAGGTCCGCGCGCACAGATTCGTGTTGTCCTGCGGCGCGGTCAACACCGCGGCGCTGCTGTTACGCTCCGCCTCCGACCTACACCGACGCGGCCTGGCCAACTCGTCGGACCAGGTGGGCCGCAACTACATGGCGCACGTCACGACGTTCTTCCTCGCTGTCGACCCCCGGTGCAAGAACGAGGCCGTCTACCAGAAGACGATCGGAATCAACGACTGGTACGAGGCCGGGCCCGACAACACCTACCCGCTGGGCAACGTCCAGGGTCTGGGCAAACTGCGCGGCCCACAGGCCAAGATGGGCAAACCCTGGGTGCCGATGCCGATCCTCGATGAGGTCACCAAATACACACTCGACCTGTTCCTCCAGACCGAAGACCTCCCGCTTCCCGAGAACCGAGTGACTCTCCGGTCCAACGGTCAGGTCAGCCTCTTTCGCAGGGAGACCAATCTCGCCGCGCACCATGAGCTCATCCACCGCATGAAGAAGGTTGTCCGCAAAGCCGGCTTCCCGGTGGTGCTCACGCGAAGCCTCGGGGTCGAGGCGACGTCACACCAGTGCGGAACCGCACGCATGGGCGACGATCCGACCACCAGTGTGGTCGATGCGAACCTGAAAGCTCACGACCTCGACAACCTGTGGATCGCCGACACGTCGACCTTCTGCTCGTCCGGGGCCGTCAATCCCGCCATCACGGCGGCGGCCCTGTCGCTGCGCCTTGGTCATTCCGGCGCCCTGACCAACTGATTCTGCCTCCCGGCGGCCGCGTGCAGTCCCACGCACGCCGCTCGATCCCGCACTCAAGGAGCACACCCGTGACTGTGACCGCAGGCACCGACCCCACCTTGGCACCGCTGTTCGAACCGATCACGCTCGGCAACGTCGAAATCCGCAACCGTGTGGTGATGACCGGGCACGGCACCGGAATGGCGAAGGACTACCTGCCGACCGATCAGCACGTCGCGTACTACCGCGAGCGCGCCATCGGCGGCGCGGGTCTGATCGGGATGGCATTCCCGCAGATCCACCCGACCTCCCAGGACGTGCCGGGGGAGCCACGGTCCTGGCTGCCCGAGATCGTCCCGGGCCTGCGGAAGATCACCGACGCGGTGCACGAACACGGCGCGAAAATCGTCATGCAACTCGGACACGGTGGCCGACAAGGGCATTCGACCTTCACCGAACGGGCCCTGTGGGCACCGTCGAACACACCCTGCCCGTTCAACCTCGAGATGCCCAAGGCGATGGAGATCGAGGACATCGACGAGATCGTCGCCGCGCACGCCATCGGTGCGCGCCACGCCAAACAGGGCGGCATGGACGGTGTCGAAATCCATTCCGGCTACGGCGGATACCTGCTGGCGTCCTTTCTCTCGCCGTTCTCGAATCACCGCACCGACGAGTACGGGGGCTCGCTGGAGAACCGCATGCGCATCGTGATGCGGGTCATCGACGCGGTTCGCGACGAGGTGGGGCCCGCCTTCCTGGTCGGTATCAACCTGCAGGGCCACGACTTCAGCCCCGGCGGCCTCGAGGTGGGCGATGCTCAGGAGATCGCCAGGGCGATCGACGCCACCGGCAAGATCGACTACATCTGCGTCAAGGCCGCAACCTACAACGAGGCGCACCAGAACGTGCCGGACATGCAGCACCCGAAGCGGATCTGGGAGGATCTGGCCGCCGCCGTCAAGGCGGTGGTCAACGTGCCGGTGATCGCCGTCGGCCGGATCAACGACCCCGGTGACGCCGCCGACATCCTGGCACTCGGTCATGCGGACCTGGTCGCGATGACACGTCAGCAGATTGCGGACCCGGAAACGGTCAACAAGATGCGGCAGGGGCGCCTCGACGAGATCCGGCGCTGCATCGGCTGCAATCAGGGATGCATCGACCGCCTGTTCAGCGTCACGCATTCCACGTGCGTGCACAACCCGGCGGCCGGCTACGAACTGGAACTCGGCATCGGGACCCTGCTGCAGGCCACCGTGCGGCGGCGCGTTGTCGTCGTGGGCGCGGGCCCCGCCGGCATGAAGGCCGCCGAAGTCGCCGCGCGCCAGGGCCATGAGGTGATTCTGTTCGAGCGTCGCGGCCGCACCGGTGGCCAACTGCGCATCGCCGCAAAGATCAAGGGGCGCGAGGAGATCGGCGGCGTCGTCGATCACCTCGATGTGATGATCGCCAAGCACGGGGTCGACCTCCGGCTGACGCAGTCCCCGACGGCCGAGGAGATTCTGGCGCTCGAACCCCACCACGTGATCGTGGCGACCGGCTCGGCGCCCGGCCACGACATCGTCGGTAACCTCGCGCAGGGCATCGGTTTCACCCCCGGGCTGGACCAGGATCACGTGCTCTCCGTGTGGGACGTGCTCGAGGCGGAACAGCCGGTGGGACATCGGGTACTCATCGTCGACGACGGCGAAGGCGGGTGGAAGGGAATCGGGCTCGCGCTGCAGCTCAGTGAGCAGGGGCACGACGTCGAGTTCGTCACGCCGCTGCCCTACGTCGGTGCGAAGCTCGGCCCGTTCAGTGCCAACCTGGCCGTACCGCGAGTTCACAAGTCCGGCATGACAACTCATCCGTTCAGTACGGTGACGGCGATCCACGGGCCTACAGCGCACATCACCGAACGGGGACGGGCATCGGTTCTCGACTCCCTCGACACGGTGATACTCGCGGGTTGGCACCGGCCGGTCAACGACCTCTACTTCGCCCTCAAGGCGGCAGGCGCCAGCGTCGCACGGATCGGTGACGCCATCGCCAGCCGGACGATGATGGAGGCGGTGCACGAGGGTGAGCGAGCCGCGCGGAGAATCCCGGTGACGGTCTGAGCTCGCGACACCTCGGCCGCCCCTCCGGGCAAGGGTCTCCGATTGTGGTGAACACTGCGCTGTCGATGCGCCGCGCCCAACTGACGTACCGCGTGGCCATCTACGGATTGTTCGCGACGTTCGGCATCGTGCTGTCGACCTGGGCCGTGCATCTACCCGCACTGCAAACCGCGACGAAGATGTCGACATCGATGCTGGGGACGGTCCTGCTGATTCTCGGCTCGGGTGCGATCGCCGGCATGCAGCTCACCGGCAGGATCGCCGACCGGTACGGACCACGCTGGGTGGCGGTCGGCACGGTTGCGGCGATGGCGGTGGCGCTCATCGCTCCGCTGGCCGCGACCAGCAGACAGTGGGCGGCCGTGGGCGCGTTCGCCCTGCACGCCACAACCCTCACCACGGCCGTGCTCGCCTCGGCGGTGTGCCTGGTGCTCGTCGCCGCCGTCGCGGCGGCGCTGTGTCGATGCGGACCGCGCCTGCCCGCCGCGGTGGCTGCGGCTCGCGGCTCCGCCGGCGCGGAGCACCACGACCAGGCGCGGTCCACCGGACGGGGCCGGGTGGCGATGCTGGGCCTGCTCGCCTTCCTGTTCTTCCTCGCCGAGGGCGCCGCCATGGACTGGAGCAGCATGCACGCCCAGCGAGAACTCGGCGAGACGCCCACGGCGGGCGCACTGGCCTTCGGAGCGTTCGTCGGGGCGATGACGGTCGGGCGGTTCGGCATCGACCGCCTGGCCGCCGAGTACGGTCCGGTGCTGATCGTCAGGGCCGGCGCGGCGGTGGCCGCCACGGGCCTGACGCTCGTGATCTGCGCGACGGCGCTGCCTCTGGTCCTGTTCGGCTGGGTATTGACCGGCCTTGGGATCGCAGGCGGGGTACCGCAAGTATTCTCCGCTGCAGGCAATCTCGGCGACGGTTCGGCTCGCCGGCTGTCGTTGGTCGTCGGCGTCGGCTATCTGGCCATCCTCGCCGGACCAGGGCTGGTCGGCTGGCTGGCCGAGCTCACCAGTTTGACCGCGGCTTTCGTCCTGCCGCTGGTCGCTGTCCTGGTGTGCGCCCTTGCGGCCTCCGCGGTACGTCGGTGAACGTGCAAGGTGTGCATGATGGCACGGGGTCATCGCACAAAGTGTGTCTGTTGTCTCGGTGCCGTGCCGGGACACACTGGTAAGGCGTCACAGACACCGATCGCGTCGGCGCTTCAAATCATCGATAGGTCAAGGAGATACGAGCCGTGCCGGTCACCCTCAAGGCCCCGACCATTACGGTCGGCGCGCCACACAAGAGCAACCCTCAGGTCGTCGAGACCGTTGCGCGGGTTCTCGCCGACATCAGGGACAACGGTGATGCGGCGGTGCGCCGGTACTCCGAGCAGTTCGACAAATGGGCCCCTTCGTCATTCCGCCTCAGCGATGCCGACGTCGCCAAGATCGTGTCGGATCTGCCGACCACCGTTGTGGAAGACCTGACCTTCGTGCAGCGGCAGGTACGTAACTTCGCTCAGGCGCAGCGTGATTCGATGCTTGACATCGAGATCGAGACGTTGCCGGGTGTGAAGCTCGGACACCGGCACGTGCCGGTGTCCGCCTCCGGCGCCTACGTGCCCGGTGGCCGGTATCCGCTCACCGCATCGGCGCACATGACCGTGGTCACCGCAAAGGTCGCCGGCGTGCAACGAGTTGCCGCGACAACACCGCCCAATCACGGCAGCGCCCCGGCCATCAGCGTGGCGGCGATGCATCTGGCCGGAGCCGACGAGATCTATGTCCTCGGCGGCGTCCAGGCGATCGGGGCGCTGGCACTCGGCACCGAGACCATAGCGCCGGTTGACCTGCTGACCGGCCCGGGGAACGCCTACGTGGCAGAAGCAAAACGGCAGTTGTTCGGCGAGGTGGGCATCGATCTGTTCGCCGGGCCGACGGAGGTCCTCATCATCGCCGACGAGAGCGCCGATCCTTTCGTGGTTGCGGCCGACCTGCTGAGCCAGGCCGAGCACGGCCCGGACTCGCCGGTGGTCCTGATCACCACCTCGGAGCGGGTGGGACGAGAGACGATCGCCGAGGTCGCGCGGCAGTTGCAGAACCTGCCGACCAACGACATCGCCGCGGTGTCATGGGACAACCACGGCGAGGTGCATGTCGTCGACTCTCTCGAGGACGCCTTTGCGCTCGCGGACCGTTACGCCAGCGAGCATGTGCAAATCCTCACCGAGGAGCCCCGGCGGGCGCTGCGCGAGATGCGCAACTACGGCGCCCTGTTCCTCGGTGAGAAGACATGTGTTTCATTCGGCGACAAGGCCATCGGAACAAACCACGTCCTCCCTACACTGGGCGCGGCGAACTACACCGGCGGTCTGTGGGTGGGCAAGTTCTTGAAGACCGTGACCTATCAGGAGATCGAGGACGCGGCGTCCAGCGCCGAACTCGGCCGCATCTGCGGTCGGGCGTCGCGGCTGGAGAACTTCGAGGGGCACGCGCGTTCTGCGGATGTTCGTGCCGCCAAGTTCGGTGGCGACGAGCTGCCCTGGACCGAGCATCGTTTCGTCGTCGACGCGTCCGTGCAGATCTAGGCGGCGGCATGGGTGAGATCAAAGAACCACGGGTGCCGACGCTTCGAGCGGTCGACCACGTCGCGTACACGGTGCCGGACCTCGATGCCGCGGTGGCGTTCTTCGTCGACCATTTCGGTGCCGAGCTGATCTACCGCGACGGGCCGTTCCGGGACGAGGACGGTGAGGGTATGCGACGCCGACTCGACGTCGATCCGAAGGCACAGTGCACCATCGCGATGATCCGGATCGGCAAGCACCACAATGTGGAACTGTTCGAGTACGAGGCACCGGAGCGCAATACCCGGTTGCCCCGCAACAGCGATGTGGGTGGGCATCATCTGGCGTTCTACGTCGACGACATCGACGCCGGCTATGACTACGTCAGGTCCATTCCGGGTGTGGTGGTGCAGGAGGGCCCCAATGGCGTCGATCCGCAGGCGCCCGTCGCCGGGCAGCGGTGGTTCTACTTCAAGTCGCCCTGGGGGATGCAGCTGGAACTGACCACATGCGCCACCGACGGTTTCTACCAGGGGCTGCCCGCCGCGGCGCAGGCACGGCCCGCCGCCACATGGCGATGACATCGCCGACGACGGCGCAGCGCATCGAGTACGACTCACTGGGCGCACTGTCGGTTCCCGCCGACGCCTACTACGGGATCCACACCGCGCGTGCGGTGGCGAATTTCCCGATCTCAGGCGTCACGATCGCGGCGTATCCGGAATTCGTCGGTGCGCTGGCCGCCGTGAAACGTGCTGCCGCCGAGGCAAATCAGGATCTCGGACTGCTCGACGGCCGTCGCGCGGGCGCGATCGTGGCAGCCTGTGACGAAATTCGGGCCGGCCTTCTGCACGAACACTTCGTGGTCGATGCGATCCAGGGCGGTGCCGGCACCTCGACGAACATGAACGCCAACGAGGTCATCGCGAACCGTGCTCTGGAAATACTCGGCTTCGCCCGCGGTGACTACTCCGAGCTGCACCCGCTCGAACACGTCAACATGAGTCAGAGCACCAACGACGTCTATCCGACAGCGATCAAGATCGCACTGCAGGAGCAGCTGGCGGCGCTCGTCACCACCTTGCGCCGCGTCTCGGCGGCGTTCGGGGCCAAGGCCGAGGAGTTCAAGGACATCTTGAAGATGGGACGCACCCAGTTGCAGGATGCCGTCCCCATGACGCTCGGTCAGGAGTTCGGGACCTACGCGGTGATGGTCGGTGAGGACGCCGATCGGCTGGGGGAGGCCGCGCAGCTGATCTGTGAGATCAATCTGGGCGGCACGGCCATCGGAACCGGGTTGAACTCGCATCCCCGCTACGCGGACCTGGTGTGCGAGAAGCTGACGGCCGTCACCGGTCTGCCCCTGTCGACCGCCCACGATCTCGTCGAGGCCACGCAGGACGTCGGCGCCTTCGTCCAGGTGTCGGGTGTTCTCAAGAGGACCGCGCTGAAGTTGTCGAAGATCTGCAGCGACCTCCGGCTGTTGTCGTCGGGTCCGCGGGCGGGTCTCAATGAGATCAATCTGCCTGCCGTGCAGTCGGGGTCGAGCATCATGCCAGGAAAGGTCAACCCCGTCATCCCCGAAGTGGTCAACCAGGTCGCCTTCGAAATCGTGGGCTGTGACGTGGCTGTCAGCATGGCCGCCGAATCCGGTCAGCTGCAGTTGAACGCGTTCGAACCGATCATCGCTCACAGCCTGTTCCAGTCCTTGACGCACCTCGATCGCGCCTGCCGCACACTCATCGACAAGTGCATCACCGGTATCACCGCCAATCGAGAGCATCTGCTGGATTCGGTGACCCGCTCGATCGGCGTCGTCACTGCGCTGAGCCCCTACATCGGGTATGCCGAAGCGGCCCGCATAGCCAAGAAGGCGTTGATGACCAATGAGCCCGTTCCAGATCTGGTTGTGGCGGAACAGTTACTCACCTCCGATCAGGTAGGTGATTTACTCAGGCCGGAAGCTCTCGTCGGTCCTCGGGAACTGCTGGTGCTGCAAAGGGAGATCCGCACCGGAATGGAAGGAAGCGCCAACTCATGACGAACGTCCTCTACCTTTACGGCGGCTGGCCGGGGCACAGTCCGTACAACATCGCCGAGTGGACGCGCGAATTGGTCGGCGAGTTGGGATTTCACATCGAGGAGTCGCAGGACATCTTCACCCTCGACCGTGATCTGACCTCTTACGACCTGATCATCCTGGGGTGGAACAATGCTCTGACGACCGAGGACCTGTCCGACTCGCAGGAAGATCACCTGTTGACGGCGGTCGAGGCCGGCACGGGTGTGGCGGCGTGGCACGGTGCGGCTGCGGCGTTCCGGTCCAGTCTGCGATATCACCTGATGCTGGGCGGCGATTTTCTGGCGCACCCTGCCGGAGAGGGTTACCCGCAGCCGTACGACGTCAAGATCCTCGACACCGACCATGAGGTGACCCGGGGCGTCAACGACTTTCCGGTGGCATCCGAGCAGTACTACATGAGCGTGGACCCCAACAACCATGTGCTCGCCGAGACGACTTTCTCGGGGGAGCACTTCGCCTGGTTCGACGGACTGAAAAGCCCTGTCGCATGGGTGCGGCACTGGGGTGAGGGCAGAGTGTTCTATCACTCGATCGGCCATGCGCCACAGGACCTGGCGGGTGAGGACGTGCGGCGTCTGACCAAACAGGGCCTGGCGTGGGCGGCACGCCGCCTGGGCGACGCCTGATCTTTCAGCGGGGCGAGATACGCCCGCACGGAGTCGATGACCATTCGGTCGTCCTCGTGCGCCCGAATCCAGATGGCGACGGTGCGAACCCGCACGCGACGCTGTGGTGCGCGGGCATCGACAGGGATGAGCAACATGTGTAATCGTCAGAGTTGCGATTGCACGCTCGGATCACGATGCCGCACTTACCGTTCCGCGATGTCAAAAACGAATTTGTCCAGCGTCCGCTGCCTGCGACGCCCACGTGACCTGCATTTTTCGGCCGGATTACCGGCGTGTCATCGCCATCAACTCGTTATCCACCTCGGGAAAAAAAGAGCGCGGCTGTTGCACGGTATGCGTCTATCCGCGACCCGTGTGCTGGATCAAACTTCATGTGTGCTCGCAGTCACAAAGCGGCGGCCGACCTCAGCCGCACCGCGGCACTGGCTGTCCAGCGCTCATCGGTAGGCATGTGCGAATCGACGACTCTCGAAGGGAAACCAATGTCCATCACCAACGGCGGGGGCAGGTCGCTTGCAGGCGACGACGCCCACCTCCGCGTCCTCGGCTACGAGGAGAAGTTCGACCGCAAGATCGGCCAGTGGTCGAACTTCGCACTAGGCTTCCTCTACCTGTCTCCCTTGGTGGGTGTGCTGTCGATGTTCACCCAGGCACTCACCACCGCCGGACCGCCCGCGATCGGCTGGCTTCTGATCGCGGCTTTCGGCCAGCTCCTGGTCGCGATGGTCTTCGGCGAGATCGTGTCGCAGTTCCCGATCGCAGGCGGCCTATACCAGTGGGCACGCCGGTTGTGGAACGGTCCGTACGCCTGGATCATGTCGTGGATCTACATCGCGGGCATCGTCGTCGGCTGCACCACCACGGCCATGTTCAGCGCGGACTTCGTGCTCGCCCTCTTCCACTCGGATTCCAACATCTCCTCCACGCCGCTGCAGAAGTTCATCATCGCCACGGCCGTGGTGCTGATCTGCATCGGTCTCAACTCGACCGGCTCCAAAACCTTGGCCACCATTGCCAAAGTCGGCCTGGCGGCCGAGGTCGCCGGCATCGTCGTGGTGGGTCTTTATCTGTTGATCTTCGCCCGCAAGAACGACGTCTCGGTGTTGTTCGACACGTTCGGGACGGGCAGCGGGGGCGACTACACGAGCGCCTTCTTCACGGCGGCGATCATCGGCCTGGTCCTCTACTACGGATTCGAGGCCTGCGGCGAGGTCGCTGAGGAGACACCGAATCCCAGCCGGGCCATCCCGCGGTCGATGATGCTCACGGTGATTCTCGGTGGGGGCGCGGCGATCTTCGCTTTCGTCGGTTACATCCTTGCGGCGCCGAATCTGCAGGCCATCGTGGACGGCGAGGTGGCCAATCCGATCACCGCCATCCTCACCGACACCTTCGGTGTGGCCGGCACGAAGATCTTCCTGCTCATCGCTTTGACGTCGTTCCTGGCCTGTGTCATGGGTCAGCAGGCAGCGGGCAGCCGACTGATCTTCTCCTTCGCTCGCGACGACATGTTCCCCGGCAGCAACATTTTCAAGAAGATCTCGAACCGCAAAGTGCCGCTGAACGCCCTGGGGTTCGTCGCCGGGTTGTGCATCCTGCTCTTCCTGCTGCTCTTCCTGCTTCCTGACGCATTGTTCCGCGTCGCCGCGTTCCAGATGCTCGCCGGATACTTCGCATTCCAGATGGTTGTCTTCGCGGCGCTGCGCGCCCGCGCCAAGGGCTGGAAGCCCGGCGGTAGCTGGACGCTCGGCAAGTGGGGTTGGCCCGTCGGCGTCGGCGCCCTTGTGTACGGCGTATTCTCGATGATCGTGCTCGCCCGGCCGAACGGTGATCAGGAGCTGCCCTTCTACGACCGGTGGATCGCGTTGATCGGGTTCGTCGTGGTCTCGGTTGTCGGGCTGCTCTACATGTGGATTGCGAAGCCCTACCGGAAGTCGACGGCTCCCGAAGGCGACGCGATCGACATCGCGAACCTGCTGCGTGAGCACCGCGCCAAGCGCGACATGGGTGCTTTCGCCGAGCAGGTGCCGCTCGCCGAGACGACGCTCGCGCCGGAGGTCATGCGACGCGACACCGTCTCGTCGGCGGACTGACAGCGCAAAGAAACGCCGCCGAGGTCTGAAGACCCTGGCGGCGTTTCTTTTTCGTCAACTCGGCGGCGGCCCGGTGGTGCCGCGCACTCTGAGTTCTGTCTTCTTCACCGATCGGCGCCGCGGTTTTCCGGCGATCACGTCCAGCAGCATCGCGGCCGCGGCACGTCCCTTGTCGACGAGCGGTTGGTGGATCGTGGTGAGACCTATCAGCTCGGCCAGCGGGGCGTCGTCGAAACCGATCACGGACACATCGCCCGGTACCTCCAGACCCCTGCGGGCAGCCGCCTTGATCGCCGCGGCGGCGTGCACGTCGGAGGTGGCGACGATCGCCGTGGGGCCCATGTCGAGCAGTTGGCCTGCCGCCTCGACGCCGCTGGGCATGTCGATACCCGCCGCTTCGACCACCATGAGATCATCAGCGGCGACATGGGCCCGCCGGCATGCCTCGACATATCCGGTCAGCCGGTCATGCAGGTACGCCTCGGTCGCAGCGGACGCGTCGAAGCGGTCGTGCAACCCGGGCGCACTCACTGCGCCGATGCGATCGGTGATCACGCCGATGCGTCGGTGTCCCAGCGACAGAACATGATTCATCTGCTCGATGCCTCCGGCCCGGTGATCGATCGTCACGTACGGCAGGTGCGGCAGACGGGGGGAGTCGATCGCCACCGCGGGCGTACGCCGGGCCACCACGGCCGTCACGGCGGGATGGTCATTCGGGAGGCAGTGCAGCACAACCCCGTCGACCAGGCCCCTCAGCGCCGCCGGTTTGATCGGATGCGCTCCGTCGCCCAGGCCCGATACGTCGACGGGTAGCAGGGTGAGTGCCACATCGGCAAGCTCGCCGACCTCGACGATGCCCCTAAGGAGCAGCATCGTGGACGGATCCTCCACGGCCAGCGCGAGTGAGCCCGGAACGAGTACCCCGACGGTTCCGATTCGGCCGGAACGAAGGCTGCTGCCCGCGATGTTCGGGCCGGTGTAGCCGAGGTCGTGGGCGACGGTGAATATCCTGTCGCGCACCTGGGCCGAGACACGCGGGGACCCGCTGTAGGCGTATGAGACCGCCGCCTGTGACACGCCTGCGGCCTTGGCGACATCCCTCATCGTGACCATGCGGCGGGCTCCTTCTCCAACGCGAGGCAGATGACGGCTCACAGGCTAAGCCCTCCCGTCGGTCAGGACTTCACGATGAAACCGGCGTCGATCACCATCGTGGATGCGGTGACATAGCGGCCGGTGTCGGCGACCAGATAGAGGATTGCCTCGCTGACATCCACGGGCTGAATCCACGGCACCGGCAGCAGGTGGGTGTTGCTGAAGGTGTCGATGACGTCCTCGCGGGTCGGTTTGTCCATATCCGGGCGGAACAGGCCGTAGACGAAGTCGTTGTTGATCATGTGCGTGTCGACGCATGTCGGGTTGATCGAGTTGACCCGGATGTTGTAGCGGCCGAGTTCGCGTGCCAGCGAGGTCATCAGACCCGTGACACCGTGCTTGGATGCGGCGTAGGACGAGATGTTCTCGGCACCCTTGAGGGCCTCGGTGGATCCGATGAACACGATGCTGCCACCGTCGCCCTGCTCGATCAGGGTCGGGATCGCTGCCTTGACGGTGTGGAAGACGCCGTTGAGATTGATGTCGACCATTTCCGCCCAGGCATCGGGCGTGATCTCCCAGGTCTTGGCGCCCGAACAGATTCCGGCGTTCGGGATGATGATGTCGACGCGGCCGAACTGCTCGAGACCCCGGTCGAAGACGGACTTCACCTGGGCGTAGTCGCGGGTGTCGGCGATGTCGACGAAGATCTGACCGCCGGCCTCCCGGACGAGGCGGGCAGTCTCCTGGAGGTCTTCCTGGGTGGCCCCGTCGTACGCCGTCGTCGAAGGCTTACCGCAGAGATCGAGGCCGATGATGTCGGCCCCTTCGCGGGCGAACGTCACCGCGTGTGAACGGCCCTGCCCGCGTGCGACCCCGGTGATGAATGCGACCTTGCCATCGAGTTTTCCCATGACAGAACTCCGATCTGATGTCGATGCCGAGACAGGTGCCCGGATGCTGTTGCGCTCCAGGGCAACTGGCGATGTGATGTGGCTCGGATGTGAGCCTGTGAATCGTATCACCGGGCGTGCGTTCGTCAACCCGCACATGGGCTCGGTAGCTGCGGTGATACGTATCACCGACGAAATCACGGGATGCGGCGCGCCAGTTGCGCACCCTGTGCACGAACTGCGGTGAATGCGGCATGAAATGTGTATGGGCGCAGCGGCCCCCGGCATGGCACGCTCGAAGGCAGCGCTCAGGCGCGCGACCAGGACACGTCATGCCTGCATGTTCGAGGAAGGGACATCGATGACCGATCAGGCACCGCGCCTCGGGTGCGTATTTCTTCCGCAGAACCCACCTGAGCGTTTGGCGGCGACCGCGCGAATCGCTGATGACGCCGGCTTGGCAGAGCTCTGGGTCTGGGAAGACTGCTTTCTGGCCGGCGGTATCTCGGCAGCCGCAATCGCGCTGTCGAACAGTGAACGCTTGACCGTCGGGATCGGCGTGGCTCCGGTACCCATGCGCAATCCCGCGTTGACAGCGATGGAGATCGCAACCCTGGTTCGGGCGTTCCCCGGGCGTGTTCGCGTGGGCCTGGGGCATGGAGTCCAGGATTGGATGGCGCAGATCGGCGCAAGAGTCGCCTCTCCGATGACGCTGCTTCGCGAGCACCTGACTTGCATCGGTGCGCTGCTGCGTGGCGAAACCGTCACGTTCGACGGTCGATACGTACAGCTGCGGGAGGTCGCGCTGGATTGGCCGCCGAGCGCGGACACCGAACTACTGGTGGCCGCGGTAGGTCCGAAAACGTTGCGGCTCAGTGGGGAACTGGCAACAGGCACGGTCCTCACCCAAGGAACGAGTCCTGCGGACCTCCGAGCGGCCGTGGCACACGTGCGCGAAGGAAACGCGCTGCGCGGTACCGGTCCGACGTCCATCGTGACCTATCTGCTGTGCGCGACGGGGCCGAACGCGGCGTCGCAGATGGCCGCCGAGTATCAGCGGTGGGACCTCGACGAAGCCGCTGATGTGAGTGTGCAAGGCACCGCAGAGGAAATCGCCAACGGGTTGACAAGGTGGACCGCCGCTGGGGCAGACACCCTCGTGTTGCAGCCACCCGTCGACGCAGATATCGAGGCGTTCGTCGCCTTCGTCGGCGGCGAACTCACACCTCTGGTCAACTGACCCGGAGCGCGTTGCGGGGACAACTACGGGCGGCCTCCTCGACCCGATCGCGGTCGGCGACGGGAATCGCATCCTTCAGCACGACGACGGTGCCACTGTCGTCGATGTCGAAGACGTCATCGGCACCGATGACGCAGTTGCCGTAGCCTTGGCAGGCCTTGGTATCGACTTTCACGGTGATAGCCATCGATTCTCCCTGTCTCTCTTGTGATTCGTATGCCGGTCAGCTGGCGGTGAAGATGAAGACGAGCCAGACGACTGGCGGTGCGACCACCACCATGGCCATGCCCCAACCGAACATCGCCCGGAACACCGTTTGGCGCTCGTCTTCGGGCGCGTTGGACAGGATCAATGCTCCCACTGCGGAGAACGGCGTAGCGTCCACCACGGTGGCGGCGATCGCGAGGGCGACGATCATGCCGGTGACTTCGATCGCGCCGGCGGCCAGCAGCGGTATCGACAGCGGGATGAGCACCCCGAGCAGCCCTGCGCTGGAGCCGAAGGCGGAGGTGACCGCGGCGGCCAGGCAGAGCAGGAAAGCGGCGAGCAGGGGCGTGCCCAGCCCGGCGACTGCCTGTCCCACGAACTCGACGGTCCCGTTGCGTTGCAGCAACGCCACGAAGGTGACGACCCCGCAGATGAGCAGCACGACCGACCACACGATGTGCTTCTCGGCGCCTACGAACTTCGTCGGGAACATCAGGTGCAGGATGCCGGCGGCGGCCAACGCGAGGAACCCGATCTCGATGTCGAACACCAGCGCTCCCACCGCCACACCGATGATCGCTACCAGCGTGCCCCACTGGTCTTTCCGTAGGTCGGCGGGTGGTAGCGCGGTCGTGGCTTCGGCGCCCCCCGATGCGCTGCCCTGCACACTCACCGTGGTGTCGCGTACGGGAAGGACGCCGACGCTCGGATGGGGTGCGGCGCCGGGTCCGGCACTGACCACCGCCATGGCGGTCTCGTCGAGCCGGCGGCGTTGCCGGAGGAGTCCGAGGCCGCCGAAAGTCACGTACACCGCCACGCCCAGGATCAAGCTGATCGCGGCGTTGCCGATGAACAGCGACGACGCGGACACGCGAAGTCCGTTGTCGTTCGAGACTTGCCGGACGATAGCGGCGAGCGCGTTGAGGGGCGAGAAGTTGCCCAGACCTGATCCATTCATCACCATCAAGGCGGTCATGCGGCGGTCGACGTGATACCGCACGCTCAAGCGCATGGCCAGCGGCGCCAACATGGCCACACTTGCCGGGCCCAACGCCCCGAGAGTCGACGGTATCGCCGAGAACGCGAAGATGATCCAGGGGACGAGGGCCCTGCGGTCACCGACGAAGCCGATGGCCTTGTCGACCAGCCATTCCAGCGTGCCATTCACGGTCGCGAGTCCGAACAGATAGGTCACACCGACCAAGAGCACGAACAGACTCGCCGGAAACCCGGCGAGGAGGTCACTGCTGCCCTCATGTACCACGAGCGTGCCGACCAGAAATGTCGCGATGAGCGAGAGCGCGCCGATGTTGACCGGACGTAGAGTGCCGACGATGAAGATCACCACTAGAGCGGCTATGCCGATTACGTGTGTGGACATGGTTCCTCAATCCGGGTGTGAATGGGGCTGGTTGGGCAACGGTGTCGTCCTCGGGCGCGTGTCAGTGCGGCGGTGTGGTCGAGGTGGTTGTCACGCCATGACGGCCCCGCCGTCGACGGTCAGACTCTGGCCGGTGATGAACGCGCTTGCGTCGGAGGCCAGGAAGAGCACCGCCCCGACCAGATCGGAGGGAAACATGTTGCGGGCAAGGCTGCGCTCTTGTGCGCGGGCGACAGCCCTTTCGGCGAAATCGTGTTCGTGGCCTTGGCGGCTGGCTTCGTTGTCGACCAGCCCAGGAGTCACGCAGTTCACCCGCACCCCGAACGTGCCGACTTCTCTGGCCATCGCCCTGGTCATCGCGGTGACGGCACCCTTGGAGGCGACATAGTGGAGATTGCCGGGGGTCCCCTTGAGTGCTGTGGTCGACGAGATGTTGATGATCGCTCCGGAACGCCGGTCGCTCATCGGTGCCAGCGCTGCTGCGCTCATGTTCCACACGCCCCGGACGTTGACCGCCATCACCTCGTCCCATTCGTCGGCCGGGATGTCCTGCAACGGACCGCGATACAGACCGGCGTACCGTGCTGCATTGTTGACGAGAACGTCGACGTGTCCCCACCGGCGTACCGTGGCGGCGATCATCGCATCGGCCTGATCTCGACACCGCACATCGGTTATCACCGACATCGCCTCGGCGCCCAGGCCGCGAGCATGTTGTGCGGTGACGGTGGGGTCGACGACGTCGGCCACCATCAGTCGGGCTCCACGCTCGGCGAATGCCCGGGCGTATTCGGCGCCGATACCGCGGGCCGCACCGGTGATCACAACCACCTTGCCTTCTAAACTCATGCCCTCACATTCCTTTTCGCGTTCGCAGCGTCGGCGATGAACTTGTAGGCAAGGTGCGCCTCCAGTCCGGGGACGCCGCCCAGTCCGCTGTCCTTGTAGCCGTAGAACGGCGCGGAGGCTCCGCGGTCGGCGCCGTTGATCGACATGCCGCCGGTCTGAGTGTGCCGCGCGACCTCGATCGCTCTGCCGTGGTCCCGGCTGAACACCGCGCCGCCAAGGCCGTAGGAGGAATCGTTGGCGATGGTCACAGCGTCGTCATCGCCGTCGTGGGCGACCACGACGACGACCGGGCCGAAAATCTCCTCCCGGAACACCGGCATGGACCGGTCGACGTCGACGAGCACAGTCGGCTGTACGTAGTAGCCGGCGGTCGTATCCGGGGGACGGTCACCACCGAAGGCCACCGTGGCCCCGTCGGCGCGTGCCGTGGCGATGTACTGCTCGACGCGTCTCCGCTGGGCTTCACTCACCAGAGGACCGAAATCGACTCCGGGGTCCAGCGGGTCACCGACGCGTGCCTGGCTGAGCACGTGTGTCACCACGTCCACCACATCGTCGAACAGGGCCCTCGGAGCGATGATTCGGGTGCAGGCGTAACAGACTTGACCGGTGTTGGGCAGGCAGGTCGCGATCAGCTTGGCGGCGAAGACATCGAGGTCGGCGTCATCAAGGAGCACGGCGGCTGACTTTCCACCGAGCTCGGCGAGAAGTGGCCTGAGCATGTGACCGCAGCGCGCGGCGATCTGCCTGCCGGCGGATGTGGAGCCGGTGAACGACACCATGTCGACGTCATTGCAGTCGACCAACGCGGCACCGGTTCGGCGGCCGCCGGTGACGACGTTGATCACGCCAGGTGGGAATCCTTCTGCGGACGCCATCTGCGCGAGAAGCAATGCGTCCAAGGATGTTTCGGCGGCGGGTTTGATCACTGCCGTGCAGCCGGCGGCCAATGCCGGCCCGATCTTGTTGGCGAGCAGCGACTGTGGCGCATTCCACGGGACGATGATGCCCACCACCCCCAAGGGCTCCCGTCGGATGATCCCCTGGGCCTCGCCGTCGTACCGTTCCGGGTGGAAGGACCGCGCGACGTCGGCGAAATGTCGGTACAGAGCCACCGGCCGGGTGCCGTTGGTTCGCCGCGACCGCGACAGCACGGTGCCGTTCTGTGCCGTCACCAGGCGGGCGATTTCGTCTTGCCGCTTGTCGACTGCATCGGCCAGCGCGTCCAGGAGTGCGGCGCGCTCCTCGGGTGCGGTGCGGCCCCAGTCCGGCGCTGCCGCACGCGCCGCTGACGCCGCCGCGGCGACGTCATGGGTGTCGCCATCGGCGGCACCGGCGATCCACCGCTCGGTGGAGGGATCGATGAGCTCGATCTGGGCGCGGGAATGGGCGGCCCGCCACTCGCCGTCGACGAACATCGATCTGAGCCGGCGTCCGATCACACCGCACCCACATTGAGCTGGCGTGCGACACCCGCCGACGCGCCGAACGATGCCGGGAGGCTGACCAATCCGCGTAGGACGTTGTTGATCTTGCGAACCGGGGCGCCCACATCGATCGTTTCGACCTTCTCGATCATCGCTTCGAGGACACTCTGCAACTCAATTCTGGCCAAGATCTGTCCCGCGCAGGCATGCAGACCCGTGCCAAAGGACAACTGGCCGGCGGGATTGCGGTGGATGTCGAACACGTCGGGATCGGGGTACTGCCGCTCATCCCGGTTGGCGCTGGCGTAGAGGACTGCCACGCGCTCGCCGGCACCGATCGGTACTCCCGCGACATCCGCGTCGACGGCTGCGACTCTGGAGAACATCTGTGCGGGCGCTTCGATCCGCAGGACTTCGTTGACCACTGCGCCGGCCCGCTGGGGCAGTGAGCGCAATTGCTTCCACTGCTCGGGATGCGAACCGAGAAGCCACAGCATGGCACCCATGGCATTCACCGTGGTATCCATGCCTGCTGTCAGGTACGCAGACAACAAGGGCAGGCAGTACTCCTCCGCGATGATGCCGGCATCGGCGGCTTCGTAAACCGCGGCGCCCATACTTCCCGGGGCCAACGCGTCGCGGGTGGCGACGGTTCGGATGAACTCGAACTGATCATGGATATCGGCCAGACCAGCCGATGTCCGCTCACCCGGTGGACCGAAAGCGTCGAACGCACCATTGGCCCACCGCAGCAACTCGGTCCGGGCGTCGGCCGGAATACCGATCAGTTCACCCACCACCTCAACCGGGAAGACCTGCGCGAAATCGGTTATGGCGTCGAAGGAGTCGCGCGCCAGCATGGCGTCGACCAGACTGTGCGCCCTGGGCGCGATGACCTCGCGAAGGGGCCGTAGTGCACGCGGTCCCAGGCGGTCCTGAAGCACGCCGCGCAGGATGTCGTGTCGCGGCGGATCAGAGGCGATCACACTGCTCTTGCGCACGGCGTTGAAATCGTCGTTGAACCCCACGCCGGCCCCGGAGGCGAAACGCTTGTGGTCGAGCAGAACCGCTCGGACATCTGCGTACCGGCTCACCGCGAGGAAACCATGCGGGGTGACACGGACAACCGGACCCAGATCCCGCATCCGCCGGTAGGTCGGATACGGGTCGCGCAGGACCTCGTCGGAGAAGATGTCGACATCGAAATTCGGGTGGGACGGTGGGGCCATGGGCTTGCTCCTTATTGGCATGACGTCAGGCCATTAGGTCGAATGTGCGCCGTCTGGCTGTGATGGCGATCTCAGTACAGATCGCGCGATCGGCTTTGACAAGCACTTCGGAAAATCTCTCTGCTCTGCAGAGAACTATTTCTCGACGGGACGGTTCTGCCGGGCGTAGCTTCTCTGCCATGACGAAACTCGCTCTCGAGCGCTTCGCGGTCCCTCACACTGCCAGGCCGCAATATCCCATCGAGTCGGTGGACAACGCACTGAAGATCCTGCTGCTTCTGGGTGAGCACCCGCAGCTGCGGATGAGCGAGGTCAGCGAGTTCCTGGGTGTCGCGAGCTCGACTGCTCACCGGCTGCTGGCGATGTTGCAGTATCGAGGTTTCGTCACGCAGGACAACGACACCCGCATGTACAGACCCGGGACGGCGCTGACCGGGGTTGCCGATCTGATCGTGCAACGGTTCGACTTTCGGCGGGCATTGCGACCGCATCTGGAGCGACTGAATCGGGAGTTGCAGGAGACGGTGCATCTGGCGATGCTCGACGGCGCCACCGTTCGGTTCATCGAAGCCATCGAGAGTCCGCGACCGGTCAAAGTCGGGTCCCGTCTGGGGCGCTCAGTCCCGGCGAGCTCCAGTTCGAGCGGTAGAGCGATGCTGGCGCAGTTGTCGGAGAAGGAGTTCGAAGCGCTCTATCCCAATCAGGAACTTCCCATGCTCACAGCGCGCAGCCCTCGGACCAAGGATGACCTCGTGAGAATCCTCAAACGGGTTCGGAAGAAAGGCTATTCGGTGAGCGTGCAGGAAAGCCAACTGGAAGTGACCGCGATATCTGCGGCCTTCCCGCCGTCGACTGCACATCCACCGCTGGTGTTCAACGCGGCGGTTCCCTCGAGCCGGGTTTCCGCCTCGGCCAAACACGCCATCGGGCTGAAACTGTGCGCGGCGGTGGACCTGGCGGCCCAGGAACTATACGGGTAGAAAGCCACCGAATTGCTGGATTCGGCAATGCTCGATCCGTAGTGACGCATTTTCGGCAATCCACCGGCAGGCTGAGGCCGTCACACTTGCGCTAGGTCGAAGCATGGTCTCGCGCATCGAGCGCCCAGTCCAAGCGCATCGACCCTCCGAGGCCATCGGGGACCATCGGGACCATCGGGGACCAGCGGGAGCAGGCGATCACGGAAGGACCGCCCATGACGGTATCGACCACGACGGACATCGATCAGCTGCCGACTATCGCCGACCATCTGCCCAAAGGCTTGTGGGAGGCCGACGTCATCGCCGCTTCCGAGCGATTGTTCGACGCGCAGGCCGACCTGTTGGGTGACGGCGATGGTGGGGTGATTGCATTGCGCTTCAAGGATATCCGCACCCTCTCGGAGAATCCTCTCGTCGGAAGTGCGCCGGTGGAGTTTTTGACCGGGCGCGCCGCCGAACGTTTGCGCCGTGCAGGTCAAGCTCCCACACCCGCGGTGGCGGACAACCCGTTCGCCGTATTCCTGCGCAATCAGATCTTCACAACCAACCCGCCCGTGCACAACAACGTCCGCCGGATCATTGCCCGGCATTTGATGCCGCGTGCTGTACAGCAGTTTCTCCCCGCCGCCGAGCGAATCGCGTCCGAGGTTGTCGATGCGGGGCGACGCGAAGGGCGGTGCGACTTCACCCGCGACATCGCAAACCGGTACGTCACTCGTTTCTGGACCGATCAACTCGGGATACCCGATGACGAATCGGGGTTGATCCAGCAGCTGATGGCCGAGATGAACCGGATGTTCCTGTTCGCGCCGACAACGCAGGATTCGCGGCGGGTGCAGTCGGGGTGCGCCACGTACATGGAAGTGGTCGGCGACGCCGTGACCCGGGCATGGCGGGGCGGGGACAACGCATTGTTGTCGGCGCTCGCGGCGGACCTCGCAGCTGCCGACGAGCCGGCCGGGCCGCAAGATCTGGGCAAACTGGTCGCCTCCAACTTCTTCGACGGCTTTCACACCGTCGGGGTTGCGCTGTCCAACGTCGTCTACCATCTGCTGGCCAACCCGGAATCCCACCGTCGGGTGCGGTCCGACGCAGCGCTGGTACCGCAGGCGTTCAGCGAGGGCATCCGACTGGGTGCGCCGCTGATGATGACGACGCGGGTGACGCTCGATGCAGTCGAGTACAACGGACTGCGCATGCCGAAAAACACTCCGATCACGATGATCTGGGCGGCCGGTAATCGGGACCCGCGGGCATTCGACGAGCCGGCGGCCTACCGGCTGATGCGTCCCGCTCACCGGACGACGACATTCGGCGGCGGCGCACACATCTGCCCTGGGCGCAGCGCGGCGCGCCTGTTGAGTGAGGTGGCGTTGCGGGTGCTCACGTCATCTGGGGTGCACATCGAACTCGCCGAGACCACGCATCGATGGATGCCGGGCAGTGCGATCCGCCACCTCGACGCCATGCCGGTCACGATTGCAAGTGGCGGTCCCGCATGACCGACACCGACGTCGCCGTCGTTGTGGGTGCCGGTCAAGCGGGCTCCGAGCTGGCGATCTGCCTGCGGCAGAATGGCTTTGACGGACGTATCGTGCTGCTCGGTGCGGAGCGGCACATGCCGTACCAGCGGCCGCCCCTGTCCAAGGCCTTGCTCAAGGGGGACGCCGCCGCACACGACCTCAGGGTGCGAAGTCCCGACGCGGCCGCCGAGGCCGGCGCAGAAGTGATCGTCTTGGAGATCGCCGACCGTATCCTGGGCCGCACGAATCCTGCTGTGGTGTCGGAATTCTTCACCAGACTTCATCGCGCCCATGGCGTCAGCCTGCGCACCGGAGCGACGCTGTGCTCGGCGCGGCGTATGCGAAACGGGCGAATCCACATCCAACTCGGCGACGGAACCAACATCAGCGCCGACCTGATCCTCGCCGGCATCGGACTGATCCCGAACGACGACCTGGCCCGAGCCGCGGGACTGGATGTGTCCGACGGGATCCTCGTCGACTCCCAGGCACGCACCAGCCAACCCGATGTGGTGGCCGCCGGTGACTGCACTCGCCAGTTTCACGGGCTGCTACGGCGTGAGGTCCGGCTCGAGTCCCAGCAGAACGCCGTCGAGCAGGCACGTATCGCTGCGCGTACCTTGTGTGGGTCGACCACCGAGTCGTTCAACGTGCCGACATTCTGGTCCGATCAGTACGACCATCGACTTCAGATGGTCGGCCTCCCGCTCCCCGATGATGAGCAGGTGCTGCGCGGCGACCCAGACAGCGGCTCGTTCAGCGTGGTGTTCCTTCGCGGCGGCCGCCTGTCGGCCGTCCATGCCGTGGGCCGACCCCGCGACATCACCGCTGGACGCAAATTGATTGCCGCGCAGGCTCATCTGCGTCCACCCCACGACATCGCCGTCGACGGCCCGTTGGCCGATCTGGCCATCACGTGAAGCACCGAAAGGAGACACATGCCCACCGCACGTTACGTCGAACCGAACGGTGTGAAACACACCGTCGAGGTTCCCGTCGGAGAGAATCTCCGGCAGGCGGCACTGGACAACCTGGTACCTGGAATCATCGGAGAATGCGGAGGCTACGCCACATGCGGTACCTGCCACGGATATGTCGACGATTCGTTCCTGCCGAAACTTGCTCCCCCCTCTGAGGACGAAGAATTCATGCTCGAAGGATTGCTGGCGCCGGTCACGGCCAACAGCAGGCTGACCTGCCAGCTCATCATGAGTCCCTCGCTGGAGGGCATCACCATTCGTTTGCCCGAGGAGCAGGGATGAGCCAGTTCGCGGACGCGATTGCGGTTGCACGCCGAGCGGTGGCGGAGACCGGGCGACGCCTCATCCGTGATGGGCTGGTGCAGGGCACCGCCGGCAACGTCAGTGTCCGGGTGGGCGACCTCGTCGCCATCTCGCCGTCATCGGTGCCCTACGAGTCGGTCACCGACGAGGACGTATGCCTGGTGGACCTCGACGGCGGTGCCGTCGAGGTGCGGGAAGGCTTGCGCCCGTCGACCGAAACAGCCTTACACACAGTTGTTTACCGTGAGACGAACGCAGGAGCGGTGATCCACCATCACGGCCTGGACTCCGTGGCGGTGTCGTGCACCGCCACGGTGCTGCCCGCGCTGCACTACTACACGGTTCGGCTGGGTGGTGCACCGCGGGTCGCGCCCTATCACCGCTTCGGCACCGCTGCTCTTGCTCGTGCGGTCGGCGACGCGTTGCGCGGCCGCACCGCGGCGTTGATGCAGAATCACGGTGCGGTGGCCTACGGAACCACCGTCGAGGAAGCTTTCGAACGAGCCCAATTGCTGGAATGGCTGTGCGCTCTGCATATTCGCGCACACGCGCACGGCCGTCCGCGTGTGTTGTCGGATGAGGAACTCGCCGAGGTTGCGGGAGCGCGTTACGAGGCGGGCCAACAGTGAGCGCGCCGGTGGTCTGCATCGGTCCGCACATTCTGGACGTCGCCATCCGGCCGGTCACCGAGATCCCCGCCGGGCAAGGGGGAGCGCTGCTGGAAGAGACCCGGATCTGTGCTGCCGGTACCGCTGCGGGTACCGCTGTCGATTTGGCCAAACTCGGCGCCGCGGTCAGCACGATCGGCGCGGTCGGCGATGACGCGGCAGGACGCATGGTGGCGATGCTGATGGACGGCCACGGTGTCGACGTGAGTCGTCTCGCCATCAAACCCGGTGCGGCCACTTCGACCACGGTCCTGCCGATCCGGCCGAACGGAGAGCGCCCGACGCTGCATCTTCCGGGGGCGACCTCTTTGCTGTCGGCCGAGGACATGGACTGGGAGCTGCTTGCTCGCGCCGCATATGTCCACATCGGTGGGCCGGATGTGTTGGCTGAGTTCGGCACCGAGGTGGTACCGAAAGTGCTGGACGCCGCCCGTGCCGCGGGCGCGGTCACGACGGTTGATCTACTGCGGACCTCATTGCCGGAGCGGTTGCTCGACGCGATGGCCGCGGTGTGGCCGCTGGTGGACTACTTCCTGCCCAACGACGATCAGTTGCGTGCGCTGACCGGTGTCGAGGATCTACTCCAGGCCGGCAGAGCATTGGTCGAACGGGGCGTCGGCACGGTGGCGGTGACGGCAGGAGCCGACGGATCTTTCTTGATCACCGAGGCAGGTACTGTCCATATTCCAGCGTTCACCTGCACCGTTGTCGACACCACGGGATGCGGCGACGCCTATACCGCTGGGTTCGTCGTCGGCCTGCAGCATGGTTGGGAACCGATGGTGGCGGCCAGGTTGGGCACCGCTGCGGCAGCGCTGGTGGCCGGTGGCCTCGGCTCGGACGCGGGCATCGTCGATCTGGCAGGCACGCTGCAGTTCTGGGCCGCCCGCGCCGAGGAGATCGGAGCCCCACCGCCACGGTGACGCTTACAGTGTGTACGCAACGATGACGAGAGGCGGGGCGGACGTGGAACGTGTGCGCGAACAACTGCTCGCGCTCACCGCCGCGTTGCGCAAGGAGCGCTCCGCCGTTACCGCCAGTTTCACCGGTCGGCTCAGAGAGATCGCTCCGGAGTACTACGCCATCGACGCCAGCGACTTCCAAGATGCGGGGTGGATGTCGCTGCCGGTGGTCGTCGAAGGCGCCCTGCGGGCGCTCGACACCGGGGAGACCGATGACAGACTGCCCCGGGAACTCATCGACGAGTCGATCACCGCGTATCACAGCGGCCTGCCGTGGGAGGTATTGGATCGGTCCTACCGGCTGACCCACCAGGTGCTGTGGGAACACATCCTGCGCGTCCTGACCGACCTGCGTCTGCGCGGAGCCGAACAAGCCCTGCTGTTGCGCACCGCGTCGAATGTGTTGTTCCGGTACTTCGACAACGTGTGCAGCGCGGCGGGACACATCTACGTCCAGGCAGAGCGGGCCGGCCGCCGCGATGAACGGATGGTGCACCTGATAGGGCAGATCATCGACGGTGTCGCGGTTCCGGACACCGCACTGGGGTACCGCCTGGGCCAGACCCATGTAGCCGTCATCGCCTGGGGCGCAGATCCGCGCCCGCAGATCGACGCCGCCGTGCGGGATCTACGGATCGACTCCCTGGTCGTCCCCACAGGAGAACGGGAGATCTGGGCCTGGTTCGGGCTCACCGCCGAACGCAGCTTCGATGAACTGCGATCGGCGATCGGCAACACGCCGGGAAACCAGGTGGCGCTGGGCTCGGTGGCCCAGGGCCGCAAAGGATTCGTCACCACTCACCGGCAGGCCAAGCTGGCGGCCTCGTTATGGGCGCGCAAACTGGTCGCGCCGTGCGGCTCGACGGTCACCTACAGCGAAATTTCCTTGCTCAGTGTTGCTTTGGAGAACGAGAACACCGCCCGGATCTTCGTCGAGCACCAGCTCGGCGCCTTGCTGACAGATGAAGGGCGCGGACGAGAGCTGCGCGAAACCCTCATCGCCTACACAAAATCGGGACTCAATGCCCGCACCACCGGAAAGATGCTCGGCGTCGCCGAACGGACGATCCGCTACCGGCTTGGACGGCTGGAGGGATTGCTGGGCAGTGATTTTCGCCAGCGGTTGCCCGAGCTCGCCGCCGCATCGGTGGTGGCCGACGCGCTGGAGGCACAGCAGCAGGCGCGCAGCCAGGCGCTCCGATGACGCAGTCCGGGTCGGTCACTGCAGGCGGGCCAGCAATCTGTCGACGAGGTAGACCTGATGGTCGGGGGTCATCCGACCGGGGTTGATGATGGCTTCGACCGACAGTGATTCCACCACCGCGAGGATCTCGTCGACGATGATCTGGGTGTCCTCGTCTGTGCGGATGTCACCGCTGCGCTGGGCATCGACGACGAACTGCGCCCACAGCGCCCGGGAGTCGGCGTTGGAGGCGCTGCGGATCTCGCGGAGGTACGGGTTGCCCACCGCCTGGCCGAGGAAGCTCACGTCGACCTGCGCTTCCAACAGTCGCTCCGCGTCGAGTGGGAGCGCCTCGAGGATGGCGAGCCGTAAGGCGGTGATACCGCCGACGCCGTCGGTGGCCTCGACGATCCGTTTGCGGGCGCGGGCGAAGGCCAGTTGGTGCGCCGAGACCAGGATGTCTTCCTTGTTGCGGAAGTAGTGGGCCAGCACGCCGTTGGAGCAGCCGGCCTCCTGGGCGATTCGCCGCAGCGTGAGGGCTTCGAGCCCTTCGCTTCCGATCACCCGCCACGTCGCGTCGAGCACCTCGCGTCTGCGCTCGTCGTGGTCGACGACCTTAGGCATCGTTCTCCTGACTGTCGTGTGTAGGCACATTAACTCTCGGGTCTCGGTGTCGGGGCGCGAGCATCGGTGTGTCCGATCAAGTTTCGAGTTTGTTTCGAGTTTCGCGCTTTCCCTTACGTGATCCGGGGCACGTGTGTTTAATGATACAGGGCGCCCGAAATAAAAAAATACCGATCGTAGGAGTGCTCGTGACAAGAGCCACCGCTCGACCAGAGATCGACAACCGCAACGAGCGCGCGCTGCGCAATCGTGCGGTCAAGGTCATACCCGCCGGAATGTATGGCCACATGCGTGCGCACACTCCGCACATGCCCGAGTCGTATCCGCAGTTCTGGTCGCGCGGTGAGGGCGTCTACGCCTGGGATGTGGACGGCAATCGATACGTCGACTTCATGTGTTCGTTCGGACCGATGCTGCTGGGGCACCGAAACGCCGCGGTTGAAGCGGCAGCGCGGCGCCAGGCCGAACTCGGTGACACCCTGTCGGGGCCGTCTCCTCGCATGGTCGAACTCGCCGAACTGCTCACCGCCACTGTCGCTCACGCTGACTGGGCGATGTTCGGCAAGAACGGAACCGACGTCACCTCGACTGCAGTCCGTATCGCCCGGGCGGCCAATGGTCGGCGCAAGCTGCTCAAGGCCACAGCGGCATATCACGGGGCCAACGAGTGGTTCACCCCGAAAACTGCCGGGGTCACCGCCGAGGATCGCGCCAACATCGTGGAGTTCACCTACAACGACGTGACCGACCTGCAACGCGTGGTCGCCGAGCACACCGGCGACATCGCGGCGATCATCGTGACACCGTTTCGACATGATTCCTACGTCCCGCAGGAGGATGTCGAGGTTCAGTTCGCCCGTACCGCACGCGAATTGGCTACCAAGGAGGGCGCGGCGCTGATCCTCGACGAGGTGCGTGCCGGCTTCCGATTGCATGTCAGGGGCGCTTGGGAGCCGCTGGGCGTGCGGCCGGATCTGACCGCGTACTCGAAGGCCATCGCCAACGGATACGCCTTGTCGGCGCTCGTCGGCACCGACAGCCTGCGAGAAGCCGCGTCCGAGGTCTATGTGACCGGTTCGTTCTGGTTCTCCTCGGTGGCGATGGCGGCCGGTATCGCCACGATCACCCAGGCGGTTGAACTGGACGCGCCCGCGTTGATGGCGACCGCGGGCACACGATTCAAGGCGGGGCTGGAAGCGCAGGCGGCCGAAGCGGGCCTGCCGCTGGCGGTCACCGGGCCGCCGCAGATTCCGTTGCTCAACTTCGCCGACGATCCTGACCTGCGAAAAGCGTTGGCTTTCACCGATGCCGCCGCTCGGCGGGGTGTCTTGTTGCACCCTTGGCACAACATGTTTCTGTCCACAGCCCACACCACCGAAATCATCGATGACGTACTGGAGCGCACCCGGCAAGCGT
This sequence comes from Mycolicibacterium goodii, assembly GCF_001187505.1. Next base: position 4,255,012 of record NZ_CP012150.1, read on the forward strand.
TCGCCGAGATCGCGCAGCAGGACCTGTAGTGGCCACCGATACGAACTCGTCAAGGAAGGCTCTCATGCCCCATCGATCCAAGACCCGATCCGTTGGCCGACGAATTGCCGGCCTGGCCGTCACCGCGCTGCTGATAACCGGACTCACCGCCTGCGGGGGAGCCGGCGCGCCGACGCTGCGGGAAGATCTCATACTGGGCCGCGACATGGACGTGACCACACTCGATCCGAACCGGTCACTGTGTGACACCTGCCAGATCTTCAACGGCGCGGTGTACGACACCTTGATCAAGGCCGACAACGACGGCAGCCTGACACCCCTGCTGGCCGAGAGCTGGGAAGCCAACGCAGACAACACCGTCTTCACATTCAGACTGCGGCCTGAGGCGCGCTTCGCCGACGGATCGCCGGTGGAGGCGAAGGACGTGAAATGGTCGTGGGAACGGCTCCAGCATCTCAAGGGCTCACCGAGCTACTTCATGGACGGAATCACCAGCGTCGAGGCGCCGGACCCCCGCACCGTCGTGGTGACCTCGGCACATCCCAACTCGGCCTTCTTCAACATCACGACCGCGGGATATATGGGCATCTTGAACTCCGACTTGGCGGCGCAGAACGGCGCCACAGCTGACGTCGACGCCGCCAACACAGACACCGCCGAACAGTGGTTCATGAGCCATTCCGCAGGCGCCGGTCAGTACGAACTCGAGTCGTACCAGCAAGGCACCCAGATCGTGCTCAAACGCAACGAGAACTATTGGGGCACCCCGGCGGCGTTCCCGCGTGTGACGATCAAACAGGTCAAAGACTCGTCGACGCAGCTGCAGCAGCTGCAGCAGGGTGACATCGACGTGGCACAGCAGCTGAACTTCGATGCCATCGAGCAGATCGAGGCGGACCCCAACATCAGCTCCACAACGGTGCCGACCTACAACTTCGTCTACCTCGGCCTGGCGCCCGGGGCGCCCGGGGGCGAAGCTCTCAAGGATCCGCGTGTGCGCGACGCAGTGCGCAAGGGCATCGACTACGACGCTGTCATCAACGCCACTGTTGCCGGCAACGGGAAACGACAGGCCACCGGAATTCCCGGCGGATTCCCCGGGACGAATGGTCTGCCACTGCCCGAGTACGACCCGGACGGTGCACGCAAGCTGCTCACCGACGCCGGCATCACCAGGCTCCAGTTGGAGGCGGTCTACCCGAACTTCACCATCTACGGTGTCAACTTCAACACCATGTTCCAATCCATCCAGCAGAGTCTGAAAACCGCGGGTATCGACCTGACCCTGACCCCGCTGGAGTACAGCACCTGGTCGGAGCGTTTGAAGACCACAGGTATGCCGGTCACGGCGGTGTACTTCGCCCCTGACCATCCCGATCCGGTTCAGTTCCTGCAGTACTTCGCGATGATCGACGACTCCACCTGGCTGCAGCGCTCACGCATGTCGGTCAATGCCGAAGAGAACACCCTGACCACCACCGCTCTTCAGCAGTCAGGCGCTCAGCGGGATGCGACGTACTCGAAGCTGGCCAAGATGATGTGGGACGACGCGATCATCCTGCCCATCGTGAATCCCGAGATCATCCTCGCGAATTCACCTGCAGTGACGGGCAACAACTACCACATCACCCGCAACGTCGATCTCAGCGTCATGGGGTTCGAGCAGTGAGGCAGCCATGACCCGTTACCTGATCAAACGCATCGCGTTGATGCCCCTGCTGTTATGGGGCATCATCACGATAGCCTTCGTTCTGTCGAGGTCGGTGTCGAGCAACCCCCTCGCCACCATCGTCGGTGAACGCAATCTGGGAAACCCCGAGATCGTCGCCGCCGCCACGCGCAGATGGGGCTTGGACAAGAGCCTGCCGGAGCAGTACCTCCAATACCTGCAGAATTTGTTGCACGGCGATATGGGGACCTCCTTCCGGACCAAGACGTCGGTGAGTTCCGATCTCGCACAACGCCTCCCGGCAACACTCGAACTGGCGCTGTGCGCGCTGGTGATCGCCGTGGTCATCGGCACGGTCCTCGGTGTGGTCGCCGCCCGCACCCGCGGTCGTGTCACTGACACCGTGATCAGAGTGTTCGCGTTGGCCGGATCGTCCCTGCCGGTCTTCTGGATCGGCCTGGTGTTCCTGTTCGTCTTCTACGCTTCACTGGGCGTCGCCCCCGGACCCGGACGACTGTCGCCCCGGGTGCAGGCTCCCGAGCAGGTCACCGGTTTCTACACCATCGACGCCCTGCTCCAGGGCAACGTGCCGCTGTTCACCGATGCGCTGAAACATCTGATCATGCCCGCGTTCATCATGAGCCTTGCGCTCCTGGGAACCCTGATCCGGCTGATACGCGCGCAAATGATCGAACAACAGTCCTCGGATTACGTGCGGACCGCACGCGCCAAAGGCATGACCGTCACCCAGGTGATGAATCGCCACGTGCTCAAGAACGCGATGACGCCGGCGATCACCATCGTCGGGGTGTCGGTGGGCATCGTCATCATGGGCGCGGTGCTCATCGAAACCATATTCTCCTGGAACGGAATCGGCACCTACGCGGTTGAATCATCGCGAGCACTGGACTTCCCGGCCATCACCGGGGTCTGTTTGGTGGGCGGCGTCATCTTCCTGTTGTCGAACCTCATCGCCGATGTTGCCTACGCGGTCGTCGATCCACGAGTGAGGCTCACATGACCATTGCGCCCATCAATCCCAGCGCCGTGGACCAGGACCCGGCCATCCGCGCAACGCAGCTGGTGACCGCGAACGGCTGGCGCCGGCGGCTGCGCCCGTTTCTTCGGCCGCAGATCGTGATCGGTGCGGCCGTCGTCGTGATCTGGCTGCTGATCATCGCATCGGCGAGTTTCATCGCGCCCCACGATCCGTTCGCGGCGTCGGGACCGCGACTCGAAGCGCCATCGGCGGCACACATTTTCGGCACCGACGCCTTGGGTCGCGATGTGTTCTCCCGGGTCCTCTACGGGGCGAGGCAGTCGCTGCCCGTGGCGCTGGCCACCATCACCATCGCCGCGGTGGTCGGAGGCCTGGTCGGCGCTGTCGCGGGATTCTTCGGAGGGCTTGTCGACACGGTCTTGATGCGCCTTGCCGACATCACCATGGCGTTCCCGTCGATCCTGTTGGCCATGGCGGTCACCGCGGCCCTCGGGCCGGGGCTCACCCACGCATTCATCGCCATCGTGGTGGTGTGGTGGCCGATCTATGCCCGACTGATCCGCGGACAGATCCTGACCATCAAGGAACAAGACCATGTCATGGCGGCCACGGCGATCGGCGTGGGCCGGTGGCGGACCCTGTTCAAACACGTCCTGCCGCATTCGCTGACACCCGTTGTGGTGTCCGCGACGATGGACCTCGGCACGATCGTCATCCTCATTGCCTCGCTGAGCTTTCTGGGGCTGGGCGCGCTCCCGCCGTCGCCCGAATGGGGTGCGATGATCACCGAGGGCGCCGCGAACTTCTATCAGTGGTGGATCGCGGCTGGCCCCGGCATCGCCATGGTGTCGGTGGTCCTCGCGATCAACTTCCTCGGAGATGGGTTGCGCGAGACGCTCGATCTCAAACTTCGCCCACGGTAAGTCACCGCCAGACGAGACCGACCACCCCTGCGAAAGGCCAGCCATCATGCTGCGACCCCTTGTCGAGATCACCGACCTTGTTGTTCAGTTCCGCACGGCAGAGGCGACGGTCGAGGCGGTCCGTGGCGCCTCACTGACCATTGCGGCCGGCGAGACGGTGGCGATCGTGGGCGAATCCGGCTCCGGGAAGTCCACACTCACCTCGGCGCTGAACCGATTGCTCCCGGCCAATGGCGCGGTGACCTCGGGAGCGATCAGCTTCGAAGACCGGGACCTGCTGGCGTTGTCCGAACGCGAGATGTCCGCCGTACGTGGACGGTTGATAGGTCTCGTGCCGCAAGATCCCATGTCGAATCTCAATCCGTTGATGCGGGTGGGCAAGCAGGTCGCCGAGATCTTCAAGATCCACGGTGTCGCCACCGGCAAGGATGCCCGGAACCGGGCAATCGAATTGCTGGATATGGTGGGCATTCCCGAACCGGCGCGCCGCTTCTCGGCGTATCCGCACGAGTTGTCCGGTGGGATGCGACAGCGAGTCCTGATCGCCATGGGACTGGCCTGCCGACCGCGTCTGCTGATCGCCGACGAGCCCACCTCGGCTCTCGACGTCACGGTGCAGAAGGTGATCCTCGATCAGCTTGCCGCGCTGACCGAATCGATGGGCACCGCGGTGCTGCTCGTCACCCACGATCTCGCGCTGGCAGCCGAGCGCGCCGATCGCATCGTCGTGATGAACCAAGGCGTCGTCGTGGAGACCGGCCCGGCGCGTGAGATTTTGTCCCGCCCGGCCGACGACTACACCAAACGGCTGATCGCGGCCGCCCCCACGTTGGGCGCGAAATCGATGGTCGGTGGCTTCGACGAGGCGCGTGCCGCTGACGGCGCACCGGTCATCGACGCCGTCGACCTGACGAAGACATATCCGGTACGGTCCGGTGTCCTGAGATCCAGGCCCTTCACCGCGGTCGACGACATCACTATCACGATTCCGCGTGGCACCACGGTAGGCATCGTCGGGGAGAGCGGCTCGGGAAAATCCACCACTGCCAAGATGGTGCTGAAACTGGAGTCACCCAGTTCCGGTCATATCCGGTTCGAGGGCAACGACATCGCCGATATTTCCGGACAGTCCCTGAAGTCGTTCCGGCGGCGCGTCCAGCCGGTGTTCCAGAACCCGTATGCCTCACTCGACCCGCTCTACACCGTCGGTGACGCGATCCGTGAACCGCTTGATGTGCACGGTGTGGGCACTGCACGCGAACGCGGGCAAAGGGTCGTCGAGCTCCTCACGCATGTCAGCCTCGATCCGCAGCTGGCCGGCCGTCATCCGCACGAACTTTCCGGTGGGCAACGTCAGCGTGTGGCGATCGCGCGGGCGTTGGCACTCGATCCGGAAGTGGTCGTGCTCGACGAGGCGGTCTCAGCTCTGGACGTTGTCGTCCAGGCGCAGATCCTCGAACTGCTGGTGTCTTTGCAGCAGCGACTCGGGCTCACCTATCTGTTCATCAGTCATGATTTGGCCGTCGTTCGAATGATCTGCCACAGCGTCTATGTGATGAAGAGCGGCAAGGTGGTCGAAAGTGGGACTCCCGCCGATATTTTCGACAACCCGCAGCACGAATACACCAAGACCTTGTTGGCTGCCATCCCGGATGGTGAGGGCACCGTCGGAAAAGTGGTGAACCCGGCGTAGGTTCGGCACTGCCGAGGAGGCCTCGCTAGCTCAGACGTGCCGATACCCGCCGGCTGACGTCCAGCAGCAGTGGGGCGATTCGCTCCGCGCGGGTCGCGGTGAGGCGGGATCGTGGTCCGCACACGCTGATCGCCGCGATGACCACACCGCGGACGCCGAAGATCGGGGCGGCCACGGCTCCGGCGTCAGGATTGCGTTCACCGCTGGAGGTGACGTAGCCGCGCTCGCGCGCGTGCCGGAGGTCCTCGTTCAACATCCTGACCGCCTCCTCGTCGAGGCCGTAGTGTTCCGATTCCAGCGCGATCGCACGATCGCGGAACGCCGGTTCGGCGTAGGCGAGCAGGATTTTCCCGCTCGCGCCGGCGTGCCAAGGCCGAAACACGCCGAGCTCCACCGTCATCCGGACGTGTTGCGGACTTTCGAACTGCGCAACGTGCACTCGTCCGCCGGCCACCGGTCGGGACAACAGGGTCGTCTCCTGTGTTCGGTCGCGCAGGTCGCGCAGCAGCGGCGCCGCCTCCCGCTCCAGTTTCGACAGGCTCAGTGCCTTGGCGCCCATGGCAACCGCTGCGGGACCCAGCAGGTACCCGGCAGTGCCGGGGGCCTGTTCGACCAGGTTCCTGGAAGCCAGCGACCGGAGCACGCGGTGGGCCACCGACTTGGCCATGCCCAACTCGGTGGCCACCTCGGTGACCCCCAGCGGTTGGGTCGCGTCCATCAACAGCAACAGGACGTCGGAAACCCGGTCAGCGGCCCCAGTTCCGCCAGTTGTTCCGCTTAGCGGAACAGTGTTGTGGAGAGACACCTGCTCATTCCTCACTACGGAGATCGACCCTTGACGATTTTATCGAGGTATTACTAGCGTTCCAGCTTGTCGGACAGCGTAATTGATGTTCCTCTCAAGGGAACAACTGCACACTCCAATCATGTAGGAGTTCGTTGATGCTGCAGTCGGTTCGGGTTCTCGACCTGACATGGGTGTTGGGCGGGCCGTTCGGAGGCCAGCTGCTGGCCCAGCTCGGTGCCGAGGTGATCAAGGTCGAGCCGGTGAGCGGTGATCCCGCGAGGGAAATTCCGCCGCATTACGTCGGCAATCTCTCGTCGTTCTTCCTGTCGGTCAACCGAGGGAAGAAATCGATCGCGCTCGACCTGAAATCCGAGGCCGGCCTGACCGCTTTCTACGACCTGGTCCGCCAGTGCGACGCGGTGCTCTATGGGTTCGCCCCCGACGTTCCACGGCGGCTGGGCATCGATTACGAACGGCTCCGCGAGATCAATCCGGCGATCGTGGTCGGTGAGCTCATCGGTATTCACGACGACGCCGCGTACCGGCGCGCACCGGCGTACGACCTGGTGGTGCAGGCGCTCAGCGGGGTGATGTCCATTACCGGGGCCCCGGACGGTGAACCCGCCAGGGTCGGCTATCAGATCGCGGATCTCGCGGGCGGGCTCTACCTGGCCCTGGGCGTTGCCGGAGCGTTGTATTCGGCGGGCACGACCGGACGCGGCGAGAAGGTCCAGGTGTCGCTGCTCGACGCGCAGTTGGGTTTGTTGACCTGGCAGGCGCAGAACTACTTCATCTCTGGTGACGAGCCTCGCGCATTGGGTTCGCGCAGCCCGAATATCGCGCCGAGTGAGGCATTTCGTTGCCGGGACGGTCGTTACCTCGCGGTGTCGCCGACCGGGACGAGTTACTGGCGGGCGTTCTGCCGTGCCATCGGTTCGCCGGAACTGGCCGACGATCCCCGGTTTCGTGATCGGTACAGCCGGTTGACCAACGTCGAACAGCTCGCCGAGATCCTCCGGCCGATCTTTTCGACCCGCGACGCCGCGGATTGGGCGAAGCACTTTTTCGATTTGCGGATCCCGGCCGCGCCGGTGTTCACCGTCCCGGAGGCGCTCGACCAGGAGTCCGCACAGTTACGCGCCATGGTCGAACGGGTCGAGGACCCGGAGTCCGGAGAGCCGGTGCGCCTGCTCGGCAACCCGATCAAATACGCCGACGCCCAGCAACTGCGCTACCCACCGCGGCACGGCGCCGACACCGCTGATGTGTTGGCGCAACTGTGCGGCTATTCCGCTGAACGCATCGGCGCCGTGCGTGCCCATTCGCAACACGCCCATTCCGAACAAGAGGAGGGAACAGCATGACCAGGCCGGCCGAGGTCAAACCCCGTGAAGGCGACCGCCCGGGAACCCGATGGGAGGAATTCGAGGTCGGCGCGCAACTGCCGTCGTTCGAGTTCACGATCAGCCCTGAGATCGTCGCCGAGTACCACCGAGCCATCGAGCAGGAGCCTGCCGGCTATTCCCTCGACGGCAGGAAGGTTGCCATCCCGTCGGTGCTGTCGGTCTATCTCATGGCCGTGCTGTACCGCAGGTACCCACCGACACAGGGTGGGATCATGGCGGGCAACAAGTTTCGCTACTACGGGGACATCAGCGCCGAGGGCGACACGGCCGTCGTCGCCTCCGGGGAGATCCTGGACAAATTCGAGAAACGGGGCCGACGCTACGTCCGCTACTCGGCTCGGTTCGCCGACACCGACGGGAAATTGATCGCCGAGGCCGAAAACATCAGCACGTTTCCCAACTGAGACGAAAGATGAAGGCGATGAAGAAGGATTTCCACATCACCCAAGAGATGATCGATCGCTACGGCGAGATCAACGGGGACAACGACATCATCCACTACGACGTCGAGTACGCCCGCAATCGCGGGTTCAAGGCGCCCATCGCCCACGGCCTGATGGTCCAGGGCTACGCGAGTGCGCTCGGTGCCGAGATGTACGGGGCGCAATGGTTCACCCGTGGCGAGATCGAGGTCAAGTTCGTCGGACCGCTCTACCCGGACGAGACCATCACCGTCGAGATCGACGACGAGGGCCGGCTCAACGTGGCAGCCGGCGAGCGCACCTGCATCGTCGGGAGCGCTCGGCTTCGTGATGCCGGGTGACCGACCGCTCGAGACCCGCATCGCCGACCACGACTCGGCTGGTGTCACGATCCGCGGGCTATCCCTGGCCGATGACCTGATCGGCAAGGCGAGTTACTCCGACCTGCTCACATTGGGCACGCTCGGCCGGCTGCCCGACGCGAACCAGCGTGCGGTGCTCGACGGGTGTTTGGTCGCGTTGATGGAGGCCGGTCTCAACCCGAGCGCGTTGGTGGCCAGGATGGCCGTCCAGGCCGCGCCAGACCAGGCGCAGGCGGCGATGGCCGCGGGCCTGCTCACCGTCGGCGACGTCTACGTCGGCACCGTT